>JBILQF010000006.1:0-79910 GCA_044373385.1 Rhodoluna sp.
GCAGTAAACCTAGCTGTTGCACTCGCCGATAAAGGCATGGAAGTGCTTGTAATTGACCTAGACCCTCAGGGCAACGCTTCAACAGCATTGGGTATTGAGCACAGAATTGGTGTTAAGTCAATCTACGAAGTTATAACCCAGAACATGGACCTTTCGGAGGTAGTTCAGGTCAGCCCCGAGTCTCCAAGGGTGAGATGTGTACCCGCAACTATTGATCTAGCAACTGCTGAACTAGAGCTCGTTTCTCTTCTAGCCCGCGAGCACAGACTAAAAAACGCTTTAGCAGCCTACATTTCGACAACAAGTGTGAAGCCTGACTACGTTTTTATTGACTGCCCGCCAAGCCTGGGCCTTTTGACCGTGAACGCCTTCACAGCAGCCACTGAGGTACTTATCCCAATTCAGTGTGAGTACTACGCACTTGAAGGTCTAAGCCAACTAAAGAGAAGCATTGACATGATTCGCGGGGCTCTAAACCCAAACCTTTCCCTCTCAACAATCCTTTTGACCATGTATGACTCAAGAACCAAGCTAAATCAGGCTGTAGTAGACGATGTACGCAATCACTTCCCTACTCAAACCCTGCAGACTCTAATTCCGCGTCAGATCGGTGTTGCCGAAGCTCCTAGCTACGGTCAAACAGTAATCAACTACGATCGAAGCTCAAATGGAGCAATTTCTTACATGGAAGCGGCGATTGAGATAGCAAACAAAGGAGTAGCAAATGGCTGAGAAAAAAGGCGGATTGGGTAGAGGCATTGGTGCTCTAATCCCAGAGGTTTCAAACGCTCAGGACCGCATGGAGCGTCCAGCCGACGGCAATCCAATCAGCGTCTTCTTTGGAGGTTCAACTAATGCACCTGTTGACCTTTTGCCGGTGCCGGGAGCTACTTTTGGCTACCTGAACATTGCTGACATCACTCCAAACGCTAAACAGCCTAGAAGCAACTTTGATCCAGCTGATTTTGCTGAATTGGTAGGCAGCGTTCGTGAATTCGGCGTTCTACAGCCAATCTCAGTTCGTTCACTTGGTAAACAAAATGGCGTAGACAAGTACGAACTCATCATGGGTGAACGCCGCTTGCGTGCTTCTAAAGAAGCTGGGCTTACTCAGATTCCTGCAGTTATTCGTGAAACTGGCGATGAAAACATGCTCAGGGATGCATTGCTTGAGAACCTTCACAGAAGCGATCTAAACGCAATCGAAGAAGCAAGTGCTTACCAACAGCTTTTGGAGGAGTACGGCTGCACTCAGGATCAATTGGCTGAGAAACTTTCACGTTCTCGCCCACAAATCACCAACACAATTAGGCTCCTGAGGCTTCCTACAGCTCTTCAGTCAAAGGTTGCGGCGGGTGTTTTGAGTGCAGGGCATGCTAGGGCCATTCTTTCTGTCGAAGATCCACAACGTATGACTGAATTGGCAGACAAAGTCATCAATCTTGGTCTTTCTGTCCGTGCAACTGAAGAATTAGTCAAGAAACCAGGCAAGAAGGGGAGAATCAAGCCAGGTGGAAAGCAAGAGGCACTAAAAACTTTGGCTGAGAGTCTTTCCGACAAGCTAAACACTTCAGTTCGAATCAAGTTGGGTTTGAAAAAGGGAACCATTGAGATTGATTTCGCAAGTGTTGATGACATGAAGCGAATTTTGAACGAACTTGGTCAAGATACCAAGTTCTAAATTATCCACAGGTACTTAAACCAGTTATCCACATAGTTTTCCACAGGCTTTTCCACCAAAAACTAAAGTTTACCTGTGGATAACTTTTAGTTATTTGGTTGATCTCAGTTCTGAGTTAATTGTTTTAGCTAGTCGCTCAACACCAACCCGGATGTTTTCAGGGGTTGGGTACGAGTAAGAAATCCTCAAGAACTCTTGTCCAGTTCCATTTCCGTAGAAAGCCGTGCCAGGTGTGTAGGCAACCAAATTATCTACAGCTTTAGGCAGCATTTTCTTAGAATCCACTCCAGCTGGAAGATCTACCCATAAATAGAACCCGCCGCCAGGCTTGGTCGTTGTTAGTTCCGGTAGGAATTCGTCCATAGCGGACAGGGCAGCATCTCTGCGAATTCGATATTCGTTTCTAAACACCGAAATCTGAGCTTTCCAGTCATTTGTGCTCAGATATTCACTGATCATCATTTGAGAGAAGGCACTTGGACACAGTACTGCTGATTCATTAGCGAGAACCAGCTTCTCTTTGATTGATGGTGGAGCAAGAACGTAACCAACTCTGAATCCAGGCACCAATATCTTTGAAAAAGAACCCAGGTAAATCACGCCATCTTCATCTAGTGATCGCAAAGCGTCTGGAGCTTTTTCATCAAAGTAGAGAAGACCATAAACGTTGTCTTCCAAGACAAGAATGTGATGCTTGCGACAAATCTCTAGTATTTGTGAACGTCTTTCCGCAGCAAGCGTCACACCACTTGGGTTCGCAAAGTTAGGAACCAAGTAGAGGAACTTAATATTTTTACCTGCATCTTGAACGCGCTTAATTGTTTCTGACAAGGCTTCAGGAGAAATTCCATTGCTGTCTGTGTAGACATGTTCAATGTGAGCTTGTCTTGCTCTAAAGACTCCAAGTGCACCTACGTAGCTTGGACCTTCTGCAAGAACAACATCACCTGGATCTAAAAATAATGATGAAACTAAATCCAAACCATGTTGCGAACCAGTTGTCACAACGATGTTGTCAACATCTGATTTGATTCCTTCAAGCGACATGATTTCTTGAATGTGTTCACGAAGAGTGGGATCACCTTGACCACCCGAATACTGCAAAGCAGCTGCAGATCTATCTGCCATCAGAGATTGAAAACTTTCAATCATTCTCTCTTTGGGTAGTGCAGGAACGAATGGCATACCTCCCGCAAGAGAAACAACTTCAGGTCGAGACACCACGGCAAAGAGGGCTCGAACTTCAGACGCAGATAATCCATTCGCTCGAGATGCGTATCTGTCAGACCATAAATCCTTAGCCATTTAAACCTTCTTAGTTACTCGTGAAACATTCTGGGGTTAAACGAAAAACGGCCAAGGCACATAGGCGCCGTAGCCGTTTAACTTAGAACTAACTTAGTTGATGAATGAGCTCAAGTCTGCCAATAGAGCAGGCTTTGGCTTTGCACCAATGATTGACTTAACAACTTCGCCACCCTGGAACACCTGCATTGCTGGGATTGAAGTGATGCCGTACTGCTGAGCAAGAGCTGGCTCTTCGTCAACGTTGACCTTTACGATTGTGATCTTGTCTCCGTGCTCGCCAGCAATCTCATCAAGGATTGGTGAAACCATGCGACAAGGGCCACACCATTCAGCCCAGAAATCTACTAGAACTGGCTTAGCTGATGAAAGAACATCTGCTTGGAAAGTTGCGGTGGTTACATTTTTTGCTGCCATGATTACTCCTTATTGTTTAAATCTATTTTAGGTTGCTTAGGTAATGTTCTGCGTCTAACGCTGCTACACAACCAGATCCAGCTGCTGTGATGGCTTGACGATATGTTGGGTCAATGACATCTCCTGCGGCAAAGACACCAGGCAAGCTAGTCTTAGAAGATCTGCCATCAACTTCAATGAACTTCTCTGGAGTTAGAGTCAGTTGGTTTTCAACTAACCAAACACGAGGGTCATTACCAATCGCGATGAACAGACCATCAAGGCCAAGAGTGTTCTGAGTTCCATCAACCAAGTTGTTTGTCTTGATTCCTGTTAGTTTTCCCTCACCTAGAAGTTCACTCACTTCGGTGTTCCAGATAACTTCAATCTTTGGATTATTTAGAGCACGCTCCTGCATGATCTTTGAAGCCTTGAACGACTCGCGACGGTGGATCAGATACACCTTGCTTGCGAATCTAGTAAGGAAGGTTGCTTCCTCCATTGCAGAGTCACCACCACCAACTACAGCAATTGTCTTTTCTCTAAAAAAGAAACCATCACAGGTAGCACACCAAGAAATTCCGTAACCGCTCAGTTCTTTTTCACGTGGCAAGCCAAGTTCACGGTAGGCAGCTCCTGTAGCAAGGATCACTGTCTTAGCTTCGAAGGTTTTACCGCCACCGGTCTTCACAATCTTTACTGGACCCTTTAGGTCAACTTCGATTACGTCATCAAGAAGTACTTCTGTTCCAAAGCGTTCAGCTTGGGCACGGAAAGCATCCATAAGTTCTGGGCCTTGCAAGCCACTAGGGAAGCCAGGGTAGTTCTCAACTTCGGTAGTCTTCATTAGCTCACCACCAGCTTCAACAGATGAAGCAATTAGGAGTGGATTCAATCCAGCACGTCCGGTGTAAATACCTGCTGTGTATCCAGCTGGACCAGATCCGATGATGATTACTTCGTGCAATTTATACTCCAGAACGTTAATGATGGGGAAGCAAGTAGGGCTAGTTTATCTCGGCAATTTTTAGCGACGCAGTAGGCGTACTATAGGTGCCAAAAGAATCTCTACTTCTTTGATTCGAAGTAACTTTAGAACCAAAATGTAGACCAGGCTGATCACCATTCCGATGGTTACACATGAAACAACGGATGACAGAACGCTGGCGATAGGGAAAGCCCCTGAAACAGTTCCACCCATAGCTTGAAGCATCCAGTACCCAGTACCACCGGCTAGAAGAGCTGCTCCAATGAACTTGGTTGTAGCAAGAGGTAGACCACCTTGACCTAGAGCTCCATACTTTCTTCTGAACAAAGCGAAAGATAGGCCAGATTGAATCAGGATGCTTGCGCTGGTCACTAGTGATAATCCAACAACCATCCAGATGTCTTCAACATAAAGCCAAACCAACATAGATCCAGTTATGTTCACAGCTACCTGAACGAAAGTAAAGATGAAAGGTGTGCGGGTATCTTCCAGAGCATAGAAGGCTCTTTGAATCATGAAAACAAAGCTGAAAGGTAGAAGACCCACCACCATTGCAATCACGACATTTCCAAGAGCAACAGCACCTGGTAGTTCACCAACGAAAACTCTGGAAACTGGGTATGCCAAAACAATAAGAGCTGTTGTTGCAAGCACACTTATCATCGCAATAGTTCTCAGTCCCTCAACAAGATCTTTCTTGAGTTCATCAAAGTTCTTGTCCATCGCATGCTCGGACATACGGGTGAAGTAGGCAGTTGCAATGGAAACCGTTGCAACAGAGTGAGGAAGCATAAAGATAAGCCAAGCAATACTCATGGCAGCTACTGACGCAATCGCAACATTGCTATCAACAAGTTGATCTCTACCTTGAATGGAACTAGAAGCAACAGCTGTCTGAACTATGCCACCAATTTGAGTGACGATAAGCATGCCTAGTGTCCATGAAGCTGCTTTCATTGCTGGTCCCAGACCCACTCCACGCCAAGAGAAGTTGAACTTGAAAGTCAGCCCCATCTTCTTCCAGAACACCAAGAGAATCAGAGCTTGAGAAGCAACACCCAGTGTTGCTGATCCTGCCAACCAAGAGATCTGCTGCTGTGTCCAGTCAGCAACACTTTGCTGACCTGTTGGGTCAAACCCAAACTGCCAAACAAATGCAGCCATACCGATGATGGCAACGATGTTGTTTAGCACCGGTGCCCACATATAGGGACCGAACTTGCTTTTAGCGTTTAGCACTTCACCAAGAAGGGAATAGAGACCATAGAAGAAAAGCTGAGGTAAACACCAGTAAGCAAAAGCTGTCGCTAAAGCTAGTTGGTCTGCATCCCAACCACTTGTGTATAGGGAAACAAGGAGAGGGGCACTAACTGTAGTCAGAATAGTTATTGAACCGAAGGTGACAATGGCAATAGTTAGTAAACGATCAATGTACGCATTACCACCATCTAGGTGTGTTCTGGCCCTAACAATCTGGGGAACTAGAACTGCGTTTAGAACACCACCTACGATAATCGCGTAAACGTTGTTAGGTAGTTGGTTGGCAACTCCAAAAGCATCCGCAGCATTAGTTGTAACACCTATGGTTGCGGCTAGAAGAATTGCACGAAGTATACCTAAGAATCTGGACATGACAGTTCCGCTAGCCATGATTAACGACGAGCGAAGAATACTCATTCAGAAACCTCTGACTTACTTCGTCTAGTCATTCTCAAAACACCGAGGCCTACCAATATGGCAATGATAGCTCCGAAGACAACGATGATCACTACTTCAATATCAGGATTGACAGTGAGCTTCATAGAAACTGTTTGACCAATTCTGATGTCAGTAAAAGTTGTCAACCAAACGTTTAGTTTGTATTCGCCACCCGAGAGAATGCTGATTGGAATCAAAGCATCTTTTCTGGAGTTAGCAGGGATTGTTACTGTCACATACTTTTCAGAGCTCACTGCAGGATCAGGAGAAGAGGTGTGAACACGAACTTTCACTTGACGGTCATAGTTGTTCTGAACAGACACAGGTATTTTTGACTCACGTGAAACTATGTTGATATCAGACCCTGAGACAACAAAAACTTGAGCTGGCGGTAAAGCTGCGTTACCGGGGGTAGCAATCGTTAGTAGAACCAAAAGTGCTGAAGCTAAAACTTTTCCTAGAGTCTTCATTGCTTAGCAACCCACTCTTGAACAATTAGAGCTAGACGTCTTTCATTCTCATGAGTTAGTTCTGCATGAAGTAGGTCAATGTTGACCCAGCGAATATCTACGGCTTCTTTATCGGGATCATTCTCAATGGTTAGGTCCCCACCGGTTTGCTTCATTAGGAAGTGATGAACAGTCTTAGCGATGATTGATGTTGGTGTTGAGAATTCGTAGTGAATAGAACCTAGAGACTCAATAATGGTTGCTTCCAGGCCAGTCTCTTCTTCAACTTCTCGCAGAGCTGCCTGCTCAATAGTTTCTGATCCTTCTAGGTGACCCTTAGGCACACACCAGTCAATACGACCTCCACGGTTTCTTCTGCCGATTACGGCAATCCGGGGAGACCCATCAGCGGCTAGAACAAACCCCCCGGCTGAAGTCTCCTCGACACGAGGTTTCTGTCGAGAGTTCATTGCTTTAGCCTAATGCGGAGGCATTTGTTGGGCATACTTAAAACCATGCGAACTGTGGCCGAAGCGCTTGCAAATTTACAGCGGACTTCTAAGACTCCGCTACTTAGCAAACTCGGCACACTATTCAGCTCTGCTGGCTTTGAACTAGCCCTAGTGGGTGGACCTGTAAGAGATGCCTTTTTAGGCAGAGTCACTAATGACCTTGACTTCACTACCTCAGCCAACCCAGATCAGATTCTTGAGGTTCTCAAAGGACATGTCGATGCTCAATGGGATGTTGGCCGTGAGTTTGGCACCATCGGTGCCCGTATAGGTGACGACACATTAGAAATCACAACCTATAGAGCTGACTCGTATGACCCCGATTCCAGAAAGCCTGTGGTTGCCTTCGGTAACAACCTAGAAGATGACCTATTTAGAAGAGACTTCACTGTTAACTCCATGGCTCTTAGATTGCCTGATGGAGTGTTTGTGGACCCGTTCAATGGGCTAACAGACCTTATTGACGGAGTCATTAGAACTCCTGGGAAACCAGAAGACAGCTTCTCGGACGATCCACTGAGGATTATGAGAGCAGCGAGGTTTGCTTCTCAACTTGGTTTCATGGTTCATGAGGACACCTTCAAGGCCATGAAAGACATGGCAGATCGCATTGAGATCGTTTCTGCTGAGCGTATTCAGGTTGAGATATCCAAGCTAATCCTTGGAGCTAATCCTCGAGAAGGCTTAGAGGTATTGGTTGATTCAGGAATAGCGGAGATAGTTTTCCCAGAGCTTCCCTCTCTAAAACTAGAAATAGATGAGCATCACCACCATAAAGATGTCTATGAACACACTCTTACAGTCCTAGAGCAAGCAATTAGCTATGAGGCTGAATACAACTTAGAGAAAGACCTAGTTCTAAGACTTGCGGCTCTTATGCATGACATTGGTAAGCCTTTGACTAGAAAGCTTGAAACTGGCGGAGGAGTAACTTTCCATCACCACGATGTGGTTGGAGCAAAGCTAGCCGCCAAGAGGCTTAGAGCTCTTAGGTATGACAATGACACCATCAAGGCAGTGTCAAGACTCATTGAATTACACCTAAGGTTCTTTGGCTATAGCGATCAGGCTTGGAGCGATTCAGCAATCAGAAGATATGCCCGCGATTCCGATGACCAGCTAATTAGATTGCATGCTCTAACTAGAGCTGATGTGACGACCCGTAATCAGAGGAAAGCAGACCGCCTTTCTCACGCCTATGACGATTTAGAGCAAAGAATTGCTGCCCTGTCTGAGCAAGAGGAACTAAATGCGATTAGGCCTGATCTATCGGGTGAGCAGATCATGGAGATCTTAGATTTGAAGCCAGGACCGGAAGTTGGAGCAGCTTACAAATACATGCTCGAGCTTCGCTTGGATGAGGGACCGCTTGAACATGAAGAAGCAAAGATTCGCTTGCTTACCTGGTGGCAATCAAGGTAGAGTAGTGAAGTTGCCCTGAAGAGACCCTGTGCTCTTCTGTTGGGCAGCAATTGCATTTACCCTCCTGTCACGGAAACGCCGTGGCCGTTCTAGTCCAGAGGAGGTGGGTTAGTCATGCATAAATACGAAGTCATGGTCATTCTAGACTCAGACATCGAAGAGCGTACCGTCGGTACCAGCCTTGATAAATTCCTCAACGTAATTCGCAACGGTGGAGGCACCGTTGACAGCGTTGATATTTGGGGCCGTCGTCGTTTCGCATACGAAATCAACAAGAAAACTGAAGGTATCTACGCAGTTCTGTACTTGACCTGTAACCCTGCCGAAGTTCTTGAGTTGGACCGTCAACTATCACTGTCAGAAGCAGTTGTTCGCACCAAGGTTTTGCGTGCTGAAGATGCTGTATTCAGAATCAACCCAGTAGTAGTCCCAGAGGTGAAAGCTAGCGAAGATAAGCCAGCTCGTGCCAAGAAGGCTGTTGCTGCGAAGTCAGCGGAGTAATCCTCATGGCTGGTGAACTTACTATCACTGTTGTTGGCAACCTAGCCAACGATCCAGAGATTCGTCATGTAGCAGGAGGAATCGCTGTTGTTAACCTAAACGTGGCTTCAACCCCTCGTACCTACAACAGAGAAACCAACACCTGGGTAGATGGCGACACTGTTTGGGTGAAGTGCACCGCATGGCGTGAGCTAGCTGAGAACATCGGCCAGTCTCTAACCAAGGGAACTCGCTTGATCGTGACCGGCAGACTAAAGCCAGCTACTGCTTACCAAGCAGCTAGCGGTGAAGCTCGTGCCTCAATCGAACTTGACATCGATGAAGTTGGCCCATCACTGAAGTATGCAACAGCATCTGTAACCAGACGCTCACGTGATGGTCAAGCTCCAATTGACGCAAATCCATGGAACAACGCACCGCAGGCAACCGCAGCTCCAGCAGCTGCAGGCTCAGCCGCTGATGCGTGGTCTAACCCAGGTGTTAGCGATGGCGGTTTTGCCGCTGGCGACAGCACCCCTTTCTAAGAATTCATAGGAGAAAACAATGGCAGCAAAGATCAACAGCGACAGAGTTAAAAAGGGCTCTCGCAATGCAAAGAACCTGAAGCTTGCACCACCGAAGCCAATCAAGGTTGGAGTTATTGACTACAAGGACATCGCAACCCTGCGTAAGTTCGTGTCAGACCGAGGCAAGATTCGTTCTCGCCGTATCACCGGTGTTTCAGTTCAGGAACAGCGTCTAATCGCTAAAGCCGTAAAGAACGCACGTGAGGTAGCACTTATGCCTTACGCAGGCGCAGGCCGCTAGGAGGAATCGAAATGTCTAAAATTATTTTGACTAATGAAGTATCAGGTCTAGGTTCAGCCGGAGACGTAGTAGAAGTTAAGAATGGGTATGCTCGCAACTACCTACTACCTCGTGGTTTCGCAGTTATGTGGAGCAAGGGTGGCGAGAAGCAGGTTGCACAGATCAAAGCTGGTCGTGAAGCTCGTGCTCTAGCAACTGTTGAAGAAGCGCAGGCTTTCAAGGATGCTCTCCAGGCAGCAACTATCAGATTGGCTGTAAAGGCTGGTGTTGGTGGTCGTTTGTTCGGTGCAGTAAAGACCGGAGACGTTGCAGCAGCAGTATCAGCAGCTGGTTTGGGTGAGATTGACAAGCGTAAAGTCGCTTTCTTCGCACCAATCAGAACCACTGGAACCTATGAGGCAACTGTAAAGTTGCACTCAGACATGGTTGCAACCCTAAAGCTCGAGGTTGTAGCTAAGAAGTAAGGCTTTTCACCTAGAGGCAGGCTTTCGAGCCTGCCTTTAGTATTTAAGCGGAAATAGTGAAAACTGTGGATAACTTGTGGATAAGTACCCCGATTTTGCTGTAAATGCTGCCCGTTCAGTAACCTTCATTCACAGGTTTAGACTTTAGGGGTTAGTTTTCTTAAGGCCAATATTCTCAATAATTTATTGGTATCTAGACGGTTTTCCACAGTTTTTACACAAAGTTATCCCCATGTTATCCACAGTTCCATCGGCGTGTTGGTCTATTTATCCACAAGATTAGCCACAGAGCAACTTGTTTTGGGCATGTCAGAGCACGATGCTATGAATAAGTTTCTATAGTTTTAGTACCCATCAAGAAAGATTTACATGTCTATTGCACCAGTTGGAAAGAGTTTCCGCAGCGAAGATCGCTTACTTCCTCATGACGTTAACGCTGAACAGAGCGCTTTGGGAGGCATGCTGCTATCCCTTGATGTGGTGCACAGCATCCTGGCTGATGGCAAGATCTTTGCCAGAGACTTCTACGCACCTAAGCACGAAACCATCTTTACTGCAATCAGCAACCTTGCTAACCACGGTGAACCAACTGACGTTATTACTGTCAACGCTGAACTAACAAAGATGGGCAAGCTCGCCATGGTTGGTGGAGCGGAATATCTTCACGAACTGACTGCAATTGTTCCAACTGCTGCCAGCGCTAACTACTACGCGAAGATCGTTCGAGAGAAAGCAATTCTTCGTCGACTAATTGAAGCTGGAACGAGAATTGCTCAGCGTGGATACGACGCCGAAGGTGAGATCGAAGATCTAGTCAATAAAGCACAGAGTGAAATCTATACAGTTGCAGATGAATCAACTGGAGCTGACTGGACAAGATTGAGCACAGCACTTGAAGGTGCAGCTAATGAAATTGAATTCATTCAAAAGAACAAAGGTCTCTCAGGAGTACCAACAGGATTTACTCAATTTGATAAAGACACAAATGGTTTGCACCCAGGACAACTTGTAATCATTGCTGCACGTCCTGGTTTAGGTAAGTCAACACTTGCTCTAGACATTGCACGTGAAGCTGCGATTAACAACAAACTTGCAACCGCAGTTTTCTCACTTGAAATGAGCACAACAGAAATTGCAATGCGATTGATGTCAGCTGAAACAGGAATCCTTCTGCAGAGTATGCGTAAAGGTGCAATCAACGATACTGAGTGGGCCATCATGGCAGAACGCAGAAGCAACATAGGTGCAGCCCCTCTAGTTATTGATGACAGCCCTAATCTAAACATTGTTGAGATTAGAGCGAAGTGCCGACGCATGATGAGTGAGTTTGATTTGAAACTAGTTGTCATCGACTACTTGCAACTTATGAGCTCAGGTAAGAAAGTTGAAAACCGTCAACAAGAAGTTTCTGAATTCTCAAGATCTCTTAAACTTCTTGCTAAAGAACTTAAGGTTCCAGTCATCGCACTGTCACAGCTGAACAGAAAGTCAGAAGACGGAACAAACAAGAGACCGGAGCTCTCACAACTTCGTGAATCAGGATCGCTTGAGCAAGATGCTGACGTTGTTCTTTTGATTCACCGTGATCTATCTGGTGGGGAATCTGCAAGACCAGGTGAAGCTGAACTTATTATTGCGAAGCAGAGAAACGGACCAACCGGAACTTCAACAGTGCTGTTCCAAGGCCAGTACTCACGATTCGTAAATCCAAAGGAATAGAAATGCGCTCATCAAATGTTCTAAAAGCATCAGTGTTTTCTATTGGAGCAATCTTTCTGATTTTCTCCCAAGACCATTCAGTTGCTGTTGGCATGAGAGTCCTTCAATTTGTAACTGCAGCTCTAGCGTTTGGTGGACTTATCCTTTTCAGAATTACAAAAGCTAAGTATGCATTTAAGAACTTTGCTATTCCAGCTGGAATTGCTTTTGTGATTGCAGCAATGACTTATGTCTTTGGTGGCCAATACGATGGCGAAGTCACTGATGAACTATTTGCGTTTAGATCACTTGTCTTTTTGTTTGTAATGGCTATGGCGATATACGAATTGGTTCTTTCTAGAAAAGCTCATCCTGATGATGTGCTGGAATTGCGAATAGCAGCGGGTCTAGGATTCATTACTGGATTAGTCTTTTCATTAGCACCACTGGATGAACTGAATGCAGTTGGATTCTTGAGTGCTTATCTAGCCTTGTCTGCAGTACAGAGAGCAGTCTGGGCTGCATCACCAACTAACCGAAGGAAGTAAAGCAATGGCTAACAAGAAGGCGTTTTCAACACTGAAGTCAATGCTTATCTTTTCTGTAGTTGCGACAGCTTTCGTTACAGCTATCTCTTGGGCTTCATTCGATGACTTCGCAAGAGTTGCAATAGCAGCGGGAATTACATTTGTAGCTTGTATGGGTGGGCTAGCCGTATTGAATTTGGTTTCTAAAGAAGATGAAACAGAGCCAGGAACTCCTCGACTCAAATAAGGTCTTAGGCTTCAGAGCCTTTAGAAATAATCAAAACTAACTCAGATGCAATTCCTGTATAGGTACTTGGCTTAAGCATCAGCAATCTATCTTTTGCTTCTTGTCCAATGTTTAGATCTTGAACAAACAAAGCTAAGTCTTCGCTACCAATTCTTCTGCCGCGAGTTAGTTCTTTAAGAAGCTGATAAGGGTCAGTGATGTCACTTCTACCTGCAGCTACCTCGGCACGAATAACAGTTTGAATAGCTTCAGCTAAAACTTCCCAGTTGTCTGCAAGATCTGCATCTAGAGCAACACTTGCAAGCTCTACTTCACCTAAACCTCTGATGGTGTTATCAATTGCAAGAAGTGAGTGACCTAAACCCAAACCAATGTTTCTTTGAGCACTTGAGTCAGTTAGATCTCTTTGCATTCTTGAAGTAACTAGAGTGCTTGAAAGAGAATCAAGAATTGCATTTGATAGTTCAAGGTTTGCTTCAGCATTTTCAAAACGAATTGGGTTGACCTTGTGTGGCATTGTTGATGAACCTGTTGCTCCAGCAACTGGCGTCTGCTTGAAGTAGTTCATTGAGATGTATGTCCACATGTCTGTGCACAGGTTGTGCAAGATTCTGTTGAACAGTGTCACAGCGGAATAAAGTTCTGCTTGCCAGTCGTGAGATTCGATCTGAGTTGTTAGAGGATTGAATTTCAAACCAAGAGATTCCACAAACGCTTTTGATTCATTGAACCAATCAACATCAGGGGCTGCAACAACGTGAGCAGACCAGGTTCCAGTAGCTCCAGAGAACTTACCTAGGAATTCTGCTTTCTCAATTCGAGCAAGTTGTCTTTCAAGTCTGTGGACAAAGACAGCAAGTTCTTTACCCATGGTTGTTGGCGTTGCTGGCTGACCATGTGTTCTTGCCAACATGGCAGAGTCTTTGTATTTAGTTGCTAGTTCAGAAAGAGTTGCAGTCAGAGCTTTAGCTTTAGGCAGCCAAACGTCTGTGAGTGCATCATGGATTGTTATGGCGTAAGAAAGATTGTTTATGTCTTCGCTTGTGCAAGCAAAGTGAGTTAGCTCTAGAAGATCTTCACGTCCAAACTTTGTGAGACGATCACGTACGAAGTATTCAACTGCCTTAACATCGTGACGAGTCTTCGCTTCAGTCTGAGCCAGTTCCGCAACATCAGCATCACTGAATTCCCTGACTAGGCTTCTTAGCTGATCCTGAAGAACACCATCAATCGGAGCATTGGTTCCAAGAAGGTTTCTGTTTGCCAAGAATATGAGCCATTCAACCTCAACCAAGATGCGAGCTCTATTTAGACCCGCTTCACTTAGGTGCTCACCAAGGGCAGCAACTACTGGCTGATATCTGCCATCTAATGGGCTGAGTGGTTGATTAGAAAGATTACTCACATATCTATATTGCCCTGCTTTATGCACAGAACTCCCAATTAACTGAAGTCTGTGTCCAGCAATATTAGAGATTCTTCATATGAACATTTTCAATAATCACTTAGCGGTAACTATCGCTCTTCTACAACATGCCCAACCAAGCCAAACACTTTGGCGTGGACCAGCGGCTGACACTTGTCGGTTGGAGATGCAGAAACTTCAGCATCAAATGAACTCACTTATGTGGCAGATGCAACTCCTAGGACTGATCCCATGAGGCCGGATATCTGCACCCAACCGATTGCTCCGGTTATTGTCGTGGCTACCCATGAAGAGCTTGTTCGAAGTGCGAGAGATATGTGGCTAGTAGCTGTCAGTTTGCTAACTGAGCTCACTCCAACCAAGTTCACAACAGCCCCATGGGCAGCTGCCAGGTTCTCAATTGAGCTACCTTTTCTATTGGCAAAGCTATGGCACATCCAACAGGGATTGATTACCTCAGCCCATTCCTATATGCAGACCGAGACCATGCTTCAGACCGTTCTAGAAACTATTGATGTGCCCAAACTTCTAAAGGAACTGGGTTCATGGGCACTTGAATTGGCACCAGTTTTGAACCTGCCGTTTGGCTTTGCCCAGCATGTGCCACCGGTTACGGTTATGCCACCTACCGATGTAAACATAATTGGGCACCGATTTGCTGAAACCACCTGGTCGGGGCAACCTTTAGTTCGCGAAGAGAGCTACCAAATGAGAGATGGATCAACATCACACTGGTTCTATTTGCCTAAGGATCAGGACTGGGCTTTGATCAATGGCCAAGAGCCACTTACCGATAAAGACTGTCGTTTGGCGGATTTCGTCCAATATCGAGCCGGTGCGAGTGGACAGGTTCACTTTGTAGGGATGAGCAATGGATCGCTTGTGACTCCAAGTACTCAGATTCTCGACGACCACATAGGCCTAGCCGATGGGGAAGTACAAGTCTTTTCTATGAAGGACTTAGAGAATACGCAAAGCCTTGAAGATTCCTCTAGCGATGAATGAGCAGATGCTAATCACAACTGAGGCCAAGATTGCCCAACCTAGAGATTCGATAGCAAGACCCTCAGTGGTGAAACCTTCAATAGTGAAGGTGTCAGGGCTTAGCTGCTGGCTGATCCATGCCACCAATAGGAGGAGAGCACCATTTATTACGAAGGAAATGAGCCCAAAGGTCAAAAGGTAGAGAGGAAACGCAATTACCTTGATAACGGGGGCGATTATGGAGTTAATAAGACCGAAAATTGCCCCAATAACAAGCAAAGTGGCCAATAATTGCCACAATTCGTTGCCACCGTATGGCTTAAGTCCAATTCCAGGAATGATTGCTGACACCAGCCAAATACCTAGTCCGTTGATGATGGTGCTAATAAGAAAACGTTTCATGTGTTTTATTGTGCCACCCCTCAAGTAAATTGGTATCTGTGAACGCCAATTCTTCAGAAATTCCTATGGTTCAACTGCTTACAGTCGACGGCGATTTCACCGAACCTAAAGAGCACGCCGTTTATGGAGATTTGGTTAGGCAACTTCGCGAAGCTGACTTTCTAAAGTTTTACAGGGACATGGCACGTATTCGTCGCTTCGATGAAGAAGCCACCGCTTTGCAAAGGCAAGGCCAGATGGGTCTGTGGGTTTCAGCCATCGGGCAAGAAGCCGCCCAAATCGGTTCTGGTTATGGCGTAGGCCCGAACGATCACATTTTCCCTTCATACCGTGAGCACGGTGTAGCGATTACTCACGGCGTTGACCTGATGTCGATCATCAAAATGTTCCGCGGGGTAAACCACGGTGGGTGGAACCCAAAGGAAAACGGATTCCACTTATACGCCATTGTTTTGGGTACACAGGCGCTACATGCAACCGGCTATGCCATGGGCATTAACTTCGAAGGCCTAGTTGGTACAGGCGACCCAGAAAAAGATCTAGCAGTAATCACATACTTTGGTGATGGCGCAACAGCTGAAGGTGACGTCAGCGAATCATTCTTGTTTGCAGCAACTAACAACACCCCTCAAGTTTTCTTTTGCCAAAACAATCAGTGGGCAATCTCATCTCCTGTTGGAACACAAACAAAGGTTCCGCTATACAAACGCGGCGAAGGTTTTGGTGTGCCAGGCATTCGCGTTGATGGTAACGATGTTCTTGCTTGTTACGCAGTAACTAAGAAGCACATGGATGACGCACGTTCTGGTAAAGGGCCATCACTCATTGAAGCCCTTACTTACAGAATTGGTGCACACACAACTAGTGATGATCCTTCTAAGTATCGTGACCCGGCAGAAGTTGCTGAGTGGGCAGCTAAAGACCCACTAATTAGATTTGAAAAATTCCTTCGCAAGCAAGGCATCGGCCAAGACTTCTTCGACGAAGTTAAAGTTGCAGGAGATCAGTTAGCTTCTGAATTGCGAGAAGGAACTTTCGCAATGACTGAACCACCGATGGAACTAATGTTCGACCACGTTTACTCAGAGCCACATCCACTCATTGAGGAACAAAGAGAGTGGCTTAGAGGATATGAAGATTCGCTAGGGGGTTCACATGAGTAACACAGTTGAACTTTCTATCGCTAAAGCAATCAATGCAGGTATTCGTAAATCAATGCAGGACAATTCAAAGGTTCTTGTATTTGGTGAAGACGTTGCTCAGCTTGGTGGTGTGTTTAGAGTTACTGAAGGTTTACTAGATGAATTCGGGTCTAAGAGAGTTTTCAATTCACCAATTGCTGAATCAGGAATTATTGGAACTGCAATTGGTTTAGCAATGCGCGGCTTCCGCCCGGTTGCTGAAATTCAATTCGATGGATTTATTTATCCGGCGTTCAATCAGATTGTTAGCCAGCTTGCAAAACTTACTAACCGAAGTGAAGGCTTCTTTGAGATGCCAGTTGTTGTTCGTGTTCCTTACGGTGGTGGCATTGGTGCTGTTGAACATCACAGCGAATCACCTGAAGCATATTTCGCACACACAGCAGGACTTCGAGTAATCAGTCCATCAAATGCGAATGATGCTTACTGGATGATTCAGCAAGCAATTGAATCTCGTGACCCTGTTATGTTCTTTGAACCAAAGAGACGCTATTGGCAGAAGGGTCAAGTAAATCTTGACCAGGCACCAATGTCTATGCACACTGCAGCAACTATTCGCCAAGGATCCGATGTAACCATTGCTACCTACGGCCCAATGGTTGTCACAGCGCTGCAAGCAGCGGAGAACGCAGCAGCTGAGGGTATCAACATTGAAGTTGTAGACATTAGATCAATGTCTCCAATTGACTTTGGACACATCGTTGAATCTGTGAAGAGAACAGGGCGACTAATCGTGGCTCACGAGGCATCTACCTTTGTGAGCATCTCTTCTGAGATCGCAGCGAAGATTGCCGAGCTTTGCTTCTACCATCTAGAAGCTCCAGTTATTCGTGTTGGTGGATTCGATGTTCCATACCCAGCAGCAAAGCTTGAAGAACTATTTTTACCGGATGCCGACCGCTTGATGGAAGCTGTCGATCGAGTGTTGGCTTACTAGGGCGGAATAGATGTCACAGATTGCATATTTTGATTTGCCCGATGTTGGCGAAGGTTTAACTGAAGCTGAAATTGTTACGTGGAAAGTTAAAGTTGGCGACACTGTTTCTGTTAACCAGATCATCGTTGAAATTGAAACAGCAAAATCTTTAGTTGAACTACCTTGTCCTTTTGCTGGAGTTGTCACACAACTACTTGCTAACGAAGGTGACACAGTAAATGTTGGTTCACCAATCATTGGTGTTGAAGTTAGCGTTGCTACCGCTGCAGTTGCTGCAGGATCTGCACCTACATCAATGCACAGTGCTGTTGCACAAAACGCAGTTAACACTGAAGCAATTGAAGCTATTTCTGAAGTTTCATCTTCAGGTGCTGAAGAAAAACCAGAACCCAATCTTGTTGGCTATGGAGTATCTGCTGCTGCACCTAGTAGAAGAAGACGTGGAGTTGCTCCCGTAGCAACTGCAACATCTCTAGCTAATGCAACTGCACCTGGCACAGATTTGATTGCAGTTGTTCCAACTGCAGATGTTGTTTTGGCTAAACCACCAATTCGCAAACTTGCTAAAGACATGAATGTTGATATTGCAAAAATTAAAGCAACCGGTGTATCTGGTGAAGTAACTAGAGAAGATGTTCTAGCAGCAGCTCAAGTAGCAAGTGTGTTCAAGAACCAGACAACTCCAGAACCTAAAACTGAACGTGAAGAACGTATTCCAGTTAAGGGAGTTAGAAAAGCTATTGCAACAGCCATGGTGCAATCAGCTTTCACTGCTCCTCACGTGAGCATCTTCGTTGACGTTGATGCAACTCGCACAATGGAATATGTGAAGAGACTAAAGGCAAGTGCAGACTTTGCTGGAGTTAAAGTAACACCACTTTTGATCATGGCTAAGGCAATGATTTGGGCAGCTAGAAGAAACCCAACTGTTAACTCAACTTGGACTGACACAGAAATCATCGTCCACAATTACGTGAACTTCGGTGTTGCTGCTGCAACTCCTAGAGGTTTGATAGTTCCTAACGTTAAAGATGCAGACCAGCTTTCAATGCTTGAACTTGCAATGGCTCTAGAAAAACTTGCTGCAACTGCACGTGAGGGCAAAACAACTCCAGCTGATATGGCTAACGGAACTATTACTGTTACCAACATTGGTGTATTCGGTGTTGACACTGGAACTCCAATTCTGAACCCAGGTGAAGTAGGAATTGTTGCACTAGGTTCGATTAGACCTAAGCCTTGGGTTGTCGATAATGAAATTCTTATTCGACAGGTAACAACCATCGGTGCAACATTCGATCACCGCGTTGTTGACGGAGACGTAGCTAGCCGTTTTGTTCAGGACGTCGCGTCTGTCATAGAAGAACCAGCACTTTTGCTAGATTAATAATGCGTTCCCAAGGGGGGAATCGGAAGGGGCAAAATTGAGTAATCAACCAAAAGAATTCGGAAGAGAAAGCAGTTTGCCAATCTGGGCATTGGTTCTGGCTATTGTTCTTCCACCAGTCGGAGCAATCATGGGCCACATCTCGCTTGGTCAAATGCGTTCAGGGCAAATTAGTTCCATTAATAGAAACTTTTCAATCGGGGCTGTGATTGTGGGTTGGGTTATGACGTTAGTCGTCATTTGTGCAATCCCAGTGCTTTTACTCATGTTGGGGTTGCAGTCATTCTTTGACTCTCTGACATACAACTAATGCCTATGGGTTCTTTCAATAAGCATGGGGCTATCAATAGGATTAAAGGCAAGTAAAGTTCCCGAAGGGGGAAGAGAGAAGGAATCATGAGTTACCCAACACCACAAAACAACCAGCCACAAGGCGACAGTGCTCTTCCAGTTCTGGCCCTAGTTTTGGCTTTCATCTTTCCTATTGCGGGAGCAATAATTGGCCACGTAGCCCTAGGTCAAATGAACAGAGGTCAGATCGTTGCCACGAATAGAAGCCTGGCTAAAGCCGGTGTGATTTTGGGCTGGGTGTTCACAGGCCTAATAGTCCTCCTGATTGTTTTCTGGGGAGCTTTGATGGTGTGGTTAATATCAGAAGGTTACGACCCTTACATGTAGTCAAACCTCCTGCTTAGGAGATAGAGAGAGTGATTATGAGTAACTTAGAATCACAATCATCTGGCTCACTCCGTAAGTTCGGTTTGCCAGTGCTAGCCCTTGCTGTAAGTGCTTTCTCTCCTCTGGCTGGTGCAGTTATTGGGGCTATTGCCTTGAAACAATTTGCCAAT
Source organism: Rhodoluna sp. (assembly GCA_044373385.1). GTDB lineage: Bacteria > Actinomycetota > Actinomycetes > Actinomycetales > Microbacteriaceae > Rhodoluna. Next base: position 19,882 of record JBILQF010000006.1, read on the forward strand.
AGACAAAGCGACCCTTCAAAGAAGAAAATGGCACTTATCGGCATAGTTGTTCTAGCTGCTCTTGCAGCTATTTACACAGCTGTATCATTTGTGCTCTTATCGACTGGATTCGATCCATACCCATAGTTAATTGCTATTGATATTCATTATCAATAACACTATGATTATGCTATGAAGAAAACATTTATAGCAAGCATCGCAATTACTGCCGTGGCGGTTGGCCTATCAGGTTGCTCAACAATCGATGCAACCGATACTCGTCCGTCTATAGTCGCCACCACCTCTGTGTGGGCCGACGTTGCAAGTCAGATAGCTGGAGATAAATTCAAAGTTTCAGCCCTGATTAGTAAGCCAACCCAAGATCCACATTCATTTGAAGCATCGGCCAGAGACCAACTAGCTGTTTCCGAATCGAGCATATTCATTGTCAACGGTGGAGGCTATGACGAGTTTGCAGCCAGGCTAGCCAGTGCCGCGAATGTAGTTCCTTTTGATGTCTTTGAGAACCACGAGTCAGCGCATGGAGATGAGCATGCAGGCGAAGCTGTGGACGAGCACGCTCATGGGCACGATGGGTCAGATCACATCTGGTATGACCTGCATGTTGTTGAGGCCACCGCTCTGGAACTTGCTGAGAAAATGACCGCAATTCAACCAGAGAACCAGGCTGTCTTTGAAGAGAATTACAATAAGTTTGCTGCATCGATTGAAGAGTTAGAGACTAGAGCAGCAAAAATCACCAATAAGCTTTCATACTTTGAGGCTCACCCGCTCGCAGCTCTTCTCTTCGAGGAACTTGCTTTTGAGAATCTAACACCGGAAGGCTTTGCTGAAGCCGAGGAAGCGGAACTGGAACCGTCCCCCTTGATTATGAGTGAGGCAAAGGAACTAATTGCTGGTGGGAAATTAGATTTTATTGCTGTAAACAGACAAGCCAGTTCAAGTTCACTTGAGCAACTGATAGATGTTGCAGACGAAAATTCAGTTCCCGTATTGAACTTTGATGAGCTTCTTCCCGAGGGATCCAATTACCAACAGTGGATGGCTTCGATTCTTGAAGAAATAGAGACAGTCAGCAACTAGTTCGAAAAGTCAGTGAGGGATAAACTCAATTATTGACTAAGGAAGTTGCAACTATCTCTAAATCAAACGGCCCTGTGCTAAGAATTAGCAAAGCCACTCTCGGATACGATGAGCGGCCGCTTTGGAGCAACCTAGATCTCGAAGTTGCCCAAGGCGAATTTATAGCAATCATTGGAGCTAACGGCTCGGGTAAGACATCTTTGTTGAGGTCGATCCTGGGTCAAGAGAAACTTAACTCCGGAAGGATTTTTCTAAACGAGAAACCTGTTTCTCATGGTTCAAGGAAAATCGGGTACATTCCTCAGTCCAGAACCCTTGACGCTCACACTCCACTGTTAGCCAGAGACCTGTTGACCATGGGCCTCAACGGTCATCGCTACGGTGTTCCATTTACTTCACGCAAAGACAAATCAAGAGTTGAACACATTCTTAGCTGTATTGATGGTCATGAGCTGGCTAACCTGCCAGTTGGACAACTAAGTGGAGGGCAACTGCAACGCTTTAGAGTCGGCCAAGCAGTTATAGATGAACCAGATCTAATTCTTGCTGATGAACCACTTAGCGCGTTAGATCTAGCGCAACAGGGGATACTTGCAGATCTAATTGACCGTGAAAGAAAAGACCATTCAGCTGCAGTGTTGTTTGTAACTCACGATGTGAACCCTGTACTAGACATGGTTGATCGAGTTTTGTACTTAGCTAATGGTCAATTCAAAATCGGAACGCCTGATGAAGTAATGCGAAGCGATGTTCTGAGCGAGCTTTATGGAGCTCAAGTCGATGTTGTTCGTAACCAAGGAAGAATTGTAATTCTTGGTACACACGGAGCAGATCATGAGCATCACGATCATGAGGAGTGGAAATAATGATTTTCGACTTCAGTGATTATGACAAGCTACTTCCCTTAGTAACCAACTCACTAATAGCTGCAGCCTTACTAGGTCTAATGGGTGGACTCATAGGCATCTTTGTAATGACCAGGGATTCATCATTTGCTGTGCACGGCATCAGTGAAATATCTTTTGCTGGCGCTGCAGTTGCATTACTTATCGGTCTGGATGTTGTCTTAGGTTCAGTTATTGGATCTGCAGTAGCAGCAATACTCATCGGCGTATTAGGAGCCAGAGCAAAAGACAGAAACTCAATCATTGCTGTCTTAATGCCATTTGGTTTAGGAATCGGAATTCTTGCCCTGTCACTTTATGAAGGAAGAACCTCAAACAAGTTTGGTTTACTAACTGGACAGATTATTGCCATCGATTCACCGTCCCTGTTCTGGCTAACTGCAATATCTATTTTTGTAATTCTGGTTCTTGTAACTATCTGGAGACCACTTCAGTTCGCAAGCTTGGATGCAGAAGTTGCCAAAGCCAGAGGTGTCGCAACAGGAAAACTTGGTTTTGGATTTTTGCTTTTGCTGGGTCTAGCGGTAGCGGCAAGCGTTCAAGTAGTTGGAGCACTTCTCGTGCTGAGCCTTCTGGTAACTCCAGCTGCAGCTGCACTTAGAGTCACTTCGTCGCCAAAACTCGCACCTCTTCTAAGCGTTAGCTTCGCAATGACTTCGGCAATCGGAGGAATACTTCTAGCTCTAGGCGGCGGGCTACCAGTGAGTCCATACATCACCTCTGTTTCATTCTTCATCTACCTAGTAGCACGTGTAGTTGAGGTTATGAAAAAGAGGTCAGCGAAAGCTTCTGTAACTAAGGGCTTAAAGGCATGAGTACAGCAAAGAGGAACACTTGGCAAAAAGATGCAGTGATGCATGCTCTAACCGAAGCCAAGGGGTTTGTGAGTGCCCAACAACTACACCTCGTCCTCAGGCAGCATGGTTCAACTATTGGACTAGCAACTGTTTATAGGGCCCTAACGGAGCTTGTGACTTTAGGCAAAGCAGATAGCCTTCAAAGCAATGAGGGTGAAACGCTATACAGGGACTGTTCAACCCACCACCATCACCACCTGATCTGCAATGACTGTGGAGTCACTGTTGAGATCGAGGCTCATGATGCAGAAACCTGGGCTTCAACAGTGGCAAAAGATCACGGTTTCACCCAAGCAACCCATACCATTGACATTTTTGGTCTCTGCAAAGCCTGTAGCAAGTAGTATTTGGAAAGGCTAAATACTTTCCTAAAGGGGGACAAGTGAAACTTGTAAGCGACGCAATCAAGCAAAACGGAGTGGTTAGAGCCACATTCAAGATCTTTTCGATCCTCTTCGGACTAGTAGCCCTTAGCCCTCTAGTTTTTGTGTTTGTAATCAATTTTTTGCCTGGAGATCTAAGAACCTCTTCAAATGCCTATCTACTCAACATGTCCCACTTGCTTACTTCGGTGTTTGCTGCAGCCTTCACATTCGTGGCCCTTGACTACCTTCTCAAGCCGAGAGTTCGGGATTTGAAAGAGATACTGACCTTTGAGCACAAGCCTGAGGTCGCATCAGCACTTATTGGGGCATACACCCGTAACTTGAGAAACAGTTCCATTTTTCTTCTGGTAGCTGGCGTGGGCTTCCTTTTGAGCGCGCTTTCGCAGCTATCACTAGCGATTCAACTCACATCGCTCGGCCTAACTGGAAATGGCGGCCCAGCCTCTGAGGTTTACTTCTTACAAGCGTCTCAGCCGCTCCTGACAGCCATAGTCCTCAGCCTTTTGGCGATTTTCCTGCGTAGTCAGGCTAAGGGTTTGAGATCTGGCCTAACCAAGCTGGAAACCCCAGATATTGGCCTAATTTAGGACTTGCACATAGGGACTAAAGAGGTCTAAACTTGAGCAGTTGCCCGAAATCTTCGGGTTTTACAAACCGGTCATTTTTAGACCATCCATCATTTTTATAAACGGAGGAAGCCGATGTCTGCTTACTGCCAGGTCACAGAGACCCGTCCGCAGTTTGGACACGCTGTTTCGCACGCTCAGAACAAAACTAAGCGTCGTTTCAACCCAAACATTCAGAAGCGCACATACTTCGTGCCTTCACTAAAGCGCAATGTAACTCTTCAGCTGAGTGCACGCGGCATCAAGGTAATTGACGCTCGTGGCATCGAAGCTGTAGTTGCTCAAATTCTTGCCCGTGGCGAGAAGATCTAAGGAATAGACAATGGCTAAAGACAGAGACATTCGTCCAATCATCAAGCTTCGTTCGACAGCTGGTACTGGTTACACATACGTAACTCGTAAGAACCGTCGTAACGACCCAGACCGTATCGTGCTAAAGAAGTACGACCCAGTTGTGCGTAAGCACGTTGAATTCCGCGAGGAGCGCTAAAAATGGCTAAGAAGAGCAAGATTGCACGCAACGAACAGCGCAAGGTTGTCGTTGAGCGTTACGCAGAAAAGCGTCTAGCACTTAAGAAGGCTTTGGTTGATCCAAACTCAACAGACGAACAGCGTGAAGCTGCACGTCTAGGCCTACAGAAGCTTCCTCGTAACGCTTCTCCAACACGCGTTCGTAGCCGCGATGCAATCGATGGCCGCCCACGTGGTGTTCTAAGCAAGTTCGGTGTTTCTCGTGTTCGTTTCCGCGACATGGCACACAAGGGCGAGCTTCCAGGCATCACCAAGTCTTCTTGGTAATCCTTTAGTTTTCTAGAGATCCGCTGTCGAAAGACAGCGGATTTTCTGCTTAAATGTGCGAAAATCCGCTTATTCACAGGGATTTTCGCCAAATAGTTATCCGCAACACGCCGAAACCCTAATAAACACGCGGTATGTAGGCGTATAGGGTGAATTACGAAGTTCCAAAATGAATCTTTACTAAGTCCAGGAGGACAACATGTCAGCACTAAACAAGAGCGAGCTAGTAGCCGCTATCGCAAGCCACACCGGTGAGTCACAGGCAGCAGTCAACCGTATCGTTGACGCTTTCTTCGAGACCATCGCAGCAACAGTCGCTAAGGGCGACAAAGTAACCATCCCAGGCTGGTTGTCAGTTGAGAAGGGTTTCCGTGCAGCACGTGCAGGCCGTAACCCACAGACTGGTGCAACAATCCAGATCGCAGCTTCTAACACCGTTAAGGTTTCAGCTGGAAGCAAGCTAAAGGCTGCTGTTAAGTAATTTAGTTTCACAAGCAGGCGACGCACTTCGGTGCGTCGTTTTGCTTTAACTTAGGCTTGTTCAATGACCACAATCAAAACTATTAACTGGGTAGCTGTTACTTCCCTATTAATAGTTGGCACAGCACTTGGTTTGATTGTTGGAATGTTCACCGGTGGTGCATCAATGCCAAGCGAGCTGGGTGACACTGGTGTCGTTCTTCGTTGGGGCACCCCTGCGTTTAGATCCATAAACAACATCGCCCAGGCAATCACAATCGGATCACTAATCTTTATTGCTTTCTCTCTAGGGGAGAAGAGCAAAGCATTTACTACAACACTTTCTGTTTCAGCAATTGCTTCTGCAGTCTGGGCTTTGTCTGGAACTGCATATTTACTTTCAACATTCTTGATGGTCACGGGATCAGAAGTTTCAGTTGGAGAAAGTTTCACCCAACAACTATTTGTGTTAATAACTGACATTGAACTTGGGCAGATGCTTGCTCTCAACACGGCAGTTGCTTTTGTTTTATCTATTGCAACGCTGCTAGTTCGAAGACTCTTCAGTGTTGCAGCGTGTGCTGCGATTGGGTTGTTGTCGCTGGTTCCTGTTGCTCTTAGTGGACATGCTGCCGGCACAGCCAGCCACTCTATGGCAGTTAACTCACTTGGTCTTCACCTAGTTGGTATAAGCATCTGGGTTGGTGGATTAGTTGCAATTGTTTTTGCTTACAAGGCAGATCCAGTTGTTTCGATTGTGAAGAGGTTCTCTTCAATAGCTCTTGCTGGTTTTGGATTAGTGATTGTCTCTGGCTTTGCATCAGCTCAGATACGTATTGGAACAATAGAGAACTTATTTGGAACAGGCTATGGACAACTTGTAATTCTAAAGACACTTGCTTTCATTCTTTTGGGCATCATCGGTGCATTCCACAGAAGAAGACTGCTTGGGTTGATTGAGGTTGAGCCTAGAAAGTTTTGGCAGCTAGTAACAGTTGAATTTGTAATTTTCGGTATTGCTATTGGTTTAGGAACCGCACTAGCAAGAACAGAGAATCCGATCTCTGACTCTCCTACTGGAACGCTTACTCCTGCAGAGATTCTCACCGGTGCAAAACTTCCCCCAGAACCTGGCATGTGGACATGGGCAACTACATTCAAGCCAGACATTCTTTGGCTATTGATTTGTGCTGCTCTTGCTGGCTTCTATCTAGTTGGTGTTTGGAGACTCAAGAAACGTGGAGATAGTTGGTCTTGGAGTAGAACTGCATCATGGTTAGCAGGAGTTGGGCTTCTTGCTTATGTAACTAATGGTTACTTCAGTGCTTACGAACAATATCTATTCAGTGCACACATGCTTGCCCACATGCTTCTAGCAATGGGAGTACCTGTTCTGTTAGTTCCTGGTGCTCCAGTTACTTTGATTTCAAGAGCGGTAGCGAAACGTCAAGATGATTCACGAGGAGTTAGAGAGTGGATCTTGTGGGCTGTTCAAACTAAGTACGCTCAATTTATTTCACATCCACTAGTTGCAGCAACTATGTTTGCAAGCTCACTTGTAGTTTTCTACTTCACACCATTGTTTGGTTGGGCAACAAGAGAACACATAGGACACCAGTGGATGATTGTTCACTTTGTAATTACTGGATATCTATTTGTTCAAGCAATCATCGGCATCGATCCCGGACCATCAAGGTTTGGTTATCCGCAGAGACTGATGTTGATGATTGGAACTCTAGCATTCCATGCGTTCTTTGGTCTGGCTGTAATGAGTTCAACTACCTTGCTACTTCCTGATTGGTTCGGAGCTATGGGTAGAACTTGGGGAGATAACCCACTACTAGATCAACAAACTGGAGGAGCTATTGCTTGGGGCATAGGAGAGCTTCCAACAGCTGCAATTACCTTGATTGTTGCTTTCCAATGGGCAAGAGCAGATGCTAGAGATGCCAAGAGACTAGATAGAGCTAGTGATAGAGGTGGCAACGAGGATTTGGCTGAATACAACCGTATGCTTGACGCTCTGGCCAAAAGAAAACAGGATCCAAGGAACTAATTGTCAACGCTAAAACTTTCTAAAGAACAACTTGCTCTCTATCAATACATAGAGAAAGACGGCCAAACAGTTTTCGTAACCGGTAGAGCTGGAACAGGTAAATCAACTCTGCTTGGCTACCTAAGAGATAACACTGGGCAGAAAGTTGTAGTTTGTGCTCCTACCGGTGTTGCTGCCTATAACGTGGGTGGAATTACTATTCATTCTTTATTTGGGTTTCCTTTTGGAGCTCTAACTCCTGGTGATGTTGCTAAGCACCTAGGCAGAAGACAAAGAGAAGTTCTAAGAGAAATAGACATGCTCATCATTGATGAGGTGTCTATGGTTTCAGCAAACCTGATGGATGCCATTGATGTTGCACTGAAGGTAGCTAGAGGCAAGCCTAAGGTTCCTTTTGGTGGGTGCAAGGTAGTTATGTTTGGAGATCCTTATCAGCTTGCACCAGTGCCAGCAAGAGGCGAAGAACTAGCCAAACTACATGAAATGGAATACAGATCAATGTGGTTCTTTGATGCCAAGGTTTGGTCAAGTGAACGCATGGAAATCTTTGAACTAGTTGAAATCTTTAGACAAAGAGATCCTGAGTTCAAACAGATTCTTAACTCAATTCGTGTTGGGGAAGTCACTCAAGAAATAGTTGACCGAATCAATGCAGCAGGAAATAGATTCCCACCGCATGAAAATGTAATTCGTTTAGCAACTGTTAACAGCACCGTTGATGCTGTCAACTACGCAAGATTACAAACACTGCAAACCGAAGAGAGAGTATTCAAGTCTTCTTTTGCATCGGGTGATGCAAGTTCATTTGGTTCAACTCTCCCAGCAGAATCGGAACTACATCTAAAAGTTGGTGCTCAGGTTATGTTCATCAAGAACGATGATCAGAAGCCAGTTAAGAACTCAGAAGGCACCATGAGTTGGAGATGGGTGAATGGAACTATTGGAAAAGTAGTTTCATTTGGTGAAGGCAACCAAGTATTAGTTGAAGCAGACAACGAGATTCACACAGTAGGAATGAGCACCTGGCAAAAGGTGCGTTATCTAGTTGAAGAAGACTTCAATGAAGAAACTGGAAAGTTTGTTGAAACACTCGTTCCTGAGATTCAAGCTGAATTCAGACAGATACCTTTGCGTCTTGCCTGGGCAGTCACTGTTCACAAATCTCAAGGTCAGACCTATGACGAGGTAACAATCGATATGGGTAGCGGAGCTTTCTCATCAGGGCATACATATGTTGCTCTAAGCAGAGTGAGATCTCTTGAAGGACTTTATCTAACCAAGGCAATCAGGCTAAAAGATATTCAAGTGGACCCAACTGTTGTTGAGTTCATGAGTGGTGCTAGAAGCCTCGTGAAAGATGACCCACTGGGCTAAGAGTTCAACCACCAGTTGATTGGGTGTTCAACTCGATGACCCCACCAAGTTTCGTTATGTCCTGTGCCAGGCCATAGTTCAGCACGGTAGTTCACATCTCTAGACCAACCAGCTTTATCCATAGCCTCAACGAACTTGAAGTGCCAATGGAAGTAGGAAGCATCAAGTTCAATAGTTCCGCAGTCACTGTAGATACGAACCGAGCCTGGCTTACCTAGACCCTTGATCAAAATGTCAATAAGTTCCTGTCCTCCTAGCGGCCAGCTAGTTGATAGAGCAAGAGCTGCACCGAACACCTTTGGATGCCTCATGACACCATAAAGAGTTGCAATACCGCCAAGGCTTGCTCCTAGTTGAGCAGTTCTTTCAGGAGAGAGCTTCAGTGAGTAACGTCTAGCTATCTCAGGAACTAGTCTCAAAGCCAACATGTCTTGGTATTGGTTACCTTTGTAATCAATGTCAGTTGGGCGATGAATTGGATCAACTTGGTTCAACAACTCCGGGTGAGCCCTCAAGATGTCCTCTGGAATTAGTTCATTCATGCGAAGAGAGTCATCGATTCGATGAACTCCAACAAAGATTGGCAACCTGCCATTGACTGCAACTACTCGCCCACTGGCAATAGCTTCTGGAATACCCCAGTTCTGGGCATTCCATGTTTCAGCCTTATCCATAAGAAAGTTGCCACCATCGTGAGCAATGACTAAGGGAGTAAGTTCGTCCAAGAACTTCGGAACCCAAACATCAATGCGTCTACCTTCGAATTCAAATGTTTCAATGCTTCCCTTAGGCAATGGATTTCCAACTGGAACATCATGAACTCTTTTAGATGAACGCTTTACTCCATTTGCTTCTCTTTCCAACTTAGAAAGATGTAATTCACGCATTCCTAACCAGAAAGGGAATACAAACGCAATTGCAGTTATGAAGCTCGACAGCGCATACCAAACAATGTTCTTCATGCCAATGCGTCTTGATTCAATGAACATGAAAGGAACAGCTGCGAATGCTGTGATGAGTAGATCAAGAGAAAGAACTAGATCAACTTCTGAACCAAACCATGAACCAAAGTAGTCCTGAGCTTTCATGATTGCGATTGTGTTGAAGTACCAAGCGGTGACTAATCCACCTCCAGCAACTACAAAATAGAAAGCTGCTCTTTGATTCCTGTTAATCTTCTTCAAGTTGGATTTCTTCCCTAGGTAAATAATTTAGACTTGAGCAAATGAGACCTCTTAGCAATTTTGTCATTGCCCGCAGCAAACTTTCCCTCTTTGGCTTTATAGGCCTTATTTTGCTGTCTCTAATCGGTGGTGTTCAGGCATTCGGCAACCTTTCTGGTGGTGGATACAGCAACCCAGGCTCTGATTCAGCCAAAGTAGCTGACATCCTGGTCAAGGACTTCAAACTCAATGAACCAGAGGTTGTCCTAATTGCAGACATGGGCAGAAGTGTTGATGACCCAGAATCAGTAATTGTCGCAGGTCTAGTAACCAAAGCTTTAGAGAAGGTAGAAGGCGTAGATAGCGTTAGCTCCTATTACTCACTAGGAAGCCCATCAAGCCTTCGTTCAACAGATGGTAAGGCAACATACTTCTTCGTTGAATTAGACCCTGAAGTGTCTATGACTGAAGTTTCTGGTGTTATTCAGGACAAGTTCACCGGTAAAAACTATGGAGCAACCCTTTATGTTGTTGGTGTTGGAGCTGTGACAAGTGAGGTAAATCACACTATTGAAGCAGACCTAATCAAGGCAGAGTCCATCGCCTTGCCTCTAGTGATGCTTCTAATGATCTTTGTCTTCGGTTCTGTCGTTGCAGCAGGACTACCAATCATGATCGCTGTGCTTACCATTCTTGGTTCCTTCTTCTTTATCTGGATCTCATCTCTTCTTACAGAAACTTCAACATTCTCAGTGAACCTGGTTACGGGTCTAGGCCTTGGTCTAGGTATTGACTATGCCCTCCTGATGGTAAACCGCTACCGAGAACAACGACAGCAGAAGCAAGAGGTCGCCAAGGCCGTTGAAGTCACCATGATGACTGCTGGTAGAACGGTGTTCTTCTCAGGTATAACGGTTGCTCTAGTAATGGTTGCCTTGAACTTCTTCCCCCAGACCTTCCTAAAGTCCTTTGCTATGGCAGGACTAGTGTCTGTATCTCTAGCCGTTGCAGCAGCTTTGATTGCTCTGCCAGCACTACTAAACCTTCTAGGTGACAAGCTAGAGCGTTGGCCGTTGTTCAAGCACCGTCCAACTAAGGATGTTGGTTTCTGGTCAAAGCTTGCTGTGTTTGTAATGAAGAGACCGGTAGCGATCATTGTTGTTTCTGTTATCGCCCTAGGTTCTCTAGCGTCCCTTGGAGCAAACATCAAACTTGGATTGATTGACGACCGTATCCTGCCACCGGATAACAGAGTGGTAGTTGCAACAGATCAGATTCGTGAGAGATTCTCTGGTCGTGAAGGCTCTCCTGTTGAAATCATGGTTAAGGGTTCTAACGAAGAAGAAATTACAAGTTTTGCAACAAAACTTTCAAACCAGAAAGACATAGCAAGAGTTCAAACTTCAGAAGGAGTTTTCTCAAAGGTAGAAATGTCGGAAGGTGTATTCAGCGATGGAATGCTAATTCCAGGAACTGAAAACCTATTCAATGATTATGTCGGTGACACTTGGACACGCATTGTTGTGATTGCCGATGTTGAGCCTCGAAGCCCAGCTGGTGAAGAGATGACACTTAGCTTGAGAGAACAACCGAACAACTTCTCAGAGATTCTCATTGGTGGATCAGCTGCCTCATACACTGACTCACTTCTTGGAATTACAAATAATCTTCCATGGGCAGTGCTCTGGATTGTTGTTACAACTTTGATTCTGCTGTTCCTCTTTACAGGATCACTAATTCTTCCAATCAAGGCAGTACTTCTAAACTTCCTATCTTTGTTTGCAACTCTGGGTTTCCTAGTTTGGGTATTCATGGATGGAAACCTGAAATGGCTACTTGGTGACTTTGCTACGCCAGGAACAATCGATTCATCATCGATAGTTCTAGTTGCGGTTATAGCTTTCGGTTTATCTATGGACTACGAGTTATTCCTGCTTTCAAGAATTAAGGAACAACACGATAAGGGATTGAACACAAATGATTCTGTTGCACTTGGTCTGCAAAGATCTGGACGCATCATCACAACAGCTGCTCTGGTTCTTGCATTCTCGTTTGTTGCTTTTGCAACCAGTGGAGTGAGCATTATGAAGATGCTTGGTTTAGGAATTGCTTTTGCTGTATTGCTTGATGCAACAATCATTAGAGCATTGCTTGTTCCTGCATTGATGAGACTCTTTGGAAATGCTAACTGGTATGCGCCTAAGTGGATGTTGTGGATTCAGAAGAAGGTTGGCCTAGAGCACTAAGAGTTGTCAGACAACTCTTTCTTTAGAGCACTAGCTAGTTTGCTGTTTAGGCGAATGTATTCAAGAAGTTCTTTGTCCGTAAATGCACTAAAGAGTTCCGTCATTCTCTTCTCATGCTTAGGCATCATGGCTTTAGCCATGGACTCTGCTTTCTTAGTTACTGAGATCAGGTAAACACGTTTATCGTGAGGGCTTACCTGCCTTGAAACCAGTCCCTCTTTTTCAAGAGAATCTACAAGTCTTGTAATAGCTCTTGGAGTTACATCCAACAACTCAGCTGCCTCACCCATGGTTATGGACTTATGTCTTACCAACAGCACAATAAGCATTAGCTGGGGTGCTGTTCCTCCCCAACCAGTCACTACATTACGTTCTAGCCATCTAGAGAAAAGGTGCCCAAGGCGTAAGGTCACAGCTGCTGCTAGTGGCCCCCTCTTGTTCTTAGGAACCTCAAGTAGAGCTCCTGGCTCACCGTCGAGGACGCGCTTCATTGACCCCGGTGGGCTTAGTCTCTCGTCGCTCATAGGTTCTATTTTGCCTTACACGCTAGCAACCAACAGCACGCTAGGAGAAGTTCAGGGTAACCTTTTGATTATGTTAATGTCAGACAGAGATATCAGATCCCAAATCGAAGCAGGCCGTATTGGCCTAGACCCACTAGAGATGAGCTTGTTACAGCCATCCAGCATGGATGTTCGTCTAGATAGGTTCTTCCGCCTATTCGATAACCACAAGTATGCATTCATTGATCCAGCAGTTGATCAGCCAGATTTAACTAGATTGATTGAAGTTAGTGCTGATGAGCCTTTCATCCTGCACCCAGGTGAGTTTGTTCTAGGTTCAACCTATGAGTTTGTAACACTTCCTGATGACATTGCAGCAAGACTTGAAGGTAAGAGTTCCCTTGGAAGACTTGGTCTACTCACCCACTCAACAGCAGGCTTTGTGGACCCTGGCTTCAAAGGTCACGTAACCCTAGAACTTTCTAACACCGCAACATTGCCAATCAAGTTATACCCTGGCATGAAGATTGGTCAGCTATGTTTCTTCCAGCTATCAAGTGCATCTGAAACACCTTATGGCTCAGCTAAATACAACAGCAGATACCAAGGTCAACGAGGCCCAACAGCTTCTCGTTCATTCCTCAACTTCTATCAAACAGATGTTGGTAATGAACCACTAGAACAAAAGGATTAAAAAAAGAACCCCTCCAATTAGAGGGGTTCTTCATTTAACTCTGACTAGTTGATAACAGCTGGTCTTGGATGAACTCTAGTCAGCAGGAATAGTCCCACCACAAGAATCACAATGAGACCCCAGATACCGTAGATGGTTGTGTTACCTGTTGCTCCAAGTTGGATAGCAATTGCGATGCTAGATGCCCATAATGTTCCTGACAGGAATGAAACCGCTCTTCCAGTGAATTGGTAAAGACCAAATACTTCACCTTCACGTCCAGCTGGTGTGAATCTAGAAACAAAAGTTCTGCTTGATGCTTGGGCAGGTCCTACGAATAGACATAGAAGAAGACCGAATAACCAGTAGGCAGGTTGACCGTAGCTAGCAAAGATAAACACACAACTTCCAGCAACGATTAGACCCACAAGAGAGGCAATGATTACAGTTCTTGATCCAATTCGATCGTCTAGAACTCCACCAATAGCAGCTCCAATACCGGAGACTACATTCGCTGCAATTCCATAGTAAATGATTGATGTTTCATCGAAGCCAAAGGCTAAAGTTCCAAGCACTGCACCGAAGGTAAAGATACCCGCAAGCCCATCTCTATAGACAGCACTTGAGATAAGGAACTTGAGAGTTTCAGGAGCCTGTTGACGAAGAGCGACTAGCTGACCCCAAAGCTTCTTATATGACGAGAGAACGCTTTCCTTGGCCGCTGGCTGCTTTTCAATCTCCGGAACGAAAAGCAAAAGTGGGATAGAGAATATTAAGGTCCAGATTGCAGCAAATATGAATATAGATCTGATGTTTAGTGAGTCATCAAGTGGAATTCCAAACCAAGGAACTTTAGGCAGTGCAAAACCAACGAGTGAAATTAGAAGCAGAATGATTCCACCGGTATAGCCAAGCGCCCATGCGTAGCCAGAAATCTTTCCAATGTTCTTTTCTGTTGTTACACCTTTGAGCATCGCGTAGTAGTTAATGAAAGCGGACTCTTGAACTAGAGAACCAGTTGCGTATAGAACTAAACCGAACAAGAAGAACTCGGGCTTTGGTTCCACGAAGAATGCTGAAATCATGATGGCAACCAAGATGAGAGTAAGAAGTACTACCCAAAACTTCCTGCGACCGTTGACATCGGATCTGCGTCCTAGAACTGGTGCAATCGCAGCCAGTATGACACCGGCGATTGCTGTCGCCCAACCAATAGCTTGATCCGCAGTCTGTGCAGATGTGGCCACAGCGTTAGCAAGGTACACAGGGAAGATGAAGGTCTGCATGATGGTTGGGTAAGGCTGTTCGGCCCAGTCCCATAGCATCCAGGAGAAAGTCTTTAGTTTTGAACTTGATTTAGTCATAGGAAAAGTTTGGTGGCAAAAAGCTCTAAAGATGCCTGGTTTTAGGTACTTTTTCACAACGATTAGTGATTTGTTTGCCTTGAGCGAACTTGAGCCGACTCACATCAAGTTTTCAGGTTATTTGCTTGACATAACGCTTTGGATTTGTGAAACTTGAGTCAACAAGGCTCAAGTTCGAGCTTTGAGACACAAAAGCTGCGGCCCAGTAAGGGCGGGCATTAATAAGGAGAACAACCACATGGCACGTGCAGTAGGTATAGACCTAGGTACAACAAACAGCGCAGTAAGCGTATTAGAAGGTGGAGAACCAACCGTTATCGCTAACGCTGAAGGTTTCCGCACAACCCCTTCGATCGTTGCATTCACTAAGGACGGCGAAGTGCTTGTCGGTGAGACCGCTAAGCGCCAGGCAGTAACAAACGTGGATCGCACCACTGCTTCGGTGAAGCGTCACATGGGTACCACATGGAACTTTGATGTTGACGGTAAGAAATACACCGCCCAAGAACTATCAGCTCGTATCTTAGGAAAGCTTAAGAGAGATGCTGAGACCTATTTAGGTGAACCAGTAACAGATGCAGTTATTACTGTTCCTGCTTACTTCAATGACGCAGAGCGTCAAGCAACCAAAGAAGCAGGTGAGATTGCAGGGCTCAACGTTCTAAGAATTATCAACGAGCCAACAGCAGCAGCTCTTGCTTATGGTCTTGATAAAGGTAAAGAAGACGAATTGATCTTGGTATTCGACTTAGGTGGTGGAACATTTGACGTTTCACTTCTAGAAGTTGGAAAAGATGATGGCTTCTCAACTATCCAGGTAAAAGCAACCTCAGGTGATAACCGCCTAGGTGGAGATGACTGGGACCAGAGACTTGTTGACCACTTGGTTAAAAAGTTCAAGGAAACAACTGGTGTTGATGTTGCTAAAGACAAGATCGCTTTGCAGCGTCTAAAGGAAGCAGCTGAGCAAGCTAAGAAAGAACTTTCACAGTCGATGTCAACTAACGTTCAGTTGCCTTACCTTTCTCTAACCGAGAATGGTCCAGCAAACTTGGACGAGACAATTACTCGTGCACAGTTCGAACAACTAACAAATGATTTGTTGGAGCGCACACGTAAACCTTTCAACGATGTAATTAAAGAAGCAGGTGTGAAGGTCGCTGACATTGCACACGTAATTCTTGTTGGTGGTTCAACTCGCATGCCACAGGTTGCAGAACTTGTTAAGAGCCTTACCGGTGGTAGAGAAGCTAACAAGGGTGTGAACCCTGATGAAGTAGTTGCAGTTGGTGCATCTTTGCAAGCTGGTGTTCTAAAGGGTGAGCGTAAAGACGTTCTATTGATTGACGTGACTCCGCTATCTCTTGGTATTGAAACCAAGGGTGGAATCATGACTAAGTTGATTGAACGTAACACTGCGATTCCAACAAAGAGATCAGAAGTTTTCACAACAGCTGATGACAACCAGCCTGCAGTTAGCATTCAGGTTTACCAAGGTGAAAGAGATTTCACTAGAGATAACAAGTCTCTTGGAAACTTTGAACTAACCGGTATTGCCCCAGCACCTAGAGGTTTGCCTCAGATCGAAGTCACCTTCGACATCGATGCAAACGGTATCGTGCACGTGTCAGCTAAGGACAAGGGAACTAACAAGGAACAGTCAATGACTATTACCGGTGGTTCTTCATTGTCTAAGGAAGACATTGAGCGCATGGTTAAAGATGCAGAAGAGCACGCAGCTGAAGACAAGAAGCGTCGCGAAGAAGCAGACACTCGTAACCAGGGTGAGCAGATGGTGTACCAGATTGAGAAATTGATCAAGGACAACGACCAGAAGCTTTCTGAAGAAGTGAAGACAGATGTGCAAGCAGACGTTGATGCTCTAAAGACTGCTCTTGCAGGAGAAGACTTCGATGCAGTGAAGTCAGCTCTTGAGAAGCTAAACGAATCACAGACTAAGTTGGGCGAAGCTATCTACGCTGCTGCTTCACAAGAAGCAGAGCAAGAAGCACCTTCAACCGAAGATGTTGTTGACGCTGAAGTAGTCGACGAAGAAGAAGAGAAGAAGTAATGTCTGATGAGAATGAGTCAGTGCCTTCAGGCACTGACTCTCCTCAGGACCCGCTAGATGCTGAATTACAGGACTTAGTCGAAGAGACCGGGCCTATCAGCAAGGAAGCGGAGCTTCTAGCTGATTTGCAGAGATTGCAGGCTGAGTTTGTTAACTTCAAGACTCGTGTTGAGAGAGACAGAGATGTTGCTCGCAATGCTGCAATCGCTGAAGTTATCAGAGCATTCCTTCCTGCATTCGATGACCTATCTCTTGCAGAAGCCCACGGTGACCTAGAAGGTTCTCCTTTTGCTGCGGTTCTAAACAAACTGCGTAATGGTGGGGACAAGTTTGGTCTAGTTGTGTTTGGTGCAAAGGGTGAGAAGTTTGATCCTGAATTACATAACGCATTAGTGCAGACACCTTCTGCTGATGTAGAAGAGAATGTAATTGCTGATGTAATCTCTCCTGGATACAAACTAGGTGATCGGATTATTCGTCCAGCAATGGTTGCAGTTTTTATTCCTGAAGCGAAGTAGTTAAGAGATGGCAAGTCAAGATTGGTTAGAGAAGGACTTCTATAAAGTTCTTGGCGTCGCTAAAGATGTAACTGAAGCAGAGCTCAAGAAGGTTTATAGAAAGCTAGCAAGAAAATATCATCCGGATTCAAATCCTGATGATGCCAAGTCTGAAGCTAAGTTCAAAGAAATCTCTGAAGCTTATTCTGTTCTTTCAGATAAAGAACAAAGAAGAGAATACGACCAGTTCAGAGCTATGGGCGGTGGAGCAAGATTCACGGCTCCCGGTGGCCAAGGACAATCTAACGCTGGCTTTGAAGATGTTTTTGCGAATCTTTTTGGCGGAGGCGGTAGAGGCTTTGGTGGTTTCGGTGGTCCGATGCCAGGACAAGACCTAACTGCAACTACTGAACTTCCATTCATTGATTCTGTGAATGGAACGACGATTAAGTTGAACTACACAGGTATGGATCCAATCAACGCAAAAATTCCTGCTGGAGTTTTAGATGGTCAGAAGATTAAACTTCGTGGCAAAGGTGCAGCATCACCTAATGGGGGACCTAACGGAGATTTGATTATCACTGTTTCCGTTAAACCTCATCCAGTGTTTAGTAGAGATGGAAATAACTTGCGTCTCACTGTTCCAGTTACTTTTGCTGAAGCTGTTTTAGGTGCAACTATTTCTGTACCTACTCTTGGTGGAGATCCTGTGAAACTGAAGGTTGCTCCCAACACTCCTAATGGAAGAGTGTTAAGAGTTAAGGGCAAAGGTGTAACAACAGCTAAAGGTGTCGGTGATCTTCTAGCAAGCGTTGAAGTTCTAGTTCCTTCACACATAAGCGATAAGGCTGCTAAAGCTCTTGCTGAATTTGATGAACTACTTCCTAAAGATGATCCAAGACAAGATCTACTGAATAGAGCAGGACTTCTCTAATGAATCACATTGATCCTGATGCTCCTATCCTTACTATTGCAGCAGCAGCTGAACTAGCCAAGATGCACCCACAAACTCTTCGTCAATATGACCGCATGGGTCTTGTTAGACCAAGTAGAACTATTGGTCAGTCCAGAAGATATACTCTTCGCAATGTAAGCCAATTGGCTGAGGTAGCAAAGCTATCTAGCGAAGGAGTATCGCTAGTTGCTATCAAGAGAATCCTTGATCTAGAGAACTATGTAGTCGACATGAAGATAAGGGTCAATGAGCTAGAAAAGCTAGTTGAAGAACTATCTCAGAAGCAACCAGGTGCTCGTGTATTTGCCGTTGGAGATGGCGGAACAGTTAGCTTGCCCTCAGGCATGAGACCAAAGAGGTCCACCTCAGTTGTGCTCTGGAGACGCTCTCAATAGTTCTCTTAGACGAACTTTAGCCACAGCCAATAGGCCCTGATTCGCTAAAATTGGGCATTATGACCAATAAAACACAAGAACGCACCTATGGCCAAGGCTCTCAGGGTGAACCAGTAAAACCAAGCGCTTCTAAGCCAGGTATTGGAGCAAAACTCAAATACAGCTTCGATAACTCCATCGCTAAGAGCGGGATGTTCGTAACTTGGATGCTTGTCCTAATGATCGTTTTCAGCATCTTGTTGGTCTTTATTAGAGCAATCTTGTTTGCTCTGCCATTCATTACCCGTCCTGATGCACAGGTTGTATTTGAGTTTGAAACTTTCTGGCAGTCATTTGCAACTCTCTTTGGTAAAGGCGCAGAAGCTACTTGGGCAGAACGTATTCTTAGCTTCCTAACCTGGGCCTGCACAGTAGCTCTTGGTGGTGCTGTAACAGGTTTTATCGTTGGTGCAATCACAAGAACCTTTGAAAAGCTTCGTAAGGGTAAGAGCCCAATCATTGTTAGCAACCATACCCTTATCTTGGGCTGGTCTAACCGTATTTACCCAATCTTGAAAGAGCTAGCTATTGCTAACTCAAACGTGAAGAAGGCAAACGTAGTTATTTTCTCTAACCAAACTCGTGACTTTATGGAGGGTGAGATTGAAGCTAGAGCAAAAGATCTAGGAAAGCTAAAGGTAGTTACCAGAACCGGTGATGTCACTAACCCTGAAGATCTAAAGAGAACAAACATTGCAAATGCCAAATCAATCATTGTTTTAGATAGCGATGAATCAGGAGATGCAAACGTTGTCAGCGCTGTTCTTGCTATCAAGGCAGTGAACCCAAACACAGACATCAAAATCATTACTGAGATTGATGACGCCAACACAGGTGAAGCACTTACTGTTGCAACCCTTGGTCAGGTTATTCCAGTTAGATCACAAGAAATCATTGCTCGTGTAACAGCACAGGCATCTAGAAGACCAGGTCTAGCAGCTGTTGTCCTAGATCTACTTGATTTCGATGGCGATGAAATTTACTTCGCTGATGTTCCTGCTCTTCACGGCAAGACTTATGCAGATGCACTTCTGGCATTCAATGAAGCATCTGTCATCGGTCTATTAGATGCCAATGGGACAGCAATGGTGAACCCTGCACAGAACTTCAAGATTAAGAAGGGCATGCAGGTAATTGCTATTGCTGAAGATGACGACAAGGTTGTCTACACAGGTGTCCGTGATGACATCTCAAAGAAGAAGGTAACTGCTGTTGCTAAGAAGAAAGACCCAGCAGAGCACCTTCTAATCATCGGTTGGTCTTCTATGGGTAGAACAGTTCTAAACGAACTGGCCAGCTTCTTACCTAAGGGTTCAACTGTTCATATCGTTGCTCAGTCTAGATACGTTGCAGCTGATGAACTAAAGAACCTAAAGTTTGGAACAGTAAAGGTAACCTTCGCAAGCGTCTCTGGAGATGTTGATGATCTGATTGCAGCTGCTAAGGGTAAGAAGTTCAATGAAGTAATTGTTCTTGGTTATCGCAATGCAATTAGTCAGAGTGAAGCAGATGCTCAGACTATGTTGACCATGTTGCAGATGAACCAACTATTCGCAGCCGAAGGTAACGGTGTTGAACCAACTCGTCTAGTTGCTGAAATTCTTGACTCAAGAAAATCAGAACTGGCTAGAGTTGCCGCGGTAGATGATCTAGTTGTTAGCGATTCATTAGCTGCGTTGCTAATCGCTCAGATCAGCGAGAACCCAGCTCTTGCTCCTGTATTCGAAGATCTATTTGATGCTGAAGGTGCAACTCTAAATGTTAGAGACATCAGTGAGTACGCAAAGATCGGCAAAGCAGTTTCATTTGCTGAGCTAGTAGCAGTTGCTCGTAACCACGGTGAATCAGCAATTGGATATCGTTTGGCATCAGGTACTGGTGCTGAAGGTTCAACCGGTGTTGTTCTAAACCCTTCAAAGACAAGTGAGTTTGTTCCTGTTGCAGGGGATTCACTAGTTGTGATTGGCAACCTTAGCTAAATGAGTCAGCTAACTCAGCTCAAAAAAGATCTACGAGCTGTTGCTAGCAAAGACTGGGCAATAGGTTCTGCAAAGACTAAAGTCTTTGGCGAAGACTCATACGGTGCTGGAGATATCTTCCTTGGCATTACAGTTCCTGACACCAGGCTCATTGCCAAAAAGTACAAAGACCTGCCTCATGAAGAGCTAGTTACTTTAGCTAGCTCTAAGTATCACGAGGAGCGTCTGACAGCTCTTGTAATTCTGAATCACAATTATGCAAAAGCTAAAGACGACTCCGAACGTATTGAACTATTCGAGTTCTGGTTAGGTCTAGTCAAGGACTACAAAGTCAATAACTGGGATCTGATTGACGCTAGCGCTCCATACATGGGAGAGATACTCTCTAGGCACCTGGGTTACGGAGCACCGTTCCTAAGAGAATTAGCTAAGTCTGAAAACTTATGGGAAAGAAGAGCATCCATAATTCTTACCTTTCCACTCATAAGGATAGGTAAGTTCGGGCCTACTCTAGCTATGGCTAAAGAAGCACTTACTGATGAACATCATCTAATTCATAAAGCAGCGGGTTGGATGCTTCGCGAGGTAGGTAAAAGAGATCAAGATCTTCTTACCGAGTTCCTCTTGAAACACAAAGCCAAGATGCCTAGAACAATGCTCAGGTACGCAATTGAAAAGTATTCAGAGAAAGAACGTAAAGCGTTCTTAGCTAATTAGTTTCCACACTGGCAAAGCTGTTCCTGAGGAACACCTTCTAGTGCTTCTTCGATGTGCTGACCACAGCCAGCCCAAGTTACTTTGTTACAGGTTTCGCATAATGCTGGACTACACATGTTTTCTTTCCTTACTTCTTACCGAATAATCTTGCGAAGAAACCAGGTTCCTTCGGGTCGTTCTGGTGTCCCTGGCAGCGCTGTGACTGAGGAATCCCCTTCATTACCTGACTGACGTGCTGACCACAGCCACTCCAGGTAGCCTTCTGACATTTACGACAGGTTACTTTTTGACACATTTACTTATCCTTCTTTTCTTTCTCTAGCGTCCATTGCTGTGCGCCAGGTTTTGTATCCACCGTCAAGATTGACGACTTCAATTCCAGAACCCTGCAATAACTGGGTTGCAGTGTGACCTCGTTGACCTACCTGACAGAAAGCAATAATCTTTTTGTCTTTGAGTTCTTCGATGTGTTCTCTCATTACGTTTACTTCGATGTT
Source organism: Rhodoluna sp. (assembly GCA_044373385.1). GTDB lineage: Bacteria > Actinomycetota > Actinomycetes > Actinomycetales > Microbacteriaceae > Rhodoluna. The sequence continues at coordinate 41,525 of JBILQF010000006.1, forward strand.
TCTAGCACCTGGAATGTTTCCTGCTGCATGTTCAGTAGGAGTTCTAACGTCAATCAGTGTGAAGCCAGCTGAAACAAATTCTTCAATCTGATCCCACTGAATAGTTTTAGTTTTTCCAGTGAATACGTTGTTGCCTAGATAACCTGCTTGGTTGATTGCATCTTTAGCAGAACCGAACTGTGGAGCATACGTTAGTTCAAGATCCATCAGGTCATTGATAGTTAGCCCACCCTTGATAGCAGTTGCAATAACGTCGATACGTTTATCAACACCTGCTTCACCTACTGCCTGTGCTCCAAGAATCAATCCTGTTGATGGATCAAAGAGAACCTTCATAGACATTGCAGTGGCACCTGGATAGTAACCAGCGTGATCGCTTGGGTGAAGGTGAATAACTTTGTATTCAACCTTCTGCTGCTTTGCACTCTTCTCACTAAGACCTGTCATCGCTAGAGCAATACCGAATGCTCCGATGATGCTTGTGCCTAGAGATTTACTTGATCCAGTTGGAAGACCATAGATTGCATCAGCGATGGCACGACCATGGCGGTTAGCAAGGTTTGCTAGAGGAATAAGTCCATAGTTGTCGCTTAGGAAGCTTTGCTTCTGAGCAGCATCTCCACCTGCATAAACATTTGCATCACTGGTTCTGTGATTCTCATCAACCCAGATACCACCAGTCTCACCAATAGTTAGACCAGCTTCTTTAGCAAGGGTTACCTCAGGAGCAATACCTGCTGCATTGATTACAAGAGCTGCAGGTAGAACCTGTCCATCAGTTAGAACTACAGAAGTCGGAGTTACTTCCTTCACTGTTAGTCCTAGGTGCATTTGAATGCCAGCGTTATCAATTGCTTTCTGAAGTGGCTCAGCAATTTCTGAATCAAAGGTTCCCATAACCTGCTTGCTGCTGTTTACAAGATGAATCTTGTAATTAGCTTCATGAAGGTTTTCAGCTACTTCAATACCAATGAATCCCGAACCAATTATGACTGCTGTCTTCTCGGCTGATTCATCCATGCTTGCTTTGATGCGATCAACATCTTCAATGTTGCGAAGTGGAATAGCTCTTTCACCACCAGGAACTTCTAATGCTCTTGGTTTTGCACCAGTTGCAATGATGAGCTTGTCGAAAGTATCTGCGTGCTCAACATCTGCTTCTGTGTTTCTAACAAGAATGGTCTTGTTATCAAGATCAATGCTCAGGACTTCACTGTTCACTTGCACATCTAGATTGAAACGGTCTTTAAGTGATTTAGGGGTCTGTAGAAGAAGAGCGGCTCTGCTGTCGATTACTCCACTTAGGTAGTAAGGCAAACCACAGTTGGCATAGCTAACGTTGCCACTCTTCTCATAGACAGTGATTTCTGCGTGCTCGTCTAGACGACGAAGTCTTGTCGCAGCTGACATACCGGTGGCTACGCCACCAATAATTAGAATCCTCATTATGCCAACGCTAAGAAAGCCTTTTCCAGAGCTTTCTTGTTCTCACTGCCGGTTGGTTCAGCTGAGCATTTCTCCATTGCAGTTGAAATCACAATAAAACCAGCACGCTGAAGGGCAGTGTTTGCAGCAGCTAGTTGGTTTAGTAGCTCAGAACATTCGCGACCTTCATCGATCATCTTGACGATGCCTTGGATCTGCCCTTGGACGCGCATTAGGCGGTCTCTAGCCTGTTTAAGTTCCTGTGGTTCGATTTGCATGATTTGCTCCTTCTGCTGATAGTATACCCCTAGGGGTATAAGAAAGGTAAACAAATAATGCGAATTACAAAGATTTTCACCGGGCTAGCTCTGGCTGTAACAATGCTGTTCACAACAACTGCTTGCTCAACTACAGAAGCAATTGACGCATCAACCGCAACAGCGATCATTGACGTAAGAACAGTTGAAGAATTCAACGCAGGTCACCTTGAAGGTGCGGTCAACATCCCTGTTGAGGTTGGCGATTTCGTAGGAACTGTTTCTCAGCTAGATCCAGAAGGTACTTACCTTATCTATTGCAAGTCAGGTAGACGTGCAGGTGTGGCTATTGAACAGATGACACAGTTGGGCTTCACAGATATGTCTAACCTGGGTTCTCTTGAGAACGCAGCTTCAGTAACTCAAATCCCAGTTGTTGGCTAGTTAGGAAATATCAACAACAACTGGAACGTGATCTGAAGGGCCTTCGCCTTTTCTTTCATCTCTAACTATTTCTGCTGATTGAACTCTCTCAGCGAACGCATCGTTACCGAGGATGAAGTCAATTCTCATTCCTTCATCTTTAGGGAATCTAAGTTGCTGGTAATCCCAATAGGTATAGCCATCAGGAATAAGTGGTCTGACAACATCTTGCATACCAATTTGTTCAAATGCATTGAATGCATCACGTTCTGCTTCTGATACGTGAGTGGAACCAATGAAAGCATCCATGTCCCAAACATCTTTATCTAATGGAGCGATATTGAAATCTCCCATAAGAGCAAGAGCTTGATTTGGTTCATGTTCTAACCACTCTGCTGTGACTGAAGCTAGACGATCAAGCCATTCAAGTTTGTATGTGTAGTGAGGATCATCAAGAGTTCTGCCGTTAGGAACATAGAGAGACCAAAGTCTCACATCACCAAAGGTTGCTCCTAGCGCTCTAGCTTCTTGAGCTGTTTCAGGACCAAAGCCTGGCATTCCAGGAAAACCAACTTCAACATCTTCTGCCGGTATCTTGCTTGCGAAAGCAACACCATTCCATTGGTTCAAACCATGCAGTACTACGTGATATCCAGCGTCAGTAAAGGCCTGCATAGGGAACTGCTCTGGTTTGCACTTGATCTCCTGCATAGCAAGAACATCAATATCAGCTCTCTGCATCCAGTCGATAACTCTGCCGACACGGGTTCTAATTGAGTTCACGTTATGAGTTGCTATGCGCATTGTTTAAACTTAAGACATGACTGATACTTCTACCGCCAAGCACCGCCTAATTGAACTAATTAAAGAGTTAGCTGTTGTGCACGGGAGAGTTACTCTCTCCAGCGGTATCGAAGCTGATTACTACGTTGATCTTCGTAGAGCTACCCTTCACCATGAAGCAGCCCCTCTTATTGGTCAGGTAATGCTGGACATGTTGGATGCCAATGACGTTACTGACTTTGTAGCTATCGGTGGTCTAACCATGGGAGCAGATCCAGTAGCAACTGCTGTGATGCACCAGGCTGCTAGTCGAGGCAGAAGTATTGATGCTTTTGTAGTTCGCAAGCAAGCTAAAGCTCACGGGATGGGCAGACAGGTTGAAGGACCTGACGTTAAAGGTAAGAGAGTAGTTGTTGTTGAAGATACTTCAACTACCGGAGGTTCTCCACTAACTGCTGCTAAAGCTTTAGAAGAAGCAGGGGCAATTGTTGTTGCTGTTGCAACTGTTGTTGATAGAGACACTGGTGCACAAAAAGTAATCGAGGATGCAGGCTATAAATACTTCACAGCCGTCACCCTCGATGACTTACAACTTCGCTAATTACTTTTTGATTAGCTGACCCACACCATTAAGTGTTTCGTACTTAATCCAGTCAACTTTTAGTTCAGCTTTTTGAATAGTTTCATCAAGAGCTCCGCCATCGAAGTTTCCTCCGGTAGCAAGGTTCAAGATCAAATAGAACTCAGCGTTATATACCCAGTCCTTCGGAGCAATAGTGCTCTTTCTGTGTGAGCCAGTTAGTTTTCCATCAACGTAGAACTTGATGGAGTTTGGAAGCCAGTCAACACGGTAGGTGTGGAAACCAGCACTTAGAGGAGTATTACCTGCAGAGTAATACGTGCTTAGTGCACTGCCACCTGAGTAGCCAGGGCCGTGCAAGCTAGATACAGAGGTAAATGGATCTGATCCTCTGGTCTCAACAATGTCAATCTCTCCACATGATGGCCAACCATCGCAAGATGAACGAGGAACACCTAACATCCAGAATGCTGGCCACATGCCAACACCGGCAGTTGTCTGAATACGAGCAGAAATGGTTCCGTACTTGAAGCCAAGCTTTCCTCGGGTGACAATCTTGGCACTTGAGTAGAGGCAGTCTAGATATAGGAAGCAGCGGTATTGGTCAGCTGGCTTGTTTTCATCGAGCTTGATGGCTGTAATTACCAGGTGGCCCTTGCCGTTAGTTGAGATGTTTTCACGCTTATTGGTGTAATACTGCTTCTCGTTGTTACCCCAGCCATAGCCATCGCCAATGTCGTAGCTCCAGAACTTACTGTTAACAGGAGTTCTTGCCTTCTCGCTAAACCACTGAGCCCAAAGGAGCTTCTCTTTAGTTGGCTTAGTGACTGAAGGGGCAGTGGCCTGTGCACTGACTGATCCTAAAGACAAAGACAAAATTGCAATCGATGTTGCAATAAATCTCATGCGAGTACTCTTCTTCACGGCTACCTCTTCTGCTCCTATGAAAGTTGTCTTGGCTGAGAAACAGCACCAAGAATGATTACTTTTTGGTAACAAATGGCCTGTTTACGCCTTCTCAGATTGCCGAGAAACCGCTTTCAGCCTAATTTAGTATTACTGTGAAACCGCTTTCGCAGTTTACTACAAACCTTATTATCGAGGGCGTAGGCCTCCCCAGATAGTTATCGCACAATAACTTGACGGGGAGGCACCCACTCATTAGGAGAATGACATGTCTAAGAAGTTTGTTTCGATCAAAGCCGCGACCCTTTTGGCTACCGCGACCCTAACAATGGGTGTTCTAGGTTTTGTTTCCCCAGCTTCAGCTGTTGTGGACTGTACAAAGGCGCAAGTCTCAGGTAACGGCTGTATCGTTTTGACCGTCAACACTTTTGGTGACGTCATTCAGCCAGCACTAGTTGCTGAGTACAGAAAGCTTCGCCCAGATGTGAAGCTTGCTATCAAGAAGTCTGACTTGGATGCCTTAAACGGCACAGGTCTATTCACCCAGTGTGCTGCTGGTGGAGCGGGTAACCCAGACATCGCTGCCGTTGAGATTTCATACTCCGGTTTCTGGCGTGCATACCCTCAGTGTTTCGTAGATCTTCGTAACTTGAGAACCACAGATGGCAACAAGAGTGCTAACGACCTAAAGAAGGACTACCTTTCATGGCGTTGGGAGCACGGTGTTGGTTACAACGATGCAGTTATTGGTATTCCAACTGACGTTGGAGGCCTAGAAGTTGCTTACCGTTGGGACCTATTCAAGAAAGCTGGACTCCCATTCGAGAGAAACGCTGTTGGTAAGGCTTGGTCAACATGGCCTAAGTTCATTGAATTTGGTAAGAAGTATGTTGCCAAGCTAACAGCTGCTCAGAAGAAGGCAAACGTTGGTTTCATTGACAACATCGGAACCATTTACCCTGCGATCATGAACCAGGGAACAGAGAAGTACTACAGAAACAACGGTACTGACCAGGGTCAACTTATCTACAAGACCAACAAGCAGTTAAAGACAGCTTTCGACACAACCGTTGCTGCTAGCAACGCAAAGATTGGTACTCGTATCGGTCAGTTCTCATCTGACTGGAACGTTGGTATGTCAAAGGGCACATTCGCAGCAATGCTTGCACCAGCTTGGATGATGGACTACATCAAGGGCCAAGCTCCTTCAACTAAGGGCAAGTGGGACATTGCAGAAGTTCCTGGTGGTGGTGGAAACATGGGTGGAAGCCAGCTATCAATTCCAAAGGGTGCTAAGAACTCCCAGGAAGCATGGAACTTCATCGCTTGGTATCTGGCTCCTGCTCAGCAGTTGACAGTGTTTAAGACCTACGGTCTTTTCCCTTCAACTCCTTCTCTTTACTCAAACACTGCGCTAACCGGATACAAGGATCCGTTCTTCAACAACGCACCAGTAGGAAAGATTTACGGTGATGGTGTTAAGAAGTTGAAGCCGATCTTCGAAGGTAAGTTGCAGCGTTGTATCGACATGGCGATGGGTTCAGCTATTTCACTAGTTGCTAATGGAAAAGAAAAAGTTCCATCCAAGGCATTCGCAACTGGTATTGCCGCAGCTGGTAAGTGCAAATAGTTACTAACGGAAGATAAGAATGTCACAGACAACTGTGGTGAAAGCTCGTGCGAGCAAACCACCATCACCGTGGAAGCCAGCCAAGCCACAAAGAAAAGTGAACAACGTTAACGCTGTTCCTTCTCTAAATGGTCGCTGGGGATACTTGTTCACGGCACCGTTCTTTGTGATGTTCCTTATCTTTGGTTTAGCTCCGATCATTTATTCCGTATACATCGCTTTCTTCAACTGGGATGCTTTGGGTACACAGGAATTTATTGGTCTAGCTAACTTTGATGAACTATTTCTTGACACCAGATTCTGGAATGCATTAATTAACACTCTAGACATTTGGTTGCTGTCAACTATCCCTATGTTGATTTTCTCAATCGGCCTTGCTGCAATCTTGCACAACCCGGCACTCAGAGGATCGACATTCTTTAGAACCATTCTTTTAGTTCCAAACATCACATCAGTACTTGCTATTGCGATTGTGTTTGGTCAGCTATTTGGTCGTGACTTTGGAATGGTAAACGTCATCGTTGGTGCATTTGGTTTTGAACACATTGACTTCGTTCAAGGAACAACTTCTTCACACGTTGCAATTGCTTCAATGATTGTTTGGCGTTGGACTGGCTATAACGCACTTATCTTCTTAGCTGCAATGCTTGCAATTCCTAATGAACTCTACGAATCAGCATCACTTGATGGAGCTGGAAAGTTCAAGCAGTTCATATATGTGACACTGCCTTCACTTCGTAACACCATTACCTTCGTACTAATCGTTGGAACCATCGGTGGTCTTCAGGTATTCGCTGAGCCATTGATTCTCGGCGGATCATTCAACGGTGGTGACTCAGGTCAGTTCTCAACTCTGACTCTTTTCCTCTTCGAGCAAGCATTCGTCGCTTATAAGTGGGGGTATGCGGCGGCCATTGGAATCATGATTACTGTCATTGTTGCAATTGTGTCGGTCATCAACTTCTTCATCACACGTAAATTGTCAGGTGATGGCAAATGAGTCAGGTAGCCGTGAAAGAGCAGACATTGCTAAGACCAGCGAAGAATAAGAAGCCTCGATGGCGAAAGATGGGCATCACCGGATACATTGCACTCGGTATTGTAACTTTCCTATCGATCTTCCCGTTCTACTGGATGTTCATCGTTGCATCTAACGGAACAGATGAGATCAGCAAGATTCCACCGACACTTGTTCCTGGTCCTCGCTTCTTCACAGTTGTTAGCAACGTTTATGAAGCTCTTCCTCAGTTCAACCAAGCACTTCTAAACACTGTTTATGTTGGAACAGTTGTCGCATTAGCTCAAGTTTTCTTCTCAGCTATTGCAGGTTTCGCTTTCGCTAAGTTGAACTTCCGGGGACAGAAGTTCATGGTGCTCTTTGTTATTTTGACCATGATGCTTCCAAGCCAGCTTGGAATTATTCCTCTATTCATGATCATGGGAAACCTTGGACTGATTGACTCACTTGGTGCGTTGATTATTCCTGCTCTTGTAACCGCTTTCGGCGTTTTCTGGATGCGCCAGGTTATTGATGCTCAGGTTCCTAACGAGTTATTGGAAGCAGCGAGTATCGATGGTGCTGGTGTGTTCCGCGCTTACTGGAGCATCGTTGTACCGATCATTTCCCAGAGTGCTTTCGTTCTTGGGTTATTCTCTTTCTTAGCAACTTGGAATGATTTCCTCTGGCCACTACTTGTATTAAATACTCCAGAGAACTTCACTGCACAGGTTGCTGTGAACCAGTTGAAGAGTAGTTATGCCATTGACTACGCATTGAACATGGGTGGAGCATTCTTATCTACAGCTCCTCTACTAGTTCTTTTCATCTTTGTTGGTAGAAGACTTGTACGTGGAGTTATGGACGGGGCGGTTAAGGGTTAATCATGAGTTTTCCAGAAGATTTCAACTGGGGGTCGGCAACAGCCTCTTATCAAATTGAAGGTGGATTTGATGATGGCGGTCGTATGCCGAGCATCTGGGACACTTTCTCAAAAACTCCTGGCAAAGTAGTTAACGGTGACACAGGTGATGTCGCTTGTGATCATTACCACCGCTATCCAGAAGACATCAAGATCATGAAAGAACTTGGAATTCAGTCTTATCGTTTCTCTCTAGCATGGCCAAGAATTATGCCTCAGGGCACAGGAGCAACAAACAAGCATGGAATAGATTTCTATGACCGTTTGATTGATGGACTACTAGAAGCTGGCATTCAGCCAACTGCAACTTTGTATCACTGGGATCTTCCTCAGACACTTCAAGATAAGGGTGGCTGGGCTAACAGAGATATCGTTCAGCAGTTTGCTGATTATGCAACTGTTGCTGCGGAAAGCTTCGGAGATCGAGTTGCTAACTGGATCACAATCAACGAGCCATGGTGTGTAACTTGGCTAGGACACTTTGTTGGAGTTCATGCTCCTGGTCTAAAAGACCTAGAAACAACAGTTGCAGTTGCTCACCACACAGCACTTGCTCACGCAGAGGCTACACGTGCACTTCGTGCAGTTAGACCTGAGATTCGTAGCGGTATCACTTTGAACATGACTAACTACCGTATTGATGATGAGAACAACGAAGAACTGAAAGAACTTCGTAACTACTGGGATTCAAACATCAACAAGTGGTGGATGGATGCACAGCTGCACGGAACCTATCCTCAGAACCTGGTTGAGCTTTATGGCGACAAACTTTCTAAGGTGGTAAAGCCTGGAGACATGGAAGCTCTAAAAATTAATAGCGAATTCCTTGGTATCAACTACTACTCAGACTCTTTCCTGAACACTCCAACTGCTGAACAGGCTGAGAAGAACGAAGGAACATTTGCTTTCCCTATCAACTCAGATGGAACTCCTCCAGGACCTCTAACTGACATGGGTTGGCCAATCACTCCAACCGGCCTAACTGATCTTCTAGTTCGTATCCACAAGGACTGGCCGGAGATTCAGGACATTGCAATCACCGAGAATGGAGTTGCCTACGGTGACGAGCCTGACGAAAAGGGTGAAGTTAACGATGACCGCAGAGTGGACTACTTGGTAAACCACCTTGCTGCTGTCAGTGAAGCAATCGACCAGGGCGTTCCCGTTAAGAGCTATTACTACTGGTCACTGCTAGACAACTTTGAATGGGCTGAAGGGTACGCGAAACGATTTGGTATCGTTTTTGTCAATTTTGAAACATTACAGAGAATCGTGAAACTTTCTGGAAGCGTTTACAGTAAAGTTATTGCGACCAATGGAAAGTCATTAGAAGTCATCACTAAAAAGTAGAGGCAAAGGTAGGGAGGTCTGGGGATGGGTGCTCCACAAAGACTGACTTACAGCGTCATTGCTAAAGCAGCAGGTGTTTCTGAGGCCACAGTCTCCCGCGTTTTGAATGGAGACGAAAGCGTTCACCCTGATCGGGCCAAGAGAGTTCAAGAAACGGTAGAGAAGCTCGGCTATAGAAAAAATAGAGTGGCCTCTGCTTTGGCATCAGGTAGATCAGGGCTGATTGCTGTCGTGATTGACGATGATCTTTCCGTATTTAGTGATCCATTCTGGGGCACCGTGACATCAGGAGTCAGCCGTGTTCTGTCAGAAAATGGCCTGCATACAGTTCTTATGGTCTCACCAGTTGGGTCTGTAGACGGTGGAGTTGCACACTACCTAAAGTCGGGTGAAGTTGATGGGGCAATCTTCTTCGTCCTCCACAGTGACACCCTAGTCAATAACCTCAGAAAAACAGGCTTACCAATGGTGATTACAGGCACCCCTCACTCAAGCCTCGATATTCCATTTGTAGATACGGACAACTTTGGAGGAGCATATGTTGGAACTAAACATATGATCAACCAAGGCTGTAAGAAGATAGCTATCATCACAGGTGACATTGGAACCACGGCAGCTAAGCAACGTCTAGACGGGTACCTCCAAGCCTTTAGAGAGACCGGCGGAGTTCCGGCTAAAGGTCTGATTTGTGAAGGCGACTACTCTTTAGCCAGCGGCATGCATCATGCTAAACAGCTTCTAGAAACTCATCCAGATGTCGATGGGATTTTTGCTAGCAATGACCTCATGGCCGCTGGAGCAGTCACCGTATTGCAAGACCTTGGACGTAGGGTACCTGAAGATGTTAAGGTTGTCGGGTTCGATGACGCTCTAATTGCCCAGACAACCAGACCTGCCTTAACCACAGTTCGCCAGGATGTGGTTGCTCTTGGTGAAGCAGCTGGAACCCTCATGATCGCCCAATTAAATGGCGAAGATGTCAAACCAATCATCACCCCGACTCAGTTAGTTATTCGAGCCAGCGCTTAGATAACAAATTGGTAACTACCCGCGAAACCGCTTTCACGGCTTCTATCTCTGGGCTAATCTGAAAACAGGAAGTGTGTGCGCACTCCGAACGATATTGGAGTTTTGCGCACCCGTTTAAATTCCCTCATCCTTCGGCCACACATTCCGGCCCAAATGAAGGAATAAAAATGAGTGTAAAGACCAACAAACTAATCGCATTTGCATCCACTGCATTGCTTTCTATTGTCGGCGTAGGAGCAATCTCAACACCAGCTAACGCAGCTGCTTGCCCTTACCCAGTTGAGAACCAAGCTAGCAACGACAAGCCAAAGTACAACATTCGCTTGATCAGCCCTAGCTTGACTGACGACAACTCAATCCGTCGCTATGACTTCGAATCCCAGTTCACTATGGACTGTGACTGGTTCGGTGTTGGTATGCGCTTTAACCAGGTCTATGTACCATTCGGTCTTCGTACCAACCTAGTTTTCCAAGCAACAACACCAACAGGTGCTCCGTATGCCAACGCAACAGTTACTCTTCGTGCCAACAAGGGCTACTCAAACTCAAACGCAGCTGTTAAGGTCAACGGCATCAAGGCAAGACCTGCTCCATCTAACGCATCTGATGGTGCCAACATTATTGGTAAGACAGACGCTAATGGAGTTGTGAACTTTGTTGTTGCATCTCCTGATGACTGTGAAGCATACGGTGGTGTCTTGCCTGATGCACCAACTAGCCTTAGCGCAGACACGCCAAACGATACGAACAGTGATCCAACCACCGACTGTTACAGCCAGCTTCTTCCAAGCATCACCGGTGAGAAGACTGACTCTGCAGACTTCGTTGAGCTGCACTACTACAATCCTGGAGTTTTGGACTTCACTGCTACCGATGCAAGCATTTCACTTCTTGCTCCGACTCTAAGAGCAGTAGATGGCCCAGCTGGCAAGGCTAACGCACTTGACAACAACGGAACTCTTCAGGCTTATGCTCCTATCGGCTCAAAGCAGGTGATTGCATTCCAGGCATTGAAGGCCAATGGAAGTTACGCGGTGGGTCAGCCAGTAACGATTCGAGTTAATCTTGCAAACTCTGGAGCTAAAGCAAAGATGTCGGCTGGAATATTTATGGCGACTGGATATGTTGCTCCACTCCCAGCCAATTCCACGAAAGTGACAGAAGATCAGCTAGTCCTATCTGGCTCTACGGATGCATTCGGAGTAGTTGTTTTCAGTTTGAATAATTCAGACACAGTGGCAGGTGCGCCACCAAAGACCTCAACAAGCGCTCTTCCAGCAGGATCTAAGTTCACAAGAATTTCAGCTGAAATCACAGGTAAAGTTTCAACTGGAAACCCAGTTGAGTTCCATTACTACAAGTCAATCCCACCAACGTCTATTGCAGCAGCTGCAGCTGGTCGCAAGATCACTGTGACTCTTAGCTACGCAAAGGGTAAGAAGTCATCAATTACCATCACTGGTTTGAAGGCAGCCTCTGTAACACCAACAGTGGACAAGAAGGCTTACACATACACAGTCAAAGCGGGAAAGATTACCGTGAAGGTAGTTGCAAACGGCAAGACTCTAACCAAAGTTTTCACTGTCAAGTAATATCTCCGTGTTAGTAGAAAAGCCGGTCACCTATAAGTGACCGGCTTTTTACTTGAATAACTAGTTGAGTAAATCTCCGATGGAGTTCAAGATTTCATTTGGCCTGAACGGATACTTGTTGATTTCTGCATCATCAGCAATACCGGTTAAAACTAGAACTGTGTGAAGACCTGCTTCAATACCTGCAACGATGTCGGTGTCCATGCGGTCACCAATCATTCCAGTTGTTTCGGAGTGAGCATTGATCTTGTTCATCGCTGATCTAAACATCATTGGGTTTGGTTTACCTACGATGTATGGTTCACGTCCAGTGGCTTTTGTAATTAGAGCTGCAACAGATCCTGTTGCAGGCAATACTCCATCAGCACTAGGTCCTGTTGCATCAGGGTTAGTAGCAATGAATCTTGCGCCGTTATTAATTAGTCTGATTGCCTTGGTTAGTGAATCAAAGTTGAAGTTTCTGGTTTCACCTAGAACTACATAGTCAGGGTTTACATCGGTCATGACGTAACCGATCTCATGCATGGCTGTTGTCATACCTGCTTCACCTAATACATAGGCAGAACCTTTTGGCTTCTGAGAAGCAATGAAGTCAGCTGTTGCTAGAGCACTTGTCCAGATAGCGCTGGAAGGAATGTCTAGTCCTGTTGCCTTTAGTCTTGCTGAAAGGTCTCTAGGGGTATACATGGAGTTGTTAGTAAGAACTAAGAACCTTAAACCCTCTTCCTTCCACTGATTTAGTACCTCAGCTGCTCCTGGTAGGGCATGTCCTTCGTGCACAAGCACGCCGTCCATGTCGGTCAACCAACACTCTATTTTTCTTCGTTCAGCCATGGTTCTACTTTACCTTTAGCAAAGTTAGGCTTGAGTGGATGTCAGATAAAGAACAAGCAAACATCCCAAGCCATGAACTCACCACTTGGGGCGTAGGCCCATGGCAAGGGGAGCTGCCTGAGGGCTATGACCACCCTGACTCCATCTACGACCCTGAACTATTGGCTAATGGGGACACTAGGAATGTGGTGGATAAATACAGGTATTGGAAGATGTCTGCCATTGTGGCTGATTTAGACACTAAACGCCACCCTTTCCACGTAGCGATTGAGAACTGGCAACACGATCTAAACATTGGCTCAATAGTTAGAAATGCCAATGCCTTCCTAGCTGCAGAGGTTCATATCATTGGCAACAAGCGTTGGAATAGACGCGGAGCTATGGTTACCGACAGATACCAACACATTAGGCACCATGAAACCGTCGAAGAGTTCCTAACCTGGGCTACGCAAGAGAACCTAACAATAATTGCCATAGACAATGTTCCTGGCTGCCAGAAGATAGAGACCTATAAGCTTCCTGAGACCTGTGTATTCCTATTCGGACAAGAAGGACCAGGACTAAGCGAGCAAGCCATTGAGGCTAGCGACGTAGTCCTAGAGATCACCCAGTTTGGCTCCACAAGGTCTATAAACGCCTCAGCTGCTGCAGCTATCACCATGCACGCATGGGTTCAGCAACACGTCTTCGGCTAAACTTGGATGGTGTCCTAAGGGCACAGAATCTTGAAGCCTCAAATAGAAACGAGATCGCCATGCCTGCTTTTGTGATTGTAGGAGCCCAGTGGGGCGATGAGGGCAAAGGTAAAGCAACTGACCTGTTGGCTGAACACATTCAATATGTAGTTAAGTTCAACGGTGGTAACAACGCAGGCCACACAGTGGTCATTGGCAATGAGAAGTATGCATTGCATCTTCTGCCATCAGGAATTTTGACACCAGGAGTTATTCCAGTTATTTCAAACGGTGTGGTAATTGATCTACATGTTCTATTTGAAGAATTAGATGCTTTGAATGCTAGGGGTATCGACACTAGCCGTTTGCGTGTTTCTGCTAACGCACACGTCATTACGCCTTATCACGTGTCATTAGACAAGACCACAGAACGTTTCTTAGGTAAGCGTGCTATTGGTACTACCGGTCGCGGTATTGGTCCAACCTATGCTGACAAGATCAACCGAGTTGGTATTCGTATTCAAGACTTGTTCGACGAATCTATTCTTCGTCAAAAGGTAGAGGCTGCTTTGGTCCAGAAGAACCAGTTGCTGTCTAAGGTTTATAACCGTGCAGCTATTCGTGTTGAAGAAGTTGTTGCTGAGCTACTTTCTTACACAGACAGACTTCGCCCGATGGTTGCAGACACGGCATTAGAACTACACCAAGCTATCGAAGCAGGTAAGAACGTTCTCTTCGAAGGTGGTCAGGCAACCATGCTTGATGTTGATCACGGTACCTACCCGTTCGTAACTTCATCAAATGCAACAGCTGGTGGCGCTGCAACCGGATCAGGTATTGGTCCTGGATTATTCCAGAACGTAATTGGAATTGTGAAGGCTTACACAACTCGTGTTGGTGCAGGACCGTTCCCTACAGAACTGTTTGACGAGTGGGGCGAACTACTTCGTAAAACTGGTCACGAGTTTGGTACAACAACAGGTCGCCCACGTCGCTGTGGTTGGTATGACGCCCCTATTGCTCGTTACTCAGCTCGCATCAACGGTCTAACTGATTTTGTTTTGACCAAGCTAGATGTTCTAACGGGAATCAAAGAAATTCCTGTTTGTGTGGCTTACGAAGTAGATGGAAAGAGAGTGGAAGAAGTTCCAGTTTCACAATCTGACTTCCACCACGCAAAACCAATCTATGAAATGTTTCCTGGTTGGGAAGAAGACATCACTGGTTGTAAAAAATTTGAAGAGCTACCTAAGAATGCTCAAGATTATGTCAGAGCTATTGAGAAGATGAGCAACTGCAGAATCTCTGCAATCGGTGTTGGCCCTGCCCGAAGTGCAACTATCGTGTTGCACGACATGCTTGGCTAATACTCGCCCTCTTCTTCGTTGTAAGAATCATTACCCTCGTAGTACATAGCTGCGGCATTCTCAATTTCAGGATCTGGTTCAACAACTGGAGTAGTTGGTTCCGCATCTGGTCTAGGAATGTAAGCAGCGGCTGCACCTGCTGCGACTGCGCCAAGTATTGACGAGTTATTGTCTCTGTCATCAAACGGTCTACCGTTTGGCTGGTGGTGGTGAACTACGTCACCTTCTGAAACACCATCTCTTTGGTTGAGGGCAGCTCTGCGTCGCGCTTCTCTATCCGGATTGCTCAGGACAGACTGCTTGCGGCCTTTCCTAAATCCAAAGATCAAAGCGAAAACAAATAGTAATAGAAGAAACCAAAAGATAGCCGGATACTGGATAAGAAAAGTTAAGCCCAAAACAATTACAAAGAATCCGACGAATCCGCTGATTAGTGCACCCATTTACTGCCCCTTTACTGTCATTTGCTAGAAACTTTAGCGGAGACCTACGACAATTGATGTGTGCAAGATTTCGATGACGCCCAAGAGGACCAGGTAAGGCTAAACCCGCCTGCTGGAAGGGCTAGCCTGGTGGGTATTCTCTACTATCCAGACATCTTGGACCTTAGATTTGCAGGCTACGAGCTGGAGCGCTTTGAAGGCTTGCTGCTGGCAATGGATTCAGCAACCTTAAGAAAAGCCTTGGCTATAACCAGCATGCTTCATAGATCTGATGACTCTCCTATTTGGAACGCCAAGAGAGCTAATCAAGTTGAACTATTGGTTCTAGATACTTTGCATGAATATGGGTTAGCTCAAGTACCCCAACTTCTCAGAAGAATCCTTGGCAGAGTTTATGAAGATGAAACTCAGAACTTCCTAACCATCGATCTAGTAACTGTTTTCTACTGGGCTTGTTTAGCTCAGGTAGCAGATGACTATGTATGGAGAGAACCAAGACTTGCTGAGTGGTCAGAGTATTTGAGTTATCCGGTTAGATCTGTATTTGGCTTGACAGAACTATTTCAAATGGCCACAAGGTAAAGAGTCTTGAGCCTTGCGTTGGAGGTTTACTTCGCTGCAATCTCCAGAAGCCCAGCCAAACGACTTACTGCTTTTACTTCAGCCACAGTCTTGAACTGACTCTCCAAGAGACTTTCGCTAAAGACTAAATAACAAGTTGCTTTGGCTCGGCTAATTGCCACATTCAAGCGGTTTCGATCCAACAGGAATTCAAGACCCCTAGGGGCATCCATGCTTGAGGAAGCCGCGAAGCTATAAATAACAGCCATACCCTCACGTCCCTGGAACTTATCTACTGTTCCGACCATTACCTTTTCAAACCCTGCTTCATCAAGCTTTATTCGAAGCAAGTCAACTTGAGCGTTATAGGCCGCAACAACTAGAACATTGGCCGGGTCTTTATCGCCTTTCAAACTCTTCACAAGTTTGATAACTACTTCCCCTTCTTCTTGGCTTGAAGTTGAGTTTCCGTTGTGTGGAACTGGAATTGAAATCAGTCCTTGCTCATGCCCGTCGATTACGTTTTCTTCTGTTGATGGGTGAGAACGCAGTTTTCCTTCGTAGGCCAGCCAGCTAACTGCATGATTTACGTCTGGGTGCAATCTTCTAGTTACTTCAACGAAGTAACCCATCGTTGGCGGCAGAATAGCGTGATTTCCCATGTAGTGGCCAAGAGCGGAGTTCTCAACACCGCCAGGGTGAACTGCTGTGACAACTTGAGCTAACTGTTGTGGATCACCCATAAGAACTAGGTTGCTTGCAATTCCACTCACAGCCATGCAGTCAACAAGAGAGTATTGTGCTGCTTCATCAATAAATAGATAGTCCAGTTTGTATTCACGAACATCCTTGTTGCTGAAGAAGAAGCTTGTCCCTCCAACGATGTATGGATCTGGGTTGTTCTTAATCCATGTGACAACTGGACCATTACTCTTCTTGCTAACCCACGGACGTTCTTCACCTTCTTCTTGTCGCTTGATAATCATCTCTGGGTTTACACCGGCTTCGATACACGCCTCAAGTAGATTCTCGATTGCAGAGTGAGAGTTTGCTGTCACACCGATTCTCTTTCCTGCTTTGAGCAGCCTAACAATCGTTCTAGATGCAAGATAAGTCTTTCCAGATCCAGGAGGTCCCTGAATAGCTAGCACTGAGTTATCTAGTGCGTGCACTGTTTGCATTACAGCTGGTAGATAATCGTTAGTGTCCGCAGTAGGAAGTGATGAAAGTTCTTTCAACTTCGGCGGACGTCTCATGAGTAGATCCATGATTGCTGGACTGTCTGGTGCGGGCTTCAAAGGTGTTATCCACTGCTCAGCGATATCATTCGCTAACTTCTGCAAAGCAGTTTGTTTGGCAATCGGAGAGTAGTAGGTTGCATCAATAACAGCGTCAGGTACTTGAGAGTCGGACCCATTCCTGATTGTTCTTGTGAAAGTAATTGCACTATCTACTACTTCGGTAATCTTTCCGAAGTCACGCATCTGTCTGTTGCCTTCACCTCTGTAGCGAATGACAACATCCGCATTTTTTTCAGGCATGTAGAGGCACTCTTCGGGAAGATACGCGTTGTAAGTAACTAAGACGTAAGGAGAGTCATCTTCTCTTCTGAACTTAGTTTCTCTGCCAACTTCTACAACTTCGCTAATTGAAGCCGCAGTGCGTTCACCTTCAAGAGCATCTTCGTCCATGAGCATTCGAATGGCGATGTCAGCCCAGAACATGACCTCTTCACGCTTATAGAAAAGAATTGAGTGAGTTAGAGCTAGCCAGATTTGAGCACGGTAGTCGGCATCAAGGTCCTTACCCCATTCCCAGCTCGCTACGACATCAAAGAGTTCCTTGGTTTGTGCTTGAAGCTCAGCTAGCTCTCGTTCGCTTTTACTGGGGGTTCTATCAGTGTCCTCCGGGTTTGGGTCTCCCGGCTGGGGATGACCGTATTTAGAACATGCTCCAGGAAGCGATTCGAGCCAACGGTAAAGTTCACGAGTTGACCAGACGTCCTCTAGGTTGTAGAGACGAAGTTCCTTGTAGACCTGATCCGCTTCTTCAGAAACCTTTGCTCTATCTTCCTCAGAAATAGTGAGGTCCTTAGATAGTGAATTGAGTTCACGCCAGCGATCGTACTCATCGATGCTTGCAGATGCCTTCTGAACGTCTGACGAACGCTTGAAGTCGTAGTGTCGTTCAAGTTTCTTGATGGAATAGCTCTCTTCACCGATAATCATTGAGTTTCTGACGATGTTGAACATGTCAACTAGGCGACCAGTGCTGATTAGCCATGCAACTTCTTGCTCGAAGATGCCGTGTCTCATAGCTAAGCGCTTTAGCGCTGTAACTTCGTAGCTTGCGTAGTGGTAAATGTGTGCGTTCGGATCTTCATGCATACGTTTGAGAACCCACTCCATG
The DNA here is from genome assembly GCA_044373385.1 of Rhodoluna sp. GTDB lineage: Bacteria > Actinomycetota > Actinomycetes > Actinomycetales > Microbacteriaceae > Rhodoluna. The sequence goes on from JBILQF010000006.1 coordinate 59,707, forward strand.
AATCCCGCGAAAGCAACCTTTTCGCCCGGACGGTCATGAGCCCAGAATTCAGTGAAGAGACGATCTAGAGGTTCACCCTCATTCTCACCAGTCCCCCAGTCATAGTTTCCAAAGAGATACTCAAGCCCACCACGTTCTGTGAAGTAAGGGAATCCTTCAAAGTCAAAGAAAACGTCAAGGTCAGATCTTGGTGGCAAGAACTGAATCATTGGGTCATCCAGTAGTTCGTGACAAGGCTCACCTGTAGCAAGAGACTTGACTTGGGCAGCCGCTTGCTTACGAATCTTGTCGTATGTTTCAACAGTCATTCGGTAAGGGCGCTTGTCATCAGGTGCTTTCGCAAGCTGATGCATGGTTGTGATGTCAGCGGTTGCCAATCGTGCAATTTGATTCTGTGTGATGTTTGCTACTTGCACTAGATCATCTGTTTCTTGTCGGTCATCTTTACACAGATCAGGGTATTCACAAATATCGCAGTTTTGTTTTGAAGGGCAGTGCCAGTAGAGGCTTGCGGCAGCGAACTGTTGAAGATCATCTTCATTCTTAGCTTTTTCAGCGAAGTCAATTAAGTCTGAAATCTTCTTTCGAGCCAAACGCATGGCAGGAACAATTTCGATCTCTTCAAAACTTTCAGTAGTTCTTGATCCAAGAACAAGACCGTGTCTTTCACCTTCAGCTTTTAGTCCTAAAGCGTCTAAAGCATCAACATACAAACCAACTTGGAGTAAGTAGGCAGGCTTAGCTTGGCCTCCATACTTCGCATCCCAAACTGTGTACTTATTTTCGCGAGGAGAGCTAATGTGTCCAGGTCTTCTGTTTGCGGTTAGCTTGCCGTCTACAAAAAGCATCTCCCAGTCTTGATGCACTAAGAAGTCAGGTCTACCGCTAAAGATAGTTCTCTCAAAAGTTCTCTTCAAACCGCCTTGGTAGATCACAGGAATACCCGAGTTCATGAGCTCAATTGTTTGAGCCATGTCACCGTCTGTCTCAGGACGTCCAACAACATTCGATCCAACAGACTCAAGTAATTCATTGATTAAGGCGTCTTCAAAGATGACACCATACTTCTGGGCAAGTGACTGATCTTCGCCGTTTGCCTTATCTTCAGCAATCTGGTCTAGATATGGCTGCAACTTTGTTAGGACATCTTGGATGCCAAGAGTTCTTGCAATAGAGAGGTTTGTGCAGTGATCGCAAGACGAAGCTCTCATTAGGTCTCGAGTATTGAATGACCATAGAGATGAAGGGGTTAGATGCATAGCCAGCCTTTATAGGGTTTGTTTTTATGATGCCAGCAACTAGCGACATCCTTGACTTATAACCACGGAAAAGCCCAAATTCTTCCCAAGAACTAGGTACCTATGGGCTTTGGGCTGGATTTGGGCAGAAACTAGCCAAATAGCTCAGGAATAGTAGCCCCGTTAGAGTTTCTTAGCTCTTCAATCTTCCAGGTAGCTAAATCTTGAATCTCTAGATGTCCTGAAGCATCTGTAACACCGATTCTTAGAACTGGGATACCTCTTGCTTCACATAGTCCTACGAACTTGACGTCGTCTTCTCTTCCAACAGAAACAATTACTCTTGCTGTTGATTCCGAGAATAGAGCTGCTGTTAGATCTACTTGGTCTCTTTCACAGATCTCATTGAGCCATACTCTTGCTCCCATACCAAAACGTAGTGTGCTCTCGACTAGTGTCTGAGCAAGACCACCTTCTGAAAGGTCATGGGTAGAGGCAAGAAGACCTTGAAGAGATGCTCCTTGAAGTAGTTCAGCAAGAGCTTTCTCTGCAGATAGATCAACAACAGGTGGTTTACCACCTAGGTGATCGTGAATAACTTCTGACCATACTGAACCATCTAGTTCATCTCTAGTAATACCTAGAAGGTAGATGTTGTTGCCTGCATCTTGCCAACCTGAAGGAATTCTTCTTGCAACATCATCGATAACACCTAGAACACCAACAACAGGTGTTGGGTGAATAGCAACATCGCCTGTTTGGTTATAGAAGGATACGTTTCCTCCTGTGACAGGAATACCTAGTTCAAGACAACCATCAGCTAGACCTGCTGTTGCTTGTTTGAATTGCCACATTACTTCAGGGTTCTCAGGTGAACCAAAGTTTAGACAGTTAGTAACAGCCGCTGGTACTGCTCCTGAGGAAGCAACGTTTCTATAGCTTTCAGCTAGAGCTAGCTTTGCTCCGTTGTATGGATCTAGTTGGCAGTAACGACCATTAGCATCTGTTGCTATTGCAACACCTAGACCTGTCTCTTCACTAACACGAACCATTCCTGAATCATCTGGCATAGCAAGAGCAGTGTTACCACCTACGTAGTGGTCATACTGATCTGTGATCCAACTCTTAGATGCTTGGTTGGGAGAAGAAACAATTCTGATTAGTTGTTCAGCTAGTTCCCCTGCTCCAGTTGAACGCTTTAGCTTTGTGTTGTTCACTGAGTTCTTGTTTAGTGCATCAATCCATACCGGATAGGCAACAGGTCTTTCATAGACAGGACCATCGTGAGCTACTGATCTAGGAGGTACGTTAACAATCTCTTCTTTGCCCCAGTTGATATAAAGTCTTGGTTCTCTAATTACTTCACCAAGAACGCTGAACTCAACTTCATGCTTTTCAACAATTGCAGTGAACGCCTTTAGGTCTTTCTTAGGAACGATAGCCATCATGCGTTCTTGTGATTCACTCATCAGAATCTCTTCTGGAGTTAGTGAATCATCTCTTAGCAATACATCTTGAAGTTGAACTCGCATACCTGCTTGACCATTAGATGCAAGCTCACTTGTTGCACAAGACAAACCAGCACCACCAAGGTCCTGAATACCAGCAACTACCTGAGCTGCGTATAGCTCCAGACAGCACTCGATAAGTACCTTCTCAGCGAATGGGTCTCCAACCTGAACTGCTGGTCTTCTTGAAGGACCATCAGCATCAAAGGTTTCAGAAGCTAATACAGATACGCCACCAATACCATCAGCACCAGTTCTGGCACCAAACAGAATTACAAGATCTCCTGGGTTAGAAGCTTTTGCAAGCTTTAGGTCTTCATGACGCAGAGCACCGACAGATAAAGCGTTGACTAGTGGGTTACCTTGGTAGACCTTGTCGAATACCGTTTCTCCACCAATGTTTGGAAGACCTAGGCAGTTGCCGTAGAAGCTAATACCTGAGACAACACCGTTTACTACTCTGGCTGTGTCGGGGTTGTTTACTGCACCAAATCTAAGTTGATCCATAACTGCAATAGGTCTTGCACCCATAGTCAAGATGTCTCTAACAATTCCGCCAACACCAGTAGCAGCACCTTGGAAAGGTTCGATGTAGCTTGGGTGGTTGTGTGACTCTACTTTGAAAGTAACTGCCCAACCTTCACCGATGTCAACAACACCTGCGTTCTCACCCATACCAACCATTAGGTTCTTCTTCATCTCATCGGTAACTTTCTCACCGAACTGACGAAGGTAAATCTTTGAGCTCTTATATGAGCAGTGTTCTGACCACATAACTGAATACATTGCTAGTTCAGCACTGGTTGGTCTTCTTCCAAGAATTAGTTTGATGCGGTCATACTCATCTTGCTTTAGACCAAGTTCTCTCCAAGGCTGTTCTTTCTCAGGAGTCTTCTTAGCGTTCTTAGTTGTGTCAACTGTTGAGATTTCTTTAGCCATTAAGAGTTCACCACCTGGTTCAATACAGATGTGAAGAATGTAAGACCATCAACACCACTTCTCATAGCTAGAGGAGTATCAGGACCAAAGCCTGGTTCAACAGCATGTTCTGGGTGAGGCATCAGACCAACAACATTGCCTCGTTCATTTCTAAGTCCTGCAATGTTGTTAACTGATCCGTTTGGATTTACTTCGCTATAGCGGAAAGCAATAAGTCCATCGCCTTCTAGCCTCTTTAGAGTTTCATCATCTGCGATGTAACCACCCTCACCATTCTTCAGAGGAATAGTGATTTCTTGACCTAGTTTGAATCCATTGGTCCAAGCAGTGTCAACGTTTTCAACAATTAGTTTCTGATCTCTACAGATGAAATGCTGGTGTTCATTTCTAATTAGTCCACCAGGAAGAAGATGTGATTCAACTAGAACCTGGAATCCATTACAAATACCTAGAACTGGTAATCCACCGTTAGCTGCATCAATGATGCTTTCCATTACTGGTGCTTGAGCAGCAATAGCTCCGCAACGTAGATAATCTCCGAAACTAAATCCACCAGGCAGGATAACTGCATCAACTGAATGAAGATTAGTATCTGCATGCCATAGGGCTACAGGTTCTCCACCTGCAAGACGTACTGCTCTTTGAGCATCACGATCATCTAGTGTGCCAGGGAAGGTAACTACACCTATCTTCATTGAGTTAGTTCTCCACTGTTACAGCAACAACGTCTTCAATGACTCCATTAGATAGGAAGTCAGCAGCTATCTGCTTAGCTGCTTCAATGTCCTTTTCTGTTGGAGTTGATTCGTAGTGAAGCTCAATACGCTTACCGATACGAACGTTAGTAATCTCAGCATTACCTTTACGCTGGAGAGCATTTGCTACTGCTTTACCAGCTGGGTCTAGTAGGTCTGCCTTAGGCATTACTTCAACGATGATTTTTGGCACAGATACGCTCCCGAAGGTCGGTGGGGCTAGTAAATTACAGGTTTTTGCTCGCCGGCGTCACCTTTGGCGGGTGCGAACAGGACTAGTTTATCTGGCTAGAAGGCTAATTAGCTGAGCATACTTACTAGTGGTCTGCTCAACTACCTCTTGAGGTAGTTGAGGAGGGGTTGTGCCAGAGGCAGGGTCCCAGTTAGCAGCTAACCAGTTACGTACCTGCTGCTTATCAAAGCTGTCTTTTCGATCTCCTGCTAGCCAGGCCTCTTGGGACCAGTACCTACTGGAGTCAGGGGTAAGAACTTCATCGCCTAGGGTGATTTCACCATTGGCTGGGTTGATACCGAACTCAAACTTGGTATCAGCCAGGATTAGACCTGCCTTTAGGGCTAAGTCACTAGCTTTAGCAAAGATCTCAAGGCTCAGTTTCTTTAGAGAGTCAGCGTTGTCTTGACCTATTAGCTCAACAACTCTTTCAAAGGCGATGTTCTCATCTTTATCTCCTAGTCCTGCTTTGAAGGCAGGGGTGAAGATAGGTTCAGGTAACTTGTCGCCAAAGGCTAGACCTTCCGGCAACTTATTTCCACATATCTCACCAGTTGCTAGGTAGTCCTTATAGCCAGAACCTGAGATATAGCCACGAACCACACATTCAACAGGAAACATCTCTAGTTTCTTACAAACCATTGCTCGGCCAGAAACTTCTTCTGGCACAGCTATCTCTTGGCTTAGGTGATTAGGTACATCTAATCTGTCAAACCACCAGTTAGTAAGAGAGGTCAGGTATTCGCCTTTGTTTGGAATCTCTGGCGAAAGAACAGTGTCAAAAGCACTAATCCTGTCGCTTGCAACAACAAGGATTAGATGTGAAAGAGAAGCGTCATCAGATTCATAAAGGTCTCGAACTTTACCGCTATAGACATGGTGCCAACCTGGGATAACTTTAGACATTTTCAACCTCATCAACCTTGAGTGCAATGTCTGTTCTGAAGTGGGAACCCTCTAGTTGCATTTCACAGATTGCTCCATAGGCCGCTCTTCTAGCTTCATGGAAATTATCGGCTATTGAGACAACAGATAAAACTCTTCCACCCGTAGCAATAAGTTTTTCATCTTCGAGCTTGGTTGCAGCGTGAGCAACCTCAACTGAGTTTGTGTCAGGAACTATTCCAGTGATCTCTCGATTAGGAGCAGAGGTAACTGGATAACCTTCACTAGCTAGAACAACAGTCACCGCAACATCTTTACTGAATTCAGGTTCAGCTACCTCTGCTAGGTGACCGGTTGCCGCGTTATGTAATAGGTGAGAAAGAGGAGTAACAAGTCTTCTCAAAACAACTTGTGTTTCTGGGTCACCGAAGCGTGCATTGAATTCGATAACTCGAATTCCTTTACTTGTCACAATCAGTCCGCAGTAGAGAAGCCCAACAAAAGGAGTTCCTAGTCGAGCTAGCTCTCTAATAGTTGGAAGAGCAACTCTCTCTTGAACTTCAGATACGAAACCTTCTGGTAGCCAAGGAAGCGGTGAGTAAGCACCCATGCCTCCAGTGTTAGGTCCCTTATCAAAGTTGTATACACGCTTGAAATCTTGTGCGGGGGATAGAGGAACAACTGATGTTCCATCAGCTAAGAAGAAAAGAGACACTTCTTCACCATCTAAGAACTCTTCAACCAGTATGTCCATGCCTTGGTTGAGGAAAGTTTTGGCATGATCTAATGCAGCTTGTTTGTCACTGGTGACGATCACACCTTTGCCAGCAGCAAGCCCATCAGCCTTAACAACGTATGGAGCACCGTATTCATCTAGTGCACTTTCCACCTCTGATATACGTGCGCACTTTCTAGCCATACCGGTTGGCACGTCGGCTGCTGCCATCACATCTTTAGCGAAGGCTTTAGATCCTTCGAGAGCAGCAGCAGCTTTGGAAGGGCCAAAGACTGCTATTCCTGAAGCTCTAAGGGCATCGCTAACACCAGCAACCAAAGGTGCTTCGGGGCCAATCACGACTAAATCAATTGCTTCATCTTTAGCCCAAGCAGTGACTGCAGAAGGGTCACTAGGGTTTAGAGGAATGCATTCAACTTCTTGGCTGATGCCTCCGTTACCAGGAGCACAGCTAATTTCATTCGTTGCTGTGCCCGTTCTGATCAGAGCTTTGATAATCGCGTGTTCGCGAGCACCAGCACCAAGCACCAAGATCTTCATTGGGATAAGTTTATCCGAACTGAAGTGAGTGAACATTAGCGGCACAATCTCGGCTCATCAAGTTTGTTCGAAAAACCTTTGGCCTAGCGGACCTCCCTCACAAAGAAGGGTCTTAGCATTTGAAAATAGGAAGTGGCAACTTTCAAAAGTCCTATGAAACTCAAAAGCGAGCGTAAAAGTAGGTCTCTGATTTATTGTCAAAATAACTAATGTACCTGTGTTGAATTTCCCCGGTTTGAGTATCAAAAATCTTAAATGTCACTTCATTGGGCTCTACTCTCTCTGAACAGATACCAGTGAAACTTGCATCGATGGATTGGTCTGACAGAACTAAATCAAGGGTCTTGTTGGCGGGAATACTTTTGAATACGCAGCGAGACCCGGTAGATATCTGCAGCTGCCGAGAGCCGCCGCTTTCTATGCTTACACTAGGAGCTGTCGCACTCTCTCGGACCCTAGAAACCTGCGGGAGGTAATCAAATTTAGTGCTCTCTCCAGGAACTGCGATATAAATCTTCGGGGATGCGATTTTAGAATCCTCAATTATTGCAGCGACACCAGACCAGTCAAGGGAGAATTTTCTACTATCCTCTGTGTTGGCGATGAGTTGAATTGGTCTTCCGATGTGAGTTGTATATGAATCGTCGAGCTTTATAACAGAGTTTTGATCACCCAGAACACTTAGCAGCTCGCTTTCTTTCCAAGCATCTGTCATCAAAAGGTTTCTCAATAGAATGGCGATTGTGATTCCTACTGCTAGAAGGAAAGAGACAGCCCACATGAAGGTCGAGTGTAGAACGCTCTTGGGCACGGATGAGATTAGAAGTATCAGAATCAGTGACAAAGGAAGCCAATAATAGGGTCCTAAGTAATCAGGGCCATTCCAGAATCGAATTGTTGTGTAGGACCCCCAAAAACTGCCATAGCCGATAATCCATGCGAGTGCCCAAACAATAACGCTAAGGCGATACTTGATGAAATTTCGTCGAATCGCTAGGTAAGCCAAAGGCAACATGACAATTCCGCCAAATGTCCAAATCAAAACGCGCCCAAGATTATTGGCTGTCGCTGAGAACCCATCCCATACAGTGAAGCTGGTTCCGGCGTCTGAATCATAAACCTTACGAACTCCAAATCCCCAAGAATCGAAGCTGGAGGTTAATGTGAAAGGAAATTGGAGCAGATCACCTGTCTGAATGATATTCCATAGGAGAGCTGGGAAAGTTGCCAGCACAAGCGCTATCGCACTTTTTGCTAAATCTCGCCACCGGTTTAAGATTCCTCGTTGATAAAGAATCGCTGCAACCGCGATGGCGAAAATAATCGCATCCAAGGGGCGGCATAACAGTGCTAATGCGAACAACACTGCAAGCTTCAAGTACGTATTCTTTTGCGATTTGATTGCCGTCAGCATCATTAATATGCCAAGTTCAAGTGAAAACAGGTAAGGCAGGGTCGCCGAAGCACTCAGTAGGAATGCAGCAGAACCATTCCAGAGCCATGCCGCTCGGAGAGGCGAAGCAGAAAATGCTTCTGCGAGTTTGCCGACCGAGTAGGTGCAGGCAAAAGCCAAAACAGACAATGGCAACCACATCCCAAAAAAAAGTCCTGGGATGAGGAAGAAAGCAAACAATGGCTGGTACTTTGGAACGCTCCAATTCCCAACATTAAACATCAACCACGGCGGGGTTTGTGATCCTAAAATCGGGTCAACGGCTATTTTTGTCTCACCGGCCAAGAACGCCGCTGCCATTTTTTGGTACACCAGCTCATCAGCATTCATCGTTCCAAGAGGGAAAACAAACACATGAATCAGGATCACTGTTATCGCTGAAAAAAAAGATGCGAAGACGAGAGAATTCTTTAGCTTACTTAGTAGGCCCACAGACCCCAAGATTACCTTATTTTTTTGCACTGCCCGTTGTGAATATCGGCGCACTTCGCCCGGTATTTATACTTGTGTCAATTCCGCTACTTATCTCAGAAGTGGTTTCGTGATAATCCTCATCAACATTCACATTCCAGACGTCATTATGTTTACCAGTCGCAATGTTTTCACTTGCCAAAATAGCGGTCATCATTGAGTGGTCGGTGTTGTTGTAGCGGTGCAAACCATTTCTTCCAACAGGATGAATGTTTGGGTGATTTTCGTCTAACCAAGAGCGAATTGTTTTGAGAGCAAGGGCATAGTTTTCATCGTAGACCGGGTAGGCCTTCGGCATTCTAACTACATATCCCCTAACCACATCACTCTCTTTTGATAAACCTAATTCTGCTAGCTCTGAGGATGCAAAGCTAATCAAATCAGTATCCTTCATGTCCCACAACTCATCGCCAACGTTCACAAAGTATTCAAGCCCAAGACAAGTGAAGCCCTCATCTGGAACCATTTCCGGTGACCATGACTCAAAGTTTTGGATGCGACCCACCTTAACGTTTGGGCTGTGAATGTATATCCAGTTGTCTGGGAAAACATCTTTACTAGGTACAACCAAAGCCACCGAGAGAAAGTCTCTGTGTTTCAGAGACTTCGCAGCCTCTATAACAGCCGCAGGGGCTGAAGGTTGAATTATTTGCACCAGCTCTCCAATTGGCATTGAAGAAACAAGATGGTCGTATTCAGCACTTGAGCCATCAGCAAGTCCGAGCGCTAAGGTGGAGTCGGAACGAACCTGAATTCCTGCAGCAGAGTGCATCATAGAAATTTTTATGCCATCTTTTTCTAAGTAGTCGGCGCAAGCTTCCCACATCATCCCTGGGCCAAGTCTTGGATATTCGAATGACTCAATTAGAGAGATAACCTCTGATCCACGTCGACCCTGCGGCTTAAAGGCATTGAAGATAGCCTTCTTTAGATCCAAGTTCTTGATGCGCTGAGCTGCCCAGTCTGCTTGGATTTCGTTCGCAGGCACACCCCATACCTTCTCTGTATATGTCTTAAAAAATATTCTGTATAGTCTCCAACCAAATCTAGCCGCAACCCAGGTTTCGAAGTTTGACTGATCCTTAGGAGGTTTAATTTGAGTTACCACATAGGAGATTAGACATCGAATTGCTTCTACAAGACCAAGACCAGTTAGAGCGTTTAGAGGTTTGAGTGGATAGTCAAAGAACTTGCCGTTATACATAATTCGGCTAAGTCTTTTTCTTGTTAGGAAGTCTTCCTCAGGAAGGATCTCTTTCCAGATTTGAGTAATCAAGGCCACTTTGGTGAAGAAACGATGCCCTCCGATATCGAATCTCCAACCTTGTCGGTTGACAGTCTGGCTGATTCCACCAATTTCGCTTGAAGCTTCGTATATCGAGCTTGTAATGTCGTGCCGGCTTTTGAGCCAGTACGCAGCAGTCAATCCAGCAGGGCCAGCCCCAATGATTCCTACCCTTGGTGAATTTTTCATGCTTCAGTACATTCCCTGTTCTTAAAAAAAGTGGTGCCCGCGATAAATCACAGGCACCACTTCTTAATTTATTTACTTGACGATTTTTACCGCTACGGTGAACTTCTTCTTACCTGAGATCTTTACAACCAAGCTTGCGTTTCCAACCTTTAGGGTTGAAGGCTTGATCAATAGACCTGCAGTAGTTGCCGCTTTGTAATCGCTGAATGACTTAGCTTTTCCTAGCTTGATAACCTTGCTGCCCTGTACCAACTCTAGAGTTGCTACACCATTAGCTGAGTTATAGAACGCTACTGAAACCTTAGTGCCAGTCTTCTTGAAGCTCTTAGTTGAAAGAACTGGAGCCTTCTTTAGAGTGGTTAGAGTTACGTTCTTAAGTTCGGCAGTTGAAGCTCCTGGAACGTTTGAAAGGTAACCCTTAGCTGCAGAAGACTTTGATCCGTACTTAGAGAACGAAACAGTTGTCTTTACAAGTAGAGCTCCTGCCTTCAAAGCCAAAGTGCTAGAAGTTTTTACTGGACCTGTACCTACTGAGTTAGTTGCCTTAACTGAGAACTTGTAGTTTCCAGCCTTTAGGTTAGAAATCTGGCAAGTCAAAGCTCCAGTGGTGTTACATTTCACAGCGCTTAGGTTGCTAGTTACGCTGTATGCAGTCACTGCAGCTCCGCCATCAGTAGTTGGGGCAGTCCAAGAAACTTTAAGTGAGCTTGCGCTCAGTTTTGAAACTGAAATACCTGCCGGTGCTGCCGGCGCAGAAGCACCATAACCTGCAGCGATACCACTTGTAGCAAGGAACAGTGCTACTCCTGCTGTAGCTAATGCAAGCAAGCCTGCGTTCTTTTTGATGTTCATAGTTTTGTATTTCCTTAATTAAGTAATTGTTGTCAATGTCCCCCCCCCCAATCCATACGGAGACAGGCACTTGTTGATTCTAGTGGAATTAAAGCCCATCCGCAACACAAATGTTACTTTTTTGTTACTGAATGTGAATGGGGTGGAGGAAACTTGCTAAGGCTAAGTTTCGTCCACAAAATGGGAAATGAGCTCACCTTGGCAGAATACCTAGTCGGCCCAAGCAGCAGAATCTCAAGGGCATATTCCAAGGCAAGCTCCGATTTGGAGCTGTTTCCTCTAACCCGAATCGATTACCTGCCTTGGCTTACGGATCAATCTGGCAGCCTTGCCGGGAAAACCTTTGATAAAACGAATGTCAACAATGTAATTCACATATTTGCCGCAGTTGCTGACCCTAATGAAGCCTCAGAGACTCTTCGGCTAATCACCAATAAATTGCACGGGATGGTTTACAGGATCGCCAAATAAACCGGCAGCTGGTTTTTCACATAGGGCACTGTTCTCGAAAGCCAACCAGGACTAACCAACAACTATGTGGCATCGAAACGGAAACTACCCTCCAGTCAAAATCCCTATTCTTTAAAGATGCGGTTTCCACCTAAAGAACCTTCGGTTTCTCACGGTCTTGGGCTTGCGCAGATCTTAGGATCACATGTTTCTGGAGCAATGGCAGGACCCAATTGTACCCATACTGATACAATCACAGTAAAACGCCGACTACCTTTTCTCGTTCAAAATTTAGATTTAAAGATCGCAAAGGGAAAGTAAGGCAATCAAAGAACTAATAGCTCATTGAAAGACGGACATGAAGAGTATCTGGAGAATCCCATCTAATTTTTGGGGGATCATGGCATCGAAAACAACAAATAAATACTCAACAAACCCTCGACTTCAGGAAAGATTGAACCTGATCGTAGTAGTCATCGCCGCCGTTTTGATTGCTATCATTCCTATTTTATTCAATCGCAATTTCTACTTCATTGACGATACTCAATCAGGCTCGACGGGTCCTTGGCGATACCTGGGCCAAAAAGTTCTGCAGGGCGATTTTAGTATTTTGAATCCCGATACTTGGGCGGGTGGGAACTGGATCACAGACGGTCAATTCGGGCTGTTTTCTCCCATAACGTGGGTAATTGGACTCTGCTCACTTCTATTTGAGTCAGTTTGGTTCTATGCGACTCTAGTTAAGATATTTTTTATTGCTCTCGTGTCCATCGGAACATACAAAAGCGCGAGGATTCTCAACACTCCTCCTTACTTCGCGATTCTCGTCGGCATTGCAGCACCGTTCAGCGGCTTCTCAAGTTATTTCGATCAAGCAGCATGGTTCAGCGGTCTCGCGATGTCAGCTATATGCATCAACTACTTTTGGCTGTCAAAGTTAGCCGAGAAAGGCAAGGTTTCTCCATCAGTGCCGATTGTAGTTGCGCTTTTGGGTGTTGCGATTGGCTACGTGTACATAGCTATTTTGCTTCTAGTCATTTCAGGCGCACAGTTGTTGGCCGGTGTGGTTAATAGATCCAAAGTTCTAGTTCACCTGACTACCATAGTCCTCGTCTTAATGGGCTCAGTAGCGCTATATCTTCCTGCAATGCTAACCTCCTCGGTAACCTCTAGAAGTTTTGAAGGCTTCGGAAACTCACCCTGGTTCCGACCGGAAATAAACGGATTATTGACAAATTTCATACCCGTGACCTCCCACTTTATCCAGAACTTTGGCCCGTCGCCGATGGTTGTCCCTGTCATGTATGGAAGCGTGTTGTTCGCGCTGATTTTGTTTGCCAAGGGTAAGGAAATAGCCTTAGCCGTTAGAAAAAATCTTGACATAACATTTTTTCTCTTGTTTGTGATCGGCCTTATGTTTGGCCCAAGTCAATTTGAACCTCTACACTGGCCATTGAGGTTCTACCCTCTATTCATTATCTTTGCACTTTTGCTCTTGGCCGCATCAGTGGGAAAAGTGGAGCAACTAGAAACTAGCAAAAGCCCACGTTTCTTTATAGGCGGGGCAGTTGTCTTAGCGGCACTAGCTTGGGACCAGATTGTGCTAAACCCGACACTCTTCGCATCTAATTTCATTTTCCTTGCCCTATTCCTATTGTTTTGGAGGAATATCGCCAAGAATCCAAACCCTAAATATGCATCCAAATTGGCAGCCCTGGGAGTTGCTGGCTTCATACTCGTTAGCGTGGGACAACATTACAAGTCACCTTACACCCCGCTTCCCGATTACAAATTGCCGGAAAACATCAAGGAATACAGTTCTGCTGCTTACTTCGCCAATGTGGCAGAAGGTAGAACAATATATATAAACGGCTGGGGAGCTCCAGAAAACCAACACACTATCTTGAACACCAAAATTCTGGTTGGAAACGCGTGGTTTTTGACTGACAAAAAAGTTGCTAATGGCTACAACGTTGCCGGATATGAAAACTTCACCACTTGGATGACTGAGAATTATCGTGGTGACATTGGTGAATATGGGCTGTGGCGACTCCTAGAAACACAAAATGTAGATGGACAGCCAGTTCTAGCTGACTTGATGCAAATGGACACAATTGTGGCTTTAAAAAATGGATCAATTAGCTTTTTTCCAGATGCCCCGACTAATTGGGTGCGCGATGACTCTAACCCCGAATATGTTACCTATAAAAGAATAAACAAGAGCCAGAGATTGCCGTTCAATGTGAGCTCAAATGCCACCATTTCTGACGTAAAGATGATGAATGACTCAATCACTTTTAATTATTCAACCACAGGTGATGCACCTGCCGAATTCATATTTCCTCGACTGGCTTGGCCTGGGTACAAGACTTCACTTGGATCTCTTATTCCGACAAGCGAACTGTCCTCACCTAGTGGAAGCGTAAACCCACCTACAGAAACATTCCTACTAAGAATGCAAGCGCCACCAGGTAAGAATTTAGAGGTAAAAGTTGAGTATTCACCTCCTGCATGGAATCTATCAGTCTCTTTACTTTATTTAATTGTCCTACTGGTTGTTCTAAGCGAGGTTCTTTTTCGCGTTCGCTCTAGAAAGCCGAAATTTGAGAGATCTTCAAAACTCCGATTTTTGGGTAATTTTGTCAAGAAAAATTAACTGAGTCGCGAATGATTTTCGTTTCAAGAATGCAAACAGCGTTGAAATCAATCTATTCAACGGCTGAAGCTCGATATCTAATTTTTGGGGTAGTCAACACTTTATTTGGATACTTGAGTTTTGTGGTTGCAGCCCAGTTTTTTGAATCGAAACTCTCACCCACAATAATCCTTTTGATAGGCCTTGTTCCATCTATTCTTTTTGCCTACACGACGCATCGAATATTTATTTGGCGTTCAAAAGGAACGATTCGAAGAGAACTACCCAAATTCTTAACTGTCACTGCCACACAATTCGCGATCAACGCAGTACTACTTGAACTGCTAGTCTCGCTAAACGTTAACTTAATGGTTAGTCAAACGTTGATCACAATTACTATGCCTGTGGCTAGTTTCTTTGCCCATAAGTACTGGACTTTTAGCAGCACTAAAACTGGAGAAAGCAAATTAAAGTTGGATAGCCACTCTCAGATAGGAAAAAGAAACCAGATGACCGTTCAGAATCTCTTGGTTTACGCTGTCAGCCACGATAAAGCCTTGCTCGATGCTTTGCCAAAAGCGAATTTCATCAGCCCTATCTCGCTCCAAGACCTTGGCTTGCCAGCTGAGTTGGCGGGTAATCAGTTAGCGGAAAATCGATTCTTACTTACCAATAAGCTGACTAGCAACACCTCAGACTTTGTTGGGTTTGTTTCCGCTCGTTGGGATGAGCGTTTCCCAACTTGGCCGAATCTGGGCAACCTGGACAGCCTTCTTACTGAGGACTTCAACCACAGTAATTACTATTTTTCACCGCAGACAATAATGGCCAGCGGGCCACAAGTCGTGTCTTGGATCAAGGCTCAAGACGCGGTCCACCCTGGGATGTCGAAAGTGCTTTTCGAAGTGCTCGATGAGCTTAGTGTTCAAAACTTTGCGGACAAGTCTTTACGAGGAATCTCGATGGGGAACAACTTTATAGTTTCCCATCAGGTGGCGGAAGAGTTAATCGAATTTTGGCAAAAAGGCTTTGCTTACCTGTATGAAAAATATGGTTTTGACTTGCCTTTTAATTACAGGTGCGCATCCTGCGGTTTTGTTAGTGCGGAGGGAGTGGGACGATGGGACCGCTCAAGACATGCAGGCTTCTTATTCGAGAGACTAACGGCTCTGTTTTTCGCCACAAACCCAGAGTTGATCCCAGTTGAGCCTCACAAGGGTAGAAATCGCAAAGTTCGAAGAAGTTTGCTGGCCTTCGGTTTCTCCTCAGGCCCATTCCTGTTTAAATGGTATAAAACTATTTTGCGCTTTGGTAAACATTGTGACCATGCCCATGAAGCCCTCGGAAAGAAGAAGAAATGACAGATGCGGACCTAAATTTCGCTGACTACGATTTGTTGGTAGTTGGTTCTGGGCTCTTTGGTTTGACCATCGCCGAAAGAGCGGCGACTGTCTTGAACAAGCGTGTATTGGTGATTGAGAGAAGGAATCACATAGGAGGAAACGCTTGGTCGGAGCGTGAAGCTGAAACTGGTATTGAGATCCATAAGTATGGATCGCACCTATTTCACACTTCAAACAAACGTGTGATCGAATATGTGAAGAAGTTCACTGACTTCAACAACTATTCACATCGTGTGTACACCACTTATGAAGGTAAAACTTACTCAATGCCAATCAACTTGGCGACTATATGTCAATTTTTTGGCAAGTCACTTAATCCAACCGAAGCGAAAGCTTTAATTGACAGCCAGGCTGCTGAGGCAGCAAATGAAACGCCAAGGAATTTAGAGGAGAAAGCAATCTCTCTAATTGGAAGACCTTTATATGAAGCCTTCATTCGCGGCTACACCAGTAAACAGTGGCAAACTGACCCTAAGCTACTTTCACCAGAAATCATAAGCAGACTGCCTGTTCGATTCAACTTCGATAACAGATATTTCAACGATGATTTCGAAGGCCTTCCACTAGATGGCTATGACGCTTGGTTGACCAAAATGGCTACCCATCCAAATATCACTGTCAAAACAGGCGTGGACTTCTTCGACCACAAGGAGTCGCTCCCTGAAGGCCTCAAGGTTGTTTACACAGGACCCATTGATCGCTATTTCTCAAACATTTATGGGAGCTTGACCTGGCGCACCCTTGATTTTGAGATTGAAGTAGTTGACGCCAACGATTATCAAGGCACATCAGTGATGAATTACGGCGACGAAGCTGTGCCATTTACTCGCATTCACGAATTCAAGCACTTTCATCCGGAAAGAGAAACATTCAACCACAGCAAGACAGTGATCATGAAAGAGTTCAGCCGTTTTGCGAATAATGAAGATGAACCCTACTATCCAGTGAACACAGCAGAAGACAGAGAGAAACTTCTCAAATATAGAAAGCTCGCGGCTGAGGAACCAAACGTGATATTCGGCGGTAGGTTAGGCTCATACCAGTACTTAGATATGCACATGGCGATAGCCAGCGCATTAACAACATTTGATAGTCAAGTTTCAGTTTGGTTTGAATCAGGAGAGAAATAATGCCCAAAGTTTACAAAGTAATCAGCAGCTTGCTATCGGTCACATTTTTAGTGGTCGGTTCAAACGGTACTCAAACTTTTGCAAATGAACCACAGGCAACAAAAGCAGGAGCTGGTGTTCTAGGTGGCTGGGTCACTGAAACATCCAAAATGGAAGGTTTCCCGCTGGAGCTTACGAGAGTACTCCACAATCCTGCCCAGGCAACTAAGGTAGGCACAAGGCCTGAAAGGCTGTTTCTAAAACCCTTCCTAGCAAGTAAAAACATTGAATTGGGGCTCGACCTTAGCTATAAGCAAATTGGCATGTCTGGTTCAGGTGGCCCCATTTCCCTCTCCGATAGCGGTAAGACTTCAATTTTTGCTGATTGCACAGCAAGAACTGCAGGCGCTGTTGACTGCGATAGCGTTCTAATCTATAAGTCT
This sequence comes from Rhodoluna sp., assembly GCA_044373385.1. Lineage (GTDB taxonomy): Bacteria > Actinomycetota > Actinomycetes > Actinomycetales > Microbacteriaceae > Rhodoluna. The sequence goes on from JBILQF010000006.1 coordinate 76,830, forward strand.
CCAGACATCAGTAGTTCTTCTGTTTCCAGCGACTACGAGAAGCTTGATATTAGCTCGCTCGGAGGAATTGATAATCACGAAATTCTACCTGATCCAGACGGCAAACATTTCTGGGCAGCTCGCTACCTTGTCAAGCCTTGCGGTTCCACAACCTATCTTTGTGGCATCAAGAGCCCAAAACTCACCAAATCATTCTTTGATTGTGAAGTTATCAAATTTGACCGCAACGCCAAAATTTCATTTAGTTGGTTGGCGAGCAGAAAGCTTCCTAAATCCGAGCTTCGCATGGAACGCTGGGCTAGCTTTCCTATCGGTGGAGCATACGACGGCATCTACGCGGATCCATTTCACTGCAACAGCATTGATGTTTCCGCTGACAGTAAGAAATTCCTCGTCTCAATGCGTCACACAGATTCTGTATACGAAGTTGATGTAAAGACTGGTTCAGTTAATTGGAAACTCGGTGGAAACTTACTCAAGGGCAAGTCTCTTTTGATAAATGGCAAGAACCCCTCGACAGTTTTGGGTGGCCAGCATGATGCCAGGTATGCCGCTTCTGGGGCAATTTCAGTATTTGACAACGGCACAAACCAGGGTCGCGCGGCTCGAGGACTCGTTGTTTTGCCGAACCAAAAAAACAAATCAGCCAAAATCATTTCAGAGATGAAAGATCCGCTAGGCGAGAATTCTAGATGCACAGGATCTTTCAGATCCGTGGCCAAGGCTAGTTACTGGGTCGCTACTTGGGGTTGCTCATCAAATGGAGCTACAGTCTTTGACAGCAAAGGTAAGCCCATAGTTTCGGCATACTTCGCTAGAAGTGAGGCGAATCGTCCATTCATTGGGACGCCAATTTCTTTCATAGCGACTGGCTTCGGCTATCGTGCCCTGCCTTACACTCCTAAAGCTGGATAGCCATTTTGGCTTAAAGCAAGAGCAATTTAGAAGTCTTTAGCCTCAATAACTTATGCACCTAAGACTTCTATTAAGCAAATGAACCGTCTATCAAAACCAGGGCCTAGCCCTCAGGGCTTATCCGGAGTTAGCGCGACAATCGCCGCTGGTTTCGGCCTAGTTATTTTTCGTTGTGATCCTTAGACTCCAGTAAATTGGGAAATGTGGGAACGAAGTGTCTTTAGAGCACACTCACACGATGACCCTAAGGATCGCTAATAAATGCTAGCGCCCGAATGTCTGCTTTACGACATATAAAGGTCTAGCTTTACTAGATAGGTAGAGTCTGCCTAAGTACTCTCCAAGAATTCCAATTGTGACGAGTTGAATTCCACCCATGAAGAAAATAGTTATTATTGTGAAAGTCCACCCCTCAACCCACTGATCAGTGAATAAGCGACCATACACCGCTGAGACAATTCCTGCGAATGCCAGAAGCGACGTTAGCAGGCCTAGAAGAATTGCCAGTCTTAATGGGGCGGTAGAAAATGAAAAAATTGCGTCCGCAGCAAACGTAATCATTTTTTTCATGCTGTATTTAGTTTTACCGGCAAACCTTGCATCCCGCTCGTATGGGAGACCGACCTGATTGAACCCAGTCCAGCTCACCATTCCTCTGAGGAAGCGATCGCGCTCGGGCATATCTTTGAGCACATCGGCCACTCGCCTAGAAATGAGTCGGAAATCTCCCGTGTCTGCAGGTATGTCAGTACCAGACAGCACCCTCAAGAGTCTGTAAAAATATTTTGCCGTACTTTTTTTGAGAAGAGACTCACCTTTTCTCTTTGTTCTGACGCCATAAACAACGTCTGCTCCTTGGGTCCATTTTTCGACCATCGAGGTGATTACTTCTGGTGGGTCCTGCAGGTCAGCATCGATGAGAACAATAGCATCCCCGTTTGAGTAGTCGATTCCAGCAGAAACTGCTAACTGGTGGCCGAAGTTTCTTGAGAGCACTATAAGTTTAACGTCTGAATTAAGCTCTACAAGATTTTGAATGATTTCTCTAGTGGAGTCCCTGCTTCCGTCGTCGACAAAGAGAATCTCGAAATCAAAGTTCGGAAGTGTCATCATGGTGCTTCTAAGTCGAGAGTGAAGCTCAGCGACTACCAGCTCTTCGTTATGGCAAGGAACAACTATAGAAATAAGTGTCATGTTGTTACTCTATCAATAGAGCGTTCCCATTGCGCCTCTTGCCTAAAGGGTAAGAAGGCTGGGCTATGAGCTCTTCCACGCTAACTATCCAGCTCTAGGGAAACATCCAGTCAGCCAGTAGTTCGAACCATTTCTACTCATAGCGAACTATGCAGACTCGCAGTACATGGCTGTGAGCCTTAGAGGCTTATACACTGGGACTATGCGGGAACGAACTGTGTTTATGAAGAAGCCTCTTTTTGTTGTTGCCACAACAATCCTCACTCTTTTAGCAAGCTTTATACCTGTTTCTTTAGCTAATGCTGCTGATCCTGTCTGCACTATAAACGTCACAGAATCTAACACCACTGTTCAGGGAACCAATCTTGGGGATGTTATCTGTATTACAGGGGATAACAACATTGTTAATGCTTTAGGTGGCGATGACACTGTTATAGATGACGGTAACGATAACACCATCAACCTTGGTGAAGGATTCGATATTTATGATGGCTCAGGCGGTGATGGTTCAACTGTTGATGGTGGTCCAGGTAATGACGAGATAACAGGAACCCCTGGTGAAGATGAACTTACCGGTGGTGACGGGGATGACACTCTCATTGGTGGTGAAGAAGACGACACCCTCAACGGAGGTTTAGGAGCAGATCAACTTGCAGGAAATGCAGGAAATGACTTGCTGCAGGGTAATTCTGGTGATGACAGCCTGTTTGGTGGCAACGGAAATGACAAATTAAGTGGCGATGACGGTACGAACACAGTAGATGGAGGTGCTGGATATAACGTATGTGTTGCCTCAACAGATGTCACAATCGGATGTTCAGTTTTTGTGACGATAGAACTTAAGTTTGTTTACACAGTTTCGGGTTCTTTGTTGGATTGGGATGGTTTCCCTGTTTCTAATTTTAGATTTACTTTGGGGAGCGCTGAGGCAAAGACGGATGCGTCTGGCAATTTTATTGTTTCTGTTCCTGC
>JBILQF010000020.1:0-5688 GCA_044373385.1 Rhodoluna sp.
CAATCGGCTACAAAGGACCTATCTCAGTTGAATGGGAAGATGCAGGCATGGACAGACTGCATGGAGCAGAAGAAGCTCTTGGTTTTGTTCGTTCGCTACTTTGGAAGACACCGGAGTCCTCATTTGATTCTGTCTTCAAGCAAGAGAACTAAAGGAAATTCAATAAGTGACAAACGTCTGCACAGTGGTTGCGGTTTTTACTCCTAAGCCTGAGTTCTATTCAGAAGTGCGAGACCTCTTATATAGAGTGACTCCACTAGTTCATGGTGAGCCCGGCTGTGAGTTCTACACAATGAATGAAGAAGTCGAAGGTCGCCTAGTCCACATTGAAGCTTGGACAACAAAGCAAGACTGGCTAGATCACATGGAGCGCCAGACAGTCATTGACATACTCAGTGGTGTCGAAGGCAAGCTCTCCAAAGAGATCGAAGTCTACGAACTGTATAACGTCCCAACAGGAAATTCAGGAAAAGGGACGCTCTCTAAGTCTTGAACTGAATTGCTAATCCTGCCGGAACTTAATCTTCTTTGCGTTCATGATGACTTTGATTCTTGCAATGGAGGACTTCCCCATACCGTGTAGTTCCTCTAGTTGTTGAAGAGTGATCTTTCTAAGGTCGGAGACTCTATACAACTTGGCGTCAACTAATGTTCTTCTGGCAGGACCAGACAGCCCTATTCTTTTCCATTCGCCATCTAGTGCGTCGTAGTCAGTAGCCATGCTTTAAGTTTATTCGCATCTTCACCTAAAGCTGCAGCTCAATTGCGCCATCTACGATTGCTGCTATTGAACCTACGAAGCAAATTACTATCACTACTAGTCGAGCAATTTCTGGTGACACTATTTTCTGTAGTGAGACACCTAACCAAGAACCAACAATAGTTAGCACTGCAATTCCTATCCACATCCAGATAGAGATGTCTGGTGTTTGACCAGATACTGCGTACTTAGACAAGAATGATGTAATACCTAGTGTGAAGAAGTATGGCTGCAGTGTTGCAGCAAAAACTTTTTGATCCCAACCAGTCAAGATTGCATAGATACCCATGGCAGGACCACCAATGCCAGCAGTTGCGCTCATAAAACCAGAGCTAGCTCCGAATAGAATTCCAAGACGGCCTCGAGGTAATACTTTGTCTGCCTTGACTGCCAATAGAGAAGTTCCAAGGGCGACAATGAGAAGCACACCAATGCCAATTTGTAGTAGTGGTCCGCTAAAGGCAACGCTGAAATACGCACTTGGAGCAATAACAATTACTGCAGGAATAGACAATATCCAGAACTGTTTCCAGTCAACTGACTTCCGGCTTTGCATGTAAACCAAGGCAGAAGAAAAAGCTCCAGCAATGTTTACAACCATTGGGCCATCAAATGGCCCAAGAGCTAAAACTAAAATAGGTGCCAATGTCAGAGCGAAACCCATTCCAGCCACACGTTGTGCAACTGCCCCAATCAGGACACCGAGAGCAACTAGCAGTAACAAGGAAAACCTTTCAGGTTTAGTTTGATGAATAAGTAATACATCTACGCACTAACCTAGAGCATATAAACAAAGACTAGATAGGAAGGTGGTAGCTATGCTGAGTTTCAAACATTCTGGAGAACTAGGGCCAAACATCGCTATCTGGATTCCTTCATTAGGCCAGACCTCAGATATGTGGGCAGAGATCTCCAGTTCTCTACATGACTGGTCGCATATCTTTGTTGATCTGCCTGGACACGGCAGCAACGTACCTGCTGCAGAGAGCTTTACTCTGGCCGAGTTAGCAGAAGAGTGTCTGGAGTATCTGAAGCGAGAAGCAAAGACTTGGGACCGCGTTCTAGTAGCTGGGCTCTCTATTGGTGGCATTGTTGCCATAGAACTAGCGAGATTACTACCTAAAGGCTCATTGGCAGTTGTAATGGGGGCAGGAGCCACTATGGGAGATCCAAAGGTTTGGCAGAGCAGAGCTGACATGGCTAGAACTTCCGGAACAGCTTCAATGAAAGATGCTGCTCGAGCTAGATGGTTCACAGAAGAGTTCGTAACTAGTCATCCAGAGAAAACAAATAGAGCACTAGATAGTTTAGGAAGTGTTGATGGGGAATCTTACGCTTTATGCTCAGAAGCACTTGGCCGTTTTGATGGAACTCAATTAGCAAAAGATATTGCAATACCGGTTCTTGTTCTTTCGGCAACTAATGATGAAGTTTCGCCACCTGATAATGGACGCAGCCTAAGTGATTTGATTCCTTCTGGTGAATTTATTGAAATTCCAGATGCTAAACATTTATTCCCTATTGAGAAATCAAGTGAAGTGGCTGGTCACATTCTTGATTTTGTGAACGATAAAAACTAGTAAGAGAACTACTCGCTTACTTCGCTCCAGCCATCCCAATCACCTAAATAACCCAAGCGTCTAGATAGACCATGGGCTGCATCTCGAACAGCTGCTCCTGCTTCAGTGATTGATATTCCTTCAAGTCGATCACTTGGGCAACTAAGTGTTATTGAACCTAAGCACTGTCCTGCAGCGTTGAAGTATGGCGATGCAATACCTGATCCACTTTTCACCCAACGTCCTGGGGAGAATGAGTAACCAAGTTTTCTATCGATGCGTAATTGATCTTGATATTCTTCGGCTGAAGAAAAACTCAGTGCCGTGTATTTCTCAAATCCTTTATTTAGAATTTCATTGCTATCAGCTTCAGACATAGCGCTCAGAATTGCTGTGCCGGCAGCACCTGATGTATATGGAAATGGTTTTCCTAATTCGATTACATATTTAATTCTGTGATTGCAATCAACTTTGCCTCTAAAAACTAATTCGTCATCTACTCGCACAGAGAGGTAGCAGGTTTCATTGAATCTACGAACAAGTTCAGTTAGGAATGGTTCTGCAGCTTTCCATAGGCTGTCATGTTCAACAAGGCTTGCTGCTAATGAAAATAGTTTTGGGCCTGGGAAAAATAGTTTTCGAATTTGGTCTTGCTCAACATAACCAGCTTTTTCAAGCTGTCCTAGGATTCGGCTAACTGCACTCTTATCTACTCCGCTTAGGCGGGCAGCTTCTCGAACTCCCAACCCATTATTCTCAGCTGCAATTAGTTCGATCAGGTCAATAGCTCGTCCAAGGACCCCATTAGCGCCAGGGGATGGGCTCTTGTCAGCTTCCTCCACGGGACCTCTTTCTCAACCAAGTTCTGTCTAGTCTATTTTCACAAAAGACCAGACTTTGACGCTTAGTAACAGATTCACAACAACTATGGGTATTTGCTTCAATCCCTCCAAGGAAGGTATAAATTCGAGATAAATAAGACTGTGTCTTACTCAAAGAGACAGTGTTGTTCCTACGAGGAGTCATGATGACCGCTGTAACCGGAGCACAGTATCTATCCAGAACCCTTGACGCCTGCGGCGTTTCAGCCATATTCCTTGTGCCAACAGCCCTCACAAACACCCTGTTCACCATGGAAAACGAGACCAATATCAAGCGGATCGTGGCCCATGGCGAAAAAGCCACTGCTTATATGGCAGATGGCTATGCCCGTGCCACACACAAACCAGGTGTTTGTGCAGCTCAAAACATTGGTGGAGCTAACCTAGCCGCTGGTCTTCGGGACGCCTACTTAGCTAACTCCCCTGTATTGGCCCTAACCGGTGGTCCATATGAATGGAGCAGAGGACGCAATTACTACCAAGAAATCGAAGATTTCCCGCTATTCAAGCCAGTTACCAAGTATTCAGGGCAAGTATTTGATGTGAAGCGTTTGCCTGACATGCTGCATACTGCTCTCAGACAAGCAACCAGCGGTAAGCCAGGTCCTACACACCTAGAGCTCGCAGGTCACACCGGGGACATTATTGAAGCTCAGGCTATAGAAGCAGCTGTTTACTCAAATAACTATGAAACCCCTCTTCATCGCTCGGCTCCGGATCCAGAAGCTCTAGCTAAAGCCCTCAAGGCAATGGTTGCTTCTAAGCGACCAGTAATTGTTGCTGGCGGAGGAGTTCGTTGGTCCAAAGCTGGTGCTGAGTTAGTAGCGTTCGCCGAAAAGTCTGGCATTCCAGTTGCCACATCTCTAAATGCTAAAGACGTCTTCCCAGCGGATCACAGATTAGCTGTTGGAACCCCTGGTTTGTATGCACGCAAAAGTGCTAACCAGGTAGTTCTAGAAGCAGACTTAGTAATTTACATCGGTAGTCAAACAGGAAGCCAAGTAACTCTTACTTGGACTGTCCCTCACCCAGATACCAATGTTGTTCACATCGACATCAGTCCTGAAGAGGTGGGTAACCAATACAAGAACACAGTTGGTGTTGTTGCTGATGCACGGCTAGCACTAACTGATCTTCTAAAAGTTTGGGATGAACCAGCGAATAAGTACGACGCTTGGTCTGAGTGGGCAGCTGCTGTTGCAAAAGAATGGAGAGGTACCCTTGAGCCTCTTCTAGATATGCAGAGAGACCCACTCAGACCAGAGCTTCTAGTTGGTGAACTCTCAAGGGTTCTTCCAGATAATGCTCTAGTAGTTTCTGATACTGGTCACGCAGGTATGTGGACTGCAGCACATCTTGATCTAACAAAACCAGATCAAAGATACCTACGTGCAGCTGGTTCTCTAGGTTGGGCGCTACCTGCAGGTATTGGTGCACAAATTGGAAGATGGTGGTGCTTACTATCACCTAAGCGAATTAGAAACTGCAGCGAGATGGAATGTTCCAGTAACTTTTGTTGTCAATGACAACAGATCACTCAATCAAGAAATCAACCCTTACCTTCCTGCCTACGGTGGAACACTTCACGGTAAGCATGCAGAGCTATGGCACTTCAATGATGTGAACATGGCAGAAGTAGCAGAGAGTTTCGGAGTTACAGGAATTCGCGTCACAAAAGCAAGCCAACTTGAATCAGCAATGCAACAGGCTCAAGAAATCCCAGGACCAGTATTGATTGACGTTGTTACTGACATCGGTGCTGTTGCTCCTAAAGGAACAACTGAGCGTTCACAACTTGCTTTGCCAAAGGGAGTTCTCAACTAAATGACAATCCCAGATTTCAGCGACTATACCCTCAGGCACTTTCTAGAAAGTGCTGTGAAGGCTAACCCGAATGATCCTTTCCTAATCTGGGAAGACCAAATAGTTTCATACAAAGATTTCAATCATGAGGTTGATCAAGCAGCAGCTCTTTGGTATTCACTGGGAGTAAGACATGGTGACCGCATTTCGTTCATGGTTGATAACTCACCAGAGTTTCTATACGCATGGCTGGGACTTGCAAAGATTGGTGGAGTTCTAGTTGCCATCAACACGGGCTTCAAAGCAAAAGAGGCCAGTTATTTAGTTGATCACTCACAGTCAGAGTTCGCTCTTGTCGCTAAAGAACACATGCCTGTGTTTGAAAAAGTTATTCAAGAAATTCCAAGACTAAAGACAGTTCTAACCCTTGGAAAAGTAGCTGGCTACCAGGAGTTCATGGAAGCTAAATCATCCATGCCTGCAGAAGCACCAGATGTGAAGGTTGTTGGCGATGACCTAATCAGCCTTATCTACACATCAGGAACTACTGGCCTACCTAAGGCTGTTATGCAGTCACACAAGAACTACGTGCTAACTGGTCAGGCTTATCCACACTGGATGGGTATGCATAAGGGCGATCGCATCTATGCTTGCCTTCCTCTGTTCCATATCAACTCTCAGGCTT
>JBILQF010000002.1:0-186052 GCA_044373385.1 Rhodoluna sp.
CCAGCATGCTTTAGTGAGTTCAGAGGCGAAGCACCTGTACCACCATCGTGACCAGAAACTAGAATCACGTCAGCTTTAGCTTTAGCTACACCTGCAGCCACTGTTCCGATACCAACCTGGCTCACCAGCTTCACATGAACTCGTGCACTTGAGTTAGCTCTCTTTAGATCGAAGATGAGCTGCTTTAGGTCTTCAATCGAGTAGATGTCGTGATGAGGTGGTGGCGAAATAAGTCCAACACCGGGAGTTGAATGTCTTATGTTGGCAATCCATGGGTAAACCTTGTTTGGAGGTAGTTGCCCACCTTCACCAGGTTTAGCTCCCTGAGCCATCTTGATCTGAATGTCATCAGCGTGAGTTAGATACATGCTTGTCACACCAAAGCGACCAGAGGCTACCTGCTTGATAGCGCTTCGTCTTGCTGGGTCAAGTAGTCGACCAACTTCCTCTCCACCTTCACCGGTGTTTGACTTAGCACCGATCATGTTCATGGCGATAGCTAGTGTTTCGTGAGCCTCAGGTGAGATCGAACCATATGACATTGCACCAGTTGAAAATCTCTTAACAATTTCTGTTGCTGGTTCCACTTCACTGATTGGAACCGCAGGTCTAACACCTTCTCTAAGTAGGAAGAGCCCTCTAAGAGTCATAAGTTGCTCAGCCTGATCATCAATCAGTTTTGTGTACTGTCTAAAAATGTCGAAACGCTTTGTCTTAGTTGCGTGTTGCAATTTGAAGATTGTCTCTGGGTTGAAAAGATGCGGTGGACCTTCTCTACGCCATTGATACTCGCCACCAACTTCTAGTTGCTCATGTGGTCTGATAGCTCGTTCAATTGGATATGCACTTGAGTGACGAGTTGTGATCTCTTCAACAATTACGTCGATACCAATACCACCAAGTTGGCTTGTAGTTCCAGTGAAGTAGGCGTCAACAAACTCTTGGCTCAGACCAATAGCTTCGAAACACTGAGCTCCTGAGTAAGAGGAAACTGTTGATATACCCATCTTTGACATAATCTTCAGAACACCTTTACCAAGACCTTTGATGATGTTCTTGGTGGCCTGTTCGATTGTGACACCCTGAATAGTTCCGTTTCGAACCATAAGTTCTACAGATTCAATAGCAAGGTATGGATTTATAGCAGCAGCTCCGTAACCGATCAAAGCCGCGACGTGATGAACTTCTCTCACATCACCTGCTTCAACGACAAGGCCTACCTTGGTTCTGTTACCTGTGCGAATCAAGTGATGGTGAACCGCTGAGGTTAGAAGTAAGGAAGGAATTGGAGCAAGTTCCCTGTTGCTATCTCTGTCTGAAACAACGACGAATCGACAACCAGCAGCGACAGCTTCATCTAGTTCACTACAGATGTCCTTGAGTCTTTGAACAAGAGCTTCGGCACCCTCGTCAACTCTAAATAACCCCTTAACAATGTGTGACTTACCGATACCGGAATCTTCAGCGAATTTAATCTTTGAAATTTCATCATTTGTAAGAACTGGGAAATCTAGTACTACCATCTGAGCGTGCTCAGGTGTTGCAGATAGCAAGTTCTGCTCTGGACCTATTCCAACGCCTAGAGAGGTGACAATCTCTTCGCGGATGCTGTCTAGAGGAGGGTTGGTTACCTGAGCGAACTGCTGAACAAAGTAATCAAATAGAAGTCTTGGTCGATCGCTCAGAGCTGCGATAGGAGTATCGGTACCCATAGCACCTAGAGGTTCAGCTCCAACTTTAGCAATTGGAGCTACAAGGATTCTCAGGTCCTCTTCTGTGTACCCAAAGGTTCTCTGGCGCCTGCTAACAGAGCTCTTTGTGTAAGCAACGTGCTCACGTTCAGGAAGATCTTTAAGGTTGATGCGATTCTCTTCTAGCCACTTACCCCAAGGCTCAGCTGCTGCAATCTCTGCTTTTATCTCGGAGTCATCAATTAAGCGTCCCGTTGCAGTGTCAGCTAAGAACATACGGCCTGGTTGCAATCTTCCCTTGCGAACAATGCGACTAGGTTCAATATCAACAACACCGATTTCAGAGGCTAGAACAACAAGTCCATCTTCCGTGACTATGTATCTTCCCGGACGAAGACCATTACGATCCAGAGTAGCTCCAACTAGATTTCCATCAGTGAAGATAACGGCTGCAGGTCCATCCCAGGGTTCCATGAGCATTGAGTGATACTCATAAAAGTCTCTAAGTTGAGGATCCATGTCAGTCTGCTTTTCCCAGGCTTCAGGAATCATCATCATCATTGCGTGAGGTAATGATCGGCCTGACTGAACAAGTAGTTCAAGCACTTCGTCGAAAGATGCAGAGTCGCTACCACCAGGAGTAATGATTGGCTTAAGTTGATCAATGTCCTTCAATGCTGGTGATTCAAGACGAGATTCTCTAGCCTTCATCCAGTTTCTGTTTCCCTTGACAGTGTTGATTTCACCGTTGTGTGCAATCATCCTGAATGGATGAGCAAGGGGCCATGAAGGGAAAGTGTTAGTTGAGAATCTTGAGTGCACCAAAGCCAACTTGGATTCAAACTTCTCATCACTTAGATCAGGGAAGAATGGTTCTAGCTGAAGAGTAGTCACCATGCCTTTATAGACAATCGTCTTAGCAGAAAGCGATGGGTGATAAACAGTAAGCTCTCGCTCAGATCTCTTTCTAAGGAAATATAATTCACGTTCTAGATCTTCTGGACTCAATTCTGTTTGAGCAGCCACGAACACTTGAACAATCTGTGGCATAGCGTCTCTTGCAAGATTACCGAGTACATCAGGTTGGGTAGGAACACTTCTCAAACCTAAAAGTTTCAATCCCCTATCGGTCGCCATTTTGGCAAAGGATGCTTCAAAAGTTCTAGAGTCATCTTCTAGACCTAGGAAAACCAATCCAGCACCGTATGAACCCTGTGCTGGAAGCTCGAAATCAACAACAGATCTAAAGAATGAGTCAGGAATCTGGGTAATTATTCCAGCACCATCACCAGTTCCAGCATCTGAGCCAACTGCGCCTCGGTGTTCTAAGTTTCTAAGTGCAGTGAGAGCCGTTTCGATAATGTCGTGGCCGGCAGTTCCTCGCAAGGTTGCCACCATTGCCAAGCCACATGCATCCTTGTCGCGGGCAGGGTCGTATAGTCCAGATGCAGCTGGAGCGGTGTTAAACCGCTCAAACGGCGACTGACCAGACATGACGTACTCCATTCAAAAAGTGTGATGGGGACGGCAATGGCCCTAGGGGTGGAAAGAGTCTATTTCTTTTCCGTTGACTCGGTCAATCCTACTTCAGTCCCCTGAACATCGCTGGTTTGCTCAACTTTGTCCTTATTTGCTGGCTCTTCAACGCTTGCCTCTTGGGCTAGCTGCTTGTTGAACCGGCCTGGCAGATACCCAGTAGTTTCGACTCCTGTGTGCTTGGCACGTTGAATCATGAACAATGCCAAACCGACCAAAATACCGGCTAGAGCTGAAATCTGGTTAGTTCTAAGGCCAAAGAAGACATCGCTTGGATCTAGGCGGATAGATTCCACAAAGAAACGACCGAATGAGTACCACATGAGGTATGCGGCAAACATACGACCCCAGCGAAGATTGAATCTTCTCTCCAGAAGCAGTAGCACCGCTATGCCCAGAAGAGACCAAAGAGACTCATACAAGAAGGTCGGGTGGAAAGCTAGACCGTCTGGAAGGCCAGCAGGGTAGCTCTCATTACTCGAAGGAATAAGAATTCCCCAAGGCAAGTCAGTTGGCGCACCAAACAACTCATTGTTGAAGTAGTTACCCCAACGACCTAGTGCCTGAGCAGCTAGCAAACCTGGTACTAACGCATCTGCGAAGCTAAGGAATCTAATTCCCGCTGATTCGATCTTTAGAGGCTTGATGTCTACCTGACAAGCAATGTAGGCACCGACGGAACCTAGGATAATCGCTCCATAGATAGCAAGGCCACCTTCCCAAAGTCTGAACATCGCCGTCCAGTCCTTACCTTCGCCGAAGTAGTCATTGAGGTGTGTAGCAACGTGGAAGAGACGGCCACCAATGATTCCCATTGGCACAGCCCAAATAGCAATGTCAATAGCAAGACCTGGCTCCATGCCTCTGGCCTTCATACGACCTGCTGTAAGAACAACAGCGACGATAATTCCGGCAAGGATAAACAAAGCGTAGAAGTGTATAACTAGCGGACCCAATTGAAAAGTTGAGATTGTTGGTGAAGGGATTGCATTTAGGAACGACACTTAGTTACCACCTTTTAGTTGTTTGACTGTTCTCTTTAGTTCTTCTAAACCGCCATCGCGGTAAGCCTTGATAAATACACTTCCAACAATTGCACCATCAGCGTAGGAATTGACTTCGGTTACTTGCTCTGCTGTGGAAATACCAATACCAACGCAAACAGGAACTTCAGTCTTTGTGCTCTTCACCCCAGAGACCACACTGCGAGCTTTAGCGTCAAGATCTTCTCTTGCTCCAGTGATACCCATTGTTGATACCGCGTAAATAAAGCCTCTACTCAAGCTAGCTACTTGATCTAGACGCGCTTGAGAAGAGGAAGGAGTAGCCATGAATACTCGATCTAATTCCAATTCATCGGAATAGCGAATCCAATCCGCAGCTTCATCAGGAATAAGGTCTGGAGTAATCAAGCCTGCTCCTCCGGCAGCTTTCAAATCTTTAGCAAATCTTTCAACACCATATTGCATAATCGGATTCCAGTAACTCATGACAAGAACTGGTGTGGAAACTCTTGAAGTAATCTGCTTCAGTAAATCAAAGAACATGCTGAGCTTAAATCCGTTAGTTAGAGCTTGCTCAGTGGCAACCTGAATTACCAATCCATCCATAACTGGATCACTGTAAGGAACACCAAGTTCTAGAATGTCGATTCCTGATTCACACATCGCAACACAAGCTTCAACAGAATCAGCGACGGTTGGATAACCAGCTGGGAAGTAACCAATCAAGGCAGGCTTACCCTCTAGTTCAAGGGTGTTTAGGAGTTCTTCTGTCTTGCTCATCTGGCTACTCTAAGAATCCAAAGTACTTGCCGACAGTTTCCATATCTTTGTCTCCACGGCCACTCAAGTTTAGAAGAACCGTGGAACCAGGAGCGAGAGTAGAACCGTACTTGATAACTCCAGCCAGGGCGTGAGCAGTTTCAATTGCAGGAATAATTCCTTCAGTTTGTGAAAGTGCTTTGAGTGCCTGCATAGCTTCATCATCGCTGATGCCGAAATACTGAGCTCTGTTTAGATCTTTCAACCAAGAGTGTTCTGGACCGACCCCTGGGTAATCAAGCCCGGCTGAGATTGAATGGCTCTCAATCGTTTGCCCATCTTCATCTTGAAGCATGTAACTCTTCGCTCCGTGAAGCACTCCTACTTTGCCTTTGCTGAGAGTGGCAGCGTGTCTCATGGTGCCCATGCCCTCGCCTGCAGCCTCGAATCCCCAGAGAGCAACATCTTCATCATCTAAGAATGAGTGGAATAGTCCAATGGCGTTAGATCCGCCACCAACACAAGCTGTCACAACATCAGGTAGGAACCCGTAGTCATCAAGCATTTGCTGACGAGCTTCTCTACCAATTACAGAGTGAAAGTCTCTAACGATGGTTGGGAATGGGTGAGGTCCGGCAACGGTGCCGAGTAAGTAGTGAGTGTCTTCAACATTTGCCACCCAGTCTCTAAGTGCCTCGTTGATTGCGTCCTTAAGAGTTCTAGAACCAGTAGTTACTGGAACAACTTCAGCACCAAGCAGCTTCATACGAGCCACATTGAGTGCTTGTCTTTGAGTATCAACTTCACCCATATACACAACACAGTCAAGTCCGAAAAGAGCTGCTGCTGTTGCGCTTGCTACTCCATGCTGACCCGCTCCAGTTTCGGCGATGATTCTCTTCTTACCCATTCGCTTAGCTAGAAGTGCCTGACCAATAACGTTGTTAATCTTGTGTGATCCAGTGTGATTCAGATCTTCGCGCTTAAGAAATAATCGAATGTCCCCTGCAAGGGCTGCGAACTTTGGAACCTCGGTGATTATTGATGGTCGACCAACGTATGTTTTGTTGAGTTCATCTAGTTCTTGAGCAAAAGTTGAGTCTGCTTTTGCTTTTGTGTAAGTCTCTTCAAGTTGGTCTAGAGCGGCAATGAGTGACTCGGGTACGAAACGACCCCCATACTCACCAAAGTATGGGCCGTTCTGGTCTTGAAGATGGGTTTTCTCAGTCATCTTCTAAAGTCTAATCTTTTTGACGGATGTGAACTCTCCCAGTAGGTGAGCGGCATCACCAGTAACTAATGCCTCACCAACAAGTACCATGTCCGCTCCAGCCTTGGCATAGGCTGAAACATCGTCAGTATTCCGGACCGCTGACTCCGCTACTGCGATGCAATCGCTAGGCAGTGATTGCGCTAGTTCTTCAAACAAATTGCGATCAGTTTCGAAGGTAGAGAGATCCCTGGCGTTTATTCCAATCAACTTGGCACCAGAGTCAACTGCTCTAGAAACTTCTTCGCTGGAGTGGGTCTCTACGAATGGAGTCATTCCAAAACTCTCAACAAACCTCGCTAACTTAATTAGCCTGTTCTGATCTAAACCTGCAACGATGAGCAGGACAAGGTCTGCTCCATACGCTCTAGCCTCAAGAACCTGTTGTTCCATTGAAACAAAATCTTTGCGAAGAACTGGAATAGTAACAGCTGCTCTAACAGCAACTAAGTCCGTTAAGGAACCCTTGAACTTTCTCTCTTCAGTCAACACGCTAATTGCAGATGCTCCTGCTGATGCATAGGTGGCTGCAAGGGCGGCTGGGTCTGGAATCGGAGCTAGATCGCCCTTGGATGGGCTCGCCCGCTTTATCTCAGCGATTACTTGAATTGTTTGGCTCTTACCAAAAGAAGTAAGACAATCAATTGGCGTTGCTGCCTTGCTGATTAGAGTCTCGAGCTGGGATATAGAAACTTGCTCTAGCCGGGCAAGAGCATCTGCTTCTGCTCCAGCGTAGAGATCCTCAAGCATTATTTCTTTGGAGTCGTTTGGTTAACGCCGTAGCCAAGCTTGGCAAGAACCGGTCCCATAGGGATTGAAAGGACAGTAAGTACAGAACCGATAACAACTAGCGTTCCTTCAGGTAGGACTACACCAAGAGTTGCTATGGTAACCCCTACTATTGCTGTGATTACTGCAGACCAAGCTGCTACTGAATTGCCGTGTCCTGGTTCGTTGTCGTGATTGCTCATAAATACCCTTCCGAATTCAATCTTAACAAGACTTGTCTAGCCATGCAGCGTTCGACCTACTTATTGCCAAACAAAGCGTTCGCACGGTCAATAGAAGCCACAACTGCAGACATTTTGGCTATGGTTTCCTGATATTCAGACTCTGGAACTGAGTCCAATACGATTCCAGCTCCAGCTTGAACACGAGCAATTCCATCCCGGATGAAAGCAGTCCGTATTGCAATTGCCAGATCAGCATTTCCCTCGAAGTCTAAGTAACCCACAACTCCGCCGAAGATACCCCTGTTTGATGACTCAAGGTCGTCGATGATTTCAAGGGCCCTAGGCTTAGGGGCTCCAGAGAGCGTACCTGCTGGGAAAGTGGCCTTGAACACATCAATAGGTGTCTCACCACTTGCCAATAGTCCTTCAACAGTTGAAACCAGGTGCATGATGTGGCTGAAACGCTCAATTTTCATGAACTGTGTGACGGAAACCGAGGAAGGTTCACAAACCTTCAACAAGTCGTTGCGAGCAAGATCCACAAGCATCAAGTGCTCAGCTCTCTCTTTATGGTCTGCAAGCAGAGATTCAGCAAAAGCTTCGTCCTGTCCTTGATCTACCCCTCTAGGTCTTGAACCTGCAATGGGATGCATAACAACTTTCTGTCCAGATACCTTCACTAGTGCTTCTGGTGAAGAACCAACAACAGCGTAAACCCCTTTGTTATCTGAGTAATTCAGAAGATACATATATGGTGATGGGTTAAGTGCTCGTAGTACTCGATATACGTCTATTGGACGAGCCGTGACTTCGATATCCATTCTTTGAGATAGCACCACCTGAAAAACATCCCCAGCACGAACATGATCTTTGGCGACGTCTATTGCTGACAGAAAATCCTCATGCTTCGTTCTTGAAGTTCTAGATGTCAACTCAGCATCGGATAGAGATGAGAGCACCTGTGGACTAGGCTCTTGAAGCTTTGTGAGCAGAGTCTGAATACGAGTTGTCGCTTCATCATAGGCAAGTTCGAAATTTGTCTTACTGTCGCAATAGATGTTTGAGACAACCAGAATGCTACTAGTCAAATGATCTAGCACGATGATGTCTTGAACCATCTCTAGGTGAATCTTCGGTCGGTCATAATCCTGCTCTGGAACCGAAGGTAAATTCTCAATGTCTCGAATGACATCCCAAGAAAAGAGACCGACTAAACCTGAAGTCAAAGGTGGAAGTTCTGGAAGCTCGACAGTTTTCCAAGAAGACTGAATTAGCCGAATTGCTTCAAGAGGCGAGGCTGGAAGTTCACCAGCGTCTGGCAACGCTAACTCTCTATTGGCAACTATAAATTCAGAATCTGTCTCAATTAGACTGGTTCTACTGGAAACCCCGATGAAACTGTACCTAGACCAAACTCCTTGCTCAGCAGACTCAAGAAGAAACGTTCCAGATCTTCCAGCTGACAGCTTCTCATAAATACCTACTGGTGTGTCAGTACCACCAAAAACCTTTACGAACACTGGAACTACTTGACCTATCTTGGAAAGAGATAAGAAGTCGGCCCTAGAAATGTTGTAGGGGCTAGTCATCTCGACCCTCATTGATTTGTAACGAGTTTGAATCAAAGCACGACTCTGTACCAGTGTGGCAACTTGGCCCAGCTGGTTTAGCTTGAATCAGTATTGAGTCGCTATCGCAATCAAGTTCCATAGACACAACCACAAGTAGATTTCCTGAAGTTTCACCCTTTTTCCAGATCTCTTGCCTTGATCTAGACCAGAAGTGACAAACTCCTGAACTCTGAGTCAGTTCAAAGGACTCTGAATTCATGTAAGCAAGCATTAGAACTCGACCCGTTGACTCGTTCTGGACGATAGCGGGTATCAGGGTGCTCTTCTCGAAGTCTGGAGTAAACATGTTGCTACATTCTAACTTTCACACCGCTGGCACTAAGTTCTTGCTTGACTGACGCTATTGATACTTGTCCGCTGTGGAAGATAGAAGCTGCCAGAACAGCATTGGCTCCAGCTTGAACTGCAGGCAAGAAGTCAGAGGCAACTCCCGCTCCTCCGCTGGCGATTAGAGGAAGTGAGGTTACCTTCCTAACAGCTGCAATGAGTTCATTGTTGAAGCCCGATTTAGTCCCATCAGCGTCAACACTATTGATGAGGATCTCACCGATGCCCTTGTCTTGGTTTGCAGTTATCCAGGAAAGAGCATCAACGCCAGTTCGCTTAGTTCCACCGTAGGTGGTGAGCGAGTAGCCAGAAGGTGCATCGGCATCCTCCACTATGTCTAGGGATACGACAACGATTTGATCTCCATACTTCTTAGATATCTCTTCAATCAATTCGGGATTAGAGACGGCAGCTGTTCCAATACTTACTTTGTCAGCGCCTGCGTCCAAGTAACTAGAAACGTCCTCGATCTGCCTAACTCCACCACCAACGGTGAGCGGTATGAAGATTGATTCTGCAGTTCTGGAGATGACATCGAGCATTGCTTTGCGGCCTTCGAGGCTAGCTGAAACATCGAGGAAAGTGATTTCGTCTGCTCCAGCCTCGTAGTAACTTTTTGCCAGCTCGACAGGGTCGCCAATGTCTTTCAATCCTTGGAATTGAATGCCCTTAACTACCCTGCCATCTTTAACATCTAAGCAAGGGATGATGCGAACTGAGAGAGCCAAAACTATATTCTTGCTGCGTGAATAGCGCTTACGAGGATTGCTCTGGCACCTAAATCGTAAAGTTCATCCATCTTTGAATTGGTTTCGCTGCGAAGTACCAATGCTCTAACAGCTAACCAGTTTAGATCTTTAGTCGGTGAAACTGTAGGTGACTCAATACCTGGAGTTACTAAGGATGCTTTATCGATCAATTCTGCAGGGCAGTCATAATCAAAAATCACGTACTCTCTTGCCACCACAACACCGTTTAGTCGTCGTAGAAGCGCAGAGTGTTTATCAACACTCGAAGAGTTTGCAATCAGGTATGCAGACGAGTCAAGTATTACTTCACCGAATGGTTCCAAGCCCGCTTGTCTCAAAGTGTTACCTGTTGAAACTACGTCTGCAATTAGATCTGCGACACCAAGGCTTACTGCTGTTTCAACAGCACCATCAAGACGGATGACTGAAGCCTTGATGTTCTTATCTCTTAGATAATCTTCAACAATGTTTCCGTAAGCGGTAGCCACTCTCTTTCCAGCAATCTCATCAATGGATTTGAATTCACCGATAACGCCAGCAAAAGTGAATGTAGATTGACCGAAGTTTAGATTCGCTACACGGACAGCGGTAGAGCGGCTGTCCATCAACAGGTCAAGGCCTGTAATGCCAAGGTCAAGAGCTCCTGTGCCAACATATGTGGCAATGTCTCTTGGTCTTAGGTAGAAGAACTCAATGTTGTTGTTGGAGTCAACTACACGCAAGGTCTTGCTGTCTTTGCGGACAGCATATCCAGCTTCAGCAAGCATCTCTGTTGCAAATTCAGCAAGTATGCCTTTGTTTGGGACAGCAACTCTAAGCATTGTCATTAGAAACGCTCCTCTAGATCTGCAATGGAGAGGTCTTTAGCAACCATGAGCACCTGAAGGTGATAGATGAGTTGACTAATCTCGAGGGCCAAATCTTCCTTTGATTGATATTCAGCCGCCATCCAAACTTCAGCAGCCTCTTCAACAACCTTCTTACCAATCGCATGAACACCCTGGTCCAGGAGGTTGCGAGTATTGGATTCAACAGCTTGTGAGCTGGCTTTGGTTTGTATCTCAGCAAATAGAGATTCGAAGGTCTTCATTTATGTATTTTACAAGTGAAACTAGAAAGAAGGAACAGCGGATTGAGCAGTGCTTCGCAACTGGTTTATCATTGCATTCCTGTCAGCGCTATTGAAGACTGAACTTCCTGCCACAAAAGTGTCCGCTCCAGCAGAAGCAGCCAATTCGATAGTGGCCAAATCTATGCCTCCGTCAACCTGTATCCAAGTAGAAAGGTTCTTAGAGTCGACCAGCTTGCGAAGATTAGAAATCTTCTCAAGAGCAGCTGGCATGAACGCTTGTCCCCCGAAGCCAGGCTCTACAGACATTACAAGCACCTGATCAAAGTGCTCAAGAAGGTCTTCAATCTCAGAAACTGGCGTGTTTGGCTTGATAGATAGTCCAGCCCTAGAACCTGTGGCCTTGATTGCCTTAGCTGTTGCAACTGGGTCAGAAGAAGCCTCAAAGTGAATAGTTGTTGAGAAAACACCAGTTCCGGCATACAACACAGCCCAGTGATCTGGATTTTCAATCATTAGGTGAACATCAAGCGGCAAAGAGCTGATCTCCTGCATTCTTTTGACCATACCTAGACCAAAAGTCATGTTTGGCACAAAATGTCCATCCATAACATCTACGTGTATCCCATCGGCTGCCGAGATGGTCGAGAACTCGCTCTCGAAGTTGACGAAGTCAGCGCTCAAAATGCTCGGTTGAATTCTCATAGTCATGAGTGAAGCCTATTCCCTACTAGTCCTTGGTTAGCATTGCCATGAACATACAATCTGTATTGTCACGGTGGGTGTAAAGCTGAACTGTCTTACGCCCAGTAGGCAAAGTATTGTCCATAATCTTGCTGTTTAACTGGGTTGTAAGGTCTAAAACCTTCAGTCCAAGAACCCTTTGTGCCTTATCGATGATTGCTGTTGTTTCAGATAAATGTGGTGAACATGTCACATAGAGCAATGCACCGCCCTTTTTCAGTGCCTTACTAGCGCTCTCAAGTAATTCGAACTGAAGCTGAGTCAAGGTTTTCAGGTCTTCAGAGGACTTTCTCCAACGAGCTTCAGGGCGTCGCCTTAGAGCACCTAAACCACTGCAAGGGGCGTCAACAATAATTCGGTCATATGTCTCAGGCTGAAGATCTCCGATAGTTCTTCCGTCTGTAACACTCACTACAACATCGCTAAATGGTCGCAGTGCATTAGACACAAGCTTGGCTCTATGTTCTTGCACTTCGTTGGCAACGAGACGAGCTTTAGATTCGCTAGCTAAAGACGCCAGCAATGCCGCCTTACCACCAGGACCTGCACACATGTCGAGCCACTTCTCGTTAGGCTCAACGTCTTTGAAAGCCACCAATGCCATAGCTGCAATTTGTGATCCCTCATCCTGAACTCGGGCCAATCCAGTTCTGACCTCAACTATGTCGCCAGGATTACCGGATTCAATTGAGAATCCGAATGGACTGAACGTGTTTGCGCGAACGTGTTCGCCTGTGAAATCGGATACTTCAGATAGACCAGGAAGTGCGACAAGATTAACAAAAGCTGGATGGTTGTCGGTTGCAAGCAAATCCTCAATCTGATCAGCCATTCCATCAACGGTTAGAGATTGAGTTAGCGCTCTAACGATCCATTCAGGATGACTGTATTGGATGGAGAGAAACTCAGTTTTGGACTTCGCTTTCTGCTCCGCAATGTCTATCCATTGATCGAAAGACTTCTCACTGACTCTTCTTAAACATCCGTTAGCGAAGCCAACCGCCTTTTCACCAACAACAGCCCTAATTAGGTTTACCGTTTCATTAATAGCGGCGTGTGGAGGAATTCGCATCTTGAGAAGTTGATGACAACCCAAGCGAAGGGCATTCAGTACAATCGCATCAATCTCGTTGACAGGTCGAGAACTAACCTGTCCCAAAATGAAGTCATAGGTCAGCTGCCACCTGATTGTTGAAAATGCTAACTCTTGAGCTAACGCGGAGTCTCTTGTGTTAAGTTTCGCCTCTTCCAAAAGTGAAGGCATAACTAGATTGGCGTAACTGTCTTCGAAAGTTACTTTGTTAAGTAAATCGAGTGCAACACTTCTGGATGATATTGGTACTCTCACTCAAGTACCACTTTTGCCGATTGCCCATTCATCCATGACTTTGCTGACATAGGTGTCTTTGAAGCTGGTTGAACCTCTATTAGCTCAAGAGCGGACTCAGCCCCACAACCTACTAGAACAAGGTCGTCTTGAACTAGCACTTCGCCAGGTGCTATGGCAAAAAGTCCTTGTGCAGCTCGCGCTCGTAAAACACGGAGAGGATCTCCTGCTAGTTCGCACCAAGCAGTTGGCTCTGGATTCATGGCTCTGACTAAATTCTCAACTTCCTTAGAAGATAAGGTGAAGTTGATTCGAGCATCCACGCGCTGAATTTTTGGAGCTAAAGATACTGCACCTTGCTGCTCGGACAAGTTGAATGTTCCTGCGTAAAGCTTGGGTAACTCCTGATTAAGTAATGTGACGCCAATAGAGCTAAGACGCCCTAGAAGCTCTCCTGAAGTTTCGTCTGGTTCGATTACGGTTTCGGCTAGGCCTAGAACAGGTCCGGTATCAAGCCCCTCGTCTATTTTGAATAGGGTTACTGCAGTTTCCTTGTCCCCCGACCAAATGGCATGCTGGACCGGTGCTGCCCCTCGCCAGCGCGGAAGTTTGCTGAAGTGAAGATTGAACCAGCCCTTAGGGACAGCGTCCAAAGCATCCCTTCGAAGGATAACTCCGTAAGCCACAACAATCGCTAAATCGACTTGATGCCTAGAGATAGCAGCTAACACTTCCGAATTGACTTTGTTGGCTTTGAAAGTGGGTAAGCCATGTGCTCCAGCAACCTCAGCAACAGCAGACGGAGTAAGAATCTTCTTTCGCCCAACAGGAGAATCTTCTCGAGTTAGAACAGCGACGATCTCGTGACCTGATGAGATAAGGCCTTCAAGGACATCAGCTGCGGTTGAAGGTGTTCCAGCAAAAAGTATTCTCATCGACTTCTAGATTACTTTGCCATCATCCATGTTGATGCGATAAACGCGTTCCCCAGGCTTCTTGGACTTGCTCGTTGTAGAAAGCTTCAGGGTTAGATCTTTCAACAAGTCGGCTAGCTCCAAGCCAATTGAATAGGAATAATCAAGTACCAAGGTGTTCTCTTGAGTAACCCCTAGTTCCCTGACCTTTTCCAAGTCCAATTTACTTCTGACAAGCTCAATAAGTCGCTGGTGGTCATTTGGATTAGTGGAAGTTATCGAAGCTATGCGAGTTATTGGAGGTAAACCTAGGTCTTTTCGGTCATTGAAATCCTCGGCTACAGCATTGTAGAAACCTAATTGCTTCATTTGCTCTGCCAGCTCTCCTTTTAGCCCTGTAAAAACAATTGAGGCAGAAGGATTGGCTAGCGAAATAGCGTTCGCCCACTTTCCAAGACTCTGTTCTAAAGCTCTAAGCCTCGGTGAACCAACCATGCTATGAGCATCAGCAATAACTACACATTCGTAGCCGCCCTCCACTTCTGGTTCGGCCCCAGGAGTAGCAACTATCAGGAGTGGTCCACTCTTTACACTTAGAAGGCGGTTCTCACCATTGGAGTGAACAACATTCGCATCCGGAAAGCTTCGAACCATTTGACTGGTAAAAGCAGAAGCACCGAGTTTGGTCGGTCTGGTCGATGTTTTGCCACAAGTGCAAGCGGTTGCCTCAATGTTTGACATACAAGATCTACATCGCATTTTGCCGGAAGGGTCTACCCAGATTGAAGAGGAACAGTTAGAACAAGTTCTAAGTTCCTTACAACCAACACACACTAACGCACTCGCCCAACCCGCGTTCGCGATTTGAACTAGAACAGGTTTTCCGCCCTTGAGAGTATTGCTGATCAACGCGAAGGTTTGTGAGTCTAAACGATCCGACAGGTCGTTAATCAAGACTCTATGTTTTTCACTCTCGCTTATTAGGGGTGCAAGATGATTTATCTCTATAAGGCGGATAACTTCAGTGCTTGGCGAATGAGAAGCTAGAGCGATCTTTACTTTCTCCAATTCAGCCCTCTGCAGGAGAACCTCTCGCGAATTCCAGTATGGAGATGACTGCTCTATGTGCGATTCATCACCGTCATCCCAGAGCATGATGATTCCGAGATTCTTAGCTGGAGAGAATGATGCACTGCGAAGACCATAATTAATCGAGATTGAACTAATCGCCCTTAAGTGGTTTGCGTACCGAACTGAACCAGTGTCCGAACTTGAATGCCTAGTAGCAGTTTGCATCAAACCAAGCTGCGTGAGTGCACGCTCGAATTTGGCAAGCTCCGCATAGTCCGGTAACACTACAAGCGAACTTTTTCCTTGAACTAGTTCCGCATAACAAGCAGCGACGAAATTTGCAGCCCAATCAGGCAGCGTTTCGCCACCATCAAAGAGTTGGGGCTGAAAGTAGAGTCTTGAATTACTCTTGAGAGCTTCAGCCAAGTCATACGACTCAAGTCCAGATTTATTAGGATTGTATGCATCATTGACTAGAGACTTAGATTCCACTCTTACAAATCTCTTAGGAACAGCGGTGGCAATCAATTCACCAACAGTTCCTGCTTGCCTATGAGCTACAGCTTTGCAAAGTTCCAATTGCTCTTCTGTGAAGACAACTAGAGGAGAAACTATTGAACTAATCGAAAGCAATTTCTCTCTTGGGTGCTCTACAGAACTAACTTCACAGACAATTCCCGACTTGGCTTTTCCACCTGAACCAAAAGGAACTTCGACAAGTTGACCAAAACGTATTGTTGCTACTAGTTCATCGGGTACTAAGTAGTCAAACTCTTTGTCCAACTGTGGAAGTGGAGAGCTGAATCTAACCTTGGCGACTAGAGGCATTACATACCTGCAACAGAGAGTAAATCAGCAACCTTATTGGTCTTCTCCCAAGTGAAGTTTGGCAAATCTCGCCCGAAGTGGCCGTAGGTTGAGGTCAACCCATAAATTGGTCTAAGCAGATCTAGTGAGTCGATAATTGCTCGAGGTCTTAGATCAAATACTTCAGACACAGCCTTTTCTATAAGTGCGTTATCAATCGTGTTTGTACCAAAGCACTCAACATAAACACCAACTGGCCTAGCCACGCCAATGGCGTAGGCAACCTGGACTTCAGCTTTAGTAGCAAAACCAGCTGCAACTAGGTTCTTAGCGACCCAACGCATCGCGTATGCCGCCGATCGGTCAACCTTTGATGGATCTTTTCCACTGAAAGCACCACCGCCATGACGGCTATAACCGCCATAGGTATCAATGATGATTTTTCTACCTGTTAGGCCAGCGTCCCCCTGAGGTCCTCCAATAACGAAGTTACCTGTTGGGTTAATCAGTAGCTTGCTCTCTGAAGCATCAAAACCGAATGATTCAAGAACCGGAGAGATAACGAACTGTTCAACAGCGGAGCTGATGTCGCTTTGTGAAGCACCAGGATTGTGTTGGGTGCTAACCACGACAGTTTGGACTGAAACTGGGCGTTCACCTTCATAACCTATAGTTACCTGCGTCTTTCCATCAGGTCGAAGGAAGTCAACTAGACCTTCGTGCCTAACCTCCGCCAGACGCTCTGACAGTGAATGAGCTATTTTGATTGGTAGCGGCATCAAATCTTTAGTTTCATCGCAGGCAAAACCAAACATGATGCCTTGGTCGCCAGCGCCTTGTTTGTCATAGTTGTCTTCAGCGCTTCCCGACACAGCTTCAAGTGATGAATCTACCCCTAGAGCAATGTCAGCTGACTGTTTACCGATAGACACACTCACTCCACAGGAATTCCCATCAAAGCCAATGTCGGATGAGTTGTAGCCGATTTCAAGGAGTTTGCTACGAACAATGTCGGGAATTTCTGCATATCCCTCTGTCGTGATTTCACCGGCAACGTGTACCAATCCGGTAGTAACCAAAGTTTCAACAGCAACTCGAGATGAAGGATCCTGAGCGATGAGGTTATCGAGAATAGCATCGCCAATCTGATCACAGATTTTGTCTGGGTGACCCTCGGTTACGGATTCAGACGTGAAGTACCTTGTGTTATTCATATGTTGCCAAGTTTATCTCTGCTCTCCGACACAAGTTCGAGAACTACTTCAAGAACTTGTGGAGAAGGTCGAGAATGCCGTTGGCCACTGCCAATTTTGAGCCCGTTAACAACTGCTGCTCTTCCTTGGTGATGATGACAACTGAGTTTTCGTCTGCGTCAAAGACCTGGCCATTTGACACATCATTGGCAACAATCATGTCAACACCTTTTTTAGCAAGCTTCACTTTAGCTCTCTCAATCAACTCGTTAGAACCATGACCGAGTTCCAAGACTTCAGCCGCAAAGCCAACGAGTGCGACATTCATTTTTGAGTCCATACGAAGTCTTGAGAGTTCAGCCAACAAATCAGGATTGGCGACAAGTTCTAGGTTCTTTGTTTCAGAATCCTCGCGATGCATTTTGCCGATAAGAGGGTTGGACACTCTGAAATCACTGACTGCTGCTGGCATCAATATGGCGTCTGAATTTGATGAAGCTGCGCTCAATGCGGCACTTAGTTCCTCAGTGCTAGAAACTCTCACTACATTCGAGAATCTAGACAGATCAGAGTCAATGTTGATAGCTATCAAGGTAACTGTCGCTCCGCGAGAAGATGCAGCTTCAGCCAAAGCGATTCCTTGCTTACCTGAAGATCTGTTACCAATGAACCGAACTGAATCGATTGGTTCTCTTGTTCCACCCGCTGCGATAGTTATGTTCTTGCCAGCGAAGTCCTGGCTGGTGACTGTATTAAGAGCTTGAGAGACAATTACCTCAGGCTCAGGCAATCGACCTGCTCCAGAGTCATCTCCAGTAAGCCTGCCTACTGCCGGCTCAATAACAACTACTCCCCTTGCTCTAAGCAATTGAACATTGGCAACAGTTGCTGGGTGAATCCACATCTCGGTGTGCATTGCCGGAGCGATGACTACTTTGGCTCTAGTTGCAAGTAGAACGTTTAGCAGAAGGTCATCTGCGATACCAGAAGCATATCGAGCCAAGAAGGATGCAGTCGCAGGAGCAACAACGATTAGATCAGCTTCTTGAGCAAGAGCAATATGCTTTACAGAATCAACATCTGTATAGAGATCAGGATCAACTGCATTGTGTGAAAGGGCTTCTAATGTGGTTGCACCAATAAATCTCAACGCGTTTTGTGTTGGCAGAACCTTGACTGTGTGGCCAAGTTCAGTAAAGCCACGAATAACACCGGCAGCTTTATACGCCGCGATGCCTCCGGTAACCCCTACGAGAATACGCAAGGTTACTCAGATTAGTTTTTGGCTTCTGAAGCGACTACTGCACCCTCTACGATTTCGCGCATTGCGATAGAAAGTGGCTTGTCGTCAACAGCTGCATCAACAAGTGGACCTACGTTGTCGAACAATGAACCCTCGTGAAGGGCTGAGTAGTAATCGTTGATCTGACGTGCACGCTTGGCTGCGAAGATTACCAATCCGTACTTAGAGTCGCTCTTAGACATAAGTGCGTCGATTGATGGAGATACGATACCTTCAAGTTTTTCAGACATTTTTGTACTACTTTTCCTTTGATTACATGTGAACCAGATGGGTTCACGAAGACTGCATTAAGTCTAAGACCTCTTGGGCACATTGCGCCACATCAGTATTTATGACCACGTGGTCGAAAGAACCTTGAGAAGCCAGCTCTAATTCGGCTGTTTCTAGGCGAATGGCTATCTCTTCAGGGGTTTCAGTACCCCTGCCAACGAGACGTTTCTTCAATTCTTCGAGACTTGGCGGAGCGATAAAGATCAAGTTAGCGTCAGGCATCGAGGCTTTGACCTGCTCCGCCCCTTGAATGTCTATCTCAAGGATTATCTGCTTGCCTGAAGCTAGAGCCCTCTCCACGGGTTCTCTTGGTGTACCGTACTTGTTCTTGAGGTGCACAACCGCGTATTCAAGTAGCTCGTTACTAGCAATCATTTGGTCAAACTCTTCGTGTGATACGAAGTAATAGTCGACACCTTCAACTTCGCCAGCTCTTGGGGATCTGGTTGTAGCAGATACAGAAAGAAGAATCTCGGGGTGGGACTCAACCAGGTGTCTTACGACGGTGCCCTTACCAACTGCTGTTGGTCCGGCAATCACTGTGAGTCGAGTCATGGCTTAAGCCTATTGGCTCAAGGCTTTGTGGAGAGTGTTTTGGTCTTCTTGGACAGCTCGAGAAACTCCTCGAATACCATCTCGAAGTGCTGACCTGGAAATTGAATACAAGACATCGCTACTTAGGTCTTTGAAGATTACTTTTGCATCTTCAAGCCTCGCGCCTTGAAAGCCAAAACCAGGAGCGAGAATAGGAGTTCTCAGCGTTGGTCTATTCTGATTGATTTGAGAGAGTCCAAGTTCAGTAAGCGAGACAGTCGCCCCGATAACTAAGCCATTTGAACCAAACTTTGAATTTGAAACAGCTGTGCTGCTGTTTAGACGATCGATTTCTCTAGCCACAAGAGCTGCAACTGTTACATCATTAGTTGCAGATTGCAAGGCAATCCCCTCCGGGTTTGAAGTAGCTGCAAGCACAAACAGACCTTTGCCTCTCTCCGCTGCTGTAGATGCTGCGGGAGCTAATGCTCCAACTCCAAGATATGGATTCACAGTAAGAGCATCGCAAGTAAATGGTGCATCTTTACCTAACCAAGCTTGTGCATAGGCTTCCATAGTGGAACCAATATCCCCTCGCTTTGCGTCGGCTATAACAAGAAAACCTTTCGCCTGGGCCGAGTCAAGAAGTTGCTCAAGGGATGCAAAACCTGCAGATCCAAAACGTTCGAAGAATGAGACCTGAGGTTTCACTATGGAGACAAAACCATCAAGTTGATCAAGCATTGCGAGTCCAAAATCAAGAACACCCTTGGCCGAAACTTCAAAGCCGTTTTCTAGAAGGGTATCTTCGTGTGGATCGATCCCTACGCAGAGCTGACCCTTTGAGTCAAAGGCTGTCTCAAGTTTTTTCGAGAATGTTTCAGGCAAGTGCTGCTCTCCTGTCTTCTGCATGTTCCTGCAGTGATCTAACTTTGAAATCACCAGCAATAACAGTTTCGAATGAACCAATTGCTGCCGATAGCTGAGCAATAGTTGTGAAGATAGGCGCGTCAGCTGCTGTTGTCGCTGCTCTAATCTCATAACCATCTTTACGCGCTGAAGATCCAGATGGAGTGTTAACCACAACATCAACTTCACCGTTCAGAATCAAGTCAACGATGGTCGGTCCTGCTGGAGCTTGGTCATCCCCCGAATGCTTTCTAACAATGCGAACAGGAATTCCATGACGCTTCAAGATAGATGCAGTTCCAGCTGTAGCTAGGATTTCATATCCTAATTGGAACAGTCTTCGCACAGGAAGAATAACCTGGTGCTTGTCTCTATCTGCTACGGAAATGAATATCTTTCCAGACTTTGGAAGGGCACTACCCGCAGCTGCTTGGCTCTTGGCGAATGCAGTTGGGAAGTCGACATCAATTCCCATAACTTCTCCAGTAGATCGCATCTCAGGACCAAGAAGTGAATCAACGAATCTACCGTCTTTGGTTGCAAATCTCTTGAAAGGTAAGACTGCTTCCTTGACGGAGATGGCGGTTGTCTCAGGAATGTGGGTGCCATCGGTTGCCGGCAAGTGACCACCAGCAATGAGTTCAGGAATAGTCTTTCCGACCATTACTAATGCAGCGGCTTTGGCAAGGGTGATTCCTAGTGCTTTAGAAACGAAAGGAACCGTTCTCGAGGCCCTTGGGTTTGCTTCTAGAACATAGAGAACATCATGAGCAAGGGCGAACTGAACATTTAATAGGCCCTTAACTCCAATACCCTTAGCAATCTTCTCGGTTGCTTCCCTGACGCGGTTGATCTGAGTGTTACTCAGAGTGATTGGTGGCAATGTGCAGGAAGAGTCACCAGAGTGGATTCCAGCTTCTTCGATGTGCTCCATAACGCCACCGACATATAGTTGTTGGCCATCGTAAAGAGCATCGATATCAATTTCGATTGCGTCGTCAAGGAAACGATCAACTAACAACGGATGCTTTGGTCCAACAATTGCCTGGTCAGCGATTCGGTCGAAATAACCTTCGAGAGATACCTGATCGTAAACAATTTCCATACCTCGACCACCAAGGACGAAGGATGGCCTAACAAGAACAGGGAACCCAATTCGCTCTGCTATAACCTTCGCTTCATCAAGACTGGTTGCTGTTCCATTGGCAGGTGAGATAAGACCAGCTTCATCAAGAATTCTTGAAAAAGCACCTCTTTCTTCTGCAAGGTCAATAGCATCTGGAGTAGTTCCAAGAATAGGAATTCCGTAGGACGCAAGTCCTTGAGCAAGCCCAAGCGCTGTCTGACCGCCCAGTTGAACAACTACTCCAACAAGAGTTCCGCTTTGTGACTCAGCGTGAATGACTTCAAGCACATCTTCCAGTGTGAGTGGTTCGAAATACAGCCTGTCGCTTGTGTCATAGTCTGTTGAAACTGTTTCCGGGTTGCAGTTAATCATGATGGTTTCATAGCCTGCGTCATGTAGGGCGAATGAGGCGTGTACGCAGGAATAGTCGAATTCAACTCCTTGACCAATTCTGTTCGGTCCAGAACCGAGGATAACGACCTTCTTCGCATCCGATGCTCGTACTTCAGTTTCTTGTTCGTAAGTGCTGTAGTGATATGGAGTTAGAGCTGGGAACTCTCCTGCACAGGTGTCTACAGTCTTATAAACAGGTCTGATGCTCTGAGAGTAACGAAGGGTTCTTATCTCTTGTTCAGTTGAACCTCTGAGTTCAGCGATCTGAGCATCGCTGAAGCCGAAGGACTTTGCGTACTGCATCATCTCTGGATCCAACTCTTGGCAGTCTTGAATCTCATCGGAAATCTCATTGATGAGCACAATCTGGTCAATGAACCAAGGATCGATCTTGGTTGCGTTGAAAATCTCATCTGCAGTAGCTCCTAGACGCAAAGCCTGCTGAACAGTGACGATACGGCCGTCGGTTGGTACCTTAGATAGCTCAATGAGCTCGGCCTTGGTCTTGGATTGAGCACCCCAGTGAAAAGACGACCCGCGTCTTTCTAGGCTTCTTAGCGCTTTCTGAAGTGCTTGAGCATAGTTACGACCAATAGCCATAGCTTCACCCACTGACTTCATAGTTGTAGTCAGAGTTGCATCTGCAGCCGGAAACTTTTCGAACGCGAAGCGAGGAACCTTGACAACCACGTAGTCCAGAGCTGGTTCGAAAGAAGCAGGAGTGACTTTGGTAATGTCGTTTGGAATCTCATCGAGTCGGTAACCGATGGCAAGCTTGGCAGCTATCTTTGCGATTGGGAATCCAGTTGCCTTTGAGGCAAGGGCTGATGAACGGCTCACTCTAGGGTTCATTTCAATAACAATGATTCGACCAGTATTTGGTTCAACAGCGAACTGGATGTTACACCCACCGGTATCTACACCTACTGCTCTAATAATGTCGATTGATATGTCTCGCATGTGCTGGTATTCGCGGTCTGTCAAAGTAAGAGCTGGAGCAACAGTAATGGAGTCCCCTGTGTGAACACCTACTGGATCCACGTTCTCAATTGAACAAACAACAACTGTGTTGTCAGCCGTATCTCTCATGAGTTCTAGCTCGTACTCTTTCCAACCCATGATGGATTCTTCAAGAAGTACCTCAGTTGTTGGAGATGCCTGGAGACCGGCACCAGCTATTCTTCTCAGATCTGCTTCATCGTAAGCAAATCCAGAACCAAGTCCACCCATGGTGAATGAAGGTCGAACTACGACTGGATAACCAAGCTTTTCTGCTGCTTCAAGAACATCATCCATGTTGTGAGCGATGTGTGACTTTGCTACATCAGCTCCGGCTGCTAAAACAAGTTCCTTGAAAGATAGACGATCTTCTCCAGCCTTGATGGCTGCTACTTTAGCTCCAATTAGTTCAACGTTGTACTTGTCTAGAATTCCTAGCTCATGCAGAGACATAGCCGCATTCAGAGCAGTCTGACCACCAAGAGTCGGCAGAATCGCATCAGGCTTCTCTTTAGCAATAATTGCTTCAATTACCTGAGGGGTAATTGGTTCGATGTAGGTAGCATCTGCAAAGTCTGGATCAGTCATGATTGTTGCTGGGTTGCTGTTTACCAAGATGACTCGGATACCTTCAGCTCTTAGAACTCGGCAGGCCTGAGTACCTGAGTAGTCAAACTCACAGGCTTGTCCAATAACGATTGGACCAGATCCAATAACTAGAACACTCTTGATATCTTCTCTGCGCGGCATTAGATGGCCTTCTTTGTTTTGTTGGTCTGAATCATTTCGATAAGTCGATCAAACAGGTAGTTGGCATCGTGAGGACCAGCTGCTGCCTCAGGGTGGTATTGCACAGAGTAAGCAGGGATATCAAGGCACTCAAGACCTTCAACGACGTCATCGTTGAGACAAATGTGGCTCACTCGTACTTTTCCGAATCCTGCAGGAGACTGAACCTCTTCCCCGCCGTCAACTCTCACAGCGAAGCCGTGATTGTGAGCTGTAACTTCGACCTTGCCCGTTTTTCTATCAAGCACTGGTTGATTAATTCCACGGTGACCAAAAGCCAACTTGTAGGTTTGGAACCCTAGTGCTCTTCCTAAAAGTTGATTTCCGAAACAGATGCCGAAAAACGGAATGTTCTTCTTCAGAATCTCTTGAAGAACTTCAACCTGCTGTGTAGCAGTTTCTGGGTCACCAGGTCCGTTGCTATAGAACACAGCGTCAGGTTTGCCCGATAGTAAAACTTCAGATGTGGCGGTAGCTGGGTAAACTTCAACATCTAAGCCACGTTCGACCATGTTCTCGATCGTTGAACGCTTGATGCCTAGATCTAAGATTGCAACCTTGCCAACGTACTCACCTTTGTGAAGTACTTCGTACTTCTCCGTGGTTGACACAACTGAAGAGAGAGATTGTCCTTGCATTTTGGCTGCGGAACGAACTATGGCTACTAGATCTTCTAATGGTTTACTGGCGTCTTCACCGGAGAATACTCCAGCTCGCATCACACCGATTTCACGCAGGTGAAGTGTTAGAGCTCTTGTGTCTAAATCTGAGATACCAACGACTGCATCTCTGAGTAAGTCATCTTCAAGAGTTCTCTGAGATCTGAAGTTTGAGACGATACGACTTACATCTCTAACGACGTAACCAGAAACCCAAATCTTGTCTGACTCTTCATCTCGATCGTTCATGCCCGTGTTGCCTATGTGAGGAGCCGTTTGAACAACAATCTGACCTGCGTAAGAAGGGTCGGTCAATGTCTCCTGATAGCCAGACATGCCTGTTGCAAAAACAATCTCACCGAGCGAGCTCCCAACTTTGCCGAAGGGTACGCCCTTGAAAACTTTGCCGTCTTCAAGGACAAGTAGAGCTGTTCTACTTCTCTTAGTCATTATGTGTTCCGATCTCTTGAATCTTTGAATCCTTGACGGTGAGTGTTCCTTTGTACATTGTGTGAACGACTGTGCCGCTCAATGTCATACCAACGTATGGATTGTTAGAGCTCTTACTCTCAGTTGAGGTATCTACTGTGTAAGAAGTGCGAGGGTCAAAGAATACGATGTTTGCCTGTGAACCAGCCACTAGAGCCTGACCCTGATTGCTTAGTCCTGAAATCTTTGCAGGATTCTTAGACAACAGTTCCTCTAATCTTTCCCAACCGATAAGTCTGGTATCGATAAGTGTTGTCTTGGCGATGGCAGCAGCGGTTTCTAGACCAATCATTCCAAAAGCTGCTTCTCCCCATTCGCAGTCTTTGCTATCTGGTGTGTGAGGAGCGTGATCAGTTGCAATTATGTCGATGGTCCCATCGGCTACTGCTTCACGAAGCGCTTGTACATCTTCACTGCTTCTAAGTGGAGGGTTCACCTTGTAGACAGGATTGTATTCACTCACCAAATCTTCAGTAAGGATGAGGTGATGTGGGGTAACTTCTGCTGTGACGTTGATGCCTCTACTCTTAGCCCAACGTATGACATCAACAGAACCCTTTGTTGAGACATGACAGACGTGAAGTCTTGAACCCACTTCTTCAGTCAAGAGAACATCCCTAGCAATAATTGCTTCTTCAGCAACCGCAGGCCAACCAGTTAGTCCGAGCTTCAACGACAAAGCGCTCTCATTCATTTGAGCGTTTACGGTCAGTTGTGGATCTTGGGCATGCTGAGCGATTACTCCACCAAATGCCTTCACATACTCCAAAGCTCTTCTCATTACTAATGAATCACTCACGCACTTTCCGTCATCACTGAATACTGTGACATGAGCCGCTGAAGCGTTCATCTTGCCTAGGTCAGCAAGGTTCTTACCTTCAAGGTTTGAGGTAACAGCTCCGATTGGCTGCACCTGAACATATCCAGCTGCTTCACCAAGTGCAAACACTTGTTCAACTACTGCGCTGTTGTCTGCTACCGGATTGGTGTTAGCCATCGGGTGCACACAGGTAAATCCACCCTTAGCTGCAGCCTTACTTCCAGTAAGAATCGTTTCACTCTGTTCAAAGCCTGGCTCTCTCAGGTGAGTGTGTAGATCAACAAAACCGCTCATCGCAATAATTCCTGTGCAATCAATTACTTCTGCAGCAGTCTTGGAATCGTTACCTAAGTAGGAGATGGTTTCACCTGAGACCAGGATGTTAGTCACTGTCCCATCGGAAAGGGAAACATTAGTAAAGAGAGTTTCTTTGTTTGTCATTTAGCACTCGATTCTTGAGCTAGTAGTTTGAATAAAACTGCCATCCGGACGGCAACACCGTTTCTAACCTGGTCAACAATGGCTGACTGTGAAGAGTCAGCAGCTTCTGAAGAGATTTCAAGGCCTCTATTCATAGGGCCTGGGTGCATGATTAGTGTCTTTGGGCTTAGGTCTGAGAAACGTTCAGCAGAAAGGCCCCAAAGAGTTGAATACTCATTGGCATTAGGAACAAACACAGAATTCATGCGCTCCATCTGCATTCTCAACATCATCACAACATCGAAACCATCACTGAGTGCCTCATCTAGGTTGTGATAGACAGCGTCAGCTAATTCGGTAGCGGCACTTGGTAGTAGCGTCGATGGACCAGCAAGTCCCACAAATGCTCCAAGTGTCTTCAGTAAATCAACGTTTGAACGAGCCACTCTGCTATGAAGAATGTCACCCACAATCAATACTCTGATTCCTGTGAGATTACCCAAGTCCTCTTTGCCCTTAAGCGCTTGTCTGATTGTCAAAGCATCTGTGAGTGCTTGAGTTGGGTGCTGGTGGGTGCCATCCCCGGCGTTGATGACTGTTGCTTTAGACCAGGAAGCATTAGCGATAGTGTTTGCAGCACCGCTGTGGTGATGTCTAACTACAAGAGCTTCAATCCCCATAGCCTCTAGAGTCAAGATTGTGTCCTTCAATGATTCACCCTTGCTAACCGATGAACCTTTAGCTGTGAAGTTCACAACATCGGCTGAGAGACGTTTAGCGGCGATCTCAAAAGAGAAGCGTGTTCTTGTTGAATCTTCAAAGAATAGGTTGGCAACGGTTCTACCAGTCAAGGCAGGAAGTTTCTTTATGTCTCTTGAATTCACTCCCTGCATCTCAACGCTGAGATTCAAAAGCTCAAGGCTAGCCGCAAGATCTAGATCAGCTGTACTTAGTAGATGCTTCATTGCTCAATCACCACCGATTGCTCATCATCACTCTCAGTGAGCTTGACGAAGATTCTTTCAGCGAACGAAGTTGGAAGATTCTTACCGACATAATCCGCTCTGATGGGTAGTTCTCGATGACCTCTGTCTACCAATACAGCTAGACGCACTGCCTTTGGTCTACCGAAGGAAACCAATGCATCTAGAGCAGCTCTAACAGTTCTGCCACTGAACAACACATCGTCAACTAGAACAACTGTGAGATTCTCAAGTGATTGTTTAGGAATTGATGTAGGAGTCACTGCTTTGCTTGGTTTAGAAGCTAGGTCATCTCGGAACATGGTGACATCTAGCTTTCCTACTGAATTGGAAAGATCAAACTCAGGATAATTGTTGGCGATGGAGGCTGCAATTCGGTTTGCAAGGAAAACGCCTCTTGTTGGAATACCGAGGATTAGAAGATTTGCGGTGCCTTGATTGGCTTCAACGATCTCATGAGAGATGCGGACTATCGCGCGCTCAATGTCTTGAGCGTCTAAGACGGTGCGTGAACTCACGCCCACCTCCTTCTGCGCCTCACAGGACGCCTTTAAAGGATGTTGTTTATAGGATTCTAGTGCAGAACCCGCTCTTGATACTAGATTGGCTTGCGAGTTGCTGAAACAGTCGCCAAAACTCCATTGATAAACGCTGGAGAATCCTCTGTGCTTAGTTCCTGAGCTAGATCAACAGCCTCGCTGATTGCTACCTGCGATGGTGTATCTGAGTAGGCAATCTCGAAGATTCCTACTCTCAGAATGGCTTTATCCAGAGCAGGCATGCGATCGATGGTCCAGTTTTGTGCAACTCCTGCGAGAATCTCATCAATCTCAATCTGATTAGCAAGTACACCGGTTACCAGTTGGTTAGCGAAGTCAAAGATCTCATCTTGATTCTGTCGATCAGAAACCTGTTCCTTGGTAGCTTCCAGAAGATCAGTAGCCATAACGTCTCTGAGTTCGGCGGCGTAGAGAGCGTCTACCGCTCTCTTTCTTGCTTTAGTTCTTGAACTCAAGGATTAGTCGGTAACTCGGCCGAGGTATTCACCAGTTCTGGTGTCAACCTTAACTTTTGTACCCTGCTCAACGAACAGTGGAACCTGAATCTGAAGACCAGTCTCTACAGTTGCAGGCTTTGTTCCACCTGAAGAGCGGTCACCCTGAAGGCCAGGCTCGGTGAAAGTGATCTCTAGAACGACTGATGGTGGCATTTCAACGTAGATCGGGTTACCTTCGTGGATGGCAACAATAGCTTGCTGGTTCTCTAGAAGGTAGTTAATCGCGTCGCCAACTAGTTCACTGGTTAGAGTCATCTGGTCGTAGTCCTTGGTGTCCATGAACACATAACCATCACCATCGTTATACAGGTACTGCATTTCACGCTTGTCTACTGTTGCAACTTCAATCTTGATACCAGCGTTTAGAGTGCGGTCGATAACCTTGCCACTGATAACGTTCTTTAGTTTGGTCCTGACGAATGCTGGGCCTTTACCTGGCTTGACGTGCTGGAACTCGATAACTGCCCATAGCTGGTTATCCATGTTTAGAACCATGCCGTTTTTTAGATCATTACTTGTTGCCATTTTTGCCTCGCTGTAATTAGTTGGCCTTTTGGCCTGTAGCAGTTTATCAGTGAGACAGTTGTCTAAGTGCTAGCAAATAGGAATTCTGACCGAAACCTGCGATAACACCTGTTGCAACAGCACTTATCACTGAGTTGTGTCTGAACTCTTCCCTTGAATGTGGGTTAGAAATGTGCACTTCAATAAGCTTCAGTCCAGCTGAGGTCACTATCGCACAGGCATCTCTCAACGCGTATGAATAGTGGGTGAAAGCTGCAGGATTTACGATCACGTTGCTCTTTGAGTCAGCCGCTTCGTGCAACCAACTAATCAGTTCAGCTTCGTCATTGGTTTGTCTAACATCAACACTCATGCCTAATTCGTTAGCCGAAGCTGTAAGTGAAGACACAAGATCGGCATAGCTAGCGTTGCCGTAAACATCTGGTTCACGAGAACCAAGACGATTTAGGTTAGGTCCATTGAGAACAAGCACTTTTTTCATAACTCAAACTTACTTTCTATTCAGCGACTTCTTGGAATGCTGTGAACAAAAGTTCCTTGGTAGGAGCTTCTAGAATGCCAGGCTTGGCAAGGCCATCAAGGACTACAAAGCGGAGAATCCCACCTCTACTCTTCTTATCTATCTGCATACCTTGATAGAGAGCTTCCCAGCGGTCTGCAGGGTAGCTGGTTGGCAGATCAAGTAACTGCAGGATAGATCTGTGTCTATCGGCCACATCATCACTCAATCGACCAGAGAGCCTTGCAAGCTCAGCCGCAAAAACAAGACCAATGGCAACTGCTCTACCGTGTCTCCACTTGAAGTGTTCAACTAGTTCAATTGAATGACCAAGGGTGTGGCCATAGTTGAGAATCTCTCTTCGATTGGATTCTTTAAAATCTTCTCCAACTACGTCTGTTTTGACTTTGATTGTGAGTTTTACTAGTTCGGCAAATCTTTCAGAGTGAATATCTCTCGCATCATTCACGTCATCTTCGATGAGATCAAGAATTCTAGGCTCCGCTATGAATCCACACTTCACTATTTCTCCAAAGCCCGAAATCAATTCCAATTTAGGAAGAGTCTCAAGGGTGTCTAAGTCAACAAGTACAGCTTTAGGTTCGTGGAAAGCACCAACTAGGTTCTTGCCCTCAATTGTGTTGATTCCTGTCTTACCGCCGATAGCAGCGTCCACCATAGCCAATAGCGTTGTTGGCACATGCACAACAGCTATTCCTCTTAACCAAGTTGCCGCAATAAAACCAGCAAGGTCAGTTGTGGCTCCTCCACCGAGAGAGACAACTGCATCTGATCTTGAAAATTCTGCTTGACCAAGAGATGACCAGGCTATTGACAACCATCGATCTGTCTTAGCATCCTCACCATCAGCTACCGGAAGTTGCCAAACTTGCTTGCCATGTTCGATAAGTGTGTCAGCGATTACTTCAGCACTGGCTTGTAATCCTTCTGGATAAACCAATAGAACTTTGCGAACCTGTTCACCAAGGGAAGCATCTAGATCATCAAGTAATCCTCGGCCAATCAGCACGTCGTAGCCAGGTTGACCTTTGGCCTCAATCTTGAATGTCATAGTACCTCTAGTTTCTCGCAGATATCATCAAGAGTCTTGCCTAAACCCGCTGCAGAAGTGTCTATTTCAAATGTGGCTAAGCGTTCGTATAACGGCTTTCTTGCCTCGTAGATCTCTTTCCAGTCAGCGATACCGTTCTTCAGTAGAGGTCTTTTGCCGTTTTCCAACCTCGACTTCATGTGTAGACCGTTGGTTGACAGGTAAATAACGATTGCATTCTCGAGAAGTCTTTGGTTATTTCCACTAAGTACTGCCCCACCGCCTGTAGCTATTACTCGCACCTTAGACATGGCTTCGCGAAGAGCTTCTTCTTCATAACCACGAAAGACGGTTTCACCCTGTGTCTCAAAGATTGCAGGGATCTCGCCGTGTTTCTGGACTACCAATGCGTCGGTATCAACAAACTCAATGGAAAGTCTCTTTGCAAGCTTCTTGCCGATTGTTGTCTTGCCAACACCCATCGGGCCAATTAGAACAACCGGTAAAGCAGGCATGATTATCTAGCGATTTTGGAACGAAGAGTCTCTGGGATGCTATCTAGGTAACTGAGCATGTTTCTCTTAGTCTCGGTAATCGAATCTCCACCGAACTTCTCAAGAACCGCATTTGCGATAGTTAGAGCAACCATGGCTTCTGCAACAACACCCGCAGCAGGAACGGCACAAACATCAGATCTTTGGTGGTGAGCCTTTGCTTGTTCACCTGTCGCGACGTCAATAGTCTGCAAAGCTCTAGGCACTGTTGAGATTGGTTTCATGGCAGCTCTTACTCGAAGCACTTCACCATTACTCATGCCACCTTCAATACCACCGGCACGATCGGTAAGTCTCTCGACATCATTACCGCTTCCAATAACAATTTCATCGTGAGCCTCTGAACCACGTCTTCTTGCGGTTTCAAAACCATCGCCAACTTCAACACCCTTGATAGCTTGAATACCCATAAGAGCACCAGCTAGCTGGCTATCTAATCTTCTATCCCAATGAACGAATGAACCAAGGCCAGGAGGCAGACCGTAAACCAAAACCTCTACAACGCCTCCAAGAGTGTCACCATCAGAGTGTGCCTTATCAACTTCGGCCACCATCTCAGCACTTAGGTCTTGATTAAATGCTCTAAGCGGATCAGCGTCGATTGCTTCTAAATCTTTCGGCTTAGGCAAAGCCATATCTGCTTTAGCCATAACTGTGCCTATAGATACTGTGTGAGTAATAAGTTGAATGTCTAAAGCTCTTAGGAATGTAGCAGCAACTTCACCGAGAGCAACTCGGGCTGCTGTCTCTCTAGCCGATGCTCTTTCCAAAACTGGTCTACTGTCTAAGAAGCCATACTTCTGCATGCCTGTGAAATCGGCATGTCCAGGTCTAGGTCTAGTCAATGCTTCTGCTCTAGCTCCAGTGAGTAGTTCAGGTGCAACAACGTCAGGAGACATAACTTGCTCCCACTTAGGCCACTCAGTGTTAGCTATAACGATGGCAATGGGACCACCCATGGTCTTGCCGTGACGAACACCACCAGTGAAAGAGACTTCATCAAGTTCAAGCTTCATTCTTGCCCCGCGACCGTAGCCCAAACGTCTACGTGCCAATGCTGTGGCTAGTTGTTCTGTGCTGATCTCGACACCAGCAGGAAGGCCTTCTAGGACAGCGGTGAGCGATGGTCCATGAGATTCACCTGCGGTCAGCCAACGTAACATGGTGCAATTCTCTCACACTTATGAGTTATTGCTAAAGGGCTTCAGCCATTTTGGCAAAAAGGGCCTTTTCATTATCTAGTTCATCATGCGGAGTTCCATTAAGGAAGATTCGAATCTGGGCAATAGCCTGCCAAATCAGCATGGTCTCCCCTTGCACGACTTTGTCCGCATTGAACTCCTTGGAAAAACT
The DNA here is from genome assembly GCA_044373385.1 of Rhodoluna sp. Taxonomy (GTDB): domain Bacteria; phylum Actinomycetota; class Actinomycetes; order Actinomycetales; family Microbacteriaceae; genus Rhodoluna. The sequence continues at coordinate 31,779 of JBILQF010000002.1, forward strand.
TGAATCCTTTGAGGAATAGTTAACATTCAGCAACCAGCCGCTTTGTGCTAGAAGACTTAGAGTGTTTAAGGCAGCAGCTGGAATAGTGGTTATTGTTAGATCCTGCTCATGTGAAAAAGAACCTAATGGGCTTACTTCAAGCGCTATGCCTAACTTTTTAGCCAATTTCTGAATTGGTTCAGTCTTAGAAAGATCACGGGCGTATACAACTACCTTTGCGTTCGAAGACCTCCGACTAATCGCATAAAGAGCTGACTGAGCAGTTGCTCCGGAACCTAGAATCGCGACACTTTGAATGCCTTGACCCCAACAATTCGACAATGCCAATTCGATTCCGAAGACGTCAGTGTTGAAAGCAGTGAATTCATTATTGTTTCTAAGCAATGTATTTGCTATCTGAAGCTCACTGACAATTTCATCACCACTTGATGCCAACGCTGCAGCTTCAAGCTTGAGAGGCATTGTCACACTAATTCCAGAGAGACGACTGCCTTCTTGACTCAGGAACTCTTGAAGGTTTCCTTCTGAGACTTTGAATCTCGTGTAGTCCCAATCAAGACCTAAGAACTTATAGGCAGCATTGTGAATGTTTGGACTCAAGCTGTGGTCAATTGGATCGCCAACTACAGCGAAATGTTTACTAGTCATTCCATTCCGGATTCTCTATAAGCCATTTACGCCACACTTCAACTGCAGCTTGATGTTGAGCATAGGTCTCACTGAATACAGTTTCACCTGTCTCTAAGTTGACTGATACAAAGTACAGCCAAGGACCTGATACAGGATTCAAAGCAGCATCTATCGCTAGTGCTCCAACTCCAGAAATCGGTCCGATTGGAAGACCAGGATACTTATATGTGTTGTAAGGATTTGGATCAGCTCTATCGGCAGCAGAGGTTTGGAAGGTGTTGCCACCAACTCCGTAAGAGACAGTTGCGTCAGACTGCAAAGGCATATTCACTGCTAGACGATTCGTAAACACTCTCGAAACTTTATAGAAGTCTTGTTCAAACCTTGCTTCTCTTTGAATCACAGAAGCCAAGGTGAGGACGCGATGCCAATCCTTATCAGCAACACCATCTTCTTGGAGTTGTTCTTTTGTTCTGGTAACCAGAACATTTAGTATCTCTCGAGCAGTGTAAGAAGGATCGAAACTGTAAGTTGCTGGAAATAGATATCCTTCAAGAGAAGGTGCCTGACTTGGAATACCGAAGTCAGAGTAGTTTTTTGCTTCACTCTCGAATTCAGATACAGGTATCTTTGTTGCTTCAGAAAGCAGCTTGAACACTGAAGAAAGACGAAGACCTTCTCGAATAGTCACACGATTGGAGATGGAGTTAGTTGGATCAACTAGGTAAGCAACTGCAGACGCTGAAGAGATCTTCGCAGGAACTAGATATGTACCAGGAAAGAATGTTGGGTTCAGCGCGTAGATGGTACGGAGGGTGATGTCATAGCTCTTAGTAACTCCAGCATCAACTAGAGCTTTAGCAACATCTTGACCAACATCGCCACGCTTGATGACAACATTGACTTTGGCTTCACCAGTTCCGCTGTATTCAGCCCCCGTAATTCCTTCAACAAAACCACGCACAGCTACGCGATTCACATAAGCCGTGACCCCTAGAACAAGAGCAAGACCAAGCAAGATGGCAACAAATCTCTTAGGGAATCTCTTCTTTGGACGAAGGTCACGACGAGATTCAAAGACTTGATTACTCATTACGTTCCCTCCACTCTTGAATACTTAATCCTGGGGCTAATCCTGTGTTCTTCTCAACACTAAGGGCAAACTCTAAGATTGCGACGGCAGCCATTTGGTCAATAGTTGACCTTGCATCCTTCTGGCTCTTACCGATTTGCTTCAGCTGATTATTAGCCATAGAAGTTGTGAGACGCTCATCAATCAAGCGAACTTCTAGGCCGGAAGCCTCTTGGAGCTCTTCGGCAAAGGTAAGTGCGTCATCGGTTGAAAAGGTTGACTTGCCTTGCAGGTTGATAGGAACACCTACGTAGATCTCGAGTACTTCGCCAACTTCAGCTACTGCTCCAATAACTGAATCAACTGAATCGGTCGTACTTTCAAGCCTGGCAACAGTAGCTAGCGGGCTTGCAAGGATTGCATGAATGTCTGTTACGGCTAGACCTACTCTTGCCTGCCCGACATCAACAGCGAGACGTCTACCAGGACGAAGCAATTAGCGAAGGCTCTCAGTTATAGCAAGAAGAGCATCCGCAATTTTGCTGGCGTCTGATCCGCCACCCTGAGCCATATCAGCTTTACCGCCACCGCCACCACCAAGAATCTGTGAAGCAAGGCGTACTAGGTCCCCTGCCTTTGCTCCTTTGTCTTGGGCATCTTGATTCGCAGCCACGATTACTACTGGCTTGCCCTCAATTACAGCAGCTAGAGCAACAACTGCGGATGAACCTGAAAGTTCATCGCGAAGCTTCAAGGTTAGGTCTCTAAGAGCGTCGCTAGAAGAAACGTTTTCAATCTCACGAGCAAAAACCTTGTAGTTGCCAGAAGTGGTAACGGATTTTAGAAGTTCTGGTACTAGTCCAGCAAGTTTCTGACTCTGAACAACAGCAAGTTGGCGCTGCATGTCTTTTACTTCAAGAAGCAGTGCTTCTAGTTTTTCACTAGCAGATGCCGGAGTGCTCTTGAGTTGCTCAGCAATTTTGTGCAGAAGAACTCTTTCCTGAGTAAGTGATCTAAGTGCTTCAATACCTACAAGAGCTTCTAGACGTCTTGAACCAGAACCAACTGATGATTCGTTGGTAATTGAAACTAGTCCGATTTGTGCACTTCTAGAAACGTGAGTACCACCACACAGTTCTCTAGACCATGGACCACCGATTTGAACTACTCTCACACTCTCGTCATAGGTCTCACCAAAGAGAGCAACTGCTCCCCATTCTCTGGCTTCAGGTAATGTCATGAACTGAGCAGACACAGCAAGGTCAGATCTAATGGCGAGGTTGGCAATCTCTTCAATCTCTGATTTGGTTTCAGCACTTAGAGCTTGAGTCCAAGAGAAGTCGAGACGCATGTATCCAGGCTTGTTGTATGAACCTGATTGCAAAGCCGTTGGGCCAAGAGCTTGTCTTAGAGCAGCGTGAACGACGTGAGTAGCTGAGTGAGCTTGAGCTGCTCCAACTCTCCAGTCTGAATCGACTGCTGTTGTTGCAACAAGACCAACACCAAGTTCACCTTTCTTGACTAGAGCCTTGTGAGATACGAGACCCCTAACTGGCTTCTGAACATCAAGAACTTCAAGTGAGAAGCCGTCTCCGTAGATAGTTCCAGCATCAGCTGTTTGACCACCAGACTCTGCATAAAAGGAAGTCTCATCAAGAATTACTTCAACGATAGAACCAGCACTTGCTTTAGTTACTTGCTGACCATCGCTAATAATTCCGAGAACTTTACCGTTAGAAACGAGTTCTTCGTAACCAGTGAACTTAGTAACACCCTGCATCCTGAAATCACCATATACAGAGAGGTCTGTGTTTCCAGCCTTCTTCATCTTGGCATCAGCTTTCGCTCTGTTCTTCTGCTCGCTCATCAGAGCTGTGAAGTCGTCACGATCAACAGTTAGATCGTTCTCTTCAGCAATCTCAACAGTTAGATCAATCGGGAATCCGTAAGTGTCATGAAGAAGGAAGCTAGTTTCACCAGAGAGTGACTTCTGTCCTGTAGCTTTTGCAGTTGCAATAGCAGTTTCAAGAACCTGAGTGCCGGAGGTAAGAGTTCTTAGGAAAGCTTCCTCTTCTGCAAGAACGGTCGTGTTGATTCTCTTGAACTCAGTTTCAAGTTCAGGATATGCATCAACCATTGCGTTCTTTGAAGTTAGGAAAAGTTTTCCGAATACTGGCTCATTAACACCAAGAAGACGCATTGCACGCACTGTTCTTCTGAGAAGGCGACGTAGAACATACCCACGTCCATCGTTACCTGGTGAAACACCATCGCCGATAAGCATCAAAGCACTTCTAACGTGATCAGCTACTACACGAAGCCTGATATCGTCTTCTTCGTTTGCTCCATAAGTCTTTCCAGCTAGCTCTGCAGCTAGATCTAGAACAGGTCTTACCTGATCAATCTCGTAAAGGTTCTCAACCCCTTGCATCAAGAACGCAACACGCTCAAGACCCATACCGGTATCGATGTTCTTGCTAGGTAGCTCACCTAGGATTTCAAAACTATCTTTGCCTGAACCCAGTCCTCGTTCATACTGCATGAAGACAAGGTTCCAGATTTCGATGTAGCGATTCTCATCTGCTTCTGGGCCACCCTCAACTCCATATTCAGGTCCTCTATCGAAATAGATTTCTGAACAAGGGCCTGCAGGACCTGGCTGACCTGTTGACCAATAGTTGTCAGCCATGCCCCGCTTTTGAATTCTTTCAAGTGGGATTTCTGAAAGCTCTAGCCATAAAGCGATGGATTCATCGTCGTCTTGGTAGACAGTTGCCCAGAGCTTGTCTTTTTCTAAGCCAAGACCACCTTTTTCAACCGGTGATGTTAGGAACTCCCAAGCAAAAGAGATTGCGTCACGCTTGAAGTAGTCTCCGAAAGAGAAATTTCCATTCATTTGGAAGAAGGTTCCGTGACGAGTTGTCTTACCAACTTCTTCGATGTCTAGAGTTCTCACACATTTCTGAACGCTGGTGGCTCTCGCGTATGGTGCGGGCATCAGACCAGTCATGTAAGGAATGAAGGGAACCATTCCTGCAACTGTGAAAAGAAGTGAAGGATCTTCGCTGATTAGCGATGCACTTGGGACAACTGTGTGGTCTTTACTTTCGAAGAAATCAAGCCATCTCTTTTTGATTTCAGCTGTCTTCATTTGGAAGTTTTCGGCTTAGACGCTTTGGAAGCCTTCGCTTCTTGTTCCTTATAGCCTTCTGAAACTGCATTAGCGAAAGTCTTTATCTTGGCACCTGTTTGATTGAGTGCTTTCTTAGTTTCAGGGTTTGCCTCAATGTGTCGTGAAAGATAGACACCAGCAGCGATGCCGGCTATGAAGACGAATGTCTTACGCAATTGTCTACTTCTTCTTTCCAATTAGTCCGCTAACGCTGCGAACAATCTCACTGACACGTTGTAGCGGTCCACCGACAGTTGTTGTGAAGGTAGTGATAAGTGAATTCAAGTTGGTTGTTGCGTCAACTACGTTGTCAGTAATGACATCGATCTTCTCAAGCTGTTTGTTTGTGAGCTTTGTTGTTTCGGTAAGTTCAACTAGGAAAGGACCTACGGTCTCTCCTGTTTCACGAATAGTTGCAGATGTTGCGTCTAATAGCTTGGATACCTTGATTAGAACTATTACCAAAAAGATAACTAGAACCGCAAAGGCACCCGCCCAAATTAAAGCTGCAACATCTGCACCATTCATAACAATTTCCTTATCGACTAGCGAGCAGCGTAGTACTCAACAACAAGCTGTACTTCACAGGTAACTGGAACTTCAGCACGCTTTGGACGACGTAGAAGTGTTGCCTGTAGCTTGTCTAGTTCAACTGAAAGGTATCCAGGAACTGGAGGTAGAACGTCAACGTGACCACCAGCAGCTGCAACCTGGAAAGGCTCAGTTACTTCACTCTTCTCCGCAACGTGGATCATCTGACCAACCTTGACTCGAGCTGATGGGCGGTCAACACGAAGACCATCAACAAGAATGTGACGGTGAACAACCATCTGTCTTGCCTGAGCCATTGTGCGAGCGAAACCTGCACGGTGAACAAGTGCATCAAGACGCATCTCTAGAAGCTCAACTAGGTTTTCACCAGTTAGACCTTCGATACGCTTTGCATCGTTAAAAGTCTTGCGAAGCTGTGCCTCACGGATACCGTACTGTGCGCGAAGTCTCTGCTTCTCGCGTAGACGAACAGCAAAGTCGCTATCGGTCTTACGCTTGGTACGACCATGCTGACCTGGAGCGTATGGACGCTTCTCCATGTATTTTGCTGCTTTAGGGGTTAGGGCGATGCCCAATGCACGAGACAAGCGAGTCTTGCTTCGTGTTCTAGTTGTTTTAGACACGTATTCCTTTCAAAGAATGCATAAGTTGAAATAAGTTTTGTGCCCGGTGCATATCGGCTAAATGAAATGCACTCACCGTTTTACTGGAACTCAGCCATGAACATCAGTAAGGTCGGCAACCTGTCAATCCTAACTGTTTAGGGCAGTTTTTGCCACAAGCCCCTAGAGGTTCTCTCTCAGGGACGAGATCTTGAGGAATCGCTCCATGAGAGTAGCCTCGTAGCCATTGGCTTTGGCTTGGTAGTAAGCCTTCTTGCCTTCAGTTTGAGGCAAATACGCCTGTCCAGAAAGACTATTTTCTAGATCATGGGGGTATTCATACTCCAAATCCCCTTTGTTCAAGCTAGAAGACCTCAAATGACTAGGAACAGATGGTGTGAAACCTTCCTCAACATCAGCTATCGCCTTGTTTATTGCCAGATAAGCGCTGTTGGACTTAGGCGCTAAGGCCAAGTAGATAGTGCATTCAGCAAGCGGTATACGCCCTTCAGGCATTCCTATTTGAGCCACAGTGTTCATAGTGGCATTGGCTAGAGAGAGCGAATTTGGATCAGCCAGACCTATGTCTTCAGAAGCCAGAATCACTAGCCGCCTAGCAATAAACCGTGGGTCTTCCCCTCCAACAATCATGCGAGCAAGCCAATGAAGGGCGGCGTCAGGGTCACTACCTCGCACAGACTTGATAAACGCGCTAATAATGTCGTAGTGCTGGTCTCCCGTGGCGTCATACCTAGCTAGGGCGGAAGACAAAGCTGGAGCCACATCCTTCAATTCGATCTCAGTGCTGCCCGCTCTAGAAACTGCTTGAGTGATCGCCTCAAGGACGGTCAAGGCTTTACGGGCATCCCCTCCAGATCTTCTAGCTATCTCGGCAATAGCACTATCTGTTGCCTTGAACTTGCTGTTCAGTCCTCGCTCGTCTGCAATAGCTCTAGAAACAATCTCTTGTATTGCCTCTTCTGACAATTCAGACAGGCGTATGAGACTAGATCTAGAAACCATGGCTGAAGTTAGCGCATACAAAGGATTCTCTGTGGTGGCACCAATAAGGACGATTTCTCCGTTTTCAACTGCCAATAAGAGAGATTCCTGTTGAACCTTGGAGAAACGATGGATTTCATCAACAAATACAAGTGCAGCCCCATGACCAGCGTGAATCTCTGACCTAGATAGATCCATGGCGTCACGAAGGTCTTTCACAGAAGCGTTGATTGCACTTATCTCAATCAGTCTTCTGCCACAGGTCTTAGCTAAAAGTCTTGCAATAGTGGTCTTACCAGATCCTGGTGGTCCATATAAAAGCAATGATGGCAGTGCTTGACCTGGTTTTGGATTACTCAGGAAAGCAGCCATGGGACCAGCTGGATTCAGCGCTTCGCTTTGACCAACCACTTCAGCCAAACTGGTAGGCCTCATTCGCGCAGCCAAAGGCGCACCAATTGGGTAATCAAAAAGATCTGAACTATTCACACTTCAAGGCTAAACCCTCTTTGAACTCGTCTAATATCAATTTGTACCTAAAACGGAGGCAAAGTTGGCGAACAAGAAAAGTACCGAGATCCAGAACGCAGCCAAGAAAAGCTTGAAAAGCTTTGAGGAAAAGCAGAATGTGGTTGATCACCGAATCAAGCTACGCAGAGAGGACAACAAGTTTGCCCTCATGGCGACAGCTATAGCTTTCGTAGTGGCCTTGGCAGCTCAGTACTCCTACTTCGGTTTTGGTCCAGGACTTGCAAAAGACTTCTGTGTGACTTTCACTCAGGACGCACCAACACCTAATGCTGATGGCTCTCCAATCGTTAACACAATTCCAGACGCCGCAATTTCAGAATGTCGTGAATGGACAGGTGTGATGAAGATTAACAAGGCTGACCTTGGAATTACTCTTTACGGTGAACAAGCTCCTCAAGCAGTAGCAAACTTCGTTGACCTGATCAACAAGGGTTTCTACAACCAAGTTTCTTGCCACCGTCTAACAACTGCAGGCATTTTCGTTCTTCAGTGTGGAGACCCATCCGGTGATGGAACTGGAGGTCCTGGTTATAGCTTCGGCCCAATCGAAAACGTACCTGAAGCTAAACAAGGTGAACAACCTACTTACCTAAAGGGCAAGCTAGCAATGGCTCGACAGGGTGACAACGCGAAGTCAATGGGAAGCCAGTTCTTCATCGTTTATGAAGACTCAGTTATTCCTAGCGACTCAGCAGGTGGCTACACAGTCTTTGGTGAAGTTACAACTGGACTATCTGGAATTGATGACATCATCAAAGCTGGTGTAAAAGATGGTTCTGGAGATGGCCAACCAAAGGTTAAGACTTCAGTCACAAGCATTACCGTTAAGTAGTTCCAAACAATCAGGGAGTCCAAAGTGTCAACATTGCAATTCGAGTTCGGTCGTGTAGACGAGACTGGCAACTTTTACGTCATCGACGCTGGATCAGAAAGACTCCTTGGCTCACAACCAGCAATGTCTCTTGAAGATGCACTTGCCTTCTACGTCAGAAAATACAATGACCTCGAATCAAATGTTCGACTACTTGAACAGCGCGTCAAGGCTAAAGCCGATGCCAAGTCAATTAAGAAATCAGCAGACAAGCTCACTTCCGACTTGGCAGAGCCAGTTGCCATTGGTGACCTGGCTTCTCTGAGAGAGCGTGTGGCTGTAGTACTTAATGGTCTAGGCGATCTACTAGCTGAAGCATCAGCCAAGCAGGCTGAGCTTGCTGTTGAAGCACTTGCAGCCCGAGAAGCTATTGCAGTTGAGGCTGAAGCACTTGCAGCTAAGGATCCGCAGAAAGTTAACTACAAGACTGGTTCCGCCAAAATGCTTGAACTATTCAACGCATGGCAGGCTCTTCAGAAGAGTTCTGTAAAGGTTCCTAAGGCTAAAGCTGATGAGTTCTGGCAGAGATTCTCTAAGGCTCGTAAGACTTTTGATGCCAACAAGCGTCAATTCTTCTCCGCACAAGATTCTCTAGTCAAGGCAAGCAAGAATGCTAAGTCTGATCTTGTTGCTAAGGCAGAAGCTCTTGTTGAAAAAGGTGCTGAAGCTACTGTTGCCTATAGAGACCTTTTGACCGCTTGGAAGGCACTTCCAAAAACAAAGACCAGGTCTGACGACGCTCTATGGGCTAAGTTCAAAGCTGCTGGGGATGCAATCTATGCCGCGAAGTCTGAGAAGGTTGCTGCTGAAGAAGTTGAATTCAGTGCAAACCTAAAGGCCAAGCTAGAACTTCTTGAAGAAGCAGAAAAGATTGATCCAACTGCTGACCTAGCAAAGGCTAAGTCTGCCTTGCAGGCAATCCAAGCTCGTTGGGAGAAAGCTGGAAAAGTTCCTCGTGACAGCATCCGCAAGATTGAAGATCGTCTAAAGGCCGTTGAGGCAAAGATCAAGAACGTTGAGGCAGAGCTATGGAGAAAATCGGATCCTGCAACCGTAGACCGAACTAATTCTGTTCGTTCACAACTTGAAGCATCAATTGCGAAATTAGAAGCAGATGTTGAGAAGGCAAAGGCTTCAGGAGACGCGAAAAAGATTGCTGACGCCACCGACGCTCTTGAAACTAAGAAAGCTTGGCTAACTGTAGTTATTGCTAACTCTTAGGAGTTACTCACTCTGTAAACGTCGTAGACGTTGTCAATGTTCCTGACGGAATTGATAAGACCCTCAAGTGCTGCTGGGTTACTCATTTCAAATACAAATCTGCTCAAAGCTACGCGGTCGTTTCTGGTTGAAACTGAAGCAGACAAAATGTTAACGTGATTCTCACTTAGAACACGGGTAACGTCGCTGAGCAATCCCCCACGGTCAAGTGCTTCAATCTGAATCTGCACTAAGAACAAGCTCTTCGAATTAGGTTCCCAACTAACTTCAATCAATCGTTCTGGTTGGTTTCTCAAATCAACAGAGTTCTTGCAGTCGCTTCTGTGTACTGAAACTCCTGCAGATCGAGTAATGAAACCGAGAATGGCATCACCTGGAACTGGCGTGCAGCAACGAGCAAGCTTGAACATAACATCAGCATCACCTCGAACAAGAACGCCTGAATCCCCTACTCGCTTAGAACTGTTCGTACTCGACTTAGTAGGTAGTTCAAACACTGCCTCTTCGGTGTATTCCTCAACAGATAGAGCTGCTGACATCTTCTCAACCACAGACTGAGCTGAAACATTGCCATCTCCAATAGCTGCGTACAAATCAGATGGTTCCGAGAATCTAAGGTCACTTGTGATCTTGAGAAGGATGTCGGTTGCCAATGCTCGCTGAATCGGAACGCTTTGCTTTCTGAGAGCCTTGGCTAGAAGATCTTTTCCTCTTTCAATGGCATCATCTTTACGCTCTGCTGTGAACCATGCTTTGATTTTGGACTTAGCACGTTGAGATTGAACGAACTTGATCCAGTCTTGGCTTGGATGGGCATCCTGAGACTTAGAGGTAAGAATTTCAACAACGTCACCTGAGTTCAAGGCGGTTTCAAGTGGAACTAAGCGACCGTTAACCTTTGCACCCATGGTGCGGTGACCAATTTCAGTGTGGACAGCGTAGGCAAAGTCCACTGGAGTTGATCCCTTAGTTAGACCAATTACTCGACCCTTAGGGGTGAAAGCGTAAACCTCTTTTGCTCCAATTTCAAAACGCAGGGCATCTAGGAACTCGCTTGGGTCAGCTGTTTCATGCTGCCAATCTGAAAGATGCTTCAACCAAACAAGATCATCTTCAGTTGTTGCTGACTCTTCAGAAGTGAATTGCTTGTACTTCCAGTGAGCTGCAACACCGTACTCGGCTCTGTTATGCATCTCTTGAGTTCTAATCTGAATCTCAACCGGACGTCCATTAGGGCCAATAACTGTTGTGTGCAAAGACTGGTAGAGATTGAACTTAGGCATAGCAATGTAATCTTTGAAGCGACCTTGGACAGGATTCCAGTGCGAGTGGACAGCACCAAGAATTGCATAACAATCCCTTACCTCAGGAACAATTACTCGAATACCTACTAGGTCATAGATGTCATCGAACTCTCTTCCACCAATAACCATCTTTTGGTAAATCGAGTAATACTGCTTGGGTCTACCGGCGACCTTGCCCTTAATCTTGTTGTCCTTGAGGTCATCTTCAATTGCAGTGATAACTGTTTCGATGAATTCATCTCGCTTTGGAGAACGCTGTCTTACCAGGTTTACGATCTCCTCATAAACCTTTGGATATAAAACAGAGAAAGAAATGTCTTCGAGCTCAAGTTTGAAAGCGCTGATACCTAGACGATGAGCAAGCGGAGCATAAATTTCTAATGTTTCCTGAGCCTTCTGCTTAGCTTTTGCTTCAGGAACAAATCCCCAGGTTCTAGCGTTGTGTAATCTGTCCGCGAGCTTGATGACCAATACACGGATGTCCTTAGACATAGCGACAACCATCTTGCGAACGGTTTCCGCTTGAGCATCGGCTCCAAACTTAACTTTGTCCAATTTTGTGACGCCATCAACCAGCATGGCCACTTCGTCACCGAAATCTGCTCTTAGTTGGTCAAGGGTGTAGTCAGTGTCTTCGACAGTGTCGTGAAGCAGTGCTGCTGCAAGTCCAGCAGGTCCAATTCCCAGATCAGCCAACAGCTGAGCAACAGCAACGGGATGGGTGATGTATGGGTCTCCACTCTTACGAGTGTGACCTGCGTGAGCCTTAGAGGCTACAGTGAAAGCCTTTTCAACAATTGAGAAATCAAGCTTTGGATGCGCTACTTTGGCTGCTTTAAGAACCTCTGCGATTCCTGAGCCTTCAGTCGGCCGGGTGAAGATTCTAGGCAGGCGATTTCGCAGTGTTGCTAGTGTGCCACCGCCTGCTGTGTCCGACATATCATCCTTCTAAGTTGAACTAAAGAATAACTGAACTAGCCGGCGATTGCACTTCTCTTAGCAAGAATCTTTTTCTCAGCCTTAGCAAACTTTGCTTCTCCCTCACGCATGTGTGAATAAGCAGGAGCTGCAATAAAGATTGTTGAGTATGTACCTACGATAATCCCAACGAACAACGCCAGAGAGATGTCTCTAAGGGTTCCCGCTCCAAGAACAGTTGCTCCAATGAACAAGATAGATGCAACTGGAAGAACACCAACGACAGATGTGTTGATAGATCTAACTAGAGTCTGGTTGATAGCAAGGTTTACCTGCTCAGCGAAAGTGGTTGTCTCACTGAATTCGACCTCATTGGTGTTTTCTCGAATCTTGTCGAACACCACCACGGTGTCATACAGAGAGTAACCAAGGATGGTTAGGAAACCAATAACAGCGGCTGGAGTTACCTCGAAGCCCAATGCTGCATACAGACCAGCGGTAAGAATAAGGTCGTGAGCCAAAGCCAACATAGCCGCAGCGCTCATCTTCAAGGTTCTAAAGTAAAGAGCCATCAAGATAGCTGCTAGCAGGATGAAGATTAGTAGACCCCAAAGTGCCTTGTTAGTAATGTCAGCTCCCCAGTTAGGCCCAATGAATGAGCTCGCGACGTTGCTGTCTTTAACTTCATAAGCCTTGGCCAGTGCTAGACGAACCTGCTCTGACTGCTCATCGTTTAGCTGAGGAGTCTGAACACGTACTGTGTCTGCACCAATGATGGTTGTGTTTACCTGAACGGCTGGAACTACTTCGTGAACAGCATCTTCAGCAAGAGCTGTGCTCTGCAGTTTGCTTTCTGAAATCTTGTATTCAGATCCTCCGCGGAATTCAATACCAAAGTTGAATCCACCCTTAACAACTGGAATCAAGATTGCTAGAACAACTGTGATAGCGGCTGCTAGGTAGAAGTACTTTCTTCTACCAACGAAGTTGACTGACTTCTCACCGCTGTAGAGCTGGTTACCAAGGTCGGTAAATCGAGACATTAGTTGTTCTCCTTGTTCTTAGCGGTTGAAATCTGATCTGCTGAAGCTTTACGCTCGGCAATAGTTTGACGTCTTTCAGCTTCTTTAGAGGACTTGGCGACCCTGCCAGATGAAACTGACGGTGCGACTCTGAATGTTCCACGTCCTGTGTATCCAAACGCAGCGCTATCTCTCAACTGCAATCCTGTCCAAGCGTGTCCAGACATAAAGAACTTACTCTTTGTAATCAATCTAAACGCTGGATACGTGAAAAGGAACACAACAGTAAGGTCAATAAGAGTTGTTAGACCTAGTGTGAACGCGAATCCTCTAACGTTACCTACTGTGAGGATGTAAAGAACAACAGAAGCTAGAAGGCTTACAGCACCAGAAACAATAATTGTTCTCTTCGCTCTGTTCCATGCGCTTTCAACTGCCACATACAAAGGCTTCCCTTCACGAAGTTCATCTTTAACGCGTTCGTAGTAAACAATGAAGGAGTCTGCAGTAATACCAATACCCATAATCAAACCTGCGATACCTGAGAGTGAAAGTCTGTAGTCAGCACGCCAGGTAAGAAGTGCAATCAGGATGTAGGTCAAGATACCGGCAACAACCAATGAACCAATCGTGATAACCGCTAGTCCCCTGTATTGGAACACAGAGTAGATGACAACAAGAATTACTCCTATAAGTCCAGCAAGTAAACCGGCTTGCAACTGCTCTGAACCTAGGGTTGCTGAAATGTTTTCCTGTGACTGAACAGCGAATGAAATTGGCAATGAACCATACTTCAGCTGGTCTGCCAGAACCTTTGAGCTTGCCTGATCAAATGATCCAGTGATTTGTGCAGAACCACCGGTGATGACAGCCTGTGTGGTTGGTGCAGTAATTACGTAACCATCGATGGTTACTGCAAATCTGTTCTGTGGTTCAGCTAGTGGGAATAGACGACCAGTTACCTTGGCAAACTTGTCACCACCTTCAGCATTGAAGTTTAGGTTTACTGCCCATTCGTTGGTAGCAACACCTTGTGCACCAGTAACAGTTCCAGCGTCTGCGCCTTCTAGATCAACACCGGTAATCTCAACAGGACCAAGAATGTACTTCTCAGTCAAACTTCTGTCACAGGTAACAAGAGGCTTCTCAGCATCATCGATTTGCCCTGGCTCACGGAACTTAGTTGAGCAATCTAGATTCTCGTACTCTTTTTGAAGAGCCGGAGTGATTTGATTCAAGTCACTTGGACTGGTCGGCTTTGCTGTTGAAGTCTTAATTGGCTTTGAACCATCTTTACCGATTTCAGTCTTGCTACCGGTAGATGCTGCAAGAACAGGACGGAACTCTAGCTTTGCTGAACTTTTGATAAGAGCCAAGGTGTTGCTGTCTGGAATGCCAGGGATAGAAACAACAATGTTGTTTCCTGAAGTGTTAATCTGAGCTTCGCTAACACCAGTTGAGTCAACACGCTGTCTAATGATTGAAACAGCCTGATCAAGTTGCTCAGGAAGAATCTCTTTGCCCTCTTCAACGATTGGAGTAAGGATAACTTGAGTACCACCAGATAGGTCTAGAGCCAGGTTCGGTACGAAGGTAGCCTTCTGTTCACCAGAGACCATTCCAAGCCCGATTACTCCAACAATTCCAACCATCAAGGTCAGAAGCCAAGTAAGTGATCTCAGTGCCGCTCTAGTTGCAGTGCGCTTTTCAGACAAAATCGTGCCTTTTCTCTATTTGTGGAAGCTAATTACTTAGCAGTCTTCTTTGTAGCAGTGGTCTTTGTTGCTGCTGGCTTCTTAGGAGCAGCAGGCTTTGAAGTAGCAGCCTTAGCAGCTGGCTTTGCTTTCGGAGTCGCAACAGCGGGTTTAGCCTCTAGCGAGGCAGGAACTACAGTGCGAACAGCAGCCTTTAGGAACTCAATACGTGTACCAGGAGTTGATTCAACTATTACTGTGTCATCCAAGATTGAAACAATCTTGCCCTTGATTCCGCCCAACATAATGACTTGAGCACCAACTGAAACTGAAGCCTCAAGAGCCTTAGCTTGCTTAGCTCTTCTGCTGTTGCTGAAGATGATGAATGCCAAGAAAACGGCAAGAATGACTACTAACTCCATGTTGGACCAATCGTTTGTATGGGATTTGCTACTAGTCGATTATAAGCGACAGGGCTAGTCGAATAACCCCTGAGAGCCCGCTGGAGGGGTCAAACCTAGATGCTTATAGCCAGCAGAAGTAGCCTGACGGCCTCGAGTTGTCCTTACTAACAGACCAATTCTTAGAAGGAATGGCTCAACCACGCTCTCAATGGTGTCTGACTCCTCACCAAGGGCCACGCTTAGGGTGTTCAAACCCACTGGTTTACCTTCGAATTTGACGATTAGAGCTTCCAAGACAGAGCGGTCAAGCCTGTCCAAACCAAGCTCATCTACCTCATAGAGATCTAATGCTGAGGTGACAGAACCGACAGAAACCTGACCCGATGAATGGACAAGTGCAAAATCTCTAACTCTGCGTAGCAAGCGATTGGCAATTCTAGGAGTTCCCCTAGATCGAGAAGCGATAAGAGCGAGTGCCTCATGTCCCACTTCAAGAGTCATCAAATTAGCTGCACGTGAGACAACATCCTTCAGTTCCTCATCAGAATAGAAATCAAGGTTCGCGGTGAAGCCGAATCTGTCTCTCAAAGGGTTAGGTAGCAAACCACTTCTAGTGGTTGCTCCTACGAGTGTGAATGGGTCAAGGTCTAGGGAAATACTTGTAGCACCTGCACCTTTACCTACCATGACATCCACTCGGAAATCTTCCATCGCTAGATAGAGCATCTCTTCTGCTGAACGAGACATTCTATGTATCTCATCGATGAAGAGAACTTCGCCAGCAGATAAAGAGGAAAGAATTGCAGCCATGTCCCCTGCGTGCTGAATAGCAGGACCAGAAGTCATTCTCAATGGTCTTGCAGACTCGTGAGCCACAATCATCGCAAGTGTTGTTTTACCTAAGCCTGGAGGGCCTGCAAGCAGAATGTGATCAGGAGTTCTCTGCTGAATTGAGGCTGCATCAATAAGTAATTGAATTTGTCCACGTACTTTGTTCTGACCAACGAACTCATTCAATGACTGCGGTCTAATCGCAGATTCGAATACTAAATCTGAACTATCTGCTTCAGAACCCATCAATTCATCAGACATGTCTATTGCTTCCGTCCGCTAGAGAGATTAGACAAGCTCAGTTTCAAAAGTTCTGATTCGCTAGATTGAGGGTTGCTCTTTAGTGCAGATTCGACAGCACTCTTTGCCATCTTCTCCTGGTAACCAAGACCTACTAGAGCTGCAATAACGGAGCTCTCTGAACTTCCTGAACTCTTAGATCCACTATCAAGAGAAACAAGCTTGCCTGTGAGGCTCAGCACTATTAGCTTGGCTGTCTTAGGCCCAATTCCTGTAACAGATTTGAACATCGAATCATCCGTTGTGGCAACTGCTGTTGCTATGCCATCCACACCAAGATGAGCAAGCACAGACATAGCAGACTTAGGTCCCACCCCTGATACAGAACATAAAAGGTTGAACCCTTCTAATTCATCTTCTGACTGAAAACCAAACAGAATTTGAGCATCTTCACGAATGATGTGAGCAATATGAAGGGAAAGTTCTTGCTGAGTGAAGCTCAACTGATAAACATCAGGAGTGACATTAACGAGATAGCCAACGCCGCCACAGTCAATAACTACTTGACCTGCCATGCGGCTAAGTACGGAACCTCTTAGATGTGCAATCACAGAACAAGGATAACTGGGCTATTGAGATTTCTTAGATGATGCGATGGCATTGCGCCATTTCTCTTGAGCTTTAGTTTCTGTTGATTGTTGCGTCAAATTGTTCTTTCCCCCGCGCCAAGCCAATGTCACTGCGATTGCAAGAGCGTCGGCAGCATCGGCTGGCTTAGGAATTTCCTTGAGCTTGAGGATCTGCATCATCATGTTGGTTACTTGAACCTTGTTAGCTCGACCGCTACCAGTAACAGCAGCTTTCACTTCTGTTGGCGTGAAGTAAGTAACTGGAATCTTTCTTAGGTGAGCTAGATATGCAATAACGCCAGAAACCTGAGCCACACCCATCACACTCTTTAGATTCTGCTGAGCAAAGACTCTCTCGATTGCTATTTGCTCGGGCTTTATGCGATCAAGTAACTTGGCAATCTGGTCACCGATAATTGCTATTCGTTCGGTGTCATCTAGATTCTTATCTGATTCAAAAATGCCAACTTCCATGAAGTTTGCTTGTCTAGAAGATGTCTTAGCAACTATGCCGAAACCGCAGCGAGTAAGACCTGGATCAAACCCTAGAAGAACGCTCTGCGATTTACTCGGCATCTAGTTGAGCCGCAACTTCAGCAGACATATCAAAGTTTGTGTAGACGTTTTGAACTTCATCTGAATCTTCTAAAGCATCAATCAAAGCGATAACTTTACGAGCGGTATCAATGTCGGTCTGCACTGGCATTGAAGAAACAAACTCGACGTCAGCACTCTCATAGTCAATTTCTTTGCTCTGTAGAGCCTCACGAACTTCAACCATCTTTGATGGATCGGTTGTAATCATCAACTGGTAGCCCCGATCCTGAACGTCTTCTACTCCAACTTCAAGAACAGCATCTAGAACAGTGTCTTCATTTGTGGTTTCGTTCTTCTCTACAAGGATGACACCCTTACGGCTGAACTGGTAAGAAACTGAACCAGGGTCAGCCATGGTTCCACCGTTTCTAGAAACAGCTAGACGAACTTCAGCAGCAGCTCTGTTCTTGTTGTCAGTCAAACATTCAATAAGAAGAGCGACACCATTAGGTCCGTAACCTTCATACATAATCGTTTGATACTCAACACCTGAACCATCAAGTCCAGCTCCACGCTTAACTGCCGATTCAATATTGTCTTTTGGCAGAGATGACTTACGACCCTTTTGGATTGCATCGTAAAGAGTTGGGTTACCTTCTAGATCAGGTCCACCGATTCTTGCCGCTACCTCAATGTTCTTGATTAGCTTTGCGAATAGCTTCGCTCTCCGACCATCAATGATGGCTTTCTTATGTTTGGTGGTTGCCCATTTGGAATGGCCCGACATGATGCTCCTTGAGTATGTATCTAGACAAGTTTAGTTAGCAGAATTGAAATCTGCGGCTTTACACATGTCAGCGAAGTACTTGTGCACAGCCGTTTCACCTGTAACTTCAGGGTGAAAGCTAATACCTAATAGGTTTCCTTGACGAACGGCTACTACTCTGCCGTCAGGCAACTCAGCCAGTTTCTGAACACCAGCACCAATTTCTAAAACTATGGGTGCTCTAATGAAGGCTGCGTGGATAGGACTACTAATACCCTCAAAGTTCAGATCAGCCTCAAAGGAATCAGCTTGTGATCCGAAAGCATTTCTTTGGACTGCTACATCCAAGCCACCAAAACTCTCCTGGCCTTCGATTCCATCAACAATTCGATCAGCGAGAAGAATCAAACCAGCACAGGTGCCAAATACGGGTAAACCTTTTTTGATTAGCTCAATGATTGGTTCTCTGAGTTCGAAGATTTGACTCAGCTTGTCGATAACTGTGCTTTCGCCACCAGGAATAACTAATCCTGATATGCCAACTAGATCAGATGGTTTTCTAACACGAACAGTTTCGATACCGAGCTCATCAAAGGTTTGCAGATGCTCACGAAAGTCACCTTGAAGGGATAAAACCCCGATTGGAAGCAAGAATTACCAGCCTCTGTCAGCTAACCGGTGAGGAGCAGGTAGATCAGAAACGTTAATACCAACCATTGCTTCACCTAGTCCGCGGCTAACATTCGCTAGAACATCTGGGTCGTCGTAGCTTGTTGTTGCCTTAACGATTGCGGCAGCTCTTGCTGCTGGGTTCCCAGACTTAAAGATTCCTGAACCAACGAATACTCCGTCAGCACCCATCTGCATCATAAGAGCAGCGTCAGCAGGAGTTGCGATACCACCAGCAGTAAATAGAACAAGTGGAAGCTTTCCTGTGCGAGCAACTTCTCTAACTAGTTCTAGAGGAGCTTGCAGCTCTTTAGCTGCAACATAAAGTTCATCTTCAGACTTAGCTGACAAAGCGCGAACTTCACCAAGGATGGTTCTGATGTGCTTCATCGCTTCGCTAACATCTCCTGTACCAGCTTCACCCTTTGAGCGAAGCATTGCTGCACCTTCTGTTACACGACGTAAAGCTTCACCTAGGTTTGTAGCTCCACAAACGAAAGGCACATCAAACTTCCACTTATCAATGTGGTGAACGTAGTCAGCTGGAGATAGAACTTCTGACTCGTCAATGTAGTCAACCTTTAGAGACTGCAGGATCTGTGCTTCAACAAAGTGACCAATTCTTGCTTTAGCCATAACTGGGATAGAAACACTTGCAATAATCTGATCGATTAGGTCTGGATCGCTCATACGAGCAACTCCACCTTGTGCTCTGATGTCTGCAGGAACACGCTCTAGAGCCATAACAGCAACAGCACCCGCATCTTCAGCAATCTTTGCTTGATCAGCGGTAACCACGTCCATGATTACGCCACCCTTGAGCATTTCTGCCAAGCCGCGCTTCACTAATGGGGTTGATTTAGAGTCATTTGCTTTATCAGTCATGCCACTATTCTAAATGGCTAAATAAGAGGCAAAGGCAAGGTTAAGAATTGTTTAGCCAGGCGTTGGCTATTTCAACTCTCACATCACCCAGAAGCTTAGGTAGAGCCTTGGTTTGAGCGATGATTGGGAAGAAATTAGCATCATTTCGCCACCTAGGAACCACATGTTGGTGAAGGTGTGAGGCAATGCCTGCTCCAGCTACTTCCCCTTGGTTCATACCAATGTTGAAGCCATGAGCACCACCAACGGCCTTTAGAACCTTCATAGCCTGCTGGGTAAGTACTCCGTATTCCAAGATCTCTTCGGCGTTGGCATCTGTGTAGTTAGGGATGTGACGGTAAGGCACAACCAATAAATGCCCCGAGTTGTATGGGTAGAGATTGAGTAGCACGTAGCAGCTTTTTCCTCTATGAACAATCAGAGCCTGGTCGTCGCTAAGAGTTGGAGCTATGCAGAACGGACAATCGTCATCATGCGGTTGAGTGCCGGATTGGATGTAAACAAGACGATGTGGAGTCCAGAGTCTCTGGAATGGATCAGAAACTCCTTGAAGAGTTGCAGCATCCTCTGCTCCAGCCATCTCCTCGTTCACTAAACCTGAACCTTTTCAGCAATTTCTTTCAAGATACGAGCAATAGCTTCTTCTCTTGGAATGCCATTGATTTGGGAACCGTCTCTGAATCTAAATGAAACAGCACCTTGTGATTGATCCTCAGCACCGGCAATAAGCATGTATGGAACCTTTGCCAAAGTGTGGTTTCTAATCTTCTTCTGCATACGCTCAGCACTGTCATCAATCTGAATGCGAACACCTGCTGCTCTTAGTTCAGCAGCAATACCGTGCAGGTAAGGACTGAACTCATCAGCAACAGGGACTCCAACAACCTGGACAGGAGCTAACCAAGGTGGGAAGTGTCCTGCGTAGTGCTCGGTTAGAACTCCAAAGAATCTTTCAATAGATCCAAAGAGTGCTCTGTGAATCATCACAGGGCGCTTCTTGGTTCCATCAGGAGCGGTGTATTCAAGATCGAATCTCTCAGGCAAGTTGAAGTCCAACTGAATCGTGGACATCTGCCAGGTACGACCAATTGCATCTTTAGCCTGAACAGAAATCTTTGGACCATAGAAAGCAGCTCCACCTGGATCTGGAACTAGTTGTAGACCAGAGTTAGTAGCAACTCTTTCAAGAGTTTCAGTAGCTTCAACCCAAATGTCGTTGTCACCAACAAACTTTGGATTGCCTTCTTCTTTGGTTGAAAGCTCTAGGTAGAAATCAGTTAGACCATAATCACGAAGTAGTTCAAGTACAAAGTTCAAAACGTTTGTTAGTTCAACTTCAATGCTTTCTCTAGCTACATAGAGGTGAGCGTCATCTTGAGTGAAACCACGAGCACGAGTGATTCCATGTAGAACACCAGACTTCTCGTAGCGATAGACAGTTCCAAACTCAAACATGCGAAGTGGAAGATCCCTATATGAACGAGCTTGGGATTTAAAGATCAAGCAGTGGAAAGGACAGTTCATTGGCTTTAGGTAGTAATCCTGAGCCTGACGTTTTACATTTCCTGCTTCATCAATTTCTTCATCAAGCTTTAGCGGAGGGAACATTCCTTCTGCATACCACTCAAGGTGTCCTGAAGTTTCAAAAAGGTTTGCCTTGGTTACGTGCGGGCTATAAACAAATTCATAACCGCTCTCTTCGTGACGCTGACGAGAGTAATCTTCCATCACCTTGCGAATGATTCCACCGCGTGGATGGAACACAGCAAGACCTGAACCAATTTCTTCAGGGAATGAGAACAAATCAAGTTCAGCACCTAGACGTCGGTGATCTCGCTTCGCTGCTTCTTCTAGTTGCAGCTGGTGAGCCTTAAGTTCATCTTTGGTAGGCCAAGCAGTTCCATAAATTCTCTGCAACTGTTTGTTTGCTTCATTGCCTCGCCAATAAGCAGCTGCAACTCTAGTTAGAGCAAAACCATTACCAATCATTCTTGTGTTTGGAAGGTGTGGACCTCTACACAAGTCTTTCCAAACGACCACGCCTTCTTTAGCATCAAAGTTGTCGTAGATAGTTAGTTCGCCTGAGCCGACTTCAACAGAAGCTTCACCAACATCAGAGTTTCCTGACTTCAAACCAATAAGTTCCAGCTTGTATGGCTCTTTGCTAAGTTCCTTCTTGGCATCCTCATCGGTAGTCACTCTTCTTACGAATCGTTGACCAGCACGAATGATTCTTTCCATTTCCTTTTCTAAGGCTTTTAGATCCTCGGGAGTAAATGGGTTCTCAACATCAAAGTCATAGTAGAAGCCATCTTTGATTGGTGGACCAATGCCTAGCTTTGCTTCTGGGTTTATGTTCTGCACAGCTTGGGCTAGAACGTGAGCTGCTGAGTGTCTCAGGATGTTTAGACCATCTTGGCTATCAATAGTGATGGCATCAACAACATCGCCCTCTTGGACGTTGTAGGCAAGATCTCTAGGTTCGCCATTGACCTTCATGGCAACAATGGACTTCTCGGTAAACAAGGTAAAGCCCGTCGAGGTAGCAGGAACCTGCTGCTTTTGACCATCTAGGACTATTGATACTTCTGTGTTGCTATTCAAAATTGCTCCATAACCTTGTATCTGCCAAGTCTATTCCAGAGAAACTAAGGCATCCCTTACTACTAGAAACAGCTTTCATGGTGTTTCCTAGAACTATGACTAAAGCAAACTCCAAAGAAATAGACACCCAGATAGCTAAGGCTGAGTTCCAACGCCAGACAATGGCAGCCAAACTCAACTGGCTTAGAGCAGGTGTCTTAGGTGCCAACGATGGAATCATGTCTACCTCTGGTTTAGTCCTAGGTGTTGCAGCCGCCCCAGGAGCAACAGCATCCTCAATACTCATTGCGGGAACCGCAGCCGTTGTTGCAGGCTCTATTTCTATGGCCGGTGGTGAATACACGTCAGTTAGCGCTCAGAAAGATAGCGAGAAAGCTGCCCTTGCAGTTGAAAGGCAGGAGCTTCTTGATAACCCCGAGCTAGAGCTCAGAGAGCTAGCTTGGTTCTATGAGCAAAAGGGTATCTCTCCAGATTTAGCCATCAAAATTGCTGAAGAACTCACGGCTAAAGACGCTCTGAAGGCCCATGCGGAATCAGAACTTGGAATTGATTCAGATCATCACGTAAGTCCAACCCAAGCAGCCGTGTCATCATTCATAGCTTTTGGTCTCGGTGGATTACTCCCCCTGCTTGCTGTAACAGGACCTTGGGTTGAATTGAGAATTCAAGCCACGATTATTTCGGTAGCAATTGCATTGATCATCACCGGTTTCGTAGCAGCCAAAATCGGAAAGGCAAAATCCGGCCGAGGCATTGTTAGAAACTTGTTCGTCAGCGGACTAACTATGGGTATCACTTACGCAATCGGATTGATGGTTGGCACACACTTAGTTTGAGTGAGCGATCCATTCGAAGGCGCACGACATCTTGAACAATTCAGCTCTTGCTAAATGAAGGCCTGAACTTGACTATTTTTTGGTGATCTTTTTTGTGCTGAGCACAGAACTGAAGCCCTCCGGTCGAAATTGAATCTGGGCAGTTGCGTAAAATTTCAATTTAACTGAACACTTTCCATACTTGTCATAAGTACAGGTTGAAATCTTTTTCCAAACTCCAGGCTTAGAAGGGTTGGAATAAGCACGAGAGTAGAGAGAAGCCTTCTTACCTGAAAATGGCGATTAGCTGCAGCTGAGTACCCAATGGAAGCTCTCGCTCCAATGAATGATTTTGAAGCAGAATCCAGAGCCGAGGAAATGGTCGCTGCTGAAGTGACGTTGACTGTGCTCAAGTACTTGGCACTAGCAGGTGCGACTGTATCTAAGTCCGGAACGATTGGGACCACCACGTCACCGATGTACTTATTCCAATCGATCGAAGGGTAGTCGATCTGCTGAACACCAGGTCTAGGGTTATAGTATGCTACGAATCTTTTTCCTAAGTCGAGTCGGCTTACTTCCGAGATTCCATCACCTTCCACGCACCATCCTGACCCCACAGAATTACAGTAGTCATCTAATTCTTCTTTTTTTGAGGCCAATTCAAACAAACCAAATGTGGCAACACCATTTACGTCAGTTGTTTTGCTTTGGCCCCCTTCGCCACCAAACCAGCCATTGAAAGACTTTGGAATTATCGTTTCGCCAACCGAGCCACTATACAAAAGTCCAAATTGCGGCACCACGGTGGCTCCGAAAACAGGATTTGACTCGTCATCAACAACCCTTACCTTCAACATACGGGCCTTAGGAGTCATTATGTTAAATGTCATGTTCTTGTCGGAAGTGTTAATGAGGGTTTTGCCTTCAATATACCAACTTTGATCTGATCCTTCAGCGCAACCTTGACGAAGAGAAACACCATTCTTAGGAATTGAAGCAGTCTCACCTTTAAAGGTCAACCAAACTTTCTGGTTTGCTTTTGCTTGCAGTTTGTAACTTCCGTCCGACTTAGTACAAGTAGTTGTTTCAAGCCCGGGAGAACTGGCATACACAGCCACGTTAGAGAGTGGTTTACCTTCGACGTCAGTAAGTTTTCCACTAATCGTGGGGAAGGACACGGCAAAGCCTGCAAAGTTTGCTGAAGAGCCGACTAGGCACAAGGATATTGAAATCGAGATTAGGATGCGCTTCATTTGGTTACTCCTTTGATGCGGTCTTAGAAATACATCGAGGTTTATGTATCTAAACGATAACACTGTTGTTCCCTATTGGCGAAGGAACTAGAACATGCGCAAACTTGTACAAATCAGCAAATTACCTGATCAGGGTTCAACCTTAAGACAGTATGAAGTCTGAGCTGCCGAGTGTAGTTTTCAAATCGGATCCCCAAAACTGCACCGTCTAGCGATTGGGTCGCTGGATTTAGTGAGAACTGAAATGGACACGTAGTGGGCAATCTCAGACCTGTTGGACTCCAACTCCTGAGGCTTAGCGGTGGACGATACTGGGTTCGAACCAGTGACCCCTTCCATGTCAAGGAAGTGCGCTACCACTGCGCCAATCGTCCGTTGGTATTTCTTGGAGGTGGAGACGGGATTTGAACCCGTGGGTTGACAGCTTTGCAGGCTGTTGCTTTGGGCCGCTCAGCCACTCCACCATGTAACAAAGGATCTTGGTTTAGACCTCTTCGAGCGGATGACGAGATTCGAACTCGCGACCCCAACCTTGGCAAGGTTGTGCTCTACCAACTGAGCCACATCCGCATGTCTCTTTCAAGACAACTAAACCCTAACCGATTTAGGCAAATTTAGTCAAAAGTAAACCCCGGTGTTGAAACACACCGGGGTTCACCTATCAAGCTATTTAGCCCTTGTCAGCTCCGAAAGCATAGGCCTCTTCACCGTGTACTACTGTGTCGATACCTGCGATTTCGTCTTCTGCTGTGACCCTGAAACCCATTGTCTTTTCGATAATCCAACCGATTACGAAGGCAATTACGAAGGAGTAAACAAGTACCGCTCCAGCACCAACAGCCTGCTTCCAAAGCTGGCTGAAGTCGTGACCGAAAGCAAAACCAACACCGCGGCCGAAGACACCGATGTATAGAGTTCCAACGATTCCACCAACTAGGTGAATACCAACCACGTCTAGTGAGTCATCGAAACCAAGCTTGTACTTTAGGTCAATTGCAAGAGCAGATAGTGCGCCAGCAATGACTCCAAGAAGCATTCCCCAAACTGGATCTAAAACAGCGCAAGCAGGAGTAATTGCTACTAGACCTGCGATAGCTCCGGAACCTGCACCAATAGATGTTGCCTTACCGTGACGAATCTTTTCCACTAGAACCCAACCGAGCATTGCTGCAGATGGAGCTGCAATGGTGTTGATAAATACAAGAGACGCAATACCGTCGGCTGCTAGCGCGCTACCTGCGTTGAAACCAAACCAACCGAACCAAAGGAGTGCAACACCAAGAAGTGTTAGCGGTACGTTGTGTGGCTGAGAGATTCCCTTACTAAATCCGAAACGCTTACCAAGAACAAGAGCAAGTGCAAGACCAGCAGCTCCAGAGTTGATGTGAACTGCAGTTCCACCAGCGAAGTCAATTACACCTAGCTGGACCAGCCATCCACCATCGCTGTTGTCCTGTGCTGAACCGTAGTTGAATACCCAGTTTGCAACTGGGAAGTAAACAATTGTTGCCCAGATGCCAGCAAAGATCATCCATGCACCAAACTTTGCACGGTCAGCAATCGAACCTGAAATAAGTGCAACTGTGATGATTGCGAAGGTTGCTTGGAAAGCCACAAATGCCATGGTTGGGTAATTGTCCACTGTCTCTGTGAGAGACGCTGCTGTTTCAGCTGTCAGACCCAAAGAAGCTGTATCAATTCCGAACCAACCAGGAATACCAATGTACGTAGGGCTATCTGAGCTAGCGAAGCTAACTGCATAGCCATAGAGAACCCAGAGCACTCCAACAAGACCTAGAGAGCCCCAAGAGAGCATCATCATGCTAACTACGCTCTTAGCCTTGACCATACCTCCATAGAAGAAAGCAAGACCTGGTGTCATCAGCAGAACAAGAGCTGCCGAGAAGAGTATAAATGCGGTGTTTCCTTGATCCATTTGTGCCTCCAAAGATTAACGCCCAGTGTGGGATTGAGACAAGGATGGCCAAAGTTTGTTTCAGGAAACCTCAGTAAATGTTTCGGGATTGTTAAAGATTACAAGTGTTTATCTTGAGCACATGGCTGCAAGACGTGACAAGCAACGCAGATACTTCTTCCGATATGCCCCTTGAACATGATCCTCGCGGAAGATTGAAACAAGATCTAGACCTGTGTAGGCAAGAGATATTCCAGCCTCGTAACAGCGGTCTATAAAGCTCACAAACCTAATCCCTTCGAACTGATCGTTGATTAGACGGACATCAGTAACAATCAAGTGATTAAACTGCTCTGACACTTTGGCATATCTTGACTGGTGAATTGAGCCTAGGAATGAGACCAGCTCATCGAAGGACGCAGACAGCACTCGACCCTCTTGTCTCTCCTCTAGCTCTTTGATCTTGTTTGCATCTGCCGCCTTGAAGGCAAATAAAGAATCTCTGTGTCTGTAGTCGTCACCGTCAATACGAACCATCTGGAACTTGTCTGCAACAGATTGAATCTCGCGCTGGAAGCTATCGGCCGCAAAACGTCCTTCACCAAGAGCTGCTGGTGGAGTGTTTGATGTTGCAGCGAATCGAACACCCTTAGCGGCTAGTTCTTTGAGGAAGCGAGACATAATCATGGTGTCCCCTGGATCATCAAGTTCAAATTCATCAATGCAGAGCAATTCATATTTTGAGAACTGAGCTACTGCTTGAGCAAACCCTAGATAGCCGATGATGCTTGTGTAGGCAAGGAATGCTCCAAAAGCAGACTTCTTGCCACTGTTGAAGTAAATGGATGCCAAAAGGTGAGTCTTTCCAACACCGAAACCACCGTCAAGGTAGATACCCAGGTTTGCGGAGTTCTTCTTGCCAATGCTCTTTGCGAATGCTGAGGCTAAACTCCTAGCCTCTGACTGGCTAGAGAATCTCTCATCTGGGATGTAGGAATCAAAAGAAACCTTGGCAAACTCAGCAGGCGGAACTAGCTCTGATAGAAGTTCCGAAACGGAAACATCAGAGTCCAGATCATCAATCTTGATAAGCATTCAGGAAATTGCCATTCTTTTTGGTTCGAATCTTTGAGAGAATAGAGACACCGCAAACAACAGCCTAAACCCCGGAGGTTTTCTTATGAGTTATCCAGTTGAATCTAACCCGCGTTTCGAGAACTATGCGCACCCAGAGGCTCTAGTTTCAACCCAATGGGTAGCTGAAAACCTTGGACAACCTGGTTTGGTTCTAATGGAATGCAACGAGGATATTCTCCTCTACTCAACAGGCCACATTGAAGGTGCGGTTAAGATTGACTGGCACACCGAACTAAATCATCCAGATAACCGCGACTACATCAATGGCTCTGAGATGGCCAAGCTGCTATCTAGCAAGGGCATTAGCCGTGAGGACACCATCATTCTCTACGGCGACAAGAGCAACTGGTGGGCAACTTACGCGATGTGGGTATTCAAGCTTTTTGGTCACGAAGATATCCGCATCATGGACGGTGGACGTTCAAAGTGGGTCGAGGAAGGTCGCGCTCTAACCAAGGATGTTCCAGAGCGTCCAGTAACTGACTATCCAGTGATTGCAAGAGATGACTCCTCAATTAGAGCTTTCAAGGATGACGTATTAGCTCACTTTGGAAAGCCAATGATTGATGTTCGCAGCCCACTTGAATACACCGGTGAAAAGCTACACATGCCTGACTATCCAAACGAAGGTGCCTCTCGTGGTGGGCACATTCCAACCGCTAGATCTGTTCCTTGGAGCAAGGCAGTCAACGAAGACCAGACTTTCAAAACAATCGAAGAACTAAACCAGATCTACCGCGTTGATGCTGGCATCTCAGATGCCAGCGATGTTATCGCCTACTGCAGAATCGGTGAGAGATCTAGCCACACTTGGTTTGTTCTCGCCTACCTGCTGGGAATTCCAAAGGTTAGAAACTACGACGGTTCATGGACTGAGTGGGGCTCTACTGTGCGTGTTCCAATTGTTAAAGGTGAAGAGCCAGGAGCAGTTCCTGTAGGTTTCTAAGCATGTCAACAACTCCAGGAGCAAAAGAGATTGTTTCCGCATTTGCGGAAGTTCCCCAGAATCTCAAGCTAGAACTTCTACTTGAATACTCAGAGAACCTTCCTGCCCTGCCAGAGCGATACAAAGATCATCCAGAACTCCTTGAACGAGTCGAGGAATGCCAGTCCCCTGTTTATCTGTTCGTTGAGTTAGATGAGCACAACACAGTGAGCATATTCCTAACAGCTCCCGATGAAGCTCCAACAACCAAAGGCTTTGCAAGTCTCCTTCAATTGTCTTTAGACCAACAACCAGCTGACACAGTACTGAACTTCGATGACTCATTCGTTGATGCACTAGGAATAACTGACCTAGTGTCTCCTCTTCGAATTAGAGGGCTTCAGGGAATGTTGATGAGAATCAAACGACAAGTCAAAGAGAAGATGATTTGATTCTCGAACAAGTCTTCCCAGTTCCTGGAACAGAAGTTGCATTTGATTCTGAGCACCTTGCTTTTTTGTATCCAGAAGTAGAAGGACTACGATTCAACTTCGTTATAGCTAACGGAACTAACTTAGATGCCTCTAGCGAGAACTCGACAAACAAATTAGACAGAGAACTACTGAAGTTCATTAGATTCCAATCAGATTTGATTATCACAACAGGCAAGACAGCTAGAGCAGAGAACCTAACGGCATCAAAGTACGCACCGATGCTGATACTGACTACTTCTAGTGAAGACTTAGACATTGCCGCAGTCCATGCCAACGAAGGTAGGCCTGTCTACGTCACACAAAGGCTAGGAACCCAATATCCAAGTGAGAAGGCAATTGCTATTGGAGGAGTTCAAGACGAACTGCCACAGTTTGTTGATTCCTTTTGTCGAGCTAACAGTTTTAAGCATTCTGTTCTTGAGTCCGGTATGGAAACTGCAAAGATCTTTGCCTCTTCAGGAAAAATCAACGAAGTGAACCTTACACTCACTAATTTCAATAGCAAGTTCGATGCAGAGGCTACTGTCAAAGATTTCCTTGGAAAGATTGGATTCGAAGCAGAGCTCCTTCAAATCCTGAGATCAGGCGACACCTGGTTCTTTAGATTTGGTGCTGTCTAAGCCACTGACTTATTGAGTTCTGATAGTTCTCTTGATCGTGATTGTAGAGTCGGCAATGTTTGGCCCCTTCAATCTCAACTAGAGTCACGTCCTCGTTGTGACCTGCAAATAAATGCACATCAAAGCTTTCAACGTGACCGTCTGTTGGAGAGTAGAGAATCAGAAATGGAATGTTCACGCCAACAGGTTTGTTCGTGAGTGAAAATCCATCAACATCAACGTTTCGATATCCAAATAGCTTGATTATCTTGCTGTCCTGAATAGCGTCAATCACACGATCACCAAGACGGCGAGCAAGGCCTGCTCTCTTTGCATGGAACTGCATAGTCGATCTGTAATCAAGTAGCGGTGAATCAAAGATTGCTCCGCAAACCAAGCCCACATGTTTCGAGTTTCTTAGGAACTGACCAATCATGAATGAGCCTTGAGACCAGCCAAACAAAAGAATCTCTTTAGCTCCTTCACTCTTAGCGTGAAGAACAGCTAGCTCTATTTGATCCCATTCAGTTTCCCCTAGATTTGACTTGGTCTTACCCAGACCAAATGGCTTAGGGTCGCTTTCCATTGAAATAGTTAGCTGTCTGAATCCAAGCTTTGAGAATTGCTCAACATTTCGAAGAGTTTCTCCCATGCCAGCTCTTCTGCCATGCACGTGAATGACCCATTTGTCAGAAGGAGCAGGAAAATGCCAAGCTCTTGTTTGGTTAGGCATGAGTATTTCTTCGAAGTTGCTCTCTAACCCAAAGTGTTCTGGATGTTCTCCCATCCATCCTGAAAGTGATACCGAACCACCAGGGCCTGGAATTTCTGAGCCATAGACCCTAATTATCCTTAGAGCTATTCGATCTTCTACTGATTCTGCAAAGTCCACTTGAACTAGAGCATGGCCCTTTCTTGAGTTCCAGAACAGACTCTGGCGGCCTTTGGACTGTCTAGTCAACTTGCCAGGCACGATAACCCAGGTATTGCCTGTGTTTTGGATTACATCAAGAACTTTCATTTCAGCCTTGATTGGTCCACTCATTTTCATGAGGTTTATCGCAGCAATTAGAACCTTTGTATAAACAATCATTGCTAGTCCTTTGCGGCGTGGCAGGGTGAGAGAGTCGCTCTCGCCATTTAGCCTAGAACAGATGTCTTTCTATGCTCTTGATTCCGATGCTCCGGCCCAGTTTGCTGCGGCCGCACTTTCGCTTGCCGTGCCTAGCCTTCGTGCAGAATTAGAGACCTCTCAAATACCTGCACCAGACAGAATTGCTCCTTGGGCTTTAGCTTTTGCCGCTCAAGCCCCAAATCCGGCTGACACTCCGATGAATCGTGGCGTTGGCCGAGTCGTCTTCTTGCACGATCCTGAACAATTTGACGTGTGGGGTTCAAACATGAGAGTTATTGCCTACGGCAAGTCACCCTTAGAGAATGACATGGGAATTGAAGAAGATGTTGCTCACTTCTGGTGGGCTGAACTAATGAGAGCTCTAAAGGCTCATGGAGCTAACTTCACCAACGAAGCTGGCACAGTTACCAAGATGTCTTCAAGTGGCATGGGATCTCTTGCGAATGACCCTAATTCCAGCGAAGTTGAAATCAGAGCATCTTGGTCACCAACTGATGACGATCTAGGACCACACTTTGCTGCTTGGCAGGACATCATTGCCTCTATGGCTGGATTTGGAATGGATGGCGAAGGCGTAACCCGTCTAATCGTAAATAAATGACAGACCAGCCAGAAACCCCAGAGGTCGAAAGCGTACTACTAGATAAGCCTCGACTTCCGGTAAAACTTGTAGAAACCACTGAGTCACTTAGAGAGTTTCTTACTTCATTAAACGAATCCAGCTCTCCTATTGCTTTAGACGCTGAAAGAGCCAGTGGATTTAGATATGGGCAGAGAGCTTATCTCTTGCAGATTGCTATCAAAGACAACTGCATCTTCTTGATTGACCCAGTTGCAGATTACGAAGAGTCAGTATGGATTGAATTCCTTCAGTCAGTTAGCGCTAGACCTTGGATCATTCACGCTGCTTCTCAAGACTTACCTTGCCTAACTGAAATGAATCTAAAACCCTCAAAGATTCTTGATACGGAGTTAGCTGCTCGACTCATAGGTTTACCCAGAGTTGCCCTTGGTACTTTGACAGAGCACTACTTGAAACTCAAACTTGCTAAGGAGCACTCGGCAGTTGACTGGAGTGAAAGACCGCTACCAGAAAACTGGCTGAACTATGCTGCACTAGATGTTGATGTTCTGTTTGAACTTTGGGAAGAGATTCAAAAACATCTTGAAATGAACCAAAAGACAGAAATTGCCAAAGCTGAGTTCGACTTCCTACTGGTTCCAACTTCAAAGCCACCAAAGATTGATAAGTGGAGGTCTATGACTGGGCTTCATGAAGTTAAGGATGAAAGAGCACTAACTATCGCCAAGTACCTTTGGGAAGCCAGAGAAGATCTCGCCATCGAGAAAGACATCGCTCCTGGTCGTTTAGTCCCGGATGCCTCTTTGGTCGCGGCAGTAAAGGCTGCGCCTAAGTCAAGATCTGAATTAGCTAGCCTAAAAACATTTGCTGGAAGAGCAAGTAGAACTTTTATTGACACCTGGTGGAAAGCAATCGAAGATGGTTCACACACCAAGAACCTCGTTGAACTAAGACCAAAACCAACTGGTATCCCTAATCACAGGAACTGGCTACAGAAGTTTCCAGAAGCTCACGCAAGACTTACTGCAGCTAAGGAATTAGTCGCCAAGCTCTCAGAGGAACAAAAGATTCCCCAGGAAAACATCCTGAACCCAGAGACTTTGAGACAGATTTGTTTCGAGCCACCAGTCCCGTTGAGTAAAGAGAATCTAACAGCTGCATTGGCTTCTCGACTAGTTCGCCAGTGGCAAATAGAGCTAGTGGTGGAAGTACTATTGATTGCTCTGGCAACAAAGCCGAAAGAGAACGAAGAAGAACTAGATAGTACTTCTTGAGTCTTTTGTAGGCTCGTCAATCTGCTTAGCGTGAGGCACTCTAGAACCTAGAACTTGAGCCACAATCTCCTGAGCAATATCTTGGGCTTTCAGACCAACACGATCAAGAATTTCATTTCTAGAAGCGTGCTCCAAGAATTCATCAGGAAGTCCAAGCTCGTTCAAAGCAGTGTCAATCTGAGCCGCTCTTAGGTCTTGACGAATCCTTGTTCCAATTCCACCGACTCTTACGCCATCTTCCAAAGTAACTACAAGACGGTGTTGGCTTGCTAGCTCGAGAACGCTCTTTCTAACTGGAACAACCCATCGAGGATCAACTACTGTTGCCCCAATTCCGTGAGCTGCAAGCAACTCAGCAACTTTCAAGGCAACAGTTGCCATTGCACCAACAGCAACAATAAGAACATCTTTAGATGGTGCCTCGGCTAATACATCTACACCGTCAGCCAGTCTTCTAAGTTCTTTGATCTCAACTGGAGCAACGCCTTTAGGGAATCTAATTACAGTTGGTGAATCTTCAATAGCGATAGCTTCAGCAAGTTCTTCACGAAGTCTGATTGCGTCTCTAGGAGCAGCTATTTCAATTCCAGGGACAATCTGCAATAGAGCAAGATCCCACATGCCGTGGTGTGAAGCTCCATCAGGGCCGGTAACACCAGCTCTATCTAGAACGAATGTAACTCCCGCATTGTGCAGAGCAACATCCATAAGAATTTGGTCGAATGCACGGTTAGCAAAAGTTGCATAGATAGCAACTACTGGGTGAAGTCCACCAAAAGCTAAACCAGCACTTGATGTAACAGCATGCTGCTCTGCAATACCAACATCGAATACACGGTTTGGGAACTCTTCCGCAAACTTGTGAAGACCAACTGGGATAAGCATCGCTCCAGTAATTCCAACTACACGTTCATTGTGACGGGCAATTTCTAGAACTTCATCAGCAAATACAGATGTCCAAGACTTACCTGTTGATGATTCAAGAGACTTACCGGTCTTTGGATCTATTTGACCAACAGCGTGGTACTGGTCATTCACATCATCTTCAGCAAGGGTGAAGCCTCTACCCTTTTGAGTAATTGCGTGAACAATAACTGGAGCACCGTATTGCTTTGCCTGACGCAAAGCTTGCTCCATTGCCTCTTGATCATGTCCATCAATTGGACCGATGTACTTGAGGTCAAGGTTAGGGAACATGCTCTTAGGTGTGAAGGTACCAAGAAGACCTTTACCAGCTCCTCTAATTGTTGAATAAGCCAAGCGACCGACAGGCCCGAATAGTGAGAAGAACTTTTTAGATGCGCGATACATACGCTTGTAAAAAGGTTCTGTTCTGAAATCATTAAGGTACTTAGCCAAGCCACCAATGGTTGGAGCATATGAGCGACCATTGTCGTTAACTACGATGACAAGATTTCTATCGTTGTCATCGGTGATGTTGTTTAGTGCCTCCCAAGCCATACCACCGGTAAGTGCTCCATCACCAATTACAGCAACAACTGCACGTTCTGTTTGACCGGTTAATCTATACGCTCTTGAAATACCATCAGCCCAAGAAAGAGATGAAGAAGCGTGTGAAGACTCGACTACGTCGTGAATTGATTCTGATCGCTGAGGGTAACCAGCTATGTCACCCTTAGTTCTAATTCCTGAAAGATCTGTTCTGCCTGTTACTAGTTTGTGAACATAAGACTGATGTCCGGTGTCAAAGATGATGCTGTCGTTAGGTGAATCAAACACACGATGAATAGCAAGAGTTAGTTCAACAACTCCAAGGTTTGGTCCAAGGTGACCACCGGTTGATGTGATGGTTTCAATCAGGTATTCACGAATCTCCTGAGCAAGCTCCTTGGTCTGAGCAACAGAAAGTTTCTTCAGATCATCTGGAGATTGAATCGACTCAAGAATTGTCAATTAAGCCACCAAACTTCTAAGTACATACTGCAAGATTCCACCGTGTCTGTAGTAGTCAGCTTCACCTGGTGTATCGATACGCAAAGCGACTTCAAATGTAAATGGTTGCTTCCCAGCAGGGCTGTGTGACGTTGGCTTAGCCTCGACCTTGAGTGTCTTTGGAGTCACTCCATCATTTAGAGCAGTCACGCCAGTGATGGTGAATGATTCTGTTCCATCTAGCCCAAGAGTTTCAGCAGTTTGACTTGGAAGGTACTGAAGAGGAAGAACTCCCATACCAATCAGGTTGCTTCTGTGAATACGCTCGAAGCTCTCCGCAATAACAGCCTTCACACCAAGTAGTGCAGTTCCCTTAGCAGCCCAATCTCTAGAAGATCCTGAACCATATTCTTTTCCAGCAAGGATTACTAGTGATGTTCCCTGAGCTTGGTAGTTGCTTGATGCGTCATAGATAAAGCTCTGTGCACCATCTGCTGTTGTGAAGTCTCTGGTGTATCCACCCTCAACATCTTGAAGCAGCTGGTTACGCAATCTGATGTTGGCAAAAGTTCCACGAATCATTACTTCGTGGTTTCCACGTCTTGATCCATATGAATTGAAGTCAACACGAGAAACATTGTTCTCGGCAAGATACTTTCCAGCTGGTGAATCAGCCTTGATAGAACCTGCAGGGCTAATGTGATCTGTTGTTACAGAATCCCCTAGTTTTGCAAGAACACGAGCATCGTGGAAGTCAACTACTGGAGAAGGAGTCATGCTCATTCCTTCAAAGTAAGGAGGCTTTCTAACGTATGTGCTCTTAGCATCCCAGCTGAAGGTAGCTCCAGTTGGAGTAGGAAGAGACTTCCATCTCTCATCACCTTCGAAGACGCCAGCGTACTGTCTGTTGAACATTTCAGAGTCGATAGTTGAATCAATAGTTGATTGAACCTCATCGGGTGTTGGCCAGATGTCCGAAAGGAAGACATCCTTGCCTTCTTTGTCTTTGCCAAGAGATTGAGTGTCAAAGTTGAAGTCCATAGTTCCAGCAAGTGCATAAGCAACTACCAGTGGTGGAGATGCAAGATAGTTCATCTTCACATCTGGGTTGATGCGGCCTTCAAAGTTTCTGTTACCTGAAAGAACTGCTGTTACTGCCAAGTCGTTTTTGTTCACAGCTACTGAAATCTCAGCATCTAGCGGACCTGAGTTACCGATACAGGTTGTGCAACCGTAGCCGACTAGATCAAAGCCAAGTCCGTTCAGATCTGCAGTAAGGCCTGCTTTGTCGAAGTACTCGGTAACAACCTTTGAACCTGGAGCCAGAGAAGTCTTTACCCAAGGCTTACTCTTTAGACCCTTTGCAACAGCCTTACGAGCTAGTAGACCAGCAGCCATCATCACAGATGGGTTTGAGGTGTTAGTACAAGAGGTAATTGATGCAATAGCAACGTAACCGTTGTCAATTGAGAAATCAGTTCCATCAACTTCAGTTGGGTTTGAAACGTCGCTGCTGTAAGTCTTGATGTCGGTAGCAAAGTGTTCCTTTGCTTTTGACAATTCAATTCTGTCTTGAGGTCGCTTAGGACCAGCAATAGAAGGAACAACAGTTGAAAGATCTAGTTCGATGTATTCGCTGTATGCAGCTTCATTGTTGGCATCGTGCCATAGACCCTGAGCCTTGCTGTATGCCTCAACTAATTGAATTTCTTCTGAATCACGACCAGTTGAACGTAAGTAATCGATAGTTACTTCATCGATTGGGAAGATAGCAACTGTTGAACCAAACTCTGGGCTCATGTTTCCAATGGTTGCTCGGTTAGCTAGTGGCACAGCACTAACACCTGCTCCATAGAACTCAACAAACTTTCCAACAACTCCGTGCTTACGCATCATCTCTGTGATGGTTAGAACAACATCTGTAGCTGTTGCACCAACAGGAATTGAACCCGTTAGTTTGAAACCAACAACCTTAGGGATAAGCATTGAAACCGGCTGACCTAGCATTGCTGCCTCAGCTTCGATTCCACCTACTCCCCAACCAAGAACACCAAGACCGTTAACCATGGTGGTGTGTGAGTCAGTACCAACACATGAATCTGGATAAGCAAGAGTCTCACCATCAAGTTCTCTAGTCATAACTGTTCTTGCTAGATACTCAATGTTGACCTGGTGAACAATTCCAGTGCCTGGAGGAACAACCTTGAAGTTATTAAACGCACCTTGTCCCCAACGAAGGAACTGATAACGCTCACCGTTGCGTTCATATTCGTAAGCAACGTTTCTCTCGAATGCATCTGGTGAGCCAGCTACGTCAATCACAACAGAGTGATCGATAACAAGTTCTGCTGGAGAAAGTGGGTTGATTTTCTTCGGATCTCCACCAAGGTCAGCAACCGCTTCACGCATTGTGGCAAGGTCAACGATGCAAGGAACTCCTGTGAAGTCCTGCATGATTACACGTGCTGGGCTGAACTGAATCTCAATGTCAGGCTCTGCCTTAGGGTCCCAGTTAACGATGGCGTTGATGTGAGCTTCTGTGATGTTCGCTCCGTCTTCGGTGCGAAGCATGTTCTCTAGAAGAATTTTCAGACTGTAAGGAAGCTGGTTCTTTAGAACACTGTCCAACCTAAAGATGCGATAAGACTTGCTGCCCACATCAAGGGTTGAACTGGATTTGAAACTATTTACGTTGGACAAAGTCCGCTCCTAGCAGTGCTGAAAAAGAATTACTTGTCCAAAATACCATCTTGTTTGGCACTAACTACTTTCCTAAGCAAAAGCCATGAAAGCCAGATCATCATCAAAAAGTATGGGGTTCCCATAACAATCCTTGTAAAACCAAGGGAAACAACATCATTTGCCAGATACATCGGCACCTGAACCGCTAGACGTGAGGCAAAGAAAGCAACCCAAAGCCAAGTCACAAGGTTGAAAAAGCGGACTTTTCTTCGTTCTTTCCTCCATCGGAGGCCCTGATCGGTCATAAAGCCAACCAGCACTCCAATGAGAGGAAAACGCACCAAGACGCTCAATAGCAGGGCTGATCCGTAAGAAGCGTTAGTTACAAAGCCAGTCAAATAGAAGTCTCTAGGCTGTCCCTCAGGCCTCTGGGCAAGGTAGATAGCCAAAGCTATGCCAAGAACTGGACCTACTAGAGCTGATGCAGGTCTCTTTGCTAGAAAATGTCTAATTATTAGGGCAACCATGGCAATAGAGACAGAAACTATCGAAATTGTGAGGTCTTGCCAGATCGCGAAACTGAGAACATAGACCAAACCTGGAACTGTAGCTTCAATGAAGCCCTGTACACCGCCAACACTGGCAATTAGGCTCTTGGCATCAACCTTGTAGCCATCATCGGTTTTCTTGACCCCATACTTTTCAGAGTCGATCTTTGGCTTCTCGTTTGCCATTACTTTGCTCTCGCAACAATTGAGCCTGTTGGTAGCTCTAGAGGGAGGACTTCTCTGGGAGGACGTGGCGTCTCTCCCCTGTTCACTACAAGACCTCTAAAGACATCCTCTAATTCACTTCTTTGCTCAAGGTCAGTGATGGCCGCACCAGAGATTGTTCCTCTAAGCAACCAGCGGTTGCCGCTAAATCCAAACATCCGGACTTTCTGACTCTTGGATTCACCGATAGTTATCTCTGCATGAATTTCAACTCCGTAAGGTCCAGATACCTTTTCGGTTAGAACTTTTTGGCTTGTAAGACTTGCGAAGATATCGTCCACAACTTCGTCCCAAAGAGATGACCCCTTGGATGATGCAAATGCCTGCACTTGGAGAACGCTTTCTTTGTAGTCGAAAGAGATAGCAACTACACGTTGTGTGCCTTCTTCAATATCAGCTCGAACACCAACACTTGTGTTTGGTACGAAAAGAATCGAACCAAAGTCAACCAAATCTTTAGGTGCGTTTAGGTCTGAGCTATCCCATGGACCTTTGTTGAGTTGACGTCCGCCACTAGCATTCATCATCACTTGACACCTGTCGATCCAAAGCCAGCGGTTCCTCTTTGAGAACCAGGTAGTTCTGTTACGTGCACGAATCTTGCAGATTCAAACTTTTGGAACAGCATCTGAGCGATTCTGTCTCCTCGTGTGATTTCAAAATCTTCATCGGAGTGGTTTACCAAAGTAATGAGCATTTGACCTCGGTATCCCGCATCAACAGTCCCTGGAGCATTTAGGACTGTTATCCCGTGCTTAGCCGCCAAGCCACTTCTTGGATGAACAAGAGCTACGTAACCAGCTGGAAGAGCAATTGAAACTCCAGTGTTGACTGTGTGTCTTGATCTTGCTGGCACTACAGCGTTTTCTGACGACCTAAGGTCATATCCAGCATCACCAGGGTTGCCAATGGTTGGCATCAAATCTGGTTCACAGCTAATTAGAACTTCAAAAGAGGTCATGAGCGTATTCTAATTCCATGACAATACTTCCAGCGACGGACATTTATAAAGAGCGGGTTCTACCAACTGTTTACTTCTACATAGCTTCAATAACTCTCCCGCTTTCACTCTTTCTCGTTGCTTTGCCTTTTTCTGAAGTTGTCAGCATTTCTCTAGCCCTAGCTTCCATCCCTCTGGTTTTTGTTCTTTCTTGGCTGGGCTCTCCATTAATTACTTTGAATAAGCAGACTCTTTCAATTGGTCAAGCTTCAATTGAGACTAAATACCTGGGCAAAGCCGAGGTTGTCAGCTCTCAAGAGGCCTTTTTTGAGCGTGGAGTGAAACTGGACAGTCGCGCATTCACCAAATTTCAAATTGGGGTCAAACAGCTAGTAAAGATTGAAATCCAAGATAAGCAAGATCCAACTCCCTACTGGTTGATTGCAACCAGGAATCCAGAAGTTTTAGCAAGACTAATTAATAAGCGCTAGTGAGCGCAGTCAACACAAACAGGACCATATTCGCCATTTTTCTTGGCTTTCTGGCTGTGGTGTTTAACAATGAAGCACTCTGAGCAGGTGAACTCGTCTTCCTGCTTAGGCACGACAACAACGTCCTGCTCCTCATTAGTTACTTCAGGGATGGAGAAGGAATCGGAATGATCGTCAGCATCTACGTCTGACGCAGCGGAAGTTCCCTCTGACTCTTTGATAGCTTCAAGAGACTCTGTGTCGTCGTCGTTCTTGCGTGGAGCATCGTAATCGGTAGCCAATTACTTTCCTTTCCAATAATTCATTTCAGCGCTGAAAGTGTCCAACACGAAGTACATAAATGCAACCCTATTAACACCGAAGAAAGCACTATTGTCAGTCATCTCCCAGTTTGGGCGTGTCGCGGCACAGCAGAATCAACCGCAAAACTGGCAAATAGAGTGGCAAACTATCGGCAGAAGGATTGAAAATGGCGGATTTACGAATAACTGGCGTTACTAACAACCAGCTCGAGCTACAAGCTCCTGATGGCACTCGCCACTACCTAGAGATTTCACCTGACTTGCTCAAGGCCATGAAATCCCGCCCAGCCGAGCTTCCCCCAACACTTACCCCAAGAGAAATTCAAGCTGAGATTCGTTTAGGCACAACAGTTGCTGAATTAGTTGCTAGAACTGGTGCTGATGAAGATCAGGTAGCCAAATATGCAGCCCCGATTCTCACTGAACTAAAACACATCGTAACTTTAGCTAGAAACATCAGACTCTCTCTAGCTGGAGATAGATTCACAGATCCAACCCAGATTGAATTTGGAACTGTAATGGACGAGCGTCTGGCCAACAACAGAGCAAAAGATGTTTCTTGGGTTTCCAAGAAAACTGTTGAAGGTGTTTGGTTAGTTTCTGCTCAATACAAAATTGATTCAGAGCCTGGGATTGCCACCTGGTCTTTCGAGCCAAAGGCTCTTTCTCTTGTTCCGGAGAATCAAAGCGCACTTCTGCTTTCAAACGCATCGCCGTTGAGTTTGATTGAAAGCACCCCAAAGATTAAAACTGAACATGTTATGCATCCAACCGTTTCAGCAGCACAAGTTGAAACTATTGAGGAAGAAACACAACCTGTAACAACTGGGCTGTCAGTAGTTCCTGAACTCATTGAAGAAGTTCCAGTTGAGCAGAACCAAACCGAAGTCATCACAATTGTCGAAACTGAAACTAGAGCAACATTCCATGTTGTAGATGATGTTGTAGATGATGTTGTAGAAGAATTTGAATCAGAAGAGATCTACTCTCAGGAAAGAGAAGATGTAGCTGAAGAACCCTTTGAAGAAGAAACCGCAGTTACTGAATCTTTCATAATTGAAGAAACAATTGTTGAACCCATAACCGAACCTGAAGCACATGTAGCGCAAGCACCTCCAACTCAGAGCACATCAAGGTGGGCTGAGGTTCTATTCGGCACTAAAGATGAAGAAGAAGACAAGTAACTAAAAGCCAATAGCAATTAGCGGAATATTCATTTCCTGCTGGGTAATTGAACCGTGGTGTCCAATCATCTCCAACGATTTCTTCTTTGCAAACTCACGATGATAAAGAGCAACTTCCTTCTTTGCCAGAATCAAAATGTCAGGAACTGCATCTCTCTCGATCTCCTTAGGCCAATACCCTGCTTCAATTAGCGCTTCTGGAGTGATGACATAGCAGCTATCCCCCACAGTCTCTTTCAGCTTCTCGAAATACATCTCAGTAGTTGATGAATCTGCCAGGTAAAGATAAAGCGCTCTTGTGTCGCCGCCAACATCAATCAGGGCTTCCTTGT
The DNA here is from genome assembly GCA_044373385.1 of Rhodoluna sp. Taxonomy (GTDB): domain Bacteria; phylum Actinomycetota; class Actinomycetes; order Actinomycetales; family Microbacteriaceae; genus Rhodoluna. The sequence continues at coordinate 72,665 of JBILQF010000002.1, forward strand.
CTATGTGCAGATCAACGTACACTTGATTAGCGTGTGGGACATCAATAACTCCGTGATCTGCTGTTACCAATAACGCTGCGTGCTTATTCAAACTGCTTGATAGAGCTGAGACTTCAGAGTCAATGTCTTCTAGCTTGGTAAGCCAGGCCTGAGACTGCCAACCTTTAGCGTGGGCTAACTGGTCAAGCTCAGGGACATAAAGATAGATAACTTTCTGGTTTGGCTCTGCCAGAAGTTTCTTAGCTATCTCAAATCGTTCAGCAAGGGATTTAGTCCCATGAAATTCACTCCCACGCATGGTGGCAGCAGTGAAACCTGAATCTTCATAAGCAGCAGGTGCCACAGTGTGAAACTCAACTTCTTGTTCAAGTGCCATTTCAGAAACAGTCTTTAGGGTTTGAAACTTTCGAGCGGATTCACTACTCTCCCAACCAGTTAGAAGATTTCTTTTAGTTTCTGATTCTCGTTCAAAGATCTGGTAGCCAATGAACTTGTTCTCCCATGGGGGCTTACCTGTCGAGAAGGAAACAATGCTTGACGCGGTGGTTGCAGGAAAGTAGCAGGAAGCTGGTATTGAGGTTCGTGAGTTTAGAAAACCTGCATGAGCTCCAGAAGACTTTAGATTGTGTGAGCCAAGCCCGTCTATGAGGATTACGCAGACTGAACGCTTCTTCGAAAGATTGAGAGGGTTTGGTTCCCCAAGAACGCTACCCAAGGCACTTATCAACACATCGCCGAGCATCCCAAAGGATTTAGGAGGGGCAGGTAGCATCGAAGACATAGAGATAAGTCTGCCACAGCCCTTTTTGCCACTAGAAAGATCATGACTAATAAGAAGCCTGAAAATCGATTCCCAGATGAACGAATCGTAGACATTGCTCTAACCCAAGAACTTAGCGACTCATTCCTCGAGTACTCATATTCCGTTATCTACGCAAGAGCTCTGCCAGATGCCAGAGATGGACTGAAACCTGTTCAAAGAAGAATCATCTTCCAGATGGGTGAGATGGGCCTGAAGCCAGATCGAGGACACGTAAAGTCTGCTCGTGTTGTTGGTGAGGTTATGGGAAAGCTTCACCCTCACGGTGATGGAGCCATCTATGACGCCATGGTCAGAATGTCCCAGGCATTCACCCTTAGAGTTCCAATGATTGATGGTCATGGAAACTTTGGTTCCCTAGATGATGGCCCAGCTGCTTCTCGTTACACAGAAACAAGACTTGCTGCCGCTGCTCTGATCATGAACGAAGGTCTAGACGAGGACGTAGTTGATTTCAAACCAAACTACGATGCTCAGCTATCTGAACCTGAAGTTCTACCTGCAGCATTCCCTAATCTTCTAGTAAATGGATCGTCGGGTATTGCCGTTGGTATGGCTACCAACATGGCTCCACACAATATGCGTGAAGTTATTGCCGGTGCAATTCACCTACTTAGCAATCCAAAGGCAACTTCAGCTGACCTAATGAAGTTCATTCCTGGTCCTGATCTGCCTTCAGGTGGCATCATCATGGGAACCGAAGGAATCACCGAAGCCTATGAAACAGGACGAGGATCTTTCAAGACCCGTGCGAAAGTTTCTATCGAGAGCGTTTCACCAAGAAAACTTGCTTTGGTTGTTACCGAGCTCCCATACCTAGTTGGCCCTGAACGAATCATTGAAAAGATCAAGGACGGCGTAAACAGCAAGAAGCTTCAAGGAATTTCTGATGTCATCGACCTAACTGATAGAACAAACGGGCTAAAGCTTGTTATTGAACTAAAGACAGGCTTTGATCCAAACGTTGTCTTAGATCTTCTCTACAGGTTCACTCCACTTGAAGATTCATTCAGCATCAACAACGTTGCTCTAGTTGATGGCAGACCTGAAACCCTAGGTCTTAGAGACATGCTCGGTGTTTACTTAGCTCACCGAGTTGTTGTTATCAAACGTCGCACAGAAAACCGTTTGGGCAAGAAACTTGCTCGTCTTCACCTTGTTGAAGGTTTGCTAAAGGCAATTCTTAGCATTGACGAAGTCATCAAGATTATTCGTGCAGCAGATGAGGTTGATGATGCTCGCAAGAAGTTGATGTCTAAGTTCACACTCTCAGAGATTCAGGCTGAATACATCCTTGAACTAAAACTTCGCAGACTTACTAAGTTCTCAAAGCTTGAACTTGAGAATGAGAGCAAGACACTTGCGAAGGAAATTGCTGATCTAAAGAAGATTCTTTCTGCAGACAAGAACCTAAGAGATGTAGTAGCTGCTGAGCTTGAAGAAGTTTCTGCAAAGTATGGTGACGATCGCCGTTCAACCATTAGCGACGGCATCGCTGAGGTCAAGCCAGTAAGTTCTGCTAAGGCTGCTGCTATTGATGCTCAGCTAGCTGACTCCCCTTGCTTTATTGTCCTAACTGCAAGCGGACAGGTGCTTAGAACAACTCTTGAACCAGTAGCGGCAGCAAAGCGCAAGAAGCACGATGCGCTTAGAGCAGTCATCTCAAGCACAACTAGAAGTTACATCGGGTTCCTAACCTCTGATGGTGTGATGCACCGAGTTCACGCTGGAGATATTCCAGGTAGCGAAGGTGGCTTCGATGCATCTGATTCAGTCTCCGCTTCTGAATTCCTAGGGTTACCAAAGTCGATCAAGCTAGTTGGCGTCTTCGAACTGACCGACAAGACTGTTATCGCAATTGGAACTCAGTCTGGTGTTGTAAAACGTCTAAGCCCAGATTTCTTAGAAAAGACAGAGTTTGAAGTTATTTCTCTAAAGAGTGGCGACTTGGTAGTCGGTGCCGAAGTTAGCTCTGAAAAAGACACGCTTGTTTTCATAACTGACGATGCACAACTACTTAGATTCGAGGCAAGCAGTGTTCGACCACAGGGCCGAGGAGCTGCTGGTATGGCTGGTATCAAGCTCTCTGACGGTGCCAAGGCAATCTACTTCACCTCAATCAAGGTGACAAAAGATACCCAGGTTCTAACAGCAGCAAATAACAGTGAATCTCTAGGAGCTGTTGATGCTGGAAGTGCAAAGATCACTGAGATGTCTGAATTCCCTGCCAAGGGCAGAGCTACTGGTGGTGTGAGAGCACATAAGTTCATTAGAGACGAAAATCAGCTTTACTTTGCGTACGTTGGCAATTCGCCGATTCTAGGATCTGCATCAGCTGGTAAGCCTCTTGAGACACCTGAGTATCTAGGTAAGAGAGATGCTTCTGGAACTCCGCTTAGCTCAACTATTGTTTCAGCCGGTAGAGACTAAGCGTCAATTCTTTCGCGTTCAAAAGATTCAGCTTTATCAACAATGAAGTCTCTTCTTGGAGCGACTTCATTTCCCATAAGAAGTTCAAACATTTTTTCCGCTGCAGCTAAATCATCTACTGTCACGCGGCGAAGTGAACGACTCTTTCGATCCATGGTTGTTTCAGCAAGCTGATCTGCATCCATCTCACCTAAACCCTTGTATCTCTGGATAGGTTCTTGATACTTCTTTCCTGCTTTAGAAAGCTTTGCTAAGAGTGACTCAAGTTCTGGCTGCGAGTAAGTGTAGATAGTGTCGTTTGCCTTTGAACCAGGGTTATTGACAACTACGCGGTGAAGTGGTGGAACGGCTGCGAATACTCTTCCATCTTCAACTAAAGGTCGCATGTATTTGTAGAAAAGAGTTAGCAGCAGAGTTCTAATGTGAGCACCGTCAACATCCGCATCGCTCATCAGAATGATCTTGCCGTAACGAGCAGATGCTAAATCAAATGATCTTCCAGAACCTGCTCCGAGAACTTGAATGATTGAAGCACACTCAACGTTGTTCAGCATGTCGGTAATAGCAGCCTTTTGAACGTTCAAGATCTTTCCGCGAATCGGAAGCAGTGCTTGGAACTCACTGTTTCTTGCGAGCTTGGCAGTTCCAAGAGCAGATTCACCCTCAACGATGATTAGTTCTGAGTCGAGTGTGTCCTGAGTTCTGCAGTCAACAAGCTTTGTAGGAAGAGAAGAAGATTCAAGTGCTGTTTTTCTTCGTTGAGTTTCCTTATGAGTTCTGGCTGAGATACGAGACTTCATCTCGTTCACTACCTTCTCAAGTACCAGTGCGGTTTGAGCCTTGTCTTCACGCTTTGAAGAGTTGAAGCGATCGGTAAGAGCTTTTGCTACAACAGTTGAGACGATGTTCTTGATTGCAGGTGTTCCTAGGATTTCCTTGGTCTGTCCTTCGAACTGAGGTTCAGCTATTCGGACTGTAACTACGGCGGTTAGACCTGCAGTTACATCTTCCTTCTCAATCTTTTCGCTACCTAGTTTGAACTTTCTAGAGTTAGCATCTGCCTGAGCTCTTAAAACCTTTAGAAGTGCTTGTTCAAAACCTTGAAGGTGAGTTCCGCCCTTAGGGGTAGCAATAATGTTTACGAAGCTCTTAATCTCAGTGTCGTAATCAGTGCCCCAGCGAACAACCACATCAACTTCACAAGTTCGCTGAACTTCTTTTGATTCCATGTTGCCTGCTGCATTTAGAACAGGAACGGTTTCTGTGTAAGCACCATTGCCGCTAAGTCTCCAGACGTTGCTAAGCGGTGCATCTTTGGCAAGGAAGTCAACGAACTCGACGATTCCGCCTTGATAAAGGAACTCGTGCACAACTGCTTTTCCAGATCTCTGATCTGAAACAACCAGTTTCAGTCCTGGCACTAAGAATGCAGTTTGTCTTGCTCTGGCAAGAATGTCTTCTAGTTCAAACTCAGCACCTTTAACGAAGATCTGAGGGTCAGACCAGAATCTAACTCTTGAACCTGTCTTGCCCTTGGCAACCTTGCCAATTTCGCGAAGGATGCTCTTGTCCTTGAAAGCTTTGAATGGGTTCTCAGGTGCAATGGATTTCTTGTCATCGAATAGACCAGGTGCTCCCCGTTGGAAGGACATCGCCCAGGTTTTGCCATCTCTATCAACTTCAACATCTAGACGCTGAGACAGAGCATTTACAACAGAAGCTCCAACACCATGCAAACCACCAGAGGCGGCATATGAACCGCTTCCGAACTTACCTCCGGCGTGAAGCTTGGTGAACACCACCTCAACACCAGAAAGGCCCGTTTTAGGCTCGATGTCTACTGGAATACCACGAGCTGTGTCTGAGATCTCAACGCTGCCATCTTTATGGAGAACAATGCCAATGAGCTTTCCATGACCCGCCAGAGCTTCGTCAACAGAGTTATCAATGATTTCCCATAGACAGTGCATGAGACCACGGCTATCGGTTGAACCGATATACATACCAGGACGTTTACGAACCGCCTCTAAGCCTTCAAGTACGGAAAGATGTCTGGCGGAATAGTCGTTTGAAGGCATGATTCAACCCTAAGCAGAACCGCCCATTTCAAGGGCTAAAGACACTCTTCCGGTGAAAAACTATTCGCAGATAGCGAAATAGGGGCAAATCAGGAAGAATCCATGCCTGTTCTGTGTTGTAGTAGTCATGGAGGAACTAATGGAACAGACTGAAAGCACCAACGAAGCGGTAGAAGAGACAACGAATCTGCCAGCTCTGACAGCAGCGGATCGTTGCGACATTTGTGGAGCTCAAGCGTTCATCCGCGTAGTTCTTGCCACTGGCGATCTAGTTTTCTGTGGTCACCACGGAACAGCCAACAAAGACAAGCTCAAGCCAATTGCCATCACCTGGCAGGACGAGACAGACAAACTTAACTAGTCTTCGAAAGCTGTCTTTCGACTAACTTCGGCAAGCTCACTAACTTTAGAGAAGTGCTCATTCTTAAGCTCTAATCCTCCAATCAATGATCCTAAGAACTTATCTGCAAGATCTGGGTTCTTTGCAAACACAGGGCCGTGAAAAAGAGTGAACAGAGAATTCTGAATCCATCGAATTGGTTCAAGCTCCGCTTCACTATTCACATAACCGACAATTCCGTGGTGGTCTTTGAACTCACTCACTCTTTCAGAATGCTTCACAATTACACCCTCAATAGCTTCAATCAGAATCTCATAGCCACTGGAAACTGCCATGACTCTAGAACCACTTGCTACAAGTGCTGCTACTGATGGAATGAGTTCAGGATCAATGTCTTCTAGCTGAGCCCATGCATCTCTAGAGCCGTGGCCAAGAAGTACTACATCGAACTTTGTAAGGTCAGTTGACTTCTCAACATAAACAACTTCAGCTTCTAGCCCGTACCATTCAAGTCTCTTCTGAAGAACAGCTAGGTTTGCCAAATCTCCATTGAGATTCAAATGGTTTGGATAGAGAGCTGATAGTCGAACTACTTTAGACACGATCAACATCCTCTGGATCGGTAAAACCTAAGTATCTGCGCATTCTTCTCATCGCATCAGCGCTATAGATAACAGTCTTGACTCCACTACTAGGTCTCTCAAGAGCAAAGAAAGAATCGATTGCCTGGAAATACTCCGGTTCCACACAGTCAACAGGAACATCGTTGTAGGCAAGCAAGAGAGCTGCGTCTGCATAGTTAAATCCACTAACAGTGTGAACCCTCTTTAGTTTCTTGAAGTCCACAGTCCACATCCATGAAGGATCGTGGACATCTCTACCAATTGCAAAGAAAACTTGTTCTTGATCAAGTGAGAGATTGTCGATGTTCAACTGCATGCTAACCGGGTTCTGAATCAAAATGAATTCGCAAGGCTCGCCATTTACCTCTTTTATTTCGCCTCTTGAAAACACTGGAGGCAAAAAGTTCAAGGTCTCTGAAGCAAGTTTCAAATCAAAAGCATCTCCGAGGATTTCCTTAGCTGCTGTGAGTGCTGCTAACGCATCCATAGCAAAGTGAACTCCCCTACTTGGAAGCTCAATACTAGTTTTCACTCCGTGAAGTTCTAATTCAAGTTGGCGCTCTTCAAGGGTGAGGGCTGTGCAAACGTTTTTGGGTTTAGGCAAGCCGTCTTGGTAGGTAGGAGCGTAAGCCATACTTGAGCCAACACTTGCATCAAGATCTTTGCCAAGTCCAAAGAACAGGGCATCTGTTTTGACTTCATCTGCAATCAGCAAACAGTTCTGATCGTCAGCATTCAGAATCAAAGACCCATAAGTTGCTTTAGCAACATCAATTAGTTTCTCTCTTACCAAAGCAGGATCAACAAATCTGTCCAACTGATCTTCAAACACATTGAGGATTACTGAGGTCTTTGGTTTTACTTTCTCAACTACTTGAGCAGCGTGACCTTCATCCATCTCAAGGATTGCGATGTTGCCAGGAACTTTGCCGAAGAGATTAGCTTGTCTAACAATCGTGCTGAAGAATCCCTGTTCAATGTTGGCAGTTGATGGATTAGTAAAGACATTGAGTCCGTGAGCTCTAGCAATTGCTACAAGCATTTTGGTAGTTGTTGATTTACCTGCTGTACCAGTTACTACTACTAAGCCTTTTTCAAAAGAGTCAAGTGTTTTGTAGACAAGTTTTGGTGCTAACTTACTTACAACTAGGCCAGGCAATGCAGAACCGCCACCTGGTCTAACTAGTCGAACCGCAATACGAACCAAGCGGCCAACTAGCAGTGCTGGTAGATAACGCAAAAGGTTAGCTCTCTTTAATGAAGTCTCTAAGCCACTGAGCTCTGGAAGGGTGCTTTAGCTTAGACATTGTCTTAGCTTCAATCTGGCGAATTCTTTCGCGAGTCACACCGTGCTCTTCACCGATCTGGTCAAGAGTCTTCATTACTCCATCACCAATTCCGTAACGGCTACGAATAACCGCTGCTTCGCGAGGAGTTAGTGTGTCTAGAAGTCTTTCGATTTCTCTCTGCATGATTCTGAATGCAACAGCATCAGCTGGCTGAACTGCTTCGGTGTCTTCAATTAGATCTCCGAATTCAGAGTCACCATCTTCACCAAGTGGGGTTGAAAGTGAGATAGGTTCGCGACCATACTTCTGAACTTCAACCACCTTCTCAGGTGTCATGTCTAGTTCTCGAGCTAATTCTTCAGGGGTTGGTTCGCGACCTAGGTCTTGAAGCAACTGACGTTGAACTCTTGAAAGCTTGTTAATAACTTCAACCATGTGCACAGGAATACGAATTGTTCTTGCCTGGTCAGCCATCGCTCTTGTGATTGCCTGACGAATCCACCAAGTGGCATAGGTAGAGAATTTGAATCCCTTTGTGTAGTCAAACTTCTCTACAGCTCTAATCAAACCGAGGTTTCCTTCTTGAATCAGATCCAAGAATTGCATTCCGCGACCGGTGTAACGCTTTGCAAGGCTAACCACAAGACGAAGGTTTGCTTCTAGTAGATGGCTCTTTGAACGTTGACCATCTTTCACAACCCAACGAAGATCTCTAGCCATGTCTTTGGTTAGCTTCTTGTCGGTAGCAAGTTTCTCTTCAGCGAAAAGTCCAGCTTCAATTCTCTTTGCAAGTTCAACTTCCAACTCAGCGTTAAGAAGTGCAACCTTACCGATTTGCTTTAGATAGTCCTTAACTGGGTCAGCAGTTGCACCAGTAATGCTTGTGCTCTGAACCTGAAGATCATCTTCTTCTTTTGTTGAAAGAACTAGAGCACCTTCAGGTACTACTGGCTTGTCTTCGTCTTCTTCAACTTCTGGAATCGTCTCATCGATCTCAGCAACGATTACATCAACATCTGCTTCGGCAACAATCGCCTCAGGATCTAAATCATCTTCTTCATCATCAAGGTCTAGTCCATCTAAGCCAGCAGCTTTTGTGGCAGAAATCTTTTTAGGTGCCTTTACGGCTGACTTAGCAGCTGGCTTTGCAGCGGCTTTAGTTGCCTTAGCGGCTGGCTTTGCAGCAGGCTTCGCAACTACTTTGGTAGCTTTCTTGACAACAGGTTTTGCCACAACTTTCTTGGCGGTAACCTTCGGAGCTGCTTTGGTCGCCTTAGCAGCAGGCTTGGCTTTAGCTTTGGTTACCTTAGCTGCAGGCTTTACGGCCTTTACGACAGGCTTCTTAGCAACTGGCTTTGCTTTTGTTGCGGTTGTTTTGGCTTTTGTAGCAGGAGCTTTGGTTGCTGAAGGTTTGATTGCTTTTCCTTTAGTAGGCGTGGCGGTTTTCTTAGCCGAAGCGGCAGATGTCTTAACTGGTTTTGAAGCCATGTGAACCTTCAGTGTTTAAGGGTTGTGCGTATCGAAAAACTGGGTATTACGAAGACCCATGTCAAATCGGGTGAAATGACTGGGTCTGTCTCCAATTATGCCACCTATCCTGGACTTTACGGTTCAACGGAGCCAATTGATGTCTCTAAGCCTTATAACCAGTAAAAGTTGTGACTTATTCCCTATTTCGAAGTTTTTAGGGCTTTGCGGCTTTCTTTAGTGAAGAACACTAGCCCCACAGCAATTACAAGGAATTGAGCTGCAAAACCCCATCTAAAGCTGTCGATGTTGTACCGATCAATGCCGCTTGCTGGATCATGCATGAGGTCAATGACCAACCCGGTTAGATACATCATGATGAAAGTAGCTAGGAATCCACCCACATTGGCGAATCCATTGGCTGATCCCAAGCTCTTTTTAGGCACAAAGTCCTTGGAGAAGTCAAAAGCAACCATAGATGCTGGTCCACCAATAGAAATCAGCAGGAAACAGGTGAGCAATAGCCAAGATGGAGATCTCTCTGGCATTGATAACAAGACCAGCCAGGCCGCAACAGTGAGCCCAACTACTGAATAGACCAGTTTGGTGCGATGTTGAGGGGTTCTGGCACAGATTTCAGCAATAATCGGGCCCGAAATGAATCCGAAACCAACCATCGCCGAGAGAATAAAAGCCACAAACTCAAGCTTTTGACCCTGAGCCGTAACCAGATAAGGAACAGCCCAAAGCAGTGAAACAGAGGTAGTAGTTGGTTGAGTGGTGAAGTGAGTCCAAAAAGACATTCTGATTCCTGGAATCCGCACGTTTCCAACCAATTGGCCCCAAGCTTGCTTTACAGAATTGACCGCATGCGTCTTCTTCTTACTCTCTTCGGCTTCATTAGAGGTGAAAGCTAGAAGTAAGAGAACAACTAGCAGAGAAGCGGCTGCCATGATTGAAAAAGCAGGTTCCCAGCCAAGATTTTCAAGAATGAACCAGAACGGAACTGCAGAGAAGAATTGACCTGTTTGCCCAGCTGTTGAAACATACTGTTGAATCTTTGATGCCTGTGCACCTGAATACCAGCCATTGACCATTCTGATCATTGAGATAAAGGTAAAGCTATCCCCCAACCCAACGAGCATTCTTCCCACAACAGCAAACTCAAGACTTGGCGCGAAGGCAACCGTTAGTTGTCCTGCAGCCATGATGGCTGCACCAACAACCAGTAGAATTTTGGCACCGAATCGATCAACAAGAATTCCAACTGGAATCTGCATAGCTGCATAAACAATCAATTGAAATACTGCAAGTGTTGCTAACTGTTGAGCATTAGTATCAAATCGCTCACTTGCGGTGAGAGTTGCAACTCCAAGTGATGAACGTTGGGTTACTGCTAAGAAATATGCCAGACCTGCAACTAAGAGAACTAGCGTTGGTGAACGCTTCAGTCTTGGTCCTCTTCGTTCTCCTGTTTATTCTTTTGGTGGCTAGCCAAGTAGCCTTCAAGTTCTGCTGCAATCTCATCGGCATCAGGGATGGCTCTCTCGCGAGGCTTGACTGAACCAAGTCCATTCGCTGAGCGTTCATTCTGGAAACTCGTTTCCAAACCCTGAACCATGCGAGCCAGATCCTGGTTCTCAGCCATTTGAGCTGTAATCCTGCGAAGGAAAGCATCGCCCTCATCACGAATATCATCTGTTGGGAAGACAAGGTTTAGGTGACTGCTTATCAGCTCTAAGCCAGCAACAGCAGCCTGAGGGAACTCAGAGTCTGATAGGTAGTGCGGGATAAGTAAAACGAAACCTGTGCTTGGAATGTTGGCTTGGGTAAGTCTGTATTCAAGTAAGTGCATGATGTTTCCTGGCACCTGAGTGCGAGGCTTCCATTCTGAGTACTCAGCTATGACATCTTTTTGATTACCTGAAACAGTTACTCCTACAGGCTTTGTGTGAGGAATAGGGAAAGGGATGGCATGTAGCCAAGTCAAGTCTTCGATAGCAAGAAGAGCAAACAACTGCTCTATAGCCTCAGCGAAGGCTTCCCACTTAAAGTCAGGCTCATAGCCGTTTAGGAATAGGAACTGAGTTCCAACTTCATCCCTGACTAAATGTAAAGAAAGAGTCGCTGGCTGGTAATCCTCGATGTGATCCTGCTCGAAATACATGACTGGACGTCTGGAACGGTAATCCAGAAGTTCATCATTATTGAACACAACGATGGTTTCGTATTCCAAGTTCCCGAGAATGTGATCTGAGATCTGCTGCATGGCTGAACCAGCGTCTGTGAAGCCTGATATAGAGGCAAACAGGTGAAGACCCTCTGGTACGAAAACATCAGAGTTGACCAGAGTGAATAGTGAATTTGGCTGTGCCATGTGTTCATTCTACTTTCCCTAGATAACATGGAGTTTATGACCTCTATTTCTTACAAAGTATTAGCAAGTTCACCTAAATCAACAGCAGACTCAATGTCTATTTATGCTGTGGGTCTGGATGGAAAAGACATCAAGCTACAAGGCGCAGCAGCCAAGGTAACCGGGCTAAAGTCACTGAAACTAAAGCCGCTTTCTGTATCAGGAGCTTATGAAGCAACCTCAAGAGTGAGTGTTGGCTCAGAGGTATTGGGTCTGATTGGTATTGGTGCTGGAATTACATCTCACTCAAAGGCTCGCGAAGTTGGTGGGGCTATCGGTAGAGCGTTCAACGATGTGAAGATAATCAACATTGACATTCCAGTTGCTTCTGCAGAAATTGCTATTGCTCTTCTTGAAGGTATTGCAATTGTTCAGTACGAATACAACCACTACAAGTCTGGTGAGAAGAAGGCTGCATCACTAAAGACTGTGAACCTGATTACTTCAAAGACTGTTTCAAAGGCAGATATCAACAGAATCAATGTTCTTTCTATTGCATTGAACCAAACAAGAGATCTAGTTAACGCTCCTGGAAATGATTTGTACCCAGCAAAGATGGCAGAGATTGTTAAGTCTCAGTCAAAGATTCCTGGTGTAACAGTAGAAATCTGGGATGAAAAGAAACTTACTAAAGAAAAGTGCACAGGAATCTTGTCTGTCGGTCAGGGTTCAGTTCGTGGACCTCGTCTAGTGAAGATCACCTACTCCCCTGCCAAAGCAAAGGCTCACCTAGCTCTTGTTGGTAAGGGAATCACTTTTGACACTGGAGGTATCTCACTAAAGCCTGCTACCGGAATTCTTGGCATGAAGTACGACATGGCAGGAGCAGCAACGGTTGCTCAGGCAGCTTTAGCAATTGCCAAGCTTGGTTTGCCTATCAAGGTGACTGCTTTCATGTGTATTGCTGAAAACATGCCTTCAGGATCAGCTACCAGACCAAACGACGTCATCACTTTCCGTAACGGAAAGTCAGTAGAAGTAACAAACACTGATGCTGAAGGTCGTCTTGTTCTAGCCGATGGCCTGATCTTGGCATCAGAGATGAAACCCGATCTAATCATTGACGTGGCTACCCTCACAGGTGCAGCCAGAGTTGCACTAGGTAACAGATACTCAGGTCTAATGGGTGACGATAAGTCAGTGGCCATCGTTGAGAAAGCTGCGGATGCTGCTGGTGAACTTGTGTGGCACATGCCTCTAGCTGAGGAACTAACAGACCTCATCAAGTCAGACATAGCTGATCTCATGAACAGCCGTGTTGGTAACCCATCTGGTGGAATGCTAGTTGGTGGCCTATTCCTTAGAGAATTCATCGGTTTAGCCTCAGCCAAGGGCACAGATCGCCTGAACTGGGCTCACATTGATTTCGCGACCGCGGCTAATAATGACCTTGCTCCTTATGGCTATGCAGTCAAGGGAGCTACTGGTTCAATGGTGAGAACCCTGGTCACCGTTGCCGAGCAGTTAGCAACTAAACAGAAGAAATAGTCTTCTAGTAATCTTTATAACGAACCCTTCAGTAAATAATCTCTTTGAGGAGCAAAATTGGCCGAGCATAATTTCGACGTCGTAATCCTTGGTGGCGGAAGTGGTGGCTACGCAGCCGCACTACGAAGTTCACAACTAGGTTTATCAGTTGCTCTAATCGAACGAGACAAGCTAGGTGGAACTTGTTTGCACCGTGGTTGTATTCCAACCAAAGCTCTTCTTCACTCCGCCGAAGTTGCTGATGTAACTCGTGATGCTGGAGCAGTAGGTGTTCAAGCAACATTCCAGGGAATTGACATGCCTCAGGTGAACAAATACCGCGATGGAATTGTGGATCGTTTGTTCAAGGGCCTAACTGGTTTGGTTTCTGCAAAAGAAATCACAGTTGTTTCAGGTGAAGGAAGCCTTGTTGCTCCTAAAACTATTTCAGTAAACGGAGATACCTACACAGGTAAAAACATTGTTCTTGCAACTGGTTCATACAGCAAGACTCTTCCAGGTCTTGAAATTGGTGGAAGAGTAATTACTTCTGAGCACGCTCTACAGCTTGACTTTGTTCCAAGCAAGGTAATCGTGCTTGGTGGTGGAGTTATTGGTGTTGAGTTCGCATCTATCTGGAGATCATTCGGAACAGATGTAACCATCATTGAAGGTCTACCAACTCTTGTTCCTAATGAAGATGCTTCTGTTAGCAAGGCAATGGAGAGAGCATTCCGCAAGCGTGGAATCAACTTCAAGACTGGTGTTCGTTTCCAAGGAGTTCAGCAGAGTGCAACAGGTGTTGTTGCAACTCTTGAGAACGGTGAAACATTCGATGGCGAGCTAATGCTTGTTGCAGTTGGTCGTGGACCAAACACAGCTGGATTCGGTTACGAAGAAAACGGCGTGAAGATGGATCGCGGTTACGTACTAACCAACGAGAGACTAGAGACTTCAGTTCCTGGAGTTTACGCAGCAGGAGATATCGTTCCTGGTTTGCAGTTAGCTCACAGGGGGTTCCAGCAGGGTATCTTCATTGCTGAAGAAATTGCAGGTCTACGTCCAGCTCCAATCGATGAACTAGGTATCCCTAAGGTCACATATAGCGAACCTGAGATTGCATCTGTTGGTCTAACTGAAGCTAAGGCTGCAGAGACTTACGGTCAAGACAACATCTCTGTCTACGAATACAACCTAGGTGGTAACGGTAAGAGCCAGATTCTTGGAACCGCTGGTTTCGTAAAACTTATTAGACGCAACAACGGTCCAATCATTGGTATCCACATGATTGGTTCACGCGTTGGTGAACAGATCGGTGAAGCACAGCTAATCGTCAATTGGGAAGCATTCCCTGAAGAGGTTGCATCCCTTGTTCACGCCCACCCAACTATGAACGAAGCTATCGGTGAGGCCCACATGGCTCTTGCCGGTAAACCACTTCACGCACACGCCTAAACTAGAGATTGCCCACAAGGAGTAAATAATGAGCGAAGTTAAACTTCCAGCACTAGGTGAAAGCGTCACCGAAGGAACCATCACAAGATGGTTGAAGAAGGTCGGCGACACCGTTGCAATCGACGAAGCACTAGTTGAAGTGTCAACTGACAAGGTTGACACCGAGATTCCTTCACCGGTTGCTGGTGTGCTTCAGCAGATCCTTGTTCAGGAAGATGAAGTAGCACTTGTTGGTGCTGTTCTTGCAATAATTGGCGATGGAGTTGCCTCAAGTGCGCCAGCAGCTTCTGCCCCACCAGTAGTCGAGGCACCTGCAGCAGCTCCGGTAGCTGCTCCAGTTGTTGCTGCGCCAGTAGTAGCTCCTCCAGTAGTTGCAGCTCCTGTTGCTCAGGCTCCAGTTGCTCCTGCTGTTTCAATGCCAGTATTCACTCCACAGGTTTCTACCCCTGCAGCTACACCAGTTGCTCCTGCAACAACAAACACAGACCCAAGCTACGTAACACCACTAGTTAGAAAGCTTGCAGCTGAATCAGGTGTTAACCTGGCAGCTGTTTCAGGTACTGGTGTTGGCGGAAGAATTCGTCGTGAAGATGTTCTAACTGCAGCTAGCGGTGCATCATCTGCTCCTGCAGCTCCAGCTTTCACAGCTGCTCCATCTGCTCTTCGTGGAACTGTTGAACCAATGTCAAGGCTTCGTAAGGTGCTTGGCGAGCGTGCAGTTGCTTCTATGGTTTCAAGTGCCCAGCTAACAACAGTTGTTGAAGTTGACGTAACTAAGATTGCTCAGCTTCGTTCGAAGGTTCAGGCAGAATTCACAGCCAAGACTGGAGTGAAGCTGAACTTCATGCCATTCTTCTTCCTAGCTGCAGCTGAAGCTCTACGCACTCACCCGAAGATCAACGCTGCAATCGATGGCGAGAACATTGTTTACCACGCAACAGAGAACATTAGCTTTGCTGTAGACACTGAACGTGGATTGCTAACTCCAGTTATCCGTGATGCAGCTTCTCTAAGCCTTGGTGCTATTGCTCAGCAGATTGCTGACATGGCTGCAAGAACTAGAGAGAACAAGTTGAAGCCAGATGAGCTTTCAGGTGGAACATTCACTTTGACCAACACTGGTTCAAGAGGTGCTCTATTCGACACTCCTGTTGTGTTCCTACCTCAGTCAGCAATCCTTGGAACAGGTGTTGTTGCTAAGAGACCAGTAGTTGTTACAGATGAGAATGGTCAAGACAGCATCGCTATCAGAAGCATGGTTTACCTAGCTCTTTCCTACGACCACAGAATCATTGATGGTGCAGACGCAAGCAGATTCTTGGTTGACGTGAAGGCAAGACTAGAAGACGCTAACTTCCAGGCAAACTTCGGTTTCTAATAAACCTTAGAAACAGTAACTTGGTTGCTTTTTGACCAAGCATCTACCCTGAAGTATTTCTGATCACACTTTCGTTTCAGTTTGAGTTGAATCAATCCGCCTAGCTTTTGCGCATTGGCTATCTTGTAATGGAATCCATTTACTTTGATTGAACTCGACTTTGCAATTACGCCTAATATCTCGTCATCTATCTGAATCGGTAATCCACACTTGACCGCTGGCTTTGGTTTCTGACTAATCTCAACGACTGGAACATCTGCAACCACTGGTTTTGGAACAACGGATACAAATGCTGCTATTGCTGCAAAAGCAAGAATGGTAACCAGTGGCTTCTTTCCTCTTCCTGAAGCGACTGATTCAAATCCAGAAATGGCATTAAGTTTCTGAGATGTAGTTTTCTTTGTTCTGCGAATCGAATTATGGATGAGATCCAAGTCGTTATTGCTGACTAACAATGCAACCTTGCCGTTACGCAATCGAACTGGACTTGCATTTAGACCACTAAGCGAGCTGAGCAATAGTGGCCATGCTCTTGACCTACTAGGGACCAGAAGATACTGGTTCTCCCCTAAGCCTCGTCGGTCCTTGACTAGCCAGAATATTCCGTATCTGCGCCTTCTCGCAATACTCAACACGGCGAAGTGTCTAAGTGCTGGCTGTGAGGAGAAGAGCATGCCCAATCTTCATCGAAATCCCTGTTTCCTGACTCTTGTGGGCTGGTAGTTGTGGGTATCTAGAGGTATTTGGGTCCTGTGGATGGGATTTAGAATTGAGTCATGCCAATCTTCGAAGTTCTAGGTCTAGCGCCTAATTTTGTCGATTATCAAAGAGCTTGGGACATCCAGAGGGAAGTTCATGCGCAGGTTGTTAGTGGAGAAAGACCCAACACCGTCCTGCTTCTAGAACACGATGGTGTTTACACAGCTGGCAAAAGAACTGAAGATGAAGAGCGTCCATTAGATGGCACACCAGTCATAGACGTTGATCGTGGCGGCAAAATCACTTGGCACGGACCAGGTCAACTAGTTGGTTACCCAATCATGAGATTGCCAGAGCCTATTGATGTAGTTGGCTATGTTCGATGGCTTGAGCAAGTGCTAATCGACAGTATTGGTGAACTAGGTCTTTACACAGAAAGAGTTGCTGGAAGATCTGGTGTTTGGGCTCCAGTTGGCGATACACACGTCAAGATTGCCGCTATCGGTATCCGGGTTGCTGAGAAAGTAACCATGCACGGCTTTGCTTTGAACTGTAATAACTCTCTGGATGCTTACGAAACCATCATCGCCTGCGGTATCAAGGATGCTGAAACAAGTACGATAAGCAAGTTGCTTAACCGTGATGTCACTCCAGCAATGGCAGCTGAAGTTATTCAGAGACGTCTAGTTGAAATAGAGAAGGTTTCAAATTGAGTGAAGAACCAGTAGCACCTAAGAGGATGCTTAGGGTTGAAGCCCGAAACGCTGAAGTGCCCATTGAGAGAAAACCTGAATGGATTAAGACCAAAGCGAAGATGGGTCCTGAGTACCAAGCTCTTCACACTCTTGTTAAAACCGAAGGCCTCCACACTGTCTGCCAAGAAGCAGGCTGTCCAAACATCTTCGAATGTTGGGAAGACCGCGAAGCAACTTTCCTAATTGGTGGAGCTCAATGCACCAGACGTTGTGACTTCTGTCAGATTGATACAGGTAAGCCAGCAAACTTAGATCCAGACGAACCAAGAAGAGTTGGTCAGTCTGTTAAGAAGATGCAGCTTAGGTACGCAACCGTTACCGGTGTTGCTAGAGATGATCTTCCTGATGAAGGTTCATGGCTCTACGCAGAAACTATTCGCCAGATCCACAAGCAGTCCCCTGGTACCGGTGTTGAAATTCTGATTCCTGACTTCTCAGGCAAACCAGAACTTCTGCAAAAGATCTTTGATGCTAAGCCAGAAGTTTTTGCACACAACGTGGAAACAGTTCCAAGAATCTTCAAGCAGATTAGACCTGCCTTCACCTACGAGAGATCACTAGATGTAATCACTCAGGGTAGAAACGCTGGGATGGTTACTAAGAGCAACTTGATTCTTGGTATGGGTGAAGAGATTTCTGAAGTTATCCAAGCTTTGCAGGATCTTTACGATGCAGGAACAGACATCATCACAATTACCCAGTACCTAAGACCAACCGTTAGACACCATCCAGTGTCTCGTTGGGTAAAGCCTCAAGAGTTCGTTGAACTCAAAGAGATTGCTGAAGGCATGGGCTTCCTCGGTGTGCTCAGTGGACCTCTAGTGAGAAGTAGCTACCGAGCAGGACGCCTATGGGCTCAGTCCATGATGAAGCGTGGAGACACAATTCCAGAACACTTGCAACACCTAGCCGAAGCTGCTGCCAAAGATGGCTTCAGCCAAGCGGTAAAGTAAAAAAGACGAAAAGGCAGAACAATGGCTAAAAAAGAAAAAGTAAAGAAACCAAAGCGACCTAAGGGCAACGGTATGTTCGCTCAATTCCGCCAGCAGGCTAAGTTCCTAAAGGAAGTCGACCCTAAGGCGATGCCAGTTGGCATACTCTTTGCATCTATTGCCTTTGTTGTTCTGATCGTTGTTGGAGCTTTAGTTTCAGGATTGAACTTCCTAGGCATGGTCATTTGGGTAGTTCTAGCTATCGTTACCGCCTACCTAACTCTTCTACTAACCATGACTAGACGAGCCAACACCGCCATCTTCAAGAAGTATGAGGATGAGCCAGGTCGTGTTTCTATCACCGTTGGAACACTTACCCGCAGACGTTGGAAGGGAAGTAACCAGCCGGTAGCAATAAATGCTCGCACCAAGGACATGGTGTTCCGCATTGTTGGCCCAGCGGGTGTTGTTCTTATGGCTGAAGGCTCTAAGACCAGTGCTAAAGCACTTCTAGAAGATGAAAGACGTAAGGTTCAGAGACTGGCATCAGGGGTTACTGTGCACACTTTCTACACCTCTCAGGATGGTGAAGGAGTCCCTCTAGCTCAGCTACACAAGAAGGTTTCTAAGCTAAAGCGAACCCTAAACCGAGCCGAAATCAGCGCTGTTCAGAACCGTTTGGCTTCAATTGACAGCCGCTCAGGCTTACCAATCCCTAAGGGTATTGACCCTACAAAGATGAGGGCTTCCCGCCGAATCCAATAGGTTCTCAAGGTTTTACAATCCCGAAACATTGATTGGCGTTTTATCCCCCGCCAGCCCTATAAAGTAATGGTGAGCGTAACGGAACGTTCGAATCCACAAACCTTTGAAGGGCTAACCCTATGTTTAAATCAGCATCCGAGGTCATCAAGTACATCAAAGATGAAGACGTCAAGTTCCTAGACGTACGCTTCACTGATCTACCTGGTGTCCAGCAACACTTCAACCTTCCAGTGAGCCAGATTGACGAAGACTTCTTCGTTAATGGTCAACTTTTCGATGGTTCTTCTATTAGAGGATTCGCGTCTATTCACGAATCGGACATGCAGCTAATCCCAGATGTTTCAACTGCTTACCTTGACAACTTCCGCGTTGAAAAGACTCTGATCATCAACTTCGATATCTACAACCCACGTAATGGTGAGATCTACCACCGTGACCCACGTCAGGTTGCTAAGAAAGCTGAGGCTTACCTTGCTTCAACTGGTATCGCTGACACTGCATACTTCGCTCCTGAAGCAGAATTCTTCATCTTCGATGAGGTTCGCTACGAGACCAAGTCAAACACTGCGTACCACTTCGTTGATTCAATCGAAGGTGCATGGAACTCAGCTCGTGAAGTTGAATCAGATGGCGGTCGTAACCTAGGAAACAAGACACCTTACAAGGGTGGCTACTTCCCTGTTTCACCAGTTGACCACTTAGCTGACATTCGCGACGAGATCGTTCTAAACCTTGAGAAGGCTGGACTAGTTGTTGAGCGTAGCCACCACGAAGTTGGTACTGCTGGTCAATGTGAAATAAACTACAGATTCAGCACTCTTGTTCAGTCAGCCGACGATGTTTTGAAGTTCAAGTACATCGTGAAGAACACTTCATACAACTACAACAAGACAGCTACCTTCATGCCTAAGCCTCTTTTCGGAGACAACGGTTCAGGTATGCACGTTCACCAGTCACTATGGAAAGATGGCAAGCCATTGTTCTATGACGAGAACGGCTACGGCGGTCTTTCAGACATGGCTCGCTGGTACATCGGAGGTCTACTAAAGCACGCTCCAAGCTTGCTTGCATTCACCAACCCAACTGTAAACAGCTACCGTCGTCTAGTTCCTGGTTTCGAAGCGCCTGTAAACCTGGTTTACTCAGCAGGTAACAGATCAGCTGCTATTCGTATTCCAATGACTGGAACAAACCCGAAGGCAAAGCGTATTGAGTTCCGTGCACCAGATGCATCAGGTAACGCCTACCTAGGCTTTGCAGCGATGTTGATGGCTGGTCTTGATGGAATTAAAAACCGAATTGAACCACACGCTCCAGTTGACAAGGACCTTTACGAGTTGCCACCAGAGGAAGCAAAGAACATTCCTCAGGTTCCAGGCTCTCTAGAAGAAGTTCTACAGGCCCTAGAAGCTGATCACGAATACCTGCTAGCAGGAGATGTATTCACCAAGGATCTAATTGAGACCTGGATTGACTACAAGCGTGAGAAGGAAATCAAGCAGTTTGCTCAGAGACCACACCCTTACGAGTTCGAGCTTTACTACGGCGTCTAGTTTCTAATAAAGAAGCGGGTCATCTTTTTAGATGACCCGCTTTTTTTATTTAGCTAAAGAACAATCTTTCAAATACTTGGCGAGAACGTCTGGTGTGAGCAAGGTAATCCTCTTCCAGGGCACTAGCAGAGCCTCTAGGGTATTCAAGAATCCTTGCCATACCTTCAAGTTGTCTTCGATCAAGGGACAGCACATCAGACACCTTGTTTGACCAAAGCACTCCTGAAGATCTAACTCGGCTGGTCAGAGTCCATGCTTCTGCTAATACTCGAGCGTCATGTTCTTGCATCAAACCTGACTCAACCAATGCCTTGAGTGCATCCAATGTTTTAGGTGTTCTAATGCTTGGGAACTCATTGCCGTGCTTGAGTTGAAGAAGTTGAACAAGCCATTCAATGTCGCTTAGCGAGCCTCTACCGAGCTTCAGATGGCGTTTAGGGTCCGCTCCTTGAGGTAGACGCTCAGTCTCTATACGAGCCTTGATGCGTCTAATCTCGATGATTGATTTACTGCTGAGTTCTGTTGGGTAACGGTATTGGTCAATAACTTCATTGAACTCAGCTACAAGTTCTTGACTGCCATAAATCATTCGAGCTCGAAGTAGAGCTTGGTTCTCCCAGATGTCTCCCCAGCGGCTGTAATAAGCGCGGTAAGAATCAACAGATCTAGCAACCGTTCCATTCTTACCTTCAGGTCTTAGATCCATGTCTATTTCAAATTCAAGCTGTGGATCTTTACCTAACCTGTGAAGTTCAGAAATCACCTTCTCCGCTAGCTTTTGAGACTGCTCTGACTGGCTTGATTCATCGTTTCGATAAACAAACACGACATCCGCATCGCTACCAAAACCTAATTCTTGACCACCGAATCTGCCCATGGCAACAATTCCGAAATCAACATCCTGGCCAAATTCCTTAGCTAATGAAGATTGAATTGCTTTAGCCAAAGTAGTCAGATACCACTCAGTCAAATCAGATAAACCTTGAGAGACTCCCCCGATGTTGAGTTCTCCAACAACAGAACCAAGAGCTAGGCGAAGAGTTTCTCTTCGTCTAATGTGTCTAACAGCCTTGGCAAAATCATCTAGATTCTCGCGCCTTGAGGCAAGCGATACAGACTGTTCAGTTAGTTCATCTAACGTTGCTGGAATTAGTTGATCTAGGTCTTCAAACCATGCAGCACCTTCAGGGATTAGTTCTAACAGGGCTGTAGCAAATCGACTGTTAGAAAGAGCCATGCTTAATCTCTCAGCCGCTCCAGAACTGTCTCTAAGCATTCTTAAGTACCAGTGAGATTCACCTAAGTTCTCACTGAGTCTTCTAAAAGCAAGCAAAGCAGAATCAGGATCAGTTCCTTCAGAGAACCACTGCAGTAGAACAGGGAGAAGTTGCTTTTGAATTTGTGCGCGTCTAGATAAGCCTGAAGTCAATGCCGTGATGTGTTGAAGGGCTCCAGCAGGATTTAGGTAACCAATTGCGAGTAATCTGTCAGATGCTTGTTCATTTGAAAGTTCGAGTCCTCCTCCAGCTTTAGAAACAGCTGCAAGTAGTGGACGGTAGAAAATTCTCTGATGTAAAGCTCTAACTTGAAGTTTTACCTCAGACCAGTTCTCTAGAAGCTCTTCTGCTGTCCAATCTAGATTTATTGATCTAGCAATTACTCTTTGAGCATCCTCTTCTACTGGCATTAGATGAGTTCTTCTCATCTTCGACATTTGAATTCTGTGCTCAAGAACTCTTAGGAACTTGTAGTGTGCTGAAAACTCTGCTGCTTCGGATCTACCGATGTAGCCCCCTTTAGATAGTTCATCTATCGCACTTAGAGTATCTGCTGCTCTAACAGATTCATCGGTCCGACCATGAACTAGTTGCAATAGTTGGACAGTGAACTCGATGTCTCTAAGTCCACCAGGACCTAGTTTGATTTGACGTTCAATTTCATCAGCTGGAATATTTCCACTGACTCGCTCACGCATCTTCTGAACTGACTCAACAAAGTTTTCACGCTGCGTTGATTCCCAAACCAATGGGTTCATTGCTTCAAAGTAGGCTGCACCTAATTCTTTATCACCAGCCATTGGCCTAGCTTTTAGCAAAGCTTGGAACTCCCAATTCTCTGCCCAACGTGAGTAATAGGAAGCGTGAGAATCTAGGGTTCTTACTAGTGCACCGGCTTTACCCTCAGGTCTTAGGTTGGCATCCACCTGCCATAGCGCTGGCTCTTGGTTAGTTGAATCCATCGCTCTCATCATGCGAGTTGCTAACTTAGTTGCAATCTCAAGCATGCGAGTGTTCTCAATAGAAGGATCTGCTGATTCAGCAACGAAGATTACATCAACGTCGCTGATGTAGTTGAGCTCCCCTGCCCCACCCTTACCCATTCCAATTACTGCAAGACGTGTAGCCATAACTTCGTCTTGAGTAAATAGTCCAAACTCTGATGTGAAAAACAATTCTCTACGAGCAATTATTAGAGCACCTTCAAGGGCTGCGGTAGCTATGTCCGCTAAAGCCAGAGAAACTCTAGGCTGCACGCTCATTGGACTAACAGCAGATAGGTCAAAGATGGCAATCTTTGTTAGCTCTGTTCGATACACCTTGCGAAGGAAAGTCACTTGCACGGCACTTGGCCCAGTTCCCTCTGATAGAGCTTTACTAAAGAGTTGAACATACCCTTCACGGTCCAAGAGTTTGTGCTCTTTCTCAAACTCTTTTAGAACTTCTGGATTGAGAGAGACAAACTCAGCAAGAGCAGATGATGCTCCGAGTAGTCGACAAAGTCTTAGAGCAGATTCTTCTTTGGAAAGTAGTTTCTTGATTGCAGATTTACTATCGCGTGAAATTCTGATTAGGAAATCTAATGCTTGATCAGGGTTAGCTGACTTACCAAGCGAAGCGAGTGCTGATCTACCGCTATCGCCAACTAGAGATACAAGTTCATCCAGTTTGGCAATAGTTCCATCAAGATCAGTAAAGCCATACTTGGCAAGTGAAGCTAGAGATCCACTAGATCTTGCTAAGGACATTAGAGAACTTCGAGGTTGGTCTTCAATTCAAACGGAGTAACCTGTGAGCGGTAATCGCTCCACTCCTTGCGCTTGTTTGCAAGAACATAACTGAACACCTGCTCACCTAGCACTTCAGCAGCTAGCTCTGAATCTTCAAGCAAACGAATCGCGTGATCAAGAGACTGAGGAAGAGACTGAATTCCCATTGCACGACGTTCTGAGTCTGATAGATCCCATACGTTGTCTTCGGTTTCAGCTGGTAGCTCGTAGTTGTTTTCAATACCCTTTAGACCTGCAGATAGAAGCAGAGCGTATGAAAGATATGGGTTAGCTGCTGAATCGATTGCACGGTATTCAATACGTGCTGAGTTTCCCTTGTTTGGCTTGTATAGCGGAACTCTAATTAGAGCGGAACGGTTGTTGTGTCCCCAGCAAACAAATGACGGAGCTTCTCCGCCACCCCAGAGACGCTTGTAGGAGTTCACGAACTGGTTAGTAACAGCAGTGATCTCTGGAGCGTGACGTAAGATACCTGCCATAAAGCTCTTAGCTGTCTTTGACATGTGATATTCACCGGATGGGTCGTAGAACGCATTGGTGTCACCTTCGAACAGAGACATGTGGGTGTGCATTCCAGAACCTGGGTGCTCAGTGAATGGCTTAGGCATGAATGTTGCATAAACACCCTGCTCAATAGCTACTTCCTTGATAACTGTTCTAAAAGTCATGATGTTATCTGCCATGGTCAGAGCATCGGCATAACGAAGATCGATCTCATTCTGACCTGGACCACCTTCGTGGTGGCTGAACTCAACTGAGATACCCAGTTGCTCAAGCATGTTTACTGCTCGTCTTCTGAAGTCGTTAGCTGTTCCACCAGGCACATTATCGAAATAACCAGCCTTATCTACCGGAACAGGCCCTTCAGGGCCTATCTGGGAAGACTTTAGGAGGTAGAACTCAATCTCTGGGTGGATGTAAAAGGAGAAGCCCATGCTGGCTGCCTTGTCCAAAGCTCTACGCAATACGTTGCGAGGATCAGCAGCAGCTGGAATACCGTCAGGGGTGGTGATATCACAGAACATACGAGCAGTTGGCTCAATTTCGCCTCGCCAAGGCAAGATCTGGAAGGTTGAAGGGTCTGGCTGGGCCAACATATCAGCCTCATAGGAGCGTGAAAGACCCTCAATAGCAGAACCGTCGAAGCCAATACCCTCGGCGAAAGCGCCCTCGATCTCAGCTGGGGCGATAGCCACAGACTTCAGGGTTCCAGCCACGTCAGTGAACCAAAGCCTTACAAACTTGACGTTTCTTTCCTCGATCGTACGGAGTACGAAATCGCGCTGTTTGTCCATGAAAAAACCTTTCAATTACCTCCTACTAGGCTAGTGGTTATGCCCAATGTTCGCCTAGCCCTAGCTCAAACCAACCCAACGGTCGGAGCCATAGCCAGCAACGTCGCCAATATCCTGGCTGTTGTTGAACAAGCGGCTAAAAGACAGGCAGATTTAGTTGTTTTTGGGGAAATGACAGTAACTGGCTACCCAATAGAAGATCTAGCAACCAGAGAGTCATTCATCCTGGATGCCGAACTGGCAGTAAAAGAACTAGCTATTGAGCTAAAGAGCAAGAACCTTGGCGACATTGCTGTTGTTATTGGTCACCCATCCATGGCTTCAGCTCAGGATCAAACCGGTTGGGCCATTGCTCACAACACCGCTTCAGTAATTCTTGATGGCAAAGTCATCGGTTCATATAACAAACACCACCTACCAAACTATTCAGTATTTGATGAATACAGAACTTTCGTTTCAGGTGACAAGCTCCTTACCTTTGAACACAAAGGTTTGAAATTCTCAACTGTTATTTGTGAAGACATCTGGCAATCTGGTGGTCCAGTTTCACATCTCGGCAAAGCCAACACAGATGTTGCCCTCATTCTCAACGGTTCACCTTTTGAAATTGATAAAGATGACACTCGACTAAAACTAGTTTCAGAAATAGCAAAGAAGCATAACTGTGCAGCTGCTTACGTGAACCTAGTTGGAGGTCAAGATGACCTTGTCTTTGATGGCGACAGCATTGTGGTTGATAGCAAAGCTCGAATAGTTGCCAGACTAAAGCAATTCAAGACAGATCTAGTTTGCATCGACATTGCAGCTAAAGATGATCTGAAGGTTTCTGATGAGCATCACATGACTAAGCCGAATGACAACTGGCAAACCTGGAATGCACTTGTTCTGGGACTTAGAGATTATGTCTCGAAGAATGGCTTAAAGTCTGTCATCTTAGGTCTTAGCGGCGGAATTGACTCAGCTATTTGTGCAACCATCGCAGCGGATGCCATTGGTGCTGAAAATGTATTCGGTGTTTCAATGCCAAGTAACTTCTCATCCGACCATTCAAAGGATGACGCCAAAGATCTTGCCACTAGAAGAAACATGAACTATCAGGTTCAACCAATCGCCAACCTAGTTGCGGGATTTGAGAATCAACTGCAACTCGAAGGACTCTCGGTTGAGAACCTTCAAGCTAGAGTTCGAGGAGTCATCCTGATGGCCCTTAGTAACAAAGAGGGACACCTGACTCTAACTACAGGCAACAAGACTGAATTAGCTGTTGGTTACTCAACTATTTACGGTGACACTGTAGGTGGTTACAACCCCCTCAAGGATGTTGAGAAGACTCTAGTCTGGGAATTAGCAAGATGGCGAAACGCATATGCACTTTCTAAAGGTGAAGTTGAACCTATTCCTCAGAACTCAATTGAAAAAGCTCCTTCTGCTGAGTTGAGACCAAATCAGGTAGATCAAGATTCACTCCCCCCTTACGATGTGCTGGATGCAATCCTCGATGCCTATGTGAACCGCAGAAAGTCTTCTGCTGACATTGTGGGTTATGGTTTTGATCAAGAACTAGTCAACAAGGTCCTTACTCTTGTTGATAGATCAGAGTGGAAGAGAAGACAGTCAGCTATTGGACCAAAGATTACTGGCATGGCCTTCGGTAGAGACAGACGTTTACCAATTACAAATAAGTACAAGGGATAGTTCATGCACGACATTTCACCAAAGGTAGTTAGAAGTGGAACCCTGCTTGATTTCAAGAAGTCAGGAAGAAAGTTCTCTGCTCTTACCTCTTATGACTCACTAACCAGCGGCATCTTTGATGAAGCAGGTATTGATGTCTTGCTAGTTGGAGACTCAGCTGCTGACAACGTACTTGGCTACGAAACTACTTTGCCAATCACAGTAGACGAAATGATTCCTTTCGGTAGAGCTGTTAGCAGAGCAGCTAAGCGTGCACTAGTTGTTGTTGACATGCCATTTGGTAGCTACGAACAAGGATCTGAACAAGCTCTAGAGAATGCAATCAAGATCATGAAGCTAACCGGTGCAAGTGCAGTGAAACTTGAAGGTGGCACTAGAAGCGTTAGCCAGATTCAAGCATTAGTCACTGCAGGTATTCCAGTGATGGCTCACATCGGCTTCACTCCCCAATCAGTTCATTCATTTGGTGGAGCAAAGGTTCAAGGTCGTGGCGACTCAGCTCAAGTTCTTATTGATGATGCACTTGCCGTTCAATCAGCTGGAGCATTCAGCGTTGTACTTGAATTAGTGCCAGCAGCTTTGGCAAGTGAAGTAACCCAGCTACTCGAGATACCGACTATTGGTATTGGTGCAGGAAATGGAACTGATGGCCAGATTCTTGTCTGGACAGATTTTGCTGGCCTTTACCCAGGTAAAGCTAGAAAGTTTGTGAAGCAATACGCAAACCTTAGATCCACTCTTTTAGAAGCAGCTTCTGCCTATCGTCAAGAAGTAGCAGACTCAGTCTTCCCAGCTGAAGAACATTCACACGAGTAAAGAGATTCAGCGCAACTAGGACAAATTAGTCCTTATCTTGCTCGTCTTCTTCAGACCATGTCTTTGATCGACTCTTTAGAATCTCAAAAGCGTTCTCGGCATCTTCCCTAGTTTCAAAGGGTCCTATGCGATAAAGGGCTAGGGCTTGCTTACCTACTTCAACACTCATTGTTTTGGTGTTGAACCAGTATTCGGTCTTGTGCTCTTCGCTAATTTGTTTGCTCCTCTTGCGTTTCACTTCTGAGCATACAGAGCCTAGGTATCTAGTATGGAACTATGCCTAGAGATGCGAAAACTGGAAACCTCATTCCTGGTCGCATTAGCCCAAAACTAGATGTTCCAGCTTCCATCCCAAGACCTGAATATGTTGGAAAAGCAGTGCCCTCGAAATTCACTGGTTCAAACATCAAAACTCCAGATCAAATTGAGAAAATCAGACATTCAGGCAAGATTGCTGCTCAAGCTATTGAACTTGTTGGTCAGAATGCTAAGCCTGGCATCACAACAGATGAACTAGACAAAATTGCTCACAACTTCCTTATTGAGAACGGTGCATACCCCTCCACTCTTGGCTACAGGGGTTACCCAAAATCTCTTTGCTCTTCCCTAAACGAAGTCATCTGCCACGGCATTCCTGATGACACTGTTCTCGAGGACGGGGACATCCTCAACATTGACATCACTGCCTACATTGATGGCTTCCATGGCGATAGTAATCAGACATTCCTGGTTGGAGAAGTAAAGCCTGAGGTCGCTGACCTAGTTGAAAGAACTCGTGAAGCACTGGCTAGAGGTATCGCTGTTGTTGCTCCTGGAAGATCAGTAAACCTAATTGGTCGAGCCATTGAGTCCTTCGCCAAGAGATTCAACTACGGAGTGGTTAGAGATTTTACCGGCCACGGAATTGGCGAAGCTTTTCACAGTGGATTGATCATTCCGCACTATGATTCAGCACCGATGTATTCAGATGAAATGCAGGTTGGCATGGTCTTCACTATCGAACCAATGCTCACCCTTGGCACACACCAGTGGGACATGTGGGCAGATGGTTGGACTGTTGTTACTAAAGATAAAAGTATTACCGCTCAGTTTGAGCACACACTCGTTGTCACTGAAAATGGTGCCGACATTTTGACATTGGCCTAAGGAGATATCATGGCAAAAAGAGCTATCGGAATAGACATCGGTGGAACCGGAATCAAAGGCGCTTTAGTTGACGTCAAGTCCGGGAAGCTACTGAGTGAGCGATTGAGATATGAAACTCCTGCCGGAGGAACTCCTAAAGCAATTGCAAACACCTTGAAGGAGCTAATCTCTAAGCTTCCTAAAGCAGATAGTCTTCCAGTTGGCATTTGTTTCCCGGCTGTTGTAAAGGCTGGTGTAACTAAATCAGCTGCCAATGTGTCCAAGGAATGGATTAACTTAGATGCTGATCGTCTTTTTGAAAAGGAACTGAAGCGAACCGTACATGTTCTAAATGATGCTGATGCTGCTGGTTTGGCAGAAGCTAAGTTTGGTGCAGCCAAGAATGTTAAAGGCTTGGTAGTTGTAACAACTCTTGGTACAGGTATCGGCACAGCACTTATCTACAACGGCAAACTAATTCCTAACGCTGAACTAGGTCACCTAGAGATCGACGGTGTTGATTACGAATCAAAGGCTGCCTTCTCAGCAAAAGAAAGAGAAGAACTTACCTGGGATCAATGGGCTCAGCGTCTGCAGAAGTATTACTCTAAGCTCGCGGCATATCTAACTCCAGATCTGTTTATTGTCGGTGGTGGAGTTTCAAAGGAACACGAAATGTTCCTGCCTCTTCTAAAGCTAAAAACCAAGATTGTTCCAGCAACAAACAGAAATAGTGCTGGAATTCTTGGTGCAGCCCATTGGGCTAAAAAGAACACTATTGAATAGTGGAGGGGTCGGCCGATACGCCGGGTTCTGTACCTTACGGTGACGGCCATCTATCTAGCGACATTGTTACCAATGCCATCAAGCGGTCTACCCGAAGACTTGAACTAGCTGCTCTCAAACGCCCTCTGTATGACCTTGCTCCGAGCGAGGTTTACATAGCCGACTTAGTTACCTAAATCGCTGGTGGTCTCTTACACCACCGTTTCACCCTTACCACTTACGTGGCGGTCTACTCTCTGTTGCACTTTCTTGCGGTTTACACCGAGTGGGTGTTACCCACCACTCTGCTATTTGGAGCCCGGACGTTCCTCGTTAACGACAAGCGTTACCGCGACCGTCTAGCCGACCCTTCCTCAATAAGAGTAATAGAGAAGGCCTTTGAGGCAAACCCTTAGAGGTGATTGGTTTGATTGACTACCGTGATCTCAGCCGCTTCATTGCCCCAGAAACGGATAATGTTCATAGAGCATGGAGCAACGCTGGTTCTCCAGTACGCAGGCCAGCCTGCTTGCAGAGCACTCTTTATAAAGCCTCGGATTGGCATTACATGAGATACGACGATGACGGTCTTGCCTTCGTATTTCTCCAGAATGTCAGCTAAGCCATTTTGAACTCGAACATCAAACTCTTCTAGTGATTCTCCGCCAGGAGGTGAGATCTTTACATCTCCACGCCACTGCTCATATTGATCAGGCCAGTTCTCTGCTACTTCTTGATTGGTATGTCCATCCCAATCACCGAATGCAATTTCAGCAATGTCATCGTTGATTTCAACCTTGATGCCCAGTTTGGCTGCGATGATGGCTGCTGTTTCTCTCGTTCTAGCTATCGGTGAACTAACAACAACAGTTGGCCTCAGAACCTTCGAGTAGGCCCCTGAGTGACTTACCTTGGTAAGTTCCTCGGCAACAGCCTGTGCATCTTGGATACCAGCTTCAGATAGTTGAGGGTCTTCTCCCCCTCGCCCAGAAATGCGATGGCTCTCAGTGAGAATCGTTCTACCGTGACGAACCAAAATTATGGTCGTTAGTTTCTTAGAGATGTTTCTAGGTGCTCTCACGGAGCTAGGGAGTTCTGGGTTGTATTCAAGATCTGCTGCGACGACTTTGGATGACGATGTTACAACGCTGATTGTTGACGTGTCTGTTGATCCAACATACTTTCTAACAACGCTCTTCTCAGCATCCATGGCTTCATTTGCTAGAGCATCGGCTTTGCCGTTCTGCTCTCTAGGAATCCATTCAAAACTGATCTTTCTAGTCCCAATGCTTTTTTGCATTGATTGGAAGAGATCTTGCATGCCTTCGTTCTTTACTTTCCAACGACCTGACATTTGTTCAACTACAAGCTTGCTGTCCATACGAACAAGAAGTTCAGCATCGGGAGCAATTTCATTAGCAACATCAACTGCTGCTAGCACTGCTCTGTATTCAGCAACATTGTTGGTAGCAATTCCGATGAACATTGCTATCTCAGCTAATACGCTTCCAGTTTGAGCATCAATTAGAACTGCTCCAGACCCAGCTGGTCCTGGATTTCCTCTAGAACCACCATCTGCTTCGATAACAACAAGTTTGCTCATCGAACTATCATCGCTAAACACTCAGGACAGTTGCCTACTTCATCTTCAGGCAAACCAGCAAGGGAATCAATTGTGTTGGCTGTTAGTCCCATGTGACATGCGGTGCAAGATCTTGATTCAACCTTGCCAACGGCAACCTGCTTGGCAACTAGGAACTTATACTTCTCTAAAACTTCTGTAGGGATTTTAGATACGAGAATCTCTCTATCCGCAACTAGTTTGCGTCCTTGTCTCTTGAGTTCATCTACTTGGACCTGAATCTTTTCGCGGAGTTCTTCGATTTCCTTGGCTGCGTTCTCACGCTTTAGAGAGATGGCTTCTAACTCTTGCTTTGCAGATTCCAATCGTTCAAGGATTTCAATTTCAACTTCTTCTAACTCTTCTTTGCGAAGAGTAAGGGACTCCACTTCAGACTGAATAGCCTGAGCATCCTTAGGTGATGAGGTTGAATTGAGTCTCCCCATGTCACGAGCAAGACGATCCTCAACCATGTGTAGATTGTCGTCAGCCTTACGAGATTCCATGTTTAGGTTCTCAAAGTTTGTGCGAGCAACAATTACTTCACCTGAGTATTCAGATAACTCTGCGGACTTGGCATTTAATTCAGCGGAATTAACAGCCTTTGAGATTTCGTTTTTGATTCTTTCGATATCAATATCAACTTCAGACAACTTGAGCAGAGCGGATTGACCTGGTTTATCTAACTTCATTGGGAATCTCTCTGTTTGTTCATTAGGAAATCAAAAACGTCTGTTCTTATGTCGCATACTTCAAAGCTAAGTTCAGGCAGCTTCTGTTCAAGTTCTGACTTAGCTGTCTCAAGCCAAACAAACTCTGCCGCCCAGTGCGAGATGTCAATCAAAGCAAACTCAACACCGCGAGCTTTTGCCAGTTCCAAAATCTCCTGTGAGTTGTGATGCTTGAGATCTGAAGTAATAAACACTTGTGCGCCTTGCTCCAATGCCATTAGCGAGTATGAGTCTCCTGCACCAGCACAAAGAGCAATGTTTGTAACTGCTCTATCGAAATCTCCAGCAACTCTTACACCAGTGGCAGTTGGAGGAAGAATCTCATTCAACCTGTTGGCAAGTTCGCCCAAAGTGATTGCTGACCTCAAATGCCCAATCTGACCAATGCCCTGTTGAGTATTGGTTAGCGGTTGCAGTGGTCTGCTAGCCGTTAGTCCTAAGGCTCTAGCTATGACAGCAGATGTTCCAGATTCAACTGAGTCTGCGTTGGTATGGGCTGAGTAAACAGCAATGTTTGATCTAACTAATTCAGCAAGTACGTTGCCCTTAGCTGTGTCTTCAGCAATAGAAGTAACGCCCCTAAGCATCATTGGGTGATGAGCAAAGATTAGATCTGCACCAACTTGTTTTGCATGCTCAACCACATCTGAAGTGACATCAACAGTGAGCAAAACCCTTTTTATTTTCTGTGCTGGGGAGCCTGTAACCAAACCAACAACATCCCATTCTTCAGCAAGAGATGTTGGCCATAGCTCTTCAAATACATCTATGGCAGAAGTTAGAGAAACTGACATTACTCGTTGCCAACAAAGATATCGTTCAGCTGATCGCGTCTAGCTTCTAGTTCAAGAACTTCACGTTCTTGCTTTCTGATCTGAGGAATGCGAATAGCGAAAGTAATTAACATTCCGAAAGTGACAGTAGCAAGGAAACCAATAGCAGCACTACCGATGTTTGCTTCTAGTCCAAGATAAGGAAGAGCGAAGCCCATGAAATCAAATCCGAACAAGGTCACAGGAATCAAGGCAACTGCTAGAGCTAATGCAAGTACCCAGGTAATTAGTGCAAGGATATTGAACTTTTTGTATAGACCGTATGAACGTGACAGAGAAAGCTCGTGGTAAGCCTGTCTTCTAATTGCAACATCAGCTGCAAAGATTCCGATCCAACCAGCTGATACGGCGGCAACTAGAACAAACAGGTTGCTTAGGTAAGTTACTTGCTGGCTCTCAGGTTGCTGTGCAAACAGCGCAAGAAGTAGAACTGTTGCAACAACAGTTAGAACTAGACCTGTAATACGAGACTTAGTTCTAAACAGCGATACGTAGTCAAGAGCAGCAGTTCGAATGGTCAAGATTGTTGCGAAGAACAAGGTAAGAGCTGCTCCTGCAGTAAGAGTTCCCTGAGCCCAAGTTGGCAATACCTCAAGTGCCTGCTGAGGGCTCAAAGAAGCAGTAGCAGCAAGAGTGCTCAAAGATCCGAGCCATAGAACAGCTAGAACTCCGACAGTAGCTGGAATAGCAAAGTTAGCGACCAGGACTGCAGAGAAGACCTTGATACCTCGAACGCTCATCGGAATAGCCTTCGAGATGTTTGGAGCTAGTGCGAACCAAAGAGTTAGGTTGACCATTACTACAAGTGCAAATCCAGCTAAGCCTGTAAGGGAAATTAGTTCTGTTGGCCCGACCGCAGTGAAGTTAACACTTTGACCAGCAAGAGCAGCGAAGCTTTCTGCGAACACAATGAATCCAACAACACTGATTAGTGCTTGCACTGTTCGGCCTAGTGTTCCACGGAAAATTGCAACTGTCGCTGCGGCAAGAACAAACACGATTTGGAAAACAAATCCTAAGGTGAATTCAATTCCTGCAACATTCAAAAGAACAGTTGCAAACTCTTCCTGCATTACACCAAGTTGGTTCATAAAGAAGGTAAAGATAGAAACCACGATTGCTGCAACTACAACTCTGCTAACAAAACTAATTGCTAGAGGAATTGAGTTACCCCAAACACCAAATACTGATCTAGCGATAGTAGCCGTTGATAAACCACTTCTCTTTCCAGCTATTGCTGCTACTGCAATTAGCAGTCCAGAAACTAGATAACCACCAACAAGTGAAACAGTGATTGCAGTTGCATTTAGCCCAAGACTGATAAGTAGCCACACCAAAAGAATCGGAACGATAGTTGCTGAAGCACCTAGCCAAACCCACAGTTGTGAAAGCGGTCCACGGTTGCGATGTTCATCTGAAGGAATTAGAACATTACTTTCAGTGGCAACAAGAGTGGCAATTGACTTCTTCTCGGATTCCTCAAGTGCTGTTAGTTCTTCTTCTGCAGCAGCTGCAGCGAGAAGCATTTCAAACTCTGTTTCTGATTCTGAACCGATAGGAGCAAGTTCCTCTTCAGGTAAAACTTCAACAATCTCAACGAGTGTCTCTTCAACTAAAACTTCTTCAGGCTCAACTTCTGGCTCTTCAGTTTTGGTAAACCAAGAGAAAGTGCTTGGTTGTTCTGGCTCAACTGGTTCAACAATGGCTTCTTCAACAACTTCTGGCTCAGCTACAGGTGTTGGCGGAGCTGGGTTTAGCCAAGTGAAGACAGGTGGGGCCTTTGGAGCTTCAGGCTGAACTGGGATCTCTGCAACGGGGGTTTCAACAACAGGAGCGATCTCGACAACCTGAACTGGTTCAACGTAAGGAGGTTCTACTGCAGTAACAGGCTCTTGAACTGGAGCCGGTGTGCTAGTGCCTAGGAATGAATTCAAAGCTGCTTGAGCCTCTGGAGAGCCATTTTGTCTCATGTTTTCTACCCAGAGCTGTTCTTCGCGGTCTTCTTCAACTCTGAGGGCTTCTTGGGCTACTAATAGCTCCATGACGGACTCCACACCTGAATGTGAGGACATGGCTTGATTGACTCGTGCTTCTAGCTCCTCATTAGATAGGGAACGTCGCACAGGTGGCTGAAAGTTGCTGGAATCCATAGGCAAATCTTACCGCGAGTCTTAACTCATGCCTCAAGGTGGAGGTAGTCGAAAAGTGGGCCCTACCGGGCTCGAACCGATGACATCCACGGTGTAAGCGTGGCGCTCTACCAACTGAGCTAAAGGCCCGACTCTTGACTGCAGCGCCTTATGGCGCTTGTAAAACTATACAACAGGCTAGGCGGTCAAAGATGCCAAAGCACGACTATATTCGTCAAGAGATCTAGCTTGACCTGGGGCAGTCACGAATTTGGACACTAAAACACCGTCTTTATCGATAACAAAGGTGCCTCGGTTAGCAATTCCGTGCTCTTCAAGGAATACGCCGTAGTCCTTGGCAACCTGTCCATGAGGCCAGAAATCAGCCAAAACAGAGAACTTATAGCCCTCATGCTCAGCAAAAACCTTCTGAACGTACTTGCTGTCCACTGAAATAGCTAGCAATTCGACGTCACTTGAGGCAAATTTGTCGAAGTTATCGCGAATTTCGCATAGTTCGCCTGTGCAAACACCTGAGAAAGACAATGGATAGAAAACCAAGACAACTGGCTTCTTTCCTCTGAAATCTGACAGGGTAACGTTCTCCCCGAACTGGTTAGCAAGGGTGAAATCAGGGGCTAGATCTCCGATAATCAATGACATTGAAACTCCTTAGGTTGGACTTGGCTCTAATCCTATAAAGCCTTCTCAACAAACCCTAAACTTATAAGGGACCTAAACCGGTCCCCCCACTATTTTTGACTGAGGCACCACAATTGCCTCCAGTTATCTAGAGCCGAAACGAGGATTCTTTGTCCATCAACAATCAGGATGTCTTTAAGAGTAACACTCCAGATCAAGATCCCGAAGAAACCCGCGAGTGGCTAGAGTCCCTCGATGCTGTAGCTAGAGTTCACGGCCCTAAGCGTGCCCGCGAAATCATGTTGAACTTACTAAAGCGTTCACACGAGCTTCAGCTCAATGTCCCAATGGTTCAAACCACCGACTACATCAACACCATTGCAACTACTGACGAACCAACTTTCCCAGGTGATGAAGCAATTGAAAGAACTTATAGAGCGTGGATGCGTTGGAACGCAGCCGTTCTAGTTCACCGTGCACAGCGTCCAGGAGTTTCTGTTGGTGGACACATTTCAACTTATGCTTCCTCTGCTTCACTTTATGAAGTTGGCTTCAACCACTTCTTCAAAGGTCAAGACCATGTTTCAGGTGGCGACCAAGTCTTTATCCAAGGTCACGCAAGCCCTGGTCCGTATGCTCGTGCATTCTTAGAAGGTCGTCTAAGCGAAGACCAGCTAAACGGTTTCCGCCAAGAAAAATCTCACGCAGGTGGTGGACTATCTTCTTACCCTCACCCACGTCTAATGCCTGACTTCTGGCAGTTCCCAACAGTTTCTATGGGTATCGGACCAATCAACGCGATCTACCAAGCTCAAGCAAACCGTTACCTAGCAGGTAGAAACTTCAAAGACACTTCCGAGCAACACGTTTGGGCTTTCCTAGGCGATGGTGAAATGGATGAAGTTGAATCTCGTGGAGCATTGCAGCTAGCTGCCAACGATGGTTTAGATAACCTAACCTTCGTTGTGAACTGTAACTTGCAGAGATTAGATGGTCCTGTTCGTGGAAACGGAAAGATTGTTCAAGAACTTGAATCATTCTTCCGCGGTGCTGGTTGGAACGTAATCAAAGTTATTTGGGGCCGTGAATGGGATTCACTATTACAAAACGACACCGACGGTGCTCTAGTAAATCTAATGAACACAACACCTGATGGAGATTTCCAAACATACAAAACTATGGATGGTGGATTCGTTAGAGAGAACTTCTTCGGTAGAGATCCTAGAACTGCAAAACTTGTTGAGTCGATGACCGATGAACAGGTTTGGGGACTCAAGCGTGGTGGTCACGACTACCGAAAGATTTATGCAGCTTATGCCGCGGCACTTGCTCACAAGGGACAGCCAACAGTAATTCTGGCTAAGACAATCAAGGGCTACGGTCTTGGTAAAGCGTTCGAAGGTAGAAACGCTACTCACCAGATGAAGAAGCTAACTCTAGATAACTTGAAGTCATTTAGAGATGACATGGGTATTCCAATAACTGATGCACAGCTTGAAGCTGATCCGTATCAGCCTCCTTACTACCGTCCAGCCCCTGGCACTCTAGAAATTGATTACATGCACGAACGCCGTCGTGCTCTGGGTGGATATCTTCCAGAGCGTCGCAGCAAGTATGTTTCCTTCGAACTGCCAGAAGACAAAGCATACGAAGTGTCTAAGGGTGGATCAGGTACACAAGAGATTGCCACCACAATGGCTTTCGTTCGTCTACTTAAAGATCTTCTAAAGACTCCAGAGCTTGGTCCAAGAATTGTGCCAATCATTCCTGATGAAGCAAGAACCTTTGGTATGGATGCGTTCTTCCCTACTGCAAAGATTTACAACCCTAAGGGTCAGCATTACATCTCTGTAGACCGTGATCTTCTTTTGTCATACAAGGAAAGCGATGCTGGTCAGATTCTGCACACAGGAATCAATGAGGCTGGTTCTATGGCTGCCTTCACTGCAATTGCTACCTCGTATGCAACTCAAGGTCAGCCGCTAATTCCGTTCTATGTTTTCTATTCCATGTTTGGTTTCCAGAGAACAGCAGACGCGATCTGGGCAGCTACAGACCAGCTATCTAGAGGCTTCATGATTGGTGCTACCGCTGGTAGAACAACTCTTACTGGTGAAGGACTCCAGCATGCTGATGGTCACTCACCTATCATCGCTGCAACCAACACAGGAGTAATTACTTACGACCCTGCTTACGGTTACGAGATCGGTCACATCATCAAGGCTGGTATTGAGCGCATGTATGGTGGAGTCCACTCAGACCCGAATGTGATTTTCTACATCACTGTCTACAACGAGCCAGTTATTCACCCTGCTGAGCCAGAGAACGTTGACGTTGATGGAATCATCAAGGGTATTCACCGCATCAGTGTTGGATCAGGTGCGGGCAAGAAAGCTCAAATTCTAGCTTCAGGTGTTTCAGTGCCTTGGGCTTATGAAGCTCAAAGATTACTTCAGGATGACTGGAACGTATCTGCAGATATTTGGTCAGTTACTTCTTGGAGCGAACTTCGTCGTAATGCACTTGCTTGCGATGAACAGAAGTTCCTGTATCCAAATGAGGTAAGCCCACTTCCATACATCACCAACAAACTTGCTGGTGCTCCAGGACCATTCATTGGTGTTAGCGATTACATGCACCAGGTTGCAGATCAAGTCCGTAAGTGGATTCCAGGTGAGTATGCAACTCTAGGTGCTGATGGTTTCGGATTCTCAGACACTAGAGCAGCAGCCAGAAGATCATTCAAGATTGATGGTCCTTCAATTGTTGTTCGTGTACTTGAACAACTTGCATCTCGTGGAGATGTTGCAGCTCACATTCCGCAGATGGCAATTGATAAGTATCGTCTTCTAGATGTAACAGCTGGAACATCTGGTAACGCGGGTGGAGACGCATAACAATGCTCGTCATCCTCGCACCTGGTCAAGGCTCGCAAAAGCCTGGCTTTATGTCGAGCTGGTTAGAAATTCCAGCTTTCAGAACAAAGCTAGAAGAATTCTCGGATGCTATTTCTCTTGATCTAATCCAACACGGAACTTTGAGTGATGAAGAAACAATTAGAGACACAGCTATTGCTCAGCCTCTAATTGTCGGAGCAAGCATCGCAACCGCTTCTCTTCTTAACACAGCAAATGTTTCAGGTGTTGCCGGTCACTCTGTTGGAGAAGTTTCTGCTGCAGCGATTGCAAATGTTCTTACAGATGTTCAAGCAATCCAACTAGTACATGTAAGAGCAAAAGCAATGGCTCATGCAGCAGCAACTAGCGAGGCTACTTCAATGGCTGCAGTTCTAGGTGGAGATCAGGACACGGTAATTGCTCGACTAACAGAGCTGGGTCTCTCCCCTGCAAACTACAACGGCGCGGGACAGATTGTTGCGGCAGGTTCTAAATCAGGAATTGACAAACTAGTTGCCGAAGGCCCTCAAGGTAGCAAAGTAATTCCACTTAGTGTCGCAGGTGCATTCCACACTTCATACATGCAACCAGCAGTAAGCGAACTTGCAGCGTGCACCTCATCAATGGAAATCTCTAATCCAGAGATCAAACTTTGGTCAAACCAAAACGGACAACTAGTTTCTGATGGTTCTGAATTCATCAACCTCTTGGTAGGACAAGTTGCTAACTCAGTTCGTTGGGATCTTTGCATGGAAGCAATGGTCAACGCAGGAGTAACTGCAGTAATCGAAGTTTCTCCAGCTGGAACATTGGCAGGACTTGCTAAGCGAGGAATGCCTGGAGTTGAAATTGTTGCTCTCAAGGAACCAAAGGATTTGGAACTAGCTCAAGAGCTAATCCATCGATCAGTAAAGAAGGACTAATGTCTCAGCCGAAACTAAACCAATATGAAACGACTAAATACAGTCGCATTTATTCTCTTGGTGCTGCTCGTGGCGACCTAATAGTTACTAACGATGACATTGCTGGTCCCATCGATTCAAGTGACGAATGGATTCGTCAGCGCACTGGAATCATCACCAGAAGAAGAGCAGGCAAAGACCAGTCACTCATGGATATGGCCGTAGTTGCTTCCAATGAAGCTATCAAGCGAGCTGGAATTGATCCTCAAGAAATTGGTGCGGTAATCTTCAGCACAATCTCCCACCCTTACCAGACTCCATCAGCAGCAGCATTACTAGCCGACAAGATTGGTGCCAACCCAGCCCCTGCCTTCGACATTTCAGCAGCTTGTGCTGGATATTGTTACGGAATCGCTCAAGCTGATGCACTAGTTCGTTCAGGTGTTGCCAAGTACGTTTTGGTTGTTGGTGGCGAGAAGCTAAGCGACTTCATTGACCCAACCGATCGCTCAATCTCATTCCTTTTGGCTGATGGAGCAGGAGCTGCCATTGTTGGTCCCTCTGACACGCCTGGCATAGCACCTACTGTCTGGGGCTCAGATGGCTCTCACTGGGATTCAGTAAGCATGACCGCCTCTCTGCTTGATTTCCGTGATGGCGAGGCTACCTGGCCAACCCTTAGACAAGATGGCTTGACAGTATTCAAGTGGGCCGTTTGGGAAATGGTCAAGGTTGCCAAGCAAGCTCTTGTAGTTGCAGGAGTGAAAGCTGAGGATCTATCAGCATTGGTTACCCACCAAGCAAACATTCGAATTATTGATGAGTTAGTAAAACAGCTTCAACTGCCTGAGAACGTGGTGGTTGCAAGGGACATCATCAACACCGGAAACACCTCAGCAGCCAGCATTCCGTTGGCTATGGACCAGATATTGAAGGACGGCGTGGTCAAACCAGGCGGACTAGCCCTTCAGATTGGCTTCGGAGCAGGGCTTGCCTTCGCGGCTCAAGTCGTGGTTCTGCCCTAAACTTTACCTAGTAAATCAAACAATCAAGGAGTAACACATGGCACTTTCACAGAACGAAGTTCTAGCAGGTCTTGCAGAAATCGTAAACGAAGAGACCGGCATCGACACTGAGTCAGTGAAGATGGAAAAGTCTTTCACCAACGACCTAGACATCGACTCAATCTCAATGATGACTATCGTTGTGAACGCAGAAGAGAAGTTCAGCGTAAAGATCCCAGATGAAGAAGTAAAAAACCTTCTTACTGTTGGTGACGCTGTGAACTTCATCACTTCAGCACAGGGCTGAATAATCTTGAGCAGCAAAATCGTTGTTACCGGGATAGGAGCTACAACTCCTCTCGGTGGCGACGCTCAAACCACTTGGAAAGCATTACTTGCCGGTGAGTCCGGCATAACCACTATGGAACAGGAATGGGTTGCTCGACACGAGCTACCTGTTACTTTTGCTGGTCAGGCAAAGGTAAAGGCTTCCGAGATCCTAACTCTCCAAGAAACAAAAAGACTCGATCCATCAAGCCAGTTCGCTCTTATTGCTGCAAGAGAAGCCTGGGCTGATGCAGGAGTAACAGATTTTGACCCAGAGAGACTTTCTGTTGAATTTGCAACAGGTATTGGCGGTGTCTGGACTCTTCTAGATGCCTATGACACTCTCAAAGAAAAGGGACCTAGACGAGTCCTACCAATGACTGTTCCTATGCTTATGCCAAATGGGCCAGCTGCCGCAATCGGTATGGACATTTCAGCTAGAGGCGGAGTTAGAACATCTGTTTCAGCCTGTGCATCAGGAACCGAAGCTATTGCCAACGCCATTACAAGACTTCGTTCAGGCGAGATTGACATCGTTGTTGCAGGTGGCTGTGAAGCTGCGATGCATCCACTACCAATTGCTGCTTTCGCATCAATGCATGCCCTTTCAAGACGTAATGACCAGCCAGCTAAAGCAAGTCGTCCATACGATGTCAACAGAGACGGCTTCGTAATGGGTGAAGGTGCTGGAGCACTGGTTCTAGAGACCGAAGAGCACGCACTCGCTCGTGGAGCAAAGATTTATGCAGAACTAGCCGGTGGCTATGTAACCAGTGATGCGTATCACATCACTGCTCCAGATCCTGAAGGTGCAGCAGCAGCAAGAGCTGTAATTGGTGCACTAAAGATGGCTAACGCAGAGATCTCTGATGTTAATCACATCAATGCTCATGCAACCAGCACTCCAGTTGGCGACGTAGCTGAATACACGGCCCTGAAGCGAGTATTTGGTGATCATCTAAAGAACATTGCTGTTTCAGCTACAAAGTCGTCTACCGGTCACCTACTCGGTGGAGCTGGCGCTATTGAAGCAATCTTTACAGTGCTTGCAGTTCAAACTAGAACTGCTCCCCCTACTATAAACCTGGATGATCCAGATCCAGCTATTGAACTTGATG
This sequence comes from Rhodoluna sp., assembly GCA_044373385.1. Taxonomy (GTDB): domain Bacteria; phylum Actinomycetota; class Actinomycetes; order Actinomycetales; family Microbacteriaceae; genus Rhodoluna. The sequence goes on from JBILQF010000002.1 coordinate 114,099, forward strand.
TTGTTACATCACCTAGAGATTTGGGTGAGAACATTCTTGCCATTTCAAACTCATTTGGTTTTGGTGGACACAACGCTGTTGTCGCATTCCGTTCGTACAACAAGTAATTTTCAGAAAGTAAAAACCTGACCCAAGAAATGTGATCAGGTTTTTTCTTTAGCTTTTTACTTAGTGAGCGTGTTGCCCTCTTGAGTGCTCAAACACAAAACCGATTAGACCAATCATGGATAGTGAGAATCCAATTGCGAATAACCATGGGCCGACTGCAAGTGCTGTGAAGCTTATTGCTGCACCTAAACCTAGAACTAGAGGCCACCATGACCATGGAGCGAAGAATCCCATTTCTGCTTCACCGTCTTCTATGTTTGCATCTGGGTTATCTTCTGGGCCAGTGAAGTTCTTTGCTGACTTTGCTAGGTAGAACGCAATGAAACCAGTCAAGAAAACAAGCATGAATAGTGCAGCAAAACCGATTACTTCAATTTCTCCATCGGCTATGTAAGTCCAGTATCCATAGATTGCAGCAACTACTAAGTTGAAAATGGTGAGGATGTTCAGCATTGTGACGTTAGTCTTCATAGCTACTTCTTTCCCTTTCCACCTAGCGGTTTAGCATCTGGCGATGCATACTCCGGATGGTTTAGATCAAATGCTGGGGATTCACTTCTGATTCTTGGAATAGATGTGAAGTTGTGTCTTGGTAGTGGTGATGCTGTTGCCCACTCAAGTGAACGTCCGTAACCCCATGGGTCATTCATCTCCACTAGCTTGCCCTTGCGGCTTGTGATCCAAACGTTCCAGAGGAATGGAAGCATAGATAGACCCAGAAGCAATGAACCTGCTGTTGAAACTTGGTTCATCCAGGTGAAGCCATCGCCCTCAAGGTATGTGTAGTAACGACGAGGCATACCCTTCACACCTAACCAGTGCTGGATTAGGAATGTGATGTGGAAACCGAAGAACAATAACCAGAAGTGAATCTTTCCAAGTCTTTCGTTCAACATCTTTCCAGTGAACTTTGGCCACCAGAAGTAGAAACCTGCGAACATAGCGAACACAACAGTTCCGAACACTACGTAGTGGAAGTGAGCTACAACGAAGTATGAATCGCTAACGTGGAAGTCCAGTGCTGGTGAAGCAAGAATTACACCAGTCAAACCACCGAAGATGAATGTGGTTAGGAAGCCAAGGCTCCATAGCATTGGGGTTTCAAACGTGATTGATCCTCGCCACATCGTGCCGATCCAGTTGAATATCTTGACACCCGTGGGAACCGCAATAAGCATCGTCGTGAATGCGAAGAATGGAAGTAGCACTGAACCGGTTACGTACATGTGGTGAGCCCACACTGTCATAGACAAAGCAGCAATTGCGATTGTCGCGTAAATCAGAGTCCTATATCCAAATACAGGCTTTCTGCTGAACACTGGGAAAATCTCAGAAACAATTCCGAAGAATGGCAAGGCGATGATGTAAACCTCTGGGTGTCCAAAGAACCAGAACAAGTGTTGCCAGAGCATTGCTCCGCCGTTCTCTGGATCAAAGATGTGAGCACCGAATTTTCTATCTGCACCTAGAGCGAACAGGGCTGCAGCTAGAGGTGGGAACGCCATGATTACAAGAATTGAAGTAACTAGTGCGTTCCAAGTGAAGATAGGCATACGGAACATAGTCATACCTGGTGCACGCATGGTGATGATGGTTGTGATGAAGTTCACACCACCAAGGATTGTTCCAAAACCGCTAAGAGCTAGACCAAACACCCATAGATCTCCACCGAGTCCAGGAGAGAATGTCGTATTCGATAGCGGTGCATAAGCAAACCAACCAAATGATGCTGCACCTTGAGGAGTAAAGAAACCTGCAACAGCAATGAATGATCCCCAGAAGTAGAACCAATAAGCAATTGCGTTCAGTCTTGGGAAAGCAACATCAGGAGCACCAATCTGAACTGGCATCAAAACGTTTACGAAACCAGCGAACAGCGGAGTTGCAAACATCAAAAGCATGATGGTTCCGTGCATTGTGAAAAGCTGGTTGTACTGTTCTTTAGTTTGAACGATCGTCAAACCTGGCATTGCAAGCTGAGCCCTGATCAAGAGAGCCATAACTCCAGCAATCATGAAGTAAACAAATGAAGTACCAAGATATAGGTAACCGATTTTCTTGTGATCAGTTGTGGTCAACCAATCGACGACTATGCGACCTTTGCCTGGTTTTGCTGGCTGTGCCATCTACTAGCCCTCACTCTTTGGTTTGTTGCCTGGAAGATTCTTGTTTCTGTTGATGTTGTCTGGGTCATTTGGATTTGCGTTCAGTTGCCCAACGTTACCCATCTTCGCCAACTCATCCATACGAGCGTCATAATCCTCTTGAGAAACAACCTTCACGTTGAAAAGCATCATTGAGTGGAACTCTCCACAAAGCTCTGCACACTTACCTTTGTAAGTGCCAATAACTTGCGGAGTCAAATACATTTTGTTTACTTTTCCTGGGAAGACGTCCTTCTTATAAAGGAAGTCGATTACCCAGAATGAGTGAATAACGTCTCTAGAAACTAGATCAAACTGAATTGTCTTGTTGACTGGTAAGTAAAGTGTTGGAAGCTCTTTTTCAGCCTCTTCAGTTACAGCTTGAAGCTGAATTCCCGAGTCATAGACATTGTCATTGGTGTAGTTGAAGTCCCAAGACCACTGCTTTCCAACTACTTCAATTCTGTAATCGCTGGCAACAGGCTTTTCAATTTCAGCTATGTCTCTTGCAGTTAGAGCAAAGAATCCAAGTACCAAAATCAAAGGTACGACTGTGAACAGTGCCTCAATTGGCATGTTGTAACGCAGCTGAGGTGGGATCTCGGTGTCACCCTTGCGGCGACGATAAACGATAATTGCCCAGAACATCAGTCCCCAAGCGATGAGCCCCACTGCATAAAGAACGACCCAAGAGCCTGCCCACAGGGAAACTACTCGCTCTGTGTGGTTGGTTACGCCAGTTACGCCTGGAAGCCACCCTCTTGAGAATTCGTATGATGTACAGCCTGACAAAGAGGCAACTAGAACAGCAAATAGCGGGATTGCAGCCCATCTATTTCTACGTTTTGGAAGCAAAATCGATCCTTCAATATCGTTTCGTTATAAACCAAGTTTATGTGTTAATTGAAGCCACCAACGCCATAACACCCCAAAACTAAAGGGAAAGCATGGCCGATGAGATTTAGCTGAAGGAAGATCCACAGGCACAGCTGCCCTGGCTGTTTGGATTGTCAATTTCGAACGCACGCTTCTGGAAAGTGTCGACAAAGTCAAAAGTAGCTCCAGAAATATAAGGAGCTGTCATGCTGTCGACAACAACTTCTACCCCAGCAAAGTCCTTGATTAGGTCATCTTCACGCAATTCAGGGGTCAAAATGAATGGTAGGTACTGGAATCCGGCACAACCACCGACTTTGATCTCAACACGTAGGCGAAGTTTTTCGCCTTCATTTAGATCGCTAACATCAGCTGATTCGATGTGTCTAAGTAGTTCTGCTCTTGCTGCATCAGTGATTTCAAGCCCGTGAGCCATTGTTTCAGTCATTTCACTCTCCTATTAGGTCCTAATTCTAAGCCTTCAAATGTCTGTTTTGGGCTATTCAGACTTCAAATCATTGCCAAGTAGCAGGAATAGCGACTCAGCAACCATGGCATTCTTGAGCCCGACCAAGTGGACTGACTCATTAGGGCTATGTGCCCTAGAATCGGCATCTTCCACCCCTGTAACCAATATTTGGGCATTAGGGAAAACCTCGGTCAAATCGGCAATAAAAGGGATGGAACCGCCAATGCCAATCTCTAACATTGGGTTGCCAAAAGCTGCTTCCAGGCTGTTTTTAGCCAATTCTTGGGCCCAGCCAGAGGTATCTGCCATAAATGGCTTGCCTGTTTCGGTCAAACCGAGCTCCAAAACAGCACCAAATGGCACATTCTTCGCAATATGGGATTGAAGAAGGTCTAAAGCCTCATCTGGATCCTGCCCCGGAGCGATTCTCAAGCTGACTTTGGCGGAGGCTGTCGGTAGCAAGGTATTCGAGGACATAGCTACCGAGGGAACATCAATCCCGATGATAGTCAGAGCTGGCTTACCCCAGATTCGGTCCATGATGCCGCCCTCGCCAATCTGGCTAACTTCAGGCAAAAGACTGCTATCAGCTCTCAAATTGGCATCTGTGTATGGCAAATCCTCGAATTTGTAGGTCTTTAGTCCCTCAATAGCTACATTTCCCTTGTCATCGTGGAGGGATGCAAGAACTTTTATCATAGGCAGAATGGCATCTGGAATTGCTCCACCAAACATGCCTGAATGCACTGCATGCTCCATGGTCCTGATGGTGAATTCCTGCGAAACCATGCCTCGAAGGCTAACTGTGAGGGCAGGAACCTCTGGGGACCAGTTCATAGAGTCCGCCACAATAATCACATCGGCAGCCAATTTGTCCTTGTTTTCATCAAGGAAAGCCCTGAAGGTTCTAGATCCAGCTTCTTCTTCACCTTCGATAAAGATTGAAATACCTAGGTCAAAATCATCTCCAGCAATGGCCTTTAGGGTCTCGATTGCTGTCAAATGGGCTACGACTCCAGCTTTATCGTCTGCAGCACCTCGTCCATAGATTCGACCATCTTTAGCAGTTGGTTCAAATGCTGGAGTTAGCCATTGCGATGCATCTCCTGGAGGCTGGACATCGTGGTGAGCGTATAGAAGAACGTGTGGTCGACCGTTTTTGGCAGGTCTTGATGCAAGAACCGCTGGAGCTCCTGCCTTTCCATCAACTACCGAACTCTTAATCTCAACAGTTTCGAAGACACCTGAGTTTATAAATAGTTCTGCCACAGCCTCAGCACTTCTAGCTAGATCAGCTTCATCAAAAGCTTCCCAAGCAATGCCAGGAATACGGACCAGCTTGCCTAGCGTAGCCACGCGTTGAGAGAAATCTGCGTCCACTTGCTCTCTAACCTTGTTAGCAAGGTCGGCATCGGGTGTCATGGATTGAGAACTAGTCTTAGTAATAGAGAATGTCATGTGAGTAATCTAAATCACACGAGCCCCAAAACGAAGGACATAAATGAGCGACCAGAAAAAAGATCTTGGATCAAAGACCCAAGGTAAAGGCCGAGCAACCCCAACACGCAAAGAGCGTGAAGCTGCCAACATAAAGCCACTGGTCGGCAACAAAAGCAAAGAGGCTAGAGCCGCTGCAAAAATTCAGCAAAGAGACGCCCGACTAAAGGCTAGAGCTGCCATGATGGCCGGCGATGAGAAATACCTTTTGGGTAGAGACCAAGGACCGCAGCGCAAGATTGCTCGTGAGATTATTGATGGTCGCTACACCATCATTGAAGGTCTAATGCCTCTTATGGTGGTGTTCCTATTGGTTACTTCTGTCACACCAGCCGCAGCTAACACCATCATTACGTTTGTAATGATCATTGCTTTAGTGGTAGTCAGCATTGAAGCAACTTTGATGCACAAACTTATTGGTAATCGAATCAAGGAAAAGCTTGGAGCGACTACCAAGATGCAAAAGGGTACCTGGTTTTATGTCTTTACTAGAGGTATGCAGCCCCGCCCATTAAGAATTCCAAAACCAGCACCGCGACGCAAAAAGCAATAGCGCTTAAATTACCTCGAAATAGGAACCACAAGTTCACAAAGGAGTTAGCTGTGGCCGAAGAAAAAACAATTCACTTACCTGACCTTATCCAACAGGTGGTAGCTTCCATAGAGGAGCTTAAAGACACTTACGGTTCTTTTCAAGAACACGAGAGTGTGCGAAAGAGTCAAAACGAGGCATCATCTGTTCTCAGAGAGCTAACCGACCGATTAGAAAACAACTTTCCTTACTTTCATCCAAACTATGCAGCTCAAATGCTTAAAGCTCCTCACCCGGTAGCAATTGCAGCATATCTCGCAACAATGATGCTCAACCCAAACAACCATTCGATTGATGCCTCACCTGCAACAACTGAAATGGAACGAGATGTTCTGAAGCAGATGGCTGCGATGTTTGAATATCCAGATGAATTTCTCGGGCATCTAACTTGGAGCGGAACTACCGCAAATCTAGAGGCACTCTGGATTGCGCGTGAACTACAACCTTCCAAGAAGATTGCTCATTCCGCAGATGCTCATTACACCCATTCAAGAATGTCCGAGGTACTAGGAACAACAAACGTTTCTATTCCAACCGAGGCAGACGGGAGAATGTCCCTTGATGCCTTAGAGACGCAATTGAAAACCGGTTCCATCGGCACTGTTGTTGCAACCCTTGGCACCACTGGGCTTGGCGCAGTGGATCCCCTTGCTGACATCATTTCTCTTGCCCGTCAGTATCAGGCTCGTGTTCATGTGGACACTGCTTATGGAGGTTTCTTCAAATTAATTGCGGCGAACCATCTGACTCCGGAAACCGCAAGACACTTTGCGGCACTTAAGGACGCAGATTCAATCGTTGTGGACCCACACAAGCATGGTTTGCAGCCTTACGGAAGTGGCGCTGTATTCTTCAAGGATGTATCGATAGGAAAGTTCTATAAGCACGACTCCCCTTACACATATTTCATTTCTGATGATTTGCATTTTGGCGAAATTCAACTTGAATGTTCAAGAGCTGGTGCATCTGCTGCGGCAATCTGGGCAACCTTAAAACTGTTTCCGCTAACGGAGCAAGGACTGGGGTCAGTTCTGACCGCAACTAGAAACGCGGCAGTAGCTTGGCATGAAAAGCTAAAAACCTCAGAAGTGCTTTTGCCTTTCCAACAGCCTGAGCTTGACATCGTCACTTACTTGCCAAGATCAAAGACTATGTCTGAATTGGACGAGGTCTCCCATCAGATTCTTCTCCAGGCAAGTCAAGGCCCAAGAGAAGATCAAGTCCATGTCGCGACATATTTAGTCCAAGCGGATCAACTAAAGCTACGTGGGATTGAAATGACCAATGACCGAAGTGCTGCGAGAATTCTCCGAAGCGTATTGATGAAACCTGAACACGAAGCCCAAGTTCCAGCCTTGCATTCAAAAATAGAAGATCTCGCTAGACGTTTATTGGGCTAGCATTCACGTATCAACTTATAAGGAGAGAAATGAAACATCGTTATCTAGGCAATAGTGGTTTCAAGGTCAGCGAGTTGGTCTATGGAAACTGGCTAACTCACGCAACCCAAATTGAAAACGATGCAGCTTACGCAACAGTGAAGGCGGCTATTGAAGGTGGAATCACTTCTTTCGATACCGCAGATGTTTACGCTAACCAAGCAGCTGAGACTGTTTTAGGTGATGCTCTTAAAGGACACCGACGCGAAGGTCTAGAAGTGTTTACAAAGGTTTATTGGCCCGTAGCAGAGCGCATGCCTAACGACACAGGTCTATCCCGTAAACACATCATGGAATCAATCAACGGTTCTCTAAAGCGCTTGCAAATGGATTACGTAGATCTTTACCAAGCACACAGATACGACGTAGAGACTCCCCTAGAAGAGACTATGCAGGCATTTGCTGACATCGTGCGCCAAGGTAAAGCTCTTTACATCGGTGTTTCAGAATGGAATGCAGAACAGATTCGTGCTGGCCACAAACTAGCAACACAGATGGGCTTCCAACTAATTTCAAGCCAGCCTCAGTACTCAATGCTGTGGCGAGTTATTGAAGCTGAAGTAATCCCAACTTGTGAAGAACTTGGTGTTAGCCAGATTGTTTGGTCTCCTATGGCTCAAGGTGTTCTAACCGGTAAATACTTACCTGGTCAGCCAGTTCCAGCCGGGTCAAGAGCTTCGAATGAAAAAGTAAACAGCTTCATTCAAAAACTTCTTACCGACGATGTTCTAACTAGAGTGCAGCAGTTGAAGCCGCTTGCGGATGAACTAGGACTTACTATGGCTCAGTTTGCATTGGCTTGGGTTCTTCAGAACAAGAACGTTTCAAGTGCAATTGTTGGAGCAACAACTCCTGAGCAGATCACCAGCAACCTAGGTGCTGTTGGAGTTGAGATTCCGAAGGAAATCATGGACAAGGTAACTGAGCTCATGGCTCCTATTGCTGTGACCGATCCTCGTGAAACTAAAGCTCCAGAAACTCGCCTAGTTTAGTTTTTGTTGACTGCCCTAGCCCATAGTGGGCCTAGGTAAACAAAACCGGTGTAACCCTGAACCAGATTTGCACCTGCATTTAATCGCTGTAACAGTTGCTCGTGAGTTTCAACACCACCAACAGAGATGACAACCTGGTTGGCGTTTAGGTTTTTGCGAAGTACTTTCAGCACCTCTAACGAACGTTCATTAAGTGGCGGACCTGATAAACCTCCAGCACCCATGGTTGCAACATCTGACCCTGAAGTCTGAAGGTTCTCTCTCGAAATAGTTGTGTTGGTACCAATCACTCCAGCAAGATTTAACTCCTTTACAAGATTGGCAACTTCAATAATGTCCTCATCGGCAAGATCAGGAGCAATCTTCACAAGTACTGGCTTACCCAGAGACTTAGCAATAACTGCCTTAAGGATTGGGCGAAGTGAAGCTACCTCTTGAAGGGATCGCAATCCTGGAGTGTTAGGTGAGGAGACGTTGACTGCAATGTAGTCAGCGTAAGGAGCTAGAAGTGCTGCACTCTTTTCATAATCTGCAACAGCATCTTTTACATCAACCACTCTGCTCTTACCAATGTTGATTCCAATGACTGGAAGCTTCTGCTTTGAAGATCGAAGTTTTTCTAAACGCTTGGCAATAACCTCTGCTCCGTCGTTGTTGAAACCCATACGGTTGATTAGTGCTCGGTCTTTCTTTAACCGAAAGAGACGAGGGGCATCATTACCTGACTGCGGGATTGCAGTTACTGTTCCGATTTCAACGTGTGAGAAGCCAATCTCCCCTAAAGCTCTAATTGCAATTGCGTTCTTATCAAAGCCAGCTGCTAAACCAAAAGGCCCTTCGAAGCTCAAACCCATCGCTTCCACTCTGGTGCTCTTGATCTTCGGCAACAATTTTGTGAGGCGAATAACTGATGCCGCTCTAATTGCAAACATCCCTAGATGATGAGCTGTTTCAGGATCTAGTCTGGAGAGGAATAGGCGAAAGAGCGTTGGGTAAATCATTCTCTTAGGTTACCTTTACCTTCGACTAATAGGCGGAAATGGAAATGGGTCGACTTCAGTTTTGAAGTCGACCCATTCTCAGTTTAGATTTAGCTGCAACCGCTTGTTGATCCACAACCTTCGCAGACGTGGCATGAGCCCGAAGGTCTCATCTTGATTCCACAGCTGAAGCAAAGAGGTGCATCAGATTCGGTTCCCTGCAGCATGTCAAACAGTTCAGCTGAAGAGTGAACCTGACGAGCGGACTCGGTGTGAACTTCTTCAACCTTTAGTTCGATTACAACTGGGGTTTCAACAACTGCAGCTGCTTCAACAGGTGACTCAGCGATAGCAGGGTATGAACCAGCATCAAGAGTTGCTGTGCGCTCTGAAGCGGTGTTGATGCCCAATGCCTGACGAGTTTCAGTTGGTAGGTAGTCAATTGCTAGACGACGGAAGATGTAGTCCATCAATGACTTAGCCATACGGATGTCCTTGTCATCAGTCAAACCTGCTGGCTCGAATGATACGTTGGTGAACTTCTGTACGTAAGTCTCTAGTGGCACACCGTACTGGAGGCCAATTGAAACTGCGATAGAGAATGCATCCATAACACCGGCAAGAGTTGATCCCTGCTTACCTAGCTTTAGGAATACTTCACCTAGAACACCATCTGGGTATGTACCTGCAGTCATGTAACCTTCTGCTCCACCAACAGTGAATGAGGTGGTTGATGAAGGACGTGACTTAGGTAGACGCTTACGCACTGGGTGTGATAGCTGAACTGGGTTAGCTTCAGCTGGTGCAGCCTTCTCTTCAACCTTTGCCTTAGCATCGCTAAGAGGCTGACCAACCTTACAGTTGTCACGGTAAATTGCTAGAGCCTTTAGACCATACTTCCAGCCCTGGAAATAAATTTCCTTGACTTCTTCGATGGTTGCAGTCTCTGGCATGTTTACAGTCTTTGAGATCGCACCTGATAGGAACGGCTGAACTGCAGCCATCATTCTCACGTGACCCATTGGCTCAATCGCGCGGATACCAACAGCTGTATCGAAGATTGCGTAGTGCTCTGCCTTTAGGCCAGGTGCGTCTACAACGTGTCCGTTTGTGCTGATGTGATCGATGATTGCTTCGATGGTCTCCTGAGAGTAACCAAGTCTGTGCAATGCGAATGGAATTGTCTGGTTAACAATCTGCATTGAACCACCGGTTGAGAGCTTCTTGTACTTCACTAGTGAGAAGTCAGGCTCGATACCTGTGGTGTCACAGTCCATCATGAATCCGATTGTTCCGGTAGGAGCAAGCAATGAAGCCTGTGAGTTACGCCATCCGTTTGATGCACCAATCTGAGTGTTTAGTGCCCACTGACGAGTTGCGTGCTCTAGAACTGAACGGTCAACCTCTGAGATTGAACGTAGGTTCGCGTTTGCTGCCTCGTGCTTACGCATGATGCGGTCGTGACCTGGCTTGTTCTGTAGGTAGCCATCGTAAGGACCGACAACACCAGCAAGTTCAGCTGAACGACGGTAAGAAGCTGCTGACATCAAAGATGTGATTGCAGCTGCTAGAGCCTGTCCTTCTGTGCTGTCGTAAGGTAGACCAATTGCCATAAGTAATGCACCAAGGTTTGCGTAACCAATACCTAGCTGACGGTAAGCACGTGTGGTCTCACCAATCTTCTCGGTTGGGAAATCCGCGAAACAGATTGAGATATCCATTGCAGTGATGATCAGCTCTGAAGCCTTTGTGAACTTCTCGCTGTCGAATGAACCGTCTGGGTTCAAGAACTTCAACAGGTTCAAGCTCGCTAGGTTACATGATGAGTTGTCCAAGTGCATGTACTCAGAACATGGGTTAGATGCTGTGATGCGACCTGATTCTGGAGTTGTGTGCCAGTCGTTGATTATGTCGTCGTACTGGATACCTGGGTCCGCACATGCCCATGCAGCATAGGCAATCTTGTCCCATAGCTCGCGAGCATCTACTTCTTCAATAACTTCACCGTTTGTACGAGCACGTAGACCGAAGTTTGTGCCACGCTCAACAGCTGTCATGAACTCTTCGTTCACACGAACTGAGTTGTTTGCGTTCTGGTACTGAACAGAGTTGATGTCCTTGCCACCAAGCTCCATGTCGTAACCAGCATCGCGTAGTACGCGAATCTTGTCTTCTTCGCGAGACTTGGTCTCTACGAATTCTTCAATGTCTGGGTGATCAACATCTAGAACAACCATCTTCGCTGCACGACGTGTTGCACCACCAGACTTGATTGTTCCTGCAGATGCATCAGCACCACGCATGAATGAAACAGGACCTGAAGCTGAACCACCTGATGAACGTAGAAGTTCCTTTGAAGAACGGATACGTGAAAGGTTTAGACCTGCACCTGATCCACCCTTGAAGATCATTCCCTCTTCGCGGTACCAGTTAAGAATTGATTCCATTGAGTCATCCACTGACAAGATAAAACAAGCTGAAACCTGCTGTGGGCTTGATGTACCAACGTTGAACCACACTGGTGAGTTGAACGCGAACACCTGGTTTAGAAGCATGAAGGTTAGTTCGTGCTCGAAGATTGTTGCGTCTTCTTCAGTAGCGAAGTAACCGTGGTCACGTCCACCCTGTGTGTAAGTCAAGACAACACGGTTGATCAGCTGACGAAGGCTGAATTCACGTGCGGCTGTTCCTAGTGCACCACGGAAGTACTTTGTGGTCACGATTGTTGAAGCGTTCAAGCTCCAGAATTCCGGGAATTCAGCGCCACGCTGTTCGAAGATGGTTTCGCCAGTCTTCCAGTTGGTCTGAACTACATCACGGAACTCCCAGTTAACCTGGTCGTATGGGTGAACGCCCTCTGTGGTGTAAATACGCTCAATCTTGAGCCCTTTTCTCCCCTGAGCCGCACCAGCGTCAGTGTAAGCCGATGTATCGGTCATTGTGTTGCCTTTCTTTTAGTTTTTTAACTTGTTTATGTTTTGTAATCGCATTCGACTAGGTCGACTGCGAAACCTGGTTTTCGCGCTCAACTTTGAGCACAGCTATTGCTGCTTCGAAATCTTCTAATGTTTCCCAGCCCTGATAGACGCTTGCGTAACGCATGAACGCCACTTCATCAAGGGTTCTTAGTGGTCCAAGAATGGCTAAACCAACCTCTTGAGCCTCAACCTGGGCCGCTCCGGTAGCTCGAATTGTCTCTTCTACTGTCTGAGCAAGCATGGCCAGATCCGCTTCGCTAACAGGACGACCCTGGCAAGCTTTTCTGACACCGTTGGCGATTTTGTCGCGGCTAAACGGTTCTGTGGTTCCCCCGCGCTTAACTACCGAAAGACTCGAGGTTTCAGTAGTTGAAAACCGAGATCCGCACTCAGGGCACTGTCTACGGCGGCGAATCGAGCTGCCATCGTCTGTAGTCCTTGAATCCATTACCCTGGAGTCCGCATAGCGACAGAATGGACAGTGCATGTTTTCCTCCTTTTGTAGGGTATTTCGACCATTTTTTACTGGGTAGAGAAACCAATATACACACAAGATGTGGTGATATTTACGTTTCCCGTCCCTATATCTTGTGGTTTGGGTGACTTTCTTGCCTGTATTTGTATTTGTCGGCGTGTTGCCCTAATAAATCAAGGTTTAAGCCCAAAAACCCTAACCTTCAACCAAAGAATTAACCTTTTTGTTACAAAAGAAAAGTCTTGGTTTTTTACTGAAAACGGATTTTTATCGCTTCACCGTGAGCTTCTAAGCCCTCTGAATCTGCGATAGCGACTACGTTAGTTGAGACCTCTGACAAGGCTGTTTCGCTGTATTCGACGACCTGTTGAGGCCTTAGGAACGTGTGTACACCCAAACCTGAGCCGAATCTAGCTTGCCCACCAGTAGGCAGCACGTGGTTAGAGCCAGCTAGGTAATCCCCCAAAGAAACTGGTGAGAAACTTCCCAAGAAAATGGCTCCAGCATTGGATATCTGGCTTGCGAGCTGGCTATTTTGTCTGGTTTGGATCGACAGGTGCTCGGTGGCATAGAAATCTGCCACCTTGGCAGCCGCATCCATGTCTCTAACCAGCACCAAAGCGCTCTGTTGGCCCTTCAGAGCCTCCAAAATCCTTGATTTGTTTGGTGCTGCTTCAACCTGCTTAGCAAGCTCTACAGCCACCTTCTCGATGAATTCTCTAGAGTCTGAAACCAACACTGCTGCAGCAAGCTCATCGTGTTCCGCCTGGGAAATCAGATCAGCTGCCACAAAGCCAGGATTAGCTGAATCATCGGCTAGAACCATAATCTCGGTAGGTCCAGCTTCCGAATCGATGGCAATAACGCCTCTTAGCATTCGCTTAGCGGCTGCCACATAGACATTTCCAGGTCCTGTGACCAGATTCACTGGTTCCAAACCAATTTCAGGCACTCCGTAGGCGAAAGCTATGACAGCTGCTGGGCCTCCGATTGTGTAGACATTCCTAACTCCCAGAAGTTCAGCGGCAGCAAGCACTGTTGGGTGTGGTCTGCCACCAAAAGCGGCTTGGCCAGGGGTTGCAATGGCTATCTTCTTCACACCTGCAGCAATTGCAGGAACTACATTCATGATCACACTCGATGGATACACAGCCTTACCGCCTGGAACATAGAGACCAACCGAATCAACTGGTTGATACCTTTGTGAAACTGTTGCCCCAGGTGCTAGTTCTGTTGAGAAACCATTAGGTATCGACTCAATTGCAACTTTTCTAACTCTTTCAATCGCAATTTCAAGTGATGACCTCAAATTCGGCTCAAGGTTAGCCAGAGCAGTTTCAAGTTCAGCTTCAGAAACTCGAATTGGCTCAATGTCAATTCCATCAATGTCCTTGGCAATAGCCTTTATGGCGTTAGAACCGCCTGTACGAATCTTTTGAACAAGAGGACGAATAGTTTCAACTGCTGAATCTAAATCCAAGGAAGCTCTTGGGATGTTCTGCAAAATCTTGTCAGCAGAAATTTCGCTGTTACTGAGATCTAAAAATCTAATCAAATTACTCAAAGCGAAAACTTCCTGTTAGTTGCTCTATTTTAGGATAACTCTTTGAAGAATCATTCAACTTCGTCTCGGCTAGGTTAACCTTGAACTCGGACAAGAAAGTAAAGCAATGGAAATCATCCCAAACAGCACCGAAGCCCTAAAGCAGGCATTTAGACGTCACGCCTCGGGTGTTTGCGTCGTAACGCTAAATGGTGTCGATGGAGCTCCTGTTGGCTTCACCGCTACTTCAGTCACTTCTCTTGGGTCAGACCCAGCACTAGCAACGTTTAACGTTGCTCGAGGAGCAAGTAGCTGGCCAGCTTTGAAATCTTCTGATTTTGTGTCAATTCAAATGCTCAATGAATCTTCACTGCAACTTGCACAAAAGATGAGCCAAGATCACACCAAGAGATTTTTAGATAATGACTGGTTCGTTCATGAAAAAACTGGACTTGCCATTTTCAATAACGTGAATGCTGTTCTTATCGGAAGAATAATTGAAAGACACGAGGTGGCAGCAAATGCTGTCATCGTTGTTGAGATTATTGAAGGCCTATTGGCCGAAGAGCTCCCCAGTTTGCTCTACCACCAAAGGGGCTACGTTATCCCCGGCGATAGGCTCTAGCCCTTCTTCGTTATGAACTTCAGAGAGTTCAACTAAGTTATCCAAAGCTGAAGTTCCGAAGTGTTGCTTGACTTCGGAAATTAGTGCATCGCCAACAAATACTTTGTGCTTCAATCTGTAAGGCGTGACACCAGTACTTGATTTCATAAGTAGTTGAACTTCAGTTTGACCTGGGTATCTCTTGAAGATTCCATCCAAAATTTCAACATTCTTATTTGTGGCTAGATGTTCTGGGATGCTGATCTTCAAAGGGCCAACAAAGTTAGATTCTTCTTTTTCCAAAACTCTAATGTCGTAAACATTTAGTGAGAAACCATCATCTCTTGGACGCATCTTGCCTCGGATGGCAACCATGGTATCTATGTTCAACTTGTCAATGTGTTCTTGATAGGTCTTATTAAAGATCATTAGGGTGACTTCACCTTCAAGATCTTCTATTGTCAGGTTCGCATAAATGTTTCCTGACTTACGTGCTGTCTTGACTTCAACAGCAGTAATCAATCCAGCAAGAGTCACTGCTTCTGTGTCTACGAAGTTGGTTCTTGAAATGAATGAATCGATGGTTTCTGTTGCGCTACTGCGAAGTCTGCTCTCTGCTCCTTGCAGTGGATGAGCACTGACGTATAGCCCTAGCATCTCTCGCTCTAAGCTCAGGAGCTGACGTTGAGGCCACTCTGCAAGGTTGGCAATCTTGTAGCTAGTCTCTTCTGAATCAAAATCTCCAAACAAATCGCTGTCGCCTGTTGATTTAGATTTCTTTGCCTTAATTTCAGCGGCAATGATTTCCTCGTGCGCTTCAAACAGAGCTCTTCTTGAAACTCCAAACGAATCGAATGCTCCTGCTTTGATAAGTGATTCGATCACTTTCTTAGTGCATACAGATGCAGGGACCTTAGACACGAAATCCTGGAAGGATTCGAATCTTCCTTCAGTTTCCCTGGTTCTAACGATTTCTTGAACAACACCAAGACCTACATTTCGGATAGCTTCCAAACCAAAACGAATGTCTTTACCAACAGCTCTAAAGTCTGCAATTGAGTCGTTTACATCAGGAGCTAAAACTTGAATTCCTGATCTTCTTGCTTCGCTTAGGTACACTCCAAGACGATCTCTAGAACTTCTAACTGAAGTCAGCAGAGCTGCCATGTATTCCTGCGGGAAATTTGCTTTCATGTATGCAGTCCAGTAAGACAAAACTCCATAGGCAGCACTGTGTGCTTTGTTGAAAGCATAGTCAGCAAATGGCAACAGGGTTCCCCAAAGAGTTTCTACAACAACATCACTGAACCCGTTTTGCTTCATGCCGGCAGCAAAGCTTGCCTTTTGTTCATCTAGTACATCTTTAAGCTTTTTACCCATAGCACTTCGCAGAGCATCCGCCTGAACCAGAGAGAAGTTAGCAACCTTCTGAGCTACCGCCATTACCTGCTCTTGATAAACAATCAAGCCATAGGTTGGATCGAGGATCTCAGACAGTGGACCTTCAAGATCTGGATGAATTGAAGTTGGTTGCTCGTTACCGTTCTTACGGTGAGCGTATGAAGTGTGAGAACCAACACCCATAGGTCCTGGTCTATACAAAGCGATAGCTGCCGAGATGTGTTCAAACTTAGAGGGCTTCAAAATCTTTAGAAGCGATCTCATCTGACCACCATCAAGCTGGAAGACTCCAAGGGTTTCACCTCTAGAAAGCATCTCGTAAGTTAGTTGATCTCCATCAAGGTCAAGATCTTCAAGAACAACTGTTTCACCGCGGTTAGATAAGGCATTCTCAATTGCTTTATCTAGCACCGTCAGGTTTCGAAGACCTAGGAAGTCCATCTTCACAAGCCCTAGATCTTCACAAGGCTTCTGAGCAAAGGCGGTGATTATTGCCCCATCATCGTCTCTTCTAATGACTGGAATCACATCCATCAGAGGAACTGCAGACATGATGACACCTGCAGCGTGAACGCTTGTCTGACGCTTTAGACCTTCAAGACCTCTTGCCAGTTCAAATACTTTTCGAGCATCAGGATCTTCTTCAAGAATCTTTCTGAACTCAGCGGCTTCCTTGTATCTGCTCTTGGAGTCGGAGCTAGTAGTAGCTGCAGCGATAACTACAGGTTCAAATTCGATTGTTTCTTCTTCAAAATCTTCGTCACTAGGTTCTTCAACTACAACTTCTGCAACTGGCTTTAGTTTTGGATCTTCGACCATTTCGCGAAGAGTCATTTCCTTACCCAAAATCATTGGTGGCATTGCCTTAGTTAGCTTCTCACCTACCGAGTAATCCATTCCCAATACTCTTGCTGCATCTTTAAGACTTTGCTTTGCCTTAATGGTTCCGTAGGTAATGATCTGAGCAACTCTGTCATCACCATACTTTTCAGTAACGTATCTGATTACTTCACCACGACGACGATCATCGAAGTCAACATCGATATCAGGCAAGCTCTTTCTGCTTGGGTTTAGGAATCTTTCAAAGATAAGACCGTACTTGATTGGATCAAGTGCAGTAATTCCCAATACATAAGAAACAAGTGAACCCGCAGCAGAACCACGACCAGGACCGACTCTGATGCCTTGGGCTCTAGCCCAGGAAATAAAGTCAGCAACAACCAAGAAATATCCAGGGAAGTTCATGTTCTTGATTACTTCAATTTCGTAAGCAATGCGCTCTTGGTACTCAGGAGCAATGTTGGTGCCGAAGCGCGCCTTCATTCCAGCTAATACTTCTTGCTCAAACCAAGTGCTTTCGGTGTGACCTTCAGGAACTTCAAATCTAGGCATGAGGTTGCGCTCTTCAAAAGAGATGTTTGATCTTTCTGCAACCAGCAGAGTGTTGTCACAAGCCTCTGGGAATTCAGCAAACAGCTCTCGCATTTGTCTTGCACTCTTCAGGTAATAACCTTCACCATCAAACTTGAATCTCTTCTCGTCATTCATCTGAGTTCCAGTTTGAAGACATAGAAGAGCCTCTTGGGCTTCCACGTGGCCTGGTTCAGTGTAGTGAAGGTCATTGGTAGCAAGTAATGGAATACCTAGGTCTTTGGAGAGCTTGATTAGATCTTCAAATGATCTACGTTCAACGTTTGCCCCGTGATCCATGATTTCGATGAAGTAGTTTTCTTTACCGAAGATGTCTCTGAACTCAGCAGCAGTTGCTAAAGCTTCTTTGTATTGCCCTAAACGAAGTCTTGTCTGCACTTCCCCACCAGCACAGCCAGAGGTAGCAATAATTCCCTTAGCGTGCTTAGCAAGAAGCTCTCGATCCATTCTTGGCTGGAAGTAATAACCCTCTAACCAAGCGTGAGAACTGAGCTTAAAGAGATTCATCATGCTCTCGTTATCTGTTGACAGCATGGTCAGGTGAGAATAAGAACCTTTCGAGAGGTCATCTTCACCACCGTCAGCCCAATAGGTTCTGCTCTTATCAAGTCTTGAACCAGGTGCTAGATAAGCTTCGATACCGATGATTGGCTTGATGCCTCTTTTGGTTGCTTTTTGCCAGAACTCGTAAGCTCCGAAGTTATTACCGTGATCTGTGATGGCAATGGCAGGCATTTCAAAGTCAACGGCTTTATCAAGTAGTTCATCAATCTTGGCTGCTCCATCAAGCATGGAGTAATCCGTATGCACGTGAAGGTGCACAAAGTTATCGCTACTTGATGTCATTGACTTACTTATCTTTTGTTTATGTGGCTCGGGGAAATAGCCTAACTTGACCCGCTGTCATACTATTTCAGGCTCGCAGCCCAAAGGCTATGTGGTGCGAAGCACCTCTAAGGCGTGGGCAAGATCTGCAGGGTAACTACTCTCAAAGGAAACGTAGTCGCCCTTGGTTGGGTGGATAAAACCTAACTTCATTGCGTGTAGCCACTGTCTTTCAAGACCTAGTCTCAAAGCTAGTTTTGCATCACAGCCATACAAGCTATCCCCTGCAAGCGGGTGCTTGAAGGCAGCTAGATGAACCCTAATCTGATGAGTTCTTCCTGTTTCTAATTCAATCTCCAATAGCGATGCTGCTTGGAATGCTTCTAGTGTTTTGTAGTGAGTGATGGATGGTTTTCCATCCTGGGTTACGGCGAACTTGTACTCGTGCTTTAGATGTCTGCCGATAGGTGCATCAATAGTTCCAGCACTCGGATCAGGATGTCCTTGAGCTAGTGCATGGTACGTCTTATCCACCACTCGATCTCGGAAGGCTTGCTTCATTCTGCTATAGGCAATCTCTGTTTTAGTTAGAACCATCAAACCGCTAGTTCCAACATCCAGACGAGAAACTATTCCCTGTCGTTCAGCTACTCCACTGGTTGACATTTCAATACCCAATGCAAGAAGTGCTCCACCAACACTTGGGCCATCCCAACCAACAGATGGATGGGCAGCTACTCCTGCAGGTTTATCAACCACAACAATGTCGTGATCTTGATAAACAACTTTTAGTCCTTCAACATTTTCAGCGACCAAAGCCAATGGTGGTTTTGGTTTAGGAAGCGATATGCGCAGCAAAGCATCAGAAACTAAAGAATCTGATTTGGAAATCACTTGGTCGTTTTGCTGAACCAGTCCATCTTCAATCATTGCTGCAACTGCTGATCTGGACATTCCTAGAAGCTTTGCTATTCCGGCATCCGCTCTTGAACCAGCTAGACCTTCAGTGACTTGGACTAACTTCTCTTCATTCACTTGGATCCACCAAATTTATCTCCACGAACCATGCGAAGAGCAATTAGGAAAGCCGCTGAAGAAATTGCCATGTCGGCGATATTGAATATCGGGAAGTTGAAAGGTATCTGAATGAAATCAACTACGTGACCGTTAGGAAATCCTGGTTCTCTAAACAATCTGTCGATTAGGTTTCCACCAACTCCACCGAGAGCAAACCCACCTAGCAATAACCAACCTTTAGTTCTGAACTTGGGACCTACCCAAAGCAAGAAAAGACAAGCCAAAGAAGCTAGCAAGGTAAATACCCAGGTGTTTGCTCCACCAAGGGAGAAGGCCGCCCTGTCGTTGAATGCCAGAGTGAAGTTCAGAACTTCCGGAATTACAGGAACTGGTTCGTACAGCTCAAGAAACTCTAGTGCCAATGATTTAGTTAGTTGATCTAGAGTGATGATGCTAATCGCCACACCCAGAAAAGTTAGGGTCGCTTTGTTGAAAGGCTGCCTAGTAGTCAACTAATTAGATTTGGAAGGTTTGGTTGGCAATTTGGTTAGGACCTGTTGAGGTCTTAGGTGCTGTTGAGTTAGCAGCCTCAAGATCGCTTAGCTGACCTTCGATGTATGACTTGAGCTTCGCTCTGTAGTCTCTTTCGAAGTTACGAAGTGTCTGTAGGTCGTTTTCTGCCAAAGCCTTCTCTTGCTCAAGTCTTGACATGTCTGCTCTGTGTTGGGCTTCTGCTTCTCTAACAATTCTTGCTGCTGTCGCGTGACCTTCAGCAACTAGTGCATCACGCTTTTCAAGACCTTCGCGAACGTGTTCTTCGTGAAGCTTACGAGCAAGCTGTAACAAGTTGTTGGTGTTGTTTCCTTCGAAGGAACTCAAGTCAGCAGCTGCCTGAGGGAAGGCTTCATTATCTGTTGTTGAATCTGGAATTGAAGCTTCTGCGGTGTTGACCTGCTGAACCAGACCCGCTCCAGATCTCTGAAGCTCTGTCAAACGACCATCAGCTGCCAATAGACGCTGTCTTAGGTCTTCGTTCTCCTGTGAAATGCGACGCATCTCAAGGACAATCTCATCTAGGAAGTCATCAACTTCATCCTGGTCGTAGCCTTCACGGAATTTGGTTGGCTGGAATCTCTTGTTTACGACATCTTCTGGAGTCAACGGCATCGCAATCTCCCTATTCTTCTCTGCCACACAATCATGTGGTCTTGGACAAAAGTTAAGGTTACCCTACCTCGGCAAACTAGATGAGTGTTCTTAACAGGAACTCTAGAACTATCAACAGGACGAAAACGGCCAAAATTGACAGGTCTATGTAGGCTCCACCGACCCTCACAGGCTTGATTACCTTGGAAAGTGGCTTGATTACCCAGTCTGTAAGGGTAAATGTGAGTTCTGCCAATATTAGGAAAATTCCCTTTGGTCTGAACTTAGGGTTTAGGTCCCTCACCCATTCAATAATGATTCGGGCAAGCAAGATGATTCGGAAGATCTCAAGAACGTTGAGAAGAATTACAGCAATTTGCGACAAAACTACTCCAGGCTATGGACGAACGATAAGGCGGTCGCCTTCAGCTTCAAGCACGTCATCAGCGTCAGGATCGATGTCAACGCCATAAGGAGCTAGAAGGTAAACAGTCTCAGCCACACGCTTTGACTCGCCTAGAAGACCCGCTTTAAGCCCTGCCATAAAGTCAACAAGTCTTCTGGTCTCTCCATCGC
Organism: Rhodoluna sp.; assembly: GCA_044373385.1. Classification (GTDB taxonomy): domain Bacteria; phylum Actinomycetota; class Actinomycetes; order Actinomycetales; family Microbacteriaceae; genus Rhodoluna. Next base: position 135,192 of record JBILQF010000002.1, read on the forward strand.
TCAATAGGTGGACGTTAACAATCACAGGTGTGCCTTCACGAAGAAGTTCTGCGATTAGTCCTGCCTCTGAATAAGAAGTAGGAGTTACAGTTTCGATGCTTGCAACTTCGTTGCCACGTCTTGACGGTCTAGGAGCTCTTGCACGAGGAGCAGATCCTCTTGATTCAGAGCTAGCTGGTGCTTTCTCTGCTGAGGGCATGAGGAAGTTCTTAAGACTATTTGTAAAACTAGACATAGTGTCTCCTTTGGTAAACCCCGACTCTTCAAGGTTAAACCCAATAACTAACGCTTTCCAGTAATTGCTGTGCCTATTCTCAAGTGTGTCGCACCAAAGCCAATAGCCTCTTCAAAATCTGCTGACATCCCTGCTGAGATGAAGGTAGCCGTCTTAGAAAGGGTTTGCACTTCCTGGCTTGCCTTCAAGATTCTGGCGAAGTCCGCAGCTGGCTCGACATCCAGGCCAGCCACCCCCATAACACCCAATAACTTCAGTTGAGGCACAGCCAGAACCTGTTCAGTGAAGTGGGTAAGGTCTTGAAGCTCAACTCCGCCCCTATTTGGGTCATCCGTGAGGTTGAGTTCAATAAAGACCTCAAGGGTCTGCTCTGGGGTCTTGGCTAGCTGCTTGGCTAACTCTTTGAGCAAGGAACCGCGATCTAGGGAATGCAACACAGAGCTGTAGGAAAGCATAGATCTGACCTTGTTGCTTTGCAGTTGCCCGACAAAGTGCCAAGTGGGAGCAGTTTGACCAGAGGGTAGATTCTCGGCAACCTGAGCTGCCTTTGGAGAAGCTTCCTGATCTTTGTTTTCACCAAACTGGCTTTCACCTAATTTGAGTAATTCAAGAGCTAATTCATAGCCATGATTCTTGGTGACAACAACCAGTTCAATCTCTTCAGAACTTCTGTTAGCAGCCTTAGCTGCTGCATCAATTCTTTGATGAATTGAGTTGAGTCGTTCTTCGAGGTTGGCTTCCAAAGATCTTTACTTCAAGAAATCAGGGATGTCCATGCCGTCATCAAAGTTTGAACTGTTTCTTCTTTGTTCAAAATTGAATGGACGGTTCTGCTCTTCTGAGGCACGTTCTTCTCTTACAGGCTCGGCTACTTCTTGTTCTGGCTCAATGTCAGATGTTCCAAACCAAGCCGGTACGCCAGAGATGGTTGAAGTCTGAACTTCTTCTTGTTCGTAAGCAGGAGTTGGCACGATAGGAATCGCTCCAGAGTTAGCTGCCGAGAAGGAGCTTGGCTTCGAGGCTGTTCTTGGAGTTACCTCATCAAAACCGGCAGCGATAACTGTTACTCGGATTTCGTCTCCCATAGCATCGTTGATTGAGCTACCGAAGTAAATGTTTGCACTTGGGTGAACAATTTCCTGAATCAATCTTGAGGCTTCATTGATTTCAGCAAGCTTCATGTTTGAAGCAGCTGAGAACTGGATTAGAACGCCACGTGCGTTATCAATGCTGTTCTCAAGTAGTGGGTGATTGATTGCCTGCTCTGCTGCACGCATCGCACGATCTTCACCCTTGGCAGTTCCGATACCCATTAGAGCAGTACCAGCTCCTTGCATAACAGCCTTAACGTCTGCGAAGTCCAGGTTCACAAGACCTGTTTCAACAATTAGGTCAGAGATACCTTGAACACCAGCACGAAGAATTTCATCCGCCATGCTGAATGCGTCTACGAAACTTAGTTCCGCATCATTTAGTTCAATAAGTCTTTGGTTTGGAACAATGATTAGTGCATCGACTTCAGCTCTAAGGGCATCGATACCAACTTGAGCATTTTCTGCTCTACGCCTTCCTTCAAAATCAAATGGACGGCTAACAACACCAACTGTTAGTGCACCTGACTCTTTAGCAATTCTTGCAACCACTGGAGCGGCACCGGTACCTGTACCTCCACCTTCACCAGCAGCAACGAATACCATGTCTGATCCACGAAGTACCTCTGCGATTTCTTCAGCGTGGTCTTCAGCCGCTCTTCGACCAACTTCAGGATCAGCTCCAGCACCAAGACTTCTTGTGCTGGTGCTACCGATTTCTAGCTTCACATGTGCTTCTGATTTCAATAGGTCTTGACCATCAGTGTTAATAGCGATGAACTCAACTCCACGGAGTTGCTTTTCAATCATCTGGTTGACCGCGTTACCACCGGCACCACCAACACCGACGACCTTGATGACCGCTAGAAAATTATTCAAACCTGCTTCAGACATGTGCTTCCTTCGATTAGTCCAACATTTAGCAAACCCTAAACCTCAAGTTGAAGGTTAGTGATATTCACCAAATGCATCTGCGCCAAAAAACTAAGCGGTAAAGCGCCTAATCCCCCGCTAATCCTTGGGTGTGTCTGGAACTTGCTAACGGATTACGCTCGGTGTTTCTGGAGAGGAAACATCGAAGGTTGCAGGTATTCGAGCAGGTGTTTTGTAGAGAAGAACTTTTAGAACCCTTGACTTCAATGCGGCCTGGGTTGAATCACCCCAGATGATTGTTTGCTTGTAGTTACCTCTAAGCCTCATGGTCACGTTATCTCTAGTTTTAGCTTGAATGTATTCAATCTTCTCTAGAAGTGACGCAGGAAGAGCGAGAAGCACGTCGATGGCCTGTGTGTAGTTCTTAGAAGTCTTTGGATCACCGGTAATGATGATGGTTGGAAGTTCCTCAGAACCGTTGGCAACACCCAATCGAATACCTGAAGGGTCATACAGGAATCCAACTCCATCAGAAACGACTATTGATATCGGAGTTCTTTCAACAATCTTTACTCTGAGCTCATGAGGCGGTTGGCTTACCACGGCAATGCTTTCGATGAGTTTGAACTTCGCTAGATCATCTGCAACATTCTGACTGCTTATCATCGGCAAGGGTTTGCCGATATAGTCCTTCAGTGCTGCCTGAATTTTGGATTCAGGCACCTTGTTTTCTCCGATGATGGTTATCTTGTTCACAGCCAAGATCGGAGTGAACATCGTTGAAAGAACGAACAGAACTAGAGCTAGTAACGCTCCCAGAATCGAACGAACAAAGATTTTCTTGACTTGAGATTCTTTGGTGAATCTTCTAACTTCTTTTACTTTTGCTCTGCGGAGCGAAGCAGTGGCTCGAATCTTCTTGAGAGAAGGCTTTGCTGGGCTTTTTGCTTTTTTGACTAAGGGCTTGATCTTTGGCTTAGCGGTCTTACCCTTAGCCCTTGGGACAGGTTTAGAGTATCGAGATCGATTCTTTGAAGGCTCCAAAGCTATGCCTCAAGTGCCTTTAGAATTCCTGGAACCTGACGGTACACATCTCCACAACCCATAGTGATAACAAAATCACCAGACTGGGCAATTGCTGCTACTGCAGCAGGGACATCATCCCAAAGTGGCACATAGTGCATCTTCTCTTGATCGCGATATGCATCGGCAATAAGAGCTCCAGTCACACCAGGTTCAGGATCTTCTCTAGCTGCATAAATATCTAGAACTACAACTTCATCGCTTAGAGCAAGGGCTTCAGCGAACTCTTTGGCAAACAATCTAGTTCTGCTGTAAAGGTGTGGCTGGAAGACAGTGATTAGTCTTCCTGAGCCAACAACTGCTCTGGCCGCACTCAAAGCAGCCAGTACCTCGGTTGGATGGTGAGCGAAGTCATCGTAAACCCTCACTCCCCTAACTTCACCGTGCAGTTCAAAGCGTCTCTGCGTTCCATTGAAAGTGGCGATTGCAGCCAATGAAGCCTTTGGATCAAGGCCAAGACCTACAAGAACTGCGAATGCTCCTGCAGCGTTTATGGCATTGTGCTTGCCTGGTACCAGAAGTGTTGCTGAGTAGTTCTCTCCAAGGTAGGAAAGCTCAAAACTTACCCTTGCACCAGATGCATCAAGATTAACGATTCTTACATCAGCACTCTCGTACTCACCAAAGGTAATGACTCTCTTGTCTTGAATCAGTTTGGTTACTCGAACTGCTCCAGCATCATCTGAACTGATTGCGACAAAGTCAGATGCACCGTTAGCGAACCTTGCGAATTCTTTTTCAAAGTTTTCCAGCGATCCATAGTGATCAAGGTGATCAGGGTCGACGTTAGTGATTAGAGCTACTGCTGTTTGATAGTGCAAGAAAGAGCCATCTGATTCATCGGCTTCAATCACAAATAGGTCTGTGGAGCCTGATGCGGCTGACGAACCATATTCAGCAATAACTCCACCATTTACAAAGCTTGGGTCTTTACCAAGTTGTCTAAGGCCTGTTACAACCATTCCTGTGCTGGTTGTCTTACCGTGAGCACCTGCAATAGAAATGAGTTTCTTGCCAGTAGTCAGGTACTTCAAGGCTTGGGATCTGTGAAGGATTGGTAACTTCTTTTCTTGAGCCAAAACATACTCAGGATTAGTCGGCCATAGAGCTGATGTGACAACAACCGTGTCAGCATCACCTAAGTTTGCTGCGTCATGACCGATGGCAACATGAGCGCCAAGTCTTCTAAGTTCTTCTATGTTTCCAGAGTCTCTAACATCGCTACCGGTTACCTTGTGTCCGGATTGGATAAGTAGTCGAGCAATTCCACTCATACCTGATCCACCAATACCAATGAAGTGAATGTGCCCCAGGTGTTCTGGAACTACCTGGCTAAAATCCGGTTTGATGGTCATAAAATCCTCTTAATTTCTCTAAGACTAAATAAGCCTGGCTAGTCTTTGCCGAGCAACACGCCATTTACCAGCTCAAGCAAGCGTTCGGAGCCATCTCTTACTCCAACAGAGAGTGCCTTCTCTCTCATACTCTTAAGTTCTTTGGCATTGCTAATCAGAGGAATTAGATGTGATCTCACATACTCAGGTGTGAATTCAGCATCGGCAACCAGGACTGCTCCACCTGCTTCAACTAACTCTGCTGCATTTAGCTTCTGCTCACCATTACCAACTGGATATGGAACCAACACAGCTGGAAGTCCAACTGCAGCCAACTCACTAACTGTTGCAGATCCTGATCTAGCAACAGCGAAATCGGCTGCTGCTAAAGCTAAGTCCATGCGGTTGCAGTAGCTAAGTCGGTGATAGCCACCTTGAATCAAATCAGGCAATTCTGCCCTGTTACCAACGACGTGAATAACTTGAATACCTGCAGCCTCTAGCAGTTGCCTAGATGCATCAATAGTTTCGTTGATTCTCTTGGCTCCAAGTGATCCGCCGGTAACAAGCAAGGTGGTTAGTTTTGGATCAAGACCAAAGTAAACATCTGCTTCAAATTTCATGTCTGTCTTTGTAATCTCTACAACCTCTTTGCGAAGAGGCATTCCAACTAGAACAGCTTTAGGCAAATCTGTTTTCCTAAAAGTCACACCAACCGCTGATGCGGTTCTAGCTCCAACTCGATTGGCATAGCCAGGCAGAGCATTTGCTTCATGAACCACAAAAGGTATTCCTAGTTCTTTTGCTGCCCTGTATGCCGGTGCACTTGCGTAACCACCAAAGCCAACAACAACATCAATTTTGTATTCCTTTATGTATTGCTTGACTGTTGCAATTGACTTCAAGAACAAAGAAGGAAACTTAAAGAGGTAAGTGTTTATCTTTCTTGGCATTGGCAATCTTGGAACTGTGAGAAGTTCATAGCCACGCTCTGGTACCAGTGTTGACTCAAGGCCTTCAACTGTGCCCAGTGCCCAAACTTTGTGCTCCCCTGATTGAGCCATGATTTCATCTGCAAGAGAAAGCAGAGGGTTCACGTGCCCTGCTGTTCCTCCACCGGCAAGAAGATAATTGGTCATTTCTTGCGTGCTCTTCTTATTGGTCGGTCTTGATCTCTCTCGACAGCAAGCACAACACCAAGTGCCATAAGAACCGCGAGCATTGATGATCCTCCCTTAGAGAACAGAGGAAGAGGAACACCAATCACCGGGAACAATCCAAGTACAACTGCGATGTTAATGCACGCCTGAATGGTGATCCACAACATCACGCCGGTTACTGCGACTGCGCCAAAAGTAGTGGTTGAGTTCAAAGACACTCTACGAATGTAGCGAGCGAGCATGAAGAACAAAACCAAAACCACGACAGCTCCAAGCAACCCAACTTCTTCTCCAACAACGGAGAAAATGAAGTCGTTCTCTACTTCAGGAATCCAACCCCACTTCATCTTTGAATCACCAAGTCCAGTGCCAAATAGACCACCCGATGCAAAGGCCCAAGCTGCCTTATCGGTCTGCCAGTTTGTATCTGCTGCAACTGAATCTGTTTGCCCCAAGAAGGCTAAAATTCGATTCATACGATTTTGACTAGATAATGCGAAACCAAAAGCTAATACCGCACCGGATGCAACAATGAATCCTATATCTCTCATCGGCATCCCAATGAGGAAAGCAAGGGCTACGACAAATGCGATGATGACCAAAGTAGTTCCAAGGTCTTGTGAACTTGCAAAGATTAAACCTGCAGGCAATATTCCATAGAGTACAAGCGGCAGTGCACCTTTCCTCCAATCCCATAGCTCATCGAGATTTGGACTCAACTTCACAGCAAGAGCAAGGATGATTCCAAGCTTCATGAATTCAGAAGGTTGCAGAGTCAAAGGTCCAAAGGCAAGCCAGTTGGTGTTACCTCCAACTGTCTTTCCAATACCTGGAACCATGACAAGGAATTGCAAAGCAATTGACCCTGCCCAAAAGAGCATTGAGAACCTCTGGATGAGCGCTACTGTGCGCATTGATATAAAAATCATGAGGACTAGCCCAAGAATTGCGGCGTAAGTTTGTGATCTAAACTCAGCGAAGGCATCTCCTGTTGCCTTGATTGATACCACGTTTGAAGCACTTAGAACCATAACCAGACCGCAACCCAACATAAAAACAATTAGCATTGCCAATCTGTAGAACAAAGGTGTTTGGTTCAAGAAGTAGCTGTCAAACCAAGTTATAGAAGATTGAATTGGGTTTCTAACAAAGTCAGCGATGCTTGTTTTCAAACCTGAGCTTTGTTCTGACTTTCGCCTAACTGCCTGTTTTGTATTTGCCATTAGCCCTGAACTTCCTTACGTACTGCTTCTGCAAACTGTTGCCCCCGGTGTGCATAGTCCTTGAACTGGTCCATAGACGCAGCTGCTGGAGCAAGTAGAACAGCATCACCGTCAGTTGCAATACCTTTAGCAATTCGAACTGCTTCAGTCATCACTTGACTTGGCTCAGCTTTTACTTCATGCACCAAAGTGTTAGGCGAATGCTTCGCTAATGCTTCTAGCACTGGCTCTGTGTCCAAACCAATAACAATTGCAGCTTTTAGTTTTGAAGAATACTTAGCAACCAAATCTGAAATGCCAACTCCCTTTAGTAGCCCACCAACTACCCAAACAACTGAATCGAATGATGAGAGTGCAGCTGCTGCTGCGTGAGGGTTAGTTGCCTTTGAGTCATCAACCCATTCGATGCCATCTTTTCTCAAGACAAGCTCAATGCGGTGATGATCTAGCTGAAACTCTTGAAGTGCTCTGGCAATTTCATGAGGCTGCACTCCTGCTGCTCTAGCAAGAGATGCAGCAGCCGCGATGTTAGACATTAGATGGGGGCTTACGATGATGCTTTCATTAAGGTCACTCAGAGTTGCAAGCTCAAGTGCCTCAGAAGCATCATCAACAAAGGCTCTATCAACCAAAATATCTTCAACCCAGCCGATTTCATTTGGTGCTGGAGTGTTTACTGTGAAGCCAACTGCTTGAGCCTCATCGGTATTGGTTGCCTTTGCTAAAAGTTCAGAAGTTTGTTTGTCACCTACGTTGTAAAGACAGCAGAGCTTGGTGTTGTTATAAATCTTTCCCTTGGTCCTGCCATACTCCTGCATTGAACCATGCCAATCCAAGTGGTCCTCTGCGAGGTTCAGTACTGTGCTGGCTAGAGGTTCAATATGGTTCGTATAGTGCAATTGGAAACTGCTTAGTTCAACTACGAGAACTTCAAACTCTGCAGGGTCCCTAACTGCATCAAGAATTGGCTTACCGATGTTGCCGCAGGCAACAGCTCTAAGGCCTGCAGATAGGAGCATCTGCTCAACTAGTTGCGTGACAGTTGTCTTGCCATTAGTTCCGGTGATGCAAATCCACTGAGAAGGTTTTCCAAACTTGTCCCTCACTCGCCATGCGAGATCAATGTCTGTCCAGATTTCAATGTCGGCTTCCCCTGCCTGATCTAGAAGCGCATTATCAGGCTTGATACCTGGAGAGGTGACCACCAACTGAGCACCAAATTCGCTAAAGCTTTGTGCAACTGTTTCAGAGTCTTGACCAATCAATGCATCAATTCCTAATGCATCGAGAATATCGAGAGACTTATCATCTGCTTTATCTGCGATCACGAGTACTGAAGCACCAAGCTCATTTAAAGTATCGGCAACAGAAAATCCGCTGACACCAATACCAAAAACTACGGCCTTGAGTTCACTCCAATCAGAGTGCCAACTTTTGAGGTGATCTAGTTTGCTCATGCAACCGAGCCATAAATCCACTCGACGTAGAACAAACCAATTCCAGCCATAACTAGCAATCCACAAATTATCCAGAATCTAACCACTACGGTAACTTCGTTCCAACCCTTTTCTTCAAAGTGGTGATGAAGCGGGCTGTTTAGGAAGATTCTCCTTGGAGTGCCAGTGAATGTTCTGGATAGCTTGAATACGCTTCTCTGCAAGATAACTGAACCAGCAGAGATAGCGAATAGGCCACCGACTAGAACCAGAAGAACTTCGGTGCGGGAAAGAATAGCAAGAGCTGCTAGCGCTCCACCTAGACCAAGTGAACCGCTATCCCCCATGAAGATTTGAGCAGGATTTGTATTGAACCAAAGAAAACCGATGAGTGCCCCAACAATTGCTGCAGCAATTACTGCTAGATCAAGTGGGTCTCTTGTGTTGTAACAGTTTGGAGCGATGTTAGTTACATCACAGGCCTGGTTGAACTTCCAGAAACCGATAACCGCAAAAGCACCGATAGACATAATCAGGGAACCGGTAGCAAGACCATCTGCTCCATCAGTTAGGTTCACACCATTTGATGCACTTACTACAAGTAAATAAATCCAGAACAGGAATGCAGCTGCTCCAATCCAAATTGCAATCTCACCCCAAGACTCTGGAGCAATCTTTGCTAGATCAAATCCAGTGTCTCGGAAGATAGAAATTTCAGTTGATGCAGGAGTTAGTCCAAAAATGTCTTTGTTCTGCAAAGATGCCCAAGCGAAGATAGTGGCAACAAGTATTTGACCAGCAATCTTGTAGATACCCTTTAGTCCAGCTGTGTTTTGTCCACGAACCTTTAGATAGTCATCGATGAAGCCGACTAGACCTAGCCCAACCATCATGAACATAACTAGTAGAGCTGAATAGGTAGGTGGCTCACCGTTTGCCATCTTTGCAACAAAGTAAGAGGCAACAGCACTAAGAATAATTCCAATTCCACCCATGCTTGGTGTTCCACGTTTAGTTAGGTGAGTTGAAGGTCCATCAACTCGAACTATCTGACCCCAACCAATTTTCTTGAACAGCCAAATCAGAACTGGGGTGATGACAAGAGAAAGCACCAGCCCTAAAAGCCCTGCAAGTAGTAGTGCTCTCATTAGTTCTCCTTCAAGAGGTCATCGCCAAGAAATCTTAGATTCGCTGACTTTGAAGATTTCACCAAGACGATTTCGTCTCCTGTAAGCATTTCACGCAGATAGGCAAGAGCGTTGGAGATTTCATCGAAATACTGAGATTCTCCATCCCATGAACCCTCTTGAGATGCTCCCATATGGATCAATTTTGCACCTTTACCAACAACGACTACCTGGCCTAGGTTCAATCGCACAGCAATTCGACCAATAGCATCGTGCTCATGAGCTGAGAACTCCCCTAGTTCAGCCATCTCGCCCATAACAGCAACTGTCTTCTTACCTGACATTCTGCCTAATTGAGCAAGAGTCTGAAGAGCTGCTCTCATCGAGTCTGGGCTGGAGTTGTAAGCATCGTTAATCACTGTCACTCCAGATTCAGCGATACCCAATTCCATGCGCCACTTCTCCGCTAGCTTCATGCCTTCGATGGCTTCAATTGCTAGCTTGCGGTCAACACCAAGAATCTCACCGGTAGCCAGAGCAGCAAGTGCGTTATAGACATGGTGCTCACCAAGGATTTGAAGATTTACCTTTGACTTGGTTCCATCAGGTGTTGAATAGCCAAAACTTGTTCCAGACAAATTGATTGCTACATCGGATGCAGAATAGTCACTGCCCTCACCTAGACCGAATGTAATCACTTTTGCTTTAGTTCTACTGACCATGTTCATTACACGTTCATCATCAAAATTTAGAAGCGCTATTCCAGTTGGAGTAAGTTCTTCAACTAGTTCTGCCTTAATGTTTTCGGTAATCTCAATGCCACCAAATTCACCTGCGTGAGCAAGACCGACTTTAAGTTCAATACCAAGATCAGGTTGACACATCTGAGCCAGGTACTTTATTGTTCCAATCCCACCAGCACCCATCTCAACAACTAGGAATCTAGTTTGCTCATCAATCTTGAGCATGGAATATGGTGCACCAACTTCGTTATTGAAAGACTCTTCTGGTGCGATAGTTTTACCGACAGTTGAGAGAACCTCACGCAACATGTTCTTGGTGGTTGTCTTGCCGTTTGATCCAGTTACCCCAATAACCTTCAACTGCCCAAGAGCTTTTACTTTTGCTACTACATGCTTGGCAAGTAGACCAAGAGCATGAACTGAATCTTTGACAACCAACTGAGGAACAGGACTACTAACTTCATGTTCAACTATTAGAGCTACTGCGCCATTTGCTATTGCACTTGAAACAAACTCATGTCCGTCTGTCACTTCACCTGGTTTAGCAACAAATAGTGATCCAGCTTTGATGTGTCTTGAATCTGTCTCAACAGAACCTGAAACAACAACTGTTCCATCGCCTAGAAGTTTGGCTTCAATGGCTTCTGCAATCTCTTGCAAGCTAATGGCTATCATTTGTAGCCTGCTTCCTTGAGTGCTTCTCTAGCCTCAGATCTTGCAGAGTATGGAGTTCTCACTCCCTCAATGTCGCGGTAGTCCTGATGACCTGGTCCTGCCCACAAAATTGCATCCCCTGGACCAACTAATGAAACAGCTAAACGAATTGCTGCCTCTGGTGGAGATACCTCATGGATCTCAAGTTCTGGTCTAAATTTTTGAGCTGCTTCAACTAGCGCTTTACGAATAGAAGCTGGGTTTTCAAATCTTGGATGGTGATCGGTAATCACTAGTAGGTCACAGCCAGCAGCTGCCACTCTTGCCATCTCAGGTCGCTTAGAAGCATCTCTGTCTCCATCTGCACCAAAGAGCATGACAACTTTTCCCTTAGTTACTTTTCTAACGGCAGCAAGAGTGTTAAGGAAAGCATCTGGACTATGTCCGAAGTCAACATAAACGAAAGGTGCACCAACCGGTGAAACAAGTTCGGTGCGACCAGGTAGATAGGCATCAATGCCATTTGCTAGAGCCTTAGCGATATCTTCGAAATCATACCCAGCAGTTATAGCCATGACGATTGCCAATCCAGCATTAGAAGCCATGTGAGCTCCAAGGATTGGGACACTGCTCACAAGCTGTTGTCCTTGAGGACCGGTTAGCTCAAACTCTGTTTTACCAGGGAGCTCTGCCAAGATTCTTACATTCCAGTCAGCACCATCTTCATGGTTCATGGAGATTGTTGTAACTGGAACTTCACTTAGTTCAGCAATTCTCTTTCCGTAAACAGTGTCTAGACAGACAACAGCATTCTTGGATTTCTCTTTAGTGAATAGTTTTGCTTTTGCAGAGAGGTAGTCATCAAAACCGTCATAGTCATCAAAGTGATCGTGGCTAAGGTTTGTAAATCCAGCAACATCAAACACCAAACCATCAACTCTTAGTTGGGTTAGCGCTTGGGCTGAAACCTCAATGGCAACATCGGTAACACCTTTTTCGCGCATTCTTGCGATGAGTGCCTGCATCTCAGTTGATTCAGGAGTTGTTAGACGGCTAACAATAACTTCACCCGCGATGTGTCTTTCAGCAGTAGATGTTAGTCCTGTGGTTCTACCCAGCTGACGAAGTATTCCTTCAAGGAGGTAGCTAGTTGATGTTTTACCGTTTGTTCCAGTCGTACCAAAAAGAAGAGGCATGTTGCCTTCAGTGTTTCCATAAACAAAAGCTGCTAACTCTCCTAGGTGGGTTCTAGGTTCCTCTAAACGCATTACCGGAATTGCTATGCCGTGAAGAAGTTCTAGTCCAACTGAATCTGTAACAACTGCAACTGCTCCTTGTTCAATAGCTTTAGCGATGAAGTTTGCTCCATGAGTTTTTACTCCAGGCATAGCAACAAATAGATCGCCAGGTCTTAGATCTCCGGTGTTCATGCTGATACCTGTGAGCAAGACACTCTCTGGATTTCCAACAACTTCAAGATCGAATCTCTTTGCGAATACTTCAAGTGGAACAGGAGTGACCAGATCTGGTCGAAGAATTGGAGGGATTGATTGCTTAGGTGTCATTATTTCCACCTAATCGCAATCTTCTTTGACTTGGTAGTCGATGGTGGCACAGCGTAAGTCTTCAATACCTGCTTCATAACAGACACAAATCCTGGTGTTGCCCCTAGGGAGTTACTAACAGTTCTAGATTTGAATGCAGTTACAGCGACGATGTATTTAGGATCTTCAACTGGAGCAAGTCCAACAAAGGAAACAGCATAAAGTCGGCCATAACCTTTACCTTCAGCGATTTGAGCTGTTCCGGTCTTGCCTCCAACACGGTAACCCTGAATTCGTGCGGTCTTACCAATAGAACCGAACTCAACAACCTTCTCAAGCATATCAATGGTGGTGGCAGCTGTTTCTTCAGTGATGACTCGAACTGGAGCATCAACAGCAGTTCTAGTTAGAGTTCCTGCACTATCAACACAGCCCTCAACTAGGACAGGTGAAAGTCGAACACCTTTATTTGCAATTGCCTGATAGATCCCTGCAGTTTGAATTGGGGTGAGTGATACACCTTGACCGAACATAACGGTCTGATCAGTCATCTTGTCCCAGTTTTTGTAATCAGCAAGAAGACCTGAAGATTCACCTTCGAAGTTCACTCCAGATTTAGATCCCATACCGAACTTCTGCATGTATTCGTAACGAGTCTTCGAGCCAACTTTTCCGCCAAGTTGAACAAGTCCTGTATTTGATGAATCAACTAGCACACCGGTAAGTGTTAGTTTGTCTGGGGCATGTTGATGAGAATCATTGATTCTTTCTCCCCATGGCATACGAAGTGAGTATGGAGCAATTACTTGAGTCAATGGAGTTGCTTTGCCAACGTCTACTGCTGTTGCAGCCGCTACAGGCTTAAGAATTGAGCCAGGTTCAAAGGCGGCTCTAAAAATACGAGAAGAACGGTTCTGAGATTCAACACCACTTGGATTGTTTGGATCAACAGTTGGGGCTTCAGCAGCAGCCAAAATTCTTCCAGTAGCAACTTCGATCACAATTGCGCTAGCCCAGTCCGCTTTCAATCGTCTTACAGTTGCAGCCATTTCCTGTTGAGCTGAGTACTGCAAATCAGAGTTAATAGAGAGAACTACGTCAGAGCCATGCTTAACCTGCTGAATGGTCTGCACGGATGAAGGAATGCGAATACGGTCCGCTCCCTCAATGTATGTTTCTTTTCCATCAGTTCCGGCAAGGCAAGAGTTCATCATTCGCTCAATACCTTCAAGAGCTGACCCATCTGACCCGACGAAGCCAAGAAGATTTCCTGCAACCGCCCCATCTGGATAATGACGCTCTTGCTTTTGGTCAAAGTAAAGCCAAGGAAGATTTAATTCTTTTAGTTTTGTAAAAGTAGCAGCGCTTACAGACTTCTTTAGATTGGCATACCTAGAAGTTCCAGTCATCTTTTCAATTAGAACATCTGTTGGAACTTTTAGAATCCCGGAAAGCTTCTCCGCCATTTGGTCTTTTGTAAAGGCAACCTTCTCGCCATCGATAGTTAGCACTACTGGGCCAACAATCTTAGGATCTACGTTCACATCCCAACTCACAACTGTCGTTGCAAGAATGCGACCATCACTATCGATGATATTTCCTCGAATAGCAGGAATAGTTCGAGTAGTTTCCCTAGCTTGAGTTGATAGTGCGTTTAGACGATCAGCGTCCACAACTTGAACAAAAATTAGTCTGCCCACGAAAGCTGAAATGACGAGCAGCAATACGACAACGAATGCCGTGTACCTTCTGTCAGTTTGGCTGGTATGCATCTAACACCTAAGTCCAGTTAGTTCGTAGGCGATTTAGGTATGACCGCCGAAGTTAAAGGTACTTCGGTAGCAGTTGGGTTATTAGTCTTGACACTCTCATTACTGGAAGTTTTCAGGATAGGAGCATCAATTGTTGCTGCAGATGCACCAGTCAACTTAGAAACGTTGCTCTTTACTGTCATTGCCGCATTTGCAATCAGGTTCTTTGATACAGCCATTGAGCTTTCTGCTGATGCAGGAACTGCAGAGCCTAGAACCTTTGCGTCTCTCACATTCAAGAACACTGGGTTTGAATTCACGATCATGCCAAGAGCCTTAGCGCTATTAGCTAGGTTCTGAGGGGAACGAAGTGAGTCAACCTGTTGGCTAACAACCTGGGTTTGGGTAGCTAGAGCTTCTGTGTCCTTCTTCAAATTTGAGATTGTGTAAACAGCAGTGTCACAAAAAGCGTTGACTATGAGACCAGAGATTGAAATTAGGGTTAGGCCAACAATTACTTTTCTAAGAACTGCTTTAGGGAATCTGGATCCCGCTTGGTTAGCTCTTGAATCAGCCTTAGTCTTTGGGCGTCTGACTGGCTGAACCGTGGTTGCTACAGGTCTCAGGTGTCGCCTAGGTGCAATCGGACGAATAGGTTGGGCTTGTCTTAATACGCTCATGCTGCGTTCCTAATTTTCTGGGCAGCACGTAGTCGAACTGATGCTGATCTAGGGTTTCTACTTATCTCTTGCTCTGATGCCTTTTCCGCTCCTCTAACTAGAAGGCGAAGAATTGGAGCGTGTTGCTCAAGTTCAATTGGAAGATCTAGCGGAGCTGAAGAAGTTGATGCAGCAACTAGTGCCTGCTTCACTAAGCGGTCTTCTAGGGACTGGTATGAAAGAACCAAAACTCTGCCATCAATCTTTAGCGCATCGATTACTGCAGGAATTGTGTCTTCAAGAATTTCTAGTTCACGGTTCACTTCAATACGTAAGGCTTGGAATACGCGCTTGGCAGGGTGACCAAAACTCTTACCTGGGATGAATGGAACGACCTTAGAAATGATGTCGGTCAGTTGTTTGCTTGTTTTGAATGGAGACTTAGATCTAATCTTCACAATCTGACGTGCGATTGCTCTGGCGTATCTTTCTTCACCATAGGTTTTGAAGATTCTGTTTAGGTCATCTTCGCTGTATTCATTGAGAACTTTGGCTGCGGTAAGTTCTTCAGTTGAATCCATTCGCATATCTAGTGGTGCATCGAATGAATAAGCGAAGCCTCTTTCCTTTTCATCAAGCTGCATTGAAGAAACGCCTAGATCTAGAAGAACTGCGTCAGCAAGGTTTAGACCCAGTTCTTCAAGTACCACAGGGATTTCGCTGTAGACGGCTTGAACAAGATGAATGCGATCTGCAAAAGGAGCAAGTCGCTCACCTGCTAAACGAAGTGCATTCTCATCACGGTCAATACCAACAAGAATTAGGTTTGGAAATCTCAAAAGGAATGCTTCGCTGTGTCCGCCAAGACCAAGAGTTCCATCAACCAAAATTGCTGAATCACCTTTTAGTGCTTCGCCAAGGATTTCAATGCAACGTTCTAGAAGAACTGGTTCGTGGAGTGAAGAGATTTCTGACATTTGTTGCTTTTAGTTCCTAGAACCTAAACCCCATCCATTTGCACCTTTTGGTTGCTGCTTTAGGAATCGGGGTAGATATCCAAAGCCAAATAGCTGGAGATTAGGAACTAGGAATTAATTCAGCCTCACCTCCCCCTCGGAAAAGTTTGCAAAAGCTTCAGCTCCAGCATTCATAAATGCGGCGCGAGTTTCTGGGTTCCAAATTTCAATGTGCTTACCAGCACCTGCAACAACTAGTTCGCGACCAAGGCCGGCCCACTCACGAAGATTCGTGGTGACCAGAATTCTTCCTTGACCATCTGGAGTTTGCTCATCTGCATCACCAAAGAAGTGACGGGTTAGCACTCTGAAGTCCTGTGTTCCAACGGTTGTGTTGGCGGTTAGAGCTTCTGCTCTCAACTCGTATTCAGCCCTGGTCATTACAACGACACAGTTCTCTTGTCCTTTAGTTAGGACCACTCCTCCAGCCAGACGATCTCTGAACTTTGCCGGAAGGATCAAACGGAACTTCTCATCGAGTTTGGGATAGCTGGTACCAATGAACACTTGCTCGCCCTTTCTCTAGTTCGCCTTTAGACCTTTGCTCCACATTACACCACTTTCATCCACAAATATACAAATATCTGTAAGAACTTACAATTCTGGCGTGTTTAGGTCAATAAAAGCAAGGGTTAATGTGGTGGAGGGAAAATCCTAAATATTGGCATTTTTGGGCTTAAATGACTAAAGGACCCCAGCTTTTGGGCTGAAGTCCTTGTATTTGCTGCCTTTTTGGCAGTTAAGTCATGTTTTAGTTGCCGTTTCGCTGATCCCAACGGTTCTGAAAGTAGCCAGAAGTTCCAGGTTTTGGACCTTTATCTTGGGTTGGCTTAGGTTGGCTCTCCCTAAACGCTTTGCTGGTCCAGTTCTGGCTGACTAGGTAAAGACCGGTGAGCATGGTCAAAAAGGCTAGAACACCCACAATTACCTGCTGGATAGAAGTAGCAAAGATCATGAGTCCAAGGCCAAAGACCACAAGTACTGAGCCTAGGACTAGAAGTCGGCCGTATTTGACCTTGCCCGGTAGCTCAGGAGTCTTCTTTTCCTTAGCAACAGGCTTGCCACCGTTAAGTTGACGCTCAAGTTCATCAAGAACTTTTTGCTCGTTCTCACTCAATCCCAAAGTATTCTCCTCGCCTTGCCTTTAATGCTAAACCTATTCGCCAAGTTAGGCTATTCCAGTGAATTATTCAACAAATCTTTTGGGACAGGTTCAGGCTAATTTGGACAGTTTCTGTCAAAAGCAGCGAACCGACTTTGAGGCAATTTCTGCAGATCTAATCCCGGTTGTGGATTACACCCAGAGTTTGCTTCAAGGTGGCAAGAGATTTAGAGCCCTATTCTGCTACTGGGCTTGGCGTGCATGTTTGAGTGATTCTTCATATCACCAGAGCGAACAAGAGATTCAAGATTCAGAACAAGCCATTGCTGGCATTGCAGCGTCTCTTGAAATGTTCCACGCTGCAGCCCTAGTTCACGATGATCTACTAGACCAATCAGATACAAGACGTGGTGCCCCTGCTATTCACAAGCGTTTTGAAACCCTTCACAAGGAAAAGAGCTGGGCAGGTGCTCCTGAGAGATTTGGCGTTGCTGGTTCAGTTTTAGTCGGTGATCTGATGTTGGGTTGGTCGAGCGAAATCTTCGGTAACGCTCTACTTCACTCCCCTAATCGTGAAATTGAAAGTGCTTGCCGTGATGAATTCAGCTTGATGAGAGTTGAAGTAATGGCGGGTCAGTACCTAGATGTTCTAGAAGAGAACGCAGCTGCTACTCGACCTGTTAGCGAAGGTGTTGGTCGTGCTGAAAAAGTCATTCTCTATAAGACAGCTAAATACAGCATTGAAGCTCCACTTCGAATTGGTGCTGCTTTCGCAGGAGCAGACCCTTCCAAACTGAGTCAGTTCACCCAGTTCGGTATTCCTCTAGGCATCGCTTTCCAACTCAGAGATGACATTCTCGGCGTATTCGGAGATCCAAGCGTTACCGGTAAGCCTGCTGGAGATGACCTTCGTGAAGGTAAGAGAACCGTCTTGGTAGCCCTAACTCTTGAAGCTCTGACCGAAAGATCCCCATCAATGGCAGAGAGTTTCGAAGAACTACTAACTAGTAGAGAGTTAGACACTCATCAGATTGCCTTTATGCAAAAACTGATTAAGGATTCTGGTGCTCTAGAAAAGACAGAGCGAATGATTGTTGAATTAGGTGATCGCAGCCTAGAGTCTCTTGATGCTGCGAATTTAGAAGAGTCAGCAAAGGCAACCCTAAAGGCTCTTGCTTTGAAAGTGATAAGCCGCGACGCTTAGAAAGCTAGCGACTGAGCAACTCTTCTTACTTCTGTTTTTCTACCTGAGATAAGTGCTGCCATTGGTGTTGTCGCCAATGAATCTTCTACTGTGTAGAGCCACTTGATTGCTCCGCCGAGAGTGAAGCCAGAATCTAGAAGAAGAACAATTGTTCCCCTAAGTGATGGAAGAGGTTCTCCATTGATGATTATCTCGGCTGGAATTCTTTGAACGTTATCTATTTTGATAGCAATCAGGTGATGCTCTTCAATCAAGCGACGAACCTTACCTGGCACTATGCCTAGGAGTTCACCTGCTTCAGGAATCGTAAGCCAGTCAGTTATTTGATCTAAGGGTTCAGTCACAGTTAAAGATTGCCATACCAATGCCCTCAACGCTAGATGCAACTCACAAACATACTGAGGTTGGCGCAGCAGCTTCATCCAATGCTCTTCTTTTAGACTTGAAAGAAGTTTGAGAATCTGGCAAAAGGCTTAGCGTTATGGGAACCTTCAGCTAGGACAAAGATATAGGGAGGTAGGGTCTAAATAAGTATGAGCAATTTAGTGGGCACTACCCTCTCTTCTCGCTACGAGATCAAAGAGATTATCGCCAGAGGTGGCATGGCTACTGTCTACCTGGCTAAAGACCTAAGACTGGCTAGAGAAGTAGCAGTCAAGATTATTCACCCGCACCTATCTGAAGACCCAGTATTTAGAGACAAGTTCTTTAGAGAAGCCAGAATGCTTGCCAAAGTGAACCATGCCAATCTTGTGAACATCTTTGACCAAGGAGACGATAACGGTAATGCCTTTATTGTTCTGGAGCTGGTTCAGGGAATAACCCTCAGGGATGCAATCAAGGACTTAGGTGCACTTCACACCAGTCAGGTATTGCAAGTAAGCAAAGCAATGCTCTCGGCTCTTGCTCAAGCTCACTCAAGCGAGGTCGTCCACAGAGATCTAAAACCTGAGAATGTCTTACTTTCAGATGATGGTCGAATCAAAGTAACTGACTTTGGTTTAGCCAGAGAGCTCTCTGCAAATACTGACACCGGATCACTTGTTGGCACAGTGGCGTATCTTGCACCTGAAGTTATTAGACGTGGCAAAGCAGAAACTCCAAGTGATATCTACAGTTTTGGAATCATGCTCTTTGAAATGCTCACCGGTCAGCAACCATTCAGAGGTGATGATGCGATTCAGATTGCATTTATGCACACATCAGAGCGAGTTGCATCAGCAAAGACGCTAAACCCAAGAGCTGATGACTCTCTCGATCAACTAATGCTCTGGTGTACAGAACCCGATCCTGAGAACAGACCAGCCGATGCCGCTAGAGCACTTCTAGAGATTGAAAAGATTCTCAGGTCCGAACCAATTGATTCTGCTCCAGCTAGAAGTGAGAATCTTTCTGAAACTATGGTTTTGCCAAGAGATGCTAACTTCACAGAAGTTCTGGGAGATCTCGGCTTAGAGGAAGAAGAACTTCCTTTCGCGAAGCATTCTTCCAGACTCGTATTCGCTAGATGGATTGTCGCAAGCGTTTTAGCTTTAGCTGTTGGCTCATTTGGAGGTTGGTACTACGGAGCAGGGCCAGGTGCTCTAATTGCAGTTCCAAACCTGAGTGACAAAAGTGTTTCACTGGCATCAACTGCAATTGATTCGATAACTAAAGATGTTGTTATCCGTGAAGAATTTAGTTCGGCTTTTGCTAAAGGTCAGGTCATTGGCACAGAACCCGTTGCAGGAATTCTTGTTCCTAAAGGAACTCAGATTGTTCTTGTTGTTTCTAAAGGAAAAGAATTAGTTCAAGTTCCTAAAGTTATTGGCGTTGACCTAGTGACTGCAACAGCCAAGATCATCGGAGCAAAACTAGTAGTTGGAAAAGTAACTCAGTGGTTCAACTCTGAGTATCCAATCGGTGTGGTTTATGAAAACTCTGGAAGTGATGGAACAAAGCTTCCTGTTTCATCAGGTATTGATCTAAAGGTCTCCCTAGGATCAATACCGGTGGTAGCAGGTTTGCAGACTGAAATCGCTAAAGCTGCTCTTGAAGCTGCAGGACTTACTGTTCGAGCGGTTGAGAAGAAGTATTCAACTACCGTTGCCAAGGGGCAGATTATTTCTGTAGTGCCTGATGAAGAAGAAGTTGGAAAGGGCTCATCGATAAAGCTCGTTGAGAGCTTAGGCCCGCAAACTGTAACCATGCCTGCGGTCAAGGGTGAAACCATTCTGGCAGCTAAAGTATTACTTGAATCTCTTGGTTTGAGAGTTGTGATTGACACCTCTTGGCTAAGCAAGGACTATGGCATCAAAAAAGTTACCGGCGTTAGCGAAACAGCTGGAACAACGCTACTTGTTGGGCAAAGCGTAACGATTCGCTCTAGATAATTACTTAGCTGCTAGTTCTTCAGCTACAAGGAATGCAAGCTCTAGTGACTGTGAGTGATTTAGTCTCGGATCGCATAGCGATTCGTATCTAGATTCCAGTGTTGCCTCATCGATGTGCTCACTACCACCTAGACATTCAGCAACATCATCACCAGTTAGTTCAATGTGAACTCCACCAGGGAATGTGCCTAAGTCACGGTGGACTTCAAAGAATCCCCTTACTTCATCCATGACATCATCAAATCTTCTTGACTTGTAACCGTTAGCGGTTGTGATTCCATTGCCGTGCATAGGGTCAGAAACCCAAAGCGGTTGGGCTCCAGCATCCTTCACAGCCTTGACCAATTTAGGAAGTGCTTCACGAATCTTTCCCGCACCCATGCGAGAGATAAGAGTAAGTCTTCCTGGCTCGCGTTGTGGGTCAAGCTTTTCAATCAGAGCAAGAACATCATCAACTGAAGTGTTCGGACCAAGCTTCACTCCAAGTGGGTTTCGAACTCTAGAAAGGAAGTCCATGTGTGCGCCATCTAGCTTGCGAGTTCTCTCACCAATCCAGATGAAGTGTGCACTTGTGTCGTATGGAGTTCCTGTTCTTGAATCGATACGAGTCATTGGACGTTCGTAATCAAACAGAAGCCCTTCGTGAGACGTGTAGAACTCTGTGGTTCTTAGTTCGTTGAAGTTAGCCCCACATGCTGCCATGAACTTAATGGCTTTATCAATTTCACGAGCCATGCTTTCGTAGCGAGAGTTAGCTGGATTGTCAGTGAAACCCTTGTTCCATTCGTGAACTGAACGAAGATCTGCAAAGCCACCCATGGTGAATGCTCTGATTAGGTTCAAAGTAGAAGCTGATGTGTTGTAAGCCTGAAGTAAACGTGTTGGATCAGCAGTTCGTGATTCCAAAGTGAAGTCATAGCCATTGACTGCATCGCCTCGGTATGCAGGAAGTTCCACTCCCTCACGTGTTTCTGTATCAGAGGTTCTTGGCTTAGCAAACTGCCCAGCCATGCGACCCATCTTCACAACAGGCATAGATGCACCGTAAGTTAATACAACAGCCATCTGCAACATTGTCTTGACCCGATTGCGAATTCGATCTGCAGTTGCATCAGCAAAAGTTTCAGCACAATCTCCACCTTGTAGTAGGAATGCTTTTCCTGAAGCAGCTTGAGCTAAACGACTCTTCAAGATATCAACTTCACCAGCAAAAACTAATGGTGGGTAGGTGGCAAGAATTGCTTTGACTTCTTCAAGCTTTTTTTGGTCAGGCCAAGTCGGCTGCTGTGCAGCTACGAGGTTGCGATAGTTGTCCAGCCCAGCAATAACTGATGGGTCGGCAATGACAACTTTTTCGTTTGATAACACTTTGAGGGTCCTGACTTAGTTTTAGCGCTTGTTTTTTAGAGTAGTGGCATATACGTCGATGTACTCTTGCCCGCTTAGTTTCATGAGTTCATAAGAAATCTCATCAGTGACTGCTCGTAAGACTAGACGGTCCCCTTCCATCCCCGCAAATCTAGAGAAATCTAGAGGTTCCCCAACGACAACGCCAATACGTCTAATGCGAGGAAGTCTTCTGCCGATAGGTTGAACTTTTTCGGTGTCAATCATGGCGACAGGAAAAACAGGAACCTTAGCTTCCAAGACCATTCGGGCTATACCGGTTCTACCTCTAAAGAGTCTGCCGTCTGGAGATCTTGTGCCCTCAGGGTAAATACCAAGCAGCTGTTCCTGGCTCAAAACTTTTAGACCAGTGTTTAGGGCGGCTTCAGATGCCTTTCCACCGCTTCTATCAATTGGAAGTTGACCAGTTGCGATAAAGAACCATCTAGTTAGAGTTCCTTTTAGTCCTTTACCTGTGAAGTACTCACTTTTAGCTAGGAAGACCACAGGTCTTCTGAGCATTAGTGGAAGGAAAATCGAATCTGAGAAAGATAAGTGGTTGCTAGCAAGAATGGCAGCACCATCAGAAGGAATCTTTTCTGAACCGCGGACCCAAGGTCTGAACATGATCTTTAGAAGAGGTCCGAGAACAATATTTTTCAGCAGAAAGTACCACATGTGCGACCTCCTTACCTTCCCAAAAACCTGTAAAGGACTAGTTTACCTCTGTAAAGAAGCTCTTCTAGCAAGGTCAGCTGCCCCTACTACCCCAGCATCATTGATTAGTGATGCTGCAACAACAGTCATTTCAGGGCGGTATCCCCTTGCAGGTAGGTGATTTAGGTATGCTTCACGGATTGGAGCAAGAAGTAATTCACCAGCAACGCTTAGCCCACCTCCTACTACCAAAATCTTTGGATCTAGGATCGCCGCAAATGATGCAACAGCTTTGCCGATATTCGTTCCAAGCTCGTTCAGTAGTCGAAGAGCGCCTGGATCTGATTCTTTTATTGCTTTGTAAACCTCGGTGCCTGTAAGTTCACCAACCTCAGACTGAAGTTCAGCTAGTCGAGCACCTTCTGTAGTTCCAGATGAAGCAAGCTCTTTTGCTGAATCAAGTAGAGCACTTCCTGAAGCGTATTGTTCAAGACAACCATTCTGGCCACAGCCACAAGGTCTTCCCTCTTGAATGAAGTTAGTGTGTCCAAGTTCAGCGCCGATACCGAAGCCACCTCGGAATAGCTCGCCCTTGGCAACGATTGCGCCACCAACGCCTGTTCCGATGGTGATCATCATCATGTGATCACTATCTCTACCTGCACCAAATCTGTATTCAGCCCAACCTGCAGCATTGGCATCATTTTCAACAAAGACATCGATGCCTAGTCTTGCTTGTAGCTTTGCTTTTAGGGGTTCGTTTCTAAGGCTTAGGTTCGGAGAGTAAATAACCTCTGATTGATCAGCATCAATAAATCCTGCAACAGCTACTCCAACGGCAGCTACTTCTTGTCCAGAACTAAGTTCTTTGACCATTTCAACAACAGCTGTGATTAGGTCATCGGTGTTCTCTGCTGGTGTTGGCACCTTTAAGCTTTTCAGGATATTCCCAGTTTCGCTGACTAATGCTCCAGCGATTTTGGTTCCACCAACGTCGATACCAACAGTGATCATTTGTTTCCTTAGGGATTGGGGCGGGGCAAAGTCAAACTCCAGTTTATAACCGCAAATTGTTACATTTCATCTCCTTTTTTACATCCATAGAGACTTATCCAGCGGGTAGGCTAGTCAAAAGTTCTATTGACCCCATCTATCAAGTTAGAGGTTTACATGAAGTCCTTCGAAGTCCCATTAGTTGTTGTTTCTTCTCCAGATACAAACATCACCGACTTATTTCTAGATCGAGTAAAACTCGACCCAAACCTTCCTCTCATCTCTAAACAGGTTGAACCTGGAGTTTGGCAGGAAGTTACAGCAAGCGATTACCTTGCTGAAGTAAAGGCCTTGGCTAAGGGATTCATTGCTTCTGGAATCAAGCCTGGACAACGAGTAGGCATAATGAGCCCTACCTGTTACGAGTGGGCTCTTTGTGACTTTGCACTTTGGTTTGCTGGAGCTGTTTCAGTTCCTATCTACGAAAGCTCTGCTCCAGCTCAGATTGAGTGGATCTTGGGTGACTCAGGTTCTATCGCATGTATTTTTGCTAACGACCAGATGGTTCAACTATTCAACTCTGTGAAGTCATCTCTAAAGGATGTTAAAAAAGTTTGGACTTTGGACAGCAAAGATCTGAAAGACCTTGTCAAGGCTGGTAAGGAAGTATCCGATGCCGACCTAGAGAAGAGCAGAAAGAGCGCAGGTCTTGCAGACTTAGCTACCATCATTTACACCTCTGGAACAACTGGTCAGCCTAAGGGTTGTGAACTTCTGCACCAGGGCTTTGTGGATCTATGTAGAAACGCTCAGGCTGTTCTTCCAGATGTTGTTCGTCCAGGTGAGACAACACTGTTGTTCCTTCCTATGGCTCACGTATTCGCGCGCTTTATCTCAGTTCTATGTATCTCAGGTGGTGTGAAGGTTGGTCACCAGGGAGATTCAAAGACAGTTGCTCCTGCCATGCAGAGCTTCCACCCAACATTCCTTTTGGCTGTTCCTCGTGTATTCGAGAAGGTCTACAACTCAGCAGAACAACGTGCAGAATCAGCTGGCAAGGGAAAGATTTTCCATGCAGCAGCAGAAACCGCAATCGCCTGGTCTATGGCAAAGGACACCAAGAAGGGTCCAAGTCTTGGTCTAAACGCTAAGTACAAGTTGTTCGATGCACTTGTCTACAAGAAGCTCCGTGCTGCTATGGGTGGAAAAGTTAAGTACGCCATCTCAGGTGGTGGCCCACTGGGAGCACGTCTAGGACACTTCTATCGTGCAATTGGTCTTATCGTTCTAGAAGGTTACGGTCTAACCGAAACCACTGCCCCAGTAACTATTGGTAGACCAGACAAGGTCAAGATTGGCAAGGTTGGTTTCCCACTTCCAGGTTGTGGAATCATGATCGCTGATGACGGTGAAATCCTACTTAGAGGAACAAACGTTCTAAAGAGCTACTGGAACAACCCGAAGGCAACTAAGTCAACATTCGAAGGTGAATGGTTCAAGACTGGCGACATCGGCTCATTGGATGAAGACGGCTTCCTATCTATTACAGGTAGAAAAAAGGAACTTATCATTACTGCTGGTGGAAAGAACGTTGCACCTGCACAACTTGAAGATCCACTTCGTGCTAACCCACTAATCAGCCAGGCTGTTGTTGTTGGAGATGCCAAGCCATTCGTTTCAGCTCTTATTTCTATCGATGAAGAGATGCTTCCAATCTGGCTTGAGAACAATGGAATCAAAGAAGCAATGAGCATTGAGGATGCAACAAACAACCCTCTAGTTATTGCTGAGATTTCAAAGGCTATCGAATCTGTGAACTCTAAGGTTTCAACTGCAGAGTCAATCCGTAAGTTTGCGCTCCTTCCAAAGGATCTCACTGAGAAGACTGGCCACCTAACACCTTCTCTAAAGATAAAGAGATCAGTAGTTATGGAAGATTTCTCACACCTTGTTGATGACATCTATGCAGCAAGTGCTAAGTCAACCTGCCACAACATCGGAGACTACAAGATCTAACGAAGGAACCAATCGGTTTGACGCAAAATCTTCATAGCTTCTTTGCGTTCTTCGATTGAGAGCCTGTCTAGATATAGCTTTCCATCTAGATGGTCATACTCGTGCTGTAGGGCTTGGGCTAGTAGACCCTCACCTTTTATTGTCACGCGTGTTCCATCGAGCTGGTAGCCCGACAGAGATGCTTTTGGGTACCGAAGAGTCTTATGCCAAAGACCTGGAACTGATAAACAACCCTCTTCAACTAGATCAGGTTCACCTTCAAGAACTAGCTCTTCGGGGTTTATAAGATATCCGAGATCTCCGTTGGCGTTGTAGCTAAAAGCTCTAAGTGAAACACCGATTTGTGGAGCAGCGACTCCTGCTCTGCCTGGTTCTTTTGTTGTATCAAGTAGATCTTTGATCAGCGCTTTAGCTTTATCGCCAAAATCTTTGATTGCGTCACACTTTGAATTCAGAACAGGATCGCCATAGAGGCGTATTTCACGAACTGGCATGAGCTACTTGGACTTAACTAATCCCTCAACAACAAGGGCTGCAAGTTCACGTGCTGCTTCTCTAGTGTTCTTGTGTAGTTGATCAAACTTGATAACTGATCCTGCTGCTAGTGCTGGGTCATACGGAATCTTTACAACTGCACGAACTCGAGACTTGAAGTGAGCTTCAATCTCATCAAGCTTGACTAGGTTGGTTCCCTGAGTTGCTGTGTTAAGGGCTACTACTGAGCCTCTAACTAGATCGCCATAACCGTTAGCCTCAAGCCAGGTTAATGTCTCTGAAGCAAGTCTTGCTTCATCAACAGAACCACCTGAAACAATTACCAAACCATTTGCTCTTTGCAAGGTTGGTCTCATAACAGAGTGAACAATTCCAGTTCCACAGTCAGTTAGAACAACTGTGTAGTATCGAGCTGCCATGTCAGCAACTACGTTGTAGTCACCTTCATCGAAAGCTTCTGAAAGCATTGGGTCACTATCTGAAGCAAGTACGTGCAATCTCGTTGAATCTCTTGAAACCATTGTTGAGAAATCAGTGAAACCATCAACTGCTGCTGCACGGTTAACAACATCTCTAACTGTGAAACGTGTTGACTTGCTAACACGCTCGGCAAGAGTTCCACGGTCAGGGTTTGCATCGATTGCGATTACTCGATCTTCACGAACTAAAGCCATAGCCATACCAAGCAAAGTTGTGATTGTGGTTTTACCAACGCCACCCTTACGAGTTAGTACTGGAACGAATCTTGCTCCACCATCTAGCTGAGCCGCAATTCTTGCATCTGTAGCTTTGCGTTCACGAACCTTGAGGCTGTCCCCTAGGTTGATTGTCTTTAGAGATAGGAAGTAGAGGAAGCGACGCATTCCTGACTCAGGCGCTGGTCTGTTCTTTGGAGAAACGTCAATTAGCCGATCGGCTGTAAGCATTGCTGCTGGTTCAGGCTGATCAAAAGCATCACCACGAAGGCTGTCTCTTCTTGAGTAGCCTGCTTGAGCATTTGCTCCAGTGTCTGTGCCAAGGTTTTCGCTCTGCGGAACAATAGCTGTTGCCTCAGTAACCACCTTGATTGAAGAAGTTGATGGGGTTAGATCAATCGAACCTGCATCTATAGAGGTTGTTGATAGCTCTGAAGAGGCAGTTTCTTCCTTCTTACGACGGCGAATGAGCCCGCGTTCTGATTTTTCAGCCAAACCTAATCCTTTGAATAACTCTTTGGTTCTAACAGTCGTTAAGTCGAACCTTGTTCCTAAGGTAAGTCTATTCGCTACTGGGGTTCGACAATGAGAATTAGATCCCCAGACTCTACAGACTGGGTCTTTCCTATGGCTAGACGCCTAACGATTCCTGCAATATTCGAGGTAATTGTGGCCTCCATCTTCATGGCCTCAATGGTGGCAACTGGCTGCCCAAGGGCTACTGGAGTTCCCTCAACTACCTGAAGGGTCACGACCCCAGCAAATGGCGCTGCCACCTCAGCTGGATTGGCTAGGTTAGCCTTCTCCGCCACAGCAACATCGGTAGCTATCTTCTTATCCCTGATGTTTAGAGGTCTCAGTTGGCCGTTTAAGGTAGCCATGACTGTCCTGAAACCCTTAGTGTCAGGGCTTCCAATAGCCTCTAGGCCAACAAAGATCCTCACACCCTTAGCGATCTCAACAACGTGCTCATGGCCTTGCTCGAGCCCGTATAGGTAGTCCAGGGTGTCAACTGCGTCTAGGTTGCCAAAGGTTGCTCTAGCCTTTTCAAAGTCCTTGGTAGGGCCCGGGAAGAGGAGTCTGTTGAGTGTTCCTCTTCTAACCTGAGCATCCTCTGAGTTGAGGTTCTCTAGGTCTTCCTTAGATAGCTCAGTCAAACCAAACTTGATGTTCTTGCCCTTAAGAACTTTGGTTCTGAATGGTTCTGGCCAGCCACCTGGAAGATCGCCCAGCTCCCCTGCCATGAATCCGATAACTGAGTCAGGAATGTCATAGTTCTGAGGGTTCAAAGCAAAGTCAGCTGGATCTGCATTTACTGCAACTAGGTGAAGAGCAAGATCGCCAACAACCTTGGATGAAGGAGTTACCTTTGGTGGTCTACCTAGAATCTGGTTGGCTGCTGCATACATATCTTCAACACGTTCGAATTGATTTCCGAGACCTAGTGCAATTGCCTGTTGTCTGAGGTTGCTTAGTTGACCACCTGGAATCTCGTGTCTATAGACACGACCGGTTGGGCCAGCTAGCCCTGATTCAAATGGTGCGTAAACATTTCTAACGGCTTCCCAATATGGTTCCAACGCAGTTATCTCATCTAGCGAAATTCCTGAGTCTCTATCGGTGTTTGCAAGTGCAGCAACAAGAGCAGATGCAGAAGGTTGGCTAGTAGTTCCAGCCATAGGAGCAGATGCAACATCAACTGCGTCAACACCTGCATCGATTGCAGCCATAAGAGTAGCTAGCTGACCACCTGCTGTGTCATGAGTGTGAAGATGAATTGGAAGATCAAACTCTGCTCGAAGAGCAGTAACTAACTTTGCAGCTGCCTGAGGCCTTAGAAGACCTGCCATATCTTTGATTGCGATTATGTGGGCACCAGCATCAACGATCTGCTTGGCAAGCTTTAGATAGTAATCAAGTGTGTATAGATCTTCCTTAGGGTCAAGTAGATTTCCTGTGTAACAAATTCCAACTTCAGCAACTGCTGTCTTTGTTTTTAGAACTGCATCGATAGCTGGAATCATTTGGTTCACATCGTTTAGAGCATCAAAGATTCTGAAGATATCCACACCAGCAAGAGTTGCTTCTTTTACGAAAGCATCGGTAACTTCTTCTGGGTATGGAGTGTAACCAACAGTGTTTCTTCCTCTAAGCAACATCTGAATACAAATATTCGGCATTGATTGACGAAGAGAGACAAGCCTTGCCCAAGGATCTTCTCCTAGGAATCGAAGTGCAACATCGTAGGTCGCTCCTCCCCATGCTTCAACTGAGAAAAGCTTGTTCAGAATTCTTGCTTGATAAGGAGCAACCTGAAACAGATCTCTGCTTCTGACTCTGGTAGCTAGTAGAGACTGGTGAGCATCTCTGAAAGTTGTGTCAGTAATTGCAACTGCACCTTGGTTTCGAAGTGCCTTAGCAAAAGCAACTGGACCAAGTTCTAGAAGTTGTTGTCTTGAACCAGCTGGAGCTTCTTGAGTTAGATCAAGTTTCGGCAGTTTGCTTGCTGGCGAAACTAGGTTTCCTCTAGTTCCATAAGGTTGGTTCACTGTTACTTCAGCTAGCCAGTTGAGGATCTTGGTTCCGCGGTCAAGAGAAGGATAAGAGTTTAGAAGTTCAGGTCTTTCCTCTATGAATGCAGTGCTTAGCTCTCCTGCTCTAAAGCTTGGGTCAGAGAGCACTCCTTGTAGGAAAGCAATGTTTGTGGAAACACCTCGAATTCTGAATTCAGCGAGAGCTCTAGAAGCTCTGCTTACAGCAGCAGGTAGGTCTCTACCTCTTGTGATTAGCTTCACAAGCAGTGAATCAAAGTATGGACTTACTTCGCTACCTGTAGCAGTAGTTCCACCATCTAGTCGAATACCAGCTCCTCCTGGAGATCTGTAGGTAGTTATCTTTCCAGTATCAGGTCTAAAGCCAGCTGAAGGATCTTCAGTAGTAATACGACACTGAATGGCAAAGCCATGCATTTCAATCTTGTCTTGGGTTAGACCTAGTTCAACAAGTGATTCACCCGCTGCAATTCTCATCTGGGATTGAACAAGGTCAACTTCTGTAATTTCTTCAGTGACTGTGTGCTCGACCTGAATACGTGGATTCATTTCAATGAACACATGCTTACCCGCATTAGGCCCAACGGTGTCGATAAGGAACTCAACTGTTCCTGCGTTTAGATATCCAATTTGTTTAGCAAAAGCTATTGCATCTTTGTATAGTTCTTGACGAAGTGTCTCATCAAGATTTGGTGCAGGTGCAATCTCAACTACCTTTTGGTTTCTTCTTTGCACTGAACAGTCACGTTCAAAGAGGTGAACTACATTTCCTTGGCTGTCCGCGAGAATCTGAACTTCAATGTGTCTTGGACGAAGGACAGCTTGTTCAAGGAATACTCTGGCATCACCAAAAGCAGACTCTGCTTCACGCATTGCCTCTCCCAGAGCACCTCTAAGTTCTGACTCCTCAGCAACTCTTCGCATTCCACGGCCACCACCACCGGCGACTGCTTTAACAAACAGAGGGAAACCAAAACCAACAGATGCCTTAACTAGTTCATCAATATCTGCAGACTGAATAGAAGACTTCAAGACTGGAACGTTTGCTGCAATAGCTGCTTCTTTAGCATTTACCTTGTTACCAGCTAGTTCTAGAACGTATGAACCTGGACCGATAAACACAATTCCGTTAGCTGCAGCTGCTTCAGCTAATTGTGGGTTTTCAGAAAGAAATCCATAACCTGGGTAAATGGCATCAGCACCACACTCTTTAGCAACTCTGATGATCTCATCAACATCTAAATAAGCCCTGACCGGGTGGCCTAGTTCACCAATCTGATAAGCCTCATCGGCTTTTAGTCTGTGTGAAGAATTTCTGTCTTCGTACGCAAAAACGGCTACTGTCTTAGCACCGAGCTCATAGGCAGCGCGGAACGCTCTGATGGCTATCTCGCCTCGGTTGGCGACCAGAATCTTTTTGAACACGAGTTCCTAACTAAAGGCAAACGGACTAAATAGTGGCTTGCACCTAAATCAAAAGGTAGCCTAGACGGGTGCATGTTTTAAGCGTTAGTGCCCTTAAGGGCGGAGTTGGTAAGACCACTATAACTTTGGGCCTTGCCTCTGCCGCCATGTCTAAAGGCCTTAGAACATTGGTGATCGACCTGGATCCTCAATGCAACGCTAGCAACTGTTTAGGTGCGGTTGGGGAATTCGAATATTCAGTAGCTGAAGTCCTCAAGAAGCCCCGACACAACTCTGTGTTGAAAGCAATTGTAGCCTCATCTTGGGCAAAGGGACAGACAGGCCGCCTGGACATAATGGCTGCCAACCCAAGACTTAGCCTTCGAAACACCACTAAACCTTCATTCAAGTCCCTCTGGAATCTAGAGGAAGCTCTAGCCAAAATAGAAGCTGACTACGACCTAGTTCTAATCGATACTCCCCCAAGCATGAATGCTTTGACGAGAATGGCATGGGTTGCCAGCGACAGAGTGCTTCTGGTTACTGAGCCTTCGATTAATGCCCTGCTGGGAGTTGAGAATGCCATGAAGGCATTTACCGAACTTCGGAAAAGTGTAAACAGACAGGTTTCACTCTTTGGTGTTGTAATCAACCGCCTTAGACCAAGTGTTGCTGAACACCAGTATCGAGTAAATGAACTTGAAGAAACATATGAGCCGTTCCTACTAAGCCCAGCATTCGAGGAGAAGTCAGCTGTTCAACAGTCACAGGGTGCAGGAAGATCTATTCACTCATGGCCTGGCCAGAGCGCTGCCAAGATTGCTATTCAATTCGATGAGCTCCTAGAGCAATTGCAGCAATCTTTCGCTTCAGAAAATATGAGACGACTTGAAACAAGCAGGAAAACATCTTCAAAGAACAGGCATGCCAAGAGAACTCGAGAAGTCGGTGCGGCACCTGTGACCAAGGCAACTAAGACTATTGAACTTGAGTCAGAAGCTACTGCTCCAAGAATTGATCCCGTCGAAAACACACCTGTTTCGCCTGAGTATCAGGAAAAGTGGAATGAGGTTCTGCGTCAAACAATGACTAGAAAGCAGTTGAAGAACCTACTTGAACAAAATCCAGAAGAAGAGACTAAATAGCCTTCTTGTTTAGGCGACGAAGAGTTAGTTCATCCATCTCTTCTAGGTAAGAAGGATCAATGCTGCTCAAAGTTGCTTCCACTTCACCAAGCACACGGCCAACTGAAATTCCAAATACACCCTGACCTTTATCAATAAGGTCAATAACCTGGTCTCCTGAGGTGCATAGGTAAACCTTTGCTCCATCAGAAATCAAAGTAATGCGAGCTAAATCACCAATACCGGCTTTTCTAAGCTCCCCAACAGCTTTTCTAATTTGCTGCAGTGAAACCCCGGCATCCAAGAACTTCTTTACAAGTTTTAGAACAAGAATGTCTCGAAATGAATAAAGTCTTTGAGATCCTGAACCGGATGCTCCTCTAACGCTTGGCTGAACTAGAGCTGTGCTGTCCCAATAATCCAACTGGCGGTAGCTAATTCCTGAGGCTGCAGCTGCTGAGTGTCCTCGGTAACCAACCTTTGGGTCATGCCAAGGCTGTTCTTCTAGGAATAGTTCATCTTGAAGATATGCGAATTCGCTTGCTTCACTGAGGTTAATACGGCCAGTTTCGGTTGTAGGTTCAGTGTTTTTTGCAGGTTTTTCAGGGTTTAGCTCGTCCATTCTGGCCTCCTCTCAGTGTCTATAAAGTTCAAGTAGAACATGAACCTTTTCTTAATTCTTGTGGTTATCTCCCACTTAGGTTGGTTAATATTCTTCTTCGGCGTGTCGCCTTAGTCGATTTTATCGATAACAGACCGGATTAGTTCCGATCTAATTACCGCAAAGTGAGATTCAATCTCACTGGCATACTCTGCAGCCCTTGATTTAGCTGAAGGGTCGCGTTGTTTCTTTACGCTGGCAACAACACCATTGATAAGACCCAGGTCTCTATCCGCTGCAGTTTTGATGCCACGAAGATGTCTTGCAGAAATTCCAAAGCGGGATAGTTGCATCAGAGATCGAGCAATCTCGATGTCACTGAATTCAAAAGGTCCGGCAGAGATAAGTGAGTTTGCCTGTGCCTCGGCAAGAAGTGTCTCGTTGATGCCTGACTCGGCAACAAGCTCAAGTTTTGAGAACTTACGGTTAACACTTGGTCTTCTGGTCGCTGAAGGAAGTGATGGCTGCTTACCTGCATCAATGTCATCAAGATAAGACTTGATAACTCGAAGTGGGAGGAACTTGTCTCGCTGTAATTCAAGAACTAGCTTCACTCTTTCGATGTCAGTGTCACTGAACTTTCTATAACCAGATTCAGTTCTGTGCGGAGTGACAAGACCTTGCTCCTCCAAGAAACGAATCTTGGATGGGGTTAGGTCAGGAAATTCCGAGGTTAGAAGTTCAATGACGCGACCAATTGTCGAGAGCTTTACAGCTCTCGCTCCAAACAAGCTCGTTACTTCGCTACTTGCCATTTCTAGCTACTTCTCTTAGATGTGTAAAAAGTGAAGTGGTACTTACCAACCTGAACTTCAGCTCCATTAAACAATTCAGCAGTTTCAACTCTCTTACCTTCGAAATAGGTTCCGTTTAGAGAGGTTAGATCCTTGATGGTGAAAACTGAACCGTTTCTAGATATCTCAGAATGTCTTCTGGAAACTGTCACATCATCTAGGAAAATGTCTGCGTTTGGGTGTCTACCAATTGAAATCAAATCTGCATCAAGTAAGAAGCGAGAACCTTTATTAGGTCCACGGCGAACAATTAGAAGAGCGTTGCCTGTTGGAAGTGAGTCGACTGCTTGCTGGTCTTCATCGCTTAGAGAATTAGCATCTACCGGAATCAGGTCTTCGGAGAATTTGTGGGTAGCGTCGACTGCGTCAGCTGGGTCTTGGTAGTCGTTCACTTGCTCTCCTTCTTTGAGACAAGAATACTTGAATTTTCCTTGTCTATTTTCCGGATGTTATAAACCTGACGCACATAGATTGCCCCTGCCCACCAGTAGAGCCAGATACCCCAGAAGGCGAAAGCCCAGGCAATTGGAAGAATCACATTGGTCCAGCCAACAGGGAGGACATTAGGCAAAAGCATCAGTGGGAAGGCATAGAGCAGGGCGAATGTGCCAGCCTTACCAGAGTAGTTAACCGGTAGCGGCCCATATCCTGCTTTAGCTAGGAAAGGGAATGTGAAGAAGAGCAGGAAGTCGCGACCAACCACCACAAAGACCAGCCACCATGGAACTGCGTTGGTAATTGCGAGACCTAGCAAGGATGCCAAGATGAAGAGTCGATCTGCTGCTGGGTCTAAGAGCTGACCCAATCTGGTCATCTGATTGAGTTTTCTAGCTAGATAACCATCTAGCCAATCAGTGAAACTAGAGAAAGCAAGAACTGAGAAAGCTAGTAGGTTCTCATCAATCAAAATCAGCCAAAGGAAAACTGGCACCAATAGCAATCGCATAGCACTAAGAGCATTAGGCCAAGTAAGGACCTTGTCGCTCAAGTGAAGATTTTTATCGGCCATCATTTCCTAGTTGATCTCTGTATTGAAATACTACGAGCGCTTACGCTTTTCTCGCACTCTCATACCAAGTTCGATAGGAGTTCCTTCGAAACCGTAGGTTTCACGAAGTCTTCTAATTATGAATCTTCTGTAACCAGGATCTAGGAAACCAGTAGTGAAGAGAACAAACTTAGGTGGTCTCGAGCTTGCTTGTGTTGCGAACAAGATTCTAGGCTGCTTACCGCCACGAACAGGGTGAGGGAACTCCATTGCTAGTTCTTGAATAAAAGCGTTTAGCTTTCCAGTTGGAATTCTTGTGTCCCAAGAGTCAAGGGCAACTTCCAATGCTGGAACTAGCTTCTCAAGGTGACGGCCAGTCTTTGCCGAGATGTTTACTCGAGGAGCCCAAGCTACGTGAGCTAGATCTTGTTCGATTTCTCTTTCGAGGAATTCTCTGCGATCTTCATCCATGTTGTCCCACTTATTGAAGGCAAGAACTAAACAACGTCCTGACTCCAAAGCCATGTCAACGATACGAATATCTGCTTCGCTGATCTTCTCAGTTACATCTAGAACTACTACTGCTACTTCTGCTCTTTCCAAAGCAGATGCTGTTCTAAGAGATGCATAGAAGTCAGCACCTTGAGCTAGGTGCACTCTTCTTCTGATACCTGCAGTGTCAATGAAACGCCAAACTTTTCCGCCAAGTTCAACTTGCTCATCAACAGGGTCTCTTGTTGTTCCAGCTAGGTCGTTCACTACTGCACGCTCTGACCCAACTGCTTTATTCAAAAGTGAAGACTTACCTACGTTTGGTCGACCGATGATTGCAACTCTTCTTGGCCCGCCAAACTCTTGCTTGGCAACAGCTGAAACTTCTGGAAGTACAGCGATGATCTTGTCTAGAACATCGGCTACTCCCCTACCGTGGAGAGCAGATACAGGATATGGTTCACCCAAACCTAAAGACCATAGTGAAGCAGCTTCTGCTTCCATACGTTCGTCATCTACTTTGTTAGCGAGAAGCATTACAGGCTTCTTGCTAGCCCGAAGCATCTTCACAACACGTTCATCAGTTGCTGTTGGACCTACGGTTGCATCAACAACGAAAAGAACTGCATCAGCAAGTTCAACTGCGATCTCTGCTTGAAGGGCTACTGACTTATCAATACCCTTTGCATCTGGTTCCCAACCACCGGTGTCAACGAGCGTGTATTTACGACCGTTCCATTCAGCTTTGTAAGAAACACGGTCGCGGGTTACTCCTGGCTTATCTTCAACAACAGCTTCACGTCGTCCGATAATTCTGTTCACAAGAGCAGACTTACCAACATTCGGTCTACCAACAATTGCTAGCACTGGTAGGGCAGGAAGCAATACTGGAACGCCTTCAGCTGCTCCAATTTGTTCTAGGACTTCAATGTCTTCTTCGTCTAGCTCATAGTCAGCAAGACCGGCACGAAGCGCATTGACTCTCGCCTCTTCCTCATCGGTTGTGATTGAGTTCAGACGCTCAATGAATGCAGGGTCTAGCCCTTCTTCATGAAATTCTTGTTCGTCCATCTTTGCCTCTTACTTGTTGTTGACCGCAAGAGCAGTAATAGCTCTAACAGTCTGATCAAAATCAAGATCCGTGGAATCTACCAGCATTACTCCTGGGGCAGGCACGAGAAAATCAACTACTTTAGAGTCGTTTTGGTCGCGTTTAGTAACTTGATCGGCAACTACGGTGCCTTCTGGAAGTTCAGCGGAACGTCTTCCTAGTCTAACTTCTTCACTAGCAGTTAGCAGAATACGAGTTTTTGCCTCAGGGAAGACCTTTGTGGTGATATCTCGGCCTTCAACGATGACTCCAGCTAGGCCTGAATGCTCAATTAGAGCCCTGGTTAGGTCCAACATGTACTGGCGTACCTGAGCTAAACCAGCAAACTGGCTGACCCCTTCGCCTACTTGAGGAGTTCTAATCTCGTAGGTGACATCCTTTTCGCCTACTTTTACCCAGTAATCCAATGGATCTAGCGAAATCGAGTAGTCAAAATTAACGGCAATCTCTTCTGCTGTCTTATCAGCTACCACTAAGCCAAGGTTCTGCACAGCATAGGTCAGAGCCCTATAGGCAGCTCCTGTATCAAGGTAGCCGTAGCCAAGTTGCTTGGCACATGCCTTACTAACACTTGATTTACCGGAACCAGCTGGCCCATCGATTGCAACGATATGCATTTAGCCTGCTAACCGCCAGCCATTTACTTTCAAAGTCTCAATGAGTTTTGGTTCAACTGCAGGCAAGACTGATAGTTCAACTAGTCCGACTTGAGCACCTGTTGCGTGATCTAGTTTCAAGTCTTCGATGTTGACATCTGCATCGCCAATTTCATTCAGTAATCTAGCTAGCTCCCCAGGCTTGTCATCAATCATCACTACAACTTGTGAGTATGAAGTGTTTCTAGAACCATGCTTACCTGGAAGTCTTGATATTCCCTGGTTTCCTCTTTCAAGAACGTTACCAATCTTGGCAAGAGATCCTGAACCTGAAACATCTTCTAATGCCTTAACGACTTGACCTAAGTCTTCTTGGAAAGCTTTCAGGACTGGGATGAGTTGATCTGCATTCATGGAAAGAATTTGTAGCCAGAGCTTTGGGTCGCTTGCTGCAATACGAGTTGTGTCTCTAACCCCTTGACCAGCTAAAGCCAAATCAAAATCATCTGCTCCAACCAATCTAGAAGCTAAAAGGCTTGAAACAACTTGAGGAGCATGAGAGATAAGTGCGACAGCCCTGTCGTGTTCCTTTGCTGTTAGACGCAAGGTGGTAGCACCAAGATCTAGTGCTAACTTTTCAACCACATCAACTGCTTCTGTGTTTGTGTTTGGCTCAACTGCAATAA
The DNA here is from genome assembly GCA_044373385.1 of Rhodoluna sp. Taxonomy (GTDB): domain Bacteria; phylum Actinomycetota; class Actinomycetes; order Actinomycetales; family Microbacteriaceae; genus Rhodoluna. Next base: position 172,449 of record JBILQF010000002.1, read on the forward strand.
CCCAAGGTCTACCTGTGAAAAGGTCTGGTCTTCCTGAAAGAGCTCCGCCCTTTTCTCGACCGGCCATTGGGTGAGATCCAACGTATCTTGATGTGTCAGCTGCAGAAGCAACTAATTCTTGAAGGATGGCCTCTTTGACGCTAGCAACATCAGTCACAACTGCATTTGGAAATCTGTTAAGAGCAGAGACGATAGTTGCTGCCGTTACATCAGGTGGAACACAAACTACGACTACCGCGACATCATCACTTGCTTCTAGATTTCTTCCAGCTCCGAAATCAATTGCAAGTGATTGAACCGCGGGAGATGAATCTTCTAGGGAAACATCAACATTTAGTTTGCGAAGAGACAGGCCAATGCTGGTGCCTAGTAGCCCAGCACCAATTACATGTATTTGACCTTTGGTGCGAGCACTCACTGAGCAATGTCCAATCTAAGAGCTGTCGCACCTCTTAGGTAAATGTGCTGAATTTCAGATCTTGGAATATCACATTCTGCGTTGATCATCACTCGGACTACTCTTGGCATTGAGCCTTTGACATTCATTTCAACAAAACACATGAGAGGAACATCACCGATGCCGAGTTCTCTTGCCGCTAGGGCTGGGAACTCGCTTGTGATATCCGGTGTTGCTGTGAAAAGAATTGAGATTAACTGATCGGTGTGCAAGTTATTGGCATGCATCATCTTTGAAATCAACTCAGCGGTGAGCTTTAGTAGATGCTCACGATCATCTGAATCTAATTGGACTGCTCCACGGATTGCTCTAAACGCCACTTCTTCGTCCCTTCGGCTTAGCTTTGACTGATTGTCCGCCTTTGGACCTGGGTCTCGGTGCTCGCTGCTGTTTACCTTCTGCAGATTTCAGCAGAGCTCCAACTTCAACTTTACTTAGCAGTCTGGTTTGACCCGGCTTTAGTGGACCTAAATGCACAGGACCAAACTGTCTGCGGACTAGGTCTTTGACTGGATGACCGATAGCTTCAAACATTCTTCTAACAACTCGGTTTTTACCTGAGTGAATAACAATCTCAATAAGTGATTCAAATGGGTTTGAATCAATAAGTGTTGCTTTGTCAGCATTCATCATGCCGTCTTCAAGTTCGATGCCTGTTGTTAGCTTGTTGATTTCTTGAGCTGTGACTGTGCCTTCTACTTTTGCAATATAAGTCTTAGTAACACCAAACTTAGGATGAGCAAGCATGTTAGCTAGTTCACCGTCGTTAGTAAGAATCAAAAGTCCTGAGGTATCAGCGTCTAGTCTGCCCACGTTATAGATGCGGTCAGAGCGAAGAGCATATTGACTTAGGTCAGGTCTTCCAAACTCATCAGCCATTGAAGATATGACGCCAATTGGCTTGTTCAAAGCCATGTAGACACGAGATGCATCCAGCTGAATTGGAGTTCCTCGAACAGAAACCTTGTCCACCTCTGGATCAATACGGCTACCAAGTTCTTTAACTACCTTGCCGTTTACCTTTACAGCTCCGGATGTAATGAGCTCTTCGCTGGCACGCCTAGATGCGACTCCAGCGTTAGCAAGTACTTTTTGAAGTCTTACGCCTTCATTTGATTCGGTCATTATTACTTACTAACTGAGATGTCGGAACCTAGTTCAGAGTTTGCATCTGGCAGGTAAGGGCTAATCAATGGAAGATCTTCCAAAGCATTGATTCCTAGTGTTTCTAGGAAGGTAGGGGTTGTTCCATAGTTGATGGCCCCGGTTTCACTATCTGTGAAGAGTTCTGTGATTAGACCTCTACTTAGAAGAGTTCTGACAACACTGTCTACGTTCACTCCACGAATAGATGCAATCTGTCCACGAGCAATTGGTTGACGATAGGCAATTACAGCAAGTGTCTCCAGAGCTGCTTGAGAAAGCTTGGTTGGGTTTTCGTTTGAAATGAATTCGCGAACAGCCCATTCGTAATCTTCACGAACGAATACTCGCCATCCCCCGCCAACTTCACGAATCTCAAACCCTCTTGGACGATTTCCATTAACTCCATCAAAGTCATCTCTAACTGCAAGAACTGCTTGTTTGATATCTGGAACTGGAGTGTCTAGAGAGGTTGCTAAGTGAACTAGTGAAAGAGGAACCTCAGCAACCATGAGGATGGCCTCGATTGCCCCTTGAAGTGATTCAGGGTTGATTGGTTCAGAAATAGCTAATGATTCACGAGGGTCTTGTGATGCTGAAGTCTCCTGAGTCTCTACTTCTGGTTGCTCATCATGAGTCATAGTCTGCTCCTAGTGCTGATAGTTGTGTTTCATCAAAATCATCTGCTTGCCAAGTGATCTGTAGCGGTCCTAGAGATTCGCTTTGCTCAAAAGCAACTGCGCCTAGACGGTAAAGCTCCAGGATGGAAAGGAATCTTGCAACAAGCACGGCTCTATCTCTAACAGCTGCAATCAATTCGCGGAAGGTAAGTGTGGTTGCTGATCTAAGTAGAGAAACTACTTCTGCAGCTTGCTCTCTAATTGAAATTCTTGATGCGTGCAAGTGAGTAAGTCCAACTAGAGGAATCTCTCTAGGTGCCATTGTCTCTTCAGCCAGACGTGCGAAGTCTTCAGGAGTTAGAGTCCAGACAAGTTCAGGAAGCTTCTGCTTGAATCTTTCCTCAAGACGAACTGATCTATAGACGCGTCTAGATTCCTGGGTGATTGCGGTTTGGAACCAAACTGAAATATCTTTGAAGGCTCGGTACTGCAATAGGCGAGCAAACAGCAGGTCTCTAGCTTCTAGAAGAGCGACATCTTCAGGGTCAACTACCTCACCTTTAGGCAGAAGTTCCGCAATCTTTAGATCGAGCAGAGTTGCTGCTACTACTAGGAATTCGCTAGCTTCTTCAAGCTGGTCAATCTCTTCAAGGGTTCTCACGTAAGCAATGAAGTCATTGGTGACCTGGCTAAGCGAGATAGAGGTTAGATCTAGCTGGTGCTTTGAAACTAATGAAAGTAAAAGATCAAACGGGCCTTCGAAGTTACCAATGTTTAGTGAGAAACCGCTTGAACTAGATTCGTCTACCTCACTATGGAGCGCAACCACGTTCAACCATCTCTCTTGCTAATGCACGGTAAAGCTCTGCTGCTTCTGATGAAGGTGCTGACTGAGTGACAGGGCGACCTGCCTCTGATGAATCTTTGAACTTAACAGTGTGCTTGATCACGGTTCTAAATACTGTCTCGTCATAGTCTTCGTACAACTGGTTCAACATGTTTCTAGAGTGAAGTGTTCTTGAGTCATACATTGTTGCCAAGATGCCGTCAATCTTTAGACCTTCGTTCAATCTCTCTTTCACAAGTTCAACAGTGTGATTGATTAGAAGTTCAAGACCTTTAAGTGCAAAGTAGTCACAGGCAACAGGAATCATTACACCGTGAGCTGCAGTTAATGCGTTAACTGTCAAAAGACCAAGGGATGGTTGGCAGTCAATCATGATGACGTCATAGTCGCCAAGTATTGGTCGAAGAACTCCAGCCAAGATCTTCTCTCTACCAGGCTCAGCTACCAATTGAATTTCAGCAGCTGAAAGTTGAATGTTTGCAGGAATCAGATCTAGCCCTGGAACTGAGGTATTAACAATTACCTCTTTGGCACTGAGTCTTCTGTCGAGCATTAGGTCATAGACAGTCTTCACATCTTCATTTACAACGCCAAAGCCTCTTGAAAGAGCACCTTGAGGGTCGAAGTCAACAAGTAGAACCTTGCGACCATATTCAGCAAGAGCAGCTGCTGTGTTGATAGTTGTTGTTGTTTTACCAACGCCACCTTTTTGATTACAAAGGGCGATGATTCGAGCTGGGCCGTGACTAGTTAGTCTCTTGGGAATTGGAAACCGTCCGTCGGTGTTTTTACCTGACATATGTCTAGTTTCCTCTCTGGCTTCACAGCAGTAAGTCCTTGGTTTCTAAGCCAACCAAGTCTGTATCTTTACCCCTAAATACTACCGCTGTGCTCGGGGGTGGCTACTCGCATAGATTTCCCTTAGTGCATCTACGGTTACAAGAGTGTAGATCTGGGTAGTTGTCACAGAGGCGTGACCCAAAAGCTCTTGGACCACCCGTACGTCCGCCCCTCCTTCTAGGAGATGTGTGGCGAAGGAGTGCCTAAAGGTATGCGGTGAGACCTCTACCCCGAGCTTTGCAGCGTGGGCTGAATCACTGATTATCTGCCAGATACTCTGCCTTGAGAGCCTTGAACCTCTTTGGTTCAGAAACAGGGCTGGGGTTCCCCGAGACAGAGTCGCTAGCGTTGGCCGCACTCTCACAAGATAGGCAGCGACTGCTGCTTGGGCGTATTTTCCAACTGGAACAATTCGTTCCTTTGAACCTTTACCGAACAGCCTCACAATTTCAGGGTCAATTAGATCATCCAGGTCCATATTCACAATCTCAGAAACTCTGGCCCCAGTTGCATAAAGAAGCTCAAGTATGGCTCTATCCCTCACCCGGATGATATCTGCTGCTCCTGAAACATCATCTGGCTCAGGTCCGGCTGCTTTGAGTAGGCTCTCGATTTCTTGAATAGAGATTGCTTTAGGCAATCTCTTTGGTGCTTTAGGCGGTTTCACGGCAGCTGAAACATCGTTGTCGGAGATGCCTTCAAAAAGCATGAACTTATGAAAACCTCTTACTGCAGCCAGGATTCTTGCAACTGATGTAGCGACTAATCCTTTTTCAGAGACTAGAGCTTGAGCAAAGTTTCTAACAACTATTTCAGTTATGTCTGCCGAATCTGTAATGCCTAACTTTTCGAGAACCTCAAGGTATTTACTTAAATCACGCTTATAGGCGAGAAGGGTATTCTTCGCCATGCCACGTTCGATTGTTAGATGACGAAGATAGCCATCAACGCTTCTTTGTAAGCTAGCCATTTCTTTCGCTACTTCTTCTAGCGGCTAGAGCCAATACTGCAACTACGAGAGTCGGGCTCTTAGTCTTTGACTGCATCACAGAGTCCAAGACTTCAATGAACGGAATCCAGATTGGAACCATTCCCTTTTCTTCACTGGTGCGATCAAAGGTAGATCCTGTTGGGCTCAGGTTCTCCGCAAGGAATATCTCAATATCTTCATTTGAGGAACCAGGCGTTGTGTAAAAACTATGTAGGTGAGTCCATTTATCGGCCTTGTAATCAGCTTCCTCGGCTAGCTCACGTATAGCTGACTCTAGATCGCTCTCATCCTCTTCATCTCTCAATCCGGCAGGCATCTCATAAAGATATTTATTTACAGGGGCTCTGTATTGCTTGATAAGCAGCACTTCATCTTTTTCATTGATTGCAAGAACTGCAACTGCACCTGGATGTTGGATGTATTCACGATTGAGTACTTCGTCTTGGAAATAAAAAGACTTACTTACCACATCCCAAATCTTGCCTTTGAACACAGATTTAGTTTTGATTACTGCCGTTTCTGGCAGACCTGTTTCATCTGAGAGTATTTGGTTCGAGTTCTCAGCCATGAGAAAAACTCTAGTCTGCTTTATTGCTGAACAAACGTCCAGCTAATGCAGCCTTGATTAGTCCATGGAACAGTGGGTGAGCTTTTGTAGGTCTAGATAGGAACTCAGGGTGAGCTTGAGTAGAAACGTAGTAAGGATGAACTTCTCTTGGCAGCTCAACAAACTCAACTAGGTTGCCATCAGGTGAGGTCCCTGAGAACACCAATCCAGCGTCAGAGATTTGATCTCTGAAACTGTTGTTAACTTCATAACGGTGGCGGTGACGTTCGTGAACTGTTGTCTTGCCATAAGTTTCAGCAATAACGCTTCCCTCTTGAAGCTTTGCTTCAAACAGACCTAGACGCATAGTTGCTCCCATGTCACCTGAAGCAAGAATGTCTACCTGCTCAGCCATTGTTGCAATAACTGGATACTTGGTGTCTGATTCAAACTCAGTTGAAGAAGCACCTTCAAGACCAACAACGTTTCTTGCATACTCAATGACCATGCACTGCAAACCAAGACATAGTCCTAGAGTTGGAATGCCATTTTCTCTAGCAAACTTCAAAGCCCCTAGTTTGCCTTCGATGCCTCTTACTCCGAACCCGCCAGGAACACAGATAGCATCCACATCACTTAGATGAGCTCTCGCTCCATCTTCAGTGTCACAAAGATCGCTAGCAACCCACTTAATGTTTACCTTCACCTGTTCAGCAAAACCACCGGCACGAAGTGCTTCGGTAACCGACAGGTAAGCATCTGGAAGATCAATGTACTTTCCAACAAGTGCAACGTTGACTTCAGTCAATGGTTCATGGACAGCCTTTAGTACGCTGCTCCATCTAGTCCAATCAACCTCTTTAGCAGTTAGGCCTAGGTGGTTGATGATGTATGAATCAAGTCCTTCGTCGTGAACAACGCTAGGGATGTCGTAGATGCTGTTGGCATCTGCTGCGTTGATAACTGCCTTTAGCTCAACGTCACACATCAAAGCAATCTTCTTCTTGATTGCATCACCAATTGGTCTATCGCTACGGCAAACAATTGCATCAGGCTGAATACCAGTTGAGCGAAGGGTTGCAACAGAGTGCTGAGTTGGCTTGGTCTTCAGCTCACCACTTGGTGCTAAGTATGGAACAAGGGATACGTGAACGAAGAAGACTTTGTCTCGTCCAAGTTCATGTCTAACCTGACGTGCTGCTTCAATAAATGGAAGTGATTCGATGTCACCAACGGTTCCACCGATCTCAGTGATGATTACATCTGGAGCTGGATCTTCAAAAGCCTGAAGACGCATTCTTCTCTTGATCTCATCAGTGATATGCGGGATTACCTGAACGGTATCGCCAAGGTAGCCACCAGCTCTTTCCTTGCGGATAACTTCGCTATAAATCTGGCCGGTTGTAACATTCGCAGATTGTGAGAGGTTGATGTCTAGGAAACGTTCATAATGACCGATATCTAGATCTGTCTCAGCTCCATCATCGGTTACGAATACTTCACCGTGCTGAAAAGGGTTCATGGTGCCTGGGTCAACGTTTAGGTAAGGATCTAGCTTCTGCATAACAACAGACAGTCCACGGGCTCTAAGTAGGTTCCCCAAACTGGCGGCCGTGAGGCCCTTGCCTAGTGAGGAAGCAACCCCACCGGTCACAAATATGTGTCTTGATTTACCAGAATCCATCGCATCAGCCATGGAATTTAACATTAGCAGTAGCCCTGCCCAGCCTCCAACTTTGACTTACTAGACATGCCGAATGGCTTGAAAAGTTATCTCGAATTATGAATTCTTGGCGAGCTCTAAAAGCTCAAGGGCTGCAGATTGGGCAGTCTCCGAGTCAGACAATCCAGATAGCATCCTTGCTAGTTCCTCTGCTTTGGCTGATTGATCCAAGACCAACACATCACTTGCGGTAAACATTGCATCTGAGGTCTTGATTATTGCTAGGTGCTGGTCAGCAAAGGCTGCAACCTGAGCCAAGTGGGTCACAACAATCACTTGAGCGTTCTTGGCTAACTTAGCTAAGCGACGGCCAACCTCAATTGCAGCTGCACCACCTACCCCAGCATCAACCTCATCAAAGATAAAGGTAGGAGCGCTATCGGATTCAGCAAGGATTACTTCAAGAGCCAACATGATTCGGCTGAGTTCTCCGCCCGATGCGCCTTTACCAATAGGTCTTGGCTCAGCCCCTGCATAAGACTCAAGTAAGAAACTCACATTGTCTAAACCTGTTGCTGAGAGGGTCTCTGTTGCTTCAATTTCAACATGAAGTTTTGAACCAGACATCGCTAGAGCGACCAGCTCACTGGTAACTCTCTCGCCAAGTTGCTTGGCTGCAATCTTTCGGCTCTCAGATATCTCTTTGGCAAATTTTCTGGCTCGAGATTCTAAGTCAGCGACTCGAGTGGTTAGTTCTTCAACACGTTCTGTTGAGCTATCTAGATCTAAAAGTCTCTGACTTGAGCTCTTTTCATACTCAAGGAGATCTTCAATGGTTGGACCGAATCTACGAAGAGCTGAGGTGATTTCACTTCTTCTAGATTGAATTTCATCAAGGCTCATTGAGCTATCTGATTCGAGCGATGATAGATAACTTGCTAATTCAACAGCTACATCATTCAGGTTCTCAATGACTTCACTCAGCTTTGCTGCAGTTGGCTCTAACGAAGAATCATGGCTTGCCGCGTTCTCAATTGCTTTGCGTGCCTTGCCAACCAAACCAACTGCATCTACCCCATCAAATGCATCTGAAAGCAATGCCTCGTGAGCCAAGCCAACTGATGTTCTCAAGTCCTCGGTATGCGTCAGACGCTTAGCTAGATCCGCTAGCTCAACATCTTCATTTGGTTTGATTGCCAACTTGGCTAAGAGTTCAAGAGATTCGGTAAGTTCCTCTATTTGGGCGGCTCTCGTGGAATCACTCTTTAGAACATCATCCAACTGGGCTCTAGCAGAACGCCACGAGTTAAAACTCTCTAGATACACAGCAAGTAGCTCTTGATGTTTACTTCCAGCAAACCTATCCAGAGCAACTCTTTGAGCAACAGGTGATTTCAGCCTGATTTGGTCTGATTGACCATGCACAACTACTAAATGCTCTGCTAATTCATTTAGTAGACCAACTGGAGCTGATCTTCCGCCAATAACTGCTTTAGACCTTGAATCATTTCCAACTGTTCTAACGAGTAGCAGTTCTCCATCTTCAACAAGAGCACCTGCTTCTTCGGCTTTTTGAATCGCAGGGTTATTTGAATTTAGTTTCCAATTGCCTTCAAGAATTGCTTGAGGAGAACCGGCTCGAATCATTCCTGAATCAGCTCTTGCACCTAGTAAAAGACCTAGCGCTGTGAGCACCATTGTTTTACCTGCACCGGTTTCACCGGTTAGCACAGTAAGTCCTGGATGAAAGTTGAGTTTAGCTTCGCTGATGACACCGAGGTCGCGAATAAAAATGTCTTCTATCATTTGTTGCTGCTTTGACTAGCCTTGCTCTGTGTTTTCAGGGCCACGCCAGCCAGTCACAGGAAGTGCAAACTTCTTTACAAGACGATCCGTAAATGGGCCTTGACGAAGTCTTGCCAGTCGAACAGACTTTTGTGATTTTGAAACCTCAACTCTGGCCCCAACTGGAAGGTCATGAGTTCTGCGTCCATCGCACCACAGCACACCAGTGCCAGCTGATCGATCCAAAACTTCGACGGCAAGAAGCGATCTTGGGCTGATCACCATAGGTCTAGAGAACAAAGCATGGGCGGATAGTGGAACCATCAGCATCGCATCTACGCTAGGCCATACCACTGGTCCACCAGCACTGAATGCATAAGCTGTTGAACCAGTAGGAGTAGCCATGATGATTCCATCGCAACCAAAACTAGATAGAGGCTTCTTATCTATTTCAACAATTACTTCGAGCATCCGCTCAGCAGCACTCTTTTCAACTGTTGCTTCGTTTAGTGCCCAAGTTCTAAAGACTTCTTTTCCATCTACAAGGACGCGAACATCTAGAGTCAATCTCTCTTTGACTATGTAGTCACGATCTACAACTCTGGCTACCGCGTTAGAGAAACCTTCTCTTTCGCTCTCAGCCAGGAATCCAACATGCCCTAGGTTGATACCCATCAAAGGTGTCGCTGTTTCTCTAACTACTTCAGCAGCTTTCAAGATTGTTCCATCGCCACCTAGAACCATCACTAGTTCTAAGTCCTTTTCAGGCACAGTGACACCTAATTCAAGGACGTGTGAGAGAAAGTCACTCGGCTGGTTTCTATTTGCCTGAAACTCCTGAATCTCAGTGATTTGCTCTGAAGTCATTACTGGGCTGAGCTTTGCTGAAACCAGTTGCTCGACAGCTTCTTGGGTAGCGGTAACTGCTTCGAGTCGGCCGGTATGGGCAACTAACAGAATGTATCTAGATTCGCTCATTGTCCCAATCGCCTCCTTGAATTAAGCACGTTCTTTAGCTAGTTCGTCAATTCTGCCAGACCAATCGATGCTGTGGTCAGTCTCCACAGAATTTAGCCAGACCAAGAACTCAACGTTGCCGTGGGTTCCAGGCAACGGTGACTTGATTAGACCTTGGATATTCAAGCCCTGAGCCTTGGCTTCTTCAAGTACCTGTCTAATAGCCGAAGCCCTAAGTCTGTGGTCATTGACTATTCCTGAGGCATCGAGAGACTTCTTTCCTACCTCAAACTGAGGCTTTATCAATAGGACAAAATTTGCCTTAGGTGCAACGTGAGCCATTTGAGCCAGGACAAGAGTAAGGGAGATAAAACTTAGGTCAGCGACCACCAAAGAAATGGTGTTGTCATTGAGTTTCTGATCAAGTCTTGAACCTAAGACTTTCTGCAGGTTTTCCTGAGTCATGTCTCTTGCATTGAAGTTCTCAATGTTGATGACCATGCGGTTTTCTAAGAGAGACTCAGAGAGTTGTGAATGGCCTACATCTAGGGCTATAACCTTTGATGCACCATAACGCAAAAGAACATCGGTGAATCCACCAGTTGATGCTCCAACGTCTAAACAGATCTTGCCAACTATTTCAATATCAGTAAATTCTTCTAGGGCTGCCGCAAGCTTGTGTCCTGCTCTTGAGACATAGTCAATGGCTTCAAGAACAACTAGCTCGGCAGCTTCTGGAACAGGTTGTGAAGACTTTCTAGCTTCTCGCCCATCAATAAACACTCGACGAGACTCAATCAAACTTGATGCTTGATTTCTAGATCTAGCTAGACCTCGCTCAACTAGAGCAACGTCAAGACGTGTTGAATTCTGATCCAACTTCTTACTCGTTGGATTCGTCAGAAGCGGCGTTTAGTTGAGCTTCAAGTTTTGCCTTTAGATCAGCAAAAGCTTGAGGTTGCTCATCCAAACTAAGTTCAGCAATTCTTGCTAGCTCTGTCTCGAGTTCATTTAGCCTGTCGTTCATTTATGCCTTCTTTTCGTAGAGTTCACTCTGCACATTCAAGAAGTGAATGTGCTTTCCTGAATTCCAAATAACCATACAAGCCGCTCTGAGTGCTTCTATAGATTGCGGATTACCTTCTGTAACTAAAACTTTATCGCCTAGCAATTCAACACTAGCCTTACCGCAACTCCAGCCTCGCTTAGTCTGCTTAGGCTCTTGGTATTGCTCCAATAGTTCGTCAAGGCTCGCGATGATGTAGCTAGGTCTTTCTTCTGGCTTAGCAGCTAAGACATCTTTCCGAGTTGAGACACCGGTTAGAACTAGAACGCTCTTGATACCCGCTCTATTTGCTCCAAGGATGTCTGTGTCCATGCGATCGCCTACAAACACGGGGCTCTGAGGCTTGTAGAGATTTAGTGCAGTTTGGAAAATTGCTGGTTCAGGCTTTCCTGCAACGATTGGTAGTTGACCAACAGCAGTATGCACTGCACCGACTAGTGTTCCGTTACCTGGTGCTAAACCTTTTTCTTGTGGCAATGTCCAGTCATTATTTGTTGCCACCCAAATAGCCCCGTTTTGAATTGAATAAGAAGCTTCTGCTAGATCTTTCCATGAAACATCTGGTGCGAATCCTTGAATTACTGCTTCGGGTTTGTCATCACTCGATAAAACGATTTCAAAACCACCAGATAAAACTCTTGCTCTTAAGCCATCGCCACCAACAACTAAAACTTTTGCCCCTGGCGACAACTTTGTTTGCAAAAGTTCAACTGCAGTTTGTCCCGAAGAAATTATGTCTTCAGGTTTCGCTTGCAAACCAAGATCTAAAAGTTGCTGCACGATAGTTTCAGGTTTTCTTGAAGAGTTGTTTGTCACATAGCCAACAGGTATGCCATTGGCTGTAACAGTGTTTAGAGTTTCGACAGCATTTTTAATTGCAACAGTGCCTTCGTAAACTACGCCATCAAGATCTGCCAGTAACAAATCATGTTCGCCCCAAATTTTATTAGCGACCACGACCAGGTCCTCGGCTCCTACCCTTAGGTGGACCGCCAAATCCTTTTCCACCACCACGAGGTCCGCCGCCACCAGATGGAGGTCCGCTACTTCTCGGTCCTGAATTGAATGGTGGACGCTTTGGCTTATCTCCAGAGCTGCCTGGAGCATCTCTGTTTGGGCGATCTGGCTTAAATGAGGAATCCCGAGACGCCCTGGTACCGTGTTCATGCTGGGATTTTGAGTGACGGTCCAGTTTTGACGCCTCGGGAATCTCAATCTCCTCAATTACTGAGAAGACCTCGTTCTCGGGGTTTTTATTCCCGAGGAAGTGAAGCTCTGCACGATCTGCAAGATCGAACCACTTCTTTGCTTCACTTTCTCTGTTCCCAATTATAAGGGTTTCTGCATAAGCGCGGAAGAGGTTTGTGGAAAACTCAAAAACTTTTGTTGGATCTAGCTCAGGAATCTCAAGTTCAGCCAAAGCCAGGTCATTTTGACCTAGGTCTAGCCTTGCTCCAGACATAACAATGGCTAGATTCACCCGTACGGAGGCAGGAAGTGACTTCCTGTCAACTGAACGACCAAGCTCGAGAGCCTTTTCTGGTCTTCCCAAGCCTCGTTCTGAATCAACCATGATTGGAAGCTGGTCATTAGATCCAGACAGACGTCTATAAGTGGTCAATTCACGGATGGCAAGGCCATAATCCCCTACCTGGTAGGCAGTAACACCTAAGGTCTCACGAACAATAGCAATACGACCAGCTCGTTTAGCTGCTGCTAGAGCATGCTTGTGAGCTAGTTCTGGGTCTTGGTCATGCAAAAGGCTCACCATGGCCAGGTGTCTTGCTGTCATCTCTGCATTTTCAGCAGTCAAAGTCTTTAGTTGAACCCTGATACCAAGTTCCAGGTCCTGATCAGTGATTTCATCAGGAATCATTGGAGACTTAGCAGCATATTCATCTCTAGGAGTTGCAACACGATTCTGCCACTCAGGGCGTGACTCACGACCACCACTGCGGAGCTCTGCTCCAGCTGGTTTACGCCTATCATCTCCGCCTGCGCTTCTGCGGTCTTTTGGTGCTGGCTTATCGTTCATCATGTCTCCTATAAACATTAAAACATGTCTGTTAAACAAAAAATGGCCACCTTGAATCCAAGGTGGCCATTTTTCTAAATTAAGTCCGGCGGTGACCTACTCTCCCACAAGGTCCCCCTTGCAGTACCATCGGCGCAGAGAGTCTTAGCTTCCGGGTTCGGAATGTAACCGGGCGTTTCCCTCTCGCTATGGCCGCCGAAACACTATTGAGTTATGTGAATCGTTGACACACGGTGAAGTGTGATCTTTAGATTCCCGAACATATCTCGGGAACCACATAGTGGACGCGAACAAAAAAATTGTGTCAAGTTATTGGCTTATTAGTATTGGTCAGCTCCATGAGTCTTTAGTCCTCACTTCCACATCCAACCTATCAACGCAGTAGTCTACTGCGAGCCTCTCGACCGAAGTCATGGAAATCTCATCTTGAAGCAAGCTTCCCGCTTAGATGCTTTCAGCGGTTATCTTTCCCCAACGTAGCTAATCAGCGGTGCTCCTGGCGGAACAACTGACACACCAGAGGTTAGTCCATCCCGGTCCTCTCGTACTAGGGATAGGTCTTCTCAAATTTCCTGCGCGCGCAGAGGATAGAGACCGAACTGTCTCACGACGTTCTAAACCCAGCTCGCGTGCCGCTTTAATGGGCGAACAGC
>JBILQF010000014.1:0-22214 GCA_044373385.1 Rhodoluna sp.
ACTCCCGAACCAGATCTGGTGGATTGCATTCCTAGCTATTAACCTCATCTCTCTCATTACCGCTGCAATCGGCACCAGCGTAATTCTTCCTCTATTCAACAAGTTGAAGGAACTCCCAGAGGGAGAATTACGAGACAAGATTCTTGCGCTCTGTGAAAAGCAGGACTATAAACTAAAGCGCATCTATGTGATGGATGGCTCTAAGCGATCTTCTAAGACAAATGCTTTCTTTAGCGGTATCGGCAAAACCAAGACGATTGTTCTATTTGATTCTCTAATTGAAAAACACACTGTTGATGAAGTAGTTGGAGTCTTAGGTCACGAAATGGGGCATGACAAGCTAGGGCACATTCGTTCGATGTTGCTTCTAAACATGCTGCAGAGTTTTATAGTCTTTGCTCTATTTGGCTGGGCTCTGCAAGAGCCAGCTCTGTCTGAGGCTCTAGGTGGAAATGGAATCCAACTAGTACTCTCACTAATTGCTTTCGGGATGCTCTTCTCCCCGATCAACTTTCTACTGGGAATCTTTGACAATTCCATGACTAGGAGAAACGAGCACGGTGCAGATGTCTTTGCTTCTAAGGTCTATGGCAAAGAACACATAATCTCTGCTCTCAAGAGACTTAGTACGGATAACCTAGCTAACCCTGCTCCGCACCCACTATATGTCTTGGCCTACTATTCTCATCCGCCAGCAAGTAAGCGTATATCTCATGTCCAGGATACAAAAATCGCCTAACTGGGCTCTACTGCTAGAGCTAAGAGAACTGCCTACAGAGCCTTGAGGATGTCGTTGACCTTGTCTTTAGCATCACCGAATAGCATCTTGGCATTTGGCTTATAGAACAGTGGGTTGGCCACTCCTGCATAACCAGAAGCCATTGATCTCTTGAAGACAATCACATTCTCTGCTTCCCAAACCTTTAGAACCGGCATACCGGCAATTGGACTTGATGGGTTTTCAGTTGCTGCTGGGTTTACTGTGTCGTTAGCTCCAATGACTAGAACTACCTGAGTCTTAGCTAGGTCGTCATTGATCTCGTCCATTTCTAGAACGATGTCGTAAGGCACCTTGGCTTCAGCAAGAAGTACGTTCATGTGACCTGGTAGACGTCCTGCAACAGGATGGATTCCAAACTTCACATCCACACCCTTCTCACGCAATTTCTTGGCAAGTTCTGCAACTGGGTACTGAGCTTGAGCTACTGCCATTCCATAGCCTGGAGTGATGACAACAGTCTTAGCTGAGCTTAGAAGTTCAGCAACAGAGGCAGCATCGATCTCGGTGTGCTCGCCTGTTTCTTCTTCACCTTGAGGTGCTGCTTCAATTCCGTAACCACCAAAGATAACTGCGATGAAGCTTCGGTTCATCGCTTTACACATGATGTATGAAAGGTAAGCACCTGAGGAACCAACTAGAGCACCGGTAACAATCAAGAGGTTGTTGCTTAGTAGGAATCCTGTTGCTGCAGCTGCCCAACCTGAGTAGCTGTTAAGCATTGAGACAACCACTGGCATGTCTCCTCCACCAATGGATGCCACTAGGTGCCAGCCAAGAGCTAGTGCCAAAACAGTAACTGCAATTAGTAGAGCAATATCTGTAGTAATAACGTAAGCAACAGTAAGAGCAATAAAGCCAACTAGAGCTACTAGGTTTATGTAGTTTCTACCTGGCAGAATTAGTGGCTTTGAGGAGATCTTGGCTGAGAGCTTTAGATAAGCAACTATCGAGCCAGTAAAGGTAATAGCACCAATGAAAACTCCGATGAAGACTTCAGCACTGTGAACAGCTGCGAGTTCAGGAGACATCTCTTTAGCGTGCAGTGCTCCATTCCAACCAACTAGAACTGCAGTTAGACCTACGAAGCTGTGGAAGAGAGCAATTAGCTCTGGCATACCGGTCATTGCTACAACCTTGGCTCGCCATAATCCAATAACTCCACCTGCAATAAGTGCTACAACAAGAAGCCCTAATCCAATGAATGATGTTTCACTCCACTCACCAGAGAACGATAGCCAGATGGTTGCTGCCATGGCAATAGCCATACCATTAACTCCGTAACGAATACCGGTTCTACCGGTTTCATGCTTACTTAGGCCTGCAAGGCTCATGATGAATAACAGTGCAGCAGCAACGTATGCTGCGTTAGCGATGGCTTGAACAGTCATTATTTGTCTCCTCTAGTGAACATCTTGAGCATTCGAGAAGTTACCGCGAAGCCACCAAAGACGTTGATGCTAGCAAGTAATACACCTGCTGCAGCAAGAACTTGAATCAAAACGTTGGCATCAGTGATCTGCAAGACAGCAGCCACCACAACAATTCCAGAGATTGCGTTAGTAACGCTCATCAGTGGAGTGTGTAGAGCGTGGTGCACTTTACCAATCACATAGAAACCAATAACTACCGAGAGCATTAGAACTAAGAAGTGCTCTGGTAGTGGAGCTGGTGCTAGAGAAACAAGTCCTACCAACACTGCAAGCCCAATGGCAATTAGTGAAGCTCTGGTTCTAGAAGACATTTTCTTCTTCTCTGGAATAACAACTTCTTCAGCTTTAGCAACAGGTGCTGCTGATACTTGGACCGGAGGAGGTGGCCAAGTAATCTCACCTGATTTCACGACTGTTACTGATCGCTGAACAACATCTTCAAAGTCAATAACTGCGTTTCCATCTTTAGCTGGAGTTAGAAGCTTTAGAAGGTTCACCAAGTTTGTTCCATAAAGCTGAGATGACTGAGCTGGTAGACGAGAAGGAAGATCTGTGTAACCCAAAATAATTACACCATTCTCAGTGACAACCTTTTGTCCAGCTACCGATCCTGCTACGTTTCCACCTTGAGCAGCTGCCATATCAACAATTACGCTGCCCGGCTTCATTAGTGAAACGTCCTTGGCTGTAATAAGAAGTGGAGCTGGTCTTCCTGGAATCAAAGCGGTAGTAATAATAATGTCCACATCAGCTGCCTGCTCTGAGTAAAGCTCAGCAGCTCTTTGCTCATATGCCTTGCTAGTTTCTTTGGCATAACCATCGCTGGACTGCATCTGCTCTTCTACTTCAACAGCTAGATACTCGCCACCGATTGACTTCACCTGGTCAGCAACTTCTGGTCTTGGATCTGTTGCTCGGACAATTGCACCCAAGCTAGATGCTGATCCAATTGCTGCAAGACCTGCAACACCCGCTCCTGCAACTAAGACTTTTGCTGGAGCTACTTTTCCAGCTGCAGTTACTTGACCTGTGAAGAAGCGACCAAATTCATGAGCTGCTTCAATCACTGCACGGTAACCGGCGATGTTAGCCATAGAGCTAAGCACGTCCATTGACTGTGCTCTAGAAATTCTTGGAACCGCATCCATAGCCAAAGCAGTAACACCTTGGGCTGCAAGAGCAGTTAGTAGTTCCGGCTTTAGTGCTGGAGATAGAACACCAACTAGGACCGCACCTTTTTTGAGTGACTTGATTTCATCATCTGATGGAGCATTTACTCTGAGCACAATGTCGGCATTCCAAGCTGCAGCAGTGGCTACAACCTTTGCTCCTGCAGCTTCATAGGCAGAATCTGGGAAAGAAGCCTTAGCCCCTGCACCTGATTCAACAACAACGTCGAATCCAAGGGATCTAATGACTTTTACTGTTTCAGGGGTGGCGGCTACTCTAGCTTCCGCCTGTGGCTCTGCTACTACACCAATTAGGGACACGTTGCTCCTTATAGAAGATAACTTTTCACCAAGTCTAGTTGTTGTAGTGAGTTAGCCATTTGAGCCGGATTTACTATCCAAAGAAAGCCCAGTGCCTGAAGAGATTTCATGTCTTTGGAAGGACCAGCCACTTCAATCTGGAAAGTGTTGCACTTATGGATAAAGTGCTACACTACTGACATGCCTACCGCAAGACCTAGACACATGATTACCGAGACCGATCAAATAAGCCAGGGTCTTAGCCAAGCAGCCAAACAATGGCCTGAGCTTGCGGAGCAACGCACGCTACTTTTGCGAAAGATTATAGAAGCAGGCCTTCAAGCCATCGAAAACGAAGAGTCCAAAAGAACTCAGAACCGACTTACCTCAGTAAAGAAGGTAGCGGGGTCCATGGACGGGATCTGGCCAACCAACTGGAAACAAGAAATGGCAGAAGATTGGCCAGAGTAGTAGTTCTTGACGCGAGTGCTTTGATCGCGCTTGTCTCGAGTAAGGACATCCACCACCAATGGACCATGGAAATGTTTAGAGACACTGCAAGTTTCGACTTGCAAATGAGTTCCCTAACTCAAGCTGAAGTTATGGTTCATCCTGCTCGAGCAGGTCAACTTGAAAAGTTCCAAAAGATGGTGAACTCTCTAGGGCTTCAGATAACACCTATCGAGCCGGAAGATTCAGCTTCACTTGCAACCCTCAGAGCTAAAACTTCTTTGAAAATGCCTGACGTTGCAGTTCTTCGCCAAGCTATGAAAGTAAATGGAACAGTTGCCACTACAGACCAAAGGTTGGCTCAGGCTGCTAAAGATCTAGGCTGCGGAGTATTTCATCCAAATTAAACCTTGAGTGGCTTAGCCACTGGAACCAAGATAAATGCAAGAGCACTTATTGCTCCAACAGCTAGAAGAGCCATGAGTATCCCCACTTCTTCACCTAAGAAACCAACTAAAGGTGGTCCTGCTAGGAATGCACAATATCCAATAGTTGAAACAACACTTATTCTTGCTGCAGCTCTCTTTGGATCATCTGACGCAGCGGACATTCCAACTGGGAATCCTAAGCTTGCTCCTAGCCCCCAGATAGCTGCTCCGAAGTATGCTCCAACCGGTCCTCCAAAAACAAATAGCAAACTGCCAATCAGTGCTGCTGCAAACAGAACTCTAAGCACCAGTATTCGACCAAATTTATTGAGTGCCATGCTTCCTAGTACCCGACCCGCAGTCATGAATAGTAAGAAAGCTGAAAGACCAAAGACTCCCTGAGTTGCTGTGGTTCCATGCCCATCAACAAAGGCAACCGCAATCCAGTCGTTAGCTGTTCCTTCAGTGAAGGCAGCTGCTAACACCATGACACCAATAAGCAGTGTTCTTGGTTCTGTCCAAGCAGACTTTTGTTTTATCTTTTGACCTTCAGCATTCTTATGCTCAACTACTTCAGCAGCAATGAACTTATTGGTTCCCCAAAGTAGAACTAATGCTGTGATTACTGCAATGACTATTAGGTGAATCGACAGTGGAATCTGAAGTCTTGTGGCCTGTGATCCAATAAGTGCTCCTAGAAGAGTTCCTCCACTGAAGGCAGCATGGAACCAAGGCATGATTGCTTTACCCAGCTTCTGCTCGATTATGGTGCCCTCTAGATTCTGAGCAACATCCCACATACCAATTCCAAAGCCGACTAGAACTAAGGCAACTATTGGCACTACAAGATCTTGGCTAAAGGTAATTGAAAAGCAGGTAATCAGTAGCCCAACTATTCCAGCAGCAGCTCCAATGCGAGCTGTGTTCTTCGTTCCAATCTTGTCTGCAACTCTTCCAGTGATTGGTAAACCAACAAGAGAACCGCAAGCCAAAGCTAAAAGAAGAAAACTAAGTGTGCCAGTTCCAATATCTAGCAACTGCTTTACATCAGGAATCCTGGATAGCCAAGAAGCAAACAGGAACCCACTGGTCGCGAAAGTAGCAAGGTTGCCATTACGGGCACTTAGCACCGTCTTGGAATGGCTCTTTGCTTTTGAGTTCATGACAATCAGCGTATTAGAAGATAGGAAGTTATTGACCCAGCCTGATGGAATCTGCTAGCAGTAGCGAACGGCTACTCTTTAGGTTTCTGATCACGCTTGAAGATGCTCTTGAGCTTGGCCATAATCTTTTCTAGTCCCTGCATGCCTTGCTTGTTTACTTCCTGAGCCCATTTGATTTCTAAGGCAAGGATAGAAAGTCCAAAGAAGATGAACAGAAGGCCAGGACCTGGGGTAACCATCATGATCAATCCAAGGATAAGCAGGATAAAACCGATTACCATGGTCAGCACCCATCGAACTGGGTGTGGAAGCTTGGCTAGTAAGCCTTTAATCTTTTCCATATCTTGACCCCTATCGGTTGATTACATTATTCCACTAGAACCTGAAACCGCTACTCAAATCTCAAAGCATCAATAGGTTCTAGCTTGGCTGCTGTTCTTGCTGGCCACACTCCAAAGACAACTCCAACTAGCAAGCTGAAACCCAGGGCTAGTCCTACTGTGTCTAAACGAATTGAGAAGACCCAGTCTCCAATGACTGCCAGGAAGAATGCTGCTATCTCTCCGAGAATGAGTCCCACCACACCACCGGCTAATGAGAGCACTATCGCTTCTATTAGGAATTGGGTGAGGATGTTGGACTGCTTGGCACCAATAGCTCTTCTAACACCGATCTCTCTAGTTCGCTCTCTAACCGAGACCAACATGATGTTCATGATTCCAATACCACCAACAATCAAGCTGATTGCTGCGATACCGGTAAGTAGCAAACCGAGGGTAGCGGTAATGGAACCAACTGCTGCAATCAAAGATGCTTGGTTGGTAATGGTGTAGCGAGCAGTAGTTTCTGCACCTAAGCCGTATCTCTCTCTTAGCAAAACATCTGCTTGTAGTTGAAGAGTATCTACCTGTTCAGGAGTGTCTGCTTGAATCACAATGCTTGAGACGTATGGGTATTGGCTAAATAGTTTTCTAGCTGAATCAATAGGAACGTAAACTCTTCCAGAAGTTCCAAACCCAGCTTGATCATCTAGAACTCCAACTAGCCTGAAGTCCTGTCCATTTAGCTTCACTGTATGCCCAAGCATTGCTTTGGTAAGACCTAAATCATTTGCTGCATCTGCACCAAAGACAACATCTTTAGCTGTTGCTGCAAATGAACTGCTGGATAGGTATGAACCAAGAGCTATTTCTGGTTTTACTGCTTCAAAGTATTTAGCTGACACTCCAACTAGTCGAGCATTAACTCTCTTATCGCCGGTGGCGATAGTGCCCTGGTTCTGAGTTTGAACAAACATTACTGATACGTTCTCAAGAGCTGCTAGCTCCTGAGCATCTTGCTCTGTGAGGGAATCTGCTGCCATTGCTGTGATGTTCAACTGGTTAGTTCCAAGAGTTGCTAATGACTTGTTTATACCTTGCGATGCTCCATCAACAATGGATGTAAGCGCAACAATGGCTGCAACACCAATAACAACGCCAAGCATGGTTAGAAGAGATCTAACTTTGGTAGCCCAAATTCTATTTAGTGCCAGTGTGGCTGTGCCTAAGAGTTTCATCTAGCACCTCGCTCATCGCGTTCAATCAAGCCATCTCGAAGGAATACTCTTCTAGGAGCGCTAGCGGCTATCTCTAGGTCGTGGGTAATGAGAACAACTGTTCTGCCATCTCGGTGAAGATCTTTTAGAAGTTCAATAACAGCAGCTCCGGTCTTTGAATCTAAGGCTCCAGTTGGTTCATCAGCTAAAACTATGTCTGGGCTTGTAACAAGTGCTCGGGCAATTGCTACTCGTTGCTGTTGTCCACCAGACAACCTGTTTCTGTCAAAGTTGAGCCTGTCGCCAAGACCTAATTGAGTAAGCATCGAAGTAGCAGCTCTCTTTGCCTCTTTAGTGCTCTTACCCTGGTATAGCAGTGGTGCCATTACATTCTCTATGGCTGTTGTGTTGGGTAGTAGTTGAAACTGTTGGAAGACAAAACCAATTGCTTTAGATCTAAGACTGGTTAGTTGATTTTCATTTAGTTCATTGGTTGAATCTCCAGCAATCTTTACTGACCCAGCACTAGGTCTATCTAAACAACCGATGAGGTTCATCATGGTTGACTTACCACTTCCGGAAGGGCCCACGATTGCAACAAACTCACCTCGCTCTATGACAAGATCAATCCCGCCTAGAGCTGTGGTTATCTGATCACCAACTAGATAATCTCTACGAACTTTATCTAATCGAACAACTTCATCAGCCATTGCTTCCTGCTCCACGAGGAGGACCGAATTCGATCGGTGCTGGAACCTGACCATCAATTCCTGTTATTACGAGGTCGCCTTCTTTAATGCCTGATGTGATTTCAACCAAGCTATCTCCGCGAAGGCCTAACTTAACTTCAACCCATTCAATTGCTTGGCTACCTGAAGCATCTGTTCTAAGTAGTTGCACCTCAGGTAGTTCTCCCACTAGAGCGTTCATCGGAACAGCTAGAACACTATCTGCTCGCTCAACTTCAATAACGGCAGTTGCGCTCATTCCAAATCTTGCACCAGCTGGAATTTCAGTAACTTCAACTAGAACTTCATACTGCTTTATACCGCTTACAGAAGTAGCTACCTGACCGATAGAAATAACTCCACCTTCAAAAACTGCATTGATGGCATCAAGTTCAATAGTTGCTCTCTGGCTTATATCCAAAAGATCAGCATCATATTCACTAGCAAATACAGAAACTACTGGTTTAGCACTTCCAACACTGACTACCTGACCAGAGGTTCTAAGGCCCTCTGCTGTGTCAACTGTTCTAACTACTCCTGATGATTGAGCTTCAACTCTTGTTGTTTGACCAAATTGGTTTTTATAGGTGAAAAGCAAATCACCTTTAGCAACGCTGTCTCCAACTTCTACTTCTATGCTCACAACTTCAAGACTCACACCGAACTGAGCAGGGATAACAATTGATCCATTGGCTGACGTTAGAACTGGTTGTTCGCTTGGACCATAAGCAAGTAGCTGAGTCTCAGCAAGCTGCCCATTAGCAGCAACTGTCTTCACAACAGATGTTGGCTTAACCTCATAGGTCTCAAAGTCAACTTTCTTATTGAGCGCTGGCACGACAACCAATCCAATGACTGCTACTACTGCTAAAACTGCCCCAGCAATCCAGAACCAACGTTTCTTAGTCATCTTCATAGAACTCCACCATTTCCCTTAGGTCTTTACCCCTAATCTCTCATAGAAACCCGAGAGTTGCCTGCTAGTGAGCTATTTGGCGTATGACAGAAGCATTTTTAGGAAATAGCACTGTTTATTGCGTGAGCAAGAGCGTTCGAATCCTCACAGCCGACTACTAGTCGGTCCCATTTAGAGCCCTTGAGCTCGATAACCACAATCTCTTGCCCTTTTTGCCAAAGGGAGAGCTGACGATCACCTTTCTTGTAAAAATTACCTTTAGCAATCACCCCTGGGAATTCTGTTCCAGGGGCGCGAAAACCAAGCCCGGCCTTGATGTAGTTGGAATCCACGGTCGCTCCTCGGACTTTTGAAAGAGGAAGTGAGAACGACCTCTGCAGAGCCTGGATGCTTTCAATCAAGCTGATTTTAACTTCGATTTCTTTGTTGTTAACGGTAACGAGAGCCATTACTTCTCCTTCATTTTTGCGACTATGTTTTTTCCAAGCAGTTCGACAAATTTCTTTTCTTGACCACCAATAATTGCAATGCACTGATTCCTTATGGCATTGTCATAAGGAGCAAGGTCTTTCAGCGCGACTGTTAGAAGATCTAGGTTCTCGGCTGATGTTTCAAACTCTTCAACTGTTTCTTGAAGTAGAGCCAAGAAAATGTTTCTCTTTGAGCCGAAGGCTTTATATAAACTCCCGCGCAAGAGCCCCGTGGCTCTAACGAGATCATCAATTGAGGTCCCGTTGTAACCTTGGCTAGCAAAAAGCGCTCTCGCCTTAGCCATAACTAGTGTCTGGTCAAATTCCCTTGGTCTTGCCATGACTCAATCATAGCTATTAGTGAACGAATGGTCAATAACTATAAGTGATAAAACACAAGTCCTGAAAGCGCGGAACACACAGCCGCTAGTACTCTAGGCATAGTGAGTTAGACCATGAAGGAGTAATGACCATGCCAACCACAGTAGGCAAATCTATAGCTGAGTTCTTTGGAACTGCTCTATTGGTCTGTGTAGTTGTCGGCTCTGGAATCATGGGCACCAACCTCTCCCAGGATGCTGGTGTTGCCCTGGTCATCAACACCATCTCCACCATATTCGCCTTAGTTCTTTTGATCTTTGTTCTTGCCCCTGTAAGTGGTGCTCACTTCAACCCTGTTGTTTCACTTGTTCAACTAGTTAGCAAGAGCCAGAAGGTTAGTGAAACTGTCTCCTACATCTTTGCCCAAATAACAGGTGCAGTTGCAGGAGCAGTGCTTGCAAACTTCATGTTTAATCAAGAAGCTCTTCAAATCTCAACAAGAGTTAGAGAAGGCTTTGGCTTACTAATTGGTGAAGTCATTGCAACAGCAGGCCTAGTTGCTCTGATCGGAATTCTTTCAAAGCGTGGACAAGGGAGCCTGATTCCGGTGGCAGTAGCAGCATGGATAGGCTCTGCTTACTTCTTCACTTCATCTACTTCTTTTGCAAACCCTGCTGTGACAATCGGACGCGTCTTTAGCAACACATTTGCAGGTATCGAACCAGGTTCTGTTTTGCCATTCATAGCAGCACAAGTTGTAGGTGCAGCCTTAGGAATGCTTGCTGTTAGAGCAGTTACTAAAACTAGTAACTAGTCTTCTTCCTCTTCTTCACCCTGACCAGTATCTAGTGTGTTATCTCCACTTAGAGTTCCTAGCTTGAAGCTTGCAAGAACATTAGTAGGGCTTGATTGACCACCGTGTTGACCTGTGAAGGCAGAGGTAGCGTCCTTGCCACATAAGGCCTGGATTGCTGATGCCCCACCTGGATGTGAAGAAACATAAGAAGTTAGATCGTAGACATTCTTGTTGACTACACCCCAGCAGCTAGACCCTGAGTTGTGTGAAGCAACTTGAGCAGATGTGTATGTCTTGGCAACAGGAGGCTCAGTTGTGCTGGAACCTGACAAAGTACCAATAATCAATCCAGATAGAACACTTGTCGGTGTAGCTTGACCTCCGTGCTGACCTGAGAAAGCAGAAGTTCCATCTTTACCGCAGATAGCACTGATAACTGCAGGTCCACCTGGATGTGAAGAAACATAAGAGGTTAAGTTGTAAACCTTCTTGTTAATGATGCTCCAACAATCAGAACCTGTTTTGTGAGTTGCTACCTGAGCTTTTGTGTAACTCTTGGACGTTGGCTTAGGAGTTGTCTTGGTCGGTGTTGGAGTCGGAGTTGGAGTTGGAGTCGTAGTTGGAACTTCTCCAATCCTGCCAATCTTTAGTGCAGCAAGAGCACTAGCTGGAGCCATCTGACTTGCGTGCTGTGACTCAAAGGCTTGGGTAGCATCCGTTCCACATAAATTAATAAGAACACCAGCACCACCTGGGTGCTGTTGGATGTAAGAAGTGAGATCGTAGACATCTGATTTGATGATTGTCCAGCAGTCGGTTGCTTTGTTGTGTGTTGCAACCTGAGCAACAGTTAGCCCAGTCCCAGTAGTGTCAGTTGGTGTTGGAGTAGGGGTTGGAGAAGCTGTTGGGCCAATGCGTTTTTCCCAGGTTGCCTGAGCACCAGTGTGTCCTACGAAGTAGGTAAGTCCTGAAACGGAAAGAACTGCTGCAATAGCAACACCAGCTGTTGTCTGAACCATCCATTTAGGCTTATCGGACTTCTGCAAGAAGTAAAAAGCAACACCGACAGCTAGAAGTCCAACTGCAGCTGGAAATAGAATTCCACCCAACTCTTCATGCGTTTGAGGTTCTCCCACACGATCTGCAAGAGCGTCCCCGGACTCTCTCGCGATAAAGGTGAAAACAGTTGCAATGGTTAGGCCGATCAAAGTAAGTGGAAGGTAGGTCTTTCTCCACCTAGGAACCAAGACTAGAAGTGCAAGAGCCATCGCTGAAAGCGGTAGGAATACAACTGCTACGTGAACCGCAAGTGGGTGAATTGGAAGGCCATCGATAGTGTCAAAGATTGAGGATTGGAGCTGTGCTGTATTCATACTTCCAACTTACTCCCCCTTCAGCTCTGCTACCTGTAAAACCTGTGAGGGTTACCCACAAGAACACTGCATAGGAACAGATCAATAGTCATTCGTGCCTAGGGCTTTGATTGCTCTGCGAAGATAGGACTATGCAGATCTCACCCGAGCTCACTGGCCTAAGCAATCAAGAGGTTGCCTCTCGAGTTCAACAAGGACTAGTCAATAGCCAAGAGTTTGGTAAGAGTCGAAGCATTCTCACTATCCTTAGAGCAAACCTTTTGACTCTCTTTAATGCAGTAGTTGGCGGAGCATTTCTTGTGCTTTTAGTTTTGGGTTATTGGAAAGATGCCCTCTTTGGAATAGCTGTAATCACAAATGTTCTTATCGGTGTTATTCAGGAATATCGTTCCAAGCGAATCCTGGACAAACTCACCATTCTCAGTAAATCTCCTGTTCAGGTAAGAAGAGATGGAACAACTCAGCTCATTGCAATTGAAGATGTAGTTCTAGATGACTTGATTGAAATCAAAGCAGGAGATCAGCTTTCAGCTGATGTAGTAGTGCTATCAACTAATGGTCTAGAACTAGACGAGTCCCCGCTCACTGGAGAAGCAGAACAAGTAAGTAAGTCAGTTTCTGATGAGCTTCTCTCCGGTTCTATTGTCACCTCAGGTTCTGCTCTAGTAAAGGTAATCCGAGTTGGAGCTAATACCTACTCAAGCAAACTGGTAGCTGAGGCAAGGGTATTCTCCAAAGTCTCATCAGAGATAAGACGTGCTCTGGACAAAGTGATTGTTTGGATTAGCTGGGCGCTAGGCCCAGTAATTGCAATTGTCGTTTACGGCCAACTGCAGGCCACAAGTAAATGGCAAGATGCCATTGTTGGATCAGTTGCCAGCGTCATAAGCATGGTCCCCCAGGGGCTAGTTCTTATTGTCAGTATTGCCTTTGCTATCGCCGCAACCAGGTTAGCTAAACGGAAAGTACTACTTCAAGAACTAGCTGCTGTTGAGGGACTAGCTCGGGTTGATATTGTGTGCATAGATAAAACTGGAACCCTAACTGGTTCAGCTATGGAACTAGATCAGGTAATTGAACTACCTTCAGCTAAGGATTACTCTTCGTGGAAATCTATCCTCGGAGAATTTGCTTTTCTACCTTCAGGAAGCTCGACTACTAGAGCCCTTCAAGATTCCTTTCCTTCTCAATCTCTAGCTATTGAAAGAGAAGTTGAATTCACTTCAACAACAAAATTCAGTTCTATTGAGGTGTCTGGAATTCAATGGATACTTGGAGCTCCTGAAGTTATCTCCAAAGATAAAGACTTATTGAACCAAGTAAGTGAATTAGCAAGCAATGGTTCTAGGACTCTACTGCTAGCAGCTTCTGGGCCTGAAGCAATACCACTAGTGCTACTTACCTTTAGAGAAGAGATAAGACCAGAAGCTAGAAGCACTTTGGAGTATCTGAAATCTGAAGGTGTTCAGGTGAGAGTGCTATCTGGTGATCATCCAGAAACTGTTGCAGGTGTGGCTAGATCTGTTGGCTTAGAGTTTGATGGCCTTGGCTTTGATGCCAGAGAGTTATCGACTGACATAGATGAACTTTCTAAAGCACTAGAAGAACATGCTGTCTTTGGACGTGTAACACCAGATCAAAAGAAGCTAATGATTAAAGCTCTCCAGAAACAAGGTCATGTGGTTGCGATGATTGGTGATGGCGTAAACGATGCTCTAGCTCTCAAGCAATCTGATCTCGGTATAGCTATGGGTTCAGGTTCTGCTGCTACTAGAGCGGTAGCAAACCTTGTGCTACTAGACAATAGGTTTGCATCTCTTCCAGAGATTGTTGGCGAGGGAAGAAGAGTCATAGCTAACGTGGAGAGGTTATCAAGGTTGTTCCTTACTAAGACAGCCTGGGCAATGATGCTATCAATTGTCTTTGGATTAACATTCTGGGAATTCCCTTTCTTGCCAAGACAACTCTCAGCAGTTGATGGCTTCACTATTGGGATACCTGCATTCCTTTTAGCTTTCTTACCTAACTCTCAGCGCTATCAGCCAGGTTTTCTAAAGAGAGCATTGTTGTTCTGTATTCCAGCAGGACTGGTGACAGGCCTTGCCGTCATAGTCCTGTCAGTACTCATGAGATCTGATTCTTCTTGGACTGTCGCACAATCACAGACCGCCACAGCAATACTGCTCTCAATAACTGGTCTATGGGTTCTCTCTTCCCTGGATAGACCAACTAGCAAGATCAAGCTGGGGATACTTTTAGTAATGCTTGTTCTAGCCTTTGCTTTGTTCTATCTCCCCATCACCACAGAGTTCTTCGGGTTTACTCAGCTAAACCTAGATATGTGGATTCCAGTGCTTGTTATTGGGCTAATAGCGGGTATGGCTATTGAAGTGATTAGTTTCCTGGTCAGAAGACAGCCAAGAACGAGATAATACTGTGATAATCGAGCAGCATTATTGTGCGCACTTCTCACCCGTTTAGGTCTAGATTTCCAATATGGCTAGAGAATCTAAAGAAAAGCACAAAGTACTGATTCCAGGCAGATGGGTGGAAAGAGTAGAAGAACTCTTCCACGTGATCTTGGGAGTATTCCTCCTTGGTATCGCAGTAGCTGCTCTCTACTTCTCTGTAGTTAGAGTCTTTGAGACTTCCCCCTTCTTCCCTACTGGAATGATCCAGGCCATCAATGACATTTTGTTCATCATCATCATTCTCGAGATCCTAAGAACTGTAGTAGCTAGATATACAGATGGTGTTTTCCAACTACAGAACTTCCTCATCATTGGAGTTATTGCAGCGGTTAGACACATTCTTACTGTTGGTGCTTCTATGACTCTTGCCTCAGGAAAATCTCAAGCAGAGTTTGATAGAGCAGTAATTGAGCTTGGAATTAGCACAGGAATTGTTGTTGCTCTAGTCTTTGCAATCTTCTTATCTAAGGCATCAAATAACCTGAAGGTAAAGTAGCTCAAAGCCCTCTCAAGTTAGACTTGGTAAATGGGTAAGAACTACACACTCTTAGACGGTGGTCTGGCCACAGCTCTAGAAGATCTTGGTAATACATTCACTTCAGAGCTATGGACCGGTGAATTACTTAAGAGTGCTCCTGATCAGATTCGTGAAGCTCATGCAGCTTTTGTGAAAGCAGGTGCTGAGATCATTATCACTTCTACCTATCAGGTGTCATTCCCCGGCTGCATAGCAAAGGGCTGGACGCACCAAGAAGTAGTCGATGCCCTAAAGAACTCAATTCAACTAGCTCGTGATGCGAAAGCACCAAAGGTCGCTGCATCTATTGGTCCTTATGGTGCTTATCTTGCTGATGGTTCTGAATACAGGGGTAACTACGATGCCACTGAAGCTGAGCTTAGAGAGTTTCACAAAGAACGCTTAGAAATACTTATTGCTTGTAAACCTGACTATCTAGCAATAGAAACTATTCCTGAAATCAGAGAAGCACGAGTATTACTTGAACTACTCAAAGAGCTAAACAACACAATCCCTGTCTGGATTGCCTTCTCCTGCAAAGATGGGCTTCACCTGAGCTCAGGTGAGTCATTCAAGGAAGCAGCAAAGGTATCTAAAGAATTAGGTGCTGATTACATAGGCATCAACTGCACCAGTCCAGAACTAGTTATCTCACTACTTGAATCCGCTAAAGAATATGGACCATTTGTTGTCTATCCGAATGCAGGTCGTACCTGGAATGAAAAGCTAAAGCGTCTCGAGGGTTCGGCAGTGAAGCTATCAGATGAACACATTCAACAGTGGGCTGATTGCGGAGCAACCATCATTGGTGGTTGCTGCGGAATTGGACCTAAAGAGATAGCCCAAGTTTCTAATTAGTTACTGCAGACCCATACGGCAGAACTCGTCTACCTTTTCGGTTCTTCCAGCAACAACCATTAGATCTCCAGTTTCAATAACTGTCTCTGGGAAAGATGGCTCGTATGAGGCGTTTGCTTTCTTAGTAGCAACAACGGTCACACCGTGCTTAGATCTGAACTTCAGCTCAGCAAGGGTCTTGCCATTAAAGAGCTCTGGTGCTTCTGTCTTGACCATTACGTAATCTTTATCAAGCTCAACATAGTCAAGAGAATCTCCTGCAACCATGTGTGCTACACGCTTACCCATGTCCATCTCCGGGAAGATCACGTGGTGAACACCTAGTTGCTCAAGGATTCGTCCGTGAGCTGTACTTGTAGCCTTTGCCCATACCTGTGGGATACCTAGCTGAAGCAATAGTGAAGCAGTCAGAATGCTTGATTCTAGATCGCTACCAATAGCTACTACCGCTGAGTCGAAGTCTTGAATGCCAAGCTCTCGAAGAGCAGCTTCATCGGTTGTGTCAGCTTGGACTACGTCAGTCAGTTTGTCTGAGATGTTCTGAACAATCTTTTCATCAGCATCAACACCTAGAACTTCTCTACCCTCTTTGATTAGCTCTAAAGCTAGCGAGGTTCCGAATCTACCAAGCCCGATAACTACGATGCTTCTGGCTTCTAGCTTTCTACCTGCTGTACCTTTTTTACGGTTAGGCAATTGATTCTCCATTCGGGTGTTGACTGTTTTGTTCGATTACCTCTAGGACACTAGTTAATACTAGGTTCCTTTCAGTAGCTTGTAGGTTGTTTAGATTAGCCAATTAGTGGGCTTTCTCTAGGGTATTCAAAGTGTCTCTTGGTCTTTCTAAGAGCCAGGGATGTCGCCACAACAATTGGCCCTAGACGACCAAACAGCATTACTAGTGAGAGCAAGAACTTGGCATGATCAGGAAGATCTGGGGTAATTCCGGTGGAGAGGCCCACAGTTCCAATTGAAGAAATAATCTCAAACAGCAACTGATCGGTAGTGAAGTTGGTTGTAAATCTAAGAATGAAGAGTGCACCAATAATCACTGCAGAGTAAAGGGTAACGATAGTAAGAGCTTGTCTCTGCATAGACCTTGGCAGTCTTCTGTTTCCTACGTTGACTGCTGCATCTCCGCGGATCTCTGTGTAAACGATAAAGATAAGAATTACAGCAGTACCAATCTTGATACCACCAGATGTAGAACCACTAGCTCCACCGATGAACATAAGTATGTTGTAACCAATCCAAGAACCTGGATCCATTTCGCCAGTGGGAATTGAGTTGAAGCCAATCGTGCGAGTCATTGAGGCATTAAATAGGCTGGACATTAGTTTTTGTAGTGGACTATCAGAACCCATGGTGGCTGAGTTGTTCCACTCTGCTATTGCTGTGCCTAATGTACCCACAGCAGTCAAGAACAAGGTTGCCCACAAAACTATTCGTGAATTCAAAGACCACTGCTTTGGAACGGTGTATCCCGCATCCTTGCCTAATCTCTTGTAAACAACTAGCTTTAGTCGATCTCTGATCTCGGATAGAACTGGAATACCAAAAGAAGCAATTGTTGCAAAAACTACCATCGAAAGAATAATCCAAGGATCTTTAGCAAAACCAATCATGCTGTCCGCATACAGAGCAAACCCAGCGTGGTTAACAGTCATAAGAGAATGGAATGCTCCGTGAGTTATTGCTTTATCCCAGGAATAGCCATACTCAGTAAAGAATCTAACCGCCAAGATCACAAACAGAATGGATTGGAAGAAGAGCAGCGTCTTCACAATTGTTCTCAAGTATGACTTGATGTCCATCTTTCTAGGTGCTGAGGATTCAGCTTGAACGGTTGATCTGTTCTTGATGGAAATCTTTCCATCCAAAAGAAAAGCCACCAGGGTTGCGAAAGCGATAATTCCGATACCACCCACCTGGACACCTAGAGCTATAACTACGTGACCGAAAGTAGACCAATAAGTTCCAGTATCAACAGAAGCTAGGCCTGTAACAGTGAATGATGAAGTAGAAGTAAGCAGAGCATCGAAGAAGTTTGTTGATTCTCCTGATGCAGAAGAAATCGGCAACATTAGAAGAACTGTGCCTATAAGAATTAGAGCTGTGAAGGCTGCTGCAATCGACTGAGTTGCCGAAAGCCTTGGAAGTTTTATCATTTCAGGCTCTAATCTACTCTCTCGGGCTCAAATTGCTACTTTTAGCCCACCAGGGGTGCTAATCCCCTTTATCTGAGGCGTAATCGTCTAGAACTAGGCTCACGATGGCTGTTGCAGCACTTGTCTTACCTGGCCTGACAGCCTTGATTAGAGCGTTGATCTCCTGCTCTTTAGGAGCTAGTTTCCCTGCCTTAGCAAGGTCTAAAGCCTCTACAACCTGCTCCATGGAAGACACTGTGTGGGTTGTATCTGCGGCAATCTTTCCCAAGGGAGAGAATTCCCAGTGATCTGGCTTCTCCCAGAAGATAACCGACTTTCTAGTTACCAGAGGATACTCAGCAATAAATGAAACTCCATCAGTGATCATCACATCTGAAGCAAGAGCTAAAGATGTGAAAGGACCGTCGATGTCAGTAAATGTGTTTGGAAGAGAATCCCAATTCAATCGCCATTGCGTCAAATCTTCAGGAGTCATCAGATCTCTACCGGTCAAAGTTCCAAAGAGGAATGGGTGAGGTCTTAGGACGAAGTCAATGTCTGGATGACTCTTTGCATACTCAAGCATTGAATCTTTTTGATTGGTGAAGTGACCGAAGTTCAACCAGCTAGCACCATAACTATGGTGAGGTGCCCAAATTACTCTCATCGGCTTTGTGCCATCACTAAGAGTTCTATCTATTGGCCAAAGTGGTTCAACTTTGTCTTTAGCTTCTAGAAGTGCATCAATCTTTGGGGTTCCAGTAAGGAAGGCATGATCTGCTCTGCCGTTGTTATCAAAAGCTTCTTTAGTATCAGCATCTTGTAAGAACACCATGTGTGCTTGCTCATGTGTGGGTTGAGTGTATTGATGAAGAGCAACTCCATCAACACCAGGTTCATTTACCAATGAAGTGGAGAAGTAAGGAACATAACAAACTTTTGTGAACTCAACTAGTTTCTCTATTTGGTAGTTCTTCTTGTAATTTCTTTGCCATGGGTAGTTCAAGAAAATATAGTCTGGAGAAAGTTCTTTTAGTCTTGCTAGCCCATCTTTACTTTTCTTGAACTGGAATCTCTCATGCTCAATGCCAAGCGAGTCTAGGTATGAGCTAACTAGTTCCTCATCACGAAACTTCTCATAGCCTGTTAGTTTTCTAGGCATCGTGATGACCATAGGCTCAAATCTAGAATCAGCTTTCATCTGCTTGTAAATAGCATCAAAAGCATCCCACGCTTCAAAGTAGAAGGTTAGGAAAATTACTTTGATTGGCTTAGCCACGTTAGTTAGCTTTCAGCATCAGAACGTACTGCCCGCCGCCTTGAATGATGTCCACCTTGAATTGGGAGTCAGGCGCAAACCTGGAGAGTCTGTCTACTAGCCAGGTGGCTGCTAGATCGGCATCCTTGCTATCAGCACAGCGGCCGATAGCCTCTTTGCCACCCTTCTTAGCCAACCGTTCTACTGTTGCAATAATCGGAGCTGGTTCAAAGACCATCAAATGTGAAGGCCACTGAATAACAGGGTCAATCTTCCCCTTCATGGTGTTACAAGCTCTATGGGCTAGACGCTCATTGGCCTTATCGCCCTTCTTGGCTTTGACAACAAAGTAGCTATCTGCAGAAGGGCCGCGGTCATTGTTTACAGACCCTTCAGAATCCACTGGCTCATCACAAATCCAGCAAATCCAGTTATCCCTCTGGCCTACTACGTCTAGATCACTCATTCCATAAGATTACGCCAAAAGACTCCAATAAAATCAGATGTATTAGTTGAAAGGAAGGCCCATGGCCGAGAAGAAAACAACAGCAAGTTTCACAGCAGCAGAACGTCAAGCGATGAAGGACAGGGCTGCTGAGGCTAAGCAAGCAGCTAGCGGAGCAGCTGATCTAAAAGCATTCATGGAGAAAGTAAATGAGATGCCAAAGGATGAAAAGGCTATGGCTCTCAAGATTCAAGAACTAGTGGCTAAGAATGCTCCTCACCTAATTCCAAAGACTTGGTATGGCATGCCATCTTTCTACACTCCAGGTAAAACCGGCAAAGTCATTATCTTCTTCCAAAACGCAGCTAAGTTCAAAACAAGACTTTCAACTCTAGGTTTCTCTGAGCACGCGAATTTAGACACCGGAACATTCTGGCCATCTTCGTATGCAATCACTAAGATAACTCCAAAAGTTGAAGCAGAAATCAAAGCTTTGATCAAGAAGGCAGTTAGCTAAAACTTAAACAACTAAACCCCCGGAGATTTCTCTTCGGGGGTTTAGTTCTAGTCTCTTTTGGTTACTGGACCTTTTTAGTTGTCGATTTAGACAAGTTGTATACAGAACCCTTAGAGTTCTTGGCTGTAACCATAACTCTGATGTACTTACCCTTGTCAGACTTGCTTAGCTTCAATGAACTAGAAGTCTTTCCTGAGATTACTGAGCACTTAGCTGACGCAGCTGGCTTTGACAAGAGAGCTGTCTTACCAAGAGCTGAACAGCGGTACCAGGTGTACTTATAAGTGATAATTGAGCTTCCGATATATAGCCCCTTAGAAGCAGTTAGAGTAACGCCAACCTTAGGTGTCTTAGTTGATACAGAAGCTGCTTTTCTAACCGAAGGCTTTACATTCGATACTGGCTCTTCTGGCACAACCGGCACGATAGTGATCTGAGGTGTAACTGCTCCATTGACTGCAAGGTTGTCCAAGTAGAAGACTTCGTTAGCTGCTGCTACCTGGAAGTCAGGGAAGATAACTAGCTTGTCGTACTTGACTAAGCCTGACCATCCTGAAGAGGTTGATAGGTCGAACTCAATGTTGTTCCAACCGGCGTTAGCTGCTTGGGTCATTGAGACAGCTAAGGTTGCCCCGTTGTAAAGCTCCAGACCAACTGGGCTTCCACCCTTAGGTGAGTAGTAGTTGAAGGTCACCTTGGTGTTGGTTGCATCGCTGTATCGGAATGAACCATCAAGGCTGACTAGAGCATTCACTCCAGACCATTCTGCTCCAGACTTTGTGATTGCCAGTACGCTACCGCCAAGACCACCAGCAGGAGCTTCTGTTATAACTGCTGAAGCTCCACCAAAAACACCGTGAGGTTGGTCCGCTACAGCTTCAGCTGTAAGAAGCGCGCCGAGAGAATCATTACCTTCAAAAGTTAGAAGAGTTTCGACTGCTTCACCAGCACCAGCGTTTCCGCCACCGCCACCGCCTCCGCCGCCACCAGGAATAGATGCGCCGACTGCACCATTGAAAGCTAGGTCATCTAGGTACCAAGGGTTATCTCCGCCAGTTCCTGTGAAGTCAAAGAACACGATTGCTCTTGGATAGTCCTGGGTTAGGTTTCCACCAACTTCAAAGTTGAAGCTGTATGTCTTCCAACCAGCGACGCTAGTGTTTCTAATTTCTACAACCTGAGAAGGGTGATCGATGCTTTCAAGCTTCAGCATGATTATTTTTCCAGACACTGGAGAATGGATGTTGGCCTTCACCACAAATGATGAAGCAGAAATCAAAGATGCTGCACGAGACTTTGAAACCAGCACGGTTCCTGCAGTGCCTCCTGTTGTGGTTACCTTTAGAGCTTTTGTTGAACCGATTGAACCGTCAGCAGGAGCATCAGTAACAACGCTTGATGTAGCTCCGTTGAAGTCAACTAGTTCGTAGCCCGATGTGTCGTTTGGCTCAAAATTTAGAAGAGTAGATGGCGTTGAACGCTCTTCTGGAACGATAACCTCTGCTGAATCTCTAAAGCCTGGAAAAGAAATGTTGTCAACGTACCAAGTGGTTAATGGTTTGGATCCAGTTACTGTCGCGCAACCAATACCCTTGAAATCTGGCATGAAAACAAGTTGGTTGTAATTCACTGCTTGGTTATAGTTCAATGAGTAGTTGAAGGTAAGTGTCTGCCAACCTTGGACAACTTTGAGGCTTCGCTCAATCGCTCCACCGCCCTCAAGCTTTAGCACAAAGCAGCGGTCTTCTGAATCAGGTGAGTAAACAGAAATTGAACCTGTCTTGTTTGCGTTTGAAATAAAGCTAGAAGTTGCAGGCAAAACTAGTTTTGTTCCTGCCCATGCTGCTTCTTTTGTCTCTACTTTAAGCGCCTTGCCAGAGGTGAATCCTTCACCTACAGGTTGATCAGTAACTAATGTTCCTACACCGCCATCAAAGTTAACGCCGTCATAGGTGACCATTGAATCAAAGTTTTGGGTATATGGCACCACAGCTGCGTTAGCTGAAGAGATGCCTGAGGTAATTAGAGGAAGGGCTAGTAAGCCGGTGATGATTTTGCGAAACACGTATTGCCTTTCAAGAAGGACGCTTCGCACAAAACATCTATGTAATGACGATCCTAAAGCCTCCTTGGTGACAA
>JBILQF010000019.1:0-9233 GCA_044373385.1 Rhodoluna sp.
TGCAAATGCTGTTACTGACTCTCTAGGCAATCAAGGTCCTAGTTTGAGCCTCAACTCTGGACTTTTCGGAAAGTCAGTAATCAAGGACACGTTAGCACCGCAAGCAACTATTAAATTGCAAGATGGCACCCAGCAAACAAACGTCCACGTTTACGATGTCCGCTTCAACGAGGACGTCAATGGAGTATCCAAGCTCAGCTTCAAGCCGTCTAAGGGAACTGCCACAGATTGTGAAATTGGAAATGTTGTTGGCAGCGGTAAGTACTTCAAAGTCAGTTTAGAGAATTGCACGGATGGAACCTTTGGTATAACACTTCTAGCTAAGTCTGCTCAAGATAGCTCTGGAAACAAGGGCCCCCTTGCAAATGTAGCGTCTGCTCTAGAAGAGCAATCAACTAAAGCAACAAGAGTTTCAATCACACCAGGAGAACTACCTGAAACACTTGAGCCAATTGCAGTTAAAAAAATCTTCTCCACCCTTGACACTGAAACTCAAGATGCAGTGAAAGAAGTTGGAATTTATGCTCCGATTCCAGGGGCACCAGTTGTTAATGTTGAAACAGATCTTTCAAATTCAACTGCCAACGAGCGGATTCAGATTAACTCAGCTCAATCTGTTGAGCTTGGTTCATCTGTGAAGCTAACTATAAGAGTTAGTGACGAGATAGCTGCCAATTCAGATGTAGTCGCATTCCTAGAAGTTGGATCTGTTTGGCAGTATTTAGGCAGGGCTTCTTTCGAAGGAAATACAGCAGAGTCTTCTGAGTTCGCAGTTGCCAAAGCAGGTACCTACAACCTTCGTATCGTAATCGTTGGGAAGAATGTAGCAACCAACATGTCAATTTCTAAAGTTGCGGGGTTTGGCAAAGGCCTGAGCCGCTTTAGAAGCGCTGTCACTTCACAAGAGACCTTGTTAAGCCCCCAGCTAATTGATCTAACTCTTCAAGGAATTGAAGGACCCAACGGTGCCCCAAAAGTTGTTGAACCTGAAGTTGTTGAACCCGAAGTACCAGTGGTCCCAGAACCTGAGCCAACTGTTCCAGGAGCTCAAACTGATGAGAACGCTCCAAGCCAGCCATATGATGCGCTAGCAACTCCTGAAGGCGTTAAGGCAGTAGCCGAAGCAGTTGGAACAGCGGTGGTTGTTGCCGGTGCCGTGGCAGGTGCTGTAGCTGCAGCAGCTGGAGGCTCTGGTGGAGGAGGTAGTCCAAGAGGTGGTGCTAGTGGAGGCCCTACTGAGAGCACACAAAATACCGATTCAAGTGAAGGCGAAATTACAACTCTTGATGCAGAGGTAGAGAGCTTCACAACTGCCAGAGTCAGTTGGGGAGATCGAATTCCAATCTTCAGACTCAAAGCTCTGACTTTCCTCGACTCTTTCACGCATAACCTAACAGTTGCTCTTGCGAAGTTCTCTCCGGTAATTTCCAAGATTGTTAATGATGGCGCTTACCTTCGTTCAATCTTCGGATCAATGTGGCTTGCTGCACCAATTACTGGTGTTGCTTTAGCAATTACTGCTTTGATGCAGCCGTCCATTGAACTAAGACCACCAACCTGGGAGCTATTCCTAGTTATTGCTGTTCTAGGTATGTTTGACGCATTCTCTGGAATGCTCGCAACAGTCATCTATTCAATTGGAATGATTAGCATCTATGGCATCAGCGATCTATCTGATGTGCGACTAATGCTTGGTGTACTTCTACTTGGCTTTGGCCCTGCTCTTATCGGTGTTGCCTTCAGAGCAATTAGAAAACAAGTTGAAACTAGCTTCGCTTACTTCTGGGATCGTTTAGCTGACTTAGCTGTTCTTACCTTCTTTATTAGTTGGTCGGTATCGGCAATGGTTGCAACACTTCCGGCTCTTGCTGGAAGAACTCTTGTTGTGGCTAACCACACAGCGGAGTTCTCACTCTTCCTAGCAATTGCAATTGGTATTCGTATTCTTCTTGAAGAACTCGCAGCAAGAGGATTCTCAAAGCGTCTAGACACTATTAACCCAACTGAGGTTCCTGGCACATCGCAATTGCAGAAGGTTATCTCTACTGCATTGAGATTGTTCATCTTCATATTTGTGACCGCTGCCTTTATGGGTAATGTGTGGCAGGTGTGGGTGGGAAGCATCATCTTTATCTTGCCTAACATTTTGGGTTGGTTCTCAGATCGATTCCCTAACTCACCATTGCTATGGAAGATTCTTCCTCAGGGTGTTCCTGCTCTTGCTCTAACTCTGATTGTTTCAAGCTTGAGTGCTGGGGTAATCGGTGGATGGCTGGAGGGAAATCCAGAGTATCCGCAGTACCTATTCATGTTGCTACCTATCCCGGTCTTCCTAATTGGATTACTCGGAATGTTTGGACGTGAAGGTAGAAATGGTGAAGAGCGACCAATCATGAAGCCTAAGTGGCGTTGGGTTTACCGTGTTGGTGGAATCGTAATGCTTGCCTTGACCATGAACCTAGCTGGAGTGCTAGTTATTTGATCTTGTACTTAGCAATGAGTGCAGCTACTTCTTTTTGTCTTGCTGAGATGAATGAGAGTGTGCGGGTTTGCTCAGGAGCAATATTGGCAAAAAGATCCGGCCTGATACTGTATTGAGCGCTTAGAACAGGATTGATTAAAGTTGCTGCAGATTTCATTAGAGTGCTTAGCTTTATCTTTGTTGCCATCGCTGAAACTGCCTTGAGTTCTGTGAGGTAGGCATTTCTGCAAGGGATATGAGAAATGCACTTTACATATAAACTTCCTCGCATTGTCTCTTTGACCAGCCATGGGTGAGTTGAGGTTTTGGAAAGAAGTGGAGTCTTGAATGTGTCACCCAGGACAGTAGATTTCCTATTTTCACCAAAGGTTTGGTCTACACCCCAAGGTATAAAAGAAAATTTGCCTCGTGTAGAACTTCTAATGAAGTAGTTGTTGACGTTCGGACCGGTATATCCATCCCAATGCCCTAGAAAAGTTTCTGTGGCCATGAACTTTATAAGTGCTTGCCTATCTAAAACGCTGTCCAAGCTTTTGTACCAATTGGCAGGATCTCTGTAGTTTGCTACAGAGATAAGTTTGGTTAAATCATTCTTGTT
The DNA here is from genome assembly GCA_044373385.1 of Rhodoluna sp. Taxonomy (GTDB): domain Bacteria; phylum Actinomycetota; class Actinomycetes; order Actinomycetales; family Microbacteriaceae; genus Rhodoluna. Next base: position 3,081 of record JBILQF010000019.1, read on the forward strand.
TGGTGTAACTTTCCAGCCATAGTCTGCAGGGAATGCTCCAGTTAGATTGTCACCATCATCGTTACCTACTTTGAGATCCCTAATTGCAACACCTTCATAAATGTGCTGTGTAATGTCTTTGAACCTTTTAGCCATGAAGTTCTCATCAGGCTGTTCGACATTTAGGTATAGACCACGGTCAACACCATTTATGTACAGCCTTGCCCAACCAGTTTTTGATGCTGGCAACCCCATTGCATTGAAAAGCGCATAAGCCCCATACTCGTGGACTTTGCTTCCATCTTGAGTCATCGCATTAAGAGTTAGCCTTCTAAGCCCAAGGTATCCGTTACCTGCAGGACCTTTGGGGAACAATATTTTGAAACTTGGGGTCTCACTAAGTTTTGACAAAGAAGTTGTACCCTTTAATCGGATTTCCATCTCTAAACTTCCGCTAGACCTTCCCTCAACAGACATGGTTATTGCTCCGGGAGCGTAAATCTTGTAAGTTCTCCTGTTGTTCAGAGCATCCACTGTTGGCTGGGGTAACTCTAGGTCGATTCTTAGAATCTTCACTGGGTTATAAATGTCCGTCGCCTTCAACGTGCTCACCGCTTGGGCAGGGGAAACCAAGACAATTGAAGTCAGAACCATCACTGCAGACACTGCAAGGACTCTTCTGAAAGCTGTGTTTATAACCATGTGGGCTAATCTAGCATTATGACCCCAATCGATTACCCTCTACTGCTGGCAACTCTCAGCATTAACTTAGTATTGCTTTTTCTTGTTGCCTATGTCTTTTTCTATAGAAGGCACAAGCGTAGAGATATTTTTGTAGCGATTTGCCTAATCAATATCACCTTGTTCGTCTTGGGTGGAGCTCTAGGAACATTCACAATCTCCATTGGTGTTGGTTTCGCACTCTTTAGTGTTATTTCAATCTTCCGACTTAGATCAACAACTCTGGGCTGGACTGAGATTGTTTATTTGTTGGTAGCTCTTGCTATGGGATTGACCTTAGGTCTGCCTGCTTATGACCTTCCAGTTCAGAGTCTTTATGCAGTTCTTCTAGTTGTAGCAGTGTATGTGGTTGATCACCCTAGAGTTCTTCCGCAGAGAGTAAACCAAAGGTTTAGTTTGACTACGGACTATGTCGAGATTGAACCAAACGCCCTTAAGCAAAAAGTAGAAGATCAACTTGGCCATACTGTTCAGAGAGTTCAAGTCAGAGCAGTCACCACTGCACCTATTGGCATGAAGTTAGAAATCGAGTCCTAAATGGCTAACAGTGCTCCTAAGGCAAAGTTTGATTACGAGCCTCATCCACACATAGCGGGAAGAAAGAAACTTAAGGTTTCTAATTCAGAGGAGATCCTCTCTGAAGCTGGTCCAAGAACTATAAATCAGAAACTTGGTCTAGCAATCACTAAACGTGTTGGAACAATGTGGGCAGCCTACATATTCTTCGCCCTCACATTGATTAGCCTTCCGGCTGTGATTATGAAGGGTGACCTAGTTCTTATCGTCGGTTGGATTGCTCAGACATTCTTACAGCTAGTTCTTTTGCCAATCATTATTGTTGGACAGAACATTCAGGCCGCTGCTGCGGAAAGAAGAGCCGTGATGACTTACGAAGATGCTGCTGCTGTTCTAGATGAAGCAGTCAAGATTCAAAAGCACCTAGATCACCAAGACCAGTCTCTTGCTCATCTAGTAACAAGACTTGAAGAAATCGAAAAGAAACTCCCTCAAAGGTAACCATGCGTTTAGTTATTGCTGACTGCTCAGTTGACTACGCAGGCAGGCTTACAGCACATCTTCCTAAAGCCAGAAGACTCCTGATGCTAAAAGGGGATGGCAGCATCCTTATCCATAGTGAAACAGGCTCTTATAAGCCTTTGAACTGGATGAATCCACCATGTAATTACTCAGTTCATGAACCAGATGAAGAACAAGTTGGCTTGGGAGTCAAAGAGATTTGGCGGGTTAGCCAAGCTAAAACAGCGGACATTCTTTGGATTCAAATCTTTGAAATCCATAACGACATAATTCATGAACTAGGAAAAGACCCAGGACTTATCAAAGATGGAGTGGAAGCTCATCTTCAAGAGTTAATGGCAGCTCAGATAGAGATTATTGGTGAAGGAGCGATGCTAGTTCGTCGTGAATATATGACACCTATTGGGCCAGTAGACATCTTGGCTAAAGATAAGAACGGTCAAAGCGTTGCCATTGAGATCAAACGCCGTGGAGAAATAGACGGTGTTGAGCAACTAACAAGATATCTAGAACTTATGAATAGAGATGCTGCTCTCGCTCCAGTAAGAGGAATCTTCGCTGCTCAAGAGATTAAACCTCAGGCAAGAACACTTGCTGAAGATAGAGGCATTGAGTGTTTGATTTTGGATTATGAGCAACTTAGAGAAGCTTCAATAGATCCAGATTCTTTATTCTGGTAGACCAGCAGCCTTTACAAATTCTCTAACAGCAATTACACGAGCACTGGTCTTTGACTCAACATCAATTCCAGCAGCGGCTACAGCTCTGTTAACCAAGTTCTCAACTGCACGAAGTGTTGTTCCACGCTCCTGAGCAATCTGCTGGTTTGAGTAGCCCTTGGCAATCATACGAAGAACTTCAAACTGTGTGCGAGAAACATTAACAAGTGAGTGTGAAGGCTTTAGGTCATCTCTGAACTCTTCGCCAACTTTGTCTCTAAGAGCAGCTTCAATAGCTTGGTTCAAAACACCAGGGTCGGATAGTCGACTCTTTAGAAGGTAAGCAGCATTCTTAGGAACCGCTTTCACATCAAAACCAAATAGTCGAGGTTCAGCAACGTGAGTTAGAAATACAAGTGCCATCTCAGGGTGAAGTTTGTTCATGGCTACCGCGAAGTCCAAACCGTTGGGTCCTGCTCCTAGATCAATATCTAGAATGACGACATCAACATCGCCAGCATCTGTGATTTTTCTAGCTTCTCGGGCATTAGCTGCAGTTTGGACTCTGAATCCGTCATTGATCAACTTGTCGGAGACTAGCGCTCTAATAAAGTGCTCATCTTCAACAACAAGTACAGATCTCTGGTATTTAGTCATTACTGCCTCCTATGGGATTATTGTGCCACTAGGTACGTGTAAGCAAAAGGAAGTGTTCCAAAATACGAACAGTGCTTAGGGGCAATATAGAGTAGTAAAACCAAGGAAGCAGGAGTTAGAGATGGCCCTAGAAGATCGCAAGATATGGCGAGGATTCGCTAGCGACAACTACGCAGGCGTGCATCCAAGCCTGTTTGAAATGATGCAGAGCGTAAACGAAGGTCATGAGCGTGCCTACGGTGATGACTTCGTGACAGCAGAACTTACATCTATTTTCAAAGACGCGTTTGGCAAGAACTCAGAAGTATTCCCTGTCTTCAATGGAACCGGAGCTAACGTAATTGCACTCTCTTCCGTTGTGAAGAGGTGGGAATCAGTTATTTGTGCTGAGACTGCGCACATCAACAGTGATGAGGGTGGAGCACCGGAGAAGATGGCTGGGCTAAAGCTCTGGACCATTCCAACTCCTGATGGCAAGTTGACTCCAGAACTTATCAAGCCACACCTATTTGATATCGGCTCGGTTCACAGATCCCAGGTAGCAGTAATCAGTATTACCCAGACCACTGAGATGGGAACGCTATATTCCATCCCAGAGATCAAAGCACTTGCTGACTTTGCTCACGAGAACAATCTGTTGCTTCACATGGATGGAGCAAGACTTTCAAACGCAGCTGCTGCGCTCAATGCATCTTTCAAAGAATTCACAACCGATGCTGGAGTTGACCTAGTTAGCTTTGGTGGAACCAAGATTGGCGCATTAGCTGCTGAAGCTGTTGTTGTCACAAACTCTAAAGAACTTGCACACAGCATTCCGTTCCTCAGAAAAACTTCAATGCAGTTACCTAGCAAGATGAGATTCGTTAGCGTTCAGCTAATTGGACTACTCAAAGATGATCTAGCAATCAACAGTGCTAAGCACGCCAATGCTATGGCTAAGGCTTTGGATGCTGGAGTTAGGGAACTTGCTGCTAAATCAAATGGTCGAGTTAGTGTTCCTAACCCAACCCAAGCCAACGCTGTATTCCCAATTCTTCCAATGGAACTTATCCCTGAACTTCAAAAGGAATACTGGTTCTATATCTGGGATCACAACTTAGGCCAGGTCCGTTGGATGTGTGCATGGGACACCAGACAAGAGGATGTAGACGGTTTACTCAAGGCTTTGGCTAAAGCCCTTGGGGTTTAGACTTAGAGTATGCAACCAAACAAAATCGCAATTACCGCTGCCCCTATTGCCCCTGTTCTAGCAGAACGCTGGAGCCCAAGATCATTCAACCGTGATTACCTTCTCTCTCAGAGTGAAGTACTAGCAATCCTTGAAGCAGGCCGCTGGGCGCCATCAGCAAATAACTTTCAGCCATGGAGATTTGCTTTTGTTAGCAGAGATGATGAAATGCACGCAGAACTTTGTGAAAAAGGACTAACTGGTTTCAACCAGGCGTGGGCACCAGATGCATCAGCACTAATTGTTGTTGCAGTTCAGAAAGCTCTTCCAGACGGCAAAGAGATCACTGGACGTAAATATGATGCAGGTCTTTCAGCTGCACTTATGGTTGTCCAGGCTCAAGAGCTAGGACTGCACACTCACCAGATTGGTGGCTTTGTTCAGAATGAAGTTCACTCTCTTCTAAAACTTGATGACAACCACGAAGTAGTTGTTCTAATTGCCGTTGGCAAGGTAGCACCAGCTGAACAACTTGAAGGTCCTGCATACGAGCGCGAAATTGCACCAAGAGTGCGTTTGAGCCTTGATGAAATCATGTTGCACGGAAAGCCGTAATTGCCAACAGTATTTCAAGCTTCTATTAGCCAAGAGATTGCGGGCTGGTTTCCCAACCTAGGTGCAACACTGTTCTACCTAGTTGTTTGGGGGCTGGTTTTCGCTGGCACTGGTTTGCTAATTGGAGCATTCATTCCCTTTATTACAGGTGACTCTTTAGTTTTTGCTGCCGGTCTTATCGCTGCCGCTCATGCCAGTGAAGTGAACATAATTGTTATGGCAACCGGTGTTGGTATTGCAGCTTGGTTGGGAGATCAGGTTGGTTACACACTTGGTCGTCACTATGGCAGGCCTTATCTAGATAAACGCAAAGGTAAGTGGATCAAAAAGGGTATTGAAAAGAGCGAAGCACTATTTCTAGCTTGGGGTTGGTGGGCTGTGGTAGTTGCTCGTTTTATGCCATGGGCAAGAGTGTTTGTTCCGGTTGTTGCAGGTATCGCCAACATGAATTACTACAAGTTCTTTAGTGCAAACTTTATTGGAGCTTTAGCTTGGGGAGTTGGACTAACAATGGCTGGCTATTACTCAGCGAGTATTCCAATAGTTAAGAATGCTTCTTATCTGATTGCTGGTGTGTTTATAACTGCAAGCTTGATTGCTGGCCTTCGTATTTGGCTTCTAAACAGAAGAACTAGCTAAACCAAACTGAGCAAACTCAGGAGACTTTTCTCTAGCAATAAAATCTAGTTCTTGAGCAGCCCATGAATCAAAGTATTGATCAAAGATATGTCCATCACGCTCTAACCAACGTTTCTTTCTTATCTCTTCTGGAACATCTAACCAAACAGTTAGATGAGCAATTGTTGACGTGTATCTATTTAGAGATCCGCAGCCTTCGATAATCAGCGGAGTGCCACCAGAGAACTCTCTCCAACGTTCACGCTCATTTGTTTCCCAATTGAATTCCTGCCAGGAAGAAGTTCCTGCACTAAGCAGAGGATTAAGAACTGCTCGCTGTAAGTATTCAGCTCCTTGAGCTAAACCATTCCAACCTTCATAGAGATCATCCATGTGAATGATTCTTGGCATTGATTCACCTGAACGAAATAGTTCATTCTGCAGATCAAGGGCAAGAGTTGATTTACCTGAACCTGCTCGACCATCGATAACAATAATTGGCATAGCTATTCCTCGGTCGACGAGTTTGAAGCTTTCGTCTGTTAGACGATCAAGCAACTCTTCATAGACGAGAGATTCAGGCATAGTGAAAGCCTACTTTTATATGCCTTCAATGAGTACGTCTGGGTGCTTATCGAAACGGTAACCTTCACCACGACTGGTTCTGATGATGTCTTC
>JBILQF010000008.1:0-57460 GCA_044373385.1 Rhodoluna sp.
GCAGTTCCAAAGAGTTGTAATTAGTTCATCTCTCGAGATTGTGATTCCCTGGTGTCTAACTAGATACTCCAATACACAGAACTCTTTGCTGGTTAGTTCTGCTTTGTCACCATCAATAAATACTTTTCTACGCTGCAGGTCTACAACAACACCCTTAGCCGGGTCTTCTTCAGTCTTATCAACTAGACGCTCAAGAGCTTTAGGGTCTGATAGAGCTGCTCTAACAACATCAACGTTTCTTCCACCTGAGCCTGTCTTGGCTAGAGCCACAGAAGCAAACGTTTCAGCGGCAAGACCTGGAGCAATTGATTCAAGTGTGCTTCTAAGGGCTGCAACTATAGCTCCAAGGGATGTGCCATTAGCTTCAGCTGTTGCTTCGTCTATTCCAACGTAGAGAGCGAAGCCGCGAGCTTCAGTTGAAGTGATTTCGTTTCTTACAAATGGGTTTACAGTGGTGGTCATTTTTCTAATCCTTTGATTGTGTATGCGGGAAGGGTATGCCTAATTAGGACTTATTTCTGGGGTGTTGGTGTCGTAACTTGTTTGGAAGCGGGCTTAGCCGGCTATGAAAGTTAGCGACACATTCGCATACACATAACAGCGCTCATCATGACAGGGCGAATTACAGTCGCCTCCGACATGGTGTTTGAAATAGCGGTGTTAGTCATGAACTAAACTTTAGGACCAGAAGCCAAGTCCGTCAAGTTGAAACGCCCAATTGGGAAAGTCGATTTGATGAATAAAGAGAGGCAGGGAGCTATGTCTAGTTCAGACATGAATGTCCTCTTCATCTGCACAGGCAATACCTGCAGATCCCCTATGGCTGAACAGATTTTCAATGAACAGACCAAAGGTCTCTCAGCCCAAGCCTTCTCCGCTGGGCTAAATGTCAGCGCAGGTTCCCCCATAAGTCCGAAGGCAGCAGAAGCCCTAACTAATCTTGGCTACAGCACTAAAGAGCACAGCTCCACACAGGTTTCAACTCAAGCGATTGAAGAAGCGGATGTGATTCTCACCTTTACTCAGGATCAAAAGGATGAAGTGGCTAAGAGATTCCCTGCTGCAGTTGATAAGCTCTCCACTATTTCTGAATATGCAAACCGGGGAACAGGAACCTCTGAAGATGTTTCAGATCCTTATGGAAAGAGTGCAGAGGTTTATAAAGAGACTGCAGAAACGATTAACTCTTTAGTAGATCTAATTGTTAGTTCGCTAAGGACTAATTAGTCAGCGAGACCGTAGAGACGATCTCCAGCGTCACCTAGACCTGGAACGATGTAACCAAGTTCGTTTAGCTTTTGATCTAGAGCACCAAGAACAATCTTGACGTCTTTATCGCCCAGGTGTTTTTCTAATGCTTCTAATCCTTCAGGTGCTCCTAGAAGACAAATGCAAGTGATGTCGGTTGCACCTTTTTCAAACACGTAATCAATTGAATCGATTAGTGTTCCACCGGTAGCAAGCATTGGGTCAATTATGTAGACCTGTCTTCCAGTTAGATCATCTGGTAGACGGTTTGCATATGTATATGGTTGAAGGGTTTCTTCATTTCTCTTGATTCCTAAGAAACCAACTTCAGCAGTTGGAAGAAGCTTTACGATTCCTTCTAGCATTCCTAGTCCTGCACGAAGAATTGGAATGATGATTGGACGAGGCTTAGAGAGTATTCTTCCCTTAGTTTGAGTAACCGGGGTTTCAATAGTTACCTCAGTTGTCTTTACTTCTCTTGTTGCCTCATAGGCCAAGAGGGTAACAAGTTCTTCAACCAGCTGTCTAAAAACAGGGGATGGGGTGTTCTTATCTCTAAGAACAGTTAACTTGTGAGTTATTAATGGGTGGTCTGCCACGTGAATCCGCATAGGCTAAATCTAGCGTTAGTGAGGTGGATGTAGTGAACGAGACTTGGGTTCCATATATGAGGGCTGCTCTGGTAGAGGCTCAGATAGCTATGGATGTATCTGATGATGTGCCAGTTGGTGCAGTCATTGTGGATGATAAGGGCGAGATTATTGCTCGAGGTCGAAATGAGAGAGAACTCTCTAAGGATCCAACTGCTCACGCAGAAATTCTTGCCATCAGAGAAGGTGCAGAAAAGCTAGGGGATTGGCGACTAAATGGTCTAACTCTGGTTGTAACCCTTGAACCTTGCGTGATGTGTGCCGGGGCTATCCAAGCAGCCAGAATCAACAAAGTGGTCTTTGGGGCCTGGGATGAAAAGGTCGGAGCATCAGGCTCTCTCTATGACCTAGTCAGAGACAAACGTCTAGGAACCGAGATTGAAGTAATTTCAGGGGTTCTTGAGAGTGAAGCAAGGGAGCAGCTGAAAGAGTTCTTCGCAAAAAAGAGATAATTCCCGGCCTATACAGGTTTTATGAACCTGTATGAAAATTAGTAAAAACTATACATATCTGGTAGTTTGAATAGATGAACCTCAAGTCCTTCCCACCTGCTGTTGACTTTGCCGTTCCAGAAATCTTTAGGGCTGTGATCGCTGCTTCTAACGCTTTAGCTCGATTGGATGAGATAGCTGAGTTATTAGATAACTCAGCTGTGTTCATGAATACCATCCCTGTTTTAGAAGCGCAGGCTTCAAGTGAAATAGAAAATGTTTTTACTACCCATGACTCAATATTCAAGGCCGATGTCTCCTCCTCAAAAATTGATACTGAAACTCTCCTAGCAATTAGATTGCGTAAAGCCATTACTGCAGGTTTCGATGTTGCCTCAACTAGAGGCATCTCTCTAAAACTTGCTTCAATGATTTGCAGCGAAATGCTCGGTAGGGAAATGAAGCTCAGACAGAACCCTGGAACTGTTATTCAATCCAGTGGCAAAACTATCTACACCCCTCTAGCTCCATCAGAACTTAAGGAGCTTATTTCTTCTTGGGAGAATTTTGTAAATAGAGAAGATGTTCTTCACCCTCTGATTGTTATGGCTTTATCGCATTACCAGTTCGAGGCCATCCATCCTTTTAGTGATGGCAATGGTCGAACTGGAAGAGTCTTGAATGTCTTGCATCTTGTGGCAAGTGGATTGCTAAAGCAGCCGGTTATTCAGATGTCTCAGTTCTTGTTTGAAAACAGGGATGAGTATTACAAGCGTCTTAGAGATGTTGATAGTAAAGATGCTTGGATACCTTGGGTTTTGTTCATGCTTGAAGCAGTCAGAGTTTCAGCTGTTGAATCTGCCTCAAAGTTGAAGCAGATCACCACTATGCAGTTATCTTTCGGAGAGAGATACCAAACCAAGGCTTCTCTCATTGCTTTGATCTTTGAGAAGCCTTATGTCCAGATTGGTCAAGTGGTTGAGAGATGCGGGGTGACCAGGGTAACAGCAGCTAACTGGCTTGAGTCCCTAGAAAGACAGGGGGCTTTGACCAGCATGGTCTCAGGAAGAGAGAAGTTCTTTATCAATAAGGAATTGGTTAAATCTTTAGCTAGTTAGGCAATGGGGTAGCCTATCTAGCGGTGACGTGTCCGAGCGGCCGAAGGTGCAACTCTCGAAAAGTTGTGTGGGTGAAAGCCCACCGTGGGTTCAAATCCCACCGTCACCGCCATAAGTGAAACTTGAGCTCGTTTCTATCGAAACGGTTCTCCGCTCGGAAGGAGAGCCTAGTTACTGCCAACTCTGATTATCGGCAGAGGTATTTGGTTCGCTACGTCTTCATCAAGAGAGTCATCCGTAATCCCGGCAGTGAACTGGTCTATGTTAAAGACTTTGAATAGGGCTTTTCTCGTGAATTTCGAGCTGTCAGCAACAAAATACGCTTGCCCGGATATCGCCATCATTGCCTGCTTGGACTCTATCTCGTTACTTGTGTTATTGAAGACACCGTTGGCACTGACTGAGTCGACTCCAAATACTCCAACGTCTACTCTTAGTCTCTTTATTTGTTCAACAGCGGTCGGGCCCCAAGTTGTGTTTAGATTTGCGAGAATCTCTCCTCCAATAAAAACTATGTTGATATTGGGTTTTCGCTGCAGCTCAATGCCTATTGCCAAATCATTTGTGACCACTGTCAAAACTCTATTTTTAAGTGCTTTAGCTACTTCTAAGGTTGTAGACCCGCTATCAAGAAGGATCACTTGACCATCCAGGAGCTTCTCCGCCATTGCCTGACCAATTTTCTTCTTTTCTGGAGAGTGTATGGTCTGCTTTATTCGTGAAGGCGTTTCGGCGGATTCTACTGGGCTGGCTCCACCATGGGTGCGGTTTATGAGTGCAAGAGACTCGAGCTTGTAGAGGTGACGCCTCACAGTTGATTCGTCTACCTTGAGCTCATTGGCAAGATCGCGGACGCTTTGAAAGCCGCGAGTCTGGATGAGCTCCAGAATCTGTGCCTGTCGTGCCATATCTACCTCTAACCCGGTGTACTAATTCAATAACGTTATTCAAGCAATCTAGCATTAAGAAAATCACGGTTTGATTACATCTTGCACGATTATGCACGATTATGCAGTACTTCGTGCATAAAACTGATATTGTCTTTACACCAGGCCAGCATTACAGCTTGGACATGCAATACCCGACAGAAATATCTATTAAGGAGTATCACCAATGAAGTTGAAGAAAAGAGTAGTTTCTGCTGTTTCTGCAGCCGGAGCATCTGTGCTGCTATTGGCTGGCTGTGCGGGCCCGTCATCAGAGGCGCAAACAATGGTTACAGTCGTGAAGTTAAGCGGTGTTGGCTGGTTTGACCGAATGGAAGAAGGAGTGGCGGAGTTCGCTGCTGAGACCGGTATTGACGCACGTCAAGAAGGTGCAGATGACGCAAGCCCTGAAAAGCAACTAGCGCTAATCCAAAACATCTTGGCACAGAGCCCAACTGGGATCGTAGTTGTACCTAACTCACCAGAGTCTTTGGAGGACATCTTCAAGCAAGCACGTGATGCTGGAGTAATTGTTGTTACTCACGAAGCAGCGGGCATGACAAACGTTGATGCAGACATCGAAGCATTCGACAACACATGGTACGGTGCACAGATTATGACCAACCTTGCAGCTTGCATGGGTGAAAAAGGAAAGTATGTTTCTTTCGTCGGTGGTCTAACTGCAAAGACTCACATGACTTGGGTTGAAGGTGCATACCAAGAGCAGAAGGCAAACTTCCCGAACCTAGTTCGAGTTGAGGACCCAATCGAGAGCAAGGAAGACGAGACTGTCGCTTACGAGCGTGCGAAAGAAATCCTTGCTAAGTACCCAGACATCAAGGGCTTCCAGGGTTCAGCTGGTACTGACGTTGCTGGTATTGGACGTGCAGTTCAAGAAGCAGGTCTTCAGGACCAGGTCTGTGTGATGGGAACTTCTATTCCATCTGTAGCTTCAAAGTACCTTGAAGACGGATCAATCGACAAGATCTTCTTCTGGGATCCAGCTCTAGCTGGTAAGGCTGCATTGAAGATGGCTCAGATCCTTGCTGATGGTGGCAAGATCACTGAGGGAACTGACCTAGGTATCGTCGGATACAACTCGCTAAAGAAGCTAGATGGATACGACAATGTTTGGGCTGGTGAAGCAGCGGTCATCGTAGACATGTCTAATGTGTCAGATTACAATTTCTAAATTTCTCCTGAAATAAATTTAGAAAATAATAATGGGCAATCAAGGGCATGCTCTTTGCGAAAGCAAGAGCATGCCCTTGATTCAAACAAGGACATGAAGGCGAAAACTCAATGACTAAATCAGTTGTCTCTGGGTCAATACCCGTTTTAGAGGTAAGAAACATCATCAAAACTTATGGCGGAGTAACTGCCCTGGACGATGTTTCTATGGAGCTAACTGCTGGTCGAGTTCATTGCCTTGCCGGTGAAAATGGCTGTGGAAAATCAACTCTGATAAAAATCATAAGTGGGGTTGAACAACCAGACTCAGGCACAATCTTGATTGATGGAGTCCACCAGGAAAGACTCACCCCATTTTCCTCTATCATGGCTGGCATCCAAGTCATATATCAGGATCTCTCTCTCTTTCCGAACCTTACAGTTGCAGAGAACATCACACTTACTTCTCAGGTGGCTACCAGAGCCAAACTCTTCTCGGCGAAAAAATCAAAATTAGTTGCCGCAGGCATTGTGGCAGAACTAGGGTTATCGCTGGACCTTGACGCAAAAATTGAAAAATTGTCGGTAGCAGATAAGCAACTTACCGCTATTTGCAGAGCCCTTGTAAACGATGCAAGGGTAATTATTATGGATGAGCCAACAACAGCTCTGACACACACAGAAGTTAGCTATCTCTTCGAACTAGTAAACAAACTAAAAGATAGAGGCGTTGCCTTAGTATTCGTTAGCCACAAACTAGAGGAGGCCCTGAAGGTCTCGCAAGACGTAACTATTCTGCGAAGTGGAAAACACATCATCTCTGGACTTGCAGATCAATTCGACAGAAAGTCGTTAACCAAATTCATCACCGGTCGGGATGTAGATGAAGTCAGAAAAGTAACATCACCGAACTTCTCTGAATCTCCAGTGCTGACAGTGTCAAATCTGAGCCGCGCTGGCGCTTTTAGCGATGTTAGCTTTACCTTGCATGAAGGCGAAATTTTAGGCATAACAGGCTTGCTAGGTTCTGGTCGAACAGAAATCGCAGAGGCCCTGTTTGGAGTCCTACCTGCAGATTCTGGAACTATTCTCCTTGGGCAGGAAAAAATAAGAATTAACTCAATCCAAGATGCCATCAAGGTAGGAATTGGATACCTACCTGAAGACCGTCTCACCCAAGGATTATTTCTTGATAAATCCATTGGCGATAACATGATTGCCGGCTCTCTAGATAAACACACAACTGTCATTGGGCTACTCAGAAAGTCGGCAGTCACTGAGACCATTCAATCAATGTTTGACCGCCTAAAGATAAAGGCAAAAAATATTTCAGCTCCAGTGAAGTCTCTTTCTGGGGGGAATGCTCAAAGAGTAGTTCTGGGCAAGGTTCTTGCACACCAGCCAAAGGTGTTGATTCTGAATGGTCCAACCGTTGGCGTCGATGTTGGGTCTAAAGAGCAAATTCTTGAAATACTGCGTCACGAAGCGAATTTAGGCATGGCAGTGATATTGATCTCGGATGACTCCCCAGAACTAGTTTCTGTTTGCAACCGAGTACTTGTTGTGCGACAAGGAAAAATAGCAGGCACACTAACCGGTACAAAAATAACAACACCGAACATTCAGGAAATGACGACAGTATGAAACTCTTTTCACGCGGCAAAGGAGAACAAGTGCTAACGAGACTTCGAGGCCAAAACAATGAGGGAGTACTTGCCCTTGTTTTGATTGCAATTGTTGCGACTATAAGCCTTCTAAATGAAGATTTTTTCTCGCTGACAACCTTGTTCTCCATTATGCGCGGAGCGATTGTGCCAATGCTTTTTGCACTTGGCGTTCTACTTGTCATCATCTCTGGCGGAATTGATGTTTCCTTCGCTGCAATCGCCATCTTTGCAGGCTATACAGCGGTAAAGATATCCAACGATGGCAACATGGATCCAGGGCTTTTGGGAGTGCTGTTTATCGCGATAGCAATTGGAGCTACCTTAGGTTTGGTAAATGGTGCTGTGATTGGTTTCTTTAAATTACCAACGCTAATAGTGACACTTGGAACAATGAGCTTGTTCAAAGGGGTCTTGCTCGCATACGTTGGCTCAAAGTATTTAGCTAATCCTCCGCAATCACTAGACGCAGTTGCTAAAACAAACATCATCACAGTAGTTGGCGAAGAGTCGCGCGGAGCTTATTTACACGTCCTGGTAATTCCGGTGATCATCATGATTATCTTGGTTGCTTGGATGTTAAACAAAACTATGTTTGGCAGATCTATTTATGCCATTGGTGGTGATGCTGAGGCAGCTAGAAGAGCGGGATTGCCAGTAGTGAGAATCCAAGTAGTTCTCTTTGTAATCGTTGGTGTTTTAGCTGCTATTGCGGGCGTATTCCACGTGATTCTCGGTAGAAACGCCAATCCTCAGGATCTGGTTGGAAATGAACTAGATGTTATTGCAGCTGTCGTTCTTGGCGGAGCTTCAGTCTTCGGCGGTCGCGGTTCTGTTTCTGGCGTCGTGCTCGGAGTTCTTCTTATCCAGGTAATCAACAACAGCTTAATTTTGGCAGGTGTGCCAACATCGTGGCAGAGAACTGCGGTCGGGGTAATTTTGATTCTCGGCGTTGGCATTCAGGCCATTTCTGAAAAGAGTAAAAAGCAGACAGCATTACTAGAGAAGAATGTGGGGTAGGGCTATGGCAAAAAAAGTAACAAAATCATCCGGCTTTACTGAAGCTAACTCAAAGATTGACAGAATGTTTGCAGAGTTCTTGCTCAGGGTCAGAACCCAAAGCGGCATTGTTCGAATGCTCTACATCCTTGTTATAGCGTTTGCCTTTTTTACGCTTTTGAAGCCCGCCATTTTCTTGAACCCGCTAAATATTCAAAACATAATGGTTGCATCCCCAGAGATTGGAATAATCGCTATCGCGATGACATTTGCCATGCTTACAGGTGGTATTGACCTTTCGATAGTTTCTATTGCCAATCTCTCAGCAATCACTATTACAACTCTGTATTCAACGATGGCTGCAGTTGACCCTGATCAGGCAGCTCAGATGATGCCACTGATCGTACTACTAGGGGTAATAGTTGGTTTGGCAGGAGGTCTAGTTAATGGATTCCTTGTGGCTGTGGTTGGAATTACACCAATTTTGGCAACCCTTGGTTCTATGCAAATCTTCAACGGGTTAGCAATTGTTTGGACGGGAGGCAAGACTCTCTACGGTGCTCCAGAAGAATTAGCTCGATTGGGCAAATTGGTTATTTGGGGTATGCCGTCGCTGTTTATAGCGCTGTTGGTAATCGCTGGCTTGGTGGCTTTGGTCTTGAACAAGAGCTCGCTTGGAAAGAAAGCGCAACTACTGGGAACGAACCAAGTTGCAGCCAATTATTCTGGTATCAACCCAAAACAAGTTTTATTGAGAACATACATGCTGACTGGCCTTCTTGGCGGGCTAGCAGGAATTGTATTCATTGCGAGAAATCCAACTTCAAGTGCAGACTATGGAAGTTCTTACGTATTGCTAGCAATTGTGATTGCAATTCTGGGTGGCACAAATCCTTTTGGTGGCTTTGCAACTGTTACCGGAGTTGTGCTAGCTACCTTGACGCTTCAAACAGTTCAGAGCGGTTTCAACGCAATTCGTTTGTCAGCCTACGAGTATTCAATAGCTCAGGGCGTGATCCTCATTATGGTGATGATCTTCGCCCAGATTTCAGTAACAACGAAAATACGTGACCTCTTTAAAAAGATTAAACTATCCAAACCAAAAAGCGAGATGAATCAATGAGAAAGATAATCAACACTGCCGAAAAGTTCGTCGATGAAATGATTGAAGGACTCCTTCTAGCCCACCCAGACAAAATCAGATTGGCGCAAACAGACTCCAGAGTGTTAGTCAGAGCAGATGCTCCTGTGCAAGGCAAAGTCGGAATTGTGACTGGAGGTGGCTCTGGTCACCTTCCCCTATTCAAAGGATATGTCGGCAAAGGCTTAGCCTCCGGTGTAGCCATTGGAAATGTTTTTTCTTCACCATCTTCAAAGCAATGTCTTGAAGCAACCAAAGCTGTCTCCGGTGGAGCGGGAGTGCTTTACCTTTACGGTAACTACGGCGGTGACGTGCTGAACTTTGATTTAGCTGCAGACATGGCTGAGCTCGAGAATATTCAAACAAAAACAGTTCTAGGTAGAGATGATGTTGCAAGTCAGCCAAAAGAAAACGCTAGAGACCGACGTGGAGTCGCTGGAATTTTCTTTGCCTTCAAAGGAGCTGGAGCAGCTGCGGAACGAGGAGATTCGTTAGATGATGTTGCTGGCGTTGCCGAAGACATAGTTGAAAACACTGCAACTATTGGCATTGGCCTATCACCAACTATTTTCCCTGCCACAGGTAAAGCGAGTTTCGAACTGCCAGAGGGCGAAATGGAAGTTGGTATTGGCATTCACGGGGAACCTGGTACCTACAGAGGCAAACTGGAATCTGCTGACGATATTGTTGTTAGATTGCTTGAACCGATTTCGGCAGATCTTAATCTTCAGTCAGGCGATCGTGTTGCAGTTTTGGTTAATGGCATGGGGGCTACCCCCCTTGAAGAGCTTTATGTGATTTATCGCCAGGTACACAAGCTGCTCTCGGCTAAAGGCGTAACTGTAAGCAAATCTTATGTGGGCGAATATGCCACCAGCCTAGAAATGGCAGGAGCTTCGCTGTCTCTACTTAAGCTAAACGATTCCAGGTTGGAACTACTTAACGCTCCAGCTGAATCACCGTTCTTCAGAGAAGGGTAGATCAGAGAATGATTAGTCAGGAATTGAACGTAGCCATCCGTAACACGTTGGCTACCTTAGTTACCCACGCAGAAGAACTTGGAGACTTAGATGCTGCATTGGGCGATGGCGATCTAGGCATTACCATTTCGCTGGGATCGAAAGCAGTTATAGCTAGTCTCGAAAGTATCTCTGCAGAGGCAACACCAGCAGAAGTTATTCAAGCCTGTGCAACATCTTTTGCTGAAGCAAACCCTTCTACTTTTGCAGCGCTTATTTCAGGGGGATTGCTCGCTGGTGCAAGAGTTTTTGTTGGTAAGTCAGAAATCACAATGTTGGATGCCGCTAACTTCATTAAGGCAGTAGCGGATTCAATCTCTACTCGAGGAAGATCTGTTGCGGGGGACAAGACTGTCCTAGATGCGATTCTGCCAGCCAGCGATGCCCTAGCTGCGAATTTAAACTCTGAATCTGCCCTTGACTCAGCAATTGATGCTGCGGAACAGGCTGTCAATGAGACCAAGATGATGCAGTCCAAGCGAGGCAGAGCTGCTTGGTTGCAAGAACGAAGTATCGGTTTGCAAGATCCTGGCGCAACAGCGTTTCTTTATTTCCTCAAATCTTGGAAAGCAAGCAACTAATCAAATGCATTTAATACAAACTCAAAGGCGGTTATTGTGTCAAAAATAGGATTTTTAGGCTTAGGCATAATGGGCCAAGGAATGGTGAAGAACCTTGTCGCTAGTGGTCATCAGGTAACCGCTTGGAATAGAAGTCCAGTTGATGTTGAGGCTCTTGGAGCTAAGCGCGCTGAGTCAATCAAAGACGCAGTAAGTGGTTTTGATTATGTAATGTATTGTCTGGCTGACGACAAAGCAGTTGAGGATGTAGTCCTTGCTGAGGGTGGGGTTATGACTCATGTTTCAGAAGGAAGCATAGTGATTGACCTTTCAACAATAAATCCACTCACTTCCGCGAAGGAATCTCAGGCCTATGCTGCGAAGGGGATTAGATTCCTTGACGCACCAGTATTTGGATCAAAAGGTGAAGCCAACTCTGGTGGGCTTTGGATCATTGTCGGAGGAAACAAAGAGACCTTTGATGAGGCACAGGAAGTCCTTGCACCTATTAGCGAAACAACACATTACATGGGTCAATCGGGCAACGGAACCAAGATGAAATTGGTTGGAAACCTCATCGTAGCCTCCCAACTTGAAGCACTAGGGGAGGCACTAACTCTTGCGAAAAAGGCAGGGCTAGAACTGCAAGATGTTTTGGACGTTTTAAGAGTTACAGACTTTAAATCACCAATATTTGATGGCGTAGGTGCGGCAGTTTTGGCCGACGATTACTCTCCTAGTTTTGCCCTCAAGCTAATGCTCAAAGATGCAAATCTAATTAAAACTTTCGCCGACAGTTTGTCGTCCCCAATACCAAGTACTGAGGTAACTAGATCAGTAATAGCGGAGGCGGTTGACAAAGGTTGGGGAGAAGAAAATGCCTCGGCATTGATAAAAGTTATATCCGAAAGAGCTGGAGTTAATCTCAGCTCGAAACACAAATAAAAACTAAAACAGTAATAGAAAGCAGAAAAAATGTCATGGCTAGCAGAAACCTTCAATGTCCAGAAGCCGGTAATTGGTATGTGCCACTTACAGGCTATGCCTGGAGATTCTGGATACGACAAAAAAGGGGGGCTTGACAAGATCATCGAATTAGCAAAAGCAGATTTATTGGCACTGCAAGAAGGTGGAGTTGATGGTGTTCTAATTTCCAACGAATTCTCGCTACCTTATTTGACAAAGACCGAACCAATCACAGCCATCGCTATGGCGAGGGTAATTGGAGAACTAAGAAGTGAAATCAAAATACCTTTCGGGGTCAATGTTCTTTGGGATGCGACAGCTTCCATCGACTTAGCAGTTGCTACTGGAGCTAAGTTTGTTCGAGAAATTTTCACCGGCGTATACGCTTCAGATTTCGGTGTTTGGAACACCAACGTTGGAAAAACAGCGAGACACCGCATGGCAGTTTCTGGCGAAGACGTCAGGCTTCTGTTCAACATCGTCCCTGAGGCAGCTGATTACATGGGGGATCGAACCATTGAGCAGATCACTAAGTCAACCGTTTTCAATTGCCAACCCGATGGACTGTGTGTTTCGGGTCTAACAGCAGGCGCTGCCACAGATTCAAACATTCTGGCCAAGGTCAAACAGCATGCAGGCAATACACCTGTGGTTGTAAATACTGGTGTGAACGATAGAACTGCAGCGGAACTTCTTTCTATCGCAGATGCAGCTATTGTTGGAACTTACTTCAAGTATGGCGGTGTTTTTGAGAATGCTACAGATACCAAGCGAGTTGCTAAGTTGATGGCCGAAGTGCGACAAATGCGGGATAACTCTTAGGCTGAAGTATGGCTAAATTGTTCCTTGGCATCGACATAGGTACCTTTGAGACAAAAGGTGTCTTAGTTGATGAGCACGGCGTTGTTCAGGCTAGTGCCACAAAGCGGCATGAAATTTCTACTCCCCACATAAATCACGTTGAACAAGACGCTGAGAAAGTTTGGTGGCAGGATTTCGTTTTTGTGGCCCAGGAGCTTATGAAAACTGAGATTGCACAAACAAGCACAATAGCGGCTATGGCCTGTAGTGCAATTGGACCTTGTGTATTACCAATCGACGAGAATCTTAATGCTCTTCGTCCCGGAATTTTATATGGAATTGACAGCAGGGCTCACGAGCAAATTCAGGAACTCAATGAAAGGTTTGGCGAGGAAAGAATATTTGCTAAGTCAGCAAATTCTCTGAGTAGTCAATCAGCTGGACCCAAGATCATGTGGGTTTCTAGGATGGAGCCTGAAATTGCCGCTAAGACTAGATGGTACGTAACAAGCCAAAGCTTCTTAGTTGCGAAGCTCACGGGCAATGTCACAATGGACCACGGAACTGCTGGATATTTTCACCCGCTTTACGATCTAAAGAACAAAACATGGGACGTTACCGATTGCGAAGATTTTATCAGTAAAGAGCAGCTCCCGGATTTGGCTTGGGCTACAGATATCGCTGGCTATGTAACCGAGGAAGCGGCTAAAGCTACAGGGATACCCCAAGGTACTAGAGTTGCCGTCGGCACAACTGATTCCCCGGCTGAGGCAGTTGGAGCGGGGGTTGTTGAGTCGGGAGATACCATGATTCAGTATGGTTCTGCTGGATACATGATTAATGTTTTGGAAGAACCAATTGCGTCACACGATTTATGGTCAGCACCTTTTGTTTTCCCTAACAGCTTTGTTGCTGCCGCCGGCACTGCCACCGCAGGAACTGTAACTCGCTGGATTGCTGATGTCTTGGATTTAGATAGCTCCGAAGGGGACTCGAAGCTTTTTAGCGATTTGATTGACCTAGCAAATGAATCGGTGGTCGGAGCAAATGGAGTCCTATTTCTGCCATATCTGAGTGGAGAGAGAACGCCAATTCAAGATCCAAGTGCAAGAGGCATATTTTTCGGCTTGTCTTTATCCCATAAACGAGCAGACATGGCCCGAGCTGCGATTGAAGGTGTGGCTCATTCTCTGGCTCATGCATTTGGAACATATGCCGCCAATGGAATCGTTCCGAAGATAATCAAGGCAATTGGTGGAGGAACAAAGAACTCAATTCTGATTCAAACGGTAAGTGCCATAACCGGGAAGCCTCAAACTATTTCAAATACTGCGGGGGCGGCTTTTGGGGATGCAGCAATTGCGGCTTTTGCCATTGGGGAGATAAAGTCACGCTCGGATATCTTGGAGTGGGTGAGCACAAGATCTATGGTTGCGGTGAATGAGGATTGGCAAGCTCATGTTCAAAATGATCATGAGGACTATAAGTCGCTTTATCTGGCCACCAAGGAATTGGCAGCGAAAAGAAGTCGAAGGTTAAATAATGGATAGGCGATGGAGCGAACTGGCAGCTCAACTTATTCGTGGCCTTCAAATTACCAAGGGTTCAAAGGTCTCTATATTCATGACTGACTTCGGTTGTATGGATGGGGTGTCCGCATTTGTTGCCGAGTGCTACAAAGTCGAAGCTCTGCCTCAGGTAATGGCAACTGATGAAAGATTTGATCGGATAGCTCAGGATTTTGCAAGCGATGAAATGCTTCGTAGTCCCGCTGAGCTAGAGGTCCTATCTATGGAGTGGGCAGATGTCCACGTATCTTTCAGGGGCATGGTAATTCCGGATGCAGATACTGATCAGGCTAAGGTTGCTGCCCAGCGACAGGGAAAAGGAATAGTTTCGACTAAAAGATGGCAAGAAACACGATGGTGTTTGGTGCGGGTCCCTTCACGTGAATGGGCTGCCATGATCGGATCGAACTACGAAGACTTATTGAATGAATTTTTTGGTGGTTGCCTATCTGATTGGGACAAGCAAGAGAAATTGCAGACAGAATTTTGTAAGTTACTCGACCAAGCCAAACAAATACGAATTGTGTCCAAAGATACGGATCTAATTTTGTCGGTTGAAGGCCGCAAGTGGTTGTCCTTTTCCGGCGAGGCCAATCTCCCTGATGGTGAGGTAGCTAGCGCTCCAGTTGAAAATGGAGTCGATGGACACATAAAGTTTCCAGGTGAGTTTTGGTTTTCAGGCGTGACTATCAGAGATCTCGAATTGAGATTTGAAAAAGGCAAGGTAGTCGGCTTCACTGCTAGTCAAGGAGCCGAACTTGTCGAAGGTGTCTTGGCAACCGATAAAGGATCACGAACCTTAGGCGAACTAGGAATCGGAACTAATTCCAACATGAAAACGCTGACTGGAGACTTGTTGCTGGACGAAAAGATTCTTGGGACGGTTCACATCGCATTGGGTAGGGCGTATCCAGACTCGCTTGGCACCAATGAATCAGCTCTTCACTGGGATTTAGTCAAAGATTTGCGTGAAGAAGGCGCATCCCTATTCATCGATGAAACGGAGTTGATTTCAAATGGCCAACTATGTGCTCCGCTCAGCAACTTCACCCTCAATTGAGTATTACTGAGCAAAGTATTCTCTAACCTTCACTAGGGGCACTTCTAAAGATTGAATGCATCTCATCGACAAAACCCAACGCCACCGCCAGAAAAATCCTAAAAATGACCTTTAAGCGGCTCGTTTAGTAAATTGGTCTAATAAACTTATTTCCTGTACGCATTTGCGAATATTTTAGGGGTTTTGATGGCAAAGCTGATTGTTACTGACGGGATTGGGCTCATAAAGCTCTCTCCTGTTCAGCGATACCTGCTTGGCAGGAGATATGTTGCCTTTGAGCTGGAGAGAATGCTCAAGGTTTCGGTTCAAAACACCCCAAAAAAAGCGCATCTTGGCGAAAAAGCCAAACATGGCTGGCTGCCATTCTCCAGCACTGGGGAATATCAAAATGGGGCTAAAAAGAGCCTATTTATAGGTCCAAAGAAGTCCCGCTGTGTAAGAGTCTTGATGCTAAACCCTGCTTTGGATGAGGTTATTCTCACTTCAGGGAACCAATTGGAGCTTTATGCGGTTCTCAAGGAAAATCAGCAGGAAAAGATCTACCCGAGAAACTAATCTTTCAGGCTGGGACATTAGTCACTTTCTTCAAAAATTTGTCTTGCATATACCTAAATGAGACATATAAGATAGAGGTTTGCTCCCCAACAACTCGTAAGCATATTTTGGCTGCGCATTTTGTACGCATATTTTGGCGACAAAGTTAGGGACTAATCCCATAGACCGTTCTAACTAAGTAAACCGCCTTTGAAGGGATCATCTTGGCCGCCAAGAAAACCACCAAAAACATTCGTTCAGCTCAACGACTTTCCTTTGCGAAAACTCGTGAGCCAATTGAACTTCCAAATCTTCTAACCCTGCAGACTGAGAGCTTTGAATGGCTTGTCGGCGATAAGGCTTGGAGAGACAAGGTTGGCCCAGATGCCAAGACCGGTCTTGAGGAAGTATTCGAGGAGCTATCTCCTATCGAAGACAACCCAAACAACCCGAGCGAAGCAAAGATGGGTCTTGAGTTCAAGTCACCTACTTTGGATGAGCCAACATATACTCCTGACCAGTGCAAGGTAAAGGGCAAGACTTACGCTCGTCCTTTGTACATCAAGGCAGAGTTCACAAACTACAAGACTGGTGAAATCAAGAGCCAGACCGTGTTCATGGGTGAATTCCCAATCATGACTAATGAAGGTACTTTCGTTGTTAATGGAACAGAACGTGTAGTTGTTTCTCAGCTAGTTAGATCACCTGGTGTTTACTTCTCTGTTTCAACAAACACAACAGGAAACCTTGACGTTAAGAACAACAAGGCTCAGATCATTCCTTCACGTGGTTCATACCTAGAGTTCCTAACCGAATGGGTTAAGGATGACCGCAAGTCTGTTTCACGTTTTGGTAAGCCAATTCTTCAGGTTCAGGTTGACCGCAAGACTAAGGTCTCTGCAACCATCTTCCTAAAGGCTCTTGGTCTTTCACGCGATGAAATCGTAGAAGCTTTCTCAGATGTGAAGAGTGTTGCAACTCCAGCTAACGGCTGGGAGATCGACATCGATCTAATCAACAACACTTTGGACTACGACGAGTCACGTGCATTCACAACTCCAATCATCACTAAAGAAGATGCGTTGAAGGAAATGTACCGTAAGGTTCGTGGCGAGTCAGGAAACGCAGACGCAGCCGAAGCATGGTTGAAGAGCGTTTACTTCGATAAGAAGAGATACAACCTTGCACGCGTTGGTCGTCATAAGCTAAACCGCAAGCTAGGTGTAACTGTTGATGAGAACACCACTGTTCTAACTGTTGAAGACATCGTTGCAACCATGAAATACCTTTTGGTATTCGACCTTGCGTTGAAGAACAAAGCGGACATCACAAGCAACATGAACTTCCCACTAAAGATGTCAGGTAAGAAGACAGACGTAAGAATTTCATCTGACGACATCGACGACTTCCAAAACCGTCGTATCCGTTCAGTTGGAGAACTTATCCAGAACCAGGTTCGTATTGGTCTAAGCCGTATGGAACGCGTTGTTCGTGAGCGTATGTCAACTCAGGATGTTGAGGCAATTACTCCTCAGACCCTGATCAACCTGCGCCCAGTTGTTTCAGCTATCAAAGAGTTCTTTGGTGCTAGCCAGCTATCTCAGTTCATGGATCAGAACAACCCTCTTGCAGGTCTTGCACACAAGCGCCGTCTGTCGGCCCTAGGCCCTGGTGGTATCGCAAGAGAGCGTGCACAGATGGAAGTCCGTGACGTTCACCCATCCCACTACGGTCGTATGTGTCCAGTTGAAACTCCTGAAGGTCCAAACATTGGTCTTATCGGTTCCCTAACTGCGTACGCACGTATCAACGCATTCGGTTTCATTGAGACTCCATACAACAGAGTTGTAAACGGAAAAGTTTCAGGCAAGATCGATTACCTAGATGCAGCAGAAGAAGACGGCAAGGTTATTGGTGGAGCTGATGTACCTCTAAACGCTGACAAGACTTTTGCTAACAAGAAGGTATTCGCTCGTTACAAGGGTGACGTTGTTGAAGTTGATAACGACACTGTTGATTACATCGACATTTCACCTCGTCAGCTTGCATCTGTTTCAACATCTCTTATCCCATTCCTAGAGCACGACGACTCAAGCCGTGCTTTGATGGGTGCGAACATGCAACGTCAAGCAGTTCCACTAATCCGTAGCGAAGCACCACTAGTTGGTACCGGTATGGAACGTGCAGCTGCAATGGATTCACACGCAGTTCTTCTTTCAAGAAGTGCTGGTGTTGTTGAAGAAGTTGACGCTGACACAATCGTGGTTAGAGGAGACGACAACAAGCAGGAGAAGTACACTCTTCGCAAGTTCGAACGCTCAAACCAGGGAACAGCTATCAACCAGCGTGCAATTGTTTCTGTTGGTCAGAAAGTTGATGCAGGAGAAACTCTTGCTGATGGCCCAGCAACCGATCAGGGTGAACTAGCACTAGGAAAGAACCTTCTAGTTGCATTCATGCCTTGGGAAGGTCACAACTTCGAAGACGCGATCATCTTGAGCCAGTCATTGGTTAAAGAAGACACTCTTTCATCTATCCACATCGAAGCTCACGAAGTTGAAGCTAGAGACACCAAGCTAGGTAAGGAAGAGATCACTGCAGATCTTCCAAACGTTTCCATGGAAGCTCTTGCTCAGCTAGACGAGCGCGGAATTATTCGCGTTGGTGCTGAAGTTCGTCCAGGAGATATCTTGGTCGGAAAGGTTACCCCTAAGGGTGAGACCGAGCTTTCAGCTGAAGAGCGTTTGCTAAGAGCAATCTTCAACGAGAAGAGCCGCGAAGTTCGCGACACCTCTTTGAAGGTGCCTCACGGTGAAGCCGGAACAGTTATTGCTGTTACCGTATTCGACGTTGAAGCAGGCGATGATGAAATGGCTGCTGGTGTAAACCAGAGAGTTGTTGTTCACATTGCTCAGAAGCGTAAGATCACCGAAGGTGACAAGCTTGCAGGCCGTCACGGAAACAAGGGTGTTATTTCTAAGATCCTTCCAGTTGAAGACATGCCTTTCCTTGAAGATGGAACTCCGGTTGACATCATCTTGAACCCACTAGGTATTCCAGGTCGAATGAACTTCGGTCAGGTTCTAGAAACACACCTAGGTTGGATCGCGAAGCAGGGTTGGGAAATCAAGCCTGGAGCAAAGTGGGCAGAGCACCTAAGCGAGGAACTGCACTCAGCAGAGCCTGGCACAAAGGTTGCTACCCCTATCTTCGATGGTGCACACAAGGATGACATCATCGGTCTTCTAGACTCAACTCTTCCTAACCGTGATGGTCAGAAGTTGGTTGACAAGACCGGTAAGGCAAGACTGTTCGATGGTCGTTCAGGTGAGCCTTTCCCAATGCCAATCTCAGTTGGATACATGTACATCTTGAAGCTTCACCACTTAGTGGATGACAAGATTCACGCTCGTTCAACAGGTCCTTACTCAATGATCACCCAGCAACCACTTGGTGGTAAGGCTCAGTTCGGTGGACAGAGATTCGGTGAAATGGAAGTTTGGGCTCTTCAGGCTTATGGTGCAGCACACACTCTTCAAGAGTTGCTAACCATCAAGTCAGATGACATCACAGGTCGTGTTAAGACTTATGAAGCCATCGTTAAGGGTGACAACATCCAGGCTCCTGGTATTCCAGAATCCTTCCGAGTTCTTGCTAAGGAAATGCAATCGCTAGCTCTAAACGTTGAAGTACTAAACGCTGAGGGTGCGATTGTGACTCTAAAGGATGAAGAATTCGAACGCGACATGGCTACTGAGTCCATGGACGGCATCAACCTATCCCGTAACGAATCATTGTCTAACGACACTGACTTCACTAACTTCTAAGCGAATCTCGAGAGAAAAGAATAATTATGGACGTCGAAACATTTAGCTCCCTACGAATTGGTCTAGCTACCTCTGATGACATTCGCTCATGGTCTAACGGTGAAGTCAAGAAGCCAGAAACCATTAACTACAGAACCCTAAAGCCTGAGAAGGATGGTCTTTTCTGTGAAAAGATCTTCGGTCCTACAAAGGACTGGGAATGTTCATGTGGAAAGTACAAGCGCGTACGCTTCAAGGACATCGTCTGTGAGCGTTGTGGTGTTCAGGTAACAAAGTCATCTGTACGTCGTGAGCGTATGGGTCACATTGAGCTTGCTGCTCCTGTTACTCACATCTGGTACTTCAAGGGTGTTCCTAGCCGTTTGGGTTACCTACTAAACATGGCTCCAAAAGATCTAGAGAAGATCATTTACTTTGCTGCTTACCGTGTCATGGAAATTGACAACGATGGCAAGGAAATTGACTGGGCTCTAATCAAGGATGACTACACCCAGCGTGTGAAGCAAACTCTAGATTCTCGCTTTGCAGAGATGATGGAACTTGCTCAGGACGAGTATGACTTCCTAACTTCAGAAGGTCTTGCACTGCAGACTGCTGTTAAGTTGTGGGAAGCTCCTGTTTGGGTTGACGCACAATTCCACAAGTCAATTGATCAGATGATCAAGATGGAAATTGATGACCCGAAGAACTACCTAGACAAGCCTTTCACTGCAGTTATTGCTGAAGGTAAAGAAGGTGTTGTTCGTGAAGCTGCTGCTCAGAAGATCGTAAACACTCGTATCAATGACTTCCGCAAGAAGACAGAGAAGATTGTTCGTGAGTATGCACGTCTAGAGCGTCCAAACTCACTGCAGAAAGAACACCTAGCCTGGAGACAGTTCTTGTCTGCAGAAGAAGGTGCTCTAATTCAAAACGACGTTCTATTCGATTACTTCGACTACTACTACGGTGACTATGTCATCACTGAGATTGGTGCACTTGCAGTCCAGAAAGTTCTAGCTGAATTTGATCTTGCTGGAACTGCTGAAGAACTAAAGAAAGAGATTGCGGAGAACAAGGGTTCAAAGCAGACTCAGGCAATTAAGAGACTGAAGGTTGTATCTTCATTCCTACAGTCATCAACTCCAACCACTTCAATGGTGTTGGATGTTCTTCCAGTTCTTCCACCGGAAATTCGTCCAATGGTTCAGCTTGATGGTGGTCGTTTCGCTACCTCTGACCTAAACGACCTATACCGTCGTGTGATCAACCGTAACAACCGTCTAAAGCGTTTCATTGATCTAGGTGCTGTTCCAAAGACCATCTTGAACAACGAAAAGCGCATGCTTCAAGAAGCTGTGGATGCTCTATTCGATAACGGACGTCGTGGACGTCCAGTTACCGGAACTGGTAACCGCCCACTGAAGTCTCTTTCAGATCTTCTAAAGGGTAAGCAGGGACGTTTCCGTCAGAACCTATTGGGTAAGCGTGTTGACTACTCAGGTCGTTCTGTAATCGTTGTTGGTCCTCAGCTGAAGATGCACCAGTGCGGTCTTCCAAAGATCATGGCGTTGGAACTATTCAAGCCATATGTGATGAAGCGTCTAGTTGATCAGGGTATTGCCCAGAACATCAAGAGCGCTAAGCGTATGGTTGAACGTAGCCGTCCACAGGTTTGGGATGTTCTAGAAGAAGTTATTCGCGAGCGTCCAGTACTACTAAACCGTGCACCTACTCTTCACCGTCTAGGTATCCAGGCTTTCGAGCCGCTATTGGTTGAAGGTAAAGCAATCCAGCTGCACCCATTGGTTTGTGCTGCGTTCAACGCGGACTTCGATGGTGACCAGATGGCTGTTCACCTTCCACTATCTGTTGAGGCTCAGGCAGAAGCACGTCTATTGATGCTTGCTTCTAACAACATCTTGAAGCCTTCAGATGGTAAGCCAGTTGCTACTCCTTCACAGGATATGATCATTGGTCTTTTCTTCATGACAACTGTCAAAGAAAACGGAATGGGGGAAGGTCGTGTATTCGGTTCTGTGGCGGAAGCGCAGCTTGCTTTCGATTCACACAACCTAGACCTACAGGCTCTAGTGAAGATTCGTATCGATGGAGTTATCCAGGAGACAACTCTTGGTCGTACTCTGTTCGCTCAGACTCTGCCTGCTGGTTTCCAGTGGACACAGACTCAGGTCGGTAAGAAGCAGATCAGCCAGATCCTTACAGAGATGGTTGAACTTCACGAGCGAACTGAAGTTGCTCAGGCACTTGACCGCATCAAGGATGCAGGTTTCTACTGGGCTACTCGTTCAGGTGTGTCAATGGCTATCTCAGATGCAAACTTCGACTCTGAAGGTAAGTTCGACAAGCTACGCGCGAAGATGATTCTTGATGGTGAAAAAGAACACACCAAGATTCAAGAGTCATTCGACCTAGGTGGTATTACTGACCTAGAGCGTCGTGACGAACTTGGAGCTTTGTGGTTCAAGAGAACTAACGAAATTCAGGAAATCCTTCAGCAGGAAATGCCGATGGGTAACGCGATTCGCATGATGGTTGAATCAGGTGCTCGTGGTAACTGGATTCAGGTTCGTTCTGTTCTAGGTATGCGTGGACCAGTTGCAACATCATCTGGTGACTTCGCTCCGATGCCTGTTAAGGGTAACTACCTAGTTGGTCTAACCGCTTCTGAATACTTCATTAACGCAACCGGTGCTCGTAAGGGTAACGCTGATACTGCGATGAAGACTTCTGCTGCTGGTTACCTAACCCGTCGTCTAGTTGACGTTGCTCAGGATGTTATCGTTCGCGATCCAGACTGTGGCACAACACGTTTCCTAGAGAAGTCTCTAAA
This sequence comes from Rhodoluna sp., assembly GCA_044373385.1. Classification (GTDB taxonomy): domain Bacteria; phylum Actinomycetota; class Actinomycetes; order Actinomycetales; family Microbacteriaceae; genus Rhodoluna. The sequence goes on from JBILQF010000008.1 coordinate 22,516, forward strand.
GGACGTTGATGGTGCATGGGATGACCAGAACATTGAACTATCTGTCATGCAGCGTCAGCTTGCTGAAGATGTGAAGGTTGGATCAACTCTTGTTGCTAAGCGCAATGACTCAATCAACCTTCAGGTAATCAACAACCTAAAGGCTGCTGATGTTGAAACTGTAAAGATCCGTTCAGTATTCACCTGTGATGCTCTATCTGGTGTTTGTGCTGCTTGTTACGGTGTTTCACTTGCTACCAACCAGCCGGTTGAGCTTGGTGAAGCTATCGGTATCATCGCTGCTCAGTCAATTGGTGAGCCTGGTACTCAGCTAACAATGCGTACTTTCCACACCGGTGGTGCAGCATCTGCTACTACTAAGAGAACAATCTTGAAGTCAATCGGTGGTCAGAAGGTTCGTGTTGAGCGTCTGATTTCTTATGACATCACTCAGGGTCTAACTGGTGTTACAGACTTGCTAGAAGCTCGTCCGGGATGGCGTCAGGGTAAGGTCGGTGTTCTAGCTTTCTGGCCAGGACGTATCGAACTTAAGGCAGCTGGTCGTGTATTCACTGTTTGCCGAGGCGATGTAACTATCCGCGAAATCGCAGAAGTTGACGCTAAGGATGAGAAGACCACCAAGAACAAGATCTTTGCTCAGGTGATTTTCGCGGTAGATGACAAGGATGGCGCTAAGGTTGCTGACACATTGAAGGCTGGTAAGGCTCTCATTGTTCAGGAAGCTGGAACTGTTACCAAGATCACTGATGACTTTATCGAAGTTGAAGTTGACCGCACTGTAACTCCTCGTTTGGAGCCAGGCATTAACCTAACTGACGCTAAGTTGCAGGAAGTGACAGCCGAGAACAAGAAGGCTAAGAGCACAATGTCAAAGGTCAAGTATGAACTTGTGCCATTTGCTCACGACGGTAACAAGTCAAAGCAGCGTGTATTTGCAAAGGTTGGTGACGTTGTATCTAACGGCCAGGTTCTTGCAGATGGTCTTATCGCTTACCCAGTCTCTGATTCTGAAGCGCTAGCTAAGTTGAAAAAGGCAAAGGTTGAGGCAGGTAAGGTTCTAAACGCTAACGACCTAGTTTCTAAATATGCAATCGTGAAGGAAGTTGATGTATTCATCACTCCTTCAGAAGAAGGTCAAGAAGAAGCTGACAAGATCGCACAGAACTACGCGTTCAGCCGTTCAACTTCTAAGACCTTCGCGAAGCTTTCACCGAAGGACAAGATCGCTACTATCAACGCAGCCGAGATTGAATCAGAACTTTTGGTTCAGCCTGGTGACTGGGTAGGTCAGGGCGAGTACGTCATCGATGGAACTCCTAACCCACACGCTGTTCTTTCAGTGCTTGGTCCAAAGTGGGCTGCATTCGAAATCATCCGTGGTGTTCAGGCAATCTATGGTTCACAGGGTGTGCCTCTGCACGACAAGCACCTTGAGGTCATCGTTCGTCAGATGCTGGGTAAGGTTACCGTCATTGAATCAGGTGAAACCGACATGCTTCCAGGTGAAGTCATCGACCGCACCAGATTCCAGGCTAAGAACCGTGAAGCACAGAAGTCAGGCCAGAAGCCAGCTTCTGCTCGCCAGGAAGTAATGGGTATGACCCGTGCTTCATTGGCTGCTCAATCATGGTTGTCAGCTGCTTCGTTCCAGGAAACTACCCGAGTCTTGACTCAGGCAGCCCTAGACCGCAGAGAAGACAAGCTTGAGGGTCTAAAAGAGAACGTAATCATCGGTAAGTTGATCCCAGCAGGTACTGGTCTAAAGCAGTACCGCGATGTTGAGGTTGCAGGTACCGAAGAAGCTAAGGCTGCTAGATACCCTAACCGTATTTGGGAGGCCCCAGAGGCTACCGAAGCGGCTGAGGAATTCTCTGCAGCTAACCTTTTCAGCGCTGATCTAGACGACTGGACAGCAAAGAAAGAAGACTAAAGAATCCGTTTGACCCACGGGAGTTATTTCTGTAGGCTTGGCAAGGTTTGTGTTTAGACCAAACCCAGCCCTAAAGCTCTAGAGATTTAGCTCCGGTGGGCCACAACAGGTTTTTGATACAGCAACCGCTGTGTCTAAAAAGAGACAAGAAGTAACCAAACTCTCGGGAAACCGAGGATTAAACAAGGAGAAGCAGTGCCAACAATTCAGCAGTTGGTCCGCAAGGGTCGCAGCGCTAAGGCTACTAAGTCAAAGACGCCAGCACTTAAGGCCAGCCCACAGCGCCGCGGAGTATGTACCCGTGTATACACAACAACACCTAAGAAGCCGAACTCAGCTCTTCGTAAGGTTGCTCGTGTCAAGCTTTCAAACGGTATTGAAGTTACCGCTTACATTCCAGGCGAAGGTCACAACCTCCAGGAGCACTCAATGGTGCTAGTCCGTGGTGGTCGTGTTAAGGACCTTCCTGGTGTTCGTTACAAGATCGTCCGTGGTGCACTAGACACCCAGGCAGTTAAGAACCGTAAACAGGCTCGCAGCCAATACGGTGCAAAGAAGGGTAAGTAATGCCTCGTAAAGGTCCAATAACCAAGAAGCCAGTGGTCTCTGACCCAGTATATGGTTCACAAGTTGTAACTACTTTGGTCAACAAGATTCTTCTTGATGGCAAGAAGAGCGTTGCTGAGTCAATCGTTTATGGTGCACTTTCAGGTGCAGCTACCAAGAGCGGTGCAGACGCAGTTGTTCTTCTAAAGAAAGCTCTAGACAACGTTCGTCCAACAGTTGAGGTTCGCTCACGTCGTGTTGGTGGTTCTACCTACCAGGTTCCAGTTGAAGTAAAGGCGCACCGTGCAAACACTTTGGCTCTTCGCTGGTTGGTTGGCTACGCAAAGGCTCGTCGCGAAAAGACTATGACTGAGCGTCTAATGAACGAGATCTTGGATGCATCTAATGGTCTAGGCGCAGCTGTTAAGCGTCGCGAAGACACACACAAGATGGCTGAATCAAACAAGGCTTTCGCTCACTACCGCTGGTAAAACTTACGGATATCCGCTTGCTATTTATTTAGTAGGCGGATGTTCAATTAACAAAAGACACAAACTCAAATCTAATTCGGAGGACCATCGTGGCCCAAGACGTTCTAACAGACCTAAATAAGGTACGCAACATCGGTATCATGGCACACATTGACGCTGGTAAGACAACAACTACCGAGCGTATCTTGTACTACACCGGTATCACACACAAGATCGGTGAAGTTCACGATGGTGCTGCAACCATGGACTGGATGGAGCAGGAGCAGGAACGTGGTATTACCATCACCTCAGCTGCGACTACCTGTTTCTGGAACAAGAACCAGATCAACATTATTGATACACCAGGTCACGTTGACTTCACTGTCGAAGTAGAGCGTTCACTTCGTGTTCTAGATGGTGCTGTTGCAGTGTTCGATGGTAAAGAAGGTGTTGAGCCTCAGTCTGAAACTGTTTGGCGTCAAGCTGACAAGTATGACGTTCCACGTATCTGTTTCGTAAACAAGATGGACAAGCTTGGTGCTGACTTCTACTTCACAGTAGACACAATCATTAAGCGTCTAGGTGCTAAGCCACTAGTTATCCAGCTTCCAATCGGTGCTGAATCAACTTTCGAAGGCGTTATTGACCTTGTTGAAATGCGTGCACTTACCTGGCGTGGAGATGTTGAGCTTGGTGCTAAGTACGAGATCGAAGCTATCCCTGCTGACATGCAGGCTAAGGCTGACGAGTACCGTGCAATGCTTTTGGAAACTGTTGCCGAAGCAGATGACGCTCTTATGGAGAAGTACTTCGCTGGTGAAGAGCTAACTGTTGCTGAAATCAAGGGTGCTATTCGAAAGATGACTGTTACCTCACAGCTATACCCAGTTCTTTGTGGTTCTGCTTTCAAGAACAAGGGTGTTCAGCCAATGCTTGACGCTGTTATCGACTACCTTCCTTCACCTCTGGATGTTCCTGCTGTTGAAGGTCACGATGTTCGTGACGAAGAGAAGATCATCCGTCGCGAGCCTAAGTCAACAGAGCCATTTGCAGCTCTTGCTTTCAAGGTTATGACTCACCCATTCTTCGGTCGTCTAACCTACATCCGCGTTTACTCAGGTCAGGCATCTCAGGGTGACCAGGTTCTAAACGCAACTAAGGACCGTAACGAACGTATTGGTAAGTTGTTCCAGATGCACGCCAACAAGGAAAACCCTGTTGAGTCTGTAACTGCAGGACACATCTATGCAGCTATTGGTCTAAAGGACACCACAACCGGTGACACTCTTTGTGACAAGGCAAACCCAGTTGTTCTTGAGTCAATGACTTTCCCAGAGCCAGTTATCTCTGTTGCGATTGAGCCAAAGACTAAGGGAGACCAGGAGAAGCTAGGTCTTGCTATTCAGAAGCTTGCTGAAGAAGACCCAACATTCCGCGTTGAGCAGGATCAGGAAACTGGTCAGACCGTTATCTCAGGTATGGGTGAGCTTCACCTTGACATCTTGGTTGACAGAATGCGTCGTGAATTCAAGGTTGAGGCTAACGTTGGTAAGCCTCAGGTTGCATACCGCGAGACTCTAAAGCGCACTGTTGAAAAATATGATTACACCCACAAGAAGCAGACCGGTGGTTCAGGTCAGTTCGCCAAGATCCAGATCAAACTGGAGCCTATGGAGGTTGAGGGTGACAAGACTTACGAGTTCGTAAACTCAGTGACTGGTGGACGTGTTCCTCGTGAATACATCCCAAGCGTTGACGCTGGTATTCGCGATGCGATGCTAGTTGGAACTCTAGCCGGATACCCAGTTGTGGGTGTTAAGGCAACTCTTCTTGATGGTGCATATCACGATGTTGACTCATCTGAAATGGCTTTCAAGATCGCCGGATCGATTGCTTATAAAGAAGCTTCGAGAATGGCACAACCAACGCTGCTAGAGCCTTTGATGGCTGTCGAAGTGCGTACCCCAGAAGAATATATGGGTGACGTCATCGGTGACCTCAACTCTCGCCGCGGTCAAATTCAGGCAATGGATGACGCTTCTGGCGTCAAGGTCGTTCGCGCCCTAGTTCCACTGTCAGAAATGTTCGGTTACGTTGGAGACCTACGCTCGAAGACTTCGGGTCGTGCGGTCTACTCAATGACTTTCGAGTCCTATTCAGAGGTCCCGAGAGCTGTTGCTGACGAAATCGTACAAAAGAACAAGGGGGAGTAAGCTCTGGGGCTACCTAGAACCTACTTTTCTGACTAGAATATAAATTCTGTAAACCCAAAACAAATAGGGCATAAAGTGTGCCCGTGGGAAAACGACGAGTCCTGAGGAGGACCATAAATGGCAAAGGCGAAATTCGAGCGCACCAAGCCGCACGTCAATATCGGTACTATCGGTCACGTTGACCACGGTAAGACCACTTTGACCGCTGCGATCACTAAGGTGCTGCACGACAAATATCCAACACTTAACACAGCTTCAGCGTTCGACCAGATCGACAACTCACCTGAAGAAAAGCAGCGTGGTATTACGATCAACATCTCACACGTTGAGTACCAGACCGAAAAGCGCCACTATGCTCACGTAGACGCTCCGGGTCACGCTGACTACATCAAGAACATGATTACTGGTGCAGCTCAGATGGATGGTGCGATTCTTGTAGTAGCAGCAACTGACGGTCCTATGCCTCAGACCAAGGAGCACGTGCTTCTTGCTCGTCAGGTTGGTGTTCCATACATCGTTGTAGCTCTAAACAAGAGCGACATGGTTGCTGACAAGGAAATCCTTGAGCTAGTTGAGATGGAAGTTCGTGAACTTCTTTCACTATACGAATTCCCAGGTGATGACGCTCCTGTAGTACAGGTTTCAGCTCTAAAGGCACTAGAAGGCGACGCTACATGGGGTCAGACCGTTCTAGACCTAATGGACGCTGTTGACGCTAACATCCCAGAGCCAGTTCGCGACTTGGACAAAGCATTCTTGATGCCTGTTGAAGACGTTTTCACAATCACTGGTCGTGGAACTGTTATCACTGGAAAGATCGAGCGTGGCCAGGTTAAGGTTAACGACGAAGTTGAAATCGTAGGTATCCGCGAGAAGCAGAAGACCACCGTTACCGGTATCGAAATGTTCCGCAAGCTACTTGACTACGCAGAAGCTGGTGAAAACGTAGGTCTATTGCTACGTGGAACCAAGCGTGAAGATGTAGAGCGTGGCCAGGTTGTATGTAAGCCTGGTTCGATCACACCTCACACTGGCTTTGATGGTAACGTCTACATCCTTTCAAAGGATGAGGGTGGCCGTCACAACCCGTTCTACGCAAACTACCGTCCACAGTTCTACTTCCGTACCACAGACGTAACTGGTGTTATCACCTTGCCTGCAGGTACTGAAATGGTTATGCCTGGCGACACCACCGAAATGTCAGTTGAGCTAATTCAGCCAATTGCTATGGAAGAGGGTCTTCGCTTCGCTATCCGTGAAGGTGGCCGCACAGTTGGTGCTGGTACAGTAACCAAGATCACCAAGTAGTTCTTAGAAACTCAGTAAAGAACCCCGGGCCTAATGGTCCGGGGTTCTTTATTGTGTCGAACTTTCAGAAATGGGCTACAAGCCCAAAATGGTTAGTTCAAAGAGTTATCCAACCGCGAAGCCCTTTATTAGTAATATTTCCATATGGGGACAAAGCAAAGTAGGATTTACAAATGACCAAAATCAGTACTTTCATTCCTCACATTGCGGGACTCCGAGGAATCGCTGTGCTACTTGTGCTGCTTCAGCACTTTGGAGTACCAGGGTTTGATGGCGGATTTATTGGAGTTGACATTTTCTTCGTCATCTCCGGATTTTTGATCACAGGAATTCTGGTTGATGAGTACTCGAAGTTTAGAGATCCAGAATCTCGTATAGGAACAATTTCACTTAAGGGTTTTTACCTTCGAAGAGTCCGTCGAATTTTGCCCGCTGCACTAGTCGTGACTATTTCGATTGTTATATTCAGTTGGTTTGTAAACAATACTTCTAGGTTTAGTGTTATCGCTGGCGATGCAATCTGGACCACTCTGTTTTCTGCAAACCTTAACTTCGCCTTCAAGAGCACTGACTATTTCCAAATTGGTGCGGCACCGTCTCCATTTCAGCATTTTTGGTCTCTATCAGTTGAAGAGCAGTTCTACTTCTTGTGGCCAGCACTCATGCTTATGGCGCTATCCTTGGGAGCCCTAAAGTTCAGAGGGAAGATAGTCAGCTGGCAATCTAGGCTTTCTGCTTTGTTCTGGGTGACTACCATCGCTTCACTAGTTTTCATGATGGTGACCTTCTACTTCCAGCCAAGCCTTAGCTATTTTCTTACAGCTAGCCGAGCCTGGGAGCTCTCCGCTGGAGCATTGGCCGCTATTGCAATTAGGTCAGATCACTCGTCCTTAAAGTTTTTGCGAGCAAAATTTGTCCAACACTTGCCTTTGCCTCTTTTGGTTATAAGTCTGTTCTTGGTGCGAGCGGAGAACTTTGGGTACACCATGCCTCTGGTCATTTTTGCTGCAGTAATCATGGTCTCAAAACCGGCTGATTCATTGGATTTAGATGCAAAGTTGCTTTCGAGTAAAGTACTCATGTTCGTGGGGAACATTTCATATTCTCTTTACCTATGGCACTGGCCTGTGATCACATTTGGAACTGAACTTGGTTATGCAGACTCCCTGCTTGGAAAAGTCGGGCTGGCTGCAATAGCATTTGCGCTAGCAACTTTGAGCTACTATTTCGTAGAGCTGAAGTTCCAGCGCATTCCGTTGCCTAAGTTTTACGCAAACAATTCTGTTCCCTTATCTAAACCGCTATGGGTAAGCGCTTCGAGCGCACTGGCAGTAGCTCTTCTAGTCATTCCATCTGCCGCAGTCCAACCTAATGTGCAAAGCTATGTGGCAAGTTACTTCAAAGCTGCCGAGACCTCTCCCCTTCCCTCGATTGATCCGAAACCTACAGAATCCCCTGAAGGGCCTGGGGCAGCGGGGGGGGGTACTCCAGAGACGTCTCCCAATCCCACGATTGATCCGAAACCCACAAAATCCCCTGATTGGACTGGGGGTGAGTCGAGCGCTCCTAAACCTACAAAATCGCCTGAAGCGACTGGGATTGATTGGCTAGCTAGGAGGCATGCAGAAATAAGGAGGAGCAACTCTGCTATTGCGGCAGCTGGGAAACTCTCAGAAGAGCAAATAAGTGAAATCATCCGGGTTGAAGACGGAAAATCGTATGCCCAAGGTTTCGATTTCACTTGTGGTTGGGGCGAGTGCACGCTCGGGTCGCCTAATGCCGGCACCAAAATCCTTTTGATTGGTGATAGCCACGGGCTTATGTACCAGTCGACACTGTCTCATATGAGAAAATCTGGTTTAGATTTGTACGTCAAGTCATTCAATGCACCTCTATGCGCCAACTTTTCAGGCACCAGGAGTCTGAGCAAGGAACTGGACGCTGCCACGAATGATAGATGTGACACACACCACAGAAATGTATTAGCTTATGTCGACTCAACAAAACTGACCTACGACTATATTATTCTCAGCGATTCCCTCAACTTTGAGCCTTCAAATTACATAGAAGACGCCGTAGATTTTGCCACCAGAGTGAAAGTGGCAGGAAAAAAGACGGTTGTTCTAGGGCAAGCACCTGTAGCGACAGGCCAATCAGCTTGTTTGAACAAGGACTATTCAAATTATATGGATTGCTCCGTTTCGAGACCCACGTCAATCCATGATATTCGGGTTGCGAAAGGGGCCAAAGTGGCCTATGGAAACATAGGATCACTGTTTTGCCTGCAGAGCTACTGCCCGCTAATCATCGGAGCAAGCCCAACCGTAGCCAGAGACCACCTCACTGACGTTGCTGGCGCTCAAATTGCTCCATACTTCATGGAATTTCTAAAGGATTCTAGGATTCCGAAGAAATAGGGGATTTCTAATCACCCATTGAGATTTCTTGACTTTAACTTGCACCAAAGGGCTATGTTGTGCCAAGATTGAAAAGTTCATGTGATGTCGTCCTTTCTGGATGATCCACTGCAGGCAATAGTGAACCGCTAAAACGGGTCCGGCCGCAGCTGAGCCAAAAATTTACCGAAGTATTCACTTGGAATTTTTGTGAGCGAGAGCTTACGACACTCCCGAGTGCGTGGGTCGGAGCAGTGCCCCAGGTAACTGGGTTTGACAGATAAATAGTGGTGCATATCAAAAAGTGCTGCTAGTTATTGGCGTCTTAGACGTCAAGAAAGCGAGTCCTAATGGCAGATCAGAAGATCCGCATTCGACTGAAGTCGTACGATCACGAGATCATCGATTCTTCAGCTCGAAAGATCGTAGAAACAGTTACCCGCGCGGGTGCGAAGGTTGTTGGTCCAGTGCCACTACCTACTGAGAAGAATGTTATTGCGGTGATTCGCTCACCTCACAAATACAAGGACAGCCGCGAGCACTTCGAGATGCGCACCCACAAGCGCTTGATCGACATCATCAACCCAACTCCTAAGGCAGTTGACTCACTGATGCGTCTCGACCTTCCAGCCGATGTCAACATCGAGATCAAGCTCTAAGGAAAAATAAGATGACTACTACACGTATTGTGAAGGGACTACTGGGCAAGAAGCTCGGTATGACCCAGGCATGGGACGCCAACAACAAGATGGTCCCAATCACCGTTATCGAAGCTGGTTCAAACGTAATCACTCAGATCAAGAACCTTGAGACTGATGGCTACACAGCAATCCAGATCGCTTACGGAGCAATTGACCCACGCAAAGTTAACAAGCCTGACGCAGGTCAGTTTGTTAAAGCTGGAGCAACTCCACGTCGTCACCTTGCAGAAATCAGAACACTAGACGCTGACACTTATGAAGTTGGTCAGGAACTTGGCGTTGAGATTTTTGAAACAGGAATGTTCGTTGACGTTGTTGGAACCAGCAAGGGTAAAGGTTTTGCAGGTCACATGAAGCGTCACGGTTTCCACGGTGTTGGTGCATCACACGGTTCACACCGTAACCACCGTAAGCCTGGTTCTATCGGTGCTGGTACATCCCCTGGTCGTGTTTTCAGAGGAACCAAGATGGCTGGACGTATGGGTACAGACAAGGTAACTACCTTGAACCTATCTATCCACGGTATCGACGCTGAAAAGGGTCTACTACTTGTCAAGGGTGCAGTTCCTGGATCAAAGGGTTCACTTGTATTCGTTCGTAACGCAGTGAAGAAGGGTGCTTAATTCTCATGGCTAACGTAGATGTATTAGATGTAAAGGGCAAGAAGTCAGGTTCAGTTGAACTTGATGCAGCTCTGTTCGATGTCAACATCAGCATTCCTCTAGTTCACCAGGTTGTTGTAGCTCAGATGGCTGCTGCTCGTCAGGGCACACAGTCAACCAAGCGTCACGGTGAAGTTTCAGGAACTGGTAAGAAGCCTTTCGCACAGAAGGGAACTGGACGTGCTCGTCAGGGTTCCCTTCGTGCACCTCAGATGCGCGGTGGTTACATCACTCACGGTCCAAAGCCTCGTGATTACGACCAGCGCACACCTAAGAAGATGAAGGCTGCCGCAGTTCGTCAGGCACTAACTGACAGAGCTCGTAACAACCGTCTGCACGTAGTTGAGTCACTTGGTCTAAGCGACAAGCCTTCTACTAAGGCAGCTCAGGCTTTCCTAGCTATGTTCACAAAGCAGAAGAACGTTCTAGTTGTTCTAGATCGCACTGATGAAGTTAGCTACCTAAGCCTTCGCAACCTAAAGAACGTTCACGTTCTTCCGGTTGACCAGCTAAACGCTTACGACATCTTGAACTCTGATGACCTAGTTTTCACAAAGTCAGCTATTGAAGAGTTCACCGCTAACTCAAAGAAGGAGGCGTAAAAATGACTGCAGTAAACAAGAACCCACGCGACGTCATTATTCGTCCAATCGTTTCCGAGAAGTCATACAACCTCATTGATATGGGTAAGTACACCTTCGAAGTAGATCCACGTTCAAACAAGACTGAGATCAAGCAGGCTGTTGAAGTTATCTTCAACGTCAAGGTTGCATCAGTTAACACTTTGAACCGCATTGGTAAGACCCGTAAGACAAGGTTTGGATTGGGTAAGCGCAAGGACACAAAGCGCGCAATCATCACCTTGAAGAGCGGCACCATCGACTTGTTTAGCAACATCGGTTAAGGGCGAGAGATAAATGGGAATTCGTAAATATAAGCCAACGACTCCAGGTCGTCGTGGTTCATCCGTTTCAGATTTTTCTGAAGTAACTAGAACCACTCCTGAGAAGTCACTTCTACGTCCACTACCAAAAACTGGTGGTCGTAACTCATCAGGTCGTATTACTACTCGTCACATCGGTGGTGGTCACAAGCGTATGTATCGCGTGATCGACTTCCGTCGTCACGACAAGGATGGCGTGCCAGCTACTGTTGCACACATCGAGTATGACCCGAACCGTACTGCACGTATTGCACTACTTCACTATGCAGATGGCGAGAAGCGATACATCATCGCTCCTAACAAGCTAAAGCAGGGTGACCGTATTGAGCAGGGTCCATCAGCTGACATCAAGCCAGGTAACGCTCTTCCATTGAAGAACATTCCTGTTGGTACTGTGATTCACGCTATCGAGCTAAAGCCAGGTGGTGGAGCCAAGATGGGTCGATCAGCTGGAGCTGCAGTTCGTCTAGTTGCTAAAGATGGCGGCATGGCTCAGCTACGTTTGCCTTCAGGCGAAATCCGTAACGTCGATGCTCGTTGCCGTGCAACCATCGGTGAAGTTGGTAACGCTGAGCAATCAAACATCAACTGGGGTAAAGCAGGACGTATGAGATGGAAGGGTGTTCGCCCAACTGTCCGTGGTGTTGCTATGAACCCGGTAGACCACCCACACGGTGGTGGTGAAGGTAAGACTTCTGGTGGACGCCACCCAGTGACTCCTTGGGGTCAAGCTGAGGGCCGCACTCGTAAGAAGAAGTTGCCTAGCGACAAGCTAATTGTCCGTCGTCGTCCGCGTGGAAGCCACTAGTAGGAGCCTAAGAATATGCCAAGAAGTCTAAAAAAAGGTCCATTCGTTGATGACCACCTTTTCAAGAAGGTAGCCAAGCAGAACGAGGCCAACACCAAGAACGTGATCAAGACCTGGTCACGTCGCTCGATGATTGTTCCAGCAATGCTGGGCCACACCATCGCGGTTCACGATGGCCGTAAGCACATCCCAGTTTTCGTCAGCGAGACCATGGTTGGTCACAAGCTTGGTGAATTCGCACCTACCCGCACCTTCCGTGGTCACGTGAAGGACGACAAGAAGGGTCGCAGGAAGTAATCATGGAAGCTACCGCTAAATTACGCAGTGTGCGTATCACCCCTCAGAAGGCACGTCGTGTTGTCAACCTGATTCGTGGCAAGAGTGCTGAAGAAGCACTTGCTCTGATGAAGTTTGCTCCACAGGCTGCAGCTGAGCCAGTGAACAAGTTGATCGCATCTGCTGTTGCTAACGCAAGAGTTAAAGCTGATGCAGCTAACGTTCGTTTTGATGAGGGCGACCTAATCATTTCAGAGGCTTACGTTGACGAAGGTGCGACCATGAAGAGATTCATGCCTCGTGCTCAGGGTCGTTCAGCTCAAATCTTGAAGCGTACAAGCCACATCACAGTTGTCGTTTCAACTCCAGACGAAATCATCGCCAAGGCGAGTGCACAGAAGGCGAGGACCAAGTAATGGGTCAGAAAGTAAATCCTTACGGTTTCCGACTAGGTATCACAACAGACCACCGTTCACGTTGGTTCTCTGATTCAACCAAGCTAGGTCAGCGTTACAAGGACTATGTTGCAGAAGACATTCGTATCCGTCTTCTTCTAACAGATCGTCTAGACCGTGCAGGTGTTTCACACATCGAGATCGAGCGTACTCGTGACCGTGTTCGTGTTGACATCCACACTGCTCGTCCAGGTCTTGTTATTGGTCGTCGTGGTCAGGAAGCTGAAGCTATCCGTACAGATCTAGAAAAGCTAACCAAGAAGCAGATCCAGCTAAACATCCTTGAGGTTAAAAACCCAGAGATGGATGCACAGTTGGTAGCCCAGGGTATTGCAGAACAGCTAGCAGCTCGTGTTGCTTTCCGTCGTGCAATGCGTAAGGGTATGCAGGGTGCTGAGCGTCAGGGTGCTAAGGGTATCCGTGTTCAGTGTTCAGGTCGTCTAGGTGGAGCAGAAATGAGCCGCTCAGAGTTCTACCGTCAGGGTCGAGTACCTCTACACACTCTTCGTGCCAACATCGATTACGGCTTCTATGAAGCTAAGACCACTTTCGGTCGTATCGGTGTGAAGGTATGGATTTACAAGGGTGACATCACCAACAAGGAGCTAGCTATCGAGCAGGCAAATGCAAAGCCAGTTCGTAGCGATCGCGAAGGCCGTGGCCGTCGTCCAGCAGAAAGCGCAAAGGCATAATCATGTTGATTCCTCGTAAAGTAAAGCACCGCAAGCAACACCACCCAAAGCGTAGTGGTGCAGCTACCGGTGGTACAAAGGTCTCATTCGGCGAGTGGGGTATCCAGGCAATTACTCCTGCATACGTAACCAACCGTCAGATTGAATCTGCTCGTATTGCTATGACCCGTCACATCAAGCGTGGTGGAAAGGTTTGGATCAACATATTCCCAGACCGCCCACTAACTAAGAAGCCTGCTGAAACTCGCATGGGTTCCGGTAAGGGTTCACCAGAATGGTGGATTGCAAACGTAAAGCCAGGTCGTGTCATGTTCGAACTAGCTGGTGTTAGCGAAGAAGTTGCACGCGAGGCACTAACTCGTGCAATTCACAAGCTTCCACTAAAAGCCCGCATCATCAAGCGCGAAGAAGGTGACGCATAATGACTATCGGTTCAAAGAATCTAACTCCAGCGGATCTAGACATCATCGAAGATTCAGTATTGGTAGAAGAACTAAAGAAGGCTAAGGAAGAACTTTTCAACCTACGCTTTCAGTCAGCTACTGGACAGCTAGAAAGCCACGGCCGCATCAAGGCAGTAAAGCGCGACATCGCTCGTATCTTCACTGTTATGCGTGAACGTGAACTAGGTATCCGTGCTGTTGTAGCTGCACCTGCAGCTGCTGAGAAGCCAGCTAAGGCTGCAAAGGCTAAGTCGGCTGCACCGGCTGCAGAAACTGAGGAGGCATAACCATGGCTGAAGTTAACGAAACTCTAGATCGCGGTGACCGTAAGTCTCGTCGTGGCTACGTAGTTAGCGACAAGATGAACAAGACCATCGTTGTTGAGGTTGAAGACCGTGTGAAGCACCCGCTTTACGGCAAGGTTATCCGCCGCACCACCAAGATCAAGGCTCACGATGAAGGCAACACTGCTGGAATTGGTGACCTAGTTGTCATTCACGAGACTCGACCATTGTCGGCAACCAAGCGTTGGCGTCTAGTCGAGATCGTCGAGAAGGCCAAGTAATAGGAGATATGGAATGTTACAACAAGAATCGAGAATGAAGGTTGCCGATAACACCGGTGCCAAAGAACTTCTTGCTATCCGTATCCTCGGTGGCTCGGGTCGTCGTTACGCAAGTATCGGTGATGTCGTCGTTGCAACTGTTAAGGACGCAATTCCTGGTGGCAGCGTAAAGAAGGGTGACGTCGTAAAGGCGGTTATCGTTCGCACAAAGAAGGAAGTCCGTCGTCAAGACGGTTCATACATCAAGTTTGACGAGAACGCAGCTGTGATCATCAAGAAGGACGGCGAACCTCAGGGTACACGTATCTTTGGTCCAGTTGGCCGTGAGCTTCGTGACAAGAAGTTCATGAAGATCATCTCGCTAGCACCGGAGGTTATCTAATCATGCCAAGCATTAAAAAGGGTGACACAGTAATTCTTATTACTGGTAAGACTCAGGCTCGTGGTGGCGACCGCGGCAAGACCGGAACTGTTTTGTCAATTGACAAGGCAAAGAACCGCGTCATTGTCGAAGGTCTAAACCTAGTCAAGAAGCACGTTCGTAAGACTGAAACCGAGAAGGGTGTATCAGAAGGCGGCATCGTAACTGAGCCAGCTCCGATTCACATTTCAAACGTTGCACTAGTGGACCCAACCACCAAGAAGGCAACACGTATTGGTGCAAAGGTCGAGACAGTAACCACCAACGGCAAGAGCAAGATCGTAAGAACTCGCATTGCTAAGAGCTCAGGTAAGGAAATCTAATGACTGACGTAAAAATTCAGCCACGCCTAAAGACTCGCTACAAGAGCGAGATCAAGGGTGAACTACAGAGCATGTTTGGTTTCACAAACGTTCACCAGGTTCCATCTCTAACCAAGATTGTTGTGAACATGGGTGTTGGTGAAGCGTCTAAGGACGGCAAGCTAATCGAGTTCGCAGTTAGAGATCTAACTGCTATCACCGGTCAGAAGCCTCAGGTTAACTTGGCTCGCAAGTCAATTGCGCAGTTCAAGCTTCGTGAAGGTCAACCAATCGGTGCACACGTTACTTTGCGTGGAGACAGAATGTGGGAGTTCCTAGACAGGCTTCTATCTCTATCTCTTCCTCGTATCCGTGACTTCCGTGGTCTATCAGACAAGCAGTTCGATGGTAAGGGTAACTACACCTTCGGTCTAACTGAGCAGACTATGTTCCACGAAATCAACCAGGACAATGTTGACCGCCCACGTGGTATGGACATCACCTTGGTTACAACAGCTTCAAATGATGCAGAAGGCCGTGCGCTGCTTACAGCCCTGGGCTTCCCATTCAAAACTGCAGAGAACAACTAACTACTAATTGGATAGGTCTGATTACTCGTAAAGTTTTCAGAAACCGACAAAGAAGGAAACAAACAATATGACAATGACAGACCCGGTAGCAGATTTCCTGACCCGGCTGCGCAATGCCAACTCAGCGTTCCACGAGGAGATTAACTTGCCTTACAGCAAGCTAAAGGCAAACATCGCAGAGATCTTGAAAGCAGAGGGTTACATCGCTGCAATCAAAATCACCGATGCAGAAGTTGGCAAGAACCTAAACATTGAACTGAAGTACGGTCCAAACCGTGAGCGTTCAATCTCAGGAATCAAGAGAGTTTCAAAGCCTGGCTTGCGTGTATACGCAAAGTCAACTGAGATCCCTCGCGTTCTTGGTGGCCTAGGTATTGCAATTCTTTCGACTTCGTCAGGGCTACTAACTGACCGTCAAGCGACCAAGAAAGGAGTAGGCGGAGAAGTAATCGCCTACGTTTGGTAAGCAGAGATGTCACGTATTGGAAAGATGCCTATTTCAGTTCCAGCTGGAGTTGAAGTAAAGATTGATGGTCAGGTTATTGAAGTCAAGGGCCCTAAGGGAACTCTGACTCACACAGTACCTGCACCTATCACAATTGTTTTTGAAGACGGCACTATCACCGTTACTCGCCCTGATGACGAGCGTAACTCTCGCTCACTTCACGGTCTAACCAGAACCCTTATCGCCAACAACATTGAAGGTGTAACAAAGGGATTCACCAAGGGTCTTGAGATCGTTGGAACTGGTTACCGTGTTACCGCTAAGGGATCAGGAATCGAATTCGCACTTGGTTACTCTCACCCAATCATGGTTGAGCCACCAGTTGGAATTACATTCCAGCTTGAAGGAAACACCAAGATCACTGTTTCTGGAATCGACAAGCAAGCTGTTGGTGAAGTTGCTGCCAACCTAAGAAAGCTTCGCAAGCCAGAGCCATACAAGGGCAAGGGTGTTCGTTATGCAGGCGAAGTTGTTCGTCGCAAGGCCGGAAAGGCAGGTAAGTAATCATGGGACTAACTCCAAGAACTCGCGGTAAGAGCAAATCTGCCGCTCGTGGTCGCCGTCACCTACGTCTTCGCAAGAAGATTGAGGGAACAGCTAGCCGTCCACGTCTAGTGGTAACTCGTTCAGCTCGTCACGTATTCGTTCAGATTGTTGACGATGCTAAGGGTCACACCCTGGTATCAGCTTCAACAATGGAAGCAGATCTACGTAAGTCAACTGACGACAAGTCAGCTAAGTCAAAGGCCGTAGGTCTTCTACTAGCACAGCGTGCCAAGGCAGCTGGAATCTCTGAGGTCGTATTCGACCGCGGTGGTAACAGATATGCAGGACGTGTTGCAGCTATCGCTGATGGTGCACGTGAAGGTGGGTTGGTTCTGTGAGTAACGAAAACAAGGAGCAAGATTTGTCTACTGAGCAAGAAACTGCTGTGGCAGTTGAAAGCACACCGGTTGAAGCACCAGCAGCTGAGACTAACGAGCGCGATGCTCGTCGTGGCAGCCGTGAACGTGCACCTCGTGGTGAGCGTCGCGACCGTGAAGAAACTAAGAGCCAGTTCTTAGAGCGTGTTGTAACAATCAACCGTGTATCTAAGGTTGTCCAGGGTGGTCGTCGTTTCTCGTTCACAGCACTAGTTGTTGTAGGTGACGGTAACGGAACCGTTGGTGTTGGATACGGTAAGGCTAAAGAAGTTCCAGCAGCGATTGCTAAGGGTGTTGAAGAAGCTAAGAAGAGTTTCTTCCGCGTTCCACGCATCGGCGGAACCATTCCTCACCCAGTTCAAGGTGAAGCAGCAGCTGGTGTTGTATTGCTTCGTCCTGCATCTGCGGGTACTGGTGTTATCGCCGGTGGTCCTGTTCGTGCAGTTCTAGAGTGTGCCGGTGTTAACGATGTTCTTTCAAAGTCATTGGGATCAGCGAACACAATCAACATTGTCCATGCGACAGTCGCAGCATTGAAGAAGCTTGAAGAGCCTTCAGCAGTTGCAGCTCGTCGTGGTCTAACGCTTGAAGAAGTTGCACCTAAGGGTCTACTTCGTGCTCAAGCCGCAGCTAAAGAAGCAGCAAAGGCAGGTGCCTAAAATGGCAGCACGTCTAAAAGTGACCCAGGTTAAAAGCGGTGTTGGCAACAGCCAACGTCAGCGTGACTCACTTCGTACATTAGGTCTGAAGCGTATCGGCGACATTATTGTCAAAGACGACAGCCTAGTTGTTCGTGGTTTGGTTCGTGCTGTAGCGCACTTAGTAAAGGTTGAGGAGATCAACTAATGAGCGAAGAAAACAAGAACGTCGAAGGTGCAGCAAAGCCTGCAGCTAAGAAGCCAGCAGCGGCTAAGCCTGCTGCAGCTAAACCAGCTGCTGCTAAGCCTGCTGCTGCGAAGAAGCCTGCTGCTGAAAAGGTAGAAGCTACTGAGAAGCCTGCTGCTGCAAAGAAGACTGTTGCTAAGAAGCCTGCTTTGGTGCAGGAGAAGAGCAACCTTCTAAAGCTGCACCACTTGCGTCCAGCTCCTGGTTCTAAAAAAGACCGCACTCGTGTTGGTCGTGGTGAAGGATCTAAGGGTAAAACCTCTGGTCGTGGTACCAAGGGAACCAAGGCACGTTACCAGGTTCGTCCAGGCTTCGAAGGTGGTGGTGTTCGTCTAGTAATGAGAACCCCTAAGCTTCGTGGTTTCAAGAACCCATTCCGCGTTGAGTACCAGGTTGTAAACCTAGAAGCTCTAGTTGAGTTATACCCACAGGGTGGCGAAGTGACCGTAGCGTCTCTAGTTGCTAAGGGTGCAGTTCGTAAGAACGAGAAGGTCAAGGTACTAGGCCAAGGAGAACTTAGCCTTAAACTTGACGTCAAGGTTGACAAAGTGTCTGAGTCTGCAAAGGCAAAGATTCTTGCTGCCGGCGGATCTGTAACCGAGTAATTTACCTAACCGGTATTTAGCCACAGGAGACAAATATGTTTAGTGCAATCAAGAGAGCTTTTAGTACTCCAGATTTGCGCAACAAGCTTATGTTCACGCTTGCTGTAGTTGCCATCTATCGTTTGGGATCTTTCATCCCTGCGCCATTTGTTAACTACGGTAACGTGCAGCAATGTTTGAACACTGGTAACACCAGCACTTCAGGCATCTATGAACTTGTAAACCTATTCTCCGGTGGAGCTTTGCTTCAGCTATCTATCTTTGCTCTGGGAATCATGCCATACATCACCGCATCGATTATCACCCAGTTGCTTCGAGTTGTAATTCCTCGCTTTGAGACTCTTCACAAAGAAGGTCAAGCAGGTCAGGCAAAGCTAACTCAGTACACTCGCTACCTAACTATTGGTCTTGGTCTTCTACAGTCAACAACTTTGATTGCAGTTGCTCGTCAGGGTGCACTATTTGGTTCAAACTGTACTGTTCCAGTATTCAGCGATAACTCTTGGTGGGCTATCTCACTAATGGTTATCACAATGACTGCTGGTACCGGTGTAATCATGTGGCTTGCTGAAATGGTGACTGACCGCGGTATCGGTAACGGTATGTCGCTATTGATCTTCGCTTCTGTTGCTGCTGGATTCCCTGCAAGCCTTGGACAGATTGCTCAGGAACGTAACATCGAAACATTGCTGGCTGTTATTGCTGTAGGTGTTGTTATCGTTCTTCTAGTTATCTTGGTTGAGCAGTCTCAGAGAAGAATTCCTGTTCAGTATGCAAAGCGCATGGTTGGTAAGAGAACTTACGGCGGACAGGCTACATACCTTCCTATCAAGGTGAACCAGGCCGGTGTTGTTCCAGTTATCTTCGCATCAAGCTTGCTATACCTACCTGGTTTGATTGCTCAGTTCAACGGTCCAGACACAGCAGGTAAAGTTCCTGACTGGGTTATTTGGATCAACAACAACCTAACTCAGGGTGACCAGCCTCTATATATGGTCATGTACTTCCTGATGATTATTGCTTTCACATACTTCTATGTATCAATTACCTTCAACCCTGAAGAAGTAAGCGAGAACATGAAGTCTTACGGAGGCTTCATCCCAGGTATCCGTGCCGGACGTCCAACAACTGAGTACCTTGAATATGTTCTAAGCAGAATCACTTTGCCTGGAGCCATCTACCTAGGTCTAGTTGCTTTGATTCCTCTAGTAGCTCTAACACTTTTGAACGCTAACCAGAACTTCCCATTCGGTGGTACTTCGATTTTGATCATCGTCGGTGTTGGTCTTGAGACTGTGAAGCAGATCAGTGCTCAGATGCAGCAACGAAACTACGAAGGTCTTCTGAAATGAGCCGGTTTCTCTTGATCGGCCCTCCGGGTGCCGGCAAGGGAACACAGGCTGCTCTGTTAGCTAACGCATACAGTATTCCTGCTATTTCAACAGGAGATATCTTTAGAGCTAACGTCAAAAACGAAACAGAGCTTGGCTTGAAAGTTAAGTCAATTATGGATCGTGGCGAATATGTTCCTGACTCTCTAACTAATGAACTAATCAGAGACCGCCTCTCACATGCAGATGCTGAAGCTGGTTTTCTTCTAGATGGTTACCCAAGAACTAATGATCAGGTAAATGAACTTGATGACATTCTTACTTCTCAGCACAGAACCCTAGATGCTGTGATTCTTCTAGTAGCTGACACTGATGAACTTGTTCGTCGTCTACTAAAGCGTGCTCAAGAACAAGACAGAGCTGATGACACCGAAGATGTTATTCGTCACCGTCAAAATGTCTACCTAGAGCAGACCCAACCACTTATCGAAATCTATTCAGCTAGAGATCTAGTTGTTGAGATTGATGGTTTAGGTCAGGTTGGCGAAGTAACCGAGAGAATCCTCAACGCACTGACTGCTCGTGGCCTAAGCCCAGCACTTTAGAGGAAAAGATATGGCACGCGAGCGTATAACGCTTAAATCAAATGCGGACATTGTCCTAATGCGTGAAGCAGGGCTAATCACAGCAGCTGCCCTAAAAGCAGTAAAAGATGCAATTGCACCTGGCATTTCAACTCTTGAGCTAGATGCTATTGCTGAATCAACCATTGTTTCAATGGGGGCTAAATCCAACTTCAAGCTTGTTGCCGGCTATAAGCACACCATCTGCTCCTCTGTAAATGATGAGGTTGTCCATGGAATCCCTTCTAAGGACAAAATTCTTGCCCCTGGCGACATTATTTCTGTTGATTGTGGAGCAATTACTCCAGCTGGCTGGAATGGAGATGCTGCTTTCAGCATGGTAGTTCCAGGTGGAGACCCTGAGCTTATGGCTCAAAGACAGCTAATTAGTGATGCTTGTGAAGCCTCACTTTGGGCTGGGATTGCAGCTTTTGCTACCGCTAAACGCCTAAATGAGGTTGGTCGAGCAGTCGAAAAGAGCATTAAGGCCTCTGGCAGGTATGGAATCCTCCAGGATTACATAGGTCACGGGGTTGGCCGCTCAATGCACGAAGATCCAGCTGTTTTCAACTACCAAACCCGTGATTTAGGGCCTGTTATTGAGCCTGGACTGGTTATAGCCATTGAGCCAATGATTACCGCCGGAGGCCAGGCAGTCAAGATATTGGCTGATGAATGGACAGTTTCTAGTAAAGATGGCTCAGATTCAAGCCATTGGGAGCACACTGTAGCCCGTCATAGCGGGGGAATCTGGGTTCTGACAGCCCAGGACGGTGGGTTAGCCGGATTGGCTAAAAATGGAATAGCCCCAGTTCCTTTGGAATCTTAACTACCATTATTTCCTTAAATGTCCTAGGATTGAGTCTTGGTGTTTCGGCACGTAAAAATCCCTATTTTAAGTCGGTCTTTTTGCGTGTGTTTGAGGCAACAAGTGAATAAAGATAAGTGAGTTTATGGCCAACAAAGACGGCGTCATCGAGATCGAAGGCACAGTTTACGAGGCTCTTCCGAACGCGATGTTCAGAGTTGAGTTGACTAACGGGCACAAGGTTTTAGCGCACATCTCAGGAAAAATGCGTCAGCATTACATCAAGATTTTGCCTGAAGATCGCGTGATTGTTGAGCTTTCAACCTACGACCTAAATCGTGGGCGAATCATTTATCGATACAAGTAAATCGGTTTGAAAAAACCACGAACAGAAATAAAGAGACATGAAGGTTAACCCAAGCGTTAAAAAGATTTGCGACAAGTGTAAAGTCATTCGTCGCCATGGTCGCGTCATGATCATCTGCGAAAACCCACGCCACAAACAGCGCCAGGGCTAAGCACTTTAGATTTGCAACAGCTCACCTCGGTGAGTACAACTAAATAAAAAACAAGGCAGTGTTCAAGATTTATATCTGGCACCTCTCGGAAAGGCGAGAGCCTGAATTAAACATTCAGGACAACACTGCTGCAGACCTTTCATAACAAACAGGAGAAATCCAATGGCACGTATTGCCGGAGTCGATATTCCACGCGACAAGCGCGTTGAAATCGCCCTAACCTACATCTATGGAATCGGACCAACACGCAGCGTGAAGGTACTAGCCGATACCAACATCGATAAAAACATCCGAGTAAAAGATCTAACTGATGACCAGTTGGTTGCTATTCGTGATTACCTAGACGGAAACTACAAACTCGAAGGTGATCTACGTCGTGATGTTGCAGCTGATATCCGCCGCAAGGTTGAGATTGGTTCATACGAAGGTATTCGTCACCGTAAGGGACTACCTGTTCGTGGTCAGCGCACCAAGACAAACGCTCGTACTCGTAAGGGTCCAAAGCGCACCGTAGCCGGCAAGAAGAAAGCAGCGCGTTAGTAGCCCGCCGGCTCGTCGCGTCTAAAAAGGATTCAGGAGAAAACTCATGGCAGCACCTAAGACCAAAGCAGCAGGCTCAGCCCGCAAGCCACGTCGTAAAGAAAAGAAGAACGTTACCCACGGTCAGGCTCACATCAAGAGCACCTTTAACAACACCATCGTCTCAATCACTGACGACACTGGTGCTGTTATCTCATGGTCATCATCAGGTGATGTTGGCTTCAAGGGTTCACGTAAGTCAACTCCATTCGCCGCACAGATGGCAGCTGAAGCTGCTGCTCGTAAGGCACAGGAGCACGGTTTGAAGAAGGTAGACGTTTTCGTAAAGGGCCCAGGCTCTGGTCGTGAAACAGCTATCCGTTCTCTTCAAGCAGCAGGTCTAGAAGTTGGATCAATCTCTGATGTGACCCCACAGGCTCACAACGGATGTCGTCCACCAAAGATCCGTCGTATCTAGTTTTATTGTTTCTTCTTTTGAAGAGACAAACAGTTTCAAGAACCAAATAACTTAATACAGCTGTTTAGTGGCCACTGAATAGCAAACCCAACAAAAGAGATATCAAATAGCGGATGTCTCAGTGAAAGGAACCAACGTGCTAATTGCACAGACTCCAGTTCTGAACGAAGAAATTGACAGCAATTTCCCGAACCGCTCACGCTTCACCCTAGATCCACTAGAGCCTGGTTTTGGATACACCCTAGGTAACTCACTTCGTCGTACCCTGCTTTCATCTATCCCAGGTGCAGCAGTAACAAGCATCAAGATCGAAGGCATCAGCCACGAATTCGGTCCTATCGATGGTGTTAAGGAAGACGTAACTGAGCTGATCCTAAACATCAAGGACTTAGTTGTTTCATCTGAAGCAGGTGCTCCAGTTGTGCTAGAGCTAAAGAAGGGCGTTGGAGTAGCAACTGCTGCTGACATCGTTACCAATGAGAGCGTAACTATTCACAACCCAGAGCTAGTTCTAGCAACTGTTACCAAGGGCTCACTACACATGTGGTTGACCATTGAAGCAGGTCGTGGATACGTTCAGGCATCTCAGAACCGTCAGCCAGACATGGCTAACAACTCAATCATTCCGGTTGACTCAATCTATTCACCAGTTCTAAAGGTGTCATACCGCGTAGAGGCAACTCGTGCGGGTGAGTTCACCAACTTCGACAAGCTAATTGTTGATGTTGAAACCAAGCCATCTATTTCTCCACGTGAAGCAATTGCTTCTGCTGGTATCACTTTGGTTAACCTATTCGGTCTAGCAGCTGCTCTAGATGAAAATGCAGAAGGTATTGACCTTCCAGTTTCAGCTGTTGCAGTTGACCTACCACCAGCACTAGCTAAGCCAATTGAAGAACTAGATCTAACAGTTCGCTCATACAACTGCCTAAAGCGCGAAGGCATCAACACTGTAAACGAGCTAATCAACCTAACTGAAGATCAGTTGATGAACATCCGTAACTTCGGAATGAAGTCAGTTGATGAAGTACGCGACAAGCTAACTTCAATGGGACTACGTTTCCGTGATTCAGTACCAGGTTTTGATGCTGCATATTTCAGCGCAAACTTCGATGAGGATGACCAGGCTTAGTCCTGGCTCTAGATAAGTAATAGGAGAAACAAATGCCACGTCCAACTAAAGGCCCTCGCCTCGGAGGCGGTCCTGCTCACGAACGTTTGATGCTAAACAACTTGGCTTCATCATTGTTCATTCACAAGGCGATCACAACTACTCAGACCAAGGCAAAGCGTATGCAGCCGGTTGCTGAGAAGCTAGTATCTCTTGCAAAGCGCGGAGACCTACACGCACGTCGCCAGACAATGGCTGACATCACTGACAAGAACGTTGTTCACGAGCTTTTCGCTAACATCGCTCCTCTAGTTCAGGACCGTAACGGTGGTTACACAAGAATTACCAAGCTAGGTTTCCGTAAGGGCGACAACGCTCCTATGGCACTTATCGAACTAGTTCTTGAGCCAGTTGTTGCTAAGCCTGCTAGAGCAAAGGCAAAGGTAGCTAACGCTGTCAAGGCAACTGCAGCTGCAGTTGTTGCTGAAGAAGTTGTTGAAGAAGTTGTTGAAGAAGTAGCAGCAGAGCACACTGAGCCTGAGACTGTAGTAGACGAGAACATCGTTGAAGAAGCTCCAGCAGAAGTTGTAGAAGCTCCAGTTGAGGAAGTTGTTGAAGCAGCAGCTGAAGAAGCTGAAGTTGCAGAAGCAGCAGCTGAAGCTCCTGAGGCTGACGAAGCTAAGTAATTTCAAACAACAAAGATCTCATGAATCAAGCCGTTGACCAGTTGGTTGACGGCTTGATTCGTTATCGGCTGGATCTTGCCTACGATGGCACAGATTTCGCTGGTTGGGCTAAGCAGCCAAAACTAAGAACAGTTCATGGCGAATTACTAAAAGCCCTAATTACAATCTTTGGTCCAACTAAGAATGACTTTGCTCTTCGAGTGGCTGGCAGAACAGATGCTGGAGTTCATGCAGAGCACCAGGTTGTTCATTTAGACCTAACTCCTGCTCAACTCAAGCGACTCGGCAGATCTAATGATCTGAAGATGAAGCTCAACGCTATTTTGCCTACTGATATCAGAGTCAGCAACGCAGGAGAGGCTCCTAAGCACTTCCACGCTAGGTATGCAGCCACTCATCGTAAGTATCGCTACACAATTGCTGATGCAACCAGCGGCTGGAACCCTCTAAAGGCCAGATTCAACCTTTGGATTAAATACCCTTTGGATTTAGAGGCCATGCAGGAAGCCAGTAAAGAGTTCCTGGGGCTTCATGACTTTGCGGCTTTCAGTAAGCCGATGCCTCATGGCACAACAATCAGGCTTTTGAGGTCTATTTCAGTCAAAAGAAACAAGGCTTTAGGGGGAGTAGTCGAAATTGAGCTCCTAGCCGATGCTTTTGCCCACAATATGGTCAGATCTATCGTTGGAGCCCTAATCAAGGCTGGGGCTGGCAGGACTACAGCTCCTGACATAGCCAAGGCCCTGAAATCCAAGTCCAGAATTGGACATAACTACAAGGTCGTTACCCCTGAGGGGCTAAGCCTCATTGAGGTCGGATATCCAGCAAATAAGGACCTAGAAGCCCAGGTCACCATGACCCAGCACACCAGATCTTTAGAAGATGATTAGCAATATTCCCCTAAATCTTCGGGTTGCATATGTATCTAGTTTCGGGCTAAACTTAGGCTTCGTGCCTGAAACCATTTGGTTTAGCACATGTTGGTGAATTACTAATTCACCGCCAATCCGATAAGAAATAGAAGGCAATTTCGTGCGTACTTATTCACCGAAAGCTCATGAGCTTCAGAACGACTGGCTAGTAATCGATGCCACCGACGTGGTTCTAGGTCGTTTGGCCGCAACTGCAGCTGCGTTACTACGTGGCAAGCACAAGGCAACTTTTGCTCCTCACATGGACAACGGAGACTTCGTTGTAATCATCAACGCTGAGAAGGTAGCACTTACCGGATCTAAGTTGCAGAAGAAGAACGCATACCGTCACTCTGGTTACCCAGGTGGTCTAACTGCAACTACTTATGCAGAACTTTTGGAGAAGTCACCTGAGAAGGCTGTTGAGAAGGCAATCCGAGGAATGCTTCCTAAGAACACTCTTGGTCGTGACCAGCTTTCAAAGCTTAAGGTTTACCGTGGTGCAGAGCACCCACACGTAGCACAGGCTCCAAAGCCTTACACAATTGGTCAGGTAGCGCAGTAAGCGCTTAGAAGGAAAGACAACAGATGCCAACTAAGAAAGCTGAAGCTGCAGAAACTGCTGCACCAGAGAGCTACACCACAGAGACTCCAGCAGTTGCTGAAGTTAAGGCTGCAAAGTCACGTGGTCCACTAACTGTTCCAGGTGCAGGTCTAGGTCGCCGTAAGGAAGCCGTTGCACGTGTTCGCATCAAGCCAGGTACCGGAGTAATCAAGATCAACGGTCGCGACTTGGCAGAATACTTCCCAAACAAGTTGCACCAGCAACTAGTTACAGATCCTTTCAAGGTTCTAGGTCTAACTGATTCTTACGACGTGACTGCACGTATCCAGGGTGGTGGCGTTGCTGGTCAGGCAGGTGCACTTCGTCTAGGTATTGCTCGTTCACTAAACGAGATCGACAGAGACAACAACCGTCCAGCTCTAAAGAAGGCTGGATTCCTAAGCCGTGACGCACGGGTTATCGAGCGTAAGAAGGCTGGTCTTAAGAAGGCACGTAAGGCGTCTCAGTTCTCTAAGCGTTAATTCGCTTCGAGCAACTGCTCGTTTATCCTTAAACCATGGCTCGCCTATTTGGTACCGATGGTGTTCGTGGAGTTGCGAATCGCGACCTCACAGTTGCTCTATCCCTTTCGCTAGCTCAAGCTGCCGCATCTGTTTTAGGTGAGCAAGCAAGAAGTGAAGGCAGAAGACCAATCGCGGTCATCGGACGCGATCCAAGAATCTCTGGTGAATACTTAGTCGCTGCAGTTGCTGCAGGTCTTGCATCTTCTGGTGTTGATGTATTTGATGCAGGTGTTGTTCCAACTCCTGCAACAGCTTTTCTAACAGCAGATATCAAAGCAGATTTTGGTGTGATGATTTCTGCATCCCATAACCCAGCTCCAGATAATGGAATTAAGTTCTTTGCCGCAGGCGGACACAAACTTGCTGATGAAGTTGAAGACCAAATAGAAGCAGCACTTTCTAAACCTTTTCTCTCACCTATTGGTGCAGGCATTGGTCGCGTGCAGAGATTTGCTGATGCTGAAGATAGATACATAGTTCATCTTCTAGGCGCAATCTCTAATTCTCTTGAAGGATTAAAAATTGTTATCGACTGTGCCCATGGTGCAGCCTCTGCAATATCACCTCAGGTATTTGCTGATTCAGGTGCTGAAGTAATTGTTATTGGTAACGATCCTGATGGTCTAAACATCAACTCAGGCTTTGGTTCAACAAGCATGAGCGCTTTGCAAGCAGCAGTTCTAGAACATGATGCAGACATGGGCTTTGCTCATGATGGTGATGCTGATAGAGCACTTGCTGTTGATGCCAATGGTGCAATCGTTGATGGCGATCAACTTATGGCAATACTTGCTTTAGCTTTGAAGGCCAAGGGAGAGCTTGCTCGCAACACATTGGTTGCAACGGTGATGAGTAATCTCGGTCTTCGTATTGCTATGAAGGATGCGGGCATCGAAATGATTGAAACCAAGGTTGGTGACAGATATGTCCTAGAGCAAATCCGTGAAGGTGGATTTACTTTAGGTGGCGAGCAGTCTGGACACATTATCTTTAGTCGCTTTGCTACCACCGGTGATGGCATCCTGACAGGACTCATGATTGCCTCTGAAGTAAAGAGGACAGGCAAGTCCTTGCAGGAACTAGCTGCTCAAATGAAGACTTACCCTCAGGTTCTAATCAACATCAAAGGTGTAGACAAGAGCAGAGTCAACTCAGATAAAGGTTTACAAGACATAGTCAAAGAAGCTGAAGCAGAACTAGCTGACACAGGACGTGTATTGCTTAGAGCATCAGGAACAGAGAATCTAGTTCGAGTAATGGTTGAAGCAGCTGATGAGGGAACTGCTCATTCCTGGGCTGAGAGTATTGCTCGTGTGGTGGAAAAGAACTTAGCTATCTAAGTTAGATCTTTCTAAGCAGAACTCTTTCAACTCTGTGCTTAGGGCCTTTTTGTAAAACTAATGTGGCTCTTGACTTAGTTGAGATTATGTTCTCCATCAGGTTAGTCAAGTTTATTGTTCGCCATATTTCCTTGGCTCTATCCAAAGCAATGGTCTCATCCATCTCCGCGTAGCGGTGGAAGTATGAAGCAGGGTCCCTAAAAGCTGATTCCCTTAAAGCTTGGAATCTATCTAGATACCAAGATTCAATTTCTTCAGTTGGAGCATCAACGTAAATCTTGAAATCAAAGTAATCGCTTAGAGCCACTTCTTGCCCTAGTCCTGGTGGCTGCAAAACATTCAAACCTTCAATGATCACAACATCAGGAGAAGAGACAACAATGTTTTCCCCTGGAACAATGTCATAGGTGAGGTGAGAATAAAGGGGAGCAGATACTTCATCTTGACCTGATTTGATATCTGCCACAAACTTCAATAAAGCTAAACGATCGTAGGATTCAGGGAATCCTTTTCTTTCCATAAGACCACGTTGTTCAAGAACAGAGTTTGGGTGCAAAAAACCATCTGTAGTTACAAGGGCAACTGTTGGAGTTGAAGGCCATCTACTAAGTAGTTCTTTTAGAAGTCTTGAAACTGTTGACTTACCAACTGCAACCGATCCAGCCACTCCAATAATGAATGGAATTCTCTTATTGGTTCTATTTAGGAAAGCATCAGAGGCTGCATGAAGTTCTTGAGCCTGGGTGACATATAGATTGAGCAATTGGCTAAGAGGAAGATAAATATCTGAAACTTCAGCCATATCTAGGAAATCTCCCAAACCTCTGATCTTTTCAATCTCTGCCTCAGTTAGGGGAGATGTTGAGCTTTTAGCTAATTCAGACCACTGATTACGTGAAATCTCATCAAAAGGGGAAACTGGTGCCTCATCTGAGGTACTACCAAGGGGTAAGCCAGTCACATAAGCCATTCTGCCTTAAACTAGAGGCATGTGTGGAATCGTCGGCTATGTGGGACCTAAGTCAACCGTTGATGTCCTCCTAGGCGGGCTAAAGCGCCTTGAATACCGTGGCTATGACAGCGCAGGTGTTTCAGTTATCAATGAGGCTGGAGTTCTAGAAACTCGTAAGAAGGCTGGAAAGCTCGGCATTCTGGTTGAAGACATCAAAGAGCACCCGCTAGGCCAATCGCACATCGGTATCGGACATACCCGCTGGGCAACCCATGGGGCTCCAACAGATGGCAACGCTCACCCGCACCTAGGTGGAGCAAGCCACAAACTAAGCCTGATCCATAACGGAATTATTGAAAACTTTGCTGAACTCAAGGCTGAGCTTTTAGCTCAGGGGACGGTCTTCTCCAGCGAGACTGATTCAGAGGTAGCAGCTCATCTAGTGGCAACCGAATATGCCCACTCAGGCAATTTCCTTGAAAGCTTTAGAACTGTAGTCAAAAGACTTCATGGAGCCTTCACTATTTTGGTTATCCATCAGGATGAGCCAGGGGTAGTTCTAGCTGCAAGAAGAAATGCTCCCCTGGTTATTGGTTTGGGCGATGGCGAGAACTTCCTAGGTAGCGATGTTGCGGCTTTCGTTGAACACACTAAGCGAGCAATTGCCGTGGGCCAGGATGAGATTGTAATTCTCAAAGCAGATAGCGTCTCAATAGAAAACTTTGATGGTCAGAAAGTTTCCGAAGAAGAGTTCACTGTTGACTGGGATGCCAGTGCAGCTAGCAAGGGTGGCTGGTCTTCATTCATGGCTAAAGAGATCGCTGATCAGCCTCAGGCTGTTGGCGATACTTTGATGGCTCGTCTATCAAGCGATGGAGTTGTAAAGCTCAAAGAGCTAGATTCACTTTCAGAACTTATTCAAAACATCGACCGCATCATCATGGTTGCTTGTGGAACAGCCGCTTATGCATCAGAGATTGGTAAGTATGCAATTGAAACATGGGCAAAGATTCCAGTAAGCGTTGAGCTATCTCATGAGTTTAGATACCGTCAACCAATTCTGACTAAGAACACATTGGTTGTTGCTGTAAGCCAGTCCGGTGAAACTATGGACACTCTGATGGCTACTCGTTATGCCAAAGAGGCTGGTGCGAGTGTTCTTTCCATCTGTAATACCCAAGGAGCAACTCTTGCTCGTGAAGCAGATGCAGTTCTTTACACTCACGCGGGACCTGAAGTAGCAGTTGCTTCAACCAAAGCCTTCACAGCACAAATCACTGCAATCTATCTACTTGGTCTTCACCTAGCAACTGTTCGTGGAGCTCATTCAAAGAGTGAACTTGAAGTTATCGGTCGTGAACTACTAAAGGTTCCAGGAGATATCTCAGATGTTCTTGCCGATATGGATAAAACCCGTGCACTTGCCAAGAAATTCAAGAATGCTAGTTCAGTTCTATTCCTCGGTAGACACGTAGGATTCCCTATCGCTCTTGAAGGTGCGCTAAAGCTCAAGGAGCTTGCCTACATTCACTCTGAAGGTTTTGCTGCTGGTGAACTAAAGCATGGCCCTATTGCTCTTATTGAAGAAGGCCAGCCAGTAATTGTTATTGTGCCTAGCCCTAGTGACCCCGATGCACTTCACGCCAAGATAGTTAGCAACATCCAAGAGGTAAGAGCTCGTGGTGCTCAAGTTATTGCCATTGCTGAAGCAGGTGATCTTGAGGTAGCTAAGTATGCAGTTGAAGTCATTAGCATTCCAGCTACCCATAAGATGCTTGCTCCAATCTTGAATGTAATTCCACTACAGATATTCGCTATGGAGTTGGCAGCAGCTAAGGGCTTGGATGTAGACCAGCCTAGAAACCTTGCCAAGTCGGTAACAGTCGAGTAATCATGATTGTGGGAATAGGTGTTGACCTGGTTGATTTGAATCGTTTCGAATCTAAACTCAAGGAAACTCCTGCCTTGATTGAAAGAATCTTTACCCCTACAGAACGTCAAAGATCAGTTCAATCACTAGCTGGAGTATGGGCTTCTAAAGAAGCAGTAATCAAAGCACTAGGAAACCCTGTTGGCCTTAGCTGGCAAGATGTGACAGTTGCTA
This sequence comes from Rhodoluna sp., assembly GCA_044373385.1. GTDB lineage: Bacteria > Actinomycetota > Actinomycetes > Actinomycetales > Microbacteriaceae > Rhodoluna. Next base: position 53,664 of record JBILQF010000008.1, read on the forward strand.
AAGACTCTCTTGGCAAACCTCATTTAGAAGTAACCGGTGCAACTAGAGAACGCTCTCAAGAAATGGGAATTGCTTCATGGCATCTATCAATCACTCACGATGGTGGCATTGCTTGTGCTTTTGTTATCGCGGAAGGAAACTAACCAATGCGTAAACTCACCATTGATCTAAACAACGTAGCTCATAACTTAGACACGATGAGGAAGTTAGTTGACTCATCAGGCAAGCAAGTAAAAGTTATGGGTGTAGTTAAAGCTGATGCTTACGGCCACGGCATGCTTCAAGTTGCTAGAAAGATTGAAGCCGAAGGCGTTGACTACATAGGAGTTGCCGATCTAGCTGAAGCTCAAACCCTACGTTCAGCTGGAATAAAGACACCTATTTTGGCTTGGCTTCATGATCCTCAAGATGACTTTGCATCAGCAATCAAACATGAGATTGATGTTGCTGTTTCTTCACAAGAGCAGTTACTACGAGTAAAGAAGGCTGCAACATCAGCTGGAACTCCTGCGCAGATTCATATCAAGGTTGACACCGGTCTTAGTCGTAATGGTGTCACTATCGATGAACTTGAAGATTTACTCATTGAAACTAAAGCTGCTGTTGCTGAAGGTTTAGTTCAAACAGTTGGAATCTTTAGTCACCTTTCTTCAACCGGTGTGAAAGAAGATCTTGCTCAGATTGAAAGATTTGAATTAGCTCTTGCGATGGCAGCAAAGCTAGGTGTTGAGTTTGAACTTAGACACCTAACCGCAAGCGATGGAACTCTTAGTTACCCACAAGCTCACTACGACATGATCAGAGCAGGAATTGCTCTTTATGGGCTATCGCCTTTCAGCGATAACAGAGCGGCAGAGTTTGGATTGAAGCCAGTTATGACAGCTGAAGCAACTGTTGTTCAAACCAAGCGAGTTCAAGCTGGTGAAGGCGTCTCTTACGGTTACCTCTACAGAACACCTAAGGAAACTACTCTTGCGCTAGTACCAGTTGGATATGCCGAGGGACTACCTCGTAATGCTTCTGGCAAAGCAGAGGTTTGCATAAACGATAAGTTCTATAAGATCCTCTCTCGCATCGCAATGGACCAGTTTGTAGTTGATGTTGGTGATGCCTCAGTGTCTCCTGGTGATCGTGTGATTATCTTCGGTGATGGTGGTCCAACAGCAGATGATCTAGCAAGCGCTGCTGACACCATCAACTACGAGATTGTTACTCGTATTGGTTCTAGATTCAACAGAGAATTTATCGGCTAGAGAATTGACTGACCAACACCCCATCTTTGAGCAAGTCATCGCAACTAGCGAAGACATGCACCTACTTGGCGTGAAGATATCTAAAGTTCTAAGAGCTGGAGACTTGGCAATACTTATCGGTCCGTTAGGCGCTGGAAAGACTACCTTCACTAGAGGTGTTGGTGAAGGCCTAGAAGTTGAAGGCAATGTTTCTTCTCCTACCTTTGTTGTTGCTAGAACCCATAAGCGTGAAGGCAAAGCTCCTTTTGTCCATGTTGATGCCTACCGTCTAGGTTCCCCTGCTGAACTAGATGATCTAGATATCCCTTTTGCTAGCTCAATAGTTTTTGTTGAGTGGGGTAAAGGACTGACTAATGACATCTCAGAGAACTGGTTAGAAGTTGAAATAGGCAGAGACACTACCGGTGCAACAGAAGACCGTCAGGTCAAGATAACTGGCTTTGGCGAAAGATGGGCAGGTGTTTCAATCTAATGAAAACCTCTGCTGCCTCTACCCGTATAGCTGCTTACTCTCTTGCTATCGATACCTCAGCTGGCACAACAGTTGCTGTTCTAAGCATGGGGACAGTTATTGCTGAGGTTAACTACCTAGAGCAAATGACCCACTCTGAACGTATTGGTTCAGCAATAGAGAAGGTGCTAGCTGACTCAGGTATCCAAGCCAATCAGATCTCTACCGTTGTTGCCGGTGTGGGCCCTGGCCCATTCACAGGTCTAAGAGTTGGGCTGGCTGCAGCTAGATACTTTGCAATTGGATCCCAGGCTGAGCTAGTTGGTGTTTGCTCACTGGATTCCATTGCTTTGGATTTCTTTTCTGAGAATCCAAGTGCTGGCAATCTATTGGTGGCTACCGATGCTAGAAGAAAAGAAGTTTTCTGGGCTACCTACTCAGGCGTTGTAGAAGGTGTTCCAGTTAGAACCCATGGCCCATCGGTCAACAAGCTTGAAGACATCGCCGGATTGATAGATGTGAGTAGTCATGCAACCACTGAGTTAGGTGTGAGAGCGGGAGCTCTTGGTCAGATTGCTTTTGCGCAAGAACTTGCAGGAGTTTCAAACCGCAAAGACATTACTCCTATTTACCTTCGTGAACCAGATGCGGTTCCTAGTAAGGGCAAGAAGGTGAGTGGCTAATGACTATAGAGATTAGACAAGCCACAGTGCTAGATCTTCCTGAGATTATGAAATTAGAAACCGCTAGCTTTGCTAATGATGCATGGCCTGAAGAAACTTTCAAATCTGAATTAGCAGCGAAGCACACCTATTACATTCTTGCTCTTGAAGACAACCTAGTTGTTGGCTATGCAGGGTTGAGTAAACTACCTGGCAGTGATCAGGCTGATATTCAAACCATTGCGGTTAGAGAAGATAAGCGTGGCCTTGGGATCGGCAAGAAGCTGATGGATACGTTGACTTTGCAAGCAACTGAATTAGGTGCAAAGGAAATCCTCTTAGAGGTTAGAGCCGATAACTCCGCTGCCCAGAAACTATATAAAATATTTGGTTTTAAACAGATCGGCACACGTAAGAAGTATTACCAGCCAGACGGTGTTGATGCTTTCATCATGAAGACAGACATGAGACTAAAGACCAACAAAGAACCAGTTGTCTTAGGTATTGAAACATCCTGTGATGAAACTGGTGTTGGAATTGTTAGAGGAAATCAATTACTAGCTAACATCATCTCTTCCAGCATGGACAAGCATGCAATCTTTGGTGGAGTTGTTCCGGAGATTGCAGCTAGAGCACACCTTGAAGCACTAACACCTGTTTTGGATGAAGCTCTAGAAAAAGCAAACCTAACTCTTGATGACATTGATGCCATTGCTGTGACAAACGGCCCAGGACTGGCTGGAGCACTAATGGTTGGAGTTGGAGCTGCTAAAGCACTTGCTGTTGCAACCGGTAAACCTATTTATGCTGTCAATCACCTTGTTGGTCACGTTGGTGCAGACATTCTAGATAGAGGTGAATTGAAGACTCCAACGATTGCCCTATTGGTTTCGGGTGGTCATACCTCTCTATTGCTTGTTAGAGATTTGCTAAACGATGTTGAACTACTTGGGGAAACAATTGACGATGCTGCGGGCGAAGCCTTCGATAAGGTTGCACGAGTTCTAAGCCTTAGCTACCCAGGTGGACCAGAGATAGATCGAGTGGCTAAAGATGGTAATCCAAACGCCATTAGGTTCCCTAGAGGACTAACTCTTCCTAAGGACATGGAAAAGCACCGCTATGACTTTAGCTTCTCAGGACTAAAGACTGCTGTTGCCAGACACGTTGAACTAGCTGAATCAAAGGGCGAAGAGTTCTCCATTGCCGATGTTGCAGCAAGCTTCAGAGAAGCAGTAGTTGATGTATTGATCAAGAAGGCAGTTAGTGCCTGTAAAGAGTTTGATGTGCCAAGGCTTCTTCTTGGTGGTGGGGTAGTCGCAAACGCAAGGCTTCGTGAGGTAGCTAAGGAACAGTGTGAGGCCAATGGGATTGAACTAAGAATCCCACCATTTGCTCTCTGCACAGACAACGGAGCGATGATTGCTGCAA
>JBILQF010000015.1:0-21147 GCA_044373385.1 Rhodoluna sp.
CTACTACTGCCACCATCACTTGGACTGCATTTGCTAAAGGTAAAGTTACTGCAGTAAAGATTGTTGCTTCAACTGGATCAAAGAAGATTACTAAGACAGCTTCTGCAACAGCTAAGTCATTCAAGTTCACTGGTCTTTACCCAAATGCTTCTTATGCATTTAGCGTCTATGGAGTTAAAGGAAAAGTATCTTCTGCAGCAGTGGTAGTCAGAGCAAAAACAAAAGTTTTCTTATGGGATAACACCATATTCTTTGGTCAACCTGATGACATGATGATTGGTGCAGCAGATCAGATTCTGTATGCCCTTCCTACCGGTGGCGAAACAAATTTCAGCACAACAACTCCAACTATTTGTTCAGTTATAAAAGTGGCTGACATTAGCTATCTAAGACCTGTTGCCGAAGGTGATTGCACTGTAGTGGCTAGCAGCCCTGGCAACAGCCAATACAAACCAGCTCCTGATGTAACAAGAAACGTCTCAATCTCTACTCCTATGGGATCACTTGAAAAGACATTGCTATGGTCTGAAGAGTTTGATGGAGCAGCTGGTGCTGGGCCTTCAACAGATAACTGGGTTATTGAAACTGGAGACGGTTGTCTTGCAGCTCCTGGTTGTGGTTGGGGTAACCAAGAATCACAGGCTTATGCAGCTTGTGCATTGAAGCAAAATGGCAGCGGCATCATGACCATCACAGCATCAACTAAGGCAGCAGAGCCTTCTTGCACACTAAACAAGAACTGGACTAGCGGTAAGTTCACCACCCAAGGTAAGCAGCACTTCACCTACGGCTACTTTGAAGCACGTATGAAGATGCCGGTTGGTGGAGGAACATGGCCTGCATTCTGGACTTTGGGTAGCAACATTGCAACAGTCCCTTGGCCTAGATCAGGCGAGCTAGACATCATGGAGTACGCAGGTAACAGCCCGACTAAGTCAACCTCGGCTGCTCACTACGCAAACTCATCAGGTGTACATGAGTACAAGACGGGCTCTCAGGTTCACACTTCTGCTCTGTCTAGTGAATTCCACAACTATGGAATGCTCTGGACTCCTAACCAGGTTACTTTCACATTTGACGGTGAAACGCATTTTGTATTGAAGAAGTCTGATACTGGCCTAGCTAACTGGCCGTTCGGACCGACCGCTCAAGGTGTTAACCCGAAGATGTATTTGATATTGAACCTAGCTATGGGTGGAAACTACGGCGGTCGCATCGCTGGTGGGTTCACCAAGGCATACTTCGATATTGATTACGTTCGCTACTACAGCGTCAATGGTTACGGTACTGCTCCGACCAACAACTAATTGAAGAATTAGTTTTGAGGGAAGCCTAGGTTAATTCCACCATGGCTTGGATCAAGCCATCTGCTGGTAACCGTCTTTTCTCTGGTGTAGAAGTGGAAGCCTTGAACACCATGAGCTTTAGTATCTCCAAATAGTGAACTCTTGAATCCACCGAATGAGTAGTAAGAAACTGGTACTGGAATTGGAACGTTGATACCGATCATTCCAACCTCAACTTCATTCTGGAACTTTCTTGCAGCACCACCATCATTAGTGAAGATTGCAGTTCCATTTCCGTATGCACCATTATTGATGAGCTCTAGTCCCTCTTCATAGCTAGCAACCCTCACAACAGATAGCACTGGGCCGAAGATTTCATCTTTGTAAACACCTGAAGATGTTGGCACGTTATCGATCAGAGTTGGGCCAAGCCAGAAACCATTAGCATCGCCATCTACTTCGATGCCTCTACCATCGACAACAACAGTTGCTTTATCTTCAATAGCGATATCGATGTATGAAGCAACCTTGTCTCTATGTTCCTTAGTTACCAGTGGGCCCATGTCACAGTTACGAGTTCCATCGCCAACTTTGAGGGTTGCCATTCTTGACTTGATTTTCTCAATCAATGAATCAGCAACTGGTTCAACAGCAACAACAACTGAGATTGCCATACAACGCTCACCTGCTGAACCAAAACCAGCATTGATTGCTGAATCAGCCACTAGATCAAGATCAGCATCAGGGAGAACAAGCATGTGGTTCTTAGCTCCACCTAGAGATTGAACTCTCTTGCCATGAGCAGTACCGGTTTCATAGACATACTTGGCAATTGGTGTTGACCCAACAAAGCTGATTGCCTGAACTGCACTGTTGGTTAGTAGTTCATCGACAGCAACCTTGTCACCCTGAAGAACATTGAAGACTCCATCAGGTAGACCAGCTTCTTTTAGTTTCTCTGCCATCCAAATAGCTGCTGACGGGTTCTTCTCAGAAGGCTTTAGGACAACTGTGTTTCCTGCTGCAATAGCTATCGGGAAGAACCACATTGGAACCATTGCTGGGAAATTGAATGGGCTAATTATTCCAACAACACCTAGGGACTGTTTGATTGAATAAACATCAATTGATGTTGAAACTGATTCGCTATAGGAACCTTTTAGATGACTAGCCAGAGATGTTGCATACTCAACAACTTCTAAACCTCTAGTTACCTCCCCTAGAGCATCTGGCAAAGTCTTGCCGTGCTCTTCGGTAACTATTGCCGCAAGTTCTTGCTTGGTAGCATTCAGAATTTCTCTGAAGTTGAACATGATCTGCTGACGTTTAGTAAGTGATGTGTCTCTCCAAGAAGGGTAAGCATCGCTTGCTGCCTGGATAGCCGCTTTCGCGTCTTTGGTTTCGGCTAGAGAAACTTGTCTGACTACCTCACCTAGTGCTGGGTTGAATACATTTCCAGTTCTGGAAGATGAGTTGGCTACTTGACTGCCGTTTATAAAGTGCATGACTGTGTTCATTGTTTAGTCCTCAGTTTGTAATGGTTTTACCTAGAGCGAGTACTTTGAATCCTGCATTTTGCCATTTCTTGTAATCTAAAACGTTTCTGCCATCAATAATGAACTTATTCTTGATTCCTTCGATAGTTGATGGGTCTAGCTGACGATACTCTTGCCATTCCGTTGCTAGCACGACTGCATCAACTCCGCTAAAAGCTTTGAGTAGATCTTGTTCTGTAGCTAGTTCAGGGTGTTTCTTGTTTACCCCATGCAAAGCAATAGGGTCATGAACAATAACAATCGCTCCAGCTTTTTTCAGTAGCAGTGCGATCTCAAGAGCGGGAGAGTCTCTAACATCATCGCTGTCAGGTTTGAAAGCCGCTCCAAGAACTAGAACAACCTTGCCCTTAAGGTCCCCTAATTCCTGTGTCAACATCGCAAGAACACGGTCTCTTCTTCGAATGTTGATTTTGTCAATTTCCTTAAGGTAGGCAACTGACTGACCAACACCAAGTTCTTCTGCTCTAGCAATCAATGCACGGATATCTTTAGGAAGGCATCCCCCACCGAAGCCAACACCGTTTCGAAGGAACTTGTTGCCAATGCGTTCGTCATATCCGATGGCGGTTGCCAATTGAGTTGCGTCTGCTCCGGATACTTCAGCAATCTCGGCCATTGCGTTGATAAATGAAATCTTGGTAGCTAGGAATGCGTTAGCTGCTGACTTTACTAATTCAGCTGTTGCTAAATCGGTAATGATAAATGGAACGCCAGCTGAAATCATTGGTGCGAATACTTCACGAAGTTTAGTTTCAGAGTGTTCATTAGTAACACCAACTACAAGACGATCTGGTCTAAGTGAATCCTCTAGTGCTGTTCCTTCCTTAAGGAACTCTGGATTCCAAGCTAGGTTCGGTTCAAATCCGGTTAGCTGAGCTAGTTCATCTTTCAAAATGGCTGCTGTCCCAACTGGAACCGTTGACTTACCAACCACTACTGCATCAGGCGCTAGGTGTGGGGCTAGATCTTTGATTGCAGAGTGAAGATAAGAGGTATCTGCAGCTAGAGATCCTTCTAGCTGAGGGGTTCCCACACAAATGAAATGAACGTCCACATCTTTAGAGGACTCATCGTGAGCTGTTCTAAAAGATAGCCGACCTGAAGCAAGCTGGATGGCTAGCTCTTCATCAAGACCTGGTTCAAAGAAGCCTGCGTGACCTGAGTTGAGATTGTCCACTTTAGCTTGGTTTGGCTCGATACCAATTACCGTGTGACCTATCTTGGACATAGCAACGGAATGTGTTGCTCCTAGGTAGCCAAGCCCGATAACAGATACTTTCATTGCCATTGGACAAGTCTAACCTTGAGATTAAATCTAGGTCTAAGGCCCTGTGCCTTAGCTGTTCTCTACTCGGAAGACAGCGACTACGGCATTAGCGTGGCCATGACCCATTCCATGAGTATCTTTGAGGAAATTTACCTGTTCTAGGTGCTTTAGATCTTTGACTTTCTTGAGTTCCTTCATCCAAAAGGCAATAGGTTTGCCGTATTTTGCTTCGATTGAAGGGAAGTAACTCTTAGGTCCTTTTACTGGTTCAGCCATTGCTAGATACTACATTCACTTCTCGATGTTTTGAATGCTTCAATGCATTTATCTATGTCTTGCTCGCTATGTGATGCCGATAACTGCACTCTGATGCGGGCTCTTTCCTTAGGTACAACTGGGAAGCTAAATGCTGTTACATAAACGCCATTATTGAACATTGCTTTAGCAAGGTTTGCTGCCACAACCGCATCACCGAACATCACCGGGATGATTGGATGCTCACCTTCTAACAATGTGAAATCCGCTTCGCTCATTCCTTGTCTAAATCGCTTTGCGTTGTTGTGTAATTTCTCTCTGAGTTTCAAACCTTCACTAGATCCAGCAATCTTGATTGCTTCAAGTGAGCCTGCCACAATCGCGGGAGCTAAAGAGTTTGAGAATAAATAGGGTCTAGCCTTTTGTCTAAGAATTTCAACTACCTCTTTGCGTCCTGAAACATATCCTCCGGCAGCACCACCCAGAGCTTTTCCGAATGTTCCGGTGTAGATATCCACTCGATCACTTACTCCAGCTAATTCAGGAGTTCCTTTACCGCCTGCTCCGATTAGGCCAACAGCGTGTGAATCATCAACCATCACCACTGCACCGTAACGCTCGGCTAGATCACAAATCTCCTTAAGCGGAGCTAAATATCCATCCATACTGAAGACTCCATCGGTAACAATGATTCTTTGTCTCGCATCTTTAGCTTCTTCAAGGCATCTTTCAAGATCTGTCATGTCTCGGTTCTTGTATCTAAACCTGGCAGCCTTAGATAAACGAATTCCATCGATTATGCTGGCGTGATTAAGTTCATCACTGATGATCGCATCTCTGTCATCAAAGAGGGATTCAAACACTCCCCCGTTGGCATCAAAGCATGAACTAAACAAGATGGTGTCATCAGTTCCCAGAAACTTAGATACTTCTGCTTCTAGTTCTTTATGAATATCTTGCGTTCCACAAATGAACCTGACGCTAGCAACTCCAAAACCACGATCATCAAGTACTTGCTTGGCTGAATCAATGATTCTTTTGTCATTAGCGAGCCCAAGGTAGTTATTGGCACAGAAGTTCAGCAGGTTACCCTGCTCAGAGATTATGTGTGAGCCTTGGGCAGAATCAATTTCACGTTCGCCTTTATATAGACCTGCTGAACGGATCTCGTCAAGAGTTCCTTGTAGTTGTTTCTTTAGTGATTCATACATCAGAGTTGTGTCCAATCTAAGACTACTTTTCCACCAGTTGCTTTTCTAGCAATGTCAAAACCTTCTTGCCATTTAGAAGCCGGCAATCTGTCTGTGATAACTGAAGAGATTCTTTGACGAAGTAGCTCACTTGATTTCAACATTGAGCTCATAGCTGTCCAAGTTTCATACATTTCTCTTCCGTAGATACCTTTCAAGGTAAGCATGTGGGTAACGACTTTTGACCAGTCAATATCTATTGACTCAGATGGCAACCCGAGCATGGCGACTCTTCCTCCATGATTGAGGTTGTCGATCATCTCAGGCAGTGCTGATTTATGACCTGACATTTCAAAACCAACATCAAATCCTTCACGCATTCCTAATTCTTTTTGTGATTCGCTGATTCTTGACTTAGAGACATTTAGGGCAATGTCTGCTCCCATAGTTCTAGCCAGTTCAAGTCTTGGTTCACTCACATCAGTAACAACTATGTATCTAGCTCCTAGATGCCTGGCAACTGCACTGGACATCAAACCAATTGGTCCAGCTCCTGTAATAAGGACATCTTCGCCTATCAGGCTAAATGCCATGGCTGTGTGAACTGCATTGCCAAAAGGATCGAAGATAGCTCCTAGTTCTGGATCTATCGGATCATGGTGAACCCAGACATTCGATTCAGGAATAGCTACGTATTCAGCAAAAGCTCCATCACGGTTCACCCCAACACCAAGCGTCTTGATACACATCTGCCTGCGGCCTGCTCGACAGTTTCTGCAAAGACCACAAACAATGTGTCCTTCACCGGAAACCATTGCCCCGACCTCAACCTCATGGACTCTTGAGCCTATGGCTACTACTTCACCGAAGAATTCATGACCGGGAATGATAGGAGTCTTTAGAGTCTCCGAGGCCCAGTGGTCCCAGCTCTCAATATGTAAATCTGTCCCACAGATCCCTGTTCTAAGGACCTTAATAAGAACGTCGTTCTCCCCCATAGTTGGCTCTGGTCTTTCAACCATCTCTAAGCCTGGTCCTGCTACTTGCTTTACTAATGCGCGCATCATTGATCTTTCGTCGCCGTTGACGTGGGCTTGGCTTGTGGCCGCCACAGTCCCAGCCTAGAAGTTAATCTTCAACTTGTGCTTTAGCAAAACAGAGTTTTGCTCGGCTTTCTGCCATCATGAAAGACATGGATAAATTCAAATACCTACGTAGGGTACTTTTTACCGGAGCAACTGTCTTTGGCTTTAGCGCTCTATTGCTTCTTATTAGCCCAGCTCTCTTCAATGAACTACTTGGTGTTAGCTCAACACCAGAACTTGATTGGGCTATGAGAATGATTGGTCTTACCTTGGTAGCCCTTGCAGGAAACATGTTAGGTGTCTCGCTAAAGGGAAGGGATGAGACGGTTATATTCTCTGCTCGAGTAATGGCTATTTCTGCTACAGGGTTGGGTGTTCTTACTTTGCTTATACCGGTTGAGACTCTTACGTGGTTTGACTATGCATACGCTGCAGTTGGTTTTGGTTTTAGCCTTGCCTACATCATTGGGATAGTGAGAGTTTCTAAATAGCTTTAGAGCTCTACCTGTTCACCGTCTTTAGGTGCTTTAGATTTCCAACCAAGCTTTGAAACAATTGAATCACTGAATGATTCAGCTGCTCCTGCTTCACCGTGAACAACAAATACTTGGCCAGGCGCTTCTGATGTTGAGCTAAGCCATTTGATTAGTTCATTAGCATCAGCGTGAACAGAGAATTCTTCAATCTGTTCAACTCTGGCTCTAACCGGAACTAGTTCACCGTGCATCTTTACCTGCTCAGCACCATCAACCAGAGAACGTCCTCTTGTTCCAATTGCTTGATAACCAACAAAGAGCACTGTGTGCTTTGCGTTAGGCAGCATTTGTCTTAGGTGGTGAACTACACGGCCACCAGTTCCCATTCCAGAAGCAGAAATAATGATGCAAGGTTCATTCGGGTCATTCACAGTTTTAGACTGTTCAACTGTTTCTAGTTCAACTAATGAACCTGGATCAAAAGGATCCCGGCCAGCCCACTCTTTACGAATATCTTCCCGTATTTCGTCAGAACCCTCATTGATTGCCTGACGATAGTAGTTCAATGCCTTCAATGCCATCGGCGAATCGGCAAAGACTGGAACTCTTCTAATAGTGCCAGCTTCCATAAGTTCACGAATTCTTACCAAGATGATTTCTGTCCTATCAACAGCAAAAGCAGGAATGAGAACGGAGCCACCACCAGCAATAGTTTCATTGATAGCTGTTTCGAAATCTGTTGAAGAAGCTACGTGCTCACGGTCACCATATGTTGACTCTGTGATTAGAGCATCGAACCTGCCAGGAAGAATCTTTTCTGGACTAACAAGCAGAGGGTGCTCTTCTCTTCCTAGATCTCCAGAGAACATCAGTCTCTTCCCAAAGAACTCAACTTCAAGAGTTGCTGCTCCAAGGATGTGGCCTGAGGGATGGAAGGTTACATAAGTTTGCTCGGCAACCTGAATCCTCTGGTTGAACTCTTCTTCCTGAAAATGCTGAATAGCCTTCTCAGCATCAGCCTCGTCATATAGGGGCTTAGGTGGGTTGTGCTTGCTGTAGCCCTTTTTTGCTGCGTACTTGGCGTCTTCAGTTTGAATTCGGGCTGAGTCTCTAAGGATTACAGCAGCCAGTTTTGCTGTGAACTTAGTTGAGTGAATCTTTCCCTTATAGCCCTGCTCGATGAGCTTAGGGATATATCCGCAGTGATCTAGGTGGGCATGAGTAAGAAGTACGGCATCTATGGTTGCTGCATCAATAGCTAGTGGTTCCCAGTTCTTGAGCCTAAGTTCCTTGAGACCCTGGAAGAGTCCGCAGTCAACCATTACATTGGTTTCTCCGCAACTAAGTAAGAATCTTGAGCCTGTTACTGTTCCTGCTGCTCCGAGAAATGTGATGGTTGGATGTTCCCCAATAGTTGTCATGACTCAAGTCTAGGCCAAGGAAAGTGGGACAATCTAAACATGGCCAATCTGCTCAAGCGATACTCGTTTTTGATTATTGCTCTAATGAGTTCAGTAAGTGGATTTGTTTTGAACTTTAGTTCAGTTGCAGCTGCGAACATCGGCTGGTCTATCGGAGCAGCCCTAGGTCTAACCCTTAGTGTTCGCTGGCTTATACAAGCAATAAGAGAAAAGATTCTTGGTAGCGATGTGCTTGCTGTTCTAGCAATCATTGCAACAGCCCTTACCAATGAATGGTTCGCAGCTAGTTTGATCTCCTTGATGCTTGCAAGTGGTAGAGCACTGGAGTTATGGGCTCAGGGTAAAGCTAGTAAGCATCTAGATGAGCTAATGAAACGTGCTCCAACTTTTGCTCACACAATATCTAATTCAGGTGAAGTCTTTGATGTCCCAATCAATGATGTTCAAATTCAAACAAGAGTTCTTGTTCGCTCGGGAGAAATAGTTCCAATTGATGGAAGACTTGAAGAAGCTGCTCTATTTGATGAGTCAGCTCTCACAGGTGAATCATTACCGGTATGGCGAGAAGCAAATACTTCAGTTAACTCTGGAGTAATAAACAGTGGAAGCGCTGTTGTGATCATTACAACTTCAACAGCCCAAACCAGCACATATGCAAATCTAATCCGACTAGTTGCTAGTGCTAAAGCCCAAGCATCGAAAGGTGTGCGACTTGCTAATGTTTGGGCAGCTAGGTTGGTGCCGCTGGCTTTACTTATTGCACTTGCTACATATCTAATCACTCAAGACATCAAGCAAGCAGTAGCCGTATTAGTTGCAGCAACTCCATGCCCACTAATACTCGCTGTGCCAGTCGCTCTTGTTGCTGGAATCTCTAGAGCTGCTCAAGTTGGTGTCATCATCAAAGAGGGATCAGCTATTGAGCAGCTTGCTCAGGTGGAAGTTGTTCTACTAGATAAGACAGGAACGCTCACTGAAGGTGGCCCTCGCATCACAGCGATGGCTTTTGCAGAGGGCATTGATTCTGACGAAGTTCTTTCACTAGCAGCATCGTTAGAACAAACAAGTGCAAACATCGTTGCCAGAGCAACTGTTGCTGAAGCAAAGCTAAGAAACCTAAGTCTTTCTATGGCCAGTGAAGTTGAAGAGATTCACGGTCATGGGCTCTCAGGTTTAGTTTCAGGTCACAGAGTAAAAGTTGGTCAACCAAATCTTCCGCTTGAACCTTGGGCCAACCTAACTAATGCTCTCTTGATGGAGATATCCATTGATGGCAAAGTGCAGGGATATCTAGGACTCGATGATCCTCTTAGACACGATGCTCATGAGACAGTTGCTCATCTAAAGGCTCTTGGAGTCAAACGTGTGCTAATGGTCTCTGGAGATAGAAAAGCCACAGTTGAGAAAACTGCAAGTGAACTTGGAGTCACTGAATTCTTCGCTGAGTGCACACCAACCCACAAACTAGAGATACTTCAGTCGGCTAAGAATTCAACTAAAGGATCTGTTCTGGTTGTTGGCGATGGCATCAACGATGCTCCAGCTCTGGCAGCAGCAGATGTTGGGGTGGCCATGGGAGCTAAGGGAACTACTGCAGCAAGCCAAGCAGCTTCGGTAGTCATAGTAGAAGACTCCATCAGACGTTTAGCCAATGCCATAGACACATCTCAAATAGCCAGAACTAGAGCTCTACAGGCAAGCACCATTGGAATGTCTCTAGCAATAGTTGCGATGCTTGCAGCAGCCTTTGGCTATCTAAGCCCAAGCCAGGCCGCTCTAGTTCAAGAACTTATTGATGCTGCTTCCATTACTTGGGCTTTAGTTGGAAGACGTCCAAAGGTTTAACTAAAGAGTTACGTAGGTAAGTCCAGCCACTCGACTGCGTACCTTTACAGTTGCTGAATCGCCTCTTCTCATCCATTCGTTTGGCTTACCAGTAATGGCACTTACTCGCACGAATGATGCTGCATAAGAAAAGTTTGCAGTCAGGTTAGCTAGCTGCTGGTTAGTTTCAGTAACGTTTTTCAATCTGGTTGATGAAAGAAGATCTCCGTTGACATCTAGAAATTCAATCAGGGTTGAATCAACTGCGTGATTTGGAGAGATCAGGCAATCAACTTGACCTTGGTTGCTTTGGATTTTGCATCTGGTATCTTTTGGAGCTTCGAGTGCCTTGATAGTCACAGTAATCGGATCACTTGGTTCACCCCAGACTTCTCCCCACATGTCGTACACAACCTGCATGATGCGATAGCTAAATGTTTTGCCATTTGCATTCTCGTTTGGTTGCATACCCATACCTATCATCTGGCCAGCCGAGATACGCACAACTGCTCCATCTGATCTATAGATACGCCAGTTATCTGTTGGTTTAGCATTCGGAACATCAAACTCAACGAAGGTGAGTTCATTATTCTTCACAGTTATGCCAGAAGGCTTTTCTGGGTTTGGAGACAGCAGTCGATAAAGATGTTCGTCACTTTGAGTTATTGAATTGCCCCCGCAGTCTTCCCCATCTTTGGCAACAACCCTAAACACGGAGGGTTGAGATCCTTTCCCTTTGATTCTTAGGAAAGAGTCTGTTGTGCAGAAAAAATCAGCAGTAGGGAGATGCCTGTAGTAATAACTCTTAGCCCTTGGCACGTCTACCCAGTCAAAAAGAATCTCGTCAGAAGAAATGTATGTTGTTACTACCTCTAGAAATGTTTCCAAAGGGTACACATTCGCAATATAGACATCTGTGCCCGGACCTACTTGAGAGTACTTATTCATTAGGTGAAATGCTCCTTGTATAGGTGCACTTTCATTGTTTAGTGGGCACTTGAAGGAATAAACCTTCTCCGCATCCGGTGGAGATGGAGAGTATCCAGAGCAAGGTATTTGATCTCCGTTATCAAATTCGAAGATGCCAGAGACTTGACTGAACACTGTGTGGAGTTGGTCGAGTTCAGGTGATAGATCTTTAGTGGTGAGCCACAGGTCGCCTAATCTAGCCGATGATTCAGTAACAACAGGTGCCGATGGCTTAGCTAGATTTTGCATCACAAGAAGATTTGGTTCTGAAGGAACACCGGCTCTTTTTATCTGAAAAGAGTAGCTCTGGGACTGTCCGCCAGTCATTGTGTAGCCAGTAGAAGCATTTGCTCTAACTAGCTTGTTGTTTACATACAAATCAGCTGGACCGCCCAACCAACTGACTGTTATCTCACTTCCTACCCGAGCAAGGTCAGGCTTCGCTAAGACATCCCCTTGAGTTATTTGCTGGGTGAGCTTGACGGCTTCCAGCGCATTTACGATTCCAGCGCCAGTGAAATACTCTTGTGGAAAATCATTATCAACTTGATTGTTGCAAGACCAAGAATTTGTTATTTCTGATTTTTCACAGGAGTCCCAGACTTTAGGTTTCTTGGCAAGTGCAGGGGAAGTTGTGCTTTGCAATATGGCCTGTACTTGTTGCGGAGTAAGTTCAGGATTGATATTTAGAACCAAGGCAGCGACTCCAGCAATAAGAGGTGTTGAAGCAGAGGTTCCACCAAAGCCGTTTGTTGCACCAACTGGATCGTAAGTTACGGTGTTTACGCCAGGTGCCATTAGATCAAGATTTGGACCCCAACTTGAAAATGATGCCCGCCCTTTAGTTTGATCGATAGCTCCTGCTGAAATGAGTCCGGGAATTGTGTATGAGCCAGAATACTGTTCTGAGATAACTCCTTGTTTGCAGAATCTATTCATTCCCCAAGGGGCAATTGTTTGGCAGCCATTATTACCTGCCGCAGAAACAATAACCACGCCTTTTTTAACAGCGATGGAAATAGCCGCATTCATCATTGAATCTGCAGGTCCACCAAAGCTCATGCTTATTACTTGAGCTCCTTCTTCAATTGCCCAAACCAGAGCTTTGCGAGCGGCGATTGAATCGCATGAGCTCAAGTAGCAAACGCGACCGACAATTAGTTGAGCGTCGGGAGCAACTCCTCTCAACCCAGTTGCCATATCGTATTCACTTGAGATAACGCTGGCAGTCTGAGTGCCATGATCAGGTAGTGGTGGTTGAGAAGGTAAGAAGTCTTTGTAGGCAACCAACTTAGTGTTAATGCCTGGAGTATTTAGGGCAATGCCTGAATCCAACACAGCTACCTTGACACCAGCTCCTCTAATGCCAAGTTCTGCAACTTTATCTACTGTTATGGCTTTGGTTGTCCACTCGTTATGCTCAGCTAAAGTTCCATACTCTGGAAGATAGAAGCTATCTTCCGCTGAAGCAGCAGTTGCGATAGAGCTACCAATAGATCCTGTAACAAGCAGGGCGACTAACAGTAATTGCTTTTTCATGAGAATTGTCTAGTTACTAATGTTTCCACCATGGTCTTGGCAGCTAATATCATTACCTCAAGATCCATGGTGAATAGTCCTGGGAAATCTTCCTCTTGTCCAGTCATCAGAGGAACATGGACGAAACCTGATACTTTACCTTTGCCCTCAAGTGCTCTTTGCATCTCATAAAAGATGTGATTGCAGACAAAGGCTCCAGCAGTTAGAGATGATGCTGCCGGAATGCCTTTTTCCTTAAGAGCAGACACGAGTTCAGTTACTGGCAACGTGCTATCGAAGGCAGTAGGAGCGTCTTTGCTAATTTTCTGGTTGACTCTTTTTTCACCACCGTTATCCGCAATTGCAGCATCATTCAGATTGACGGCAAAACGTTCAGGGGTGATGCTGATTCGGCCCTCGGCTTGTCCGAAACAGATAATGACATCTGGATCTTGCTCCTGAATTAGAGAAAGTAGCTTCGAAACAGATTCTTGGTAGGCAACAGGAAGAACTGCGGTTGTTATCAAAGCGCTTTCAACAGAATTGGGCTCAACTCTATTCACGAGCTCTCCGCTTGGATTTAGCCGAGCATTGTTGAAAGGCTCGAATCCTGTGAGCAAAACCTTGAGCATGCCCCTAAGTCTAACTATCTATAACACTTTCGCATCAGGTGCATTTTGCAGGGGAATTCAATTGCCTAGCCTGACTAGGCTTTTGGAATGCTAAATACATCTATGCCCCTTGGCTTTGTCCGCATCCTGATGGCGTTAGCCCTATTCGGAAGCGTGTTCTGGCAAATCAGCGACCGCGTCGCTCATAACCTATTCCGTCCGACCGAATACTTCACGTTTTTCACCATTACTTCTAGCCTGCTAGCTGGAGTTGCCTTAACTGTTGCAGGCCTCAGAGCCTTGCGTAATCAGCCAGAGACCAAGTTCTTGACCCTGTTCCGCCTGACCATGGCGGCCTCTATGGTTATCGTCGGCGTTATCTATAACGCATTGCTCGCTGACGCTCCATTAGACGAAAGGGATCTTGGTTACGAATGGCCGGAATTGCCAAACCAAATTCTTCACACTTGGATGCCGATCTTCATCTTCCTTGAATGGCTGATTGTTAGAACAGCTGTGCCACTGAAACTGAAGTCCGTGTTTTGGGTTCTTGTGTACCCATTCAGCTGGTTGGCTTTCGCAATTGTACGAGGATTAGTCACTAACTGGTACCCGTACTGGTTCCTAAACCCTAACGACGAGGGTGGCATACCTCAGATGATTCAATGGATTCTGACAATTGCTGTCTTCTTTGTGGTACTGGCCGTTGTTCTAATGCCCGCCCAGAAGGCACTTGCCAAAATCGGTAAGTAAGCCTTTTCTACTGGCTTAGCCTTGTTACATGATCAATTTTTCAGATCCAGCCTTTGTTGAAAACCCATACCCTGCCCTAAAAGAGCTAAGGCAAGCTGGCAAACCTGTCTGGCATGAAGAAACAGGCATGTTCCTCGCTGCTAGATACAACGATGCAAACGCTGTTCTTAGAACCAAGGCTTTAGGTCGAATCTTCACACCTAAAGAACCAGAGAGCCAGTGGAATGAATTCAACTGGCTGCACTCAGATAGCCTCCTGGATTCAGAACCCCCTAAGCACACTCGCCTACGTTCTCTAGTGGGAAAAGCCTTCTCAAGATCAAGAATCGAAGGCTTAAGGCCTGAGGTTGAGCGAATTGCCAACCTTCTTCTAGATGAAGCTGAAAACAAGTTGGCTAAATCAGGGAAGTTTGACCTTATTGCTGATTATGCGGAACCTCTTCCGGTGAAGGTTATTGCTGCTCTACTAGGGTTCCCAGATGAGGATGAGCATTTACTAAGGCCTTGGTCTCAGTCGATAGTAAAGATGTATGAGGTTAATCCATCGCTTGAGGCTCAAGCTGAAGCCCAGCAGGCTGCTCACGAGTTTGCTGAATATGTCAGAGATCTTATGAACAAACGTAAAGCTCAGCCAGGCGAAGATCTCATTAGTGAACTAGCAACAGTCGAAGAAGCTGGCGAGAAACTCAACGCCCAGGAACTTATCGCAACCTGTGTGCTTCTTCTAAATGCTGGTCATGAGGCAAGCGTTAATGGCTTTGGTAATGGCATGGTTGCTGCCTTCGAACGACCAGAGCAGTTAGAACTGCTTCGCAAGAACCCAAGAGGAGTTGCTGATACAGCAATTGAGGAGTTCCTTAGGTTCGATGCTCCTCTTCACCTATTTGAAAGAACCGCTACCGCTGACACAGAGATCGGTGGAGTTATGGTCAAGACAGGTCAGAAGATTGCCTCACTCTTAGGCTCAGCCAATAGAGATGAAACGGTCTTTGACCGAGCAGACGAGCTTGACCTCACTAGGGGACAGAACCCTCACATCGGTTTTGGAGCTGGTATTCACTTCTGTTTAGGAGCTCCGCTATCTCGAATTGAGATGAGCGCTTCACTCCCACTACTTTTTGAGCGTTTTCCTGATCTTTTACTCGCCGAAGAGCCAAAAAGAAGGCCTACTTTCGTCCTGAGAGGGTACGAAAGCGTCTTTGTGGCCTAGAAACTAGAGGTTTTTAGGGGGTTTAAGTCTGTGTTTTACCTGTATAACAAATACATAAACACGACTCTCAACGCGTATTTCTTCTTTATTCCCGCAGGTAGCCTTGTAAAAGCACTACAAGTCAGGCCAAAACTTTTTGCCCGACTAACTTATCGAAAGGCAACATAACATGGATAAAGTTGGAATTCTTTCCTTCTCACTAACTGGCTATGAATTTAGCGCAGTGTACAACATGCTTTCACTTGGTATCGCAAGCATGCTCTTCACATCCATCTTCCTATGGGTAGCAAGAGACCGCGTACTACCTAAGTACCGCATGGCAGTTATGGTTTCAGCAACTGTTACATCAATCGCTGCTTACCACTACTTCCGTATGTTCGATTCATTCAACCACGGTTACGGAATCAACGACTCAACTAAGGCAGCTGCAGCTACTGGTGCAGACATGCTTAACTTCGGTGCAGCTAACTACAACGTTGGCTACCGTTACATTGACTGGTTCCTAACTGTTCCACTACTACTAGTAGAGCTAGTTGCAGTTCTAGGTCTTGCAAAGGCTGTTTCTTCATCACTTCTAAAGCGTCTAGTTCCAGCTGCAGCAGCGATGATCGTTCTTGGTTACCCTGGAGACGCTGGCATCAGCATCTTGAACATCGAGGGCACAGGATTTGCAAGCGAGGCAGCTATCTGGGGTCTTCTATCAACAATTCCATTCCTATACATCATGTATGTACTATGGTTCGAAATGAAGAAGAGCCTAGAGACTCAGTCAGCTAGAGTTCGCAGTCTGTTCCAGACACTACGCGTTCTTCTAATCGCTACCTGGGGTGTCTACCCAATCACATTCATCCTTGCGATGACCAGCACAGGTGAAACATCAGGTGCTGAAGTTGTATCACGCGAAATCGGATACAGCATTGCTGACATTCTTGCTAAGTGTCTATTCGGCCTATTGATCTTCGCAATCGCGAGAATCAAGTCTGCTGAAGAGAGCAAAGAGCACGCAGCA
This sequence comes from Rhodoluna sp., assembly GCA_044373385.1. Taxonomy (GTDB): domain Bacteria; phylum Actinomycetota; class Actinomycetes; order Actinomycetales; family Microbacteriaceae; genus Rhodoluna. The sequence goes on from JBILQF010000015.1 coordinate 16,431, forward strand.
GCAGAAGGTCACTAGTTACAACTAGTTCCTAAACTTTAGGAGCCACCCGAAAGGGTGGCTCCTTTTGTTTTAAGCCTTCGAACTTAGTTTGCTAGGAGATCTTGCACGCTAGGGAACTCTACGTTGACTCCGACCAGAGCACACCGCACACCGATTTGGGTAGCTGCTGTAGTTAGATCTCCTGCTCCGATTGGGTCTTCCTTCAGAGCATCAGTGGCTTGGTTGAGAAGGGCCTGGAAATCTTCTGGGGCAGTGGAAGTCACGTTGGTTTCAATGTTTGAAGCTAAGGCCTGAACATCAAAGCCTCCAGTTGGCAGAGTTGCGACCTTGTCTGTGAATACCGAACTAAGTGCTTCACAAGGTGCCTGATCAGCTTCAGATGGAAGGGAGAAAGAACATCCTGTCAGGAGTAGTGTGCTGGCGGCTAGTACTGAAATAGGTAAGAAGGTCTTCATCTGCTTCTTTCTGTCAAGGTCATATGGTCATTTCCAGAGTACCGAGTGGAATTTTGCTACACCGCCGCTTTCAGCCAGCGCTTAGAGCTCTCCCAAGAAACTTTCAGGAACTAGTAAGAGATTTCTACTTCAGTTCCAAGGGCCTCTTTAACCATTGGGATTACCTCTGTTGCATAGAGTTTGATAGATCTAAGCATCTGAGATTGAGGCATTGGTCCAGTAGAGAACTTGAGGTCAAAGCGGTTAGCTCCTGTTGATCTCAGCGCATGGATGATCTTGTTAGCCACAGTCTCAGGAGACCCTACGTAGAGTGAACCATTCTGGACTTCATTATCGAAGTGGTTATATGTCATAGCTCCCCAACCTCTCTCCTGACCAATACGTCCGAAAGAAGCTTGATACTGAGGCCACATCTCTTTAGCTGCTTGTTCATCTGAATCAGAGATGTGTCCTGGAGAGTGAATTCCGATAGGTAACTGAGGCTTACCAAATCTCTGTAGCGATTCTCTGTAGAGACCTGCAAATGGAGCAAATCTTTCAGGGTCTCCACCAATGATTGCCAGAGCTAATGTGGCTCCGTGTTTAGCTGCTCTAATCACGCTGTGTGGAGATCCACCAACACCTACTCGAAGAGGGATTGCCCCTCTTTCTGTCTTTGGATAAACCTCTTGATTGGTAAGAGAGGCTCTAGTTTCACCAGACCAGGTAACTGGCTTTTCCTTAAGGAGTTCAACTAGAAGATCTAGTCTCTCTTCAAATAGTTGCTCGTAGTCAGAAAGAGCAAAACCAAATAGTGGGAAGCTCTCTGTAAAGGAACCTCTACCTGCAGTTATCTCTGCTCTTCCATTAGATAGTGCATCGATAGTTGCGAAGCTTTGAAAAACTCTAACTGGGTCTTCACTTGAAAGAACTGTTACACCAGAACCTAGTTTGATTCTTTCAGTAACTGTTGCAATACCTGCAAGCACTGTGTCAGGAGATGTAACTGCGAAATCATTTCTGTGGTGTTCACCAACATTGAAGTGATCAATACCTAGTTCATCAGCAAGGATTGCCTGGTCAACCACATCTCTAATTGATTGAGCCATTGAGATTGGCTGTCCGTTGTCATCAGAACCAACATCGCCAAAGGTATCAAGGCCAAATTCAAGAGGAAGTTTTTCAGTCATAACCCAACTCTAAACAAAGAACTTGAAAACCGAAAACAGAGTCTAAATTACTCGGCAGCAGCAAGCTGCCCACAGGCTCCATCGATTTCTTTACCTCTGGTGTCTCGCAAGGTTGTTGGGATACCAGCCTTTTCTAAAGTGCTGATAAACAACCTGGTTACTTCAGGAGTTGATGCTGTCCAAATAGAGCCAGGGGTTGGGTTGAGGGGGATTGGGTTGACGTGAACCCATCCTTTACCTCTGGCATTTAGTTTTTGAGCAAGTAGTTCTGCTCGCCACTGGTGATCGTTCATGTCTTTGATTAGTGCATACTCGATTGAAACTCTTCTACCGGTTTCATCAAAGTACGCTCTTGCAGCATCCAGTGCTTCATCGACTTTCCATCTTGAGTTCACTGGAATCAGTTCATCTCTAAGTTCATCATCGGGTGCATGAAGAGACAGAGCAAAGGTAACTGGAATGTTTTCTTTGGTTAGTTTCTCAATAGCAGGAACTAAACCAACTGTTGAAACAGTAATGTTTCTTGCTGACATGCCTAAGCCTTCAGGTTGAGGCTTGACCATTGTCCTAACAGCTGTCATTAGCCGGTTGTAGTTAGCAAGAGGTTCACCCATACCCATAAACACAATGTTGCCAACACGCTCCTCGTGCTCAGTAGCCTTACGACCACCTAGTCCACCTGCTGCAATAACAGCATTGGCTTGAACAATCTGATCCACAATCTCAGCTGCAGTCATGTTTCTTGTAAGCCCTGCTTGTCCTGTTGCACAGAATGGGCAAGCCATTCCACAGCCAGCTTGAGAAGAAACACAGAGAGTAATTCGTCCTGGGTAACGCATCAGAACGGATTCAACTAAGGCACCATCAAATAGTCGCCATAGGAACTTGATGGTGTCACCTTTATCTGTTTGAAGTCTCTTTACCTCTGTGAGGAGCTTAGGTAGGAATACACCAACTAGTTCCGCTCTGCCTTCTTGAGGAAGATCTGTCATGCTCTCTGGGTCAGTTGTGTAGTGAGTGAAGTAGTGCTTAGCAATCTGCTTCACTCTAAAGCCAGGAACCCCTAGTTCTTTAGCTTTAGCTGTTAGTTCATCCTTAGACATGTCAACAAGATGAACCGGTGGTTGCACTTTTCTAGGCTTTGCTTCGAATTCAAGAACTGGTCTACCAGATGCATCTTTTTTCTGTTGCCAACCTTCAGTAGCAGGCTTGACCTGACGTACTTCGCTCATGCTGCCTCCAAAGGTTGAAAAAGAATATTGAATTACGGAGTAGGGCGACCAGCGTAGCGGAAGAGATCACCGTAACGCAGAGGAACTACTCGCACAGTTCTGTTTGGGTTTGGAGCTTCAAGCATCATGCCATCACCGAGATACATAACAACGTGATACTTATCACCATTGAAATCATCTGTGTATGAGTACCACATGAGATCTCCACGAACGGCTTCCTTGATAGGAATCAGTCTGCGCTTACCTGCCATGTTGTAGAACTGGTTAGTTGCTGAGTGTGTTCCGATATAAGTTCCCGCAACTTCATAACTCTTTTTTGTAATTCCGCTACAGTCCCAAATGTTTGGGCCCATACCGCCAAGAACATATCTTTCACCAAGCTGTTGTCTTGCAAAGTTAATTGCAGTCTCAACCTTGTCAGTGTTTGGTGCTCCAACTGTGTATAGAGAAGGTGCATCAATAGGACCTGGTAAGTTGTTCTGTCTCGCTTCATCAATAAGGCCTTGGATGCGTTGCTGCATAAGGCTGTCAGAGATTCTTTCAAGAGAAATAAGTTGTGCTTTGAAGGTTCTGTTCAAAGCATTCTGCTCATCAACTTTGACTTTCAATTCATAAGCCGCATCTTGCGCATCTTGCAGGGCCGCCTTAGCTACTGCTGACTTGGCTGCCAATTCAACTTCAGCTTCCTTGAGCTGATCAGTCAGAGATTTTGCATACTGCTGTCTCTGAATTGCTGACTTATAAATCTGATCGCTTGACTGGGCAATCTTTTCTTGAGCCCCAAGCTTATATAGAAGGTTGCCTGCGTTATCTGAGTTCAGGAATAGGTTCAGTGATGTTCCGGCTGCTCCATCTCGCCACATTTGGCTAGCAATCTGGGCTAACTGCTTCTGGGCTGTTTCCGCTTCAGCTTTAGCTGAATTGACTTTGGTCTGAAGGAGGTCAACTTTGGCTGCTACGACTCGCTCTTCATCCTTGGCCTGGTTGTATTTCTCCCCCTTTAGCAGGGCCTTACGCTCTAAACTGACCTGCTCAACGGTTAAATCAACGATGATTCCCTGAATACGGGCAATCATGGCTTTCTTCTTTGTCACAGTCTTCCGAGCTTCGATAACCTCTTGCTCAGACGGGTAATTAGGCACAGCCATGGCCTGTTGGATGCTTATTCCACTAAATAGCACCCCCGCTAGGACAAACAGGGCAAGATAACGCGAACGTAAGCTTTTCATGTCCCGCCACCTCCCTGAATAGTGCAGTATTCCTAAACTAACACCGATGTCTGTATATCTCAGGTTGCAAAAACCTACCGTTAGCAAGTAGCCTTGCCATTGGTGCTTTAAAGCTCCATCGCTTTGACGGCCCCATCGTTTAGTGGCCTAGGACGCTGCCCTTTCACGGCAGTAGCACGGGTTCGAATCCCGTTGGGGTCACCAGCGATGAGTTTATAGAAGTACTTCTGGTCCTGTAGCGCAGTTGGTTAGCGCGCCGCCCTGTCACGGCGGAGGTCGCGGGTTCAAGTCCCGTCAGGATCGCTGCGATTAATAATCGCTCAGCCACAGACTTGTCTTGGTTGAGGCTGGATAGCTCAGTTGGTAGAGCGAACGACTGAAAATCGTTAGGTCCGCGGTTCAATCCCGCGTCCAGCCACAACATCTTCGATGGCTTCAACTCTTGAAGTCTCCCCCGCGATAAAAATCAACTCTTTATTTTTGCGTTCACCAACGGATCCAACTTTGGCACCTGATTTGTTATAGATCCCTATTTGAGATCCGATGTATCTAACGTAATCAAATTCCAATAGAGCAACGCTCTCGTGATTCTGAAGTAGAGCTTGAGCGATATCTATTGGTTCAACCCAAGA
>JBILQF010000021.1:0-5013 GCA_044373385.1 Rhodoluna sp.
TCTTAACTCCGCATTCTTGATTAGTTGTGTCTTTACCTGTGTCAATGTCTTATCAAGTTTTTCCAAATCAACAGAAGAACCTCCATCGAAAAGAATCCTGAATTCTTTCTCCAAAAAGTCTGCAGACTGGGTAGCTAACAACTCTCCCTTGCGGGTGAGCTCTAAGGACAGATTCTTTTCGTTTCCGAACACTCTCGAGACCTTTACAAGATTTCGTTTTTGAAACCACGAGAGCCTCTGGCTTACTGCCGCTCGAGAAACACCCAGACACTCAGCTAGATAACTAGGGGTCGGTTTGTCCTGGCTCATGAGGGTTACAAGAAAGAGAAACTGGCTATAGGTCAGTTCAAAATTCGCCCGGAGTAGTCGATCTGCAGTCGAATTGAGGACATAGACAAGCTCGTTAAGGGTAAAGGTGATGCGACTTCTATTCATGTGATTTAGTTAACTACTTAACACAGAGATTGTCAAGTAGTTAACATTAGTTCCAATGCTTCGCGTCTTTCAGGGAAATAGACAACCCCGCCTAATCCTGGGATTGACGGGGTAAAGTGTTGTGCTGGCGGAGAATGGGGGATTCGAACCCCCGAGGGCTTGCACCCAACCAACTTTCCAAGCTGGCGCCATAGGCCACTAGGCGAATTCTCCTGATATGTCTCTCGGACCTCTTTAGTTTAGTTGCTACTGGTGAAACTAAAACCCTCCCTGTGGTTGCCAGTAGAGAACAACGATGTCCGCGGCTAGGGGTATCTTGATATCAAGAAAAGGAGTATGACAATGGGTTTATCAAAGAGGCAGATTAACTGGCTAATTGTTCTTGGAGCTTTGTTTCTAGGTTCTTTATGGACCTGGCTGGATGGCAGATCTAGGGGAGATAACTCCGCCTACATGATCGTTGTCTATACCTTTGCGGCCTTGGTTGCCGTTTCATCTTTCATGTACTTCATGTCTAGAGAAAAGAACAAAGAAGCTCTTGAGTCCTTATTCAAGCAGGATGACATCCTTGCGGGCATGGTTGATGGCGTAACACCAGAAGAAGACTTTGCCTTTGCAGTCAAGCCAAATGAGATTGTTATTGCTCGAGTGAGCGAGACCATGCTCAAGGAGTATAGAAGCACCGGATCAAGTAGTTCAGGTGGTTTTGGCGGGGTGAGCCTGCCCTTGTTTGGAAACGTGAGAGCAAATGTGGGTGGATACAAAGGAAGCAGTAGAAGAAACCCAGAGACATCAGAACCAATCGATGTTGGAACATCTACTTACACAAACCAAAGAATTGTCTTTGCTGGTGACAACGTTGTTCGTGAGTTTGATCTAAGCAAGCTCGTTCACATGGAGGCAGGGGATAACGGCATTACCTTGACTATCTCCGTTTCAAATAGAGACAAGACCTCTGAATTGGTGTCTGTGAACTTTGATGATCTGACCCCAGGAATAGCTGCCAGCATTGCTATTGCCTACCAAGAAGGTGGCAAGGCAATGGCACTAGAAAAGATTGAAGAAACTAGAGGTCAGATAGCTGAAGCTATTGCCCTGCAGGCTGCTAAATCATCCAAAAAGAGGTAGGGATTTAGCCCCTTTTTCAAGGTTTAGAATAGGACTGGACTCCCCGTGCGGCGTCACCTCGGCTAACTCCCCCAGGATCGAAAGATAGCAAGGGTAACTGGGCTCTGATGGGTGTGCGGGGAGTCTCACAACAATTTCACTACATTGTCAGGCGAGAGGTTTAGGCTCTAAACGTGTCCACAGCTCTTTATCGTCGTTACCGCCCAGAGTCCTTCTCAGAACTCATTGGGCAGACTCAAGTTACCGTGCCTTTGATGGCTGCTCTTCGTAGCGACCGAGTGAATCATGCTTATTTGTTTAGTGGTCCTCGTGGTTGCGGTAAGACTACCTCTGCCAGAATTCTTGCTCGTTGTTTGAACTGTGCTGAAGGCCCAACTGATACTCCTTGTGGCAAGTGTGCATCTTGTATTGAGCTTTCAAGAGATGGTGCTGGATCACTAGATGTAATTGAGATTGATGCTGCTAGCCATAACAAAGTTGAAGATGCTAGAGAGCTTCGTGAACGTATTGCTTTTGCCCCAACCAGAGATAGATTCAAGATCTTTATCCTTGATGAGGCTCACATGGTTACTAAAGATGGTTTCAATGCCCTATTGAAGGTAGTTGAAGAACCACCTGCCCACGTGAAATTCATCTTTGCTACAACAGAACCTGAAAAAGTTATTTCAACTATTCGTTCAAGAACTCACCACTATCCATTCCGTCTTGTTCCACCTGCTCAGATGATTGAGTATTTAGGTGAGATGATTGCCTCAGAGAAGGCAACTGTTGATGAAGGTGTTCTAAGTCTGGTTGTTAGATCCGGTGGTGGTTCAGTTAGAGATTCACTTTCACTTCTAGATCAACTACTAGCTGGTTCAGAAAAGAACCATGTTACTTATGAACGTGCAGTCGGCCTTCTTGGCTACACAGACTCTGCTCTACTAGATACCTTTATTGACGCCTTTGGTAAAGGCGATGCTGCTGAGGTATTTGCCAGTGTTGACCAGGTTATCCAAAGTGGGCAAGACCCATCTCGTTTCGTTGAAGATTTGCTCGAGAGAATTAGAGATCTAATCGTCGTTGGTTCAGTAGGCGAAAAGGCTAAGACAGTTCTTCGAGATATTCCTCAAGATCAGTTAGACCGCATGAGATTGCAGGTTGAGAGATTCGGCAGAGCTGAACTTACTTATGCAGCTGAGGTTATTGCTGAAGGTCTAACCCGTATGAACGGTGCTACTAGCCCTAAGTTGCAGCTAGAACTTATGGTTGCCAAGGTACTAGTTCCTGCTCAAGATTCAACAGAAACAGGCTCACTGGCTCGTATTGACAGGCTAGAACGACGTATGGGGCTCGGAGGAAATGCTCCTGCACCAACTCAGGCTCCAGCCAAAGCTCCAGCAGCTGCTCCAGTTTCAACACAGACCCAACCGGTAGCAGCTGTTGCTCCAATTGTTATTCCTACTGTTGCTCCAGTTACTGCTCAAGCTCCTGTTGCCACTGATTCAGTTGCGCCAGCAGTTACTTGGGAAATGATGAAGAACTCTTGGGAAGAGATCAAGAGCACTCTCTCTGGTATTTCTAGAGCAGCTTGGCAGAATGTCTACACTCAAACACCAGTTGCTTTTGATGGTCAAGTTCTAGACATTCTCTTTGCTAATGAACATGACAAGACTGTTTTCCGTGATGGTGGCACTAACAGTCCTAGCGAACTTCTGCGCAGAGCAATCTTTGAAGTATTAGGTGTTCGTGTTCAGTACCGTGCAGCTGTATCAACTGCAGGAGAGCCAGTTGTTCAGGTATCTACTCCTAAGGCTGCGGCTCCTACTGAGCCAATCGCTAAGGTAGCTAAACCTGCTAAAGAAGACAAGAGCAAAGAAGTAAATGAAAACAGAAACAAACTTATTGATGAGGATTCATTGGTAGGGGATTCTGTTCTTCGTAATCTATTAGGTGCCGAACCTATTGAAGGAAACTAATTAGATGTATGAAGGTGTTGTTCAAGATCTAATTGATGCTCTATCTAGACTTCCTGGTGTTGGACCTAAGTCTGCTCAAAGAATCGCCTTCTATCTAATCCAGACTGATGATGATCAGGCTCAAGAACTAGCCAAGATTCTTCTTGAAGCTAAAGAGAGAGTTCGTTTTTGTGCAACATGTTTTAACGTTGCTGAACATGAGTTTTGCAACATCTGCAGAGACCCAAGAAGAACTAAAGAATCTATTTGTGTTGTTGAAGAATCTAAAGATGTTCAAGCTATTGAGAGAACTAGAGAGTTCCGTGGTTTCTATCACGTGCTAGGTGGAGCGATTAGCCCTATTGAAGGTATTGGTCCAGATAACCTGCGAATTAGAGAGCTAATGTCTCGCCTAAATGACCCTGAAATCAAAGAGGTCATTATTGCTACTGACCCGAACCTTGAGGGTGAGGCTACAGCCACCTACCTAACCAGACTCCTTGTTCCACTAGGTATCACTGTTAGCCGCTTGGCTTCAGGGCTGCCGGTTGGTGGAGACCTTGAATACGCTGATGAAGTGACCCTAGGACGGGCTTTTGAGGGTCGTCGAGTAGTTAGTTAGCAGTAGGCTCTAGGCCCGTAGTGGGCTAAACTTGGTTGGGTTCAGCGTTGAATATTCCCCCTTTTTCCTAATCTGGAGATCTCAATTGGCGCTAATTGTGCAAAAGTACGGCGGCTCGTCTGTAGGCGATGCTGACAAGATCAAGCATGTCGCTGCCCGTATCATTGAGACCCAAAGAGCTGGCAACCAGGTTTGTGTTGTTGTTTCAGCCATGGGTGACACAACAGATGAACTTCTGGATCTAGCCAACCAAGTGTCAGCTAACCCTGAGGGTAGAGAGCTAGATATGCTTCTAACTTCAGGTGAGCGTATCTCCATGGCTCTGCTTTCTATGGCAATCAATGACCTAGGTGCACCATCTCTTTCTTTCACAGGTTCACAAGCAGGAATCATCACTGATGAAGTTCACGGTAATGCTCGTATTGCTGAAGTGACCCCTGATCGTGTTGCAGAAGCATTGAATGCAGGAAATATCGCAATCGTTGCTGGTTTCCAAGGTTTCAACAGAGACTCAAGAGACATCACTACTTTGGGTAGAGGTGGATCAGACACAACTGCTGTTGCTCTTGCAGCTGCTCTAAACGCAGATGTTTGTGAAATCTATAGTGATGTTGACGGTATCTACACAGCTGACCCAAGAGTTGTTTCAACAGCACAGAAGCTAGATGTTATTGACATTGAATCTATGTTGGAACTAGCTGCAGCAGGGGCAAAGATCCTGCACATTCGTGCAGTTGAGTTTGCTCGTAGACACAAAGTAGACCTAAGAGTTCGTTCAACTTTCAGCAATGACCCAGGTACCAAAGTTATCTCTAATGAAGACGGAGTAAAGCAAATGGAAGAATCAATCGTTTCAGGTGTTGCAGCCGATAAGTCACAAGCGAAAATTAC
>JBILQF010000007.1:0-64102 GCA_044373385.1 Rhodoluna sp.
TTTAGCAGATGATCTAACCCAATCAAGTTCATCACCCAATCGTTTAGCTAACTTGGCATCTTTCTTACCCTGAACTTCTAAGCGCTCACGCTTCTTCTCTAGGTAGGTTGAGTAGTTACCTTCGTAAGGGTAAGCACGGCCTCTGTCTAGTTCCAGAATCCATTCAGCTACGTTATCTAGGAAGTATCTGTCGTGAGTAACAGCAAGAACTGCGCCTGGGTACTTAGCTAGGTGCTGCTCTAGCCATAGAACAGATTCAGCATCAAGGTGGTTTGTTGGTTCATCAAGTAAAAGTAGGTCCGGCTTTTCTAGAAGCAGTTTACAAAGAGCAACTCTTCTTCGCTCTCCTCCTGAAAGGTGGGTAACTGCTGTGTCACCTGGAGGACAACGAAGAGCGTCCATTGCTTGATCTAGTTGGTTATCTAGATCCCAAGCATCTAGGTGATCAATCTCTTCTTGCAGCTTGCCCATTTCTTCCAACAAAGTGTCGTAATCAGCTTCTGGGTTAGCAAGTTCAGCACTGATCTCGTTGAAACGATCAACCTTTGACTTGATATGGACAACAGCTTCTTCAACGTTTCCAAGAACTGTCTTCTCCTCGTTTAGAGGTGGCTCTTGAAGAAGGATTCCAACTGTGTGACCTGGAGACAATCTGGCTTCACCATTAGATGGTGTGTCCATTCCGGCCATAATCTTTAGAACTGTTGACTTACCTGAACCATTAGGCCCAACAACACCAATCTTTGCTCCAGGGTAGAAGGCAATGGTCACATCATCCAGGATGACCTTATCCCCGTGCGCCTTACGGGCCTTGTGCATTTGGTAGATGAATTCAGCCATTTTTGGTCCTTAAAAAGATAAATGCGACACTCACAATCAAGTTCGCTCGGAGATAAGTATATCCGAAGGTGATTAGGGGTCAGGTTCCTAATCTTGGTTGTTGAAAGTGAGTGTCGCACACCAGCAGTCAGATGTTAGGGCCACATACCTGCTGGATTTTATCTACTAGCTATTGGCTAGAGCCTTTTCTTTGCCTTTAGAGGTAGCAGGAGCAACCTGTTCTGCTTCAACATCATCAGGTGCTGGAGCAACCTCTTGGTCGCTCTCCTGAGATTTCACTGTTCTTGTATAAGTAGTTGAACCCCAAACTAGGTCGTGACCGATGCTTTCGGCTTCTAGTTCAACTGAAGTGCCTGCTCGTTCACCGTTATCCCAGTCTCTGACTCTGAGTCTTCCCATAACCAATATGCGATCTCCTTTGGAGATAGACATAGATGAGTTGACAGCTAGCTGACGGAATGAGGTGATAGTGAACCAGTTGGTTTCAGCATCAACCCAACGGTTGAGTGTTCTATCGAATTTTCGCAGCGATGCAGCTAGACGAAACGAAGTGATTGGAAGACCGTCTTGAGTAACTAGATGTCTTGGAGTTGTTGCCACGAGTCCTGTGACGCTGTATTGATCTGACATGTGTTGCCTTTCTGAAAAGTATTCATAACTGATTCAGAAAGATTGCCAAGAAAACTAAATTGCTGCTTTAGTTTTCCACAACCAAGAAATTACTTTAGGTACTCAGTGAAAGATGCTCGAGTCTTTGCCATCTTGCCGCTAACAACACTTTGGCAATATGCATTTCCTGGGTTCTTTGAGAAGTAATCCTGGTGATACTCCTCAGCTGCCCAGAAGATTTCAAGTGGCTGCAATGTGGTGACGATTTCGCCATCCCACATCTGACCTGCACGCACTAAAGCTTTTTCAAATATCTCTTTTTGCTCTTCGCCTTGGTAGAACATTGCCGATCTATAGCTAGAACCAATGTCGTTACCTTGACGATTTAGCTGTCTTGGGTCGTGAACTGTGAAGTAAAGGTCAAGAACAATATCAGAGCTAATGATTGACTCATCGAAGATGATCTTGGCAACTTCAGCGTGACCTGTCTTTTCACTACAAACTTCTTCATAGGTTGGGTTACTGGTATGGCCACCGGCATATCCACACTCAACATCGATGATTCCCTTGAATTGAGAAAAGGAAGAATCAAGACACCAGAAACAGCCACCGGCAAGTACATATTCAGTCATGTCTCTAGCCTAGGGTTATTAGGTGAGCAGAGTAGCCAACCGAAACCCAGCAGTTGGGATTACTGCAGTATCTTTTGCAGCCCTAATGTTTGGCTTCAACGCATCCAGCGTCAAGATAATTCTTGGAACAGAGATTAGCCCAGAGCAACTAGTTCTCTTTAGAGCCACCTTCACAGCCCTGATTGCTGGTGTCATTCTTCTCATCACCAACAAGAAGGCTTTCAAAGTAACTAAAAAGGAATTCCCGGTTCTAGTCTTCTACGGAATCTTCGGAATTGCTTTGATGCAGTGGTCTTACTCAAATGCAGTAAGCCTTCTGCCGATTAGCGTTGCTCTTTTAATCGAATACACCGCCATCGTCATCGTTCCTTTAGTTTCTCTTTTGCTATTCAAGGAGAAGGTACGCCCAAGACTCTGGTTTGGAATTGCTGCTGTTCTTGTTGGTCTAGCAATAGTAAGCAACCTCTGGAATTCAGATCTCAACCCGGCTGGTGTTGCTTGGGCATTCATGGCAGCTGGCTGCCTAAGCATCTATTTCCTAATTGGTGAGCACACTCAACGTAAACGTGATGCCATGTCCACGCTCTTTTATACCTTTGCGGTAGCAGCTGTGTTCTGGGCCATCATGAACCTGATCAATCCAGGCAAGGTAATCGACATCAATCTTGACTTCAACCTAGGTGGAAACTTGAGCGGGATCTCAATGCCTGTATGGGCAGGGCTTCTTTGGATAGGCATCATGGGCTCATTTGTTCCAATGCTTCTGGACTACATAGCCCTAGGAAACCTATCTGCAACAGCGGTAGGTGTCATAGCTACTGCTGAAACAGTGTTTGCAACAGTCTTTGCCTGGGCTTGGCTAAATGAATCAATGACAACACTTGAGGTAATTGGCGGTTTAATAGTGGTAGCGGGAATCATCCTTGCTGAAACTTCTAGAACCAGCTCAATAAAGGTGTAAATGTCTAAGCGTGAAATTAGCAACAACTCCCTAGCAATGATTGCAACCGTTGCTCTAGTTGGAATACTTGCATCTGCTATTGGTTTCTTTAGCCCTGACTACTGCACAGTTCCTCAACAAGATGACTGGACATCATGTGCTGCTATTGCTGAAAGCAGAAACATTGGATCAATAGTTCTATTCGTTGTTTGCGTGCTTGGATTTGTTTTCTCAATCGCTAAACGTCGTAAGCCAGCTAAGGGTTAGAAAATGACCAATAAAGCCGCTGCAAAAATGCATAGTTCAACTCCTGAGACAGTTGCCCTTCGTGAAGATGTCATCAACTATGCACGCGAAAGAATGGCCCTAGACCCAGCACCTCTAGATGGTCCTCAGACTCTAAAGTTTCTACAGAAGAACGCAAGTAACACCATCTCTGAAAAGGGATTGGGTGGCAAGAAAGCTCTGAAAGTATTCGAAGAGGTTTTAGCTCCTGCTTGCATCTCAACCGATCACCCTGGCTATCTAAGTTTTATTCCTGTTGCACCAACAGAAGCAGCGACTCTATTTGATCTAGTAGTTTCAGCGACCTCTGTTTACGGAGGATCATGGCTTGAAGGATCAGGAGCTGTATTTGCTGAGAACGAAGTGCTCTCTTGGCTAGCCAAAGAAGTGGGTCTTCCTAAAACATCTGGTGGAGTGTTTGTTCAAGGTGGATCACTTGGAAACCTTTCCGCACTAGTGACAGCAAGACACACAGCGATAAACAACCGCAAGAAAGCTGGACTAAAACTGCCTAAACGTTGGTCCATCATTGCTTCTAAAGAGTCACACTCTTCACTCAAGGCAGCAGCAAGGGTCATGGATATAGATGTGGTCTTAGCTGATGTTGATTCAGAAGGCAGACTCAGAGGTAAAGCAGTTCTAGAAGCAGCAAAGAAAGTCAAGGATGGGCTATTCGCAGTTGTTGCCACCTCAGGAACAACTAACTTTGGAATTGTTGACCGTCTTGATGAAGTTGGAGCAGCTGCTAAGAAACTTGGGGTTTGGTATCACATTGATGGTGCCTATGGTCTTGCTGGAATCCTAGATCCAGCAAGTAAGCACTTGTTCAAAGGAACAGACAAGGCAGACTCATTCATTGTTGATCCACACAAGTGGCTCTTCACTCCTTTTGATTGCTGTGCTCTGGTTTATAGAAAGCCTGCTCTAGCTTCTGCTGCTCACACTCAACACGGTGAGTATCTAGATACTTTGACTGATGGTGGTGATTACAACCCAAGTGATTACGCATATAACCTCACTAGAAGAGCTAGGGGTTTACCTCTCTGGTTCTCGCTTGCCACCTATGGTGTGAAGGCCTATAGAACAGCTATTGCAGAGAACATCAAGTTGGCTCATCAGATAGCGGATGTAATCAGAAAGCGTCCTGGACTAAAGCTAGTTAGAGAGCCAGAACTCTCTGTAGTTGTATTCGAAAAAGAAGGCTGGAAGCTCTCTGATTATGAAAGCTGGTCTGATCGCATCTTGAAGCAAGAACTAGGTTTTGTTGTTCCAAGTTCACACAACGGCAAGCCAAACGCACGCTTTGCAATTGTGAACCCAAGAACTGATTTGAAACTACTTGTCCGACTTCTAGATTCAATGGATGAAGGTAAATGAAAGTAACTATCGCTCCTGCTCTCCCATCGCTTAGCCGAGTCAAAGAGCAAACTAGAAAGCCAATCCGAGTTGCCCTAGTTCAGATGCACTGGGACAAAGATGAAGCAACCCATCTAGCGAACCTCAACAAAGGTATTGAACTAGCAAGTAATGCTGGTGCTCAAATGGTTTTCTTACCTGAACTCACACTTAGTAGATATCCAGCAGACCAGCTTCCGACAGGAAAACCTGCCGCTATTGCTGAAGAACTTGAAGGCAAAACTTTCCAGTTTGCTAAAGCAGCTGCTGAGAAGTATGGCGTCTATGTTCACGCTTCACTTTATGAAGACACAGAACTAGAAGATGGCAGAGGAACAAACGTTGCCATCATGGTCAACCCTGCAGGGGAACTAATTGCTTACACTCCTAAACTTCACATTCCAGTTACTGCTGGCTACTACGAAGATAAGTACTTTGCTCCAGGTCCTAATACTCCAGATGGCTACCCAGTTTATGAATTAGAAGTTGGCGAAGATGCAACACTTGCAAGCTTTGGATTACCTACCTGTTGGGATGAATGGTTCCCTGAGGTTGCAAGAGCTTATTCACTAGCTGGAGCAGAAGTTTTGGTTTATCCAACAGCTATTGGATCAGAACCTGATCATCCAGAGTTTGACACCGCACCCCTATGGCAGCAGGTGATTGTTGGTAACGGCATTGCTAATGGAACATTCATGGTTGTTCCTAACCGTTGGGGTAATGAAGGTGCTTTGAACTTCTATGGAAGTTCTTTCATCTCTGACCCTTATGGTCGAATGCTGGCTAGTGCATCTAGAGATGAAGATGAAGTACTAGTTGCAGATATTGATCTTGATCAAAGAAGAGACTGGCTAGATCTCTTCCCATTCCTTGCAACTAGAAGACCTGATACCTACCAAGCTCTCATGAAGCCAGTTGTTAATGAAAGAACTGATTCAGGTGATGGCATTGATGGTGGTATCGCTGGAGTGAATCAAAACACAACAGAGGATCTGCAATGAGTTGGAAGATGCCCGCTGAATGGGTAAAGCATGAGAGAACCTGGCTTGCTTGGCCTGCTGCTGACTACGCTCAAGAAGAAGATGCGTTTCTTGCTTGGTCAGAGGTTGCTAACACTGCAGCTGAATATGAACCGGTAACAGTTCTTGTTAATGAAAGAGATCTAGCAACAGCAAAGAAATATCTTTCGAAAGATATCGAATTAGTTGTTTGTGAACTTGATGACAGTTGGATCAGAGACAGCGGTGCAACATTTGTTGTGAACAGTGAAACCAATGCTCTTGGTGCAATTGACTGGGTATTCAATGGTTGGGGTGCTCAGAGTTGGTCACAGTATGAACTTGATGACAAAGTTGCCTCTTTTATGGCAAAGCACGTAAATGTAGAGATCATCAAGAGTGATTTGGTAAATGAAGGTGGAGGTATCCACACCAATGGTGCAGGACTTCTACTTGCAACTGAAACTGTTCAACTTGGTTCTGAAAGAAACCCAGATTGGTCTAGATCTGAAGTCGAAGCGGAACTTAATTCAAAACTTGGAACAGACAAAGTCATCTGGATTAGACGAGGGCTCACTAGAGACTATGAAACCTTCGGCACTAAAGGACACATCGACATCGTTGCCTGCTTCGCTGATGAGAACACTCTCCTAGTCCATGACCAGCAGGATGCTTCTCACCCAGATAATTCAGTCACCCATGAGGTCATTGCCCGCCTTGAAGAACAAACTGATGCTCGCATTGTGAAGGTGCCTGCACCAAAGCTTCTCAAAGACGAACTTGGTTTTGTCGACTACTCATACATCAACCACTACATCCTCAACGATGCTGTATTGCTGTGTGCCTTTGATGACCCTAACGATCAGGTGGCTAAGGGCATCCTTGAAGATGTCTATCCAGGCCGAGAAATCAGACTTATTGATGCCAGACCTATCTTTGATAGGGGTGGCGGTATCCACTGCATAACCCAGCAACAGCCACGAATAAGCTCCAATATCTGAAAAGATAGATAAAGACTTAGGAACTAATAACACCTTTGTTATAAAAAGTGCCCCCAAATGAGAACTGTTCTCACTCAAATCCTCACTATTCTTCAATAGTGAACAAATTGCATGCTGTTCGGCGACAGGTTTCCATCTAATGGAGTGACTCTAATCCGGCGCATGCATCACAAATCAAAAAATCATGAAAGGCACAGATGTTAAAAAACCGCAGCGTTTACACGCTTATTTCACTAGTACTTGCAATTGCTTACACCATTTACATCCTCAACTACTTTGCTACATACAGCGCAGGAACAACCTCTGAAGCAGAGGCAGTTGGAGCTGGTCTAGCAATGCTCCTAGTTCTTCCATCAGTATTTGTTCTAGGAATTGGTGTGATCTTGGGTCTGATTGGTTTCTTCAACCGCTCAGCAGGTCTGCAGCTGACAGCAGCAATTCTTTACTCAGTAGCTGGTCTACTGTTCCTTCTTTACGCATTCTTCCTAGTTCCAAGCATCGTGCTTGGCTTCATTGGTTGGAACCAGCAGAAGAAGATCAACACAGCAGCGAAATAGCTAAAGCTTTAGGGGTTAGGCGATTATTCGCCTAACCCCTTTTTCTTTACCCCTAGACATCCGTTCTCAAAGCCCAAGCAATTCGACAATCGGCGTGGGGTCAAAACCTGACCCAAAACTGGCGTAAATTGGCAATATGCCTCAAACCCCTTTACACGCTGAACATGCCCGTCTCGGGGCCAGCTTTACCGATTTTGGTGGTTGGGATATGCCGGTTAGATACTCAAGCGATTTAGCTGAGCACGAGGCTGTAAGAACAAATGCCGGAGTTTTTGACATTAGCCATATGGCTGAAATCTTTGTTCAAGGAAAAGGATCAGCTGCTTTCCTTGACTACTCACTGGTTGGACAAGCATCCCTTATTGAAAATGGCAAAGCTAAATACTCTTTAATCTGCAATGCAGATGGCGGCATCGTTGATGATCTAATCGTTTATCGATTAGCTGATGAATCTTTCCTTGTTATTGCTAATGCTGGAAACAGAGAAGCAGTTGTTGCCGCCCTAACGAGCAGAGCAGATTCACTTGGTTTCAATGGTGTTGCAGACAAGAGTGATGACTTTGCTCTTCTAGCAATCCAGGGTCCTAACGCAACAAAGATTTTGCAGGAAATTACAGACACAGATCTTTCAACTCTTCCCTACTACTCAATTGGTACAGGAAGAGTGAGCAATGTTGAAGCGTATCTTTGTAGAACTGGTTACACCGGTGAAGATGGCTTTGAAGTTCTATTCAGTTCACAAAACGTGGTTAAGGTATTCAGCGCTCTGATTGAAGCAGGAGCTGTTCCTTGTGGTTTGGCATCAAGAGACACTTTGAGACTTGAAGCAGGAATGCCGCTATACGGACATGAACTTAACCTTGATGTGAATCCTTATGAAGCAGGATTCGGCAAAGTGGTCAGACTAGATAGAGATGACTTTGTTGGAAGATCTGCTCTAGCAGAACTCTCTACCAAGACTCCAACTAGAAGGTTTGTCGGCCTTGTTGGAGAAGGTAAGAGAGCAGCCCGCGCTGACTACCCACTATTTGCAGATAGTGAATCAACTGTGCAAGTAGGAATCATTACATCCGGAGCCCTATCTCCCACCCTTGGCTACCCAGTAGCTATGGGTTATCTCGAAACAGAACTTTCTGAATTAGGCAACACGGTAAGTGTCGATATCAGAGGAACCCGCCTACCAATGACTATTGTCAAACTACCTTTCTACAAACGTTCAAAATAACCCAAAAGGAAAACTATGAGCAATCCAACTAACCGCCAATACACCGCAGAGCACGAATGGGTGCTAGTAGAGGGTGATGTTGCCACCATCGGCATCACAGCATATGCTGCTGAGAAGCTAGGTGACGTAGTCTTCGTAGATCTACCTAAGGTAGGAACTTCGACCACATACATGAAGATTTGTGGCGAGATTGAATCAACTAAGTCTGTTGGTGAGCTATACGCTCCGCTAGATGGTGAAGTTGTTGAGATCAACGATGTAGTTGTCTCTGCTCCTGAAACTGTCAACACAGATCCTTTTGGTGCTGGTTGGCTAATCAAAGTTAAGTTCACTGCACTTCCAGAACTTATGAGTGCAGAAGAGTATGCCGCTCTGACCGGAGAAGGCTAAAGGTAATGGTTCTCCCCCACGAAGACTTCCAATACCGACACATCGGACCAAACGCTACAGATCAGAAAGACATGTTGGCTACCCTCGGGTATTCAACACTTGCAGACCTGTTAGACGCAGCTCTTCCTGAAGCTATTCGATTCGAAGGAGATTCACTTCTTCCTGAAGCAATCTCGGAAGCACAAGCCATTGCTGAACTTAGAAAAATTGCTAGCAAGAATAGAATTACGACTTCTCTAATTGGACAGGGCTACTACGGCACCAACACTCCAACAGTTATCAAGAGAAATGTGCTAGAAAACCCTTCTTGGTATACCGCCTACACTCCTTACCAACCTGAAATCTCTCAGGGACGTCTAGAAGCAATCATTAACTTCCAGACCATGGTCACCGACCTTACCGGTATGAAGACAGCTAACGGATCAATGCTTGATGAAGGAACTGCTGCAGTTGAGGCCATGCTTATTGCTCGTCGTTCATCAACAAATGAATCAAACATCTTCTATGTCTCAAGTGACATATTCCCTCAGACCAAAGCTCTCCTAGATCACAGAGCGGAACCTGTAAACATTGAGGTTCGCTACTTTGATTTAGCTGAAGCATCTAAGAACCCTGCTGTTCTATCTGAAGACTTCTTCGGAGTGTTTGCTCAATACCCAGGTGCAACAGGTCAGATCTATGACCTAACTGCTTTATTTGCTCACGCTAAAGCTCATAACGCTATTGCAGTTGCAGCAGCAGATCTTCTTGCACTAACTCTCTACACACCTCCAGGAGAGATGGGTGCTGATGTTGTTATTGGTTCAACCCAACGCTTTGGTGTTCCTATGGGCTTTGGTGGTCCTCACGCTGGTTATCTAGCCGTTAGAGAAGATCTAGAAAGATCTATGCCGGGACGTTTGGTTGGAGTTTCAATCACTTCTGATGGTTCTCCTGCATACCGATTAACTCTGCAGACTAGAGAGCAACACATTAGACGTGAGAGAGCAACTTCTAACATCTGTACAGCTCAAGTTCTACTTGCTGTTATGGCAGGTATGTATGCCGTGTATCACGGTCCAGCAAGACTAAAAGCTATTGCTGAAGATGTTCTATCAAAGACTCATTCACTAGCTAACGCTCTTAGAGGTAGTGGTCTAGAAGTTTCTAAGGGAAACTTCTTTGACACTTTCACTGTTTCGAATGTTGATGCCAAGAAGATCTTCGAAGCAGGAAGATCAAAGAACATCACAATGCTTGCTCTAGATGAGAAGACCATTGGTATCTCACTTGATGAAACAACCTCAGCAGAGACACTAGTAGAAGTTCTAGCTGCCTTTGGTGTTTCTGGTGAACTGGAGAACACCAAAGTTGCAATTGAACTTGCTCGAACTTCTGATTACCTCACTCACGAGGTATTCAACTCTTACCACTCAGAAACAGCAATGCTTAGATATCTCAAACGTCTTGCTGATTATGACTTTGCTTTGGATAGAGGAATGATTCCTCTTGGTTCTTGCACCATGAAGCTTAACTCAACTACTGAGATGGAAGCTGTTACCTGGCCTGAGTTTGCTGGTCTTCACCCATTCGCTCCTAAGGAAGATGTTCAGGGTTATCTTGAACTAATTGGTCAACTAACTTCTTGGCTAAGTGATGTCACAGGTTATGAAGAAGTATCTTTGCAACCTAACGCTGGAAGCCAGGGAGAGCTTGCTGGTCTGTTAGCCATTCGTGGCTATCACTTATCTCGTGGTGATGCTCAGAGAACAACCTGTCTGATTCCTTCAAGTGCTCACGGAACTAATGCTGCATCTGCTGTTCTAGCAGGCATGGAAGTAGTTGTTGTTGCTTGTGATGAGAATGGAAACGTAGATGTTTCTGATCTGCAGGCAAAGATCGCATCAACTGGTGACAAGCTTGCAGCTCTAATGGTTACCTACCCAAGCACGCATGGTGTTTATGAAGAAGCCATTGTTGATATCTGTGAACAGATTCACGCTGCAGGTGGTCAGATTTATATTGATGGAGCAAACACCAACGCTGTTGTTGGATATGCAAAGTTCGGTCTATTCGGAGGCGATGTTAGCCACCTAAACCTACACAAGACTTTCTGTATTCCTCACGGTGGCGGTGGTCCAGGTGTTGGTCCGGTTGCAGCTAGATCACACCTAAAGGAATTCCTTCCAGGTCACGATAGAGCTCAATCAACTCTTCCTAACTATGGGCCTGTGTCTGCTGCTCCTTTCGGTTCAGCAAGTATTCTTCCCATCTCATGGGCATACATCAGAATGATGGGTGCTCACGGTCTGCAGAATGCAACAGCAGTTGCTGTACTTTCAGCAAACTACATCGCTAAGAAGCTAGATCACGCCTTCCCTCTTCTATACACAGGTAAGAACGGTCTGATTGCTCACGAGTGCATCATCGACATTAGAGGGATCACCAAAGACACCGGTGTTACTGGAGAAGATATTGCTAAGCGTCTAATCGACTATGGTTTCCATGCTCCAACGATGTCTTTCCCCGTTGCTGGAACTCTAATGATTGAGCCAACTGAATCTGAACCTAAAGAGGAAGTTGATCGCTTCATTGATGCGATGTTGGCAATCAAGGCTGAGATTGATGAAGTTGCTGCAGGTAAGTACTCAATTGAAGAATCTCCTCTAAGAAACGCTCCTCATACCGCTAAGAACATCGCTTCTGAGTGGAATAGAAAGTATGACCGCGAGGTAGCTGTATTCCCAGCTAAGCAGTTCAGAAACAAGTACTGGCCAATAGTGAACCGCATTGACAACGTCTATGGAGATAGAAACCTAGTTTGTTCTTGTCCTCCGATTGAGTCTTTCGCTAATTAACACTGCATTCGGAGCTTTTTAAGCCTGATAATTGCCTGAATGCCACCTGTGTCAGGCCCAGTGCCCCTTCGCTCTCCTAAACTAGAGGGATGGAGAGTACCTCAATGAACGTAAGCCTTGAAACCTGGATTGTCACAGTTGTTGTACTGACTGGCGTTATCGCCATCGATCTAATTGTGCAGCTACGCAGAAAGGGTGAACCTTCATATAGAGAATCAGCAATCATGAGCACTATCTTCATTGCTCTCGCAATTGCTTTTGCTCCTCTAGTTACTTGGATTTGGGGACCTCAGTATGGAGGCGAGTATCTTGCTGGTTTCGTAACAGAGAAGAGCCTCTCGGTTGATAACCTCTTCGTATTTTTGATTATCTTCACTAAGTTCAAAGTTCCAAAGAAAGCTCAAAGCCAGGCTCTCATTGTTGGAATCATGATTGCTCTAGTGCTGCGATTTATTTTCATAATTATTGGTGCCGTTGCTATTTCCCAGTTCTCATGGGTCTTCTACATCTTTGGCGCATTCCTTATCTACACCGCATACACCTTGGTACGCGATCACTTTGCTAAGAATCACGGAGATGACGCTCCTGGTGGAAAAGTTGTTGAATTCCTCAAGAAGAGAGTCAACGTTACTGATGATTTCCACGGCTCAAAGCTAGCTATCAAGAAAGATGGCAAACGCTTCTACACACCACTGCTATTTGTAATGGTCGCTATCGGAAGTGCTGACATCTTGTTTGCTCTAGACAGCATCCCTGCAGTTTATGGTCTTACCTCTGAGGCATACATCGTGTTCACTGCTAATGCGTTTGCTCTTCTAGGTCTAAGACAGCTTTACTTCTTACTAAGCGGACTACTTGCAAGGCTTGTTTACCTAGGTATTGGTCTTTCTGTAATTCTTGGTTGGATTGGAATCAAGCTAGTCATTCACGCACTACACAAGAATGAACTACCTTTCATCAACGGTGGAGAGCACTTTAAAGATCTGCCTGAAATCAGTACCAACCTATCTCTTGGTGTGATTCTGGTAACCATCACTATCGCTACTGTTGCTTCTCTAATCAAGACCAGAAACAACAAGAATGATCTACCTACCAAGAACTGATCTCCTCGTTTCTAACGTTTGCTTTGGTGGAAACGTTTTTGGTTGGACTGCGGACCAGAGTCAATCTTTCGAACTCCTGAATTACATCACCGAACATGGTGGTAACTTCATTGACTCTGCTGATGTCTACTCCTCTTGGAAAGAAGGCAATCAGGGCGGTGAAAGCGAAACCATAATTGGTAACTGGCTCAAGCAAAACGGGAGACGTGACCAGGTCGTGATAGCTACAAAGGTGGCGATGCTGGAGACTAGAAAAGGCCTTGGATCTAAAAACATTGCTCTGGCATGTGATGACAGCCTCAGAAGACTAAATACTGACTACATCGACATCTACTATGCACACAGCGATGATCTAGAAGCTGACCTAGAAGAAACTCTTGGTGCATTCAATGAACTAGTTGTTTCTGGAAAAGTGAGACACATTGCTGCCTCAAACTACACCTATGACCGTTTGGCTAAAGCTTTAGAAATAAGTAAGAACAATAACTTTGCTTCATACAGCGCTTTACAGAACAGATACAGCCTTGTCGCTCGTGAACCTTACGAATCTGACGGAGCAAGATCTGTTGAAGTCTTTGGAATCTCTGGACTTCCTTACTCAACTCTTGGAAGTGGTTTCCTCTCTGGCAAATACAGAGAAGGCTCGCAGGTAGATTCAGCCCGAGCTCAAGGGGTTAGTAATAACTACGCCAACACAGAGAATTACGCACTCCTAAAGAGAGTTGAGGAAGTGGCAACACGCCATGAGGTATCCAACACCGCTGTTGCTCTTGAATGGCTTAGAAACCAGCCTGGTGTGACAGTGCCTATTGCTTCTGGAAGAACTATTGAGCAGCTTGAGGCTCTTATGCAGAAGGTTTCTATGAGCCCAGAAGATGTTGCCTACCTATCAGGTAGCAACTAAAACTATTTAGCTAGGTTTGCTTCGATCGCTGCAATGATTGAAGCAGCATCAGGCTTGGTGGTTGGTCTAAATCTCATTACTTCACCGTTAGCTAGAACTAGGAACTTCTCGAAGTTCCACTTCACGTTTCCAGCATTACCTTCAGCATCTTCTGCCTTAGTTAGCTCCTTGTATAGTGGGTGAGCATTCTTACCGTTTAGCTTTGCCTTCTCAGTCATTGGGAAGGTAACTCCCCAGGTGGTTGAGCAATAGTCAGAGATGTCATCAGAGGACTTGAGTTCTTGGAAGAACTGGTTTGAAGGAACTCCAACAACGGTAAATCCCTTGTCTTTGTATTTCTTCTGCATGGATTCAAGAGTTTCATACTGAGGGCTTAGGCCACATCTAGATGCAACGTTCACAACCATGGTCACTTTGCCTTGGATCTCACCAAAGGTCTTGGTTGAGCCATCTAGCATTACAAGTTCAATGTCTTTTAGATTCATGCTCTAAGGCTACCTGAATGCTTTGGCACTATAGATACCAATATTGGACATGTAAAGCAGGCATCCATTTGGGGATACACTCGAACTAAGACAAGGGAGTAATCATGAAGTTAAACGAAAAGGTTGTTGTTGTCACTGGGGCTGGAAGCGGTATGGGTCGTGAACTCGCTCTTGAACTAGCAAGGCGAGGATCTAAAGTAGCTCTTGTTGACTTCCGTCAAGAGACACTTGCTGAGACAGCAGCTCTAATAGCTGACTTGAAAGGTGTTTACTCAGAGCACGTTCTTGATGTTTCTGATGCCAAAGCAGTAGCAGCTTTGCCTGCTGCAGTAATCAAAGCTCTTGGTTCAGTTGATGCTCTTGTTAACAATGCCGGAATCATCCAACCTTTTGTGAGAGTAAACGATCTTTCTATGGAAGATGCTCATCACGTGATGAACGTAAACTTCACTGGTCCCCTAATGTTGATCAAAGCTTTCTTACCCGAATTACTAAAGAGACCAGAAGCTCATATCCTTAACGTCTCTTCAATGGGTGCCTATGCTCCAGTTCCTGGTCAAAGTGTTTACGGTGCATCCAAAGCAGCAATCAAACTACTAACTGAAGGTTTGAGATCTGAACTTATTGATACCAAAGTTGGTGTGACAATTGTTTTCCCTGGTGCAATTGCTACAAACATTGCGGCTAACTCCGGAATGGCAGCAATGCAGGCAGATTCAAGTGAATCTTCATTCCCAACTACCCCAGCAAATGTTGCTGCCAAGCTCATGGTCCTTGCAATTGAGAAGAACACTCCACGGGTTGTAATTGGTAAAGATGCCAAGACAATGGATTTCCTATCAAGATTGAACCCATTGTTTGCAGCAAAGCTCATTTACAAGCAGATGGCCTCTCTGCTGAAGTAATTTGAGTGAACTGAACCTCACAGCATTTTCCCAATCAGAGAACAGTTATATTCGCCTAGCCGAATATTTCATGTCAGTAATAGTTAGCAAGATTCTGTAAAGCGAAACTCTCCAAGAGTCTCCAAATGCTCTAATTTACTCTTGTTTCCATGAATATCATCTCTTGGATCACACGTCGTTCATTAGTATCAGTAGTGGCTATTGCCACCTCTCTACTACTCCTTCTAGCCTCTGCTCAGGCATTTGCATCCTCCCCGATGACAAGTAGTTTGTCTGTTTCATCGGTTGTAGCAGGTAACAAGGTAGATCTGACGACGCAGATACCGGCTGTTAGTGCAACGGATCTCTCAACCCAAGAGATTATTCAGAACATTGATCCGCTAAAGGTGAAGCTAACTGGTGCATCTGATGTTAAAGCTCCAGCTGGCTGGACTGTCACCTATTCAACTGATGGAACTACTTTCCTGGCAACACCTTCTAACTGGGCTCAAGTTGTAAAGGTTAAAGCAACTGGAACTGTTAATTCAAGTGGAGTTACTGGCGATGGAAAGCAACTCTTCTCAACCACAGCTACATCCCCAGGAACTTTGAGCACTGTATCAGGGGCTATTCGATCTGGTGGAGATGGATTCAGTACTTCATTCGATAGCAGAGGTTATGCATACAACACCTACCACCGAGGACTTGTGAATGGCTCTATTGACTGTAGAAACATCATCGATGGAACTTTCTGTTCAGCTGCTTGGCCTTTCAACATGGCTACTCATGGGTTCAGCTCAAACATTGCATCTACCCAGTTCTTTGATGAAGTAAACAAGCACATCTGGATTGGCAACGCTGACTCAACTCAAGGAACTGGTTTTGTTTGTGTAGACGTATCTGACGTTAAGGTACCTGGACTCTGTGGAGGATCTAAGGCAACTGCCTTCAAACTAATTCAGCCTAGAGTCGGTGCAAACGCCATGAGCGTATTCAACATCATCGCTGCCGAGGGCAAGATTTACGCTTGGGACATTGCCGTTCCAAGAATCCTATGTCTTGACTATCTTGCAAATGATGGAATGGGACAGAGCTGTACATCTCCTACCTTGACTGGCCTAGCAGGAACTACCCCAACTGGAATTGCTAACGCTTGGCCTAACATCATGACCAACCTAAACCTCGCTTTTGGCAACGTATATGGTCAGTACGGAAGTTACGCGGTTTGTTTCAATGCACAAACTCAAGCTCTATGCCCAGGCTGGACTGCTCACAACCAACTTCTAGGTTCTACAGCATCTAACGTTGCAATGTACTTGCAACCAAACGCCGCAGGACAGATTGCTGGTGTTTGTTTCACAAACGACAACAAGTGTTTCGCTGCAGATGGAACTAGATTCAATGGAAACAACACTGTCCAAGCTGCTATCACAAGCATTGCAACTGGTCGATTCCAAAGCTCAACAGAGACTGTTGGTAGCAAGTTCTTGATTGCTAACCAATTCAACACAAACTCTTCTGTTTACTGCTACGACTATGCAACTAATGCTGGCTGTGCCAACTGGCCAGCTTCAACTTCAGTCTCAGGTATGGGTCAGATGAGAATGCTTTCTGGAGTTGACTGGAAGGTCTACACCATTGAGTCAGATCCTAGAAATAGCGACTGTCTATGGACTAACGGTGACTCTGGTGTTCTTGGCCAGGTAACAATTTCTACTGCAACCTTTGGTTGTCAGATTGATCTGCCGACAGCAACCTTCAAGCAAGCAGAACTAGGCCAGAGCCTTGCGTGTGATGGTGTATCTGGAGCAGGCTATGAAAAATTCACCCTTGGTGGTCTTGTCAGAGGAACTGATTACACATCTGCAAGTTTGACAATCAAGAAGGCTAATGGCTCAGTTCTTGTCTCTGGTGGTCAAACCTGGAGTGGTGTGGCATTCAATGCTCAGGACTTTGTAGACCTAAGCAGTATCTCCATGTCCGACATTGGCACAGGAGCTACCTTCAATGTGTCCTTCGTTGGCAAGAACAACAACAAGTCTTCAACTGGAACACTTCTTATGGAGAGCAGTTCTGCTCAGCTATGTCTATCACTAACAGTAAACGTAATCTGTCCTGCAACCACATTGGTTGGAACAGTAGACACTGCCTTTGTAAGCTTCGAAGCAACTGGAAAGACAACAAGTTCAACAAACCAGGTTACAAACTACACTGTCACTTCTTCTGCCATGACTGTTGATCCACCAGCTCCTTCTGCTTGTGGATTCCAATTACGAGGCATTGTGGCCCATCTGGTTTCCACTACATCATTCCCCTCAACCATTAAACCTCTAGCAGGAGCTGTAGCGACTCTTCATGACTCAAATGGAGTGGCATTGATTAATCCGTCCACGGGTAATCCAATCACTGCAACTTCTCAAGCAGATGGTACTTACACATTCGGAATCGTAAAACCAGGTAGCTATAAGGTTAGCTTTGCTGACTTCCCAGCAACAAATGGTTTTAGTGCGGCTGAAGCTCACGCAGCATGGCTTGCACCCTATGGTTACTTCACCGGTCAGGTAACTCAGCCACTAGGAACCGCTAACTTTGCAGCTAACGCAATAAAGAGTGTCATGTCTCCAGTTGCCGTTACAGGCGGTGCTGCAGGAGCAGACATTGATGTTAGAGCTACTTACATAGTGCGCGCAATTGCAAATGATGACGCTCTATCAATTAAAGCTGGTGCAACAAGCAATACACTCTCTGTACTAGCAAATGACTCGGCAACAAGTGGTCAATCCTTTACCAATAACACAATCAAGATCTGTGCAGCAGGAACTACTTCTAACTGTGCCTTGAATTCCTTGGCGGTTTCAGGTGAGGGCACCTACGGACTAAACACAAGCACAGGTGCCATTACTTTCACGCCTTTGGCTGGGTTCACCGGTCCTGCGACTGCCATTGTCTACGGAATAAATGATAACTATCCAGTTACCGTGAACGCATCTTTACGAGTAACTGTTGTACCACCACCAACTCCTGTCGCAGATACTGTTTCAGGTAACCTAATTGCTCCGATCGCTGTTGATGTGACAACCAATGACACCCCAGCAGCAGGAGCAACAATGGACAAGGCAAGCGTGAAGCTTTGTGCAGTTGGAACATCGACTAACTGTTCACAGACAAGCGTCTTGATCGCAGATAAGGGAACTTATTCAGTCAACAACCTAGGTGTTGTTACCTTCACACCGGTTGATGGTTTTGTTGGTCCAGTGCAAGCTTTGACTTACTCAATCCAAGACACCGTGGGAAACACTGTAACCAGCACTGTAACGGCTACAGTAACCAACACGCCTCCTAGGCTGACCACCCCAGCATTTACTCCTGCCTATCTAGGGGTGAACACGACCTACACTCAAACTCAGATTCAAGGTTCAGGAATAATTCCTGCTACCGGAGCATGGTCAGTAGTTGGTGCTGTTCCACCAGGCATGACCTTCAACACGAACACTGGTGCAATCTCTGGATCTCCTTCAACACCAGGAACCTATGAGTTCACAGTAGAAGTTACTGATGCGAACGGTCTCAAGTCTTCAAAGCTTGAGTCAATCCTTGTTGGAGCTCCCCCAGTTATTACAACAAGTCCTTTGACTTACAAGCTCTATAAAGACACTGCAAGCAATATTCCAGGGTCTGCAACAGCTGGTTCAGGAACAATTCCAGCAACTGGTGCTTGGAGCGCTACCGGTTTACCGGCAGGGCTAAGTATCAACACTGATACTGGAGCAATCTCTGGCACCCCAACAGCTACAGGTACATTTACTGTTACTCAAAAGGTGACTGACTCGAATACCCTGTTCGATGTTGAGGTCTTGACTATCAAGGTGGTAGCTAAGCCAATCATTACTACTCCTGCACTAACAGGCTTTGAGATCAACAAAGCAATCACTCCGGTTGTTCAAACAAAGACTGTTGGAAGTGCAGCACTTCCAACAACTAATGCTTGGTCAATTGTTGCTGGATCATTGCCAACTGGCTTAACCATGAACTTCAATACCGGTGAAATTACTGGAACTCCTACTCAGTCAGGAACTTTCCCAATCACTGTGAAGCTGGTAGACGAGGATGGTGAGTTCTCTCAACAAGTTCAGACCATTAGAGTCGGTGTTCCGCCAGTAATCACTACAACTCCTCTTACACAAAAGTTGTATGTGGGTGTTGCAGCAAGCATTCCTAGCTCAGCAACAGAAGGCACTGCAGCTATTCCAACAACCGGCGCTTGGAGCGCTACCGGTTTACCAGCAGGACTTAGTATCAACGCTGCAACTGGGGCTATCACTGGAACTCCTAGCCTTGCTGGCACCTTCTCTGTGATTCAGAGAGTTACAGATGCAAACGGTTTGTTCGATGTTGAGACCATTACTGTGAACGTTGTAGTGAAACCTGTTATCACAACAGTTGTGCCACTACCTAAGTTGACTGTTGGTGTTGTAGCGACTCCAATTACCCAGACCAGGACTGCTGGAACTGCAGCTATCCCTACAACTGGAGCTTGGTCATTAGCTTCAGGTTCACTGCCTGCTGGTTTGACACTAAACCCAGACACAGGTGCCATCTCAGGTACACCAACTGTTTCAGGAAACTTCCCAATCACTGTGAAGCTAACTGATGAAGCTGGAGAGTTTGCAACCAAGGATGAGGTAGTTGCAGTTATTGCTCCGCCGACAATTACTACTACCCCACTAGCTAGATCAGTTAACCTGAACGCTCCCGCAAGCATCGCCAGCACTGTAACCATTGGTAGTGGAGACATCAGTGCGTTCAATGGTTGGACTGCTACCGGTTTACCTCAAGGTCTTGGTATCAATGGAGTAACAGGGCTTATCACAGGTACACCTACCGCTCTTGGAACTTTCCAAGTAACTGTTCGTGCCCTGGATGTGAATGGACTTAGCGACACTGAGATTCTAACTATCACCGTTGTAAATGGTCCAAACATTACTACAACACCTACTAACTACAAGTTTGGTGTGAACAATGATCTGAACTTCATGGCAGATGATTTCTTTGCTGCACAGTTCCCACTCAGCAAGTCAAGGATCATCAATAACACTGCTACCCAGGGTTCAGCTCCAATCAAGGCAACTGGTGCTTGGAGTGCAACCGGTCTTCCAGCTGGTCTCACCCTGGACGCAGATAACGGAAAGATTTCTGGAGCTGCAACAACAGTTGGTGAGTATCCAGTGAACATGACCGTTACTGACACTGCTGGTAACACAAGCAGCCGAGTGCTAAACATCAGCATTGTTCAAGGACCTAAAAACACTACCCAACGTGTTTGGACCTTCCCTCTTGACATGAAGAAGAAAATCGGAATGAAGGGTGAGACAATTAAGCAGACTTATACTCTTGGTAGCGCAGAGTTGAGTAACGGTCGACCTGTTCCGTTCCTAGTTCAAGGTAAAGAACCTGATGTAGTTACATCAGTGAGCATTGTTGATGGAAGCTTTCAAGTTCTGCCTTACTGGGGGCAGACTCCTGGTAAAGAGAAATCTGGTTCATACACCTTGAAGACTTTGATTGTAGATAAGAACGGTGCATATGACTTGGCTACCTTCACAATCAACATTGTGAAGGCTGGTTCAAACATCACTACTCTCCCACTTCCAAATGGAATCACTGATGGAATGCAGATGACTGCTTCCACCTATCCTTTGGCTGGAACAAGCACAGCGAAACTACCGGTTACCTACACATCTTCAACACCGAAGGTATGTACTGTTGACTCAGCCAAGAAGACCATGAAGATGGTTAACGAAGGTACCTGTACTATCACTGCATCCAGTGGAACTGGAGCGAAGCTGTCTAAGGCATCACAGAGCTTCAAGATAACTAAGCTTCCACAGACAGTGAGCATTGTTACCCCAGGTCAACTTATTCCAGGTGGATTACTAACTGCTCCAATGCCTACTGATGACCCTAATGGTTTCAAGTTGCATGCAAAAGCAACATCAGGTCTCACTCCTACATATGAATCACTTGACCCAAACATCTGTTCCATTGATGCCAACGGTATTGTGATCTGGGATGCTGATCTAACTATTACTCCAAGAGTTGAATCTGACTTCTCTTGTCGCGTGAAGGTTGCTCAGCCAGGAAACACTACATACTCTGCAGCTCCACCGCAGACCATCACCTTGGTGGCAACTCACGTTGAACCTCCTGCTCCTGAAGGTGGGGTTGCAAAGGAACCTGCTCAGTCAGCAAGCCTTCCAGCATCTGGTGGCACTACACCATTGCTAGGTGGAACTGGATTCAAAGTAGCTGTAGACAGCAAGAAGAAGACAGTTACAGTCCAACCGATGTCAAAGGGTCGTTGGATTGGTCCTATCTATGCAGATATCACAATCACCTACACACCTAAGGGCGCTTCAACCCCATCGGTTCAAACCTGTAAGAGAAACTTCTTCGGTATTGCTATCTTTGACCCAAAGAAGAAGACCATGGTTACGCCTCCTCTGGGAGGAGACAACATGGTTGTTCCTGAACTAGCTACTCACCCGAAAGAAGTTGCAGCTCTGATCAAGCAGTACCAGGCGATGACCGGTAAGTTCGCAACAACCAAGGTTGTTAAGGGCAAGAAGGTGGTCTCCCCTGGTTACCTTGATTGGAAGCCTCTATTTGGTCAAGCCACCTGTGTTCTAGATAAAAATGCATATGCTGCTTGGAAGTCTGGTGTTCAGATTGAAGCTAAGGCAACAGTGACTCGTGACCGTCGCTGGCCAACCACTTACGCCAAGTACAAGTCATACGACTGGAAGAACAAGAGCAACAACGGATTGATCTTCCCAACAGTTGTTGAGTGGAACCTAAAGATCGGATAGCAAAGCTAAAGAATAAGAGGGAGTGATTATTCACTCCCTCTTATTCTTTTAAGTTCCTTACTTAGTTCTTAGGCGCAGTCTCCTTGACCCAGATACTTACCTCTGAGTTGAAGACATTTGGTTGCTCTTCTTGGGGCAGGTGAGCACTCTTGTCAACTATTACTAGCTTGCTGTTCTTAATCTCTGTAGCAAGACGTTCGGTATCTGCAGTTGCAACCACTTCATCGAACTTCCCTGTAATCAACAGAGTTGGCTGGGTTATGCTACCTAGGTTCTCCTTGAGTTGATTATCCCTAGGGGCAGTTGAG
This sequence comes from Rhodoluna sp., assembly GCA_044373385.1. Lineage (GTDB taxonomy): Bacteria > Actinomycetota > Actinomycetes > Actinomycetales > Microbacteriaceae > Rhodoluna. Next base: position 22,260 of record JBILQF010000007.1, read on the forward strand.
AACTCCCAGAAAGCCCTCTCCCAGCCCTCAATCTCTAGAGGAGCTAGATAGCCCGCTCTAACCTCTTCAGTTAGCTGTGCTTGGTCGTAGTAACTTCTCTTGAGCAAATCTTGACCACTTGACGCCACTTCTCTAACTAGGAATGGACCTAGGTGGTCTATCTGAGGAATCACTTTCAAAGCTGTGAGCCATGACGGGCTAGTTCCCGAAGAATAAACAGCTGGGTCTACCAAGATCAGTCTCTGTACCTTATCTGGATTTAAACGAGCATACTCTGCAGCTAGTTGCCCGCCAGCTGAATGTCCAACAAGGATAATTTCTTGACCAGAGCCAAACTGAGCGATAAGTCCATCAAGGAGTTCAAAGTTTCCTGCAAAGCCATATGGATTGGTTCCAGTCCAACTGGTTGGTCTATCTGTGAAACCAAAGCCAGGACGATCGTAGGCAAGAACCTCTCCTTGCTTGCTTAGTGAATCCATCGCATAACGCCAAGAGAAGGTGCTTGCTCCAAAGCCATGCATCAAAATGAATAGTGGAACGCTGTCTACTCTGTTTCCTGAGTAAGGCTCGGTATCAACGTGAACGTTGATGTCATTGACTAAAGCAAACTCAGCGTTTGCTCCAGCAGCTTCAACGTTAGTTTTTGTGCCACTTGAATCAAATGGAATAACCATTGGCACGATTAGAAAAGCTGCTAGCCCTAAGAGCAAAGCTCGGGTCATAAATTTTCTGAATGCTCGCATAGCCCTAAGTTTAGGACAGTCAGGGTAAATACTCTGAAGAACTACTTCTTTGGGTTTTCAGTCTTTTTAGAAGCAGTTGACTTCTTGGTGGCATAAGCGAATATCGCTAGACCTGTGACTAGTGCACCAGCTCCTAGACCATAGGAAACCACATCAGCCGCCCTGTCTACGTCAACAAACACACCCACGAAGATTACGGCAATGATGGCTACCACAACACCAATTAGCTTGGACTTTAGATCATCAAGGTCATGCACCTGCAACCAGGCTGGAACTTCAAGATCAGTGTCAACAAAGAGTTCGTAAAGACCATAACCAATAACTAGAAGTACTGTTCCTAGCAGGATTGCATCAACTGCTGTGAGCACTTCAACAATAGTTACCTTGAGATATGACTTAGCAGTGATGCTATCGATGACTGCTTCAACCATGGCAATAGAACCTTGTGCCATGAGTAAAAGTGCTCCGATGATGGATGCTACAGCTGGAATGAATACCACGTATCTAGTAAGACCTAATATTTTTCTCATAAATGCAAGTCTATTGCTATAGCAATACACGAAGTCGGCCAGCCCGAGTTTTATGGCTTCTAGCTAATTATTTGGCACGTTAACAAAGACTGATGCCTTTTCACTTTCACCGTTCTTGGTAACTGACACAACAGAAATTTGCCAGTTCTTAGGAGCAGTTAGCCCTGTAATGTCAAGCTTCCGCAACTTAAATGCAGTTGTGTTTGCCTTCACTTCAATTTTCTTCGTCTTTTGTCCAGACGCAGTGGCCGTAATTACATACTTCAAAATAGGTGCTCCACCAGCGTAAGTAGGTAAACCCCAAGCAACAGTAGCCTTCTTGACTCCAGGCTTTGAACTCAGCGCAGTGGGAGCCATTGGAGGTGCACCTTTGACCTGAATGGAAACCTTGCCGATGCCTATAGCGCCTTTGCCCTTGATCTCATAATTCCCCGATGTTGTGACACATACCTTCAGGAGAGCTTTACCTTTCGAGGTAGTTTTTGCTTTCAAAGTCTGTTTTTTAGAGCACTTAGCTCCTTTAGAGCTTGGAGGTGCAACGACCTCAACTTGAATTCCAGCAAAGGCAGCAGATGGCTTAGCCACGAGTGATGCTCGAGAAGCACGTGGCTCTGAGATGAAACGACTAAATGACATCGCTTCTGCCTCAAACGAATCATCAACAGAAATAGGTAAAGAAACCAACTCATTCATATAGGCCTCTATGTCATCCGAAGATGTCTTGAGGATTGGGAAGTAATCTAAAGTCAACGTGGTTGGTCCATCGGGATTTGTTTCAACCATCTCAGTCTTCTGATACAACACACCATCGTCAAAAATAGCTTGAGCCCTAATGGAATCAGAGATTGGCCAACCTTTTAGTATTGCAATTCCAACTGAGTTTGTTAGTCCCTTCATTGTCACTCCGTCCTGACGTTTTCCGTCATACCACTGATTAAAAGACGGGTAGTAGGTACTCATGTTGGGGTAGGTATAGGACAGACATTGAAATTCACGCATGCTCCAACCATGCTTTGCCCAACTTGCAGGTGGCACCCTCCTTGTCCCCGATACTCCTCCGCTAAAATTTTCGCTCTCTATCCGTTTAGCGAATGCAAGGTCTCTTGAGTCAACATAAGCGTTTGGGACAGGATGCCCACCTGGAAGTTCTACAACAACTTCCATTTCTGTGGGCTGGTCAAAAGCTGGTAGGACAAACTTGAAATTACCTGACTTAGGTGTGAACGTTGCTTTGCCAGAAACACAGAATCCTTCTGCAGATTTTCCAAAATCCATGCTCAACTCAACTTCTTTAGTTGGAATCGAGTTGAGCTCAACGACGCCAAGACCTGTGCCTAGGATCTTTTTGGATGATTTAGCGAGACCGTCAACAGTTTTCCAGCTGTATTCGCCATTCTCAACAGGGTAACCGTTGGCATCAACGATTGAGACTTGTGTTGTGACAAGTCTTGAAGGTGTGGCTGCTTCGGCTACCATCGGGAGGTGAAGCAGTAACCCAACACTCAGAATTTTGGTTAATTTGTTCAGTTTCATAGCTGTTCCTAACCCGCAACATTTCGTGCTCTCAGGCTACCAGAATGCTGATTTTCCAGTACTGGAAAACGCTCTTCAGCCAATACTCAAATTAGAAACAAGATAGCGCCCTCGGCAGGAATCGAACCTGCGACCAAGAGATTAGAAGGCTCTTGCTCTATCCACTGAGCTACGAAGGCATGCCTTATCAAGAACAAGGCTCCCCTAGTTTACCCCATGAGTGAGGTTAGAGTTAGGTGTGCTGAGAAGACTAATCACTATTTCAAGACCTGTGCTCTGGGTAAACACTATTGGCACGACCATGATGGGGCTCTGGCTCACAGGATCGCTGTGGAGCTGGGATGCTACTTGGCTACTTCTCTGGGTGACTCTGCCTTTTAACCTTCTTATCTACGGCATCAACGACATCTTTGATCAGGAAACCGACAACATCAACATCCGTAAGGGTGGATATGGTGGAGCAAAGATTGACCCTAAAGAGGTTCCTTGGATTTCTTGGGGCGTAGTTCTGCTAAACGCACCTTTCCTTGTTTTCTTTGCTTTGAACTACTCAGTTGAGGCAAACATTTGGATCTGGGCTTACGGCCTTACCTTCCTGTTCTATTCAGCTCCACCTGCAAGATTCAAGGGACGTCCATTTCTGGACTCCATCAGCAATGCTGATTATGCATTCCCGCTAGCTATTGTTCCTCTGGCACTTGGCAAAGAACCTATTTGGTTAGCAGTCTTTGCTCTAATGGCTTGGAGTCTTGCAAAGCACACCTACGATGCAATCCAAGACATTGAAGAAGATGAGTTTGTTGGAATCAAAACAACGGCTGTCTATCTGGGTGTTAAGAAATCTCTCTACTGGGTTGGTTTCTGGTGGCTGGTATCGACAATCATGTTTGCCTTTGTAAATATTCCATTAGCTGTTGCTAACGGAGCATATGCTTTCTGGTTGATCAGACTCATGGTTCAAGATGACTCTTCAGCAAATGCCAAGAGAATCTATAAATACTCTGTTGCTTTTCCCTATGTAGTTGGAACAGTCGCAGGATTCCAATTAGTTATGTTCATGGCTTTGGAGCTTCTGTAATTGAAGAAGACAATAGCTATTGTTGGAGCCGGTTTAGGAGGGCTCACAGCAGCTGCACTCTTAGCTAAAGCAGGGCACCAGGTAACAGTTCTAGAGAAGAACTCTTGGATTGGGGGGAAGTCAAGACGTATAGATGTTGCTGGTCAAAGAATTGATACTGGTCCATCTTTAGTTACCTTCCCTGCTGTTCTAGAAGAGTTGTTCTCTCGCTATAACAAGCTAGGTAAAGCTACTTCTGCATCTATTGCAGATCTAAACCTTCAGAAGCTACCTGAAGTTGGAACCTATTACTTCGGTAAAGAGGTAGTTGACCTTCCAGTTCAAGAAGGGCATCCTTGGTATCCGGCTTGGCAACGCTTTGTCAAAGAACATGGCGATCTTGGTCCTGCTATTACAAAACTTCTTACCTCAGACCCATTCAATCCAAAAACTTTGCCAGCTGTAACGGCTATTTCTAAGAACTATGGAATTCACCTCTCAACTAGCTCATACCTGAGGCATCTTGACTGGATGTCTGAAGGTTTGAAAGAAGTAATTGCTATTCACACTCTCAACGCAGGTATATCCCCTGAGAGAACTTTGGCTTTGTATGCAACCATGCCAGCAGTTATGGCTAAAGAAGGAATCTTTGTTCCTGAAGGTGGAGTTTACGAAATAGCACTGGCTCTAGAAAAGCTTGCTCTTGAAGCAGGAGCAACTATTAAGACCAATGTTCAGGTCACCAAGATCAGTAAAGGTTTTGTGATTGCTGACGGGCAGGAAATAAAAGCAGACTATGTAATTGGTGCAGCAGATGCTCAAGTGATTGATTCACTCTTAGGTAAGAAAATCAAGCAACCTAAGTTAGTGTCTTGTTCGGGTGTTGCTCTGTTTGCTGTACTTAAGAAACCACTTCCCGAAGGTACCGTTACTCACTCTGTAATCATGCCAACTTCTCCTTCTTCTCTGCATGCTGATTTGGATAAGACTGAAGTTCCAAAAGAGACCATGGCTTTCCTGAATTACTACAAGCCAAACCACATCTACCCAAATGACAAGGCGACAGCCGCTATCTTGCTAACAGCTCCAGCCAATGGAGAACGTTTCACACTAGAAAGTGAATTTGTTCAACGAGAGCTTGCTCGTATTAGTTCTCTAATTGGTTTGAAAGAGAACCTTGCCGATCTGATCCTGGATTACCAGATTCTTGACCCTATGTATTTTGCTGAGTTTGGAGCTCAAGGCGGCTCTTTATATGGTGCTACTAGACCTATCTGGCAGGGTGGTCCATTCCACACCCCTGGCTACAATTCCCTATTCAGACCTTGGTTATGGCGAGTAGGGGCTTCGGTTCATCCTGGAGGCGGTATCCCAGCGGTCATTGGTGGGGCCATGAACTCTGTGGCTAGATTGCTTGGATCCATTGGGGAAAACGACGATATGGACGATCTGCTCCTCTTCCCTTAGAAGAACCTGAAGTTTGTGACTAGGGCCCCTAGGTGTCTGGAGAATTTGTTAGCCTTGAAAAGCGGGGTAAAGCATTAGTATTATTTACCTAGGTAAACATATTTAACTATTGGAGATTCATGTTCAGCTTGTCAAAAATTAGCCTTGCCAACCGTTCTGTGGTTGCACTTCTAACCTCGATTCTTGCCGTATTCGGTTTCATCTCGGTTGGTTCTCTAAAGCAAGAGCTATTCCCTTCCCTTGAGTTCCCTCAAGCAGCGATCGTTACCACTTACCCAGGTGCATCACCTGAGGTTATGGACACTCAGGTCAGCAGACTGATTGAGTCTTCAGTTGAATCTCTAGAAGGTGTGACAACTACATCTTCAACAAGCCAAAGCAGTCTTTCAACTGTTCGAGTAACTTTTGACTTTGGTATCACTTCAGCAAAGGTAACCGAGTCACTAAATGCCGCTCTTGATTCAGTGAAAGCTAATTTACCCACTGGAGCAAATGCTCGGGTTCTAAGTGGTGGCCTTGGCACGATTCCTGTTTTGGTTCTAAGCGTTGCATCTGACTCAGGTGACAACACCGAGATCTCAAAGCTTCTTCCAGATATTGCACCAACACTTTTCAAGAAGGTAGCTGGAGTTAAGGATGTTCAGATCGGCGGTATTCGTGAATACCGCGTTAACCTAAAGCTGAACCAAGCAGTTATGGCAGCTAATGGAATTTCTGCTCAGAGCATCTCTAATGCTCTAAAGACAAACGGTTTAGTCATCCCTGCTGGAACTCTTGAAGATAACAAGGGTGAGATCACCGTTCAGGTTGGAACTCCAGTTGAGAGCATTGCTGCCATCAAGTCTCTCCCTCTAACAAGCGCAGTTCCTGGTCAGGTGCTAACCGTTGGTGATATTGCAAAAGTGAGTTATGAACTTGCACCCGTAACTTCTATTTCAAGAGTTGACGGCAAGCCTTCACTAGCAATCTCAATTACTAAGACTCAAGATGGAAACACAGTTTCTATTTCTAAGGGCATCAAGCCTCTTGAAGAAGAGTTAGCAACCAAGCTAGGTGGCAATGTAACCATCAAGGAAACATTCAACCAGGCACCATTTGTTGAGAAGTCAATTTCTGACCTAGTCAAAGAAGGTCTGCTCGGTCTTACCTTCGCCATTATCATCATCTTGGTTTTCTTGAGATCATGGCGTTCAACATTAGTAACCGCCATCTCAATCCCGACATCTCTTTTGGTTGCATTCATTGGTCTAGCAGGATTCGGTTACTCACTGAACCTATTTACCCTGAGTGCTCTAACAATCGCTATTGGTCGTGTTGTTGATGACTCGATTGTTGTTATTGAAAACATCAACCGTCACCTGGCTTATGGCGAGAAGAAGCTTGAAGCAATCATCAACTCAGTCAAGGAAGTTGCTGGTGCTATTACAGCTGCAACAATGACTACCGTTGCCGTATTCCTTCCGATTGCTGTCGTAGGTGGGCTTGTAGGTCAGCTGTTTAGACCATTCGCACTAACCTTCGCTCTAGCACTGGTTGCTTCCCTATTCGTATCTCTAACTATCGTTCCTGTGATTGCTTACTGGTTCCTAAAGACTCCAGTAGTTGAAGCAGGTATGACTGAAGCTCAGGCTCGCAAGTTTGCTGAGAAGGCTAGAAAAGAAGAGGAAGAGCACGAGAGGAAGTCAATTCTTCAGCGTGGTTACATCCCTGTTCTAACAGCAACTCAGAAGCGACCGGTAATCACTATCGTTGCTTCAGCACTGGTACTAGTGTTTACCTTCGGCCTTGTGCCTTTCATCAAGACCAACTTCATTGGAAGTTCAGGTTCAACAACTTTTAGCATCAACCAAGAAGTTCCACTAGGTGCATCTCTAGAAGACAAGGCAGCGGCAGCTGAAGGTGTTGAACAGATCCTTCTAGCCAGTGGCGAAACTGTTGCTGTTACAACCACCATTGGTGGAACTGCTGATAGCCGTGTTGCTTTCGGGCAGTCTGCTGGTGGAATCCAGATCCAGGTATCTATTAATGAATCTGTAAATGGCGATGACTTCCAAGCAAGAATGCAGAAACTATTCGATGCAGATAGCTCTCTAGGTAAGGTCAGCTTCCAGACTGGTCAATCATTTGGTTCAACCGGAACAATTGACGTGACTGTTACTGCTAAGACCGATGAGCAGCTACGTGCTGGTATCAAGGTTGTTCAGGATGCACTTGAAGGCAAGGTTGACAACGTCTCTCCTGATGTTGTGACTACTCTTAGCGAAAAGCAGAGAACCCTAAAGGTAACTGTTGATCGTGAGAAGGCTACTCGCTTTGGTCTGAGTGAAATTGCAGTTGCAACTCTGGTTTCTAACGCAATGAGTCCTCAGAGCATTGGTTCAGTAAACATTGATGACAAGCAAACTGATATCTACATCAAGTCTGAGAACGTTCCAGAAACTATTGCTGAGGTTAAGGCGATTCCGCTTAGCCCATTCGGTCAGGTAACTCTAAGTTCTGTTGCCAAGGTTGAACTAGTTTCAGTTCCGACCAAGGTAACCACACAAGATGGAGACCGTGCAGCAACTGTTTCACTAACTCCAAACAAGGATGCAAGCCTTGGTCCAATTACTGTTCAGGTAGCTGGAATTGTTGATGGCCTTCAGGACAAGATGCCTGCTGGTTCTTCACTTCTTCCAATCGGTGGAGTTTCAGCTGATCAGGCAGAATCATTCGGTCAGTTAGGTCTAGCTCTTCTTGCTGCTATCGCGATTGTTTACCTAATCATGGTTGCAACATTCAGAAGCCTTGCTCAGCCACTAGTTCTTCTAGTGTCAATTCCATTCGCAGCTACTGGAGCATTTGTTGCTCTACTAGCAACTAACACAGCTCTGGGTCTTCCAGCTCTGATTGGTATGTTGCTGCTTGTTGGAATTGTTGTGACCAACGCGATTGTTCTGATTGACCTCATCAACCAGTACCGTCTACAAGGTATGCCATTCGAAGAGGCAATCATCAATGGTGCTCGTCAGAGACTACGCCCTATCTTGATGACTGCTCTTGCAACCATTGGAGCATTGAGCCCACTAGCTCTAGGCTTTACCGGATCTGGTGGATTCATCTCTCAGCCACTAGGAATTGTGGTTATAGGTGGCCTGTTCTCATCAACAATCTTGACCCTGGTTATCGTTCCCGTTCTCTACCGTTTGGTTGAAGGCAGAAAAGAACGTAAGGCTAAGAAGAAGCTAGCTAAGGCAGAAAAGAAGACAGCGGCCAAGAAGCCTGTTGCTAAGAAGCCAGCCGCTAAGAAGCCAGCAACAAAGGCAACACCGAAGCGTAAGACAACCGCTAAGACTGCTTAGCCCTAAAGGTAAACTGGATGGAGTCCTCGAAGTCGGGGGCTCCATTTAGTTTGAAGGAATCATGAACATACCCGAGTACTTAGTCTGGATTGACTGCGAGATGACAGGGCTAAACCCTGACACCGAATGCATTGTTGAAATAGCAGCAGTTATTACCGACTTCGATCTAAATGTTCTTGATGAAGGAATCGACCTAGTCATCAAACCTAGAGCTGGAACAGTTGAAGCTATGGGTGACTATGTCCGCAAGATGCATACAGACTCTGGTCTAATCAAGGAATTTGCATCAGGCATTGAGCTAGAAGATGCTGAGGCTCAGGTCTTGGAATACATCAAGAAATACATTCCAAACGCCAAAACCTCTCCCTTAGCTGGTAACACCATTGGCACAGATCGCATGTTTATCTCTAAGTACATGCCTAATCTGGATGCCCACCTGCACTACAGAAACATTGATGTTTCAACCATCAAGGAACTGTCTAAGCGTTGGTATCCAAGGGTCTATTTCCAAGCCCCTAAGAAAGATGGTGGCCACAGAGCCCTAGCCGACATTCTTGAATCCATTCAAGAACTTAGGTATTACCGCCAGGGTGTATTTGTTGAGGGCCAAGGCCCAACAACAGAAGAGGCTCAGGCGTTGGCTCAGGCCATCAAGACTGATAAACTTTGAGAGTTGATTTCGGCTAGTCCGGAATAAAACATGGTGGGTATAGCTCAGCTGGTAGAGCGCCTGGTTGTGGTCCAGGATGTCGCGGGTTCAAGTCCCGTTACTCACCCCAAAAGAAAAACCCGAGGTTATTAGCCTCGGGTTTTTTATTTTAAAGAATTACTGATTTGCTCTTTCAAGCACTAGTTCTCTAACCCTTGCAGCATCTGCCTGACCTTTCATGGCCTGCATAACTGCACCGATAACAGCTCCAGCTGCTTGAACTTTACCTTCACGGATCTTCTCAAGAACATCAGGTTGTTTAGCTAGTGCTTCATCAATGGCTGCAATAAGGGCACCATCATCAGAAACAACCTCTAGGTTTCTTGAAGAAACAATCTCAGTAGGAGAACCTTCTCCTGCTAGAACCGCTGAAAGAACTTCACGAGCAATACGGTCATTGATCTTGCCTGATTCAACAAGAGTTGCAATCTCTGCTACCTGAGTAGGCGTTATGTTCATTTCTGAAACATCTTTGTCTTCTGAGTTAGCAATACGAGCAATCTCACCTGAGTACCACTTACGAGCAGCCTGAGGCTTTGCTCCTGCTGCTACAGCTTCTTCAATGAAATCGAGAAGACCAGCGTTTACAACATCTCTGAATTCCATCTCAGCGAAGTTCCACTCCCCTGCAAGACGCTTACGTCTATCCGCCGGGTTTTCTGGAAGTAGCGAACGTAGCTTCTCAATTAGTTCATGAGAAGGCTCAACTGGTACTAGATCTGGTTCAGGGAAGTAACGGTAGTCATCAGCATCAGACTTAGGTCTTCCAGCACTGGTTGAACCCTTGTCTTCGTGCCAGTGTCTAGTTTCCTGAGTGATGGTTCCACCAGCAGCCAAGATTGCAGCCTGTCTCTGGATTTCATATCTAACTGCACGTTCGATTGACCGAAGTGAGTTAACATTCTTAGTTTCTGTTCTGGTGCCAAGTTTCTCTTGACCGTGCGGTCTAATAGAAACGTTGGCATCACATCTAACATTTCCGCGCTCCATACGAGCATCGCTAACACCTAGTGCTTTAACGATTTCTCTAATTGAACGAACATAAGCCGCTGCTAGTTCAGGACCTTCTGCTCCTGCTCCAAATACTGGCTTAGTAACGATCTCGACTAGTGGAACACCAGCACGGTTGTAGTCAACTAGTGAGTATTCAGCTCCTTGGATACGACCGGTTGAACCACCGATGTGGGTTAGTTTTCCAGCATCTTCTTCCATGTGTGCACGTTCAATCTGAACAGTGAACTTATTACCACTTGGAACCTCCACATCTAGCTGACCTTCAAAAGCAATTGGGTCTCTGAACTGCGAAGTCTGGTAGTTCTTAGCTAGATCTGGGTAGAAGTAGTTCTTTCTTGAGAACCCTCCAGTAGGTGCAATCTGGCAACCAAGTGCTAGACCAATAGAGATTGAAGACTCAACAGCCTTACGGTTCACAACCGGAAGAGATCCAGGTAGACCAATACAGATTGGACAAACGTTTGTGTTTGGCTCATCACCGAAGTCGTTCTTACAACCACAGAACATCTTGGTGTTGGTGTTTAGTTCAATGTGTACCTCTAAACCAATGACTACTTCGAAAAGCTCAAGAGCCTTTTCGTAATCCATCAAGTTTGCTTTAGCCATTAGTTAACCTCCAACTTAGGAGCAAAGTCCATCATGCGCTTACCCCAGATGCCTTCAAGGATTCCCTCTAGTGCTGCTCCTACTTCATACAGAGCAGCATCTTTATGAGCAGGTGCTAGGAACTGAATACCAACTGGCAGGTTATCTTCATCTGCTAGACCGATAGGAACAGAGATACCTGGGATTCCAGCAAGGTTAGCTGGAATGGTAGCAATGTCGTTTAGATACATAGCTAGAGGATCAGCTACCTTCTCACCAAACTTGAATGCTGTTGTTGGAGCAGTTGGTGACACTAGAACATCTGCCTTAGCAAAGGCTGCTTCAAAGTCTCTTTGAATAAGTGTTCTTACCTTCAACGCTGCTCCATAGAACTTGTCGAATGAACCAGCTGATAGAGCATAAGTTCCAAGAATGATTCTTCTCTTTACTTCTGGTCCGAAGCCTGCTTCACGGGTTGCAGCCATAACTCGTTCAATGGTTGGGTTACCTTCTGGAGTAACTCTCATACCAAATCGAACTGAGTCAAACTTAGCTAGGTTGCTTGATGCTTCCGCAGGAAGAATCAAGTAGTAAGCATCAATCGCATACTCAAATGATGGGCAGTCAACTTCAACAATCTCTGCACCAGCATCAGTGATTAGTTTCAACGCTTCAGCAAATCTGTTTTGAACACCCTGTTGGAAACCAGCGCCTGAAAGCTGCTTGATCACACCAACCTTCTTACCCTTTAGTGATCCATTCTTGGCCGCTTCAACCATTGAACCAAGTGAGTCTTTAAGTGAGGTGCTATCTCTTGGGTCATAGCCACCAATTACATCTTGCAGATAAGCAGCATCTAGAACATTTCTTGCAACTGGACCAATCTGGTCAAGTGATGAAGCAAGTGCGATTAGCCCGTATCTTGAAACAGCTCCATAAGTTGGCTTGATGCCAACAGTTCCAGTTACTGCTCCTGGGAAACGAATGGAACCACCGGTGTCTGAACCAATAGCAAGAGGAGCTTGGAAAGAAGAAACAACCGATGAAGATCCACCACCAGAACCACCAGGGATTCTTGTTAGATCCCAAGGATTCTTGCTTGGTCCGTAGGCAGAGAATTCTGTAGAAGAACCCATAGCGAATTCATCAAGGTTGGTTTTACCTAAGATAGGCATCATCTCTTGACGAAGCTTGGTAACAACAGTTGCATCGTAAGGAGCAATCCAACCCTCAAGGATCTTTGATCCTGCTGTTGTTGGTGCATCGGTAGTTGTGAGGTTGTCCTTCACGGCAACAGGAACACCAGCTAGAGCTGGAAGTGATTCCCCAGCTGCTCGTCTGCGGTCAACTTCAGCCGCTACAGATAATGCTTCTTTAGTAGTTAGGTGAAGGAAAGAGTGAACTGCATCGCCAACACTTGAGATTTGGTCGATGTGAGCCTGGGTGACTTCAACGGCACTAACTTCGCCCTTGGCTAGAAGATCGACGAGTTCAGAGGCATTTTTCCTAATAAGTTCAGACATCAGACTTACTCCTCGTCCAAGATTGCAGCTACGCGGAAACGGCCCTGCCCCTGATCAGGAGCACCAGAAAGGGCCTGTTCTTGGCTTAGAGAAGGCTCAATTACGTCTTCCCTGAAAACATTTGTAAGAGGAATTGGATGGCTTGTAGAGGGCGTATTTTCATCAATGGCTGACGAGATTTTTGCCACTGAATCCAAAACAACGCCTAGTTGTTCTGTAAAGCGAACGACTTCGGACTCATCTAGCTCGATTCTTGCCAAATTGGCTAGATGTCGCACTAAATCAGGGGTCACATCTGACATGGGGTTCCTCAAAACTGTGGTTGTTGTTAACTCATATAAGTATATCGGGGCTTACCCAATCCCGCTTACTGGACTAAACTTACATAGTTGCTGGGCCTCCAAAAGGGGCCTTGAACTAAGTAAGTTTCAGGAGAATACAAAATGGCTGAAGAAGAGAACTTCGAAGACGTCGTTCGCGGTACCGATCGCGAAGACTTCGATGTTGTGATGCGCGGTTATGACCGCAATCAGGTTGATAAGACCATCGAAGAGATGCGTCTAGAAATTGAGCACCAGGCTACCTATAACGAGCAGGCTGCCTCAGAAATCACCATCCTCAAAGCCGAAGTAGAGAATCTAAAAGTACAAGTCAAACAGGGTGGCCCTAACGGCTATGCAGCCCTAGGTGCTCAGTTCGAGCAGACCCTACGCCTTGCTGAAGAGCAAGCTAAGAAGATGATTGCCGACGCAGGCCAAGATGCTCTTCGCATTCGTGAAGAAGCTAAGGGTGAAGCCGACGCTCTAAAGCGAAGTGCTAAAGACAAGGCTGACCGAGTCGTTCAAGAAGCTGAAATCAAGATGGAAGAAGCTCGTCTTGAAGCTGATAGACGCCACGGCGAGATGCTGAACACTGCATCAGCAAGCCTGAGCGAAGCAAACGAAAGAATTCAAACAGCTCAACGAGAAGCCTCTGCTATCAAGTCTGATGGTGAAAGATACGCTGCTGAACTTCGTTCACAGGTTCACCGTGAGACTGAAGAAGCAAGAGCTCTTGCAACTGAACTAAGCCAGAGAACTGCTCAGGCAAGAGTTGATCTAGAAGCTGAACTAAAAGCTAAGCGTGATGAAGCAGAGCAAGAAGCTCTTCGCATCTACCAGACTGCTGTTGGACAGGCTCAAGCAATCACTGAAGAAGCTAACCGCTCACTTGCAGAGTCTTCTGCAAGAGCATCTGAGATTCTTACTGAAGCAGAACGTGTTTCTAGAGAAGCAAGAGCTACTCGTGATGAGATTCTTTCTGATTCACAGAAGCGTTCAACTGATCTAATCAACCAGTCTCGTCGTCGTGCAGAGATTCTTTCTCGCAAGGCACAGGGATATGCTGAAAACGCAATCAAGGATTCTCGCGAACGTCTAAACAAGCTCTCTGAAGAGCGTGAAGAGGTTGCAGACTTCCTAGATTCAATGAGCAAGCTAATGTCAACCGAGAGCATGGTTTCAGTTGACGAGGCAGAAATCGACGAAGCTAAGTAATTAGCCTAGTTTTTTAGCAAACTCTTCTTCAGATATTACTGGTACACCTAGGCTTTCAGCCTTAGTGAGCTTTGATCCAGCATTTGCTCCAGCAACTACAAAAGCAGTGTTCTTTGAAACACTAGATGCTGCTTTGCCACCATTAGTAATAATCAACTCTTCGATTTTTTCGCGTGTGTAGTTCTGCAAACTTCCCGTAACAACGATGCTCATGCCGGTGAAGACTCCATCGCTAACCACGTTAGCTCCAGGTCCTGCATGTCCAGGAATCTCAAGTAGTACTCCTGACTTACGCCAAGACTCAACCAGGTCTTTATGCCAATCAACCTTGATCCATTCCAAAAGTGATTGAGCCAAAATAGTGCCAACTCCATCAACCTGAGATAGTTCTTCCTCGGTGGCCTTGAAGATGTTATCAAGAGAGCCGAAGTGGGTGGCAAGAGATCTTGCTGCAACAGGACCCACGTGTCTTATAGACAAACCAACAATGATTCTCCATAGCGGCTTGGTTTTTGCTTCTTCAAGATTCTTTAGAAGCTTGATGGCGACCTCTGAAGGAACTGTTTCGTTCTTAACAGTCTTACTAAAGAACTGAACAATCTTAGGTTTTCCATCCTCACCTAGCTTGGGCAGCCCAGTGTCTGGATCAAGAACATAAGTTTTAATAGGTAGCAGCTGTTCCATAGTGAGGTTGAATAGATTTGCCTCAGATGTCAATGGAGCAACCTTAGGTTCCACCGGTTGAGTTAGAGCAACCGCTGCAACATAACCAAGTGCTTCGATATCAAGCACTCCCCTAGAACCGATATATGCAACTCGTTCACGCAACTGCGCTGGACAGTGCTCGGAGTTCTGGCAACGAAGATCAACATCGCCTTCGGTTGAAGGAGCAAGCTTTCCGTTACAGTCTGGGCAGTTGGTTGGCATAACAAAGGCACGTTCTTTGCCTGTTCTAAGTTCAACTACTGGACCCAGGATTTCAGGAATAACATCTCCTGCTTTGCGAAGCACTACGGTATCCCCGATAAGAATTCCCTTAGCCTTTACAACATCCTGGTTGTGCAGAGTTGCAAACTCAACTGTTGAACCAGCTACCTTGATTGGTTCAACAACTGCGTAAGGGGTTGCTCTACCTGTTCTGCCAACTGAAACTCTGATATCTAGAAGCTTGGTGTTTACCTGCTCAGGTGGGTATTTATATGCAACAGCCCAACGTGGAGCACGAGCGGTAAAGCCGAGCTCTTTCTGAGCAGCAAGTGAATCTACCTTCACAACAACACCATCAATCTCGTGTTCTAGATCGTGGCGTTGGGCTTGGAACTTGGAAATGTATTTGACTACACCTTCGATGGAGTCAACTACCTCGTATCTAGAAGATGTGGGTAGACCCCAGCTCTTTAGAAGTTCATAAAGCTCACTCTGATTCTTGAAAGGGGCATCTGGCCAAGCACCAACTCCATGAACCAACATCTGCAGTGGTCTGCTTGCAGTTACTGAAGAGTCCTTTTGTCTAAGCGATCCGCTGGCAGAGTTTCTAGGGTTAGCAAAGGGTGCTTTACCTTCAGCTACTAGACCTGCGTTTAGGTTGGCGAAGTCTTTAACTCCAAAGAAGATTTCTCCCCTGATTTCGACGACGTCAGGAATCTTTGACCCCTTTAGTCGGTGTGGGATTTTTTTGATGGTCTTGACGTTTTTTGTAACGTCTTCACCAACAACTCCATCACCTCTAGTTGCCGCTGAAACTAGTTCGCCTTTTTCATAGCGAAGGTTGATTGCCAAGCCATCAATCTTTAGTTCACAAAGGAAGCGGTCTTGACCAACTCTGTTTGCCCAAGCTTTTAGCTCCTCATCATCGAATGCATTGTCCAATGACCACATTCTCTCAAGGTGTTCAACTGGTGAGAAAGCCTCATTGGCTGAACCGCCGACACTCTGTGTAGGAGAATCTCCAGAGATAAGTTCAGGATGTTTTGATTCAAGAAGTTCAAGTTCTGCCATCAAGGCATCATATTCAGCATCGCTGATTAAAACCGTGTTCTCCTGATAATAGGCGCGACGGTGCTTATTGATTTCATCTACTAAAAAGGCGATGCGGGTAGCTGGTTTCTCTGGCACCTGATAAGCCTAAACAGCACCATTGACACTAGAGCCAATACTCGCCGAGGCTGTTGAAAAAGAGTCAACAGCAGACACTGTGTGATCAATTGTGGTCTGTGCAAGGACTCTGGTGCCTAGGTAAATCACTGCAGTTTGTCCTGGAGCTACTCCATAGATAGGTTCATCACATCTAATGACCATGGCTCCATCAACAACTGCTACTTCACAAGCAACCTGTTCGCCATGAGCTCTTACTTGAACATGGGCTGGGAAGAATACTTCTGGGTTTTCCTTAGGCTTGCCGCACCAAGTGAACTTGTTACCCGTAAGTTCAACTACCGCTAGAGCCTGCTGAGGTCCAACGACTACTTTGTTTGTCTTCACATCTACCGCTAATACATAACGAGGTTTGCCATCAGCAGCTGGTCTTCCTAACTGAAGACCTTTTCTCTGACCAACTGTGAAGCCATGAGCACCTTTGTGTTCTCCCAGAACATTGCCCTGCATATCAACAATTTCACCTGTTGTGTTTCCGAGACGATCAGCTAGCCAATCTTGGGTATCCCCTTCAGGAATAAAGCAGATGTCATACGAGTCTGGTTTAGCAGCTACCGATAGTCCACGTTCTGCTGCTTCTGCTCTGATTAAGTCCTTGCTTGCTGTGTGACCTAGAGGAAACATTGAATGCTGTAGTTGCTCAGCAGTTAGAACACCTAAGACATAGCTTTGATCTTTGGCTAGAGCCATAGATCTATGGAGTTCAAGGTTGCCTTCATCATCAGTCAAGATACTTGCGTAGTGACCTGTGCAGACTGCATCAAAACCAAGTGCTAAACCTTTTTCTAGAAGAGCTGCGAACTTAATTCGCTCATTACATCTCATACAAGGGTTGGGAGTTCTACCAGCTTCATACTCGCTGATGAAGTCATCGACTACCTCTAGCTTGAATCTCTCGCTGAAATCCCATACGTAATAAGGAATGCCAATTACGTTGGCTGCTCTTTGAGCATCCATGCTGTCTTCGATTGTGCAACAACCTCTAGAACCAGTTCTTAAAGTGCCAGGCATTCTAGATAGAGCTAGGTGAACACCGACTACTTCATGTCCTGCTTCAACAGCACGAGCAGCGGCAACAGCGCTATCAACGCCACCACTCATTGCTGCTAATACCTTCATGACCTAATTCTCTCTTAACTCGTAAGTCCCGCTCTAGTAGCACCATCAAGTGCTTTCGGTAGTGCTGCTAAGACTGCATCAATATCGGCATCAGTACTGTCTTTACCTAAAGTCATGCGAATACAACCGAGTGCTTCTCGCTCTGTTCTACCCATAGCAACAAGAACATGTGATGGACCATTTACTCCTGCCTGACAGGCAGATCCAACAGATACACAAACACCTTGCTGATCTAGGAGGAACAGAAGTGAATCCCCCGAACATCCTTCAAAGGTGAAGTGTGCATTGTGTGGCATACGTTTTGAATCAGTTGCTGTGTGATGAGCAAGTGGAGAGAGTGCTAACACACCTTGAACTAAGCGATCACGAAGTGCAGAGAGTCTTTTTGTTTCAGGTTCTAGTTCAGCAACAGCAAGTTCAGCAGCAAGAGCAAAGGCTTTAGCAACTGGAGCATTCATGGTTCCAGATCTCATGCCTCGCTCTTGCCCACCACCGTGAATGATTGAAACAAGCTTTGTGCTTCTAGAAACTATTAGAGCTCCTGCTCCAACTGGACCACCAACCTTGTGGGCAGAGATGCTCATGGTGCTGAGCCCAGAGTTTGCAAAACTTACTGGGATGTGACCGAAAGCAGCAATAGCGTCTGAATGAACTGGAATGTCATACTTCTTAGCGATTGCAACAACCTTTGCCATGTCTGTAACAACACCAGTTTCATTGTTTGCCCACATCAAATTAACTAACGCAACTCTTTCGTGGTTTTCTTCTAAGAACTTCTCAAAGAAGGCAAAATCAATAATTCCTTGATAATCAACCGGTAGCCAAACAATTTCAGCACCATCATGATTTTGTAACCACTCCATTGGATCAATAGAGGCATGATGTTCTGTTCCGGAAGAAACTATCAAAGGTCGGACGGGGACATCACTATTTCTTTGCCAGTAGAGACCCTTGATAGCAAGGTTGTCGCTCTCAGTTCCACCAGCGGTGAAGATAACTTCACTTCTATTGCAATCAACTGATCTTGCTACAGACTCTCTAGCTTCTTCTAAAGCTCTACGAACTCTTTGACCAGTGCTGTGCACAGAAGAAGGGTTACCTAGGTTCTGTAGATGCTCTGCGTAGCATTCAAACACTTCTTTACGAAGTGGTGCAGTTGCTGCATAGTCAAGATAAACAGTCATGACTAGAACAACTTAACTGCAAGTAACTTACGAGCTTCAACTACTGCTGGATGTGATTTACCAACAGCGTTGAATAGTTCTAAGAAGAGTGAAGATAGTGCTGCTCTCTCATCCGAGTTAGCTTTATCAAACCAGGTAAGTAAAAGTTCAAAGGCTTCTTCAGATTGACCAACTGCAAGTTGGAAGTCTGCTTTACGCATTGCTTCAGCAACAGTCTTTGGTTCAATAGAGAGTTCCTTCTCCATATCTCCGCTGTATGTTCTCTCAACAAGTTTGACCTGAGCTAAACGAGCAACTAGTTCTTCGTTGCCTGGGTTTTGTTTTAGTTCTTCTTCGTAAATCTTGACAGCTGCCCCAAAGTCACCCTGATCCATGGCATCTAGTGCAGCTTGCTCTGATGCAGATAGCTGAGGTTCTGTTTCTGTTGGCTCAGGACCATCGACTTCTAGGGTTCCATTAAGGCCTTGAGAAGCAGCCACATCAACTAGTTTGCCGATGAAATCAACCAGAGAAGACTCAATCTGGTCGCCTTGGAATAGCGGCTTTGGTTCACCACCGAGGATTACTGCAACAGTTGCAGGAAGGTCTACTCCGAAGGCTTCA
The DNA here is from genome assembly GCA_044373385.1 of Rhodoluna sp. Taxonomy (GTDB): domain Bacteria; phylum Actinomycetota; class Actinomycetes; order Actinomycetales; family Microbacteriaceae; genus Rhodoluna. The sequence continues at coordinate 41,357 of JBILQF010000007.1, forward strand.
GCAATCTTGGCATTGGATTTAATGTCTACTTTGGCTAGTAACCACTTGCCATCTGAGGAGTTGGCTAGCTTTTCTAGTTTCCCAGTTAGCGTCATGCTTTCAGCATTATCTGGGTTGTAAAAGGAAACTACGACAGCAACTATTGAAGAGATCTCAATGATTGGTTTTAGGTTGCCTTCGTTCAGGTCAACAGCAAATGCTGGAACTTTGACTCTTCTGCCCTGATCCACTTGAACTGTGCTGGTGTTTGCAAGCTTTTCTTGGACAACTTTGTTTGCCAGAGAAGATAAATCCACTCCACCACGCATTTGTGAATTCATGTCGCTCAATTTATTGACCGAACGCTTAGTAGACCCTGAGATGCACCAACAAGTCGAATCTTTTCGTCTGATCCTGATTCAGGAACATAGAAGAGCAGCATGTTGCTATAAACAATTTTTAGGCCCGTTGAACTTCCAAGAGAACCAAGTAGCAACTTCTGATCTAGTGCCTTCACAGATACCGCAGCTCCTTGAGCCTTTGGTGTGATGGTTGAAGTGTCGTTCATGGTTAGTGCAATCAATCCACCACGTTCAACTGTTTGAAGACCGAGTATGTTTTGGCTGCCTAAAGAATGCTGGAACTTAATCTTTGAACCTACTTTTTCAACTTCATTTTTCTGTTGAATCTGAGATTCAGATAGTTCTGCATAGAACTCGTCCGAGTCCAAGTCAAATTCAGGTGCGAACTTACTGTCAAGACCCTTGTTTAGTGTGTCTCCATATTTAAATGGAATGCTCTTTAGAGGTGTTACCAGGAAAGAGTCATCTTTAGCAACCGGAAGTGCTCCTACGGCTTGAGCGGCTACGTTAGGGAAGTTTTCATCAGGTAGCAAGTCAATGAGATACCAGAGCTTGTAGTTCTCTCTTGGGCTGTTCTGCTGCAACACAAGCATTTGAGGAGCACTTGTTTTAGATTCAGACTTTGTCACAACCATGAGTGTTCTAGGTTGCCAGCCAAGTTCAGGTGCAGGTAATTCCATAGGAAGAGCAACAGTTATTGGGTTAGCAACAATTGCAGGAAGCTTAGGAATCTTGTTGCTCTTTGACTGAAGTAAATACTGAACTCTTCTGATCTGCAGAGCTGAGCCTGCCACTCTCTCAACTAAGGCCTTGTCGTCTCTACTGGCATCTGCATCTTTAACTGTGGTGGCAACATCAGCGATGATTCTCTGAAGTTGAGCTTCGGTGACAACGACATTTACTGACTCATACTTGGGTTTCTCAACTTCAGCAGTTGGAGAGGAACAGCCAGCTAATAGAGATAGCGATACAACGGCTACCGGTGCTGCCATAAATCTTCTTCTATTTGATTTGCCAAGGGCTCTTCTGCCTCGAACTGGAACGTTCTGCTGAATCTTGCGGCGATATCTAGGGCCGGTAGGTGACTTAGGGATTCTTCTTCTAGGCCCACGAAGTTTTCTAATGTGGCGGAACGCCACGTAGTTCATGATCAGTGCTGCTAGGAGCAAAACAAATCCACCGATTACTAGAACCTGGGGCCAATTAATCAATGGCTTTGAATCCCAAATCACTGCAATCTTTTCTGGAGCTCTGCTGAGTCCGTGGCTTGCCAATAGAACAGCAGTGTCATCAAACATGGTTACTACGTTCAGTAGCTTGTTCTTCACAGTTAGCTGGCTTCGCCACATGTCGCTCCCTGCTGGGTCTGCATCAAGGCCACCTGAGGTTACTGTGCTCACATCAGGTTCAAAGGTCTTCTGATTGAGGTTAAGTCGTGAGTAGTTAGAGGTTCCAATCCAGTCCTGAATGTCTCTCTCGCGAGCATCAGCATAGAAAATCTCGTCCTTACCGCTAGCTTCAATTGAAACCTCCCCTTCAAAGGAAGTCAGGGTGCTGTTAGGGATTAGGACGTATGAATAGGCTTTCGGAACCTCGAATTCGACCCTGTGGCCTGTGCTTTCGGCAAATGGCTCACGTATAGCAAAGCCCAGTAAAACACTGATACCTGAGGCTATTAGGAGCACTGTGGCTATAACAAAACGCATAATGCTCCTTTCAGGCTAAACTTGGGTTGATTGACGACCCCGTCTATTCTACCCAAGCCCCAGGAGAGCACCCTTGGCAGCCGATGAGACTGATTTCCCGCTAGTGATGCGTGGCTATGACCGCGGTCTAGTCGACGACTCTATAAGGGATTTCCGTAAAGAGCTTATAAATCTGACCAATCTGAACAATCAGTTGGCTACAGAGCTAAGAGAAGCCCAGAATCGCCTAATTGAGCTTGAAACAGACGCTCAAGAGGCAAAAAGCCCTAGTTATGCAGGAGTTGGAGCAAAAGCTGCGCAAATCCTAAGTAATGCCGAGGAATTGGCCCTCCGATTAGTTGCCGATGCTGAAGCAGAGCGCAAAGGCGTCCTAGATGGTGTCACTGCAGAACTTGACCAACAGAAGACTGATGGTCAGGAATACTACGACGAGCTGGTAGCAGAGGCTCAGCGTAGATCAGAAAGAATCCTAAACTCAGCTAAAGCTGACTATGACGAGACTCTGGCCAAAGCAAATGTTGAAGCTCAAAGACTTATTGAAGACGCAACTCGTGAAGCGGGAGCTATCCGAGGTGCTGTCTCTACTGAGGTAGCCCGAATGAGAGCAACGGCTAAACGTGATATTGAATTTAGAGAAGCAAACTCAGCAAGAGAATTAGCAGAGCGAAGACTGATTCTCGAACGTCAACTAACTCAACCAATTAGCCCAACACTGACCTCTGCGCTACTTAGCGAACAGGAAAGAATCGATCTAGATCTTGAACTAACAGCCAGAAGAGCAGAAGCGGAAGCTAGTTATCAAAAGAAGTATCAAGAGGCGGTTGCTCAAACTCAGCGTTACCTAGATGATGCCAATGCTCAACTTTCAACCGCCCTAACCAAGGTTGCAACTGCTCGCTTGGAAGCAGAAACGCTTGAAGCAGCTGCAAGGTCTATTAATAAGGCAACCACCGAAGAAGCTAGAAACAAGGCAGAAGAAATTATTGTTGCTGCTGAGAGTGAGGCGAGAGCTATTCTTACTGCTACTCAAGCAAAGGTTAAAGAACGACTTCACATAATGGAAAGCGCTGAGCGAAAACTAGCTCAGGAACGTGAGAGCATAATGGTTTATCTCGGTAACCTAAAGCAGGTTATTGACCAGGTCAGTAAAGACATCAAGTAGAGCTAAGGAGCGGTGATGCAAGAAACAAAGAACACCAGAATCACCCACGCATTTCAAGTTGGTTTCTTAGGTGCTGTTGGAGTTCTAGCAGCTCTTGCCCTTGGAAGCGCTGTTGTTTCTCTTGCCGGAATCATAACTTCAATAATTACTGCTTTGTTTATAACTCTTGGGCTAGAGCCAATGGTTCAGCTACTCCAGAAGAGAGTTAAAAAGCGTGGGCTTGCAATAGCAATAGTTGCTGTTGGAGTCTTTGCACTTTTGAGTGCAGTTATCTTCGCAATTCTTCCTCCACTGGCATCCCAGGCTGGAAGCTTCATCGCAAACCTCCCTGAGTTGATGAGAGAGTTTGTAAAGCTCCCTTGGGTTGAAAGCATTGACTCAAGACTAGGTGGAGCTATCGGCACAGCACTTAATGGTGCTGGAGAGTTTTTAGTAGATAACAAGAACTGGCCAACACTTCTTGGTGGAGTGGTTCAGGTGGGTCTGTCAATCTTGAACGGTGCAGTTGGATTCCTAACTGTGACTATCCTTACCCTCTACTTCATGGCTGCTCTGCCAAGCATCAAGAGAGTTGGTATCACTCTTGTTGCTAAATCATCAAGAGAAAAGCTTGAAGGCATCGTTGACAAGGTGATCGGCTCAGTTGGTCGCTATGTGATGGGACAGGTTGTGGTTTCATCGATCAACACATCTATCCTGTTCACAGTTCTAATGATTGCTGGAGTTGAATTTGCTGTAGTTCTAGCATTCATCAACTTCTTACTTGTGCTTATCCCAATTATTGGTTCTATAACCGGAGCAGCAATTGTGATCCTGATTACAGCAGCAACCTCACCTGCGGAGACAACTATCGCCGTCGCAGTAGCTCTCTTGCTCTACATCCAGATTGAAGCCTATGTAGTAGCCCCAAGGGTGCTGAAGAAGGCAGTAGATGTGCCAACAGCCGTAATCATTGTTTCTGCCCTTATTGGTGGCTCTTTAGCTGGAATCTTGGGTTCTCTACTGGCTATCCCAACAGCTGCAACCATACTTCTGGTTATTCGTGAAGTATGGGTTCCTAGGCAAGACAAACTTTAGGCCGGATAAAACTCAGGTAATGGAAAACTTCCTGGGTTAGTGATTCTAACTATCTCGTCGAGCACCGTCTTAGTTGCACTCTCCCCCACCCATAGATGCTTTGCATCTGCCACATTGATTAGTTCAATTTCATTGATCACTAAGAATCTAACTGCCGCTTCATCTGGTTTTAGATAATCATCTAACTCAGGAATAAGTGCAACGAGTTTTTTATCTACTTTGTTCCATCTCTGAAGTTCATCGACGCTAGTTCTGTGTAGTGGTGGAGATAGAAGTATTGCTCCTAATACAGCTAGATCAGGGCCATACTTCAAAGCTAGTTCTGTTCCAAATGACCAGCCCACTAGCCAAATGTTTGGAAGGTTGTTTTCAAGTGCATATCTCACCGCTGCTTCAACATCAAATCTTTCTGAAACTCCCCCGTCAAAAGATCCTTGGCTGGTTCCATGAGGAGAAGTAGTCCCACGGGTATTGAATCTAAGAATCGCTAGATCTGCAAGAGCTGGTAATCGATTAGCTGCCTTGCGATAGATATGTGAGTCCATAAAGCCACCAGCAGTAGGTAGTGGATGCAGCATAATCAAAGTTGCTACCGGAGCTTTATCAACTGGTAAGGCTAACTCTGCAACTAGCTCTAACCCGTCGGCTGTTCTTAGGGTTAGCGGTATTCGGTTAGAGGGTAATTCAACCGATGAACGTATTTCTATTTGGCTCAAAATAATCTGCCTTGAAACTTATTCCAACATTGATTGTGGAAGTGACGTCTCTTCTCAGGACCGTAAGCGCTCTCCCAGGCAACAACGTGAGCAATACCTGTTCCAAAGGTAAGAGAACAGAAAGGACAAATCCACTTCTTAGATTCTTCATTGTTGTTGCCTGAGGTAGTTTGAACATAGAACTCAGTGCCATTTTTGATTTCTGTTCTCTTGATGCCATCTCTTAATCTAATGATGTCCATAGGCTCATCATCTTGCTCAGACTTCTTGAAACCTTTAGGTTTATTGTTTCTACCCACGCTTTAGTACCAGTTGAACTTGTTGGAGTGAGCCATAGCTCCACAAGGAGCACCGTAACGGTTCTTGATGTAGTTCACACCCCAGCGAACCTGAGTCTCTGGGTTAGTTACCCAGTCAGCTCCCATCTCAGCCATCTTCCTACCAGGAAGTGATTGGGGAATTCCATAGGCTCCAGAGCTTCTATTTAGAGCATCCCATCTCCAGTTAGATTCTCTCTCCCATAGGGCTACTAGACAGGAATACTGGTCTCTTCCCCAGGAGTTGGATAGAACAAGCTCATAGGCAAACTCTTTGATTGTTCCAGTTTCAGGTGTTGCTGCGTTCGCTACATAGATAGCAGCTGCTTCATCTCCTGTGACGATAGACCATCCACCACGCTTGAAACTAATCTTCTGCTGGGCTGTGAAGCCATAAATCTGATCTTCTTCACCTGTGTTCGAGTAGGTGGAGTTGTAGGCGTAAGCGGAGTTTAGGGCTCCCCCGTAAGGGTCAATAACTGTGACCATGGCATAGCCTGCAACAAATGAGATGGCTAGCAGGTTGGCAATAGCAAGCTTGAATTTCTTGGCTATTTGAAGTTCTTGTAGTTTAGGACTGAAGCTCTTCCCGAAGATACGCTGAATAATGCGTTTAGAAAGAGATGGTCTAACCAGCTCGTATCTACCCATTTATTCACCGCCTGTGCTCAAAACTCAAGTTTACCTCAAGGGTGTGATTCGGGCTATAGAAAGGCCTATTAGCCCTTAGGAACCAGTTGTTTAGGGCATGTCTTGAGCACTCTGGACATTGAATCTCGCTCTGCTGAGGTTACCCAAAGCTTGTATTTGTGCTTTACAGCTATCTGTCTAGCCACAAAAGAACACCAGTATTTTCGATTAGGTGGCAACCAAGACGCTGCATCGCTATCGCTCTTGCTCTGGTTGGTTGGACCATCAACGGCTAGAAGATTTAGCGGGTCGTTATAGAAGGAATACCTTTGGCTAAATGAGAGCTTCTGAGCACCTTTCTGCCAAGCATCACTTACAGCAACAACGTGATCAATCTGCACATCATTAGAGGTGCTCACACCTCTAACAAAGTAAATCTTCCTAGCGGTATAAGGGTCGTTGAGAATTCCGGTTGCAACGGTGCAAGGTGGTGATGCCTTCCAAGTAATTGACTTTAGGTCTCTGCGAAGAATGAAGTTCCGAGCATCACACTCGCCAATCTTGCCCCAGCCATCACTAAATAGATCCCTGTCATAACCTGTCTTAGGCGCTCTACCTTTTACTGGAAGTTTGGACAAGAGAGCTGTTGCTTTTGTTCCTGTGGCTGCAGCAACAACTGCAGTTTGAGATATGGCAGAACTTAGACCAAGTAGAAGAGAAAGAGTTAGAGAACTAGCGATTACTCTTTTGAATCGCTTGTTGGCGTTGGATGCTTTCAACAACCGACTCAAGGAATGCGTCAACTTGATATTCTGCATAGCCACCTCTCTTGGATTTGAAAGTAGCAGTTCTTACTTCCTTTACTGACAAGTCTCCCTTAGTTTCTAAGGATTTCCCCAGTTGAGAACAGAATTTATCAACCTGTTTGACGTTATAGCCCTTATTTGGATACTTACGCTTAGAGAACTTCTTCTTGTTACCTCTACTACAGCGAGCAACCAGATCTTTTCGAAGGTTGTCTAGATCTTCCTCGAACTCAAAGAAACCTTGTGAACGCACTTCTTTGCTGAACTCTGAGGCTGCGAATGCATCTTCAAGCTTTTCTAAGGCTGCATCAACGACTGATATTGAATATCCGTTCATGACTAGTTTGAATCGGATTGATCTAACATCCAATGAGCTAACTAGCTGCCTTGAAGGGTCGTTGTATTGCTGTCTAGCAAGCTCTAGAAAGGCATCAACCTCTTCCATTGCATAGCCAAGTTTCTTCTTACCTGATTGAACGAATGCGTAACTCACTTGTCTATTCTCTCAAGTCTCACTAGAACAAACGGACACTTAGCGCCATTAATAGGTAGGAGCTAAGAGCAGAAGGAAGCATCGAGTCAAGGCGGTCCATAATTCCACCATGACCTGGGATTAGAGAAGACATGTCCTTGACCCCAAGATCTCTCTTGATAAGAGATTCAGCAAAGTCACCAAGAACAGCAGACATTATGAGCACTGAGCCAATTACCATTCCAAACCACCATGGCAGCTGAAGTAGCCAAACTGTCTGAAGAGTGGCACTTGCCAAACCAAACAGAGCGGAGATGGCAAAGCCTTCCCAACTCTTTTTAGGGCTAACCTTTGGAAGCATTGGGTGCTTACCTAGTTTCCTTCCGAAAAGGTAGGCACTGCTGTCAATCAAAATTACGGTGGTAACAAAGGTGATAATCCAATATTTACCTTCAACAAAGCCATTGTGAGCTGGTTCTCTGAACAAAAGAGAAGCGAAGCTCATAGTCAGTGGAAGGTAGATAACAACAAAAGCAGATGCGGAGAAGTCCTTGAAGGCTTCAGAGAAAGATCTCTTTAGAGTGCCACGCTTGATTAGAAGTTCAAGGCTTCGCCAGGCAACCAGTGCTCCAACAATGGCCAATACGCCTAGCCACTGAGCGCGCTCCCCTCCGTAATAAGTCAATGGAATTACAATCAGTGAACCAATAGTCACTGGAATTCTAGGAACATGCCAATTCTTTTGTCTAAGAGCGGTTGATAGTTCCCAAGCACCCACGGCAACAGCGGTAGCCAGAACGAATATGAAGAGTTCTTTAACGATAAGTACCGAAGCTAAGAACAAGGCTGAGAGCAATAGCCCAAATATGACGGCTTGGGATAAAGATCTACCTTTAGCTTCCTGAGTACTCAACTAGACCTCGAGAAGTTCTGCTTCTTTACGCTTTAGCGCTTCGTCGATGTTGTCAACGTTGGTCTTAGTTATAGCTTCAAGTTCTTTTTCAGCACGAGATAGATCATCATCTCCTGCTAAACCATCTTTCTTTAGAGCATCTAGATCATCTTTAGCCTTGCGTCTGATGTTTCTAACAGCAACTCTGTGATCTTCAGCCTTGGTCTTTACAACCTTCACATACTCTTTACGACGTTCTTCAGTTAGATCTGGAAGAGTAACTCGAACCAGAGCACCATCGTTAGTTGGGTTCGCTCCGAGGTTAGGCATGTCTCTAATTGCTTTTTCAATAGCAGCAAGAGCACCTTTGTCGTAAGGAGTAACAACGATTGTTCTGGCTTCAGGGTTAGCAATTGAACCAAGGGCAGATAGAGCGGTTGGTGTGCCATAGTAATCAACCATTAGCTTCTGGAATAGAGCAGGGTTTGCTCTACCAGTTCTAATAGTTGCAAAGTCTTCTTTAGCTGACTCGACAGCTTTACCCATTTTCTCCGTGGCGGTTGCCAAGATTTCGTTGATCATGTTTCTCCTTGTTTGTGAATCTAAAAAATTACGCTCTTACGCGTGTGCCGATGTTCTTACCTAGAAGTGCCTTGGTGATGTTACCTTCAGGCTTCATACCAAACACAACCATAGGCATGTTGTTATCCATGCAAAGACTGAAAGCAGTTGAGTCAACAACCTTTAGCTTCTTGATTAGAGCTTCCTGGTAAGTAAGCTCCTCAATCTTCTTAGCCTTTGGGTCCTTCTTAGGATCTGCTGAGTAAACTCCATCAACACCGTTCTTAGCAACAAGAACTTCTGCGGCATGAATCTCTAGAGCTCTTTGAGCTGCAACAGTGTCAGTTGAGAAGTATGGAAGACCAGCACCTGCACCGAAGATTACAACTCTTCCCTTTTCCATGTGACGGATAGCTTTTAGAGGAATGTAAGGCTCAGTAACCTGGGCCATTGAGATTGCTGACTGAACTCTAGTGTCACAACCAGCTTGTTCCAGGAAGTCCTGCAGGGCTAGAGCATTCATGACTGTACCCAACATACCCATGTAGTCAGCACGTGATCTATCCATACCACGCTGGCTGAGTTCTGCTCCTCTGAAGAAGTTTCCTCCACCAACAACAATTGCAATTTCAACCTTTTTAGCTGCATCTGCAATCTCTTTAGCAATAGCTGAAACAACATCTGGGTTAACACCCAAACTGCCAGCTCCGAAGGCTTCACCGGATAACTTCAATAAAACGCGACGTGGGGTTGATGGCATGCTTATCCCTCTCAAAGACCTGTTCTTATCTAGTTTAGGCCCGCAAATGAAAAGGCTCGGTCTTTACAGACCGAGCCAATTCAATTTCAAGCTATTTGTCTTATGCACCTACGCGGTAACGTACGAAACCTGAGACGGTTAGGCCGTTCTGCTCTAGGACCTTAGCAACGCTTAGTTTGTTGTCCTTAGCAAAGTCCTGCTCTAGTAGACAGTTTTCCTTGAAGAAACCCTTTACGCGTCCTTCAACGATCTTCTCTAGGGCAGCTTCTGGCTTGCCTTCGTTACGTGCAGTTTCGCCTGCGATACGACGCTCAGTCTCAACAATCTCAGCTGGAACATCTGCTGCGGTTAGGTATGTTGGGCTGAATGCTGCGATGTGTACTGCAACATCGTGAGCAGTTTCAACGTTTGAACCCTTGAATGCAACTAGAACACCAACCTGTGGAGGTAGGTCCTTTGATGTGCGGTGAAGGTATGCATCGATGTTGTCATCTGCGATAACTGCTAGACGGCGAAGTTCTACCTTCTCGCCCATGATTGCAGCTTCGTCAGTGATTGCATCGCCAACAGTTCTACCTGCTGCAGGAGATGCTAGAGCTGCTTCAACAGTCTCTGCACCAGCTGCTGCGATAGCGTCAGCAATCATTTCACCAAGAGCAACGAACTTGTCTGCCTTAGCAACAAAGTCAGTCTCACAAGCTAGTTCGATTAGGTAACCTTTGCCTGAAGCAACACGAGCAAGAACGATACCGTTGCTTGTTGTTCTTCCTTCACGCTTGGTAACACCCTTTAGGCCCTTAAGGCGAAGGAACTCCATCGCCTTATCGATGTTGCCATCAGCCTCATCAAGAGCACCCTTGCAGTCCATCATTCCAGCGCCTGAGCGATCGCGCAGAGTCTTCACATCTGCTGCTGTGTAGTTAGCCATGATTATTCAGCTTCCTTTGTAGTTTCGGTTGATTCAACAGCTTCTGCAGGAGTCTCAACAACTGCATCTGCTGCAGGTGCGTCAACAGCTGCTGCTGCTTCCTTAGCTAGGTACGCTTCCTTCTGAGCTGCGTTGTCTAGAAGAGCCTGCTCCCAGTCAGCTAGAGGCTGTGCAGTCTCTGGCTTTGAGTGACGTTCCTTTAGACCTTCTGCAACAGCATCAGCAATAACGCGGGTAAGTAGGTGAACTGAACGAATTGCATCGTCGTTTCCTGGAATACCGATAGTTACATCATCTGGATCACAGTTGGTGTCTAGGATTCCGATAACAGGAATACCAAGCTTCTTCGCTTCAGTAATTGCTAGGTGCTCCTTGATTGTGTCAACAACCCAGATAGCTGAAGGGACCTTAGTTAGTGTGCGAACACCACCAAGAGTCTTTTCTAGCTTTACCTTTTCACGGCTAAGAATCAAAAGTTCTTTCTTTGTGTATCCGCTTGTCTTCTTGTCAGTGAAGTCCATGACTTCAAGTTCCTTTAGACGAGCTAGACGCTTTGAGACAGTCTGGAAGTTGGTCAATAGACCACCCAACCAACGCTCATTGATGTAAGGCATGTTCACACGCTGTGCTTCAGTAGCAATAGCTTCCTGAGCCTGCTTCTTAGTTCCAACGAACATGATTGATCCACCTGAAGCAACAAGATTCTTAGTGAACTCGTATGCCTGGTCGATGTGGGTTAGTGACTTAGCTAAGTCAATGATATAGATGCCTGAACGATCAGTTAAGATAAATCTCTTCATCTTAGGGTTCCAGCGTCTGGTCTGGTGACCAAAGTGAACACCGCTGTCTAGCAGCTGGCGAACGGTTACTACTGCCATGGCAGTATCTCCTTTATGGCACAATAATGCGCCGATCAGTTGATTGTGAAAAGCGGTTGCTCAACACACCTGGTGCCGCATCCGATTTACCCGTGAAGCTTTGGGACTGACAAATCGGTATGTTGTTCGACACGCGAAGTCGGCCTGCACATAAAAAACCCAAGAATTTCTTCAAAGGATTTTACGGCTGACCGCTAGTTATAAGCATAGCAGCGGTATTCAGGGGTTTTCCACCCCTATGTTGGGTTTGAATCCCATCATCCAAAGCCGAACCAATAATTGAGCCATGACCATCAAAAAGACCATTTTCCTGCTACTTATAAGCAGCACATTAGCCGTATCTGCAGCAAATTCCTCAGTCCAAGAGCTCCCTTTAGCCATGCCCCTCGCTTTCCAAGGCCCCGAAGACACCATAAATCACTACATCGCCCCCATGAGTGAGTATGGCGAAGGCCATCGGGGCATTGATCTTGCTACCCAGATTGGAGAACCCGTTCTATCCCCTGCCGATGGCGAGATCAGCTTCGTTGGCAAGGTTGGCTATCGGAACGTCATATCAGTTAGGTTCGGCAACAGCCTGACCGCCTCCTTGGAACCAGTCTGCTCAGCTTTGGTTGAAGGAGCATTTGTCTTGATGGGTGAAGACATTGGTTTGGTTTGTGAACCAGACCCTGAATACCTTTGGCACTGCTCTCAAACTTGTCTGCATTTCGGGACCAAATCAGAAGCCGGCTACTTCTCTCCCCTGGCTCTTATCGGAGGGCTGAGTCCATCAAGACTTGTATATCAAGCTCGAGGATGAGCGTTCTTATATCCAGCTCTGAGTCTGTCTACCGACACGTGAGTGTAAATCTGAGTGGTACCAAGACTTGCATGTCCAAGAAGTTCCTGAACAGCTCGAAGGTCTGCTCCTCCATCAAGTAGATGAGTGGCTGCTGTGTGTCTGAGAGTGTGAGGGCCTGCAACTCCTGTTGAAGTGTTTATCAGAAGACTTGCTACCAATTGATAAACAGACCTAACTCCAAGTCTTTTGCCTCTGGTATTTAGTAGCAGTGCTTGCTCACCTGGTGCTGGGTTGAGTGCACCTCTAACATCGAGCCATCTGTCTAAAGCATCTCTAGCTGGCAAACCGAATGGAACTACTCTTTCCTTTGAACCCTTACCAATAACACGAAGGATATTTCGACCGAGGTCAACTGAAACCAAATTCAAACCGCAGAGTTCACTCACACGACAACCAGTTGCGTACAGCAACTCAAATACCAGCAGGTCTCGAACTGCAGATGCATCGCCTTCGCTAGCTAAAGCCTTTAGTTGCCCAAAGACATCATCTAAAGACTCTTTAGCAACAACCTTTGGAAGATGTCTATCTGCCTTCGGTGACTTGAGCCTTTGACCAGGGTCAGCCACGACTAAATCCTCTGAAGCTAACCAAGCAGTGAATGATCTAATCGCTGCACTCTTTCTAGCTAGTGTGCTCTTTGCAGATTGCCGTTGGCTGACTTCCCAAAGCCAGTCTCTAAGAAGTTCTAGGTCAATGTCTTTTACCTGAGTAACTTCTTTACTGGCAAGATAACCCGCAAGATCTAGAACATCACTTAGATAGCTCTTTACAGTGTTTGCTGAGTAGCCGCGAGCAGCGTCAAGGTTGTCAGCGAACCGCTGCCCTTGAAGTGCTATTTCACTCTGCATACATCAAAGCGTATTTGAAGTCTTAACCCATCCGTTGGATGTCTGAACGACCAAACCAAGCCTTGAGAGAGAATCGAGAGCAAACCCCGCCTCATTCAGAGTCATTCCCGATATCTGAGCAACTCTTTCAACTCCTTGTTCGAAGGAACCAAAACTATCTAGAGCTCTCGTCTGAAGCCCGCCGAGTTGATACGCGCTTGCAACTTCTTTCGATCCAATCCCAAGTAACTCCTCAAGATCAGACGGTGTGCTTATGAGCTCAGCTCTTCGTTCTTTGATTAGGCGATGGCAGCCAGCTGATCTAGTGAAGTTGATGGGGCCAGGGACAGCGCCAACTGGTTTGTCTAGTTCGTTTGCATGACCTGCAGTGTTAATTGAGCCAGACCTGAAGCCGGCTTCAACCACAACTGTTGCTTGTCCAATTGCAGCAATCAATCTGTTTCGTTGCAGGAATCTCCATCTGGCAGGAGCAATGCCTGGAGGCATCTCGGAAATTACTGCACCGGATTGTTGAATCTCTTGAAACAGATCCAGATTCTTTGCTGGATACAACCTGTCTAATCCCCCAGCCATGATTGCGATAGTTTTGCCATCGAAAGACAAAGCGTTCTTGTGAGCACTGGCATCTATTCCAAGAGCACCGCCTGAAACAATCACAAAGTCTCTTGTAACAGCTGTATTCACTAAATCTCTGGTTACTTCCAATCCGTAGTTACTTGCAACTCTTGATCCAACTATGGAAAGCGTCTTTTGATTCTGCAATGTGTTTGCTTGCCCCAAAACCCAAAGCACAGCTGGTGCTGAATCCCCTAAATCAAATAGACCCTTAGGCCAAAGTGTTGACTCTGCTGAGAGGAGTGTTCCGTTGAGCGTTGAAAGAGTGTCTATAGCTTTATCGACATTAACGATTGCGAGTCTTCGCTTCCAGCACTCAAGAGAATCTTCCAGAGTGGAAAGAAATTGTGGTGCTCTGAATGTGTCGTTTGGAAGAAGTGGAATCAAGTCTTTTGCAGACTTGGCTCTTCTGATTTCGTATAGAGATTCTTCAGCTCCAAGGATTCTTCTGAGCATGCCAGCCATGGAATCCCCCGGCTCACATAGCAAGCTCCAGGTTGCTGCTGCTTTTAGTTTTTCATCAATCACATGATGAGTGTGCGGGAATTATCTCTTCGTGAGTTTTAGAACTTTGATGTTGTGGAGAAGTGGTGGCTATTCGCCGACTGTTAGTTCTTTAGGAAGATCGAATGCCTTGCCTGTAAGTTCTTCAATATTTACATCTTTGAAGGTTAGAACTCTTACGCTCTTCACAAATCTGTCTGTTCTATAGATGTCCCAGACCCAAACATCGCTCATGACTAGTTCAAAGTAAAAGTCAGTTGCTGTGTCTATTCGCTTGAACTCAACTTCGTTAGCTAAATAAAGTCTGCGTTCAGTTTCGATGACGTACTTAAAGGTGTCAGCAACTGTTCTGTACTCGCGGAACAGAGCTAACTCTGCCTCGCGGTCATAATCGTCAAAATCGTTCTCGTCCATGTGGGTAAAAGTCTATCTCGCAAGAATCTTGGTTAGCCAACTTAGGCGATGAACTGGGGATGGTCCATATTCCTTGAGGGCAGCAATGTGGCTCTCTGAAGCATAGCCCTTGTTTGAATCAAGCCCGAAGCTTGGGTGCTCCTCGTGTATCTCATGCATGAGCTTGTCTCTAGCGACCTTGGCAAGTACTGAAGCTGAGGCTACCGATACACAATCACGGTCAGCCTTGGTCTTGACGGTAACTGGCATGCCTAACGACTTATTACCGAGCCAGTTATGAGAACCATCAAGAATCAGCATGACTCCGTCTTTGGCAATTGCTTCTCGAAGTGATGGATCTCTTGTTAGTTGCTCTAAAGCTCTAGTTCCAGCAAGGCTAAGGGATTCAACAATGCCTTTGGTTTCAATTTCTTCTACGGTTGCCATGCCAACTGCCCAGCCGCTTACCCAGGATGAAACTAATGGGTAAATCTCTTCCCGAACTTTTTCGGAGATGAGTTTGCTGTCTTTGAGTTTTTCAGGCCAACTTTGTAGATCTCTTTGGTTATCTAAAAGGGCTACGCCAACTGCAACTGGTCCAGCTATTGACCCTCTGCCAACTTCGTCTATGCCGATAATGAATCGAGTACCCGTTTCAAAAAACGAGTTCTCGAAACTAAGGCTTGGGTTTTGGGACGTCTTTGAAGACATTTGGATAGTTATCTAACCAGGTGAAATGTTGGAAAGGCCAAGAAATAACAAAGGCACGTCCTACAACATAGTTCTTTGAAACAAAGCCTCTACCTGGTGTGTCAGCGTGATATCTAGAATCTTCGCTGTTGCCGCGGTTATCTCCCAATACCCAGAAAGAATCTTTAGGAACTGTCACATCAAACTCTGTGTTCGAAGGGTTTGAATCTTTAGCAAGGTATGGCTCAATGATTGCTTTGCCATTGATGGTGATGCGGTTATCGACATCACAGCAGACAACACGATCTCCACCTTTACCAATAACTCTCTTAACAAGATGCTGGTTGTTATCAGGTGTAGTTAGACCAGCTACTGAAAGCAGGAAGTCGCCTACTTGAGCTATTGGGTTAGTAATTGGTTTCTTCTCAACTATGCCAAGCCAGCCACCTGGATCTTTGAAGACGACTACGTCTCCTCTTTCCAAAGGAATAATGTCTGGAACTAGCTGATTGACCATAATTCGATCGTTGATCTGCAAAGTATCAAACATCGAACCCGATGGGATATAGAAAGTTCTAATCAGGAATGTCTTAATGAGAAAAGAGATTGCTAAAGCCGAGACAAGGATTACTAATGTGTCAACAACAAAGGCAAGCAGAACGTGCTTGGACTTTATCTTTCTCAGCTTCTCTCGAGAGGCTTTGAAAGGGCCTTTGATTGGCTTTTCAACTTTTTCTTTTTTAGTCATGATGGAAGGATATTGCCCTTGCCTGTGAACTATCTAAGAACTAGTTAGCTGCAGTTGTGTTGTCGCGCTTCTCGCGGATCTTCGCCTTCTTACCACGCAGGTCGCGTAGGTAGTAAAGCTTCGCACGGCGAACAGCACCACGTGAGACAAGTTCAATCTTGTCGATAACTGGAGAGTGAATTGGGAAAGTTCTTTCAACACCAACCTGGAAAGTTACCTTACGAACGGTAAATGTCTCGCGGACACCTGAACCTGAACGACGGATAACAACACCCTGGAAAACCTGCACACGGCTACGGTTACCTTCAATGATGTTTACGTGGACCTTTACGTTGTCTCCTACGCGGAATGCTGGGACATCGGTCTTTAGGTTTGGTAGATCTACTGAATCTAGAATTTGCATTTTTCTGCCTTCTGTTCTTGCCTGCAGGTCAATAACGGGTATTTGTTAGTTTCTTTGTTTTTGCTTGTTCCCTAATCTCCCCTGCGGCAGAGCTTTATTTAGGCAACCTGTACATCTTGCCACAAAAACCCAGCCCAAGCAACGCTAACCCTCTAGAAGGTCCGGTCTAACAGCCTTAGTTCTCTCCAAAGACTGCTCTTTACGCCATTTAGCGATCTCAGCGTGATTGCCGCCTCTAAGTACTTCAGGGACATCCAGCCCTCGCCACGAAGCAGGCTTTGTATAGCTTGGATACTCCAAAAGACCATCTGAATGAGACTCTTCGGTAAGGCTCTCAGCATTACCGATAACCCCTGGAATCAGGCGAGCAATAGCCTCAATCATGGCTAGAGCAGCTACTTCCCCACCATTTAAGACATAGTCACCAAGGCTTACAAGTCTTACTTCAGCCTTATCTTTAGCCCAATCAAAGACTCTCTGGTCAATACCTTCATAGCGACCACAGGCAAAAACAAGGTGTTCTTTCGTTGAAAGCTCAAGAGCTGTTGTCTGCTTGAACAGTTCACCAGCAGGAGAAGGAACAATCAAGACAGTTGAGCCATCAGGCTTTAGTAGGTCATCTAAGGCTTCTCCCCAAGGCTCTGGCTTCATGAGCATGCCTGCTCCACCGCCATAAGGGCTATCGTCAACAGTCTTGTGTTTGTCGTGGGTGTAATAACGAAGATCTACTGCCCTGAAATCAATTACTTTGTTTTCTTGGGCCTTACCCAGCAGAGAGATATCTAGTGCTGAGAAGTATTCAGGGAATATCGTTACCGCTTGAATCTTCATTACTCAGATTCAATCTCTTCAAAAAGACCATTTGGTGGGGTCACAGTAACTGTCTTCGCTGCAATATCAACTGCAGGAACAATAGCCTTCACAAAAGGAACCATTACTTCACGCTCATCTTTGGTTAGAACAATCAACATGTCCTGAGCTGGGAAGTGCTCAACTCGAACAACTGAGCCAACCTCAACACCATCACGAAGAACACTTAGTCCAACTAACTGCTGGTCATACCAAGCATCAGGTTCAGTTGGAAGTTCTTCAAGGTTTTGATCAACTAAAAGAATGGCTTTGATTAGAGTTTCAGCTGCTTCTCGAGTTTCTACTCCCTCAAGGAATAAAACTGGCTGAGCGTTATACATACGCATTTCTTTGACAGTAATTGACTTACCGTGCCAAGGAGATGTTTCTGGAACTTGAAGTTCGAAAGTAGCACCTGGAACAAAACGTTCGTTAGGGGTGTCGGTGTATAGCTCTAGCTTGATAGCACCTTTTAGGCCGTGGGCCTTTAATAACCGACCGACCCGAAGGGTGGTCTGCTTAGAAATTGTTATCTACTACGTCTACGCGCACCTTCTTGCCATCGGCAAGAGCGTTAATGATGGTGCGGAGGGCTTTGGCAGTGCGTCCGTTGCGTCCGATCACTCGGCCAAGGTCGTCAGGGTGAACGTGAATCTCTAACAAATCTCCACGATTGGTTGAGCGTTCAGTGACGTTGACATCCTCAGGATGATCAACAATACCTTTGACCAAGTGTTCGAGCGCAGCGGATAACACTTTATTAAGCCTCTTTGGTTTCTTCAGCTTCAGCAGGTGAACCCTCTGAAACTTCTTCAGCTGCAGCAACTTCAGCTGCTTCTGCTGCAACCTCTTCAGCTGCAACTTCTGCAACTACTTCAGCGGCTGCTTCTACAACGTCTTCTAGGTTGCCTTCAGCAACTGCTGCATCAACAACTGCATCGATTACATCTTCTGCAACCTTGTCAGCCTGCTTCTTAACAACAATCTCTTCACGAGGCTTTAGAACTGGCTTCTTCTTTGTGTCAGCTGCGAAAACTGCCTTAGGAATCTGAGGTAGGACGGTGTTCTTTGCAGATGCGTCACCCTTCGACTTCTGGTAGTCACCGGTTAGCTTTAGAAGAGCTAGTACCTGCTCGGTTGGTTGTGCACCAACACCTAGCCAGTACAAAGCACGCTCTGAGTTGACTTCAATGATTGATGGGTGGTTAGTTGGTACGTAACGACCGATCTCTTCGATAACGCGACCATCACGTGCTTTACGTGAATCTGCTACGACGATACGGTAGTGAGGCGTCTTCAGTTTTCCGAGACGCTTTAGGCGGATTTTTACAGCCACAATGCTCCTGTTTATGAATTGGGGCGAACAATCAACCGTGAGCGTGGGGGCACACTCGGTAGAAAAGCTCTAATGGGTTGCCCATTCAGCTTGGTTAGAGGGTCAAGCTGCAGGCAACCTCTCTATTGTGCCAGAAATAACTGGCCTGAGCAACCAACTACCCGCCTAAACCGAAGGAAGATCCTGAATTATCTTGCTTCGGAGGTTGAATACCGGCTATTTCAGCAGCTCGCTTGGCTGGATTACCTGACTTACTTCCCTTTTTAGCCTTGCCCTTGTTCTGCTTAGGCATTGCTACCCTACCCATACCAGGAGGCATTCCTGGAATACCTGGGTTTCCACCCTTAGCCATGGTCTTCATCATCTTGGCTGCTTGTTCAAATCTGTTGACTAGAGAGTTGACGTCTGTGACAGTCATACCTGAACCTTTGGCAATGCGAAGCCTTCTTGAGCCATTGAGAATCTTTGGATCTCTTCGCTCTTTAGGAGTCATGGCTCTAATGATTGCCTCAGTGTGGTCAATCTCTTTTTCATCGATGTTATCTAGCTGACCTTTGAGCTTTCCAGCTCCAGGCATCATGGCCAGCATGCTCTTGATTGAGCCCATCTTTCTGATCTGTTGCATCTGCTCTAAGAAGTCCTCAAGAGTGAAGGCATCCTTAGCCATCTTCTCCGCCATGACCATGGCTTCTTCTTCATCAAAAGATTTCTGAGCCTGCTCGATAAGGGTGAGAATATCTCCCATATCCAAAATACGAGATGCCATACGATCTGGATAGAAAGGCTCAAAGGCATCCATGCCTTCACCTGTTGAACTAAACAGAATTGGTTTGCCAGTTACTTGAGCAACCGATAGAGCAGCACCACCACGAGCATCACCATCAAGCTTGGTTAGAACTACGCCAGTGATACCAACACCATCTTCGAAGGCTTTAGCAACATTGACTGCGTCTTGACCAATCATTGAGTCAATAACAAATAGCACTTCGTCAGGATCAGTTGCTTTCCTGATGTCATTAGCCTGCTTCATTAGTTCTTCATCAATACCTAGACGACCGGCGGTGTCAACGATGACTACGGAGAACTGCTTCTGCTTAGCGTGCTTGATTGAATCTTTAGCTACGCTAACTGGGTTACCAGATCCATTACCTGCTTCAGGAGCAAATACAGGAACACCAACACGTTCACCAATAACTTGAAGTTGATTAACTGCATTTGGTCTTTGTAGGTCACAGGCAACCAACAGTGGTGTTTGACCCTGCTCTTTAAGCCATAAAGCTAACTTTCCCACAAGAGTTGTTTTACCGGAACCTTGCAAACCAGCAAGCATGATTACTGTTGGTGGGTTCTTTGCGAACTGAATTCTTCTGGCTTCCCCACCCAAAATAACAATCAGTTCTTCTTGAACAATCTGAACTACCTGCTGAGCAGGGTTTAGAGCTTTAGATACTTCATCGCCAAGTGCACGTTCTCTAACTGATGCAATAAAGGTCTTTACTACCTCAAGAGCAACGTCAGCTTCTAGAAGTGCTTTTCTTATTTCTCTTAGGGTTGCGTCGATATCGGCAGCAGAGAGCTTTCCCTTGGCACGAAGACCCTTAAACGTTTCAACTAAACGCTCTGAAAGATTTCCAAACACTTATCGCTCACCTACTAACCCAATTGCAAATTCTTTAGCATCAAAGAAACCGAAGTCTTCGATACCTTCACCAACACCAACTAGTTTGACAGGAATATTCAACTGATCTTGGATGGCATAAACAATTCCACCCTTAGCACTGCCATCTAACTTAGTAAGAGCAATACCTGTAACAGCTGCTACTTCTGTGAAGGCTTTAGCCTGGGTCATAGCGTTCTGCCCGGTAGTGGAATCTAGAACGAGAAGTACCTCACTGATAGGCAACTGCTTTTCAATTACTCTTCTAATCTTGCCTAGCTCATCCATTAGGCCCTGCTTGTTCTGCAGTCGTCCTGCTGTGTCAATAATCAGAACATCACTGCCATTAGCAATAGCCTTCTCAACAGCCTCATAAGCAACAGCCGCAGGATCTTGAC
Organism: Rhodoluna sp.; assembly: GCA_044373385.1. Taxonomy (GTDB): domain Bacteria; phylum Actinomycetota; class Actinomycetes; order Actinomycetales; family Microbacteriaceae; genus Rhodoluna. Next base: position 61,888 of record JBILQF010000007.1, read on the forward strand.
CCTCAACAGTTGGCTTCACTATCTCTGAGTTACTTCTAGTAGCCCAAGTTTCTAACTGTTCAACAGCGGCAGCTCTGAATGTATCGGCAGCACCTAGAGTGACCTTTGCTCCACCTTCAACCAGGTAGTTAGATAGCTTTCCAATGGTTGTTGTCTTACCAGCACCATTAACGCCAACCACCAAGATGACATAAGGCTGAGCACCTGAATCAAGATTCAGTGCAGCATCATCTCTTGTCATCTTCTCTGTGAGTAACTCAGTTAGAACAGCCTTCAGTTCTGCTTCAGTCTTAGAACCATTCTTCTTGGCTCTAACCTTCACAGCAGCAACTATCTCTTCAGCTGCCTCTACCCCGAAATCAGCCTGAATAAGTACATCTTCAAGATCATCAAGGTTCTCAACATCAAACTTGATTCTTGAAAAGACGGCCTTAAAACCTTTAGTTAGGTTTCTCTTAGGAAGTTCAACCTTTACAAGCTCAGTAGGTTCAGGAACAACTACTTCTTCAACGATTGTTGGTTCTGCAGGAACTTCGACTTCAGCTATTACCTCAGGCTCTTGGACAATTACTTCTTCAACAGCTGGAGTGGCAGCTTTGTCCTTTTTACGCCAGAACATTAAGCCCGCCAAGGCTAGTCTTCGCTAACTTCTAGACGCTGGCTAACAACCGCGCTGATACCGTCTTGACGCATTGAAACACCGTAAAGTGCATCAGCAATTTCCATTGTTCTCTTCTGGTGAGTAATGATCACAAGCTGAGATGACTTCTTTAGGTCTAGGAAGATATCCAATAGACGACCTAGGTTGGCATCATCCAACGCAGCCTCAACCTCATCAAGAACATAGAACGGTGAAGGGCGTGCCTTGAAGATAGCAACTAGAAGTGCAAGGGCTGCAAGTGAACGCTCACCACCAGAAAGCAAGCTCAATCTTTCAATACGTTTACCTGCAGGCTTGACATTAACTTCAAGTCCAGTTGTGAGCATGTTGTCGTGATCGGTTAGGTAGATAGAACCGGTACCACCAGGGAATAGCACTGGGAATACTTGTTCGAAAGCTTTCTTGGTGTCTTCGAATGCTTCTTCGAAGATGGACTGCATCTTGCTATCTAGTTCCTTGATGATGTCCAGCAAGTCTGCTCTTGTTTGAGTAAGGTCAGTTAGCTGTTCAGTTAGGAACTTGTGTCGTTGTTCAAGAGCAGCAAACTCTTCAAGAGCTAGTGGGTTTACTCGACCTAAGCGCTCAAGTAATCTCTCTGCTTCATGCAATCTCTTCTGCTGTTCAGCTTTAACGAAAGGCTTTGGATTCTCTGGGTTCTCAGGATCTGGAATCAACTGATCTGGGCCATATTCAGTAACCAAAACTTGTTGATCTAGAGCTAAATCTTCGTTTGCCTTAGAGACAAGGTTTGCAAGGTTCAGTCTCTTCTCGTGGTTAGAAAGTTCAATGTCATGAACGGTTTGAGTAAGAGCAGACAATCTGTTCTGAACTGTTGATGTTTCACCACGAAGACGAACTAGTTCTTCGTTCTGGTTTCTTCTCTTGCTCTCAAGATCATGCAGAGCAAGTTTCGCTATCTGTGCTGACTTCTCAATTGCTGTGATTACAACAGGCAGCAATTCAAGAACACTCTGAGCACTGGCTAGCTGTCTTGCTTGTAGTTGTGCTGCAGCCTTAGATCTCTCAATTGCATCTAGAGCATCACCGATTTGAGCACGAAGAGATGCTGCTCTGTCTGTTTCAACTCTTAGACGATCGGTAGCTGAACCTAGTTCTACTCGAACATCTAGTTCAGCCTGTCTAGCGTTATCGAGAGCAAGAGCTAGGTCTACTCGAGCTGAAGTATCTAAGTTAGGACGCTCACGCTTAGAGAACTCTAAGTGGCTAGCAACTGCCAACTCAACAGCAGACTTAGCAACTGCAATACCTTCACGGGCAGTAGCAGCCACTCTTTCTAGACGAGCGCGTTCACCATCAAGAGCTTCAACCTGAACTCTTAGACGACCTAGCTTTTCAGCATGGGATGCTAATTCAGCATCGTTCTTCTTAAGTTCAGCAAGTGCTCTAGCAGTCTGCTCTTTAGCAGTAGTTTCTTGAGAGCGAGCAGTGTTTAGATCTGCTCGAAGTTTTTCGATGCTTGCGTTCACGTCTGAGAGTTTTGCTTCAGCACTGTCTCTCTCAGCTACCAGTTCAACCTTTGAAGGCTGCTGGCCT
>JBILQF010000003.1:0-143204 GCA_044373385.1 Rhodoluna sp.
AGGAGAGTCAAGACTTACTTTCTTCGAAGCGCTAGCCGTTCTAGCTTTTGCAGCTTTCGCTGATGCACCAATCGATGTTCTAGTTCTAGAAGTTGGTATGGGTGGAGCATGGGATTCAACAAACGTGGCTGATGGCGATGTTGCAGTCTTCACCCCAATTGATTTAGATCACCAAGAGCGTCTGGGTGAAACCATAACTGAGATTGCTGAAACTAAATCAGGAATCATAAAGTCTGGCGCTGCTGTTGTTTCAGCTGTTCAAACACAAGAAGCATTGGAAGTCCTGAAGAGAGTGTCTTCAGAGATAGGGGATACCTTCCGAATCCTGGGACAAGATTTCACAGTCACCGAATACATCGAATCTGAAGCAGGTATAACCTTCTCAGTTGAAGGTCTTGCTGGTAAGTATGAAAACCTATTCATTCCATTGCACGGTGCTTACCAAGCAGCTAACGCAGCGGTAGCTATTGCAGCGGTCGAAGAGTTCATTGGGGGAGCAACTACTCCTATTTCTGATTTGATCTTGAGACCTGCTCTTGCTGATGTTTCCTCTCCAGGCAGATTGCAGGTAGTTAGCAAGTCTCCAAGAATCATCTTGGATGCAGCACATAACCCTCATGGTGCGTTCTCTCTAGCATCAGCTCTAACTGATTCGTTTGGCCTGCCTCACGTAGTCGGAGTTGTTTCTATCCTTGGTGAGAAAGATGCTGAAGGCATCCTTACCGAGCTCGAGAAGGTAATGGCAGAGATCATCATCACTAAGAGCACAAGTGTTAGAGCAAGCAGCACCGATGAGCTTGCTTCTATTGCTCGAAAGATCTTTGGTGAAGATCGCGTAAGTGTTGAAGAAGATTTCAGAGAAGCCCTCTCACTTGCTGAAGTGAAGCTACCGCCAACACCTAATTCAACGATTGTTGTCACAGGGACGGTATCTTTGATTGGGGACGTGCTTAAGTTCCGTCAAATTCAGGAGGATTCAGATGTCTAATCGCTCAGTTAGAAGAACTCTAGGTTCGATGGTTCTAGCCTTTGAATCTTTTGTGGTGTTCTTCGGAACTCTTGCAGCATTTGGTCTGAAGGTTGCAGACGGTCCTACAGTTTGGGCAATTGGCCTTTCACTTTCGGCAATTCTTATTCTCACTCCTGGCTACCTAGGTAAGAAGGGTTCCTACTGGTTTGGTTCGGCTCTACAGCTAGTTCTTCTAGTTGTTTCGTTCTTCGTGCCATGGATGCTTCTAATCTCAATCATCTTCGTAGGCTTCTGGTGTTGGGCAATGATTGCTGGCTACACCATCGACCTAGCTAAGAAGAACAGAGCTGGCGAAAATGTTTTCAAAATAGAAATCGAAAAGGACAACATATAATGACTGAACAGACTCTTGTATTAGTAAAGCCAGATGGTGTGAAGAGAAACCTTATTGGCGAGATCATCAGAAGAATTGAAACCAAAGGCTACGTCATTGTTGATATGAAGAAGCTAACACCTTCTAGAGAACTTCTAGCTCTGCACTATGGAGAGCACGAAGGAAAGCCTTTCTATGAGCCACTAGTTGAGTTCATGGCATCAGGCGATGTTGTAGCACTCAGAGTTGAAGGCAACAGAGTTATTGAAGGTTTCAGAGCACTAGCCGGAGCAACAGATCCAACAGCAGCTCTACCTGGAACTATCAGAGGAGACCTAGGTCGAGACTGGGGCCTAAAAGTTCAGCAGAACCTAGTGCACGGTTCTGATTCAGTTGAATCTGCAACTAGAGAACTTGCTCTCTGGTTCTAGTTTCTAAAGTGCTTTAAATCCAGCCAAGCTGGTTGAACATCGGAATCCAACGAGTCCAGAATCTAAATGTGATGGCAAGGATGATGATTAGGAATGTTGCTAGCACCCAAATCCATGCTTTAGCAAAAGCTGCATCCCAGAACGCTGTTGTTCTAATCGGCATTGGAATGATGTCTTCTCTTGCACTAAATAGGAAGAGTGTTACGAAGATTGGAATCATTCCTGTCCAAGCAACCATGCAGTAAGGGCACAGAACGTTTATAACTAGAAGGCTCTGGCTGAATAGCCATAGAACAAATAGGAAGCCGAAGAAGTTTCCAACTAGAAATAGCTGCCAGAACCATTTAGCAAAGCGTGCTCTAGCCAAAATTGCGAAACCAACAATGATCGGTGCCATGAAAGCAGCAATACCAATTAGTGAGTTGGGGAAACCTAGAAGTTTTGCCTGCCAGGTCAACATGACTGTTTTGCAGGAAATGAAGATGTTTAGATCACAGGCAAGAGTTGCACCTGGGTCGCTAGCTACGTGAATGCGTTCAATAGTTAGAGCAAAAGCTCCAATCCAGCCGATGATTCCAAAGATTATGAGAACTAGGGCGAGTGATCTTGGAGCAATAATCCCTGTGTTTTCTTCTGATTTCTGCTGGCTCATACAGCAAGTATGCCACGAGCCTGCAGAGGTAATCGGTTGGAGATGCCGCCAATAACTGCTGATTCCCAGTCTCAAAAGCCCTAAAACTCAAGGTTTTATCTCTCATTCGGGGGTTTTGCTAGCCCTGTGAATTGTCTCCAAGGGGCTCTAATCCATTGCTTTTAGGTCTTTCCGTGCGATACTGGAGGTAGTTGGTCTCGTCCACACAGAGATAAACAAAGGTTTCGCAGGTACTTTTTAGACGCTTACACGTAAGACCCATCGGGCAGCCTAAGTGGTCAGAGATAAGTAAAGGCCCTGCATTATTTGGTTTTAGTTGTTCACAAAAGTGAATAACACGAGTTTTTAGGCAGAAGCCTAGTGAGTGTGGCCTAGTGCTTTTGCCGGGTATGGAGCACCTTAAATGGTGAAGAAAAAGAACACCGATATACCGGTTGAAGAAGTAGTTGAACCGAAAAAGCCTGCACGTAAGCGTGGGGCTAAAGAAGCAGTCGTAGAAGTAGCTGCTGTAGAGGCACCTGCTAAAAAGTCTAAAAAGAAGGAAGCAGAAGCTACTGAGGTAGCTCCTGAAACTAAAGCAGCGCCAGCTGCTGCAGGTTTCTCGCTAATCTTCCAGGCTCCTGATCTACCAACTCCAAAGGTAAACACCAGAAGAGGTAAGCCATCAATTATTGATGATGCTCCAACAGATGATTCTCACCGCAGAGTTAGATCTAGAAGACGTTCAGGAGAAGCTGTTGAGGGTGAAGTTGCTCCTAACGTAGTTGTGAAGGTTAGAACTCCTCGTGAGCCTAAAGCCCCAAGCAATGAGCCAACCAGAGTTAAAGGTTCTACTCGTCTAGAAGCTAAGAAGCAGAGAAGACGTGATGGTAGAGATTCCGGTAGAAGATCATCTCGTATTACTGAATCAGAGTTCCTAGCTCGTCGTGAAGCAGTTGACCGCGTCATGGTGGTTAGAAGCAAAGATGACAAGATTCAGATCGGTGTCCTAGAAGACAAGATTTTGGTTGAGCACTATGTTGCTAAAGCTCAAGACAGTTCTCTAATTGGAAACGTCTATCTAGGTAAGATTCAAAACGTTTTGCCTTCAATGGAAGCAGCATTCGTTGACATTGGTCGCGGACGTAACGCTGTTCTTTACTCAGGTGAAGTTGACTGGGAACTAGCAGAAGTTGGTAACCAACCTCGCAAAATTGAACTTGCTCTGAAATCAGGGGACAAGGTCCTTGTTCAGGTAACTAAAGACCCAGTAGGTCAAAAAGGTGCTCGTCTAACTTCCCAGATTTCTCTTCCAGGTCGCTACCTTGTTTATGTTCCTAACGGCAACATGAACGGCATCAGCAGAAAGCTTCCTGAGAGCGAGCGAGTAAGACTAAAGAAGATCTTGAAAGAGATCTTGCCTCCAGATGCTGGTGTGATCATCAGAACTGCTGCTGAAGGTGCTACTGAAGAACAGCTAACTGAAGATGTTCAAAGACTTCAGATTCAATGGGAAGAAATTAGCCGCAACGCTGAGATCTCAAACCCACCAAGCCTGCTATCTTCAGAACCAGATCTGCTAATCAAGATTGTTAGAGATGTCTTCAACGAAGACTTCCAGAAGATGATTATTGATGGCGATGCACCATTTGCAACCATCGAAGGATATCTAAAGGATGTTGCTCCTGACCTACTAGAGCGTGTTGAACGTTTCTCAGGTGAAGGCGATGCTTTTGATCACTTCAGAATCAACGAACAGATCATCAAGGCCCTAGACCGTAAGGTTTACCTACCTTCAGGTGGTTCTTTGGTTATCGATAGAACCGAAGCTATGACCGTGGTTGATGTGAACACCGGTAAGTTCATCGGTTCAGGTGGAAACCTAGAAGAGACGGTAACCAAGAACAACCTAGAAGCAGCTGAAGAAATTGTTCGACAGCTACGTCTTCGTGACATTGGTGGAATCATCGTCGTTGACTTTATTGATATGGTTCTTGAATCTAACCGAGACCTAGTTCTTAGAAGAGTCATGGAATGCCTATCTAGAGATAGAACCAAGCACCAGGTTGCTGAAGTCACCTCTCTAGGACTAGTCCAGATGACCCGTAAGAAGATCGGTATTGGACTCCTAGAGGCATTTACTGAGCCTTGTGAAACCTGTGCTGGTAGAGGGTTAATTGTTCACCACGAGCCTGTTCTAAAGAACAAGCACATCGAGGACGATGACCGTCCTCAGCGTCAGAACAATAACCGTGAGAACAACAACAAGGGCAAGAACAATAAGGGCAAGAACAAGCAAAACAATGCCCCTAAGGCTGAAAACGAGCCAAACAAGCCAAGAATTGAGCCTGCCAAGGTAGTAACCCCTGAAAAGGCTGAAGAAGCTAAGAACTTGATGTCCAAGATCGCAGCTTCCAGCATGGCTACAACTGATTCAGCCCCGAAAACCCTAGAAACTGTCCTAGACGCGCTACCGCCATCATCTGATGTTCCGGCTAAGCGTAAGTCCAGAAGAGTCTCTAGCGGGGGAGAGATTACCCCTGGCGGGGATAAATAAGGCAATAAAACGGGCAAAGAGGTTTGCCAAGGCGGTTTCTGACCGCTAAGATTGAACCTTGTTGCCCAGATAACTCGGCAACACTTCCAAATTCAAGTTTTTTCGAACAAAGGGTATATCTGTGGTTTACGCAGTAGTCCGCGCGGGTGGCCGCCAAGAAAAGGTGTCAGTAGGCACTATCGTCACGCTAGATCGTCTAAAGGCACAAGCAGGTGGCACCATTCAGATGGAAGCTCTTCTGCTAGTTGATGGCGAGAAGGTAACTCACGAAGCTGAGGCACTAGCCAAGGTTAAGGTGACTGCAACCGTGTTGGGAAACCTACGTGGTCCAAAGATTGTTATCCAGAAGTACAAGAACAAGACCGGTTACAAAAAGCGCATGGGTTTCCGTGCCGACCTGACTCGTGTTCAGGTTACTGAGATCAAGTAAGTAAAGGATCTAAAAAATGGCATCCAAAAAAGGTGTTTCCTCAACCCGTAACGGCCGCGACTCAAACGCTCAGCGTCTAGGAGTCAAGCGCTACTCAGGTCAGGAAGTAAACGCAGGAGAAATCATTGTTCGTCAGCGTGGAACTCACTTCCACCCAGGTCGTAACGTAGGCCGCGGTAAAGACGACACCCTGTTTGCTCTTTCTGCAGGTGCAGTTCAGTTCGGTCAGAAGGGCGGACGTCGCGTAGTCAACATTGTTGTTGCGGCTTAGGTTCTTTTTTAGAACAAACTAGTTTTCAAATCAGCAGGCGAGCCAATGTGCTCGCCTTCTGTGTTTTTATAGGGTATTTGAAGAATAAGGAGTAACTCATGGTGACATTCGTCGATCAAGTTACTCTTCACCTACGTGCTGGAGATGGTGGCGATGGCTGTATCTCTGTTAAGCGTGAAAAGTTCAAGCCACTAGCAGGTCCTGATGGAGCTGATGGCGGTAACGGTGGAACTATTTCACTTATCGCTGACCCAAACACAACAACACTTTTGGAATATCACTTCAGCCCTCACCGTTCAGGTGGAGATGGTGGCGATGGCGCGGGAGATTTCCGCAATGGAGCTACCGGTAAAGACGTAGTGCTAAATGTTCCTATCGGAACAGTAGTTAGATCAGCTGACGGCAAGATCATCACTGACCTTGATGAAGCTGGTATGGAACTTGTTGTTGCTGAAGGTGGACAAGGTGGATTAGGTAACGCTGCTCTTTCATCTTCTAAGCGTCGTGCACCAGGCTTTGCTCTTCTTGGAGTTCCTGGTTGGCGAGGAGACGTAATCCTTGAACTGAAATCAGTTGCCGATGTTGCTCTAGTTGGATATCCATCAGCTGGTAAGTCTTCTTTGATTGCATCTATCTCTTCAGCTAAGCCAAAGATTGCTGATTACCCCTTCACAACCCTTCATCCAAACTTAGGTGTTGTTCAAGCAGGGGAAACTAGATTCACTGTCGCTGACGTACCAGGTCTAATTGAAGGTGCTAGCGAAGGTAAAGGACTAGGTCTTCAATTCCTTAGACACGTTGAACGCTGTGCTGCTCTGCTACACGTTTTGGACTGTGCAACTCTTGAACCAAACAGAGACCCAATTAGCGATCTAGATCTCATCTTGAATGAGTTAGCGCTCTATGAAGTTCCTGAAGGTGAACTACCTCTTACTGAGAGACCACAACTTATTGCTCTAAACAAGATTGACGTTCCTGATGGCCGTGAGCTTGCTGAGTTTGTAAAGCCTGAGCTAGAAGCTCGTGGCTACAAAGTATTCCTTATCTCTGCTGTGACCCATGAAGGCTTGAGAGAACTTAACTTCGCTTTAGCTGAACTAGTAAAGAACCACAGAGATGCTAAGTCAAAGATTCCTGCAAGACCTCGTATTCAGCTAATGAACCACAAGCGTGAAGATAACAAGTTCACCGTGAAGAAGGAAAGCTACGGAGATGGTGAAATCTTCAGAGTTATCGGAGCGAAGCCTGAGCGTTGGGTTGCTCAAACCATGTTTGGTAACGAAGAAGCTGTTGGTTACCTAGGAGATCGTCTAGCAAAGCTTGGCCTAGAAGATGAACTTCTAAAAGTCGGTGCTGTTGCCGGTTCAACAGTTGTTATCGGTGCCGGTAAAGACGGAGTTATCTTCGATTGGGAGCCAACTATTGCATCTGCTGGTGAACTTATTGCTGCTCCTCGTGGAACAGACCCAAGACTTGATCTACGCGAGCGTAGAACTAACATTGATAGACGTCGTGAATATCAAGAGATGATGGATGCAAGAGCTGCCATGCGTGAAGAGATGAATAAAGAGGGAAACCCAATCATTTCTTACGAAATTGGATCAGTAGAAGATCCAGACCTAGCTAAAGAAGATCCTGAACAAGCAGGTGTAGAGGAGCAGAAATGAAGCTCTCAGATCACAGGGACATCCCTATAGCTAAACGAATCGTAGTCAAGGTTGGCTCATCTTCAATTACTGGAGTAAACCAAAACAATCTGGATCTACTAGTTGAAGCAATAGCTAAAGCAACAGCAAGCGGTCAAGAGATTGTTCTTGTTACCTCAGGAGCTATTGCTACAGGTCTGCCACTTCTAAACTTCACTGAAAAACCAACTGATCTTGCTACTAAGCAGGCTCTAGCATCTGTTGGTCAAAGCAAACTCATGGGTAGATACGAAACCAGCCTTGAAAGATTCAACATTGTTGCAGGTCAAGTTCTTCTTACTGCAGGCGACTTTGAGCAGGCTGAAACTAGCGAGAACGCAAGCAAAGCAATTGACAGGTTGCTGGAACTCAAAGTAGTTCCTATCGTGAATGAGAACGACACTGTTGCTACCCAAGAAATTGCCTTTGGCGATAACGACAAGCTTGCCTCTCTTGTTGCTGTTCTGGTGAAAGCAGATGTACTTATTCTGCTCAGCGATGTTGATGCTCTTTACGACAGACCTCCAACAGAACCAGGCTCTCAGAAGATTGAATGGGTTGAGCCTGAGGATGACCTATCAACTATCAAGATTGGTGGCAGTGCATCAACTGTTGGTACAGGTGGGGCAGAGACCAAGCTTGAAGCAGCAAAGTATGCAAGAGAGTATGGAATTACTGTTCTGCTAACCTCTATCGATAACGCAACTTCAGTCCTCCAAGGAGAGCGAGTTGGCACCTGGTTCCAAGCAAAGGAAACAAAGTGAGTGCACTAGACCTGATTAGAAAAGCTAAGGCAGCATCTTCTGCTCTTGGTCTTCTTACCACTGAGCAGAAGAACGAGATTCTAAAGACTGTCTCAGTTCTTCTAACTTCTAGATCAGAAGAGATTCTTGTTGCCAATCACTTAGATCTAAAGATTGCTAAAGAGTCTGGAGTATCTCAGTCTCTTCAAGATCGCTTGGCTCTAAGTGTTGAACGCATTGATTCACTAAAGTTTGCTCTTGCTGAGCTGATTTCTTTGAATGACCCTATTGGTGAACTAGTTAGAGACATTACAAGACCTAATGGCCTAAGTATCAAAGAGGTAAGAGTTCCATTTGGTCTTATCGGTGCTATCTATGAAGCAAGACCAAACGTAACAATCGATATTGCTGGCATGGCTATCAAGACCGGTAACGCAATTATTCTGCGTGGCGGCTCTATGGCTGAGAACACAAATAAGGTTCTTGTCTCAATCCTGAGAGAAGCTTTCACAACCAACAACCACAACCCTGATGCTATTCAGAGTGTTGATGAGTATGGTCGTGAAGGTGCTGAAGCGATGATGAAGGCAACTGGTTTGATTGATGTGCTAATCCCTAGAGGATCAGCCAACCTAATCAAGACTGTTGTTGAAGAATCTAAGGTTCCAGTTATTCAAACAGGAGATGGCATTGTCCACATCTTCCTAGATGCAACAGCAAGACTTGATTATGCATTAGAAATCGTGAACAACTCAAAGGTTCAAAGACCTTCTGTCTGTAATGCTCTAGAAACTCTTTTAGTTCATAAAGATGCAGTGGACAGAGTGTTAGTTCCAGTTCTAGAAAAGCTTGCATCCAACGGGGTGGTTATCCATGGTGATGACAGAGTCAGAAGAGTCTTCCCAAGTGCCCTAGAAGCAGTTGAATCTGACTGGGCTACCGAGTACCTATCCTTAGATCTGTCAGTCAAGGTAGTAAATAGCTTTGAAGAGGCTCTAGAGCACATCTCACAGTATTCAACTGCCCACACAGAGAGCATCATTACTGAGGATGCTCAGAATGCTGAAGAGTTCCTAGCCAGAGTGGATTCAGCGGTAGTCATGGTCAACGCATCAACTAGGTTCACCGATGGTGGCGAGTTTGGGTTTGGTGCTGAGGTTGGAGTTTCTACCCAGAAACTGCATGCCAGAGGACCTATGGGCCTTCCAGAACTAACCAGTACCAAGTGGTTAGTGCGTGGAACAGGCCAGTCAAGGGCTTAGAGTCCCCATTTCTAGCCCCTCTAGGGTAGATTTGAAGTAATCGTTATAGGAGAGAAATTGAAGTTTTTAGAACTATTAGCTCAAGAAGCTGAAGGCCACACAGCACACGTAACCTACCCATTCCCAGCAGTTGTATTTGGTGTTATCGCTATGGGTATCTTCCTAGCTCTAGCAGCTGTTGTCTGGTCTTACCGTGATGTGGCTAACCGTCACGAGCACAAGGGCAAGAACTCTAACCAAGGCTCACACTAAGGCTTAGTTTTGACCGTTAAAAGAAGAATTGGAGTCATGGGTGGTACCTTTGACCCTATTCACAACGGTCACCTTGTAGCAGCCAGCGAGGTTGCCTCAGCTTTCAAACTAGATGAAGTTATCTTCGTCCCTACCGGATCTCCTTATCTAAAGCAGACCGTAACCTCAGCAGAACACCGCTATTTGATGACAGTTATTGCAACTGCATCGAACCCTTCCTTCAAGGTAAGCCGCATTGATATCGATCGTGGGGGAGACACCTACACAGTTGACACCCTGACTGAAATGAAAGCCCTCTATCCAGATGCAGATCTCGTCTTCATCTCAGGAGCTGACGCTATTGCTCAGATTCTTGCTTGGAAAGAAGTTGAGAAACTTTGGTCACTTGCTCACTTTGTTGCTGTTAGCAGACCAGGTCATAAGCTAACTATTCCTGAAGCACCAGAGGGTTCTATCTCATCTCTTGAAATCCCTGCTCTTGCTATCTCTTCAACAGATGTTAGAAGAAGAGTTGATAGCGGATATCCAGTTTGGTACCTAGTGCCAGATGGTGTTGTGCAATACATCGGTAAGCATGAATTGTATGGTCAGCATGACTGATTACCCATCTCAACCATTAACTAGAGCAGCCATGCAAGCCCAGGCTGAAGCTATTGCTGCCCGTCAGGCAGCAGAAGCAGGCTTACCTGTTCCTGCAGTTGAAGAACCTCCTATTGTGCCAACACCTTTGGTTGTAGCACCGCCAGTAGTAGTCCCACCAATTGTTGTTCCAGTAGTTAAGACTGCTCCAGTTGAACAACCAGTAGTAGAGCCTGTTGTTGAAGAACCAGCTCCATCTATTGCTGAAGTTGAAAAGAGCATTGCAGATGTTGAACTAGATGAAGAGGGTAATCCTCTATTCAATGTTTCATCTGCCCTAGCTGGCGAAAAAACCGGAACTAACCTGATTGTTGATCTTCCACTAGACATCACAGCAGGTGGTTCTCTTATTACTGATTCAGGTGAACTAGTTGTTACCGGAAGCATTGACGTTAGTGCTCTGATAACACCAACTGGTGAAATTGATATCTCAGCATTTACTGATGGAACAGATACTGATCTAGACCAAGATGCTCAACAAAACTTCATTCCAGGTATTCCACCTATTCGTATTTCAGGTGTAATAACCAAGACACTAAACCAGCCAGGTATCCCAGGTGGAGCTCACCGTGGAATCAACCCTTACTGGTACGTAGCAATGATCTCAGCAGCAGCACTTCTAATTGCTGGTGGTATCGCTATTTCAATCTCTTCAGGCCTATTCAACTAACTAACAAGAAAGCTACTCATTGACTGCAACTACACGTGCCATCGAAATGACCAAAATCGCCGCAACTGGGGCAGCTGCGAAGGTGGCAGAGAACCTAGTAGCACTAGATGTCAGTGAGCCTTTTGTTTTAGCTGATACCTTCCTAATCGTTTCTGGAAGAAACGAGAGACAAGTATCAGCTATCGCTGATGGTATTGAAGAAGCAATGCTTCTTGCTGGTCACAAACTACTTCGCAGAGAAGGTAAGACAACAGGTCGTTGGATCTTGTTGGACTTTGGTGATGTTATCTGCCACGTAATGCATGAAGAAGACAGAATCTTCTATGACATTGAGAGACTCTGGAAAGACTGTCCATCAATCTCACTTGCAGGCATCTCTGCTCCTGTAGAGGCTTAGGCTACTTAGCTTTACTAAAGCCAAATCTTTCTAAAACATAGTCTTCGATAAGAGCCAGTAGGTTATACAAAACGATTGAAACAACTGTAATAACTACTACGTAGGCCCATACTTCGCTTGCCTTCGCTCTACCAACAGCAGAGACAATGCCATAACCAATACCTGTGCCTGTTGCTAGCCATTCAACCAATAGAGCACCGGTAATAGCTCCAGGCACTGAAATCTTTAGAGCTGCAAAGAATGCAGGCAATGAACTAGGGAAAGCAACAGTTCTTAGTTGCTTTAGCTTGTTCGCTCCATAAACCTCTACTAGATCACCCATCACAGGGGAGACTGAGCGAAGTCCAAAGACTATGTTCACAAGAGCTGGAAATAGAACAACGATTGCTCCCATTACAGCAACAGTTAGTTGCTCTCTACCAAAGATCAGGATGATAATCGGCGTCATTGCAATCAATGGAACAGATCTCAAAAGCATGGCTATTGGCATCAAAGCCTGTTCAATGCCCTTGGATAAAGCAAACAAAACAGCAATCAAGCTAGCCAAGGTAATTCCAACAGCGAAGCCAATACTTGCGTCATACATGGTCTGACCAAGAGCTGTAGCAACCAATGCTTGGTTCTCTGCTGCGATGTCTACTGTGAAGAGGAAGTTGAAGACATCGAGAGGGTTCTTACCAATGTATGGCGAGACATCAAAAGCCCATAGAGCAAATACCCAAAGGACAGTAACAACAACTAAAGAGAAGACAGTGTTCAGTGCTGACTTACCTAGTTTCATAGATAAAGTTTTCAATGTCCTGCCTTTCCATTAGCAGTTGACCAAGGAGTAACTTTCCTAGCGATAAGACCAAAGAGGTAATAACCAAGACCTGCGATAGCACCAGAAACTAAAGCCAAGCCCCAGACTCTTGCTACTTCTAAGCTCTGTTGAGCATTTACTAGAGCTGGTCCAAAACCAACATCAGGACCACCAACATACTCACCAAGGATTGCTCCAAGGAAAGATGCAGGAGCAGCGATCTTTAGAGCAGCAAACACAGAAGGCAAAGCAGACAGTAGTTGAACTTTAATCAGTCTGTGCCAAGAAGAACCACCGTAAACTCTCACAACATCAAGACTTGCCTGATCTGTTGATTTCACACCAGTTAGAACACCAATCATGGTGGTGAAGAACACGCTCAAGGCAGCAAGAGAAACAGCAGCCCCAGCAGGTTCACCTTCACCTGGAGCACCGAGTACTAAACGAATGATTGGACCGATAGCAACAATAGGAATGCAATAGGTAATTACTGCTATCTGTGTAGCAAGGTTTTCAAACTTAGGTAGAGCAAGAGCAACAGCAGCAAGAGCAATAGCCCCAAGGTTTCCTAGAACAAAACCAATACCTGCCTCAGCCAAAGTAATAGATGCATTCTTGAAGTAGAACTCAAAACCATCAACACCAAACTGTTGGATTACTTCGATAGGAGTCGGAATAGCTCCGGTAACGGATTTACCTTCAGAGTTTGTTCTGGAGAACAAGGTAACAGCAGAGAGCCACCAAACAGAAATGATTGCAAGAGACCCTATGGTGCCACCAAGATACCTAGGGCGGCTACTGGTCATCTGCAGCTATCTCGCCGTGAGCTCCAAATAGAAGCTCAGATGCTTGGTCAACAAGAGTATGGAACTCAGGTGATCTCATCATTTCAATGTTTCTAGGTCTAGGAAGATCTACTTCAATGATTTCCTGAATACGTCCTGGTCTTGCACTCATGACAGCTACCTGATCACTTAGGAAGATAGCTTCAGAGATGCCGTGAGTAACCATCAAAGTGGTAGCTGGCTTCTCTGTCCAGATTCTTAGAAGTTCTAGGTTCAAGCGCTGTCTGGTCATGTCATCTAGTGCACCGAATGGTTCATCTAGTAGAAGAACAGATGGTTGAACAATTAGTGCTCTAGCAATAGACACACGCTGACGCATACCACCGGATAACTGAGCAGGCTTAGCCTTCTCAAAGCCTTGAAGGCCAACAAGTTTGATGATGTCTTCTAGAACCTTTGGGTCTAGTTCTTCACCAGAGATCTCTAAAGGAAGTTTGATGTTTGATTCAACAGTTCGCCATGGAAGTAGAGCTGAATCTTGGAATGCGATACCTAGTTCATGGTTCTTACGAAGATCTTGAGGATCTTTGCCATCAACTGTTGCAAAGCCAGAGGTAGGTGTTTCAAGCCCAGCCAGAATTCTAAGGATGGTTGACTTACCGCAACCAGATGGACCTAATAGTGAAAGGAAGGAACCCTTATCGCTATG
Source organism: Rhodoluna sp. (assembly GCA_044373385.1). Lineage (GTDB taxonomy): Bacteria > Actinomycetota > Actinomycetes > Actinomycetales > Microbacteriaceae > Rhodoluna. Next base: position 13,608 of record JBILQF010000003.1, read on the forward strand.
CAGAGAAGCATTGTCGATAGCGACAATCTTCTCTTTACCTATTTTGAAGGTCTTAGATAAATTGGAAATGGTGATGCCACTGCCCAGAGCATTACTCTGAGCAGTGGCATCGGAAGTGCTAGGCATTTTGTGAATTAGCCCTTTAGTTCTGGGTTTTCTTCGTAAACCTCTTTTAGAAGGCTCATGTCGAATAGCTGGTTAGCGGCGATTGTGTAACCAGCAGCCTTTAGTGTTGCTAGGTTCTGGGCAATCATTGCATCGCTGATTGTGAATAGACCGTTTGCAGCTGTTTCTTCGGTCTGAACCAGGATCTCGTTCTGAGTCTTTGACTGGTAGTACTCTTTGTCAGCGTTTAGACCTAGGTCCTTACCGTAGATAGTTAGAGCAAGATCTGCTCCACCATCTGGGTTAGCAATTGAATCTTTCCAACCAAGGATTGTTGCCTTTAGGAATGCCTTTAGAGCAGCACGGTTGTTGTCAATTGAGTCTTGAGTAACAACAAAGCTCTCAGTTACAAATGGAAGACCGTTGTCAGCAAATAGCAAGTTGGTTACTTCGTAGCCTTCGTTCTGAACAACGAATGATTCGTTTGTTACGTAAGCCAAGAAACCATCAACTTCACCGTTTACTAGTGGAGCTGGATCGTACTGAACAGGAACCTTAGTTACCTTAGAAGCATCGATACCGTTTGCCTTTAGCAAAGCGTCGAACAATGTCTCGTTAGGGCCAGCCTGAACACCAATTCTCTTACCAATTAGGTCCTGAATGGTTGCAATGTTGCCACCATCCTTTAGAGACAAAATGGTGAATGGGTTCTTCTGGTAGGTAGTACCAATGATCTTTAGAGGAGCGTTCTCGCCCAAGATGATTGGAGCGGTTGAGATTGGGTTTGCAATACCAACTAGAGCGTTACCTGAAAGAACTTCAGCCTCTGTTGCTGCAGGACCTGCAACTAGGTTTACTGATGTGAAACCAGCGTCTGTGTAGTAACCGTTCTCTACTGCATAGAACTCACCAGCAAACTCTGAGTTCTTGATCCAAGAAAGCTGAACGTTTAGCTCTCCGAAATCTGCTTTCTCGGCTGGAGCACAACCGGTTAGAGCTAGTGCTGCTACTGCAAGTGAAGCTGATAGTGCTGTGATGCGGCCTTTAAGGCTTAATTTGGATGTAGTCAATTGACTAACCTTTCGATGGGTTATTGAATGAGGTGAAACAGTGATAACCCGTCATACAACTGTGGGCTTTGAGTCCCGTTATCCAGTTCTGACGTATCTATACTTTGGCATACAAATACAGGGCGACACGCCTAAACCTGAAAACTAACCCTTAAAAATCAAGAAATATTCTCAAAATAGACCTTCAAGTCGTCCCAATAAACACCTGCTCAGAATGTAGTAATCTAGGGGGAGTTACACGGGCCTATGGCGCAGCTGGTAGCGCACCTGCATGGCATGCAGGGGGTCAGGGGTTCAAATCCCCTTAGGTCCACAAAGAAAACCCCGCAACCAACTAGGTTTCGGGGTTTTTCCCTTAGATCTGAAACCAGTGAAATGACAATGGGATAATTGAGCCAACGAGAGGTAGAAAATGTCCAAGACTATTGAACTGCGTATTGAAGGTATGACCTGTGGGCACTGCGAGATGTCAGTAACCAAGGAGCTTTCAAAGCTTCCAGGGGCTCAGGATGTAAAGGTTTCATCAGCGACTGGAACCGCAACCCTAAGCGTTGACGAGAGTGTTGATGATGCTCAGGTAGAAGCGGCAGTTGAAGAGGCTGGCTACAAATTAAGTTAGAGCTTGATATTCAGGGGATGACCTGCACAGCTTGTGCACGTCGAGTTGAAAAGAACCTGAATAAAGTTGCTGGAGTCAACGCTTATGTTGACTTTGCCAGCGAAACCGCTCACGTTACCTCAACTACCGAGATACCTCGTGAACTTCTAGTTCAGGCAGTAAAAGATGCTGGCTACGAAGTAGGCGATGACCGGGGAACTCTAACCCTGATGATCTGGCGTCTAGTAATAGGTGCATTGACTTCACTACCGGTTGCAATTGTGAGCATGTTCCATGAACTAATGCCAAACAACTGGAACTCTATTGCTGCAATAGCCACTTTCCCAGTAGCAGCTTGGGTTGCTTGGCCCTTCCATGAAGCAGCAGTGAAGAACCTTCGTCTGAAGACAGCAACCATGGACACACTAGTTTCCCTGGGTGTCACCGTTGCCTATGTTTATAGTTTCACCCAAGTCTTCACAGGTAGTCATGAAGTCTATTTTGAAGTAGCAGCGGTAGTGCCAACAATTGTTCTATTCGGCAGATGGCTAGAGGTGAGAACTAGAAGATCAGCAACAGATTCAGTCAAAGCACTTCTAAGTGCTATTCCTGAAACAGCTCAGGTCAGAAGAGGAACAAGCCAAGAAAGCATTCCAACTAGTCTTGTGAAACTTGGTGACCTAGTTGTTGTTGCTACCGGACAGAGAATCCCGGTTGATGGATTAGTTGTAGAGGGCACTAGCCAGATTGATAACTCACTAATAACAGGAGAGTCAGTTCCTGTTGAAGTAACACTTAAGAGCAAGGTGGCGGCAGGAGCACTAAACATTGGTTCTGCTCTTGTTATTGAAACATCCGCTGTGAGTTCTTCAAGTCGCATTGCTCAAATTGCGGACCTGGTTAGAGAAGCAACTGCTCAAAAGACCAAGATTGGTTCAATTACAGATCGAATCTCTGCTGTGTTTGTTCCGTCAGTAATTCTTCTTTCCATTGCTACTTACTTAGTCTGGGCATTGCTCCTAGGAGATGCTGGCGAGGGTCTATCGGCTGCAATTGCTGTTCTAGTCATAGCTTGTCCATGTGCCCTTGGTATTGCTGTACCTATGAGCCTTGTTGTTGCCACTTCAATGGGAGCAAAGCAAGGCATAGTAATTAGAAACCCAGACACACTAAGTCTTCTAAGCAAAGTCACCAAGGTTGTTCTAGATAAAACTGGAACACTTACCACCGGAAAACTTGAAGTCGTCAAAGTCATCTCTTTAGCTGCAACAGATAGCAAAGAAGCGATAGCTATGTCAGCAGCTGTTGAAAGATCCTCTACACATCCATTGGCTAAAGCCATCGCTTCGCTTGACGATTCTCTCTCAGCAACTGATGTGAAGGAACTAGCAGGGCACGGAGTCTCTGGAGTAGTCAATGGCAAAGAAGTTGTTGTAACAAGAGCAAAGACACTGCAAGTTACTAACCAAGAAGAACTAGAACGAGCAGTTCTAGAAGCAGGAGCAGCGAGCATCGTTGTAGTTAGCTGGGACAACACAGCCAGAGCGGTCATCGCATTATCTGATGCGGTGAGACGTGAATCTAAGAAAGCTATTAGTCAACTTCTCAATCTTCATGTTGAACCAATCTTGCTATCTGGAGACACACAGTCACGAGTAGCCTCAGTTGCAACAGAGCTTGGCATTAAGGAATTCTTTGGTGAAGTAACACCAGAAGAAAAGCTAAACAAAATCAATTCACTTAAAGAAGATTCAACCGTTATTGCAATGGTGGGCGATGGCCTTAACGATGTTGCGGCGCTGGCTGGAGCAGATGTCGGTATCGCCATGGGTTCAGGAACTCATGCGGCTCAGTCAGCTGCAGCGATAACCATAGTTGATGACAATCCACTAGCAATCTCTTATGCTCTTGCTTTGGCTAAGAAGACCTGGTCAAACATTAGACAGAACCTAGGTTGGGCCTTTGGTTATAACGTTCTACTTATTCCAGTTGCAGCAATAGGTCTTCTAAACCCAATGTATGCAGGAATGGCCATGGCTTTTTCAAGCATCTCGGTTGTTCTAAACGCTCTAAGACTCAATCTTCTGAAGCCTAAGTTGTAGATTCAAGGCCTTTTCAACCTGAGCAAACTTAGACTTGTTCTATGACTACATATCGCGGATATACTCAAGAACAACTTGTTGTCCTTATTGATCACACTCTTCTAAAACCAGAAGCTCCTAGAGCAGATCTAGATACCTGCATCAAGACAGCTATAGAAGCAGATGTGAAAGCCATGTGCATTAGACCGATGGATGTTGCTTACTCAGCTAAGGCGCTGGAAGGCTCAAACGTCCTTCTCTGCACAGTTATCGGATTCCCCCACGGCACAGTCACAACAGCAACCAAGGTTGCTGAAACTATTGAAGCCGTCAAGAACGGAGCTATTGAAGTAGACATGGTCATGAACCTAGGTCTATTTGCTTCAGGGGAGTATGAACTAGTTCAAGACGACATCGCTCAGGTAGTAAAGGCAACTAAGAGCACAAACCCTAATGCAGAGGTAAAGGTGATCCTTGAGACCTGTCTATGGAGTGATGAGCAGGTAGTCAAGGCTTGTGAACTTACTGAAGCTGCTGGAGCAGATTTTGTGAAGACTTCAACAGGTTTCGCTGCCTCTGGAGCAACTACAGAGGTAATCAGTCTTATGCGTAAGACAGTAGGAGATCGTCTAGGGGTTAAGGCTTCTGGAGGAGTTAGAACACTAGATGCAGTTATTGATATGGCAGAAGCAGGAGCTTCAAGAGTTGGAGCTTCAGGAACCACAGCAATTCTCTTAGAGTTTGCTGAAAAGGCTAAGTAAATCCCACTACAGACCCCAAGAAAACTAGGATATAAACATGAATTCACATAACCCAGTAATGAACCGCATGCTTCCAGACACTATTCGTCAGAATCAGGCTGAAGTAGATGCACAGTTCGATTCCATCGTTTCTTCACAGAAGATGACTGTTGGAGGAACAGCAATCAAGATTGCTGGTCTCTTCGCACTTCTTCTAACCGGTGCCTTTATTGCATGGAACGTTCCAGCAGTTCAGACACTTATGATTCCAGCAGTATTCGTAGCTCTTGGGCTAGCCATGTGGATTACCTTCTCTAAGAAGATCCGTCCAGGTGCAGTAGTTGCCTATGCGGTAATCGAAGGTATCTTCATTGGAACCATTTCCTACTTCTTCGAGCAGGCTTACACAGGAATCGTAATGAACGCTGTTATCGGAACTCTTACAACAGCAGGTGCGATGTTCACCGCTTACTCAATGGGTTGGGTCAAAGTAAACTCTCGCTTCACCAGAGTGATGACTTTTGCTCTTATTGGTTATGCAGGTTTTGCTCTAGTTAACTTCATCATCAGCCTGGTTACCGGATCTTCAGGTATCTACGGAACTCAGTTCGGTTGGCTAGCTGGTCTTCTAGGAGTTGGCCTTGCAGCCTTCACACTAAACCTAGACTTCGAAGACATTGCTCAGGGAGCTGCTACAGGTCTTCCTAGAGAATACGAATGGAAAGCTGCATTCGGTCTTCTAGTAACCATGGTTTGGCTATACATCGAAGTATTGAGACTACTTTCAATCTTCAACAGAGACTAAACAAGTTCTAGTGAAGAGGCATCTGAGAGATCAGGTGCCTCTTTTCTTTTAGCCAGCCATTCATGCCATAGCTCATCTAAACGCCATGCGTTCTCAGCCATGATGGAAACACCCTTGATGCCTGTTCTTCTGACCTTGCCACCAATAAGCATGAGCTTGGTGTTGAACAGCAAGTGAGAGCACTTCTGTTGAGCTTCATCAAAGAAGGTTGAATCAGAACAACCAGAGCCATCATCTAGGGAGATAAAGACAACACGTTTCCCAGATCTCATTGGGGGAGTTTGAGTAGCAACTCTTACTCCTGCTACTAAGACATTGGTCTTGTTTCTTATGGTGTTTAGTTCACTTGCATAAACAACACCAAGCTCATCAAGCATTGGTCTGTATTTCTCTAGAGCATGCTGAGTGATATCCATTCCTAGAAGATTCAACTCAGCATCCACCTTGGCATCAACATCCATCTCAGGATTACCTTTAGGTAGTGGTTCAACATACTTGCCATAGAACAATGAATCAGCATCATCTTCTTGAGGTCTTACCTTGATGGCGTTTAGTTCCTTGACCCTAGCCAAGATATCTCCACGAGTTGAATCAGTTGGATTGATAAGAGAATCAAAAGCTCCAATCAGAGCTAATCGTTCGAAGGTTCGCTTAGAAGGCTTAGCCCTTAGATAGAAATCACTAAGGCTTGAATAAGGTTGACCTGTAATAAAGCGTTTGATCTCGCTCTCACTAATAGATTGCAAATCAACAAAAGACATCCTGATGGCAGTCTCAGGACTGCCATCTTCTTTAGTTCCAGTTCTTTCAACGTGGAACTGGCTAGAAGACTTATTGATATCAACGGATAGAATCTTCACACCTAGTCTTCTAGCTTCAGCAACTAACAATCTTCTTGGATACATACCTGGATCATGGGTCATAAGACCCGCTATGAACTCAGTGGGGAAGTGAGTCTTTAGCCATGCCGACTGATAGGTCGGCATAGCAAAAGCCGCTCCATGAGCCTTACAGAACCCGAAGGAACCAAAGCCTTCCAAGATCTTCCAAACCTTATCTATTACTTCCTTTGAATAACCCTTCTTAGAAGAAGCTGCTCTAAAGAACTTCTCTATCTGTTCTTTAGTGCCTGGCTTTTCTAAAGACCTTCGGTATTCGTCTGCTCTAGCTAGACCGCAGCCAGTCATGGTGTGGAGGATGCGCAGAACATGCTCATGAAAGATAACAACTCCAAAGGTTTCACTAAGGATTGGCTTTAGGTCTGGATGAATGTATTCAGCTTTCTCAAAGCCATGTCTTCTATCTAGGTAAGGAGCAATCATGTTGCCCTTCATAGGTCCTGGTCTAAACAAAGAGATCTGAATAGTTAGATCATTGAACTCAGTTGGCTGATGCTTACCGGTTAGCTCTCTTTGTCCAGGAGATTCGATCTGGAAGACACCTAAGGTGTTAGTTGTTCTAATGGCTTTGAAGGTATCAGGATCATCTTTAGGAATCCTGTCTAAATCAAAGTCAATGCCTCGTACTCTCTTTATCTCACTAACCGCATAAGCCATAGTGGACTGCATACGAACACCTAGAACATCTAGTTTTAGTAAACCCATCGGGTCCATATCATCTTTATCAAACTGACTCATCGGTAACCCCATACCGCTAGGTTCAACTGGGGTAAGAGAAGGCAAGGTTAGATCTCCCAAGATAACTCCGCAAGGATGCATAGAGATGTGTCTTGGGATTCGATCTAACCTTTCAGTCATATCAACCAACAGGTTCATAACCCTGTCTTTTTCAACCTCTTCAGCAAAAGCAGCTAGTTCAGGTTTTACCTTCAGAGCATTTCTAAAACTAGATGCACTAAATCGCCACATGTTAGAAGCAATGTCATCAATCTGGTCAGGGTCTATCCCTAGTGCTAGAGCACTGTCTCTCATAGCCCCACGTCCACGGTAGGTGGATTGCATAGAAAGCAAAGTAACTCGCTTAGACCCATATCTTTTGAAGATAGCTCTATAGATGTCATGCCTTCTAGCTGATTCAACATCTATGTCGATATCAGGTAGAGAAGATCTCTCAACAGATAAGAATCTTTCAAACAACAAGTCATGTTCAACTGGGTCAACAGAAGAGATACCTAGAAGGTAATTAACCAGCGAGCCCGCACCGCTGCCTCTGGCAGCAATGCGGATATTCATGTCTCTAATCATCTGAGCAACATCTGCAACAGTTAGAAAGTAGGTAGCAAAACCTAACTTGTTGATAGTTATCAACTCTTGATTTAACCTATGTTGAATCTTTGCTAGTTCTTTACCTTTGAAAGATCCATATCTCCAGTTGACTCCTGACTGAACCTTCTGAAACAACACCTCAAAAGGATTACCTTCAATACCTAGTGCTTCTTTCTCAGGAGTCTTAGCTTTACCCCAACCACAATCACTAACAGGTTCTAACCTACAAATATCAGCAAGCAAAGAAGTATCTGTAAGAAGCTTCTTTGCTCTTGCCTTACTGCCTGTTATCTCTAGAGCAACAGATGACATCTGCTTAGCAGATTTCATATATGCCTGAGCATTAGGTTGAGGCTCGAACTTACCTAGAGGTTCTAGAAACCTTGCAGCATCCAAGATGTCAGCAGTAATAGCATCATCAGGTTCCAGGTATCTAACCGAGTTAGTAAGAACAGCAGGAACACCAAGAGCATCTGCTAGTTCAAGCATCCTTGATGCTTGATCAGAGGAATACAACTTACCTGGCTCAGTAAGAAGAGAAACAATCTCAACACCTAGAGTCCCTGGGTTAGGAAACAGAGCAGCCCATCTACTCAAAGCCTTAACAGCAGCATTCTTAGACCTACCTAGAGTTGCTTTACCAACATCAGTATCAGCACCCAGCAGCACTGTGCAGTGAGAACCAACTAAAGAAGCAAGAAGGTTCCTTTGAATACCAAAAGAAACCTTCTTACCCTTGGCATGAGCAGCGCTAACCACAGCACACAAAGATGCCCACCCTAAACCTTTGTTACCTCCATGAGCTATAACAACCACTCTGCCTAAAGAAGAACCATCTTCATCTAAAACAGGAAGATTAACACCAACAATGGGGGAGAGACCTACCTGTAAACAGGCACCAATGTGTTTAATGGCTCCATAGAGCCCATCCCTATCGGTAAGAGCCAAAGCACTAAACCCTAGATCTCTAGCTGCCTCAACCAATAGCTCAGGTCTATTGACCCCATAGTGAGAAGAGAAGCCAGAGGCTACGTGAAGGTGAGTGAAACTCACCCTTCAAACTTTCTAATTAGCTTCCAGGAGTTAGCAATGCTGTTATGAAGCAGTTCAAAGTATGAACCTGAATCATCTGAGGGAGAAGCCATAAATCGCCACATCTCTACCTCTAGAGCACCGGAACCTATGCCTCTTTGAGCTCTTTCACCAATCCACCACTGGGTCCTAGCGAACCATCTAACTGGTCTAGAGCCGACTAAATAGTCTTTTTCCTGCCATCTGAAACAAACAGGAGAGCCTTCCTGATCTACTAGAACAGCAACAGCCTCATCAATACGGAGCATCCCTAAATTCCCTCTATTTACCTAGGAAAGCCCTAAAAGCCGTCCAAATTTATCCGAACATCTGTTCGGATATTAGAGTTTATAGGTTTGGTCTGACATTGCAAATTTGGGGAATAAAAAGCAGAGAACAGGCATTAAGGCCAACGCATAAGAGCTATCTGCTCGCTAAGTGACGGAGGTTAATTTTGGCTGTTGAATAACTCGGCTAGATGCCTCCGGAGTTTAGGGTCGCATACATAGACATATGTGCCAAAAATCCCGCGGGTAAGAAGAACTCTGTATATCTGTTTCACGTAAGTTTCAATCTCGTCGTCACTGTAATACCTACCAAGCCTCCGGTTTCCTTCCATACCCTTCATGTCGAAATAGTTGCTCCGATCAAATCGGATTTTCTGGTTATCCTCGTCAAAGTAAAGGTCTCGGCCGATAATGACGCCACAATAGTTCAGGTCGTAACCTTGAACCGTGTGAATAGATCCCACTTCATTAATGGAGCTAGAAGTGTTTATCCAATCCACGGCGGTTTTGTTCCAAGAGAGTTTGATTCCCTGAATTTCTATGTCAAAGACATTTGGGTCGTTCAGCCCCTTTGTCACCCACTTCCAGGCGTAACCAGCAACTAACCGCGACAACCCAACTTCACTGTCCTTTGATTTGATTTCGTTGACCATGTCATTGAAATCCTCAAAGATTCTGAAATCATAGCCATCAAATCTCGAGCGAGTCATTGATTCGGAGCTGCTGAGTAGCTCGGACATTTGCGAAATGTATGCATCTCCACCTTTAACTCTGAGTTGTGACATGAGTTTGAAGTAACTGTGATTATCTCGAGCCTCGTGCTCTAAATCGTTGACTGCTTTCAGAGTCAAGTCAGCGGGCATAATGCTTTGCTCAGAGTCAATCAAAAGAATCTGGTTTGTAGATTGCTCTATTATCCAATCAAGTTGCGTCTTCTCGTCAGGATCAGAACCGAATAGTCTCCTGTTTATTGATTCAAAATCTATGTTTTGGCTTGCAGATGACATATTTGAACGAATCTTTAGGCGGTGAGCTTCATCAACAATTAGTAGGTCGTATTTGAACTCGGACTTTCCGACTTCAAAAGGACTCAGAATCATCTCTTTAGATAGGCCAGGAATTGATTTAAATACATTCTGAATAGTTCTGCGAAGAGACTGCTGGGGGATAACAAGTCCGATCTTCCAGTCTTTCAATAACTCTCGGTACCCTGCTTGGAAATAGTCGGAGAAAAGAGAATCGATTTCGAGGGCTTCGCCTTCCGTGCTCAGGGCTATGTCCCGCAGAAGTTTAATTAGGTACACAGCTACTATGGTTTTACCCGTCCCAGGTCCACCCTGAACAACGATTTTGTTATATGTAGGGGCTGAGTCAAGGGGAGCGACTATATCTAGAATTCCTTCTATTGCGACTGCTTGATCTGAGCTCAGCGCCTTGAATGGCGAGTATTTGAAGATGTTGCTATTGACCAATTCCGGAATTGAACGAGTCATTAATCCTTCTTGTCGGAGTTTGTCGAATATCTCGTCAAAGGATTTGCGATATTCTTCTCTACCAAAATAATCGGAGTCACTTAGCCCAGCATTTAAGTTCAGAACTGAGTATTTCTGGTCAGCGTGGAAATACTTGATGAGGTGCGATTCAAGATCCAAGCAGGCAGATTTATTGAATTTGTCGTGGAGAATAATTCGAATCTCTTTTAGATGGGCTTTGCGATCTGACCCTTTGTGGTTAGACATCCGCATTGCTGTATTTGTGGTTTCTCCGATGTAGATTTCCTTGGAATCACTGATTGTGTACACGACAGGCCAGTTCCTAAGCCTCGGCTCTTCATCGGCCAATACCTTGACTGCACCTTCGTCAAATGGAGATGTTTTGATCTCAAAGCTTGTCATATTTAGTGCTGATTCCTTTTGATTTTTCAATGGGATATTTACGAATAGTTTCTTTCAACTTATTTGCAACTAGTTCTGATGGGATTGCATCGAGATCTGATGCAAGGAAGTAACAATACGTTAGAACATCAGCCAATTCCGAAAGTACGGCTTGTCTATCAACCTCATCAGACCATTGGAAGCACTCGAGGAGTTCCGCAGACTCAATAGAAATGCTTTTGGCCAGATTAGAAGGCGTGTGGAATTTCTGCCACTCTCGATCGGCTCTAAGCTTCAGTATTGCTTGTGTTGCTAGGTTTTCATCCATGCCACGAGTGTATTCCACCAATCAATCCTGTTACCGCAAATTTGTTTCCATGCGTACACAAAATCATCGCTTGAATTAGGTGGATTGAAGTATAAGTTGTGGGGAATTGTTTCGGACGTTCCCCGCGTTTGTGCTAACAGGCCAGAACAACACTTGCTCAGCAATGTGATCTGATTCATTAGCTAGTTCATTTAGAAGATCTTGTGTTGTGTTCTCTGGGTCTTCTAAGTTGTCTGGGTCTAGCCATTCAGCCATAGATGATTCAGATAGAAGTATTGGGTTTCTCTCGTGAATAGGAGCTAGAGGTTCTGCTGCATCTTTAGTAAGGATTGCGAAGGAGAGTAACCATCTTGAAGGATCCTCTGGTTTCTTGGTTGGGTCTAACCACCAGTCATAGATGCCTGCTAGAGCAAGCATGCCTTGATCTCCTGCATTGATATAGAAAGGTTGCTTAGAGCCATCTTCTTTTATCTGCCATTCGTAGTAGCCAGATACTGGCATCACACAGTGCTGTCTAAGAACAGCATTTTGAAAAGTTGGTTTCTGAAGAACAGTCTCTATTCGTGCATTGTTATGCAGGGGAGTGTTAGCTGGCCCCTGAGAATTCTTAGGAATGAGACCCCATCTTGCTGAGTGAACTTGTCTTCTGAGTTCTCCAGCATGCTGACCTTCGTTGTCTTTTAATACGCGGTCAACAATTATTGAAGCTGGAAGTGATGGTGGGTTGTTATAGGTAATGCCTGGTTGTTCACCAATGACATCATCAATGTCAAACAGGGTTACTAGTTCACCAATAGATCGGGCTACAACTGTTCTTCCACACATCTACTTATCTAGCCTTGTCTCTTTAGGTTCTTTAATCTTGTCAGCATGAACTGCTGTAGGGCAGAGCACTTGCCAGCATCTTTATTCGCTTCTCAAAGGCTGTGGCGTTCTGAGCTTGAGGAAAGTTATCACTCACGCCAACCCAACTCTTCACTGTTCTTATTCCTTGAAGAGAGGAGAGTAGCCATAGCTCCAGACCAACTAGCTCTTCAGGAATTGCATGTTCAAATCTGGTCTTAATCCCCATGCTTTCGGCTATTTGAAAAATCTCTTCTCTTGTGACTGATTCAAGCCAAGGTATTTCATTACCTGGAGCACATAGAACATCTCCACGCCACCAAACTAAAGAAGACAAAGCACCTTCACTGATTTCGCCATGCTCATTCAGAAGGATTGCTTCATCTGCACCATGAACCTTCGCTATCGACCTCAGTTCAACTCCTAGAGAGAGTTCAGGTCCTTTGGTGCTGAGGTCCTTGCGTGGATCTGGATAGGGGTAGGTCCATAGTGTGGCTGGACCTAGTTGTTCTGGTGCTTCTCTCAGCATGAACACAAACAGTGGTCCTTCTTGGACCTCATATCTAGGGAAGTATCTGCCTGTTCTTGGTATTAGAGCTAGAGCTTGATCAAGAAATGGTTCGAGGTCTTTAAGTAGTTCTGGTGCTTTTTCTTTGAGGCCTCTTATGAATCTGTCTAGATGAAGGTGGTAGGAGCGCACTTTGCCATCTTCAACTAGGAATGAGTCAGCGACTAAGACGCCCTCATGGCTCTCTTTGGGGGTTAGAGAGCCTTCCTGGAAGATGTAAGACTGCATGGCTCTAATCTATACATAGTTAGTTTTCTTATTCAGAGGTAGGTAATCGGGTTGCGTCTTTTCTACGCTAAATTGCCTAGCCGAGTGAGTATGGCCGAAGCCTTCATTAGCCTGCACGCTAATGATGAGTATTCATTCCTATTAGACAGAGAACATAACCTAAACAATCGCTTTAGTGTCATGGGGGCTGCTAAGGCTCTAGTTTCTGAAGCAGAGTTCCAGTCAACTATTGAGAACATGGCACTAGGAATTGAGAATGAACTAGTTGATCTTCCTTTTGATTTCAGACCTGGGGTAGTTGGTGCTTATAGATTTGAAGGTCAAGGAACCTTCATGGTTGTTGATAGAGCAATAGTTCTAGATCACAACAGTGAGCTTGCTTACTTCCTGGGAGTATTTGAAACAGAACAGGACTTTATTCACTTCAGAGATGCAGCTCTTTTAAGACTTGCTCTAATGGGTGGTGAAGGTGCTGTTTACAGATCTGCTAACAAGATTCAGCCTGTTACGTCTATCACCTCTAGACATAGCGATGAGGAGTATTTAGGGCTCATTGAGAAGGCTAAAGAAGCTATTGCTAGGGGAGATGCTTATCAACTCTGTCTTACTAACCAGTTGACTGTTGAAACTGCTACTGATCCTTATGCTGTGTTCCTAGAGCTTAGAAAAACAAACCCTGCTCCATATTCTTCTTACATGAGATTCGGTGATGTTTCTCTAGTTAGTTCTTCACCAGAGCAGTTCCTAAGAGTGCATGAATCAGGTGTTGTTTCTTCTAAGCCAATCAAGGGTACTAGAAAGAGATCTTCGGATGAAGCTGAAGATACTCGCCTGATTGAAGAACTTAGAACTAATGAAAAAGAACGTGCTGAGAACCTAATGATTGTTGATCTAATGAGAAACGATCTAGGTAAAGTATCTGAACCTTCTGATGTTGTTGTTTCTAAGTTGTTCGATGTTGAAAGCTACGCTTCTGTTCATCAGTTGGTGAGCACTATTGAAGCAAGGCTAAAGCCTGGTCTCAATGTCTTTGATGCCATAGAGGCATGCTTCCCGGCAGGTTCTATGACAGGAGCTCCAAAGATAAGAGCCATGGAGATTCTTTCTGAACTAGAAGGGGACCAAAGAGGTCTATACAGTGGCTGCTTTGGCTACATCTCTTATAAAGGTGCAGCAGATCTAGGTATGACTATTAGAACTCTGGTCTTTGAAGGTGGGAAAGCTACCTTGGGAATTGGTGGGGGAATAACCATAGATTCTGACTCAAAGGCAGAACTTGAAGAGACCAAGCTCAAATCAAGGGCATTGCTAATGGCCCTCGGGGTTGAAGCCTAGATAATTATTGGTTTGGTAGCCTAGAGGCTAAGCAAAGAACCTGAATTGAGACCATGAACGACATACGCAATGAGCCAACTGGGCCAGATGTTTCTGCTATCCAAGAGAAATGGCTTCCGGTATGGGATGAGCTGCGTCCTTTTGCCTCAGGTAATAAAGGGGATAACCGTCCCAAGAAGTATGTCTTGGACATGTTTCCTTACCCTTCAGGGGATCTGCACATGGGTCACGCCGAGGCTTATGCTCTAGGCGATGTTATTGCTAGATATTGGGTTCAAAAGGGTTACAACGTTATGCACCCAATTGGTTGGGATGCCTTTGGTCTTCCAGCCGAGAACGCTGCTATCAAGAGAAATCTTGATCCTCGTGCATGGACTTACGACAACATAGAGATTCACAAAGCTTCAATGAGAAGGTATGCCTGCTCATTTGACTGGGACAGGATCATTAGAACCTGTGACCCTATTTACTACCGCTGGAACCAGTGGTTGTTCCTAGAGTTCTATAAAAAGGGTTTGGCATATCGCAAGAACTCGATGGTGAACTGGTGTCCTTCATGTCAGACAGTTCTAGCTAACGAGCAGGTTGTTGCTGGAGCTTGTGAGAGATGTGACTCATTAGTAACTAAGAAGGCTCTAACTCAGTGGTTCTTCAAGGTAACTGAGTATGCAGACAGATTGCTTGATGACCTAGACCTACTAGAGGGTAATTGGCCATCCAAGGTTCTATCAATGCAGCGTAACTGGATTGGTAGAAGCTACGGTGCTGAAGTTGATTTTCAGGTTGAAGGTAGAACAGAACCTATAACTGTTTACACAACACGTCCTGACACTTTGTATGGTGCAACGTTTATGGTTGTTGCTGCCGATAGTGACCTAGCAGCAGAACTTGTATCTGGTTCAACACCAGATGTTCGTATGGCTTTTCAGAACTATCTGGATGAAGTAAAGAAATCTAATGACATTGAACGTCTTGCTACCGATAGACCAAAGACGGGTTTGGATTCAGGTCGAGTAGCTATCAATCCAGTAAATGGAGAGACAGTTCCAATCTGGATTTCAGATTATGTTCTTGCTGATTATGGAACTGGAGCCATCATGGCTGTTCCTGCTCACGACCAGAGAGATCTAGATTTCGCTAGAACACTAGGTCTTCCTGTGAAGACTGTTGTCGACACTGGAGAAGCAGACGCTGCTGAGACTGGAATTGCAACAACTGGTGAAGGAGTTTTGATTAACTCTGATGGCTTGAATGGTTTATCTAAAGCAGAAGCTATTTCAAAGATCACTGCCATTCTTGAAAAAGAAGGACGAGGAAAATCCGCTAAGAACTTTAGATTGCGTGACTGGTTGATTTCTCGTCAGCGTTACTGGGGCACACCTATTCCTATCGTTCACTGTGAAGACTGTGGTGAAGTTCCAGTTCCTCAAGATCAGCTTCCGCTAGAACTTCCTTCAGCTGAAGGACTAGATCTAGCTCCTAAGGGAACTTCTCCTCTTGGTGGAGCAGAAGACTGGGTGAATGTTCCTTGTCCTAACTGTTCTAAGCCAGCTAAGCGTGATACCGACACTATGGACACCTTCGTTGACTCTTCTTGGTACTTCCTTCGCTACCTATCTCCAAACAGTGAGACTGAAGCATTCAACAAAGAAGAAGCTAAGCAATGGGCACCAGTAGATCAGTATGTGGGTGGAGTAACTCACGCTATATTGCACCTTCTTTATGCACGCTTCTTCACCAAGGTTCTACAAGACCTTGGTTATGTTGATTTCTCAGAACCATTCACCAAGTTATTGAACCAGGGAATGGTTCTAATGAATGGTTCAGCGATGAGTAAGTCAAGAGGAAACCTAGTAAAGCTAGGCGATCAGTTAGATGAGCATGGAGCAGATGCTATCCGTTTGACTATGGCTTTTGCTGGTCCTCCTGAAGATGACATTGACTGGGCTGATGTTTCACCATCAGGGTCTGGAAAGTTCCTTGCTCGTTGTTGGAGATTAGCTAATGACGTTACTGCTCCTGTTGGAGTTGACTACTCAAAGGGCAATGCAGAACTTAGAAAAGCAACTCACTCATTCTTGAGAGATTTCAGTGTGAACATTGAGAACTTCAAGTTCAATGTTGGTGTTGCAAAGCTTATGGAACTAGTCAACGCTGTTCGTAAGGCTATTGATGGTGCTCCAGGACCAGCTGATGCTGCTGTTAGAGAGGCTACAGAGATTGTTGCAAAGGCATTGTCTTTGTTCGCTCCATTCATGGCAGAAGAGATGTGGGAGATTCTTGGTCACAAGCCAGGTGTTGCTCTAGCTCTTCTTCCTGATGCCGATGTTTCTCTCCTGGTTGAGAGCACAACAACAGCCATCCTTCAGGTCAATGGAAAGCTTAGAGACACTTGTGAAGTTTCAGTAGATGCAACCGAAGCAGATCTTCAATCAGCTGCTGACGCATCAGCTGTTGTTCAGAAAGCTATTGAAGGTAAAGAGATAGTCAAGGTAATCATCAGAGCACCGAAACTTATCAACATCGTAACTAAGGGCTAGTTCTTCACAACTAGCCAGCAACCTGCACTCTAGCTAAGGTAGCTGACTTAGTTTTCTTCCATGGTTCTATGGATAAAAGAAGTTCTAGCTGAGTTCAGCCCGCGAGCACTCAAGGTAACAATTACTTTGCTCGCTGTTGTTTCCTTTGGTGTTTATGTCTTTAGTTCAGGTTCAGGTCAAGACAACACGATAACACTTGAGAAGTCTCCTGATTCAGTCGAAGCCAGTACCGATGTTCAAGCACCGAAGATTTATGTTCATGTTGCTGGATCTGTAAAGTCACCAGGTATTTATCAACTTGATTCAGGTACACGTGTCTACGATGCGGTTCTAGCAGCTGGTGGTTTCGCATCGAAAGCGAATCAGTCGAGTGTGAACATGGCACGAGCACTGACAGATGGCGAACAGTTAGTCGTCTCTTCTCAGTCGGGAGGATCTACATTCGAAGTTTCTCCAAGCTCATCATTGATTTCTCTGAATCAAGCATCATCCTCACAATTAGAGGAGCTACCTGGAGTGGGGCCAGCACTTGCAGGTCGAATGATTGATTGGCGAACAGCGAATGGTGGATTCAAAACCAAAGAAGATTTGCTGAATGTTGCTGGCATAGGCGATAAGTTGTTTGCCTCATTCAAAGACTTAGTAACCCTTTGATACTTCGGTTTGCAGCAATTTCTGCTTGGCTGCTTGCGGCAGTATTTGTGAATTTGATTGAGCCGAATATCCAACCTGCGTCCTTTCAGGCTCTTTTAGAGAAGAGGCAGACAGTTACCGTTCAAGCAAGGGTTCTTTCCTCACCAAAGGAGGAGAAAGGCTTCGCGGGTCAGCAGAAGTACTTTCTGAAGATTCAAGTGAATTCGGCTGGTCCATTGGAGTCTCGAACAGGTTCACTATCGGGAGACTCCGTCGTTAGTGACTTGACTGCTGGATCCTCAATAAGAGCAGTAGTCTCTGTGCGTCCTGCGTTTAGAAGTGATGAGAGTTTCTCCAGCTCTCTCAAGACATTGCTTGATAGTTCGTCGGCTAGTCAATTAGATCCGCTTGGAGTAATAAGAGCGTCCTTCTTAGCGAACCTGTCTGGAGTGACTTTTGATTCTTCAGCGTTGGTTGCAGGTCTAGCAATTGGCGATGATTCCAAATTGTCGGAGGAATCACTAGACAATCTCAAGGTAGTTTCGCTGACACATCTATCTGCAGTGAGCGGAACTAACTGTGCGATTGTGCTTGCTGGTGCAGCATTGCTTCTAAACCTCTTGCCGATAAGAAGATCAATCCGACTCTCGCTTAGCTTCGGGGTTATCTTTGCCTACCTTGGTCTCGTTGGTCCCGAGCCAAGCGTTCTACGAGCAAGTGTGATGGTTGCAACTGTTCTGATTGGTTTTCTCTTAGGCAGAAGAGTTCCACCTCTTGAAGCACTCTCACTGGCAGTTCTTCTTCTTCTTGTCCATCAGCCATCTTTATCAATGGACTTTGGCTTCGCCTTGTCAGCTCTTGCAACTTGGGGTCTTCTGGTTCTCGCTCCTAAGTTGGTTGAAGTGCTGCAGAGAAAAATGCCACTCTGGTTGGCGGTTGTGGTGTCCGTATCACTCTCTGCTCAGATTGCTTGCTTGCCTGTTCTTTTGTTACTCCAGCCTTCAATTCCTCTTTATTCAATTGCTGCGAACGTGCTTGCTGAACCATTGGTTGCTCCGATTACGATTATTGGTCTCGTAGCCTGTCTCATTTCACCACTCTTTCCAATAGTCTCGTCTTCGCTTTGTCTAGTTGCTTCTTACCCAGCTGCAGTGATTCTGGTTATTGCTGAAAGATTTGCTAGTGCTCCATCAGCAAGTATCAGTTGGATAGACGGAACTCTGGGGATTGGCGTAGCGATTGCACTGGTTGTTTTGATTTGGCTTTACTTGAGTTCAAGCAAGCTAGGTATCAAGCGAACGGCAGGAGCACTGGTTGCTCTCATCCTGCTTTCATTCTTCGCACACAGCTCAACACTTGCTGTTAGGGGGAGTTCCTTCTATCACGGCGACTACTCGATAGTGAATTGTGATGTTGGTCAGGGAGACGCCTTAGTCATTCGTTCTGGAGGGAAAGTTGCGTTGATTGATGTTGGGCGTGAAAATCCCGCGATTGATGTGTGCCTGACTGGGCTAGGTATTTCAAAGATAGATCTCTTGGTACTCACTCACTATGACTTGGACCACGTTGGAGGAGTCCTAGGTGCAGTGACGGGCAGGGAAGTTGTAACCGCTCTTGTGACACCATTCAATGATGAACGGCCAGGAGCCAACATCGCTCAGGAGATTCTGGAAGCGAAGGGAGTTCCGATGATTCCGGTTGAGAAGGGTATGCGAGGAGAACTCGGTGATTACAAGTGGTTGGTACTCGCTCCGAGTCGTGGTGCTACTGATGCCGATGACAGTAACGATGCCAGCACCTCTATGTACTGGGAGAGTGACAATGTCTCTTTGTTTACTCTCGCTGACTCAGGGGAGAGAGCTCAACTAAGGATGGGCTCGCACTATAGAGCACTATTAGAATCGGGATTCGGTTCAAGAATGGTTGTTGTCAAGGTTGCTCACCATGGCTCCGCCGATCAAGCCCCTGAACTTTATGAAGCCTTGGATGCAGACATTGCGTTGATTTCGGTTGGGCGGGATAACTCCTATGGTCATCCAACTAAACGAACTTTGGACACGTTGGCCCTTAGCGGGACTAAGGTCCTGAGAACGGACGAAATGGGGGCTATTGGCATCACTGAAACTGATTCGGGGCTTGAAGTGTCTATCGCTGGCAGAAGTTAGGCTTTACTGGTGAGTCCCGCAAAAGTAGTCCCATGGAGAGCTGTTAAATCGGCTCCGGTGATACTCGTATCTGGAGCTCAGGACTTCTTTGCTGATAGGGCAATCAAATCTGTGCGAGCAGAACTTAGACAATCGAATCAAGACCTAGAGGTAGTTGAACTAAATGGTGCTGACTATGTTGGTGGGCAGTTGTTTGATGTTGCAAGTGCAGGTCTGTTTGGTGAATCAAAACTTGTTGTCATCGATGGTGTCGAACGTTGCACAGACGCATTGATCACTGATGGCATCGAATACATGAACCAGCCTTCTCAGGACGCGGTGGTCATCTTTAGACATAACGGCAAGTCTGTTCGCGGTAAGAAACTACTGGAGACCCTTCGTGCAAATGATGCTTTCCTTGAAGCGACTTGTTTAGATGTCTCTAAGGAGGCAGAGAGAGTTTCTTTTGTTGAGAATGAGTTCATCGCAAAGGGAAGAAAGATACAAAAGGCTGCAGCCCAAGCATTGGTAGATATCTTCAATAAAGATTTTGAAGAGTTGGCAGCAGCAGCATCTCAACTTCAGCTAGATGATGCAGGGGACATCACACCTGAAATTGTTGAGCGGTACTTTGGCGGGCGTTTGGAAACCACTGTGTTCAAAGTTGCTGATGCCGCGTTCGATGGACAAATTGGGGTAGCTCTTTTACTTCTGAGACACGCATTAGATCAAGGACTAGAACCAGTAGTTCTTGTAGGAGCATTCGCAAAGAAGATAGGGCAGCTGGCTAAGGTTTTTGGTAACCCAAATGCTAATGCTGCTTTACTTGGTGTTCAGGATTGGGTCTTTCCAGTTATTCGATCACAAAGTTCAACCTGGACCGAAGCCGGTATAGCTCGAGTTATTCACGCAATTGCTGAGACAGATTTCGCGGTTAAGGGTGGCGAGAAGGATTCTTATTACGCATTAGAGAGACTTATTAGCCTCGTAGCTAATAAGGGAAGAAGTTAATGAAGGCTGCTAAGTATTCCATCTGGGCATTGCTATCGCTTGTCTTCATTTCTTTAGCAATTAGGCCACCTGTGGCATCTATCGGTCCACTTGTTGATGAACTGGTGCGAACAGAGTTGCTCTCACTTTTTCAAGTGAGCTTGATGACTTCACTTCCTATTGTTTGTTTTGGTATCGGAGCTTTCGCGAGCCCTTATTTAGTCAAGAGATTCACACTCAACAAAGCAGTGATGTTTGTTCTGATTCTTTTGACAGTGGCTATGGCAACTCGTCTATTTGGGGGATTCCCAGCCATCATTACAAGCACGGTACTTATAGGTCTAGCCATCGCTATCGCAAACGTTCTTATTCCAACAATTGTTAGAGAGCAGTTCCCTCATCGCATTGAGTTGATTACTGGTGTTTATGTGACACTGCTTGCAATCTCTGCAAGCTTTGCTGCTGCAATCGCTGTCCCATCTTCTGACCTGCTCGGTGGTTGGCGTGGAGCACTTGCAGTCTGGATTATTCCTGGAGTGTTGGCGATTATCTTCTGGGTTCCATTATTTAGATCAAACGCGGTTGGCAAGATAACTTCTGTTGCAACTCACGCTGAAGAGAAGAGAGCCGTAGCAAGATCGTCTCTTACCTGGGGAATCGTTTTCTTCTTTGGATTACAGTCAGGTGGTTTCTATTCAATTTTGAACTGGTTCCCGTCTCTACTAATTGACAGAGGCATGTCAGATGTTGATGCAGGAGCTTTGCTAGGACTTACAACTGCTGTTGGTATTCCTTCTGGTTTCTTGGCCTCATTGCTTTTTAGAAAGTTCAAGTCGCTTTCTGTAATCGCCATGATCATGACTGCATTCACCCTGACAGGTCTTCTAATGATTTGGCTGAATCCAGATCTGTTGGTGCTTGCCTGCATCATTACTGGTTTTGGTTTCGCTGCTACATTCCCTTTGTCTTTGACGCTAATTGGTTCAAGGGCGAGCACCAGCACCCAGACAACTCAGTTATCTGCTCTTGCTCAAGGTTGGGGATATCTGATCTCTGCTGCAGCAACATTTGGATTCGGTTTGCTTAGAGATGTGACTGGCGATTGGAACTCAAGTTTGATTCTTGTTTCAGCACTTACCTTCCTGCAGCTATTCGCTGGGGCAGTGGCTGGAAGAAATAAGCGGATACCTGCCGCTTAAAGTAAAAGACCCGCCGTAGCGGGTCCTTTAGAAGTTTGGTTTATAGAGCTGAAACCTTCTTGGCAATAGCTGACTTCTTGTTCGCTGCTGCGTTCTTGTGGAATACACCCTTTGATACTGCTTTGTCCAGCTTCTTGGTAGCAACCTTTAGAGCTTCTGCTGCAAGAGCCTTGTCTCCAGCTGCTGCTGCTTCGCGAACTGCACGGATAGCGGTTCTAACTTCGCTACGAACAGCCTTGTTGCGCTCTTGAGCCTTAAGGTTGGTGCCGATACGTTTGATCTGCGACTTGATATTTGCCATGTTTCACTTTCTTAGGGGCTTTGTCCCGCTCACGCGGAACATCTTCAAAAAACTTGAGGTTTGTGGATTTGGAGGAACTCGTCATTCAAATCTCTAAAAGACTACCAGCGTTATGGGCAATACGGCAACCTATTCTGCCCACCAGTATCTCTAAAGAGCCCTAGATTCCTAGGGTTTATGGGAGAATAAGGGGACGGCAATCGCCGTCAGTTTGCACTTTTAGCTAATTCAAGAGGTCTCCTTTGTCACCACGTGCCACCACTTCACTAGTGCCGGGTAAGACCAACCCTGAATTTATCCGCAATTTCTGCATTATTGCCCACATTGACCACGGTAAATCAACCCTTGCTGACCGCATGCTTCAGCTAACCGGTGTTGTTGATGACCGTTCCATGCGTGCTCAATATCTAGACCGAATGGACATCGAGCGTGAGCGTGGAATCACCATCAAGTCTCAGGCAGTACGAATGCCTTGGGAATTTGAAGGTAAGACCTATGCGATGAACATGATTGATACACCTGGGCACGTTGACTTCACATACGAAGTAAGTAGATCCCTTGCTGCTTGTGAAGGTGCAATCCTTCTGGTGGATGCAGCTCAAGGCATTGAGGCTCAGACACTAGCGAACCTTTATCTAGCTATTGAGAATGATCTTGAGATCATTCCTGTTCTAAACAAGATTGACCTTCCTGCAGCACAACCTGAAAAGTATGCAGAGGAACTTGCCAACCTTATTGGTGGAGACCCAGCAGACTGTCTTCGTGTTTCAGGTAAAACAGGTGTTGGTGTAGCCGAACTTCTAGATCGAATTGTTGGAAAGATTCCTGCTCCGGTTGGTGACCCTAATGCTCCTGCAAGAGCGATGATCTTTGACTCTGTGTATGACTCTTATAGAGGTGTTGTTACTTACGTTCGTATGGTTGATGGAAGTATGACTCCTCGTGAACGAATCACCATGATGTCTACTAAAGCTGTTCACGAACTTTTGGAGATCGGTGTTTCTTCTCCTGAGCCAGAACCAACTAAAGGTTTAGGTGTTGGCGAAGTAGGTTACCTAATCACTGGTGTGAAGGATGTTCGTCAGTCCAAGGTTGGTGACACTGTTACCTCTGCAATGAAGCCAGCGACTGAAGCTCTTAAGGGTTACTCAGAACCTAACCCGATGGTTTACTCAGGTATCTATCCAATTGATGGATCCGATTATCCAATCCTTCGTGAAGCACTAGATAAGTTGAAGTTGAGCGATGCTTCTTTGGTTTATGAACCAGAAACATCTGTTGCTCTTGGTTTTGGTTTTAGATGTGGGTTCCTAGGTCTATTGCACCTTGAAATTATTACTGAGCGTCTAGAGCGAGAGTTTGGACTTGATTTAATTGCAACAGCCCCATCTGTAGTTTATGAAGTCACACTTGAAGACAAGAGACAGGTAACTGTTACTAACCCAAGTGAATACCCAGTCGGAAAGATTTCTAAGGTTCTAGAGCCAATGGTTAGAGCAACTCTGCTTTCTCCTAAGGACTATGTAGGAACCATCATGGAGCTATGTCAGTCAAGACGCGGGGTTCTAGTTGACATGCAGTACTTCGGAACTGATCGTGTCCAGCTTCGCTACACAATGCCTCTAGCTGAAATTGTTTTTGACTTCTTCGACAACCTAAAATCCCGTACTCAAGGATATGGATCTCTTGACTATGAAGAGTCAGGTTTAGCTGAGGGTGACCTAGTTAAGGTAGACATCCTTCTTCAGGGTGAACAGGTTGATGCTTTCAGTGCGATTGTCCACAAAGACAAGGCCTATGCCTACGGTGTGATGATGACCACGAAGCTTCGTGAACTTATTCCTAGACAGGCATTCGAAGTTCCTATCCAAGCAGCTATCGGTGCTCGTATCATCGCTCGTGAATCTATTCGTGCTTTTCGTAAGGACGTTTTGGCCAAGTGTTACGGTGGCGACATCAGCCGTAAGCGCAAGCTTCTAGAGAAGCAAAAAGAAGGTAAGAAGCGCATGAAGATGGTGGGACGAGTAGAAGTTCCTCAAGAAGCCTTCATTGCTGCTCTATCTTCTTCAAGTGAGAAAAAAGGCGAGAAGAAGGCTAAGTAATGCCTCAATTTCCTAAAGGGGAAACTGCTCCAATTGATGGATCAATTCCTGAATCGGCTTTAGTTGATGCCGAGAGCAGAACATTTCACGCCTATGTCCACGTTCCTTATTGCGAAGTGAAGTGTGGCTACTGTGACTTTAATACCTACACAGCCGATGAGATTGGCACATCAACTCAAGGAACATTCGCAAAGACACTAATTAGCGAGATCGAGTTTGCTGAAAAGGTTCTAGAGAAGTCAAAGCTACCTAAGCGACCAATGACTTCAGTGTTTTTCGGTGGAGGAACACCAACGCTACTTCCAGTTGCAGATCTCATTGACATGCTCAACAAACTGAAAGATACCTTTGGTGTTGCAGAAGATGCGGACATTACAACAGAAGCCAATCCTGATTCAGTTGATGAGCAATACATCAAGGATCTGAAAGCTGGGGGATTCAACCGTATTTCTTTCGGTATGCAGTCAGCTGTTCCTCATGTTCTAAAAGTTCTTGAGAGAACTCATAATCCTGAGAATGTAGTCAAGGTAGTCAACTTAGCTAAAACTGCTGGCTTGTTTACAAGTGTTGACCTTATCTATGGTTCCCCTGGAGAGTCACTTGAAGATTGGAAGCAGACTCTAGAGGCTGCTATTGCTTTAGACACAGATCACATCAGCGCTTATTCACTAATCGTTGAACCAGGTACCAAGCTTGCTAGACAGGTAAAGAGCGGTGAACTGGTTCCTGCAACTGATGATATCCAGGCAGACATGTATGAACTAAGTGAGAAGCTGCTCTCTGCTGCTGGTTTTGTGAACTATGAAGTTAGCAACTGGACTAAATCAGTCGAGCAACGTTCAGGCCACAACATGGCTTATTGGAAATCTATGGACTGGTGGGGTTTTGGTCCTGGTGCTCATTCACATGTTGGGGGAGTTAGATGGTGGAATGTGAAGAATCCTGCAGCTTATGCAGATCGTATGAAGGCAGGACTATCACCAGCTCTTGAGCGAGAGATTATTGATCAAGAGAACAGAGACATTGAAAAGGTGATGCTTGAAACACGCATCAGTGATGGCATCTCTCTTGAATGGATGAAGTCAAAGGGCTTTGCCGAACCTAAGGTTGTTGCTTCGCTGATTGCTGAAGAACTAGTTGAAGCAAAGGCAGCTATGTCAGGGAGCATCATCTTGAGCTCAAAGGGAAGACTTCTAGCTGATTTTGTAGTGCTAAAACTTCTTGGCTAGAAGATAATTTAAGAGAACAAAAGGAGCAACAAATGGGTTACTGCGTTTCATGTGCAAAAGATGTCAAGGCAGCTAAATTTTGTCCGACCTGTGGTCGTCAACTATTGACAACGGCTGAATTGAAAGCAGAAGCAACTGCTGATGAGCAGTCATCACCTGCAGTTCAGAGCAAGAGCAATCTGGCTCTCTGGGTCCACCTTGCACCGCTAATAGCAGGTTTTGTAGCAATCTGGCTAATCGTTGCTGCATTCCTACTTTGGCTTCCTGGGTTACTCATTCGTAATTCAGCTACGGCAACTGACTTCGAAAAACGTCACGCAACAGAATCAATGAACTTCCAGTTGACAATGTTGATTTTTATCACTGCAGGTTTTGTGTTCAGTTTGGTCACGTTGGGCTTAGGGCTGCTAATAGTCGTTCCCGCTGCAATTGCCTTGGGTGTCGCAGCTCTGATTTTCATGATTATGGGTGCGGTAGCTGCTAATGATGGCAGAGAGTTCAGATACCCACTATCTATCCGCTTCGTCAAGTAATATTGGCACTCTAGGAGTTAGAGTGCCAGTTATCTCAATTCCTGCAGATTATATGAAGGAGTTGAGTTGATTTCAGAGCGTAATACCGCTGTTCTGCGGTCAATTATCGAAGACTTCATTTTGACTAATGAGCCTGTGAGCTCAAAGGCCCTTCTTGAAAGACACCAGTTTGGTGTGTCTAGTGCAACCATCAGAAATGACATGGCTGTCCTTGAAGAAGAGGGATACATCCAAGCGCCTCACACATCTTCTGGTCGTGTTCCAACCGATAAGGGTTACCGAGTTTTTGTTGATCAGATGATCAACTCTGAAGTTACAGCAGAGCTAAAGAAGAACCTAGTTGAACTCAACAGATTATTCTCTAAGACTCTGGACCAGCTAACTGACCTGGATGAGAAGCTACATACTTCAGCTCAACTACTTGCTAAGGCAACTGGTGAAGCAGCAGTGGTTCAGTATCCAAACCTGCAGAGCACCTTTGTTCGTTCTATTGAGTTCGTAAAGGTCTCTGATAACAGAGTTCTAGTCTTACTAATTACTCAAGCAGATCGTATTGCTCAGCACATTGTTCATCTGAGTAGTGATGTTACTGACCAGCAGTTGACTCAGTTCAAGACTTCATTCAGCCAGGTTTGTTCGGGAGCATCTATAGAGTCTCTTCCTGAAAAGCTAAGCAACCTAGTAGCTAAGTCTCAACCAGATGTTTGTGCGAATGTGAAGTTGCTTGTAGAAGGAATTCTGGTTCTCATCAAGGCAAGTAAGCAAGACAAGGTCGCGTTTGCTGGAGCTTCTAACCTTGTTCGTTCAGAACAAGAGTTTGCAGGTGGTTTGTCTTCTCTTCTGGAAACCTTTGATGAAGGAACAGACATCTGGAATGTTTTGAATCTGTGGAAAATTGATGCTGAAACTCCGAAGGCCATCATAGGTTCAGAGAATAGTGTTACTGAATTCTCAACTAGTTCACTTCTTCTCTCTGGATATAGCAATAGCGGAACTGACCTAGCAAAGATTGCGGTACTTGGACCAACCCGAATGAACTATGCAAAGAACCTTGCTGCTGTTCTGGCTTTATCTCAACTTTTATCAAAGAATCAAGAGGACTAATTGGCTGATCATTACGAGGTGTTGGGTGTCTCTAGAGATGCTAGCCAAGAGCAAATCAAGAAAGCCTATCGAAAGCTAGCTCGTGAGCTTCACCCTGACATGAACCCAGGTGAAGCTGAGCAAGAGCGTTTCAAGCTAGTTACGCACGCCTACGAGGTGTTGAGTGATGAATCTTCACGTCAGCAGTACGACCTGGGCGGTTCTTCACCATTCGGAGACTCTGCTGGTTTTGGTTTTGGCGACATCTTTGAGAACTTCTTTGGTGGTGGGCAAAGAGGTCCTAAGAAGATGGCTGAGCGTGGACAAGACGCTCTACTAAGAGTTGAACTAACTCTTGCTGAAGTTGTCTTCGGTGTTGAGAAACAGATTGAGATTGACACTGCAATTATTTGTGACACTTGTCTAGGAACTACTTGTAGACCAGGAACATCACCTGTGGTGTGTGACATCTGTAGAGGTTCAGGCCAGATTCAAAGACAAGTTCGTTCTATTCTTGGAAATGTAGTTACATCTGCTCCTTGTGGCAGCTGCAGAGGCTATGGTCAGACTGTTCCAGACCCATGTGTTGACTGTCGTGGACAGGGAAGAACTAGAGCAAGAAGAACCCTAGATCTAAACATCCCAGGGGGAGTCGAGCACGGATTGCGTCTTCAACTATCCGGTCAAGGTGAGGTTGGTTTTGCTGGCGGTGCTTCAGGAGACATCTACGTTGAAATAAGCGTCAGAGCAGAACAGTTTTTTGAAAGAGATGGTGATGATCTAATTGCCACCCTGGAAGTTCCTCTTCACGATGCAGCACTAGGAACAATAGTTCCTATTGAAACATTTGATGGAAAAGTTGATGTTGAAATCAAAGCAGGTGCTCAAACCGGAGATGTTGTCACACTAAAAGCCAAGGGAATCAAACACCTTAGACACAATGGTCGCGGAGATTTAAATGTTCGTATTCAGGTGCTCACTCCTTCAAAGCTAGATTCTAAAGAAAAAGAACTCTTCAAGAAGTTAGCTGAACTTCGTAAGTCAGATAAACCTGGACTTGCTAAAGTCAATCAGTCAAACTTCGGGCGTAGGTCACGCAAGTAATGGTTGAACCACTATTTCATAAAGACAATCTCGTGGCTGAGGTCGGTTCTCTAGTTGAGTTAGATGGGCCTGAAGGTAAGCACGCGGTTCAGGTAAGAAGAATGCGTCAGGGTGAGGCTATTCAAATAAGCGATGGCAAAGGCCTTAGAGTTCGTGGAACTGTTGCTGAGCTATCTGGTTCAACTTTGAAGTTGCAAGTGACTGAGGTTATCAAGGAAGAATTACCGAGCAGACAGATCACACTTGTGCAAGCCCTTGCTAAAGGTGACCGCGATGAGCTGGCCATTCAAGCAGCAACTGAACTTGGAGCTAAGGGAATCATTCCCTGGCAAGCCTCAAGATCTATCTCTCGATGGGAAGGCCCAAAGATTGCTAAGGGTCAGGCAAGATGGCAGCAGATTGTTAGTGAGGCTGCGAAGCAGAGCCTTCGTGCCTACACACCAGAGGTGATGAGCATTGTTGATACCAAGGAGCTTGAGGCACTTGTTTCTAACTTTGACTTAGTGCTGGTTCTCGATACTTCAGCGACAGTAAGTGTTGCTGAAGCAGGCATTCCTAGTTCAGGCACCATTGCTTTAGTAGTAGGCCCAGAGGGTGGAATTGAACAGAGCGAACTAGATGCTTTACAGGCTGCAGGAGCGAAGCTAGTTAGCCTTGGGGCTAATGTGCTTCGAACATCTACTGCTGGACCTGCACTAATTGCTGCTCTTATGTTGGGCAATGTCTAGGTCAACCTTAGAATTAGAGAAATAAGGAGTTTCATTGGATTGCATTTTCTGCAAGATTACCTCGGGAGAAATCCCTGCAACATTCGTAGCTGAATCAGAGCACGCCGTTGCCTTCAAAGATATCAACCCAGCCCAGCCTGTCCATGTACTTGTTGTTCCTCGAGTTCACTATAAAGATGTTGCGGAATTGGCCGTTGCGGACACTGAAGTTTTAGCTGATCTCATTCAACTTGGTGTGAAGGTGGCAGAGCTAACTTCAACTGGTTCATTCAGACTTCAATTCAATACCGGGGCAGAAGCGGGGCAAACTGTGTTCCATGCTCATGGTCACATAACTAGCAGAACTCCGAGGTCTTAGTGTCAAACGAACCTATATCTCAAGACACCAAGCTAGAGTTTTCAATCAATCTTCCAAACCTCATTTCTGTCTTCGGCACAGAAGATCAACTGCTGAAATCTATCGAAGCAATTCATCCAGAAGTGTCTGTTCTAGTTCGAGGCAACGTGGTTAGCATTTCAGGCAAGGAGCAAGGTTGCTTCGCTGCTAAGAAACTTATTGATGAAGCAATCAAGTTGGTTGAAGCAGGTCTCATCATTGCTCCTGCTGATATTGCTAGATCTGCAAAGATGATTGACCAACAGGTTTCTCCCGCTCAGATGCTAAGTCAGAGCATCATCTCAGCTCGTGGCAAGAACATTAGACCCAAGACTGTCAACCAAAAGAACTATGTTGACGCTATCGATCAGAACACAATTGTTTTTGGAATAGGTCCTGCCGGAACAGGTAAGACTTACTTGGCTATGGCTAAAGCGGTTCAAGCGTTGCAGAGGAAAGAAGTCAGTCGCATTATTTTGACTAGACCTGCTGTCGAAGCAGGAGAGCGTTTAGGTTTCTTGCCTGGAACACTTAGTGACAAGATTGATCCTTACCTAAGGCCTTTGTTCGACGCTCTTCACGACATGATGGATCCTGAAACAGTTCCAAAGCTTATGGCAACAGGGGCAATTGAAGTTGCACCTCTTGCATACATGAGAGGTAGAACTCTAAATGATTCATTCATCATCCTTGATGAAGCTCAGAACACAACACCAGAGCAAATGAAGATGTTCCTTACTCGTCTAGGTTTCAACTCCAAGATGATTGTCACAGGAGATGTGACACAGATTGACTTGCCAGGTGGCACATCTGGTTTGAAGATTGCTAAGAACATCCTTAGCGATGTTGAAGACATGGCTTTCTGTGTTCTTGATTCAACAGATGTTGTTAGACACTCACTGGTTGGAAAGATTGTTGACGCCTACTCAAAGTTCGAAGAGAAGGCTGCAAAATCAAAGGGATTGCCGGGTAAGAACCGATGAGCATTGAAATAGAGAATGAATCTGGAGTAGAAGCTCCTCTCGAGCATATTCTCGGCTTAGCTGAGTTTGCTTTAGAAAAGATGCATATTGACTCAGCAGCTGATGTTGAGATTC
Source organism: Rhodoluna sp. (assembly GCA_044373385.1). Taxonomy (GTDB): domain Bacteria; phylum Actinomycetota; class Actinomycetes; order Actinomycetales; family Microbacteriaceae; genus Rhodoluna. The sequence continues at coordinate 43,825 of JBILQF010000003.1, forward strand.
TTCTTGTCAACGAGGTTGTCATGGAGGCCTATCACCTTGACTGGATGCAGGAGAGTGGATCTACTGACGTTCTATCCCAACCTATTGATGGGCTTAGACCAGGTAAACCAAGCGAGAAGACACCAGCAGGGCACCTAGGCATGATTGTTCTTTGCCCTCAGGTAGCTGCTCGTCAGGCAGTTGTTGCCAAGCATTCAGAACTTCAAGAGACACTGATCCTTGTTGCTCACTCAATTCTTCATCTACTTGGTTACGACCATGCTGAAAAGCAGGATGAGATAGAGATGTTTGCTCTGCAGCAGGAGATCGTGTCGGAATACCTAGAAAGTGTTGGTGTCTAAATGCTGTTCCTAGCAATCTTTATTGCCTTGATATTGGCCAGCTGCGCCTACCTACTAGCAATTGCTGAAACTGCAATCAGGCTAAATGATGAAGATAGTCGATCAACCGATGGCATATCTTTTGCTCGATTAGTGTTTGTCGGCCTGTTTGGAATTGTAGTTAGCCAATCCTTTACACCAGGAAGATTCCCTTGGTGGTTGGTAGCAATCCTTTCAGTTTTTATAGTTATTGGTTTGGTTTTCACTCTCCAGCTTGTCGGTCGCTCGATTGGTAAGAGTCCGTTCGGTCTTAAGGTCTTGAAGTTACTTGCTCCAGTAATCAAGTCAATCAACATTCTCTTCACTCCACTTAGCCTTCCAACTGAGGAAACTGAAGAGTTTGAAGCGGAACTAATTGAATCTGTTGAAGAACTCTCTGAAACTATTTCTCGAGAAATTATGGTGCCAAGAATTGACATGGCAACTGTGAAGGAAGATCAGACCCTAGATGAGTCAATGACAGTGTTCTTCAGATACGGTTTCTCCAGACTTCCAGTGATTGGTAAGAACCTTGATGACATCAAAGGTGTTCTATATATCAAGGATGTAGCGAAGCTAATCCATGAGAATCCATCTAAGGCAGCGAGTGTCACTGCAGTTGACTTAGCAAGAAAAGCCATCTTCGTGCCTGAAAGTAAGCCGGTAGATGATCTCCTTCAGGAAATGCAACTTTCCTCAACTCACATTGCTCTAATCGTTGATGAGTATGGTGGTGTAGCAGGGCTTGCCACCATGGAAGATGTTATTGAAGAGATTGTTGGAAACATTAGTGATGAGTTCGATAACGACTTACCTGACATTGAAGAGTTAGAAGACGGTTGGGTTCGAGTAAGTGCCAAGCTTCCATTGTTTGAACTTGGTGAGCACTTCGACTTAGAGCTTGAAGATGAAGACGTTGACAGTGTTGGTGGTCTACTAGCTAAACAACTCGGTCGTCTACCAGGTAGGGCAGACAAGATTGAGTTCTCAGGTTTAGAGATTAGAGTTGAACGCATTGAAGGTCGTCGTAAGAGAGTTATCACAGCTCAAGTTCGTATGACAGCTGAATTGATTTCATCAAGGGCAGCATTAGAAGAAGAGAACGAATGAGTGAATTTAGATCCGGTTTCGTTTCCTTCGTCGGAAGACCGAATGTTGGAAAGTCAACTCTTACCAACGCATTAGTCGGTGAGAAGATTGCGATCACCTCATCTAAGCCACAAACCACTAGAAGAGCTATTCGTGGAATCGTGAACACCGAGAATGCTCAAATCATCCTTGTAGACACACCAGGTCTGCACCGACCACGAACTCTCTTGGGTCAAAGACTCAACAACTTAGTAGAAAACACTCTCGGTCAGGTCGATGTAATTGGTTTCTGTGTTCCAGCCAACGAGAAAATCGGTCCAGGAGATAACTTCATCAATGATCAGGTAGGCGAGTATCGCCGAGCAAAGTTCGTAGCACTGGTTACCAAGAGCGAAACAGTAAGCCGAGACGCTTTAGCTCAGCAGTTGGTTGCTATCAGTCAAATGCGTGAATGGGACGCCGTTATTCCAGTTAGTGCAGTCTCAGGTGAGCAGCTAGAAGAGCTTAAGACAGTTTTAGGTTCACTACTTCCTAAGTCCAATGCCTTGTATCCAACCGATATGGCCACCGAAGAGAGCCTTGAGGACAGAGTTTGTGAGCTTATCCGTGAGGCTTCTCTTGAAGGCTCTAGAGAGGAGCTTCCTCACTCTTTGGCTGTAACCATAGATGAGATGGGGCCTCGTAAGGACTCCAACATCTATGACATCCACGCTAACCTCTGGGTTGAGAGGGATAGCCAGAAGGCCATCATTATCGGTAAGGGTGGTTCTAGGCTCAAGCAAATCGGTATGGAAGCCAGAGCTGAGATTGAAAAGCTAGTTGGAACCAAAGTAATGCTCAAGATTCACGTTAAAGTGGCCCCTGACTGGCAGAGAGATCCAAAACAATTGGGTCGACTAGGTATGTAAGGCTGTGTTAGCCTAAAAGCCATGTTTACGATTCTCCTGCTTAGTTACCGCGGCGAGGCCTAATTCCGGCCCTCCCCGTCGCGGTGCTTTACGCATGACCGGAACCCCCATCTGTAAATCTGTTGATTGCCAAAGACGGCAAAAGACCTTGGGTTTCTAGGAGAGACCATGAAAAACAATCAAAAACCAACGGCTATGCCGATACACAAGTACCGTCCATTCCACGAGCAGATAGCCGTCGAATTAGAAGACCGTACATGGCCAACTAAACGTATTACTGAAGCACCGCTGTGGTGTGCCGTAGATCTTCGAGATGGTAACCAAGCTCTTATTGATCCGATGAGCCCAGACCGCAAGATGAAGATGTTCAAGCTTCTAGTTGACATGGGCTACAAGGAGATTGAAGTTGGTTTCCCTTCAGCTAGCCAAACTGATTTTGATTTCGTTAGAGAACTTATTGAAGGCGGACACATTCCAGAGGATGTGACCATCCAGGTTCTGACTCAAGCAAGAGATCACCTGATTGAAAGAACATACGAATCAATTAAGGGTGTTCACCGAGCAATTGTGCATTTGTATAACTCAACATCTGTTCTGCAGAGAAGAGTAGTATTCAACGCTGATAAGCAAGGTGTTATTGATATTGCTTTAGCAGGTGCACGTAAGTGTAAAGAGATGGAGAAAACAGTTCCTGAAACTCTTATTCACTATGAGTATTCACCTGAGTCATACACAGGAACTGAACTTGAGTTTGCTCTAGAGGTCTGTAACGCAGTTATTGCTGAGTTCAATCCAACTCCTCAACACAAGATGATCATTAACCTTCCTGCAACTGTTGAGATGGCAACACCTAACGTTTATGCAGATTCAATTGAGTGGATGTCTAGAAACATCGACAGAAGAGACTCAGTACTTATTAGCCTGCACCCACACAACGACAGAGGGACTGCAGTAGCTGCAGCAGAACTTGGTTACATGGCCGGAGCAGACCGTATCGAAGGATGTCTATTCGGAAATGGCGAGCGAACAGGAAACGTAGATCTAATTACTCTTGGTCTAAACCTTTTCAGCCAAGGTATTGACCCACACATTGATTTCTCTAACCTTGATGAAATCAAGAGGACAGTTGAATACTGTAACCAGTTGAGAGTTCCTGAGCGTGCTCCATATGGTGGAGACCTGGTTTACACAGCTTTCTCTGGTTCACACCAGGATGCCATCAAAAAGGGTTTTGAGGCGATGGAAGCCGACGCCCTTGCTCAAGGTGTTGACCAAGAGTTACTTGAGTGGGCCGTTCCATATCTTCCTATCGACCCTAAAGATGTTGGTAGAAACTATGAAGCTGTTATTCGTGTTAATTCTCAATCTGGTAAGGGTGGAGTTGCTTATCTTCTAAAGAGCGATCACAACCTAGACCTACCTAGAAGACTTCAGATTGAGTTCTCTAGAGTTGTTCAGAACAAGACCGACTCTGAGGGTGGCGAAGTAACTTCTGCTGCTCTATGGGCTATCTTCCAAGACGAATATCTTCCTGCAGCGGTAGTTTCTGAGAAGTGGGGAAGGTTTGAACTCAAGAAGCTCTCAACCACTAGCGACATGGATGGGGTAGTAAACCTAACTGCTGTTCTGCGTGATGGTGCAGATGATATTGAACTCTCAGGGACTGGTAACGGTCCTATCTCAGCCTTCCTATCTGTCCTGGAACAACGTGGCGTTCAGGCTCAATTGCTTGACTACACAGAGCACACTCTCGGCGCTTCTAGTGACGCTCAGGCTGCTGCATACATTGAGCTAAAGGTGAATAACCAGACTCTTTGGGGTGTTGGTATTGATGGAGACATATCTAATGCCTCACTCAAGGCTGTCATTTCAGCTGTAAACCGAGCTCTGCGGTAATACTTGGATAGTGCCTACCTATCGAGATGAAGCAATCGTGCTTAGAACCCACAAACTGGGTGAAGCAGATCGCATCGTTACCTTGCTAACGAGGTATCACGGTCAGGTAAGAGCAGTAGCAAAAGGTGTTAGAAGAACAGCATCAAAGATTGGTGCGCGTCTTGAACCTTTTATGGTTGCTGACATTCAGTTCTATGAGGGTAAGAATCTAGACACGGTTACTCAAGCTGAAACTATTGGTGCCTACGGCAGCATGATCTCTGATGACTACTCATCTTTCACAGTTGCCAACGTAATGGCAGAAACTGCTATGCGTTTGACTGGAGAAGAGAGAGCTACTCAGCAATATCTACTTCTTATTGGAGCGCTCCGTTCTCTTGCAAACAAAGAACATGCTCCAGCACAAATTCTTGATAGCTATCTACTTAGAGCACTAGCAGTTGCTGGGTGGGCAGCTAATTTCGCTAACTGCACTGGTTGTAATGCTGAAGGACCTCACACTGGTTTCGTTATTCAAACAGGCGGTGTTGTTTGTGCTGCTTGTATGCCTCCAACTGCTGCTTTAATTAGCTATGAGGTTTCAACTCATCTTGGAGCTCTTCTTGCAGGAGAGTGGGAGTTAGTTGAAGCATCAGATGATCAAACTAAGGTTTCAGCTTCCGCTATCGTAAGTGCTTATAGTCAATGGCATATCGATCGCGGATTGAAATCCTTTAACCATTTGGAGAGAACATGAAGTTGCCTAAGTTCACAGGAGCAGTTCCTGAACACGTAGCTATCGTGATGGATGGAAACGGTCGTTGGGCTAACGCCAGAGGGCTAACGAGGGTTGAAGGACATCGTGCAGGTGAAGCAGCACTTATGGATGTTATTGAAGGTGCTATTCAAGCAGGAGTAAAGTACCTAACTGTCTTTGCTTTCTCAACTGAGAACTGGAAGAGATCTCCAGATGAAGTGAAGTTCCTAATGAACTACAACAGAGAAGTTCTTCGCAGAAGAAGAGATGAACTTGATGGTTGGAACGTGAGAATCAAATGGGCAGGTAGAAGACCTAAGCTTTGGCCAACTGTTATTGATGAATTGCTTGTTGCTGAGAAGCAGACTGCTAAGAACAAAGGCCTTACCTTCACAATGTGTGTGAACTATGGCAGCCGCATTGAGATTGTTGATGCTATCAACCAGATTGTCGAAGACTCGAAGTCAGGAAAGTTAAACGGAGCCCTTACCGAGAAGAAGATGCAAAAGTATCTTCTGACCAAGGACCTACCTGATGTGGACCTATTTATTAGATCTAGCGGTGAGACCAGGATCAGTAACTTCCTGCTATGGCAGTCTGCTTATGCTGAGTTTGTCTTCCTAGATGTCCTTTGGCCTGATTTCTCTAGAAAGGACCTGTGGGCTGCTATTGAGCAGTATTCCAAGAGGAATAGAAGATTTGGTGGGGCAGTAGATAAGCCGAAGAAGGCAAAGGGCAAGTAAACTTATGACTTCAAGCACCGCAGCCAACGGTGCCTTACCAAGGGAGCAATAATGGCAGCCCCATCTCGCCTCGATTCAGTTATCTCACTAGCCAAAAGACGTGGTTTCGTCTTTCCTGCAGGTGAAATCTACGGTGGTACACGCTCAGCGTGGGATTACGGACCACTTGGAGTTGAACTCAAAGAAAACATCAAACGTCAGTGGTGGCGTGCAATCGTCAACTCCCGTGAAGACATTGTTGGTCTTGATAGCTCAGTTATCCTACCTCGTAAGGTCTGGGAAGCATCAGGTCACGTCAAGGAATTCACTGACCCTCTAATTGAGTGCACATCTTGTCACAAGAGATTTAGAGCAGATCACCTCGAAGAAGCTTTTGAAGAGAAGAAGGGCAGAGCTCCTTCATCCATGGCTGAGATTCCTTGTCCTAACTGTGGGTCTAAGGACATCTGGACCGAGCCTCGACTATTCAACGGTCTTCTAAAAACTCATCTGGGTCCGGTTGAAGATGAATCAGGCCTTCACTACCTAAGACCTGAAACAGCTCAGGGTATCTTCGTGAACTTCAACAACGTACTAGGTGCAGCGAGAATGAAACCGCCATTTGGTATCGGGCAAATAGGAAAGTCTTTCCGAAACGAAATCACACCTGGAAACTTTATTTTCAGAACTCGTGAGTTCGAGCAGATGGAAATGGAATTCTTCGTTGAACCAGGAACTGATGAACAGTGGCACGATTACTGGATTGAGCAGAGACTCAACTGGTACATCGATCTAGGTATCAACAAAGACAACCTACGTCTATTTGAACACCCGAAGGAAAAGCTTTCTCACTACTCAAAGAGAACGGTTGACATCGAATACAAGTTCGGTTTTCAAGGGTCTGAGTTTGGTGAGTTAGAAGGTATTGCTAACCGTGGTGACTTCGATCTAACTACTCACTCACGCGAATCAGGAATTGATCTTTCATACTTCGATCAAGGTCTTGGCGAGAGATGGACTCCATATGTTATTGAACCTGCGGCTGGTCTAACCAGATCGCTAATGGCCTTCCTAGTTGATGCTTATGCAGAAGATGAAGCTCCTAACACTAAGGGTGGAGTTGATGTTAGAACTGTTCTTCGTTTGGACTATCGACTAGCTCCGGTGAAGGTTGCTGTTCTTCCGCTATCTAGAAACGAAGATCTTTCTCCAGTTGCTAAGAACCTGGCTCAAGAGCTTCGTGGTTACTGGAACATCGACTTCGATGACTCAGGTGCTATTGGTAGAAGATATCGTCGTCAAGACGAAATTGGAACTCCATTCTGTGTAACTGTTGACTTTGATTCTCTAGAAGATCAAGCAGTAACTGTTCGTGAGCGAGACACCATGGCTCAAGAGCGAGTCTCTCTAGACAATCTACGCGGTTACCTAGCTGAGAAACTTATCTAACTCCTAAAGTGAATACAACAGGTCAGTCACTTCAATACGGCGATATCACTATCGCCACGCCTGTTGTATTAGCTCCAATGGCTGGTATCACCAACACTGCATTCAGAAGACTTTGTCGTGAATACGGTGGCGGCCTTTATGTTTCGGAGATGGTCACTTCTCGTGCACTAGTTGAGAGAACCGAAGAGTCAATGAGACTTATTGGTCATCACGAGAGTGAAGGCATCAGAAGTGTTCAGTTATACGGTGTTGACCCAAGGACAATCGCTGAAGCAGTAACAATGTTGGTCTCTGAAAACAGAGCAGATCACATTGACTTGAACTTTGGCTGTCCAGTTCCTAAGGTCACTCGTAAGGGTGGTGGAGCAGCGCTTCCTTATAAGCAGGATCTATTTAGCGCGATTGTGAATAGTGCTGTAAAGGCAGCTGGGGATATTCCAGTCACAGTAAAGATGCGTAAAGGTATTGATGCTGATCATCTAACTTTTCTGGATGCGGGTAAAGCAGCCAGAGATGCAGGCGTAGCAGCTGTGGCTCTTCACGCAAGAACAGCTTCTGAGTACTACTCAGGCACTGCTGACTGGCATGCTATCTATGAACTAAAAGATCAGCTCCGTGATGTCCAGGTTTTAGGTAACGGTGACATCTGGTCAGCTGGTGATGCAATTCGCATGATGCGTGAAACAGGTTGTAATGGTGTCGTTGTTGGTAGAGGCTGTCTTGGTAGACCTTGGCTCTTCGCTGACCTACAAGCAGCCTTTGAAGAATACGCAAGGAACCCAAACTCAAATGCAGCAGTAGATCCGGTTCAACCAACTCTTGGTCAGGTAGCTGAAGCCTTCAAGAAGCATGCTGTTCTACTAGTCGAGTTCTTTGAGTCTGAAGAGCGTGCATGCAGAGATATAAGAAAACACGTGGCCTGGTATTTCAAGGGTTATCCGGTAGGTGGAGAATTCAGAGCAGCGTTGGCTCAGGTCGAATCCCTTCAGCAGATGGAGGACATCTTAGGAACCATTGACTGGGCTGCTCCTTATCCAGGTGAACTTGCCGAAGGTCCTAGAGGCCGTCTAGGTGGGGCTAAGACATGCGCTTTGCCAGAGAATTGGCTAGATTCCCGAGAACTGGTCGGAGACCAGCGTAAGGTACTGCTAGAGGCAGAACTTGGAGTATCAGGCGGATGAGTACAGAGAAATACACCGAAATCGATAAGGAAAGATTCCTTACCGAAGAAGGTTCTGGACGCAGTGCTAGAACCGAGTTCGCTAGAGATAGAGCAAGAGTTACTCACTCATCCGCGCTTAGAAGACTTGGAGCGAAGACTCAAGTTCTGCAGCCAGGGTCGAATGATTTCGCTAGAACCCGTCTAACTCACTCGCTAGAAGTTGCTCAAGTTGGTCGAGAGATGGCAGTGGAGTTTGGAATTGATCCAGACATTGTTGACACCGCTTGTCTTGCTCACGATTTAGGTCATCCACCTTTTGGACACAATGGTGAAAAGGGCTTGAACGAATGGGCTAAGGATTTTGGTGGCTTTGAAGGTAATGCTCAGACACTTAGATTGCTAACGCGTATCGAACAAAAGGTTTATAGCAAAGATGGTGTTGCATTTGGTTTGAATCTAACCAGAGCAAGCCTTGATGCTAGCTGCAAGTATCCATGGACTAGAGAGTTTGCTGTTCAAGATACAGGAGCAGATAGATCAATCAAGTTCGGTGTTTACGAGGATGATGTTCCAGTATTTGAGTGGCTAAGACTTGGCGCTAAAGAACGAGTCAAGTGCTTTGAAGCCCAGATCATGGATTTTAGCGATGACGTTGCGTATTCAGTTCACGATTTTGAAGATGCAGTCGTTGAAGGATTCATCAAGCTAGAAGAACTTAAGGGTTCATCCCAGGAGTCAGCTATTGTCAAAGAAATTGAAAGATGGAACGGTAGCCGTATCTCATCAGATGATCTAGGTGCTGCTCTAGATAGATTGCAGGCAAACCAGTACTGGCTGGATAGCTATAGCAAGACTCCACGTGAAGCAGGTCAGCTCAAGAACTTGACTTCATCTGTCATTGGTTCATTCGTGTCTAGAACTACTCAGGCCACCTTCCAAGCAAATGCAGACTCACTGTATGCAAGATATGCGGCTGATGTGGTGGTGCCACTAGAGGTGGAAGCAGAGATTGCAATCTTCAAAGGCTTAGCTTCATACTTCCTAATGTCACTAGATGAGCGAGTTGGTTACTACGAAGAGCAGAGAGCACTGCTTAGAGAGTTGGCCGATGTTCTGCTTGCCTCTAACGGTAAACACCTAGATGGCTACTCACTAGACGCCTGGAACAGAGCTTCAAATGATTCACAAAAACACCGTGTGATTGTTGATCAGATTGCTGTGTTGACAGATGCAGCTGCAGTAAAGATGCACGAAGAATTAGTTCTTAAGAGAAGTGCCAACTAATGGCAGGCCGTATTCCCACTCGCGACATAGAAGCGATCAAGCAAAGAGTAAACATTGCCGACATCGTTGGCGAGTATGTTCAGCTCAAGGGAGCAAGTGTGGGCTCTTTAAAGGGCCTATGTCCGTTCCACGATGAGAAGTCACCATCTTTCAACGTAAGACCTGACCAAGGTTTCTATCATTGCTTTGGTTGTAGTGAAGGCGGGGATGTATACAAGTTCCTTCAGAAGATTGAGAACATCACTTTCTACGAAGCAGTTGAGAAGTGTGCATCAAAGATTTCTTATGAAATTACTTACGAAGCGGGTAGTAACCGAGACGAAGGTGTCAACAGAGCGCGACTTCTCGCAGCCAATGAAGCTGCCGCTAAATTCTTTGCTACATCTCTTACAACTCCAGAAGCTCAGACTGCGAGAGATTTCCTTTCCCAAAGAAAGTTTGATCAGCAAGCTGCTGAGTACTTCGGTATTGGTTATGCACCTAAAGGCTGGAATAGCCTTGGCGAAGCCTTGAAGAAGGAAGGCTTCACAGAGGAAGAACTTGTGAAGGTTGATCTTTTGGTAGCCAAAGAGGGTCGAACCTATGACAAGTTCAGAGGAAGACTGGTCTGGCCGATTAGAGATGCAACAAACGCAGTTATTGGCTTTGGTGCTCGAAAGATATACGAAGATGATCCACTAGCTAAGTACATCAACACAGGGGAGACTCCGGTCTATCACAAGTCACAAGTTCTATATGGCTTGAACCTCGCTAAGAAAGACATCGCTAAGAACCGTCAGGTAGTAGTTGTCGAGGGTTACACAGACGTTATGGCCTGTCATCTGGCTGGCATTACAACAGCGGTTGCTACCTGTGGAACTGCTTTTGGTGATGACCACATCAGGAAGATTAATCAGATCTTTGGAACTGGGGGAGAGTCAGCTGAAGTTATCTTCACATTCGACCCTGATGCTGCCGGTCAAAAAGCAGCTATGAGAGCCTTTGAATCATCAGGAAAGTTCATTGCTTCAACATTTGTTGCTGTTGGCCCAGAAGGTTTGGATCCATGCGACCTACGTATTCAAAAAGGTGACGCTGCTGTTCAAGAGATGATTTCAAATAAGAGACCGATTTATGAATTTGCTCTGGATCAGAAGATACAAGGCCATGATCTAAGCTCATTCCCTGGCAGGCTATCTGCCGCTACCGCTGCCGTTACCGTTCTTGCTAGAATTTCTGATCTTGGAGCAAGAGAAGAGTATGTGCGTTCACTTGCTGGAAAAGTACAGCTTGGTAACGATGAAATCAATCGCCTACTAAGCGCTGAACTTACCAAGCAGAGAGCAACCGCTGTTGCTAATTCAAGACGTGGAGAAAGCTCTTATCTTCCACCAGAACTAAACCCTGGTGATCCACCTCCGCCAGAAGATGGTCCAGAGTTTCCAATGCCTAACTTGCAGGACGCTAACACTCGTCTAGAGCAAGAAGTGCTTGCTGTTTTACTTCAAGTTCCAACCGCTTGGTCACCGGAAGCTGCTCTGCAGATTTGTGAAAACATGTTTGGTACTCCTGCATACGTAGTAATCGCTCAGTCGGCAGCTCAGTCAATTGGTTCGATTCATCAGCCGGATTGGTTCAATCAAATTGGCTCAAAGACTCCGGATGTATTACATGGATTAGTTAGACAGTTGGGAAGCAAAGAACTTCCGGTGTCAACTCCTGATGAGATTCAGGCTTACGCAGTTGGTGTTATTGCAAGCGCTCAACGTAAGATGCTCACAAGACAAAGAGATTCAATGAGAGCAAACCTTTCTCAGATTAGTTCTGAAACTAACTCCGAAGAGCACACTCTCATGCAAAGACAGCTAATGGCAATCGAAGCGCAGATTAGAGAACTTCGATGACCATCGATAAGTCTTTAGTGACTATCGCTCCTAAGAGTTTTCCAGCTTATGAAGAGGCTGTTCTAGAAAGCGGTTCAGTTTTATCACCGATGAACGAAAACGTTGGTGCTCTAATCTGGACTGATTATTCAGATCCAAAGGGTTTGGAACAAGTGCTCAAGGAGAATCCTCAGCTTGAGTTCGTTCAGTTACCTTTTGCAGGTGTCGATGCCTTTCAGAATGTTCTCCAATTTCCAGTTCGTTTTGCTTGTGCAAAGGGTTCATATCGAGAGCCTGTAGCCGAACATGCTCTTATGTTGGCAATGGCCTTGGGAAGAGTTATTCCTGAACGAGTTAGAGCGAATAGTTGGGGTAGAAAGTTTGCAGCATCTTTGTATGACGCAAACATCCTGATTGTAGGTGCCGGTGGAATCACGGAAGAGCTTCTGAAACAACTATCACCATTCAGATGTGATGTAACTGTGGTTCGTAACAAGGCTGATCATTTCATAGGTGCTACGCGAACCGTTCAATTGGATCAACTTGACGAACACCTTGGCCAAGCTGACTGGGTCTTTCTAGCTTGCTCATTAACAGAGAGCACCAGAGGTTTATTTGATCTCGGCAGGTTCAAGAAGATGAAGCCTTCTGCTTACTTCGTAAATGTAGCCCGAGGAGCTGTTGTGAACACTTTGGACCTTGTCACAGCGCTGAACGAGGAGATTATCGCTGGGGCAGGCTTAGATGTCACCGAGCCAGAACCACTCCCTGACGGACATCCTCTATGGAGCGCCAAGAACGTTATTGTGACGCCTCACACTGCTGACACCAATGCTCAGGTTCTGAGGCTGTTCTCTATACGAATCAGAGAGAATCTAGCCGCATACAAGGGCCTAGGGGACTGGGTTGGCCTAGTTGATCCTGAACTTGGCTACTAATTGAGCTAGGGCAAGAAAAAGCTCAAAGTTTTTGGTAAAGTATGAAAGTTGCTTAGGCAGCATTCCTCGGTAGCTCAATTGGCAGAGCAATCGGCTGTTAACCGATAGGTTCTTGGTTCGAGTCCAAGCCGGGGAGCCATTTCATGAAGCCCTTCAGGAGACCAGATGTTTCTTTGGATTCGCGACCAGTCATGGCTCCCAACTAGCATTCTCGCTCTCTCATGCCTTCTCATCTTCGGCGGCATTGATTTTATGCTTCAAGGCGTTGAGGCCGTTCCAGCTGCTGTCGTTCTAGCAGCTTCCCTCGCTGTCTCAAGAGCCATGCCATATGTCTCAATCGGGCTATTCTCTATCGGGATTTTCATACCAATTTATCTTGGAATCGAAAATCAGATTTCTCAGATTTCCATCTCAATAAGCCTTTTGATACTTGCTGCGTTTGCTTCCACAACTGCACGTTGGATCGGCTTTTCCCTAAACATTCTTTTGGGTACAATCACATACTTCTGGCTGATCTTTACTCTTCCAGAACAAGGAACATTCTATGGACTAGAACTTCCATCAGACGAGGCGAAAGCGGTTCTTGCAATAGCCGGATTCGTTGCTTTGATTGCAGTGAATGCGAACGCGTGGTTTGTCGGCAGACTTCTCTATACCCGCATCACGCACGTAGGTACCGACTTTGACAAAGCTATTTTGACTCATCAAATTGTGACTAGCCAGCTAGCTCTAGCTGAGCAAGATAGAAGATTCGGTATTGCAAGAGATGTTAATGACATTTTGCTTGAACAGGTTGGAACAACAATGGCTTCAACCGAAGCAGGAATATATGCAGCTAAGACTGACCCAACTATTGCTCCACGGTTACTTGAATCTCTTTTAGATGGTGTCAAGAAGTCTTACGCGGAAATTAGAAGGTTGAGTGATCTTCTTGGGCTGCAGAAAGAAAAAGCACTAGCTCTGCCTGGTCTTCGAGATCTAAACGCGTTGCTAGTCTCTTTCCGTGAGTATGGCTTCAGAATCACTTTCAGAGAGCAAGGAGAACCGCTTAAGTTAGTTGCTGGTGCTGATCTAATTCTTTACCGCATTGTTTTTGAGTCACTCGACAACATCAGAAAGCACACTCCTCTAGGAACAGAGGTAGATATCGACTTTGTTTGGCAAGGTAAAGCCATGCAGATTGTTATCAAAGACAATGGGGAAGAGACTCTTCGCGCTCAAGAACAAGACATCACAGGTTACACAGTCGAGGACGACAAGAAAGCCTTAGTTGAGAGACCAGTTGGGGCTGGACTAACAGCAATGCAGGAAAGAGCCGCTTTATATCAAGGAACTATGGACTTCGTTCGAGTTCCAGGAGTTGGCTTCTCAGTTTCAGCTGCTTTCCCAACTATTGGCAACTACGCCGAAGGTAAGTAGTTGCACACTCTTCGAATAGCGCTACTCGGTGGCTCTGATTCCGCAAGAGCGGCCAAGAGAGCTGCTCTTGAAGTTGGAGCTCAGTGTCAAGTGGTGTTTGATTCTGATGGTCATGGTTTACTTCCACAGCAATTCTTAGACATCAACTACGACATCGCCATAATCGAACAGAGACTAGGTAGTCAGTCTGCTTTTGATTACATCAGAGCACTTCACGCCTTAGCTGTTGTCAATCAAGTGAGTATTGGGCGGATACTCGTTGGGTCTCAGTTTCATGAAACCCAGTTGAGAGTTACAGCGATTGAAGCTGGAGCTGTTGACTGTGTATTTGTTAGCGATGGACTTGAATCACTCATCAATAAAGTTCTTGCCTGTGCCGATGTGAATGTTGACTTCGCCATAAGAGAGCTTTTACCTCAGCTTGGAGATTTAACAATTAGTCAAGAAGGTTTCCAGAACGCATCGGTCGCACTTGACACCTTAGATTCCAAAGAGCAAAGAGTTGTCAGATCTTTCTGCCAGCTAAAAGAGATTTCCGAAATAGCAAATGAGTCCAGAGCATCAATAGTGAAAATCAACGCAACACTTCTAAAAGTACAGAAACTTCTTGTACTTCAGACCAGGTCTCAGTTGATTTTGAGAATGTATCGTCTCGGGGCTTTAGCCTTCTAGTTTTTCTTGGCCTGGAAGCCAAGACAATCCATCTTTGCCCCAACCTCGCTCTTCAATAATTTCCTTGGCTTCAGCTTTGTATTCTTCGTTTAGTCTGTCGACGTAGAGAGTTCCTTCAAGGTGGTCAAATTCGTGCTGGAAGATTCTTGCAAACCAACCCTCTGCTTCAATGTGGACTGGGTTCTGATCTAGATCTACGCCAGTCAGGGTTGCTTTGTTTGCTCTCTTGAGTGGGAATCTTTCCCCTGGAACACTTAGGCAACCTTCGGAATCTGCTTCCCAATCTGGTTCCTCTGTAGGAATCTCAGAAATGACTAGAGTCGGGTTAATAACGACACCTCGCTGCTCAGAACCATCTTCCGCATCCCAGTCATATACAAAAATGCGAAGGTTTACCCCTATTTGCGGAGCGGCAAGTCCAACACCAGGGGCTTCGTCCATGGTTTCATACATGTCCTGAACCAATTGTCTAAGGGCATCGTCAAAGACGGTAACTTCTTGGGCTCGGGTGTGCAGGACTGGATTACCTGTAATGCAGATCGGTCTTATGGTCATTGCTCAAATTTACCCTAAGTCGTTATGGTCCATGGTTGGGTAGGCTAGGGGAGTAGGAGCAAAAAGGAGCCGGGGACCACTTGAGAATTTTAGCTATTGGGCTAGCCCTGTTGTCAGCGGTGTTGCTAGCTGTCGGCACTCAATTACAAAATGGCGCTGTTGGTGATCAAAAGAAAGCTGCTCTTTCTGGTAGATCACATCTAAAGCTCAATCAACTTGCCCATCTGTTTAGACGCCCTCAGTGGCTCACAGGTCTGGTGTTAACTATTTTCGCGCTTGGTCTTCAATTCACGGCTCTGCTTCTTGCTCCATTGATTTTGGTGCAACCTATTGGAGCAATCGCATTGGTAATAACCTCATTACTAAATGCCCGCATCACAAAAACCAAACTAAACAAGGCATCGGTGCTAGCTATTGTTCTTTGCACAACCGGTCTTGGTGCATTCGTTGTCATGGCAGCTAACTTTGCGAAAGAGCCACCAATCGACGACAGTGCTTTGCTGATGATTTTGATAATGGCAATTCTGCTCATTGTCACATTTGGTTACATCTTTGCAAGAGGAGCAGCAAGGTTCAAACCAATCACATTCATTCTTGGTGCTGGAGCTTTGTTCGGATTTGTTGCAACATTGACCAAGGTAGTTATAAAGAGACTTTTCCAACAAGACGGCTTCAACAGGCTAATCACGTTCCAAGCCGAATTGGTAACCGATGGGTTAACCCTTTTGGCACTGGCCTGCATGTTGGCGGCAGGACTTCTGGGAGCTTGGTTTGTTCAAAATGCCTATGCTTCAGGCCCTCCTGATCTCGTGATAGCAGGGCTTACCGTTATCGACCCACTTGTTGCTGTGAGCATCGGTATTGTGCTTCTAAATGAAGCTATGAGCGCTCCTTGGCCAGTTATTCTGGGCTTTGTAGCTTCAGGAGCTATGAGCGTTGTGGGAGTTTTCTTACTCTCAAAGGTCCATCCTGAGATAATCAAAGAGTCGAACAAGGCTCTGGGGTAAACTTGGATTAGACCTCTAGGTCACAAGTTCAATTACAAAGACAGGTTTCCAGCCTTGGCTCAATCAACAAGACATCCAGGACACCCCCTTAGGGTCCTAATCACATCTGACACCTTCCCACCTGACATTAACGGTGCAGCTCGATTCACTGAGCGTTTAGCCGGTGGACTAGTTAGAAACGGAAATGTCGTTCACGTCATTGCGCCTTCATTCAACAAAACTTGGGGTACATCAACAGAGATTATCGACTCTGTTCCAATGACAGTTCATCGCATTCGAAGCTATAAAGTTCCTTTCCACAAGACACTCAGATATGTGAACCCTTTCACTTTGAGAAAGAAAGTGGATCTAATCCTCGATGGTTTCGAACCAGATGCCATTCACTCTCAGTCACATCTGATTCTTGGTCGCATCTGTATGAGAAGTGGACTTCAAAGAAACATCAGACTTGTTGCAACCAACCACATCATGCCTGAGAACCTTCTCCGCTATCTTCCGCTTCCTAAGTTCCTAGAGAACAAGTTCAAGTCAAAGCTTTGGAAAGATGCAGGTAAAGTTCTAGCAAACTTCGACCACGTCACAACGCCAACCAGAAGAGCAGCAGAACTTTTGGAGAAGGCTGCTGGCATGAGCAACGTTCTTGCTATTTCTTGTGGCATTGACGCTACTAACTTCACAAACACGACTCCTACTTCAAACAAGCCATTCAGGATCTTGTTTCTAGGTCGTCTGGACTGGGAGAAGCACATTCACAACCTGCTCAATGCTGTCGCGAAGCTACCTAAGGAAATCGATGTTTATGTTGAAATCGCAGGCGATGGCAACCAACGTAAATACCTAACTGAACTCGCTATCGATCTTGGTATTGCTGAAAGAGTCATGTTCCTAGGCCATATCTCAGAAGAAGAACTTCCATTGGCATACGAGAGAGCAACAGTGTTTGCCATGCCATCTATCGCTGAACTCCAGTCAATCGCGACCATGGAAGCTATGGCTTCAGGTAGACCAGTTATTGCTGCCAATGCTATGGCCTTGCCTCACTTGGTCCACGATGGCGATAACGGCTATCTATTCGAGCCTGACGATGTTGATCAGTTCACAGAATGCCTACTCAAAGTTGCAACAGCTGATCAGGAAGAGCTGAATCGTCTCTCCGAGAACTCCATTCACCTCATTCAGTCCCACGACATCAAGAAAACACTGGCTATTTTCGAGGGCCTATACAGGGGAGATCAGGACGCTAGACGAGAAAGCGATGACAACCTTGAGGACTATAACAACCCAATTGGTCGCTTGAGCGAGGCTGTGAGAAGAGCAGAACTTAGGGTTCGCAGACAGGCACTGGTTGCTCTCGGAAAGATAACAGAGCTAGGGGATGACATCAAGGACGGTCTCGATGAACTCAGGGCTGATGTTGTCAAACAGGCTAAGAAAGTGGACCGTAAGGTCAGAAAAGGCGTAAAAAAGACTGTAAATAACGCCAAGAACAAGTTAAAACGTACAGACGAATAAACTAGTGGTGGTTGGGGGAGTTAGCTCAGCCGGTTAGAGCAGCGGACTCATAATCCGTCGGTCGCGGGTTCAAGTCCCGCACTCCCCACCACTTTGTTCGAAGAAGACAACCAATGTAAACCTTTTTAGGTTTAGGCGCATTCATTGTTAATCGAGTTATTTCGGTCTTTCCTCTTTAGTTCCGTGTTCGCAAAGGCAACTGCAGGGGCTCTAGTACCCTGTTTTGGCGAGCAACGTGGATAGTACAGTCTCGAATCGAGGTCCGAGAATGATTTAAGGTCAATGACTTTGTGTATGTAATCGTTATCATAATGCGACCGTTTTTAGAGCCTAAATCCAGTTTTTGTTGTCTATCAGGTGTTATTTTTTACTTAATCTGCTCCTTTGGTGGCGGAGAAACGACAACTAATCGGAGGCATTGAAAAATGAATCGTCAAATCAAGCGGGCACTAAGCACCGCGGCAGCAGTATCGCTAGGTCTTGCAGGTCTAGTTGGAGCAGCAGCTCCAGCCCAGGCAGCTCTTCCAAGCACATCGTTCAAGATCCACCTAAACGTACCTAAGGAAGTTGCTGAGCAATGGAACATTTGGTACTGGAACACTGGAAACGATGGCGTTGGCCCATCTGACAACACCCTTGGTTCATTGACCAAGAACATCAAAGAGACAGCCACAGCAGCTACAGGAACAGATGTAACCCAGGACTGGACTCCAAACTTCATTGGTGAAGATGCCTATGGAGCATACGCAGAGTTCACACTTCCGGTCACTTTGACTGCACTTAACAACGTCATGAGAACTACCGAATCATGGGATGGTCAGGCAGCAGCTCCAGCAGTGCCAGCAGTTGTTGATAACCCTGCAACTCCGAATGTCGATGAGACCGCAGAGGCTATTCCAGCCAAGGTAGCTATTCCTAAAGCTGACAAGCCATTCGGTGGAGACAACATTTTTCCTGCAGGTGAGAGCTGGTGGAACGTCCACACTGGTCTTCGTGAGTACCCACTTACCAAGACAAGCGACTACAAGGTATATATCAACGCCAAGTTGAAGGATGCTCAGGCACAAGGTTGGAACGTGTACACCTGGAACACAACCGTGGCTCCTAAGAAGCTTGTTGACTACGTGGTCTCAACCAGCAAGGTAGTTACTTCAAAAGTTAAGGGAAAGACTGTAAAGAAGACTGTTGTTACTAAGACTTACCCTTACAAGGGCAAGGTCGGAGCAGCCACAACTGGTTTCCCATTCGTTGGTGAAGACAAGTACGGTGCATTTGCGATCATCAAGACAGCAACTGTTTACGCAGGTACTGTCGGTGTTATCGCGCGTCGTTCAACCCCAACAAACGACTGGGCTAAGCAGTCTTCTGACTTCAAGAACGATGCAGGAGCTGGTTTCACAAATGGTCTGAAGTCTGACAAGCCTTCTATGTACCTTGCTCTTGGCCAGCCAGAGAAGTCACCGGTTCACTACACCGCACCAACATTCGTTGGTCGTTGGAGCGCAACAGCTGCATTCGCTGCTGGACAGTTGACTGTTACTCCAGTAGCTCCAGCACACCCATCAATGAAGGGTATGTTCCCTACAAAGATCGTTGTGACTGCAAAGAAGGGTGGAACCACCCTAACTTGTACCATCGAATCTAAGGCAACAGCTGCTGACATCGCTACTGCAGCTTGGGCACTACCTTCAAACTGTTCAATGCCAGTAACTGCGCCACTAGCTGGTGGAGAAGCACAGACTTGGGAAGTCTTTGTTCAGGCATCAGCTCCAAGCGTTGGCACTGCGGTCCTAGGCCCAGAGCCTGCTGCAAAGGTAGTTATATCACCTCCAGCTAGCTAGTTCCAAACAGCTATAGATCTGGGCCCTGCGAAAGCGGGGCCCAGATTTCTGTTAAAAGGTTTGAAAAATGGAAACGATTACATAACGACAGCCGAGTCTTCCGTATCTGCTAAGTGTTTGCAAAATAGTATTGTTCTGTCTATAGAAAGGGCATGACTTGTCAATGTTGAATAAATCAATCCGAAAGCGTTTACTTCCAGCCATTTTGGCCTTCGCCTTGATTGCACCTGTGTCAATTACCGTCAGTTCAGCATCAGCTGCTGGAGCTTGTCCAACCGCTCAGTGTGCGACATTAACAGTTCACTACAAGAGAACTAGCGTTCCTCCAAGCTATGGGGATTGGGGACTATGGCTTTGGGCTTTCAAAGCGGACGCAGGACTACCTGAGTCACAGGTGACACCTTTCAGTTCAACACAACTTGATTCCAACGGATTTGCAGTTCTCACAGCTCAAGTACCTATCACGCCGAACGTAACCCAGCTTGGCCTGATTCCTAGACTAAAGAGCGGCTGGACCAAAGACGTTGATGTGGATCGCTTGGTCAATCTAGACGCAAACAAGACTGCCGAGATTTGGATTCAACAGGGAGACGCCTACATTTACAACAATTCAAGTTTCGCGCTCCCTTCAGAAATTTGGGCTGCATCGATACAAACTTTTAGAACGATTAAAGTAACCCTCAGCAAGCCGAATGGAACTGCAGGGCCTGGTTTCTCAATCACAGGCACGGATGCTCCTGCCATTGAAAAAGTGGAGAAGATTAAAGACCTCAATAACGGGGTTACCTCTAGCAACAAGCAATGGTTGATCACAACAGCGACCGATATTCCTCTTGGTTCTAATCTAACTCTTGTTCACCAGGACGCAAACCCTGCAAATACCTTCGGAAGCAAAGCGATTAACCCAGCAGCTGTTTTCAGTAGCCCGGATTTTGTCAATGCTTACACATACGATGGCGATGATCTTGGAGCGACATATTCAAGCACAAAAACCGATTTCAGAGTTTGGGCTCCTACAGCGAGCTCTGTTTCTCTTGTGACATATGCAAACGCGGACTCTGCAAAGCTATCAGGAGCTGTTTTGCCTATGGTGAAGAGCACCAAGGGTACTTGGACGGCATCTCTCAGTGGAGATCGTCACCTCCAGGTTTACATGTATCGCGTAACAGTTGGCGGAAGCACTGAAGAGGCTGTAGACCCATATGCACGTTCAGTAACTGCTAATGGTGTTCGCGGTGTCGTCATCGATCTTTCCAAGACAAATCCAGCTGGCTTCTTAACACAAGCAAAGCCAGCTTTCTCTGGTAAAGCAGCCGACTCAATCATGTATGAGTTGCACGTTAGAGATGCATCTATTGAGGCATCAAGCGGCGTGAAGGCAGCTGACCGAGGCAAGTTCAAGGGACTAGCTCAGCTTGGTACAAGCGTTAAAGTTGGCAAGGTTTCGGGTTCAACCGGACTGAGTTACATGAAAGAGCTAGGTGTTACACACGTTCAACTTCTACCGATGTATGACTATGCATCAGGTGGCGATGAACTGAACCCTACATTCAACTGGGGCTATGACCCTGAGCACTTCAACGTACCGGAAGGACAGTACTCAAGCGATCCAACAAACCCGGTCGCGAGAATCACTGAACTAAAGACTGCTATTCAAGCGATGCACAAGAACGGCTTGAGAGTAACTATGGACGTTGTTTACGGCCACGTTGCCAGCGCTACTGAGTTCAGCCAGAGCCTTATCGTTCCAGGTTACTGGTTTAGAAAAGATGCAAGTGGTAACCTCACAAACCGATCAGGTTGTGGTAATGACACTGCTACAGAGCGTCCAATGGTTCGTAAGTTCATTGTTGACTCAATGAAGTACTGGACTAAGGAATACAAGCTAGACGGTTACCGAATTGACCAGATGGGTCTTTGGGATGTAACCACCATGAACCAGGTTCGCGATGCTGTAAAGGCTATCGAGCCAAAGGCAACAATCATTGGCGAGGCATGGAGCATGGGTGGAGACAGCGGTCTTCCTCAGGGTAACCAGACTCAGCTAGTGAACATGCCTGGTATCGGTGGTTTCAACGATGGAATCAGAAACGCTGTGAAGGGAAGCCCTGATGGCTTGTCAGATGGCGGCTATGTGAACGGAAACCCAGGTGGAACGCTAAGCGCTTTGAAGGCTGGAATCATCGGACACACTCCATCAACGGCAATTACTGTTCCTTGGCAGACACTTGATTCAGGACAATCTGTTAACTATGCGGAAGCTCATGACAACATGACTTTGTTTGACAAGCTTTGGGCTGTAAACAACCAGAGTTCAAGAGCTGCTGTTGCAAAGCAATCAAGACAGATTTCAGCAATCTTGTTTGCTTCTCAAGGAACAGCGTTCATCCAAGCAGGTCAGGAGTTCTTGAGATCAAAGAACGGTGATCACAACAGCTATCGATCATCAGATGCTGTAAACAGCTTGAAGTGGACTGAGCGTATTACGCAGAAGGT
This sequence comes from Rhodoluna sp., assembly GCA_044373385.1. Taxonomy (GTDB): domain Bacteria; phylum Actinomycetota; class Actinomycetes; order Actinomycetales; family Microbacteriaceae; genus Rhodoluna. Next base: position 65,732 of record JBILQF010000003.1, read on the forward strand.
AACCGTTGATTACAACAAGGGGCTCATTGCAATGCGCAAGGCACACCCAGCGTTCAGAATGAATACGCCTGCAAGCATCCAAGCTAACTTGAAGTTCCTAAATGCTCCTAACAATGTCTTAGCGTTCTCATTGAACGGTAAGGCTGTGAAAGACAAGTGGGGAACGATTGTTGTGATCTCGAACCCGAACTCAACTACGCAGAAGGTCAACCTTCCTGCTACCGGAGATTGGAAAGTTGTGGTCTCTGGGGATAAGGCTGGAGTTACAACTCTGGCTACATTGAAGAAGGCGAAGACTGCATCGGTGCTAGCAAATAGCACCGTGATTATGTGGAAGTAAAACTAAAATGATTAAAACCATAAATTCAAGTAAAAGAGAGAATGGGAAATGAAAAATAGAACGAGAAAACTAGTTGGACTAGTAGCTGCACTCAGCGTTGCTGGAAGCGGCCTAACCCTAGCCAACCCTGCATCAGCTGTAAGCAATCTAACCATCTGGGCCGACAAGGGAACCCTTGACACAATAAAGTCCAGAGTCCAGAAATGGGACACAGAGAACGCTGCATACACAGTTACGCTTGTTGAAAGAGACTTCGGAACTGTTAGAGAAGTTCTAAAGACTGCTGTACCTAAGGGTCAAGGTCCTGACATTCTGGCAGGAGCTGCTCACGACTGGATCGGTAACTTAGTGGCTGCTAACGTGCTTCAACCTATCGACAATAACCTTCCCGCTAACTTCAAGGATGACTTCGTTTCTGGAGCGCTTCAGGCAATGAAGTTCAACGGTAAGTACTACGGTGTACCAGGGTGGACTGAGAACATTGCAATTCTTCGTAACATCAAGAAAGCTCCTAAGCCACTTAAGTCAGTTAATGACATCAAAGACGGTGAGCTAGGTATCAACTACGACGCAACAAACTCAGACCCGTACCACATGTATCCATTCCAGAGCATGTTCAGCGCTCCTGTATTCAAGACATACACAAGTGGAGTTAACAAAGGAGACTGGACAGACCAGGTCGGGATGGGTGGTCCTAACGGAGCAAAGTTTGCCAAGTGGCTAGCCCTAAAGGGAACCAAGTTCTTTGGCCCTCCTTCAAACGCCAAGATTTTGTGTGACTTCTTGAACCCTACTAAGACCACAACGGTTAAAGGTAAGAAGGTAACGACTGGTGCAATCAAGTATTGGGTAACTGGTGCATGGAACATCAATGCAATTGAATCAGGCGCTGGTGGCTGTAAGACAGGTCTAAAGGTTGGAGCTGGTTACGCGATTGATCCATTCCCAGCAGGCCCGACCGGAACAAAGGCACAGCAGTTCCTAGGCATTCGTGGATACCTAATGGTTGCATCGGGTCCAAACAACGCAACTAACGTTCCTGGCGCTGTAGAGCTGATGAGATTCATGTCTTCCGAAGCTACCCAGTTCAGTCTTTACGATAACTTCAACAAGACTCCTGCAAACAAGGCTGCCCTCAACAGCGCTAAAGTGAACCCAGTTATCAAGGGCTTCGCTGATGCTGCAAACACTGTACCAATGCCAAACTCTCCAGCAATGGCTGCAGCTTGGACCATCTGGGGTAAGGCGCAGACCAGAATCATCCAAGGCAAAGAAAAGAAGCCAGATGTTGCTTGGGAGGCTATGGTAAAAGCCTTGCAGTCAACAATCAACAAGGCAAACTAGTAAACATACAAATAGTGGGCATCTTATCGATGCCCACTATTTGCTGTCTAGCTAATTGAATAAGTTTTATGCATTGAAAGGCACACATAATGGCTCTAGGAACACTAAAGAGTAGAAAAGGGGAGGGGCCTAGCCTTTCCGGTACTCTCTGGAAACTTGGAGCACTTGGTGTTACCGATGCGGTAGCAGTAACCATGATCATGGTTCTTATCGCGCAAGAACTTGTACTCGCAGCGACTATCAGCATCGCCGTCCTGTTGTTAGTCAACTGGATCTATCTTCGTAAAGGTGGACTGCCAGCGAAGTACCTCGCTCCTGGTGTGCTTTTTCTAATTATTTTTCAGGTTTATGTACTTGTATTCAGCGGATATACCGCTTTCACTAACTACGGAAGTGCTCACAATGGTGACAAAGCACTTGCCATTCAGACAATCAAGAACGCTGCCTTCAGAACAGTAGAAGGCCCTGACTACACAATCAAGTTAGCCAAAGCTAACGATGATGGTGCCAGAGCATTCATTATGACTAGCAACCTAACCAAAGAAGTATTTGTTGGTGAGTATGGAAAATTACCTGTTCAGGTGCCTGAAGGCTCATTTGTAAGAAGCTCCGAGTGTGCCGATAAGTATGACGAGGACACTGCCAACTGCGCAAAGGCAGCTGAGTCGGTTGATGGGTACACAACTCAAAACATTGAATCCCTGTCGCAGCTCGAGAAGAACAAATTTGTTTCGATTCGTGTGGCCACTGATTTAACCAATGACAATGTTGGTGTTCGATCCACTGACTTCACAATTGCTGTTCCAACAGAAGCAACTTTGAAGTATGACCAGGCTGCTGATACCTTTACCGCTCTAGTAAGCGATGACTATGGTGCCTACAGCCAGGGTGATGTATTCAAACCAGCCTCTGATGGTTTCTTCAGACTTGATGGAGTTCTAGAGAATGCCAAGCTTGATGGTGGATGGAGAGTAGAAGTTGGTCTCGCCAACTTTGAAACAATCTTCACTGATGAGCAGCTCAGAGCTCCGTTGTTCAAGGTAATCACTTGGACCTTTGTTTTCGCCATTCTTACAGTTCTAACAACCTTCATTCTTGGTTTGTTTATCGCTTTGACCTTCAACAGCGACAAGCTCAAGGGTAAGAAGATATATAGAGCTGTAATGATTCTTCCTTACGCGTTCCCAGGCTTCCTTTCCGCTTATGTTTGGGTAGGTTTGCTCAACAGAGAGAACGGTTTCATTAATACGGTGATTCTCGGTCAAACTCCAGGATCTGAAGGAAACTTCCCTTGGCTACTCGAAGAGAACCCTGCTCGACTGGCTGTTCTTTTAGTGAACCTGTGGCTTGGTTTCCCTTACATGTTCCTAATCACAACCGGAGCTTTGCAATCTATTCCACCAGAGCTCAATGAGGCTGCTGAGATTGATGGAGCAACTGGCTGGCAGAACTTTAGATTGATTAAACTTCCACTGCTGCTTATCTCAATCGCTCCATTGTTGATTGCTTCCTTCGCCTTCAACTTCAACAACTTTACGATTATCTATCTGTTGACGAAGGGTGGGCCGAGCGATTCGGGCATCACGGATTATGACGTGGGTGGGACAGATATTCTTATCACCTTCGTCTATAAGATCGCCTTCTCTGGTACAGGTCAAAACTATGGTCTTGCCAGCGCGTTCTCAATCTTGATCTTTATCGTCGTAGCAACAATTTCTCTTATCAGTTTCAAGAGAACCAAGAAGTTTGAGGAGATCGTCTAATGGCTAACGCAACTCTTTCAAGAAAGAAGTCTTTCAATCCAGTCAAGTGGTTTGTCTCCACTGGTTGGCGACACCTAGTTGGTCTGGCCGTTTGTGTCTTTGCAATCTTCCCGATTCTTTACATCTTGTCGACTTCTCTTTACCCAAACAACGACATTAACAACACAACAGCTCTCTTCCAGGAGTTCTCACTAGCTAACTACTTTGAGCTTCTAGCCCAGGACACTCGTCCGTTTGCTAGGTGGTACCTCAACACCGTTTACATTGGAATCATTACAGCAGTGGCTTCAGTGTTCATCAGTGCGCTAGCAGCTTACGCATTCTCAAGACTCAGGTTCAAGGGAAGAAGACCTGGGCTCCTAGCTTTGATTCTTATGCAAATGTTCCCATCCATTCTTGGTTTGGTTGCGATCTTTAGCTTGATGAGCGACATCGGACAGGTATATCCACAAATAGGTCTGAACACCCAGCTTGGTTTGATCCTTGTTTACACAGGTGGAGCTCTTGGTGTTGGTACTTATCTTATGTATGGATTCTTCAACACTGTCCCTAAGGAGATTGATGAGGCAGCTACCATTGATGGTGCTTCTCACGCGAGAATCTTCTTCACAATCATTCTGAGACTAGTTGCACCGGTTTTAGCAGTGCAGATGCTGCTTAGCTACATCGGTGTCACCAGCGACTACATCTTGGCCTCTATCCTGCTTACAGACCCTAATCAGCTAACGCTTGCCACAGGTCTTCAGCAGTTCATTAGCGACCCTTACTCCAAGGACTGGTCGATGTTTGCCTCAGGTGCTGTGCTGTCAGCTATTCCGAGCGTGATCCTGTTCCTCTTCCTGCAGAGATACATCACTTCAGGACTAACAGGTGGAGCGGTTAAGGGTTAGTAGGAGCTCTCTAAGGCTTTACTTACGGCTCTAACTTGTTCTAGAAAGTTAGAGTACCTAGCCTCGTTCGTTTAGGTAACAAACCCCGCAAAGTGACTCGTAGGTCACTTCTACGCCGTCAATTGCGACTTGGTCACCTTCGAAGATGAACTCGCCGTCAAACTTACGTCCATTAAACATAGCTTTGCGCCCACAGCGGCAGATGGTCTTTAGTTCTTCAAGTGAGTGAGAAAGCTCCATCAATCGAATTGAACCAGGAAAACCAACAGTTAGAAAGTCTGTTCTAATCCCATAGGCAAGCACCGGAACTCCGTCTAGTACTGCTAACTCAAACGCTTGGTCAACCTGTTCTCTGGTTAGGAACTGAGCTTCATCAATAAGTAAACAAGCTAGATTCTTGATGCCAGGAATGATTAGCCCGTTGTTTGCATATTCGTGAGCAAGATCTCTAAGGTTTGACTCAGGTGTGACAAGGAAGTCAACGTGTCTATCAACACCGAGTCTGGAAACGATAGTTGAGTCACCCTTGGTGTCAACAGCAGGCTTTGCAATAAGAATCTGTTGGCTACGCTCTTCGTAGTTGTGAGCAACTTGCAACAAAGCGGTGCTCTTACCGCTGTTCATAGCTCCATAGCGGAAGTATAGCTTTGCCATTATTAGCCTTTCTGGGCCTGTTTCGTGTCTATAACTATGCTAGCCAGCAACAGTATAAGAAACCTGTTCATCTGGCCTTGTCGAGGTCTCAACTCCACAAAAATACCCGATAAGCAGGGGAGTGGTTCACTTGGTAAAGAAGTAAGCCCGCCAAATTCCTCTGACGGGCTTACTTCTTGAGAATCTACTTATCTGACTCGATGGCCTTCTGCACCTGAGCTTCTAGCTCGTGTGCATGATGTCTAGCCTGTTCGATTTCAGTCTTTGTTGCAGGTGTAATGCGGTCTTGGAAGTAGAAGCGTGATAGAGAAGATCTAACTCTCGCTCCGACAGTAATCTTTCCTTCGGCATTAGGTCTAGCCAGAGTCGGCTGGTAATCCTTGAAGTCAACGAGCTTGTAAAGCTCGTACTCATCAAGTGGCTCGTGAACTTCAATGTATTCACCATGAGGAAGTCTTACGATACGTCCTGATTCACGACCGTGGATTGCAACTTCCTTGTCCTTACGCTGAAGGGCTAGACAGATTCGCTTTGTCACGATGAATGCAACTACAGGAAGAACTAGTAGAGAGATTTGCATGGACACCAATACTTGGTTCAAGTTCATCTTGAAGTGGGTAGCAATCAAGTCCGTACTCGCACCAGCCCATAGAACCGCGTAGAACATTACACCGGCAGCACCGATAGCGGTTCTGGTAGGAGCGTTACGTGGACGGTCTAGCATGTGGTGTTCACGCTTGTCTCCAGTTACCCAGTTCTCAATGAATGGGTAGATAGCTACAAGAGCAAGGAACAACAAGCTCACAGTTAGTGGAATTAAGATGTTCATTGAAACCGTGTATTCACCAATCATGAACTCCATGCCGGTAGGAGCTAGACGAAGGGCTCCATCAAGCCAACCGATGTACCAGTCAGGTTGTGTACCAGCTGAAACAGGGGATGGGTCATAGCCACCGTAGTTCCAGATCGGGTTGATGGTGAAGAAGGTTGAGATAACCATGATCACACCGAATACGATGAAGAAGAATCCACCAGCCTTAGCAACGTAAACCGGCATTAGAGGGTAACCAACGATGTTGGTGTCTTTTCTACCTGGGCCTGAGAAGTGGGTGTGCTTGTGAATAATCAGCATGAATAAGTGCACAGCTAGGAATACAAGAATCAAAGCTGGGATGAGCATGATGTGCAGAGCATACAAACGGCCGATAACTACGTGTCCAGGGAACTCTCCACCGAAGAGTAGGGAAGAAATACCTGTTCCAATGAATGGAACACCCTTGATCATTCCGTCGATAATCCTTAGACCGTTACCTGAAAGAAGGTCATCTGGAAGTGAGTAACCGGTGAATCCACCAGCCATCGCTAGAACGAAAAGAACGAAACCAACTACCCAGTTCAACTCACGAGGCTTACGGAACGCACCAGTGAAGAAGACTCTAAGCATATGTAGACCAGCAGCAGCTACGAATAGAAGAGCTGACCAGTGGTGAACTTGACGCATAAGCAATCCACCGCGGACTTCAAATGTTATGAACAAGCTTGACTCGTACGCCTTAGAAATCAGGGCTTCCTTGAGAGGTGCGTAGACGCCATCGTATTTGACTAGAGCCATTGAAGGGTCGTAGAAGAAAGTTAGGAAAGTTCCTGAGAGAAGTAGTACGAAGAATGAATACATCGCAACTTCACCGAGCATGAATGACCAGTGGTCAGGGAAGATCTTACGACCGAATTCCTTAAGAATTCCTGATGCTCCAACACGTTCATCAACGTAGTTTGCAGTACCTGCTAGGAAAGAGTTTTTCTGAGGTTTAGTCTGAGTAGTCGACATTATTTGACACTCCTATCCCAGAATGATGGACCGACTGGTTCTAAGAAATCACTTTGTGCAACTAGGTAACCTTCGCTATCTACAGTAATTGGAAGCTGGGGAAGTGGTCTAGCTGCTGGACCGAAGATGACCTTGCAACCATCGATTAGATCGAATGTTGATTGGTGGCATGGGCATAGAAGGTGGTGGGTGTGTTGCTCGTAAAGAGCAACAGGGCAACCAACGTGAGTACAAATCTTTGAGTAGGCAACAATACCTTGGTAAGACCAACCCTTACGTTCATCAGTTTCTTTTAGCTCGCTTGGGTCAACACGAACAAGAAGAACAGCAGCTTTCGCTTTCTCTTCTAAGTAATCTTTTTGCGTTGGGTTTAGCCCAGCTGGAATGACTTGGAAAACAGAACCGAGAGTCACATCAGAAGCCTTGATTTCAATTCCGGTTGGATCCTTAGCAAGACGTGTTCCTGGCTTCCAGAATGTGTGTCTCAAGGAGTCACCAGGGTTTGGGCCAAGGTCAGCTAACAGGATAATTCCTGGGAATGGGAATAGAGCTAGAGATCCGTAAAGGGTTCTGCGAATAAGTTTTCTTCTAGTGAAGCCCGACTCTTGGTTAGCTGCTGCAAGAATCTCTACTGCCGCAGCACGCTTTTCGTCTGACCCTCTAACAAGGTGACGGTCTTCAGATACTTCATTGTCAGGCATAAGAGTCTTGGCCCAGTGCACAGCACCAATACCAATTCCCATTAGACCTAGAGTCATTCCGATACCTAGGTACATGGTGTTTAGACGTACTGATGATAGATCTTCTGACAGAGGGAAGTTGAAGTAAGCCCATAGTGCGAATGCGCTACCGAGCATTGAAAGAGTGAACAGGAGAGCGACTTGTCTAACCGCTGCCTTCTCGTGCTTCACACTCTTGTCAGTCATTCGAACGCGGTGTGGTTCTAGACCTGGGTCAGCAATAGCGTCACTGTTGACTACACGAAGGCCTAGCTCATACTCATGATCTGAGTAAGAACCAGTTGCTGAGGCAGCTGCCTTGCTTGTTTCTACTTCTTTCGAGTTGTCGCTCATTTAATCTCTTCTATTAGTTTGACTTGGCTGCAAGCCAGACGGCGATGATGATAAGTAATCCAAGAAGACCAAACCAAGCGATCAGGCCTTCAGATACTGGTCCAAGACTTCCTAGTTCTTCACCACCAACTGAATCGTTGTTCTGAACGTAAGTCAGGTAGGTGATGATGTCGTTCTTTTGTTCTGGGGTGATGTTTGCGTCATTAAAAACTGGCATGTTCTGTGGACCAGTAACCATGGCTTCATAAATTGTTTTTGCAGAAGAATTCATTAGGTGTGGAGCGTACTTACCTTGCGTAAGTGCACCACCTGCACCAGCTGCGTTGTGACACATTGCACAGTTAATTCTGAACAGTTCTCCACCTGCTGATGGATCACCATTTGCCTGGAGGTAAGCTGCATCTGGAATTGAAGGACCATCGCCTAGAGATCCGATGAAGGCAGCCATTGCTGCAATGTCTTCTTCAGTGAACTGAACTGGCTTTACTTCTAGCTGAGGTCCGCTTGCCGCTCCTGGCATACGACCGGTTGAAACTTGGAAGTCTACTGAAGCTTCACCAACACCAATAAGGTTTGGACCGTTCTCAGTTCCTTCTGCATTTTTGCCGTGACATGATGCACAATTCGCAAGGAAAATCTTTTTACCAAGATCGATCTGTTCTTGAGTGCGAACTACTTCACGATTAGGAGAGACAGCTGCGCTAACTGTTGAGTAACCGGTTCCTACAACCAGCAGACCAGCAAACATGACAATACCTAGAGCCTTTGGACTGCGTCGCAATCCATTTATCTTGCGCCTAAGTTGCTTCATTTATAGATTCAGCTCTTTCTTCTCTTTTTATTTCAAAACGTAAATGATGAGGAACAGACCAATCCAAACCACATCCACAAAGTGCCAGTAGTAGGAGACGACGATTGCTGCTGTTGCCTCCTTGTGACCAAACTTCTTAGCGGCAAATGTTCTACCAATCACGAACAGGAAGGCAATCAAACCACCGGTCACGTGAAGAGCGTGGAAACCTGTCGTCATGTAGAAAGCAGAACCATAAGAATCGCTGCTGAGGGTTACACCTTCGCTGATTAGAACTGCATACTCCCAAACCTGGCCAGCAACGAAAACAGCTCCTAGGACGTAGCTGATGATGAACCACTCAACCATTCCCCATTTGACAGGGGATTTTCCTGTAGATCTAGGCTGCATGCGCTCTGCAGCGAATACGCCGAACTGTGCGGTAAATGAGGATGCTACAAGGATCAAAGTGTTGATTAGAGCGAAGGGAACATTGAGAATTGACGCACCTTCAGCCCACATTTCAGGGGCATTGGCTCTCAAGCTGAAATACATAGCAAAAAGGGCAGCAAAGAACATAACTTCGCTACCAAGCCAGACTATTGTTCCTACAGAAGTAGGGCTTGGGCGGTGAATCTGCGCATGAGCTAGGGGAGCGGTCGACATGGTTTAATACTACCTGCCCAAATCGTTATAAAGGCGTTGTTTCCCTTATCGTGGCGGAGATTTTAGACAGAATTGAAAATTCTGAGGGATAAACTTGTGGTCATGAATGAAGCACTCAGTTGGTCAAGAATCTTGCAAGAGTTACACAGCAAGAATAATCTGACCAAGCCTCAAGCAGTCTGGGCCATGGAACAGATTATGAGCGGGGAAGCAGATGAAGAGGACATGGCAGCCTTCCTAGTAGCACTGCGAACCAAAGGTGAAACACTGGACGAGATTTCAGGATTTGTAGATGTAATGCTGGCGAGTGCTTTACCTATGCCAATCTCAAATGACGCCATCGACATTGTAGGTACTGGTGGAGATCAGCTAGGAACAGTCAACATTTCCACCATGGCTGCAATCGTGACAGCAGCTTGTGGGTATCCAGTTCTCAAACACGGCAGCAGGTCAGCCTCTGGGAAGACAGGGTCTTCAGAGATGCTCGAAGCCCTAGGCATAAACCTGGAGCTCACACCAGAGCAACTGAATCAGGTATTCGATAAGGCAAATATCGTATTCTTCTTTGCACCAAAGTTCCACCCCTCACTGAAGCACGTGGGTCCAACCAGGAAGAGGCTAGGAATCCCCACAACGTTCAACTTCCTAGGACCATTAGCCAACCCAGCCCAGCCAATAGCAACTGCTCTCGGGGTAGCAAACGCCTCAATGGCTCCATTGCTAGCCTCTGAACTGGCTGCAAGAGGTCGCACTGGCCTAGTTTTTCGAGGTTCAGACGGTCTAGACGAACTCACAACGACCGGTCCAAGCCAGATATGGGTCGTTTTTCAAGGCAAAGTGAGCCTGATTGACTTTGATCCAGCCGATATTGGCATCAAAAGAGCGTCTGTCGAACAGCTTTTAGGCGGTGATGCACAAGAAAATGCCGATGTTGCTAAGGCTATCTTCGGCCTAAATACAGGCTTTGCGGGGAAGAAGGCTCCTATTCAGGACATTGTTGCCTTGAATGCAGCCGCTGGCATAACCGTCTACGAATTGAGCAAATTGTCATCCACTGATCAGTTCAACCTAAATGAATCATTGGCAAAGAACTTCGCATCCGCTCAACTTGCAATGCAAGATGGCAGAGCGTTGGCGAAGCTGAACCAGTGGGTTGAATTGAGTCAATCCTTCGGGGAGTAGCCTTTTTGCAGAATAAAACCTTACTTGACATAATGTTCATTATCGGTGTTATGTCCAAAAGGATGACCTAGGCGTAGAACTTGTTCCTAAGCCAACTCCTTAGCTCATGTGGTGCCAAGGGTTCGTTGCTCTCCAGAATCTCTTCTACAGTCCACCAACGATATTCCAGAATGTCTCGCAGTTCGTCTTGAGTGAATCCAGATGTATCTGCTTGAAAGTTTTGAACTTTGAGTTCATAGATCGTGTCTGTGTATGTGTGGTAATTCAGACCATCGGCCCAGTCCCAACGCCCAGATGCAACCAGAACGGGTTCTCCCAAAACGTCTGGGCTAACTCTCATTCCAGTTTCCTCAAAAAGCTCTCTGACAGCTGCATGGAGTGTTGATTCTCCAGAATCGATTCCGCCACCTGGTGTGAGCCATCTTGGCGGTAAACCAACCTCGGGATCAAAGTGTGTTTTTAGCAAAAAAATGCGATTTTGCTCATCAACGAGCATAATTCTTGCCGTATCACGATGCTTTACATGCGTTTTGTCGGTCATTTTGTGAGGTTTGCTCCATTTTCAGTTCTTTTTGGGTCGAAGCCGAACATTTTCATGGACTGTTGCATCAAATAGCCGATAGAAACAGCAAAAAGGGCAGTACCTATTCCCACAGTGCCTCCTAGAAGCCATCCTGAAGCCAAGACCAATGTCTCCCCTATAGTTCTAATAATCCAGAAAGGCCAGCCGCTTACTCGCGTGAGTCCGACCATAAGGCCATCTCTAGGTCCAGCTCCTAAATTGCCGGAAATGTAAAGCCCCGATCCAGCAGCGACGATAATTAGAGCAAGTACTAGCCATAAAAGATTCGGGATAAAACCTTCTAGTCGAGGCATTAGAGGCTCACTGAGGTCAGCGCATGGACCTATGAGCAGGGCGTTTATGAAAGTGCCGATACCCGGTTGCTGTTTGATTGGGATCCAAAGCATTAAGACAAAAGCACTCGTAACGATTGCGCTGACACCAAAAGACCAACCTGTCTGAACCTGGATACCTTGAGACAAAACATCCCATGGCGGCACACCGAGTCCGGTGTGAATCATCATTGCTAATCCCAAACCAACCAGATACACACCTACGAGCAATCTGGCAATAGGTTTGATTCCGAGGTTAGCTAGAGAATTTTTCACAGAGCAAGCCTAGCCTTTGCCGATTTTAGGAGCGACATTTGCAACAACACGAGTACTTCGATGTGAACACTCCAGTTGTGCTTGCTCATCGTGGCGGTTCGACATTCACCGAAAACACTCTAGAAGCGTTCAAAGATGCAGAGCGAGCCGGTGTGTTCAGCATCGAAACCGATGTGAGAACAACAAAAGACAAAGTTGCAATTTTGTTCCACGACGCAGATCTCCTGAGAGTTGCAGGATTAGCCAACAAAATATCAGATACAAGCTTTTCTTACATTCAAAACATTGCACTTACTAGAGGTGGCAGAGTTCCCACACTCGTTGAGGCACTCGAGGCACTCCCCCTGATGCGATTCAATCTAGACATTAAAGATGTGGAGTCCGTTCAATCTACTGCAGCAGCAATAGAACTAACCAAGTCACATAACAGAGTCTTAGTTTCAAGCTTCAGTGAAAAGAGAAGAGTTGATGCTCTTGCTTTGCTTTCAAAACCCGTGGCAACTTCAGCAAGTGCTTCAATCGTCATTAGCAGCTGGGTGATGCACGTTCTACATCTCCCCCAGAGGCTGATTGAAAGAAAGCTGAGAGGAATAGGTGCACTGCAGATTCCTAGATCGATGTATGGAATCAAATTAGATTCAATTTCTTTCATTGCCAAGATTCGAAGAACCGGTACGCACGTGCATTACTGGACAATAAACAATCCACAAGAGATGTTGGAACTCACCAAGCGAGGTGCAACTGGAATAGTCTCAGATGTGCCAGAGTTAGCAGTTCAAACACTGTTAAAACCCTGAGTTTGGGAAGCATTCGCTAAGTCATTCGCTTATCTTCTATGTACCACCTGTGCAACAAAGAGAGATAAGGAATTTCACAATGGCTCAACAATCAATGCGTGGCATGAGACTAGGTTCAGAGAGCTTCGAGACTGCAGCTGGAGTGAACCTCTCCCCTAGAAACACACACAAGTATCGCTGTGCGAAAGATCACATCTCTGAGGTTATCTTTGCTGAAGAAGCAGAGGTGCCTGCCGCATGGAACTGCAAGTCTTGTTCTCTTGAAGCTGCTTTGTTGGATGAAGCAGGGAACCAGGCATTTGAAACGGAGCTTCCGAAAGTTCCTAGAACTCATTACGAGATGCTTCTTGAAAGAAGAACTCGCGTTGAGTTGGAAGAGATCTTGGAAGAGCGACTAGGTGAACTAAAAGCAAGACGTTCTAGAGGTCAGGCAGACACAACTAAAAATTAGTTTCTTCGGAGAAATCTTCTGATTCCGAACTTTGTCATGAGAACAAGAGCTTCGAGCACAATAGCTCTACTCATCTTTGAGTCGCCAACTTCGCGTTCAATAAAAACAATCGGTACTTCTACAGTTCTACCGCCTTGTTGTATTGTGCGGTAAGCCATTTCAATCTGGAATGAATATCCTCTTGAGTTAATGTTTTCCAAGTTCATTCCTCTAAGAAATGGAACACTAAAGACTCTGAAACCAGCAGTCATGTCGTTGAGCTTTGTTCCCAACATCAACTTGGCAAAGAAGTTTCCTCCTTTAGATAACCACTGCCTGTGCAGAGACCAGTTCTCTGTGCTCCCGCCCTTTACATATCTTGAGCCGATTACGAGGTCATTGGATTCACAAACAGCCAGTAGTTTTGGAAGATCTTGTGCTCTGTGGCTACCATCTGCATCCATTTCAACAACAAAGTCATAGCCTGACGCAAATGCATACTTGAATCCTGCAATGTATGCAGCTCCTAAACCCTGCTTCTCTTTGCGATGCATTACTTTGATGCGCGAGCTTGTAGAAGCTAATTGATCGGCTAACACCCCAGTGCCATCAGGGCTGTCGTCATCAACAATAATTAAGTCAACAGTTGCGTTGTATTTGAAAAGCTCTTCCACCGCATGATGTATGTTGCCAGCTTCATTGAAGGTTGGCATGATGATTAGAACCTTCAAGAACGTCGTGCTTTCAATCGTCTAATGCTTAGTCCGATGAATGAAATTGGAAAGAGTATAAGGCTGATCGCAAATGTCAGCGGTTCAATAAGACCACCAAACATAACTGCAGGAGTAATCTCATTACGCAAAGCAATCTCTTCAACCATGGCCCCTGGTTTGAAGGATTCAAGTTCTGTGATTACAGATCCATCAGCAGCATAAATACCTGAGACTCCAACAGTAGAAATCGCGACGACCGTACGTCCGGTTTCAATTGCTCTCATCCTAGAAATTGCAGCTTGCTGTACACCTTGTTCGCTTCTACCAAAGTCAGAACTGTTGGTTTGAATCATGATGGCCTGAGCACCTTGATTCACCAAATCATGCGAGAGGTAATCGAAGGCAACTTCGAAGCAGATGAGTGAACCTACTTTTGTTCCGTTAGGTAGTTCGAAGATTCCATCTCTGGTACCCGAACTCATGTCCCAGCCAATCAAACCAATTAGATCTGGTGCTAGTGCCATGAAGAATGGTCTGTCCGGAACGTATTCACCAAAAGGAACGGGACGTATCTTGTGGTAGTAATCAGCGAGACCGGTTTCTGGTAACCAGAGATCAACTTCGTTATAGAAATCTTCACCTCTAAAGGTTTTAGTACCGAATAGAAGTGGAGCTTTGAGCTCTTCAGTTACAAACTGACTTATCTTCATTCCTGGCTCAACCATGGTGTTCGGATCTAGGTCTGATGAGTTCTCAGGCCAAACCATGAGATCTAAGCCCTCTCCCCTACCTGATGCGACTAAATCCTTAGACACTACTAAGTGTTTGTCGAGAATGGAACCGGCAGGATTTACTGCGAACAAACCTGCGTTGGCATTACCTTGGACTGCGGCGACCTTCATAGTTCCTGCTGTTCCAGAAGCATCGAGTGTAACTACAGCTGGAGTTCCAAAGAAAAGTAATGTAGCAATTCCAGTTGGAATCAAAATCCTTGAACGTTTATATAATCCGATGCCGTGCGGTTGGTGTTTAGCAAACCTAATTGTGAAAAGAGCTGTGATGAATACGATGAGCCAGGTGAGGCCTGCAACGTCAACGAAGTAAACCCACTTCGCTAGATAGGTGTCGACGAGTGATAGTCCGCCTCTAGCCCAAGGTAGTCCTCCGTATGGGAATACACCAGCTACATACTCACGGGCTGTGAAGATTGATGCTAGAGCAAATGCAATAACAAAAGGCTGCGATCCACGAAGGTTCAGAGTTGCAAGATACCGCCAAACAACCGCAGCGACTGCTGCTGCTAGGCCAAAGATAAGTGCAGAGATTAGTGATCCTGCAAACCATGGAACTGGTCCAAGGTATGTTGTCAGCCATTTCAACAGGATTCCAAAGAATGCAAATCCTGCCAAGGTTCCAACAATGAATGCCTTGAAGAATCCAAGTAGTCGAATTGAAACAAGAATCAGAAAGTAGCCGATGAAAATGCCAGGCCAGAAGTTGAATGCTGGATAGCTCAAAGCTATAAATGCTCCGCCGACAGAGCCAACTAAGGCTCTCCCCCAGATAGAGGTGGACAGCCTTAGCCAATTCATGATTAAAGTGAACACTCTCTAAGCGTAGTAGGAGTAGGCAACAATGCCTCGCTTGATCTGGTCAATAGCCGACTGGGCAGTTGCTGAGAGTTCATCTGGGTTCACCTTGGATATTTGTTCAAGAAGATCTATGGTCTGTTTACACCAGCGAATAAAGTCTCCCGCCAGCATTCCTGTTTGCTTAAGCACTGAATCAAGCCTGGAACCTGTTGCCCAGCGGTGCATCTGTAATGCCATCGATGCATCCGGTTCAGTTGATAATGGCAAATTGTGTTCCTTAGCTAGAGCTTGTAGATCATCCCAAACCTCTAAGGTCTCATCAAATACAGCGACAAACTCACCCTTAGGCATCTTTGGCGTAAGACTGTCATCGTCTCTTCTAGCTTCATAGACCAAAGACGCTGCGATGGCAGCCAAAGTCTGAGCGTCTACGTGATGCCAAACTCGACGGCTGATGCATTCGGCCACTAACAGGTCTCGCTCCCCGTAAATCTTTGAAAGCTTCTGACCAGATTCCGTAATCTCCAGATCACCATCGGACACCGTCACATACTCAAGTTCAATCAACACTTCAGTGATCCGGTCAAAGGTCTTCGCTACCTGATTGGTTCTGGACTCGATTTGCTTAATGATGGCTGCAGTTTCACGCTCGAGTTTGTACCAACGCTCACCCCATCTTGAGTGCAGTTCTCGGTCTGGACATGCATGGCAAGGATGAGAGCGCAATTCTCTCTTGAGGTTAGTAACTCTAACTTCTAGTTGTCTCATGCCTTTGGTCTGTCGAAGGTCGTTTCTTCTAGCCTGTCTTCCAGAGGTAGCTATTTCTCTTTCAAGGTCAGAAACTTGTCTTCTCAGGCGTGCGTATTCCCTAAAGTCACCAACATGGCATTTCATCGACTCTTCATAGCCATCTAGGGATGCTTGCTTCTCACGTATACCTCTAGCGAGCCCAACAACAGATCTGTCAGCCTGGAACTGAGCAAAGGAAGTTTCTAGTACCTCTCTTGAACGCCTTTGTCCAAAAGCTTCAATCAGGTTAACGGCCATGTTGAATGTAGGTCGGAATGAAGATATCAGCGGGTAAGTTCTTTTGGAGGCTAGACCTGCAACGTAATTCGGATCTAGATTCGCTGCCCACTGGATAACTGAGTGTCCTTCAACGTCAATTCCTCGTCGTCCTGCTCGCCCAGTTAGCTGAGTGTATTCGCCAGGAGTAATCTGAACACGGCCCTCGCCGTTGAACTTATCTAGCCGATCCAAAACCACAGTTCTCGCAGGCATGTTGATACCTAAGGCGAGAGTTTCTGTTGCGAACACGACCTTCACAAGCTTTCTAAGGAAGAGCTCCTCAACAACTTCTTTGAATGCAGGTAGTAATCCAGCGTGGTGAGCTGCAACTCCCCTTTCAAGTGCGCTTAGCCATTCAAAGTAACCCAATGCAGCTAAATCTTCGTCAGCGATGCTCCCACATTTCTCTTCAGCAATGCGACGAATAAGTTGCTTATCCTCAGGTTTGGTAAGTCGTATACCTGAGGCGAGAACTGATTGAACGGCAGCTTCACATCCAGCTCTAGAGAAGATGAAGAATATTGCTGGCAACAAGTCAGCTTCATCCAAAAGCTCAATGATTTCAGGCTTACTTGCCTTATAGATACGGCCCATGTTTCGATCTGGGAAACCACTATGGCCACGTCTACCTCTAATTGGCCTGTTGGTTGGTTGACGCATCTTGTTGGCATGTCTTTGCACAAGGTCCACGTTGACTCGTAATTCTTTGTCTGAATCATCAAAGAGTGGAATAAGTTCATCACCGAATAGAACATGTTGGTTCAGCGGTACAGGTCGAACCTCAGAGACAATCACAGTGGTTCCGCCCCTGATTTCATCAAGCCAAGCACCGAACTCTTCAGCGTTAGAAACAGTCGCGCTTAGAGAGACAACTTTTACATCCTTAGGAAGATGGAGAATGACTTCTTCCCAAACAGCGCCTCTGAATCTATCGGCAAGATAGTGAACTTCGTCCATCACAACAAATCCAAGACTTATCAATGAGTTCGAGTTCGCATAGATCATGTTTCGAAGAACCTCTGTCGTCATCACCAAGATCTGAGCATCTGCATTGATGTTGGTATCACCAGTTAGAAGTCCAACTTTGTCTGAACCATATCTAGCTTTGAGTTCCGAGTATTTCTGGTTGCTTAGAGCTTTGATTGGTGTGGTGTAGAAAACCTTTAGGTCTTTCTCAACTGCGAGGTGAATAGCGAACTCACCGATGATGGTCTTACCTGCTCCTGTTGGAGCAGCAACTAGAACGCCCTGCCCCTCAGCTAGTGCTCGGCAGGATTGTTCTTGGAAATCATCTAAAGGAAACTTAAGTAATTTCTTAAAGCTCTCAAGACTCGGGCTCTGCTTATTTTGCTTTGCTCGTTTGAATCTTTCCGAAGGTGAGAGTTGTTCTTCCATTAAGAAACTGCATCAGGTTTATAGTCAGTGGCTAGATCTGGTCCATCAAAAGAATCTTTCGCTTTACGAGCTCTGCGTTTGTCATTAGCAAGCGCGATAGCTGCTGAGAGATAGTAGAAAGCAAGCAATGGAATCATGAGTAGGAACATTGATATCGGATCTGAAACCGGCGTTGCCAAAGCACCAATCAATGAGATTAGGAAGATTGCTGGACGCCAACCTTTCAGAATGCTTCTGCCACTTAAAACACCGACGGCGTTCAGAAGGACAAGAATTGCTGGAAGGACGAATGCCAGGCCAAAGACTAGTAGAACCCGAACTGTGAATAGAACATACTCTGAAGCGTTAATCACGTTAGAGCTTCCCTCAGGAGTGAAACCTAGAAGTGATCTAACGAAACCTGGGAAGAGCCACCAACCGAAGTATGCTCCACCGAGAAAAAGTGGAGTGCTCGTTAGGGCAAAGATAACAGTGTATTTTCGTTCGCGCTTCTTGAATGCTGGTGCTAGAAATGCCCAAATCTGATATAGCCAGAAGGGGCTTGTGATGAACAAACCAATAAAGAATGCCACCTGGAAGTGTAAGTCAAAAGCAGAGACGACCGAACCGAAGTTGACAGTTGCAGTTACATTCGCTTCTTGAGCTACGCGGATGATTGGCTTTTGCAGTTCCTTGAAGACGTTGTCGAATAATTCCCAGCCGATGATGGTTCCAGCAAGTATGGCGAAAGCTGATCGAAAGAGTCTTTTTCGTAATTCTCGGAGGTGCCCCGAGAGCTTCATTCTCTTATCGGGGTTGCGGCGAAGAGCCATTAGTCTTTTTTAGGTTGTTCTTTCTCAGAAATAGCCTTCTTGTCCTCGTCGCGCTCGTCACCAAGCTGCTTCATTTCCTTACGGAAGATACGCATTGACTCGCCAAGACTCTTAGCAAATGTTGGAAGCTTTGGAGCCCCCCAAATGATGAGGACAACAAGAATGATGAAGCCTAAGTGCCAGCCTTCTAAACGCATTGATCAAACCTTACTGATTCGGATTACGGTCTTTGTTACCTGTGCTTTCAAGCCTACGCTGTCTTTCCAACCTAGAACGTTTTAGAGCACTTGTTTCAATCTTAAGGGTTTTAGCCTTTTGCTTCAGAGGGTCCAGTGCCCTATTTACTCGCACAGCCGATTTTCTAAGCCTTAAGCCAACAACGGAAAGGGTGGTCATAGTTGCCACGCCAATGAAAATTGAGACGTAGAGCCAGATTCCTTGCATTTATTCAGCATCCTTAGGTGTATTTGAAGAGCGTTCTCCCAGAGCATTCAGAGCAAAATCTCGGACACTTTGGCGAGCAATCTCAGGAGCTATAACTCGAGCAGCCCCTCCAAATCTTGCGATGACCCGACCAAGGTTACGAACATCCCCAACTTTGATCTTGAATCTCTTGACACTTTTGCTCATAGCCTCAGGTTCTTCAACTGGTTTGAAGTCAAAGATGAGTGAATAAGCCTCAGGGTCTACTTCAAGTGTGACAACCGTGTCGGTTTCAGCTGATGTGTAGATCTCTTCAACAAGTTCAGCTTCTAGAGCTTCTTTGGTTATTGGAACACTGGTTGGTTTGGCGTTTCTCATTCGATCGAGGCGGAATGACCGGACGTTTTTGTTTGCAGGACACCAAGCTCTCAAGTAGATGACTTCGCCCTGTGAGTCAACTCTTAGCGGTTCAAGCAATCTGCCTATGGTCGTCTCACCTTTTAGGTTCAGATAATCGCAGGTGATACTCACACCAGAAGACATAGCCTCTCTAATTGCAACCAAGTCAGTATCTCTATCGCCTGTTTCAATTAAAACACTTTTCTTCTTCTCTGGACCATCTTCAATTGCAAGAATTCTTTGAAGCTCTTGAATCTCTTGGTTATCTACTAGTCCTGGAAGTGAACTCAGATACACAAGCCCTGCTGCTAGAGCGGATGCTTGTCTTGATGAGAGTCTCGGAACTTCGTCAATACCCTGGTTGAAGGTGTATTTGATTGACACAAAGCCCTCATCCAAATCGTCATAGTTAACCTCGTACGAACCATCCTGATTAGATTTCATGAGGTCTGTGAAGCTAATCATCTTAACTGCTTTGACAATCTCTTTCTTTGAGACTTTAAAGTGGTCAACCAGCTCCTCTACTGTGTACTCTTCACCATCAACAAGTAGACCTGTCAATGCGAGCATGAGATTAAAGCGATCAGTGTCGTCAAGTTTGATTTCATCAGGCATGTAAATCAGCTACCTTTCTGAAACCCAGTTCAACAAGAGTCGCTAATTCCTTAGGCTCAACCACTTCAATTTGGTCCGCATACTCGCGTAGCTGTTCCGCAAGAACGTATAGGTCGTGATAGTTCAGCTGCAGCTTGTTGTCTTTCTTGTTTGGAACAAGGTCAAGTTCATATCTAAACCAAGCTTCGCTCCCCAGTGTGACTTTCAAGACCGCGACTTGAGACTTAGCGTGCTCGTCTAAGTCCTTCACCGCAGAATCGATGACTGATTCATCCGGCATCTCAAAGGTTCTAGCTTCTCTGCCGTCGCTAACTGGTTCTACCTTGCTCACGATTCTTCTGAGCATAAAGTTTCTAGCTTCCTGTCTTGCCTCATCGAAGCCCAATACCAACCATGCTCCAGCAATCTGCCTCATAAGCCATGGCTGAAGTGTTCTTGTTTGAATGTCTCCAGTTTTAGGATTCCTGTAGTCGAAAGAAATCACTTGAGATTCTGAAATGGCAAAATCAATGTCTTTGAATGATGGTTCGAAGGTGTGAATCTTAGGCGAAATACCTATGATGTCTGAAGATTGACCTACTACTCCTAGAGCTCTTAGTTTCGTTATGCCTCGGCTTGCATCAGTTGAAAGAGATCCTCCAGCCCATGCTTCGGCTGCGAGATTTAGAAGTGCAAGTTGTCTTGGTGTTAGTTTGACGCTACTCGGCCAAGAGAAGCTCTCACGCTTGATTCTGTAGGTGGTTACCTGATTGTTTTCATCTTCATGCTTAGGAATCTCTGCTTCAATTCGAATTCCTACTTCTCGAAGACTCGCCTTGTCTCTTTCGAATTTACGCTCAAGGGTTGAATTGTTTCCACCCTCTTTGTATTCGTTGTCGTAGCCTCGAACAGTTTGCAGAATCTGATTCTTAGTTAAGCCCTCGGTTGCATACAGCAGTGTGCAGGTCAGGTTGAATAAACGCTCGGGTTTACCGAGATCGAAATCGTCATTCTCCTTGGAGGCCATGAAGTCTTTTTACTACTTGTTGATACCTAGAACATCAATCACGAAGATTAGTGTTGCGTTGCCAGGAATCGAACCCTGTCCTGCAGCTCCGTATGCAACATCAGGGGGCATAACTGCAATGACCTGAGAACCGACTGTGATTCCTTCGAGAGCCTTCACGAATCCTGATATGAGGTTGGCTTCGGCAAGTGTGAAGGTCGCTGGCGTTACAGGAGTTTGAGCGTCTCTTTGATTCCATGAAGAGTCAAAAGGGTCGCCAATGTCGTCTGACCAAACCCAACCGGTGTAGTGAACAGTAATTGAGTCGCCGATCTTGATTGCTTCACCTTTACCTGAGATCAAAGTAGATCTCTTGAATTCCTTAGGAGCTGCAAAGCTAGGTTGAATTATTCCAGGCTGACCGGTCTTAGGTGTTAGCACCACTGCAGGCATGCCTGACTCTGGCGAGTTTGATGCACCATTAGCGTGAGGAAGGTAAACCTTCATTAGCTCAAGAATGAACAGAGAACCCTCCGGATCATCTGTGTTTGCAGGTAGGGCGAAAGCAACAACAGAACCTTGCTTTACTCCACTAAGAGCATCGCAGAACTGTTTTGTAGATGTTGAGTTGAATACCTGTGAAGCTGAGTCGGTTCCGTCCCACTTGCTTGAGGCGAGTGCTGTTCCTGAGGTCGACGAGAAGACCGCATATTCGATAGTTATTAGTTGATCGCCTGTGAAGGCTGGACCATCGCCTTCACGGACAATCTTGGTCTGAGCACTCTTGATGTTCGCTAGTGGAGACTTGATGCTTGAACCGGCTTCAGCAGTTGCGAATTCAACTGTTGGGACTGTGTTTGGATCCGCCTTTACTTTTACAGCGTCAATCTCTGATCCACCCTTATAGGTCTCGCAAGTGGCGGTTAATCCCTCGAATGCTCTAACTTCAGGAGTGGCATTAGACATGCAGCCAGTAAGTGAAAGGGCAAGAGCAGAGGAAACAAGGATGGAAGTGATTTTGGACACGGAAACAACTTTCTTTGAATTGCCTCCAGTTTACTCGCCGTTTTCCTCAAATCCCCTAAGTGTGGCCTCTGCAGAACTTTTGGCAGATCTCAGCGACTTTCTCAACTTCTTTTCACTTATTGATCGCTCTCCGACGTGCTCAGGATTCCAAATAGCAATGTCTTCGTCTTCAAATTCAGGCTTATTACGTCTACTGAAGCTTGGAAGTTGAGTGCCAGGAGCTAGTCGCCTAGCGGTCAACAGGAAGCCTGTGTGGCCTCCCATTCGGTGCTCAGGTCTAACTGCAAGGCCTTGTAAATGCCAGCCACGGACAAGTGATTCAAAGGCTTCCGGTTCTGCGTATAGCTTGCCGGATCTAATCTCCTCAGCAACCCGAGACAACTGGGTAACGGTAGCCACGTAACAGATAAGAACTCCACCAGGAGCCAGAGCGACAGACACAGACTCAATGCACTCCCATGGAGCAAGCATGTCTAGAACGATTCTGTCTACTGATCCCGCCTCGAGATGCTTAGGCAGCTCTTCTTCTAAACTGCCAAGTTGAACATCCCAGTTTGTGGGTCTAATGCCAAAGTGAGTGCTGACGTTAGCTTGAGCAATCTCAGCGAACTCTTCTCTTCTTTCGAACGAAGTTAGATGACCTTCAGGACCTATTGCTCGAAGCAAGTACATACTCAACGCTCCAGAGCCGACGCCAGCTTCAACGACTCTTGCGCCTGGGAATATGTCTCCCATCGTCACAATGTTTGCCGCATCCTTTGGATAGACAATAGCTGCGCCTCTAGGCATCGATAAAACAAAATCTGTTAGCAGTGGCCTGAACGCTAGATACTCAACTCCAGCTTGATTGGCGATGACTGAACCGTCTGGCTTACCGATGATCTCATCGTGCATGATGTCTCCACGATGGGTGCCGAACTTAGCTCCAGTAACCAAAGTTATGGTGTTGAGTCTGCCCTTAGGGCCAGTCAGTTGAACTCTCTCCCCTGCGACAAAAGGACCGCGATGCTTTCTTGGTTTGTCGCTCACTAGATTAGTTTCCTCAACTGTTTGAAAGTTACTCCCTCAAGAGTAGGCCAAATCACTCGACCTGGTTTCTGAGGAATCTCGATGATGTTTGGAATACCAATCGCATAAGTTCCAGCAGCTTCTGCTGAAGTAAGTCCCGTTACTGAATCCTCGAATGCGATGCATTTGCTCGGATGGAAACCAAGCAAAGCTGCAGCTTTCTCATAAGCCTCAGGATGAGGCTTTCCTCGAGTCACATCATCCCCTGCAACGATGACGTCAAATGCGTCAAAAGGTATGGCATCAACTACCTGTTGAGCCATCCTGCGGAGGGACATTGTCACTAGAGCCGTCTTTACCCCGCGCTTACGAAGCTCCAGCAGCAACTCTTTGGCTCCTGGTCGCCAGGGCACCACTTTCGAGAGTTTGCTCTGCACATCATTGGACAGACGGTTCTTGATCTCGTCTATTCCCAACGGGACATTGGTGCGTTCTTTGAAAAGCTTGGAAGAATCATTGAGGTCCTTGCCGATGACATCCAGGCTGTCATTTGTGGTCCAAGTTCCATTGTGTTCAGCCGCTAGGGACTGCTCACTGGCCATCCAATATGGCTCAGAATCAATGATTGTTCCGTCCATGTCAAATAGAACGGCGAAGGATGGTTTACGACCTAGCATTATGTGAAAAGTCTAATCGGCTTGAATGAAATAGAGTTCTTATGACTCTTGAAGTGAAATGGTGATTGATTGAACGAGATTTCAAATATCTTTGGTGGCCGCGTACTAATAATCGCGTTAGATGGTTGGACAGATGCCGGGATGGCATCTACTGGAGCTGTCACCTACATCAAGGACAAGCTAGCCTCCGATCTGCTCGTGTCTATTGACGACCAGGACTACTTCGATCTTCTGCGCCAAAGACCAATCATCGTTCTAGATGAACATGGTGAGCGCGACTTTGTTTGGCCAAGCCTTGAGCTATTTGGTCCTGGTCCTAAAACTCCAATCCAACAGAAAGACTTGAGCCTCTACTTCCTAACAGGGCAAGAACCTGCTTTGCAATGGCAATTCCTGATGACCGAACTCGTAGAGATTATTGAAGATCGTGACATTGAAGCAGTCATCATGCTCGGTTCACTAGCTGCTGAGACCCCGCACTCACGTGCAATCCAGGTCTACAAGAACAGTCAGAGTGCAATTGTTAGAAATGCTTTGGGTATTGAAAGAAGTAATTACGACGGACGCGCTGGCTTCATTTCTGTTCTAGGTCACGCTCTTGAAAAAGCTGGTCTTCCAACTATCTCTATCTGGGCTCAAGTTCCTCACTATGTTGCATCAATGCCATCTCCTAAAGCCGCTCTTGCTCTAGTTAATGATTTAGAGATCATGCTTGGCTTTACAGTTGACCACAAAGAGATACTTGATGCAGCATTCGAGTGGGAAAGATCAGTAGATAGTTTTGCTGAAGGTGATGAAGATCTGCTTAACTACATCGCAGGTCTTGAACGCTCTAGAGATGAAGCTGAAGCTGAAGAAATGACAACCGATCAGCTTGCCTTAGAGTTTGAAAAGTTCTTGAGACAAAACGAAGGTGATTCCGAGCCGCCTAAGAACTAGGCGGTAATCCAGCCATTACTCAACATAACTAATAGCGCGATACCAACTACTAATCGCCAAACAACAAAAGGCATGAACGAGCCCTTGTTCAAATACTTCAAGAGCCCTGCAATTACTGCATAGCCAACGACAAATGAAGTAATTGTTGCCACGACTGTTCCTGATAACGCAGCTGAATCTAGTTGCTGGTAGCTGTCTTTGAACTCGATTAGTCCACTTGCAAGAACTGCTGGTATTCCAATTAGGAAAGAGAATCTAGCCGCAGCTGCTCTATTGAATCCTGCGAACAAACCAAAGCTTATGCTTGCTCCTGATCTAGATACGCCAGGGACGACTGCCAGAGCTTGCCCTAGTCCAAAACCTAAAGCTGTATTGAAAGTCATGTCAGAAACCTCCTTTTGTTTTCTTCCGTAACGATCAGCTAGATAAAGAATTGCAGCGAACAAGATCATCGTGAATGCAACCACCCAAAGGGTTCTAACAGTTTCTTGAATGAATTCTCTAAGTAGGTATCCAGCAAGACCAACAGGTATTGAAGCAATGATGACAAGCCACGCCATTCTGTAATCTGCACTACCGCGGTGCCTTGAGTTGAAAACTCCCCTAAACCATGCTTTAACCAGACGAGCAATGTCTTTAGCGAAGTAGATCAGCACGGCAGCTTCAGTGCCTAGTTGGATAGTGGCTATGAATGCTGTTGTTGCGGAGTTCTTATCTGAAAGACCCGGAACTTGCATAAGCTCGGAGGCTATTTGTACGTGAGCACTAGATGAGACAGGAAGAAATTCTGTTAGGCCTTGAACAATTCCTAGAATGATTGCTTCTAGGAAATTCATGACCAGTCTTCGTCGTCTTCCGCTAACTCCATAGGAAGCACTTCCCCGTATTCATCGGAGATAGCCTCTTCATAATCTAGGAAGGCAGTTTTGAGGTGCTCATACGTTGCAACAACTGCCGGGTCTTCGCTTCCTCGACCGCTAGAAATCGCCTCGTAATGTCTTTCGAGTGCAGCTACCAAACTGTTCAGAGTGTTACGCGCTTCATGAGCCATGATTCAAAACTACTCCTGCTTACCCCAATTGTCATCAACCATGGGCCAAAGTCTTCGTCTGTATTCGTAGTAACATTTAGAACTGGTAGTCAATGATGAATGCCAACCTAAAGTCCGGGTGGCGAAATGGTAGACGCGCTAGCTTGAGGTGCTAGTCCTCGCAAGGGGGTAGGGGTTCAAGTCCCCTTTCGGACACGTAGTTTGAGACAGCTACTCAAGCCCCGGCAGCAATGTCGGGGCTTTTCTTATTCAATATCAAAGAGACAGAAATTAATGACTGATCAGAGCCAAGCGAATGTAGAAGGCTTATCTTCTGCTGCTCTGTTCTCTATTGAAACAGCCAGAGAACGAATAGTTGGCAAGAGAGTCTTTGTTTTGACAGGAGCTGGATTAAGTACGGATTCCGGTATCCCTGACTACCGTGGGCAAGGTCGTGTTGCTAAGCACCCAATGACCTATGACACTTTCATGGGCTCTGAACTGGCACAGAAGCGATACTGGGCTAGAAGCTATGTCGGTTGGTCAAGAATCTCTTCTGCTTCGCCTAACCCTGGGCACATTTCATTAGCTAAGGCAGAGGCTCAAGGTCGAATAAGAGCCCTTGTAACCCAGAATGTCGATGGACTTCATCAGGAGGCCGGCAGTAAGTCTGTGATTGATCTGCACGGTCGTCTGGATCGAGTCGTTTGCATGGGTTGCAAAGACTCCATCGCAAGAATTGAAATGGACAGTTTCCTAAAGGAATTGAATCCTGACATCATAAAAGATGTTTCGGTTGAATTCACGCCTGATGGCGACGCTGAGATTGAAGGTACTGAGAATTTTATTGTTCCAAGTTGCACTAAATGCAATGGTGTTTATAAGCCGGATGTTGTCTTCTTTGGTGAATCAGTTCCAAGTAGTCGAGTAGAACTAGCTCTGAATCTCCTTGAGGATTCAGATGTCCTCTTGGTTGCCGGAACATCGCTGACAGTCAACTCAGGGTATAGATTCGCCAAGCAAGCTTCAAATACCGAGAAACCTATAGTCGTTGTTAACTTAGGTCCTACACGAGCCGATCATCTAGCTAACGCAAAGATAGAGGCGAACACTTCCTTGGCTCTAGAGAGGCTCTTAGTTGACTGAAACAATTCTTGGACTACTACGACATGGTCAAACAGATTGGAACATCGATCTCAGACTCCAAGGTTCCACTGACATCCCTCTCAATGAAACCGGTCGAGAGCAGGCTCGCACAGCAGCCGCACATTTGAATCGTGAGGATTGGGACATCATCATCGCCTCTCCCCTCTCTCGAGCTAAAGACACAGCTGACATCGTGGCACAAGAACTTGGCATGAATGTAGTTATCGTTCCTGAACTTATCGAGAGATCTTTTGGAGTAGCTGAAGGGCTAGATCACGCATCTTGGCGAAAACTCTATGAGAGTCGTCAAGTCATTGAAGGCCTTGAGTCTCTTGAGGACCTAAGAACAAGAACAGTTCACTTGCTGGATATCATTGCTAATGAATATTCAGGTCAGAGAGTACTGGCGGTTTCCCATGGAGCCTTCATCCGTAAGGTTCTCACTATCGTCACCAACGGTGAATTGCCTCGTGAAGGTGAACGTCTTAGCAATGCATCCCTGAATAGATTTATGCACGCCGATGGTACCTGGACCATTACTGATTACAGACCAGAGTCTTTAGGAATCTAGTTCCTCAAACATAGTGAGAAGAGCATCAGCAGACTTATCCCAATCAAATACGCTTGCTTGCTTCAGAGATAGCTGGCACTTTTCTCTCCAAGTTGAATCTTGTTCTAGAGATGAGAGTGCATTAGTAAAACTCTCAGGACTATCTTGGTCAAAGTATGTACCTGCAGGACCTGCTACCTCAGTGAAGATCTCTAGTTGAGACACAACTACAGGAGTTCCCTGTTGCATGGCTTCTACCAATGGGATACCGAATCCTTCATCCTTGCTAGCACTTACCAAAGCAAAACTAGAGAGCAATAGCTCCTTGTATTCTTCATCGCTAACGCCATTATGGAAGACCAAGTGTGCACCGTTTTGATCGGCAATCCTCTGTAGTGAGTTCTTACGTTCATCAGAAATCTTGCTTAGTAGATGCAGAGTGTATTCGGGAACTAAGGCTGTTCCTTTGATGAGAGTTTCAACATTCTTGTATGGCATGAATGAGCCGATGTAGAGAAGGTTCTTGCTAGCTGCGGAGCTTCTAATGGCGGGTTCAGTGAGTTTCTCAGGTGCGTTGTAAACAACTGCTATTGGTTTCCGGGTTAGATGGTGTTCCTCCATCAACATCTTGGTTGTCCTGGATACAGTCGCGACTGCATCTGCTCTGTTCAGGAGCCATCGCTGAGGCTGATAACTCAGATGATAGAGACGCCAGATGACTCTCACTAACAGGTTTAGATCCTGAGGTGGCTTGCGGTGACGGTAATAGATCAAGTCATGCAAGGTCAGGATCAGCTTGTATTTCCGGCCAACACTTCCCATAAGTTGCATTGGTGAGAATACGTGAGTCGCACCTAGAGCGTTGAGTTTTCTCGCAATGAAGAACTCTTTTGGAGATTGCGGGTCATTGAGAACCACATACTCAATACCAGTGGGCAGGGAATCTAGTTGCCTAAAATCATGAATGATTGCCACAACACGAACCTTGTTTGCCAAGGCTTTGACCAATTCAGCGCTGAAGCGGCTAATGCCATCGTGCCTATCGATTCTTATGAATCGAGCATCGAAGTGGAGTGTCTTCATTTGTTTTGCTACTTAGTAAAGAATTCGTTGATGACTTCAATAGCTTCTGAAGCGGCTTCGTAGTGAACCAGATGTCCGCAACCCTTAATCTCGTGAACGGTTGCGTTATCCATGGTCTTTGCAAAGTCGTACACAGCTTCGACTGGAGTAATCTCATCCAGTTCAGCTGCAATCAGTAGAACAGGCTTATGGATTTCTTTCACAAAAGGAATCACTACATTCTCAGTAGCTGCCACGTATGCTTCCCAGACAACTTGTGAATTGGCAAAGCTGTTGAAGTGGCTACGGTGCTGCTGCTTGACCCATTTACGCAATGCCTTGTCTTTTGACTTGGTTGTGTAAGCAGACATTGAGTCAACTAATAGATAGGTCTTAGTCATTTTGTTACCCACGTATTCAGGGACAACATGGGCCAACCAATAGTAAAACTTAACGAATTCTAGAAGAACCTTAGAAATGCCAACTACTTTTCCGCCAGCCACAGGATTCACGAGAACAATCTTTGAGAACAAGCCAAGTTTAGCTTCGGCAGAACTCACAACTAGAGTCCCAAATGAGTGACCTACCACCAGAGGATTATTTAGTTCAAGAGCATCTAGAAAAGACTTGAGCCAAGTCGAATACGATTCCAGTGAGTGTTCAACCTTTAGTGGATCTGACGTTCCGAACCCTGGTAGATCTGGTGCAATAACGTTGAAGTTGGTAAGTCCTCCAGCGAAGGACTCTAGACCATGGTGGTCTCCCCTGTAGCCGTGAACTAGAACCAGTGAGTCTGCTTGCTTAGTGTCTCCAGTTGTTGCTGGGTAAAACCAATAGTTGGTATTCACACCATCAATGGATACTGATTTCGCTAGAGCTCTCTGTTGAGCTTCTGCGGTAAGTTCAGCGGAAGATTTCATTTGCACCTCCCATGCCCAATTTCCTGTCTTAATTCTACCCAATCGTTGACTAGTAGGGCCTACGGGGCAATGTCCGTTGCTCCAAGTAGTCTTTGTCTGTGAATGAAGCGATAAATAAATTAATGCTCCCTAGCTGGCTAGACACCATTGCAGTATTTGATACAGAGACAACTGGGCTCAATCTTGCTCAGGACAGGATCGTGACTGCTGCTCTACACAGAATGACATCTAATGGAGAAATCCTTTCTGGTGGTTTTGATTGGGTACTAAACCCAGGTATTCCTATTCCAGAAGTAGCCAGCAAAGTACACGGGTTCTATGACAAGGACGTTGCTGAGGCTATGCCGGCTTCTGTTGGTGTTCCGCAGATAGTTGATGCAATCAACGCTTGCTTCGCTGAAGGCATTCCTGTGCTTGCATACAACGCCGCCTACGATTTCACCATCCTCCACTACGAGGCGATTCGTAATGGTGTGAACCCTCTTGAATTTGGTTTAGTTATCGACCCTCTGGTTATCGACAAGACAATTGATAAGTACCGCAAAGGTAAGCGAAATTTGGTTTCTGCAGCAGAGCGTTACCAAGTTGAACTGCTCGCCGCTCACACTGCTAAAGACGACGCAGTCGCAGCTGGGCATGTTGGACTGGCGATGCTTAGATTCTTCTCTGCGATGGAGAAGCCTGTCGTAGCATTCCCTGCTTCAGCTCAGATTTTGCATGACGAGCAAGCCAAGTGGGCAGACGAGATTGAAGCAAGCTATGCCAAATGGCGTCAACAGGATGTGCCGGACTACAAGCCCGTTTTCGGTTGGCCGGTAAAGAAGCTAGCTTAAATGAAAAATGGACCTCAATTGAGGTCCATTTTCTTAGGTTCAGAAACTAGTTCTGAGTACCGAAGTTCTTGTAACGCTCGTTGAACTTCTCAACGCGACCAGCTGAGTCCATGATTCTCTGCTTACCTGTGTAGAACGGGTGGGACTCAGATGAGATTTCAACGTCGAATACTGGGTAAGAGTTTCCGTCTTCCCACTCAATGGTCTTGTTGCTAGTAACGGTTGAGCGAGTTAGGAAAGATACTCCTGATGCTAGATCACGGAATACTACGGTCTCGTACTTTGGGTGGATGTCAGCCTTCATGAGAAAACTCTTTCAATTCAAAGGGATGTTGTGCTCTAAGCACTCTGTAAAGACTATACCAAAACAGGTAAGGTTCGCCAGTAGTTATTTGGCTCTAACAGCAAATCTTCCAGATTGGAAGGTAACTTCTAGAGGCAAACCATAGGCTTCACTTAGTTTTTCAGTGGTCAGAGTGTGGTTTATAGGACCACTAGCGATGATTCTCCCCTGGTTTAGGACTAAGGCATGGGTAAAGCCAGCTGGGATTTCCTCCAAGTGGTGGGTGACCATAACAATTGCTGGAGCTGCTGGATGAGAGGCATATCCGCTCAAGATCTTGATAGTAGCTTCTCTAGAACCAATGTCTAAGCTTGCAACAGGCTCATCTAAGAGAAGCAGTTCAGGGTCAGGCATAACTGCTCTTGCGATTTGAACTCTTTTGCGTTCCCCATCGCTTAGTGTTCCAAATGGTCGATCAGCATATTCACTGAGGTGCCATTCCGTAAGAACTCTTCTGGCTCTGCGTTCATCGACATCTTCATATTTCTCTTTGAAACGTCCTGTGACGGCATATGAAGCTGTCATGACTGCGTCTAGAACAGTTTCTGAATTTGGAATACGACTAGCTATAGCCGTTGATGCAAATCCAATACGAGTTCTAAGGTCGAAGACGTTGATCTCCCCCAGTGCCTCGCCTAGGACAGATGCTGATCCTGAGCTTGGTTGCAATTGAGCAGCCGCTATCTTGAGAAGAGTAGTCTTTCCGGCACCGTTAGGGCCAACTATTACCCAGCGTTCATTGTCCTTAACCGACCAGGTCACATCACTCAAGATAGTTTTATCTGATCGCATAACCGATACGTTCTTGAAAGACAGCACTTCATTCATATGATTTCAGCCTAGGCTATGGAAAATCTAAGGCGTTGTGTGACACACAGTTACCGCTTCAGCGAGTCGCTCGTGAAATAGGCAATAAGGTTTTCTTTATGAACCAAAGCCCTCGCCTTCTAGTCGTGCTCGATGTGGACTCAACGCTCATTGAGCAAGAAGTCATCGAGCTGCTAGCTGATTGTGCAGGAAAAAGGCTAGAGGTTGAGGCTGTAACAGAGCGTGCGATGTCCGGTGAACTTGATTTCGCTGCAAGTCTCAAGGCCAGGGTGAGCTATCTCAAAGGACTACCTGAAAGTGTTATCCAGGAAACGCTTTCTAAATGCACCCCAACAAAAGGTGCCAAGGGACTCATCGCTGCAGTGCATGCAGCAGGCGGAAAAGTTGGAGCGGTATCGGGTGGCTTCTCTCAGCTTCTGGATCCAATTGCCAAAACTATGAATCTAGATTTCTCTAGAGCTAATCATCTAGAGGTTGTCGATGGAATTCTCACCGGTGAAGTTATTGGAACCATCATTGATAAACCTGCTAAGGCTACTGCCCTAATTGAATGGGCAAAAGCTTCAGGTATTGATATCGAGAACACAGTCGCAATCGGCGACGGTGCTAATGATTTAGACATGATGGCCGTAGCCGGATTAAGTATTGGCTTCAACGCAAAGCCGAGAGTAAGAGCAGCAGCTGATTTGATTCTTGACTCTGGAGATCTGAGTGACGCTATTGCCCTAATCGGACTTTAGTGGCCAGTTGAATGTAGTCCACCGTCAACGTGGATAATTTCACCGGTGGTCTTAGGGAACCAATCACTTAGCAGAGCAACAATTCCTCTAGCTGCTGGCTCAGTGTCTGATAGTTCCCAGTGCAGTGGTGCACGGTCAACCCAGATGTCTTCCATGCTTGAGAATCCAGGAATGCTCTTACCTGCTGGAGTGCGAAGTGGACCGGCTGAGATTAGGTTCACTCTGATGTTGTCCTTGCCAAGGTAGCGAGCTAGGTAACGAGAGGTTGATTCGAATGCTGCTTTAGCAACACCCATCCAGTCGTATACCGGCCAAGAAACAGAAGCATCGAATGTTAGTCCTGCTACTGATGCACCATCTCTAAGAATTGGTTTAGCTGCCATGGTGATTGACTTCAGAGAGTAAGCAGAAACTTGAACAGCTGTTGCTACATCTGGCCACTCTGTTTCTAGGAAGTTACCACCAAGAGCTGTGCCTGGTGCGAAAGCAATAGCGTGAACGATTCCATCTAGATGTGGAAGGTGCTCTAAAACTCTTGAAGGAAGAGCAGCAAGATCTTCATCATTAGTTGCATCAAGTTCAATAACTGCACATGGCTTTGGAAGTCTTAGAGCGATCTTCTCTGTGATAGCCATCATTCGACCATAGGAAGAAAGAACGATGTCGGCACCTTGCTCTTGAGCTAGACGAGCAACTGTAAAAGCAATAGATGCCTCAGTTAGTACTCCAGTGATAAGAAGTTTCTTGCCTTCTAGAATTCCCATGATTTGTCGATCTTTCTGATTGGTTTGTCTTGACTGTCTAATTCTGCCAGCATGTTCCTTGAAAAAGGCCTAGTGGCCCATGCCAAGTCCGCCATCAACTGGAATAACAGCACCTGATATGTAGGCTGCGTCATCACTTGATAGCCAAACAACTACCTTTGCTACCTCTTCAGGAGAGGCGAAGCGTCCAGCTGGAATCTTTGCCTTGTATTGGTCTTGAACCTCTTCGCTTAGTTCTGCTGTCATGTCTGTATCAATAAATCCTGGAGCTACCACGTTTGCTGTGATGCCACGACCACTTAGTTCCCTAGTGAGAGATCTAGCCATACCAACTAGCCCGCTTTTGGCTGCTGAGTAGTTCACTTGTCCAGCACTACCTAAGAGGCCAACAACTGAACCAATGAAGATAACTCTTCCGAATTTGGCCTTCATCATGCCTTTAGTTGCTCTCTTTAGAACTCTGAATGATCCGGTGAGGTTGGTGTTGAGGACATCTTCAAAGTCTTCATCAGTCATTCTCATGAGCAAGGTATCTCTCGTGATGCCAGCGTTGGCAACAAGAACTTCGACTGGGCCTAACTTCTCTTCTATCTCAGCAAATGCAGCATCAAGAGATACTGCGTCTGTAACGTCAGCTTTAACACCTAGTGAACCTGCTGGTCCTTCACCACTTCTAACAGTTACCGCTACACGATGTCCGGCTTTAATGAATTCCTCGGCAATAGCCTTACCGATTCCTCGGTTTCCGCCGGTTACTAAAACAGTTCTTGAAGTTGACATCTGGTTTCGCCTTCTGAAATAACTAGGTGATAATTGCTAGTGAGCACCACAAGTCTATATCTGGCTTTGTTCAGAGTGCTCGAGGTTAGGAACCTAAAAATTGTCTAAAGCTCAGTCGGTAACTTCACTCGAGGTGTCGCCTGAAGAAGAGCGTAGATCTCGCTTCATAAAGTACACCGTAGCCATGATTATCAGGGTTATCTGTGTGGTTTTAGCCGTTATCGTTCCACTGGGTTGGCTGACAGTTCTCTTCGCCACTGGAGCGATATTCCTGCCTTATTTCGCTGTTGTTATAGCCAACGCCCACGGGGCAAACTCATCTAACTCATCTAGAAAGTCTGCAGAGGCTCCAACTATCAGTATTTCTGCCGAATCGTTCAAGGCTGCAAAGAATAAGAATGAAGACGACAAGTAACCCTAAGAGAAACTGGCTAAGTTGGGCACTTCTAGTTGTGTCCTTCACAGTTGCCTGCTGGTTCTTATCCCAATGGCAGTTCGACAGGCAAGCTGAAGTAGTAGCGAAGAACAACCTGATCGAGGCCAACTACAACGAAGAGACCAAAGAACTAATCGACGTACTTAGACCAGATGAGGCTTGGCAAGACAACTTTGAATTCCGTTCTGTGTCAGTTGAAGGTTCGTATCTTCCGGACCAAAGCTATCTAGTGAGAAACCGCCCATTGAACGCTTATCCAGGATTCTTGCAGCTGGTTGCTTTCAGGACAGACGAGGGTTCTGTCATCTGGGTTGAACGAGGTTGGCTGCCTACTGGAAGTTCAACGGATACTCCTGATGATGTTCCTCAAGTAAATGATGTAGAAAGAAATCTGCAACTCAGATTGCGTCCATCGGAACCAGATCTTGATAGAACAGCTCCTGAGGGTCAACTCTCAAGTCTTTATCTTGCTGAGATTAGTCCCACTCTCGGAGACGATGTCTACATTCAGGCCTACGGCAGATTGATATCAGAATCGCCTTCTCTTCCAACGGGACAGCAGATTCCAAAGCCAATCTTGAGTGAAGGAAATCATCTAAGTTATGCACTGCAATGGATTCTGTTTGGGTTGATGGCAATTGGTGCAGTCCTTTGGACTCTTTCTCAAGAGCGCCGAAGAAAAGCTGGGCTACCACCAAGGAAACTTAGAATCCTCAACCGAGATAAAGATGCTGAGATTGAAGACAAACTTCTAGATTAAGAATTACTTCTTAACTGCTCGAAGTGCAACGATTCCAAATCCAACCTTGTT
This sequence comes from Rhodoluna sp., assembly GCA_044373385.1. Classification (GTDB taxonomy): domain Bacteria; phylum Actinomycetota; class Actinomycetes; order Actinomycetales; family Microbacteriaceae; genus Rhodoluna. The sequence goes on from JBILQF010000003.1 coordinate 100,554, forward strand.
GATGACATCTGCAAACACATAGATGATTGCAGCTACACAAACTGCAAGTTCAATAGTTTGAGCTTCTGTTCCAGATATTTCTAGGAACTCTTGTGTCGCAGTTCCAATTGGGTAGATAGCCCAACCAATGATTACGAACTTCTTCATGGATTCGATCGCAGCTTTCATGGCCGCTGTCCCCTTGGTTGGTCTGATGTTCCAGATTGTGTAAGCGATCCAACCCCATGCAAGTGAAGAAATAATGAAGTTAACATAGTTGCCAACAGTTCCAGGTTGACCAACTTCACCGAAGTAGCCAGTGATGATCATGACCAAGTCAGCAAGCACTAGACGATAAGTAGTTCCCTTTGGAGCACCTGCGAGAGATGCGATGATTCCAAACTCAAGAAGTAGAAGGGGTGTTGTAAGAATCCAGTCAATGTATCGAATCGGCATTGTTGATTCAATGGCGGCAACATCTGTAAGACCAGGGAATGAAACTACATCCTTCATCTGCCAATACAAGATGGCTGCGATGAAAGTAATTAGTGCCGCATAAGTAGCTGTTGACTTGTGTTCTGGTTTTAGTTCGGTTCTTTCAAGCACGAAGTAAAGAGTTCCAGCTGCCATTGAGACGAAGCCAAGCATGAAAATGGCCTGCGTGAGTGTTACTAGATTCATGTGTATAGTCCTTTCCAGTTCTCTAAGAGAACACTATTGGGGAAAGGTCGAAATGCTGATTAAGACAGGACAATCAAGTCTCGGTAGCCATCATTCCAAAGGTCTTCCTGCCCGTCAGGCATGACAAGTACCCGCTCTGGGTTTAGTGCGTCTACGGCTCCGACATCGTGAGAAACAAGCACGACAGCCCCTGTGAAGGAAGCAAGAGCTTTGAGGATCTCTTCACGGCTGGCAGGATCTAGGTTGTTCGTAGGCTCATCAAGCAGCAATACATTGGCTCTTGATACCACTAAAGCGGCTAACGCTAAACGGGTCTTCTCGCCACCACTTAGCACCGCTGCTGGCTTGTCCACATCATCACCAGAGAACAAGAATGAGCCCAAAACTTTCCTTGCATCAGTGTCATTTAGCTCAGGGGCTGAATTCTGCATATTCTGGAGAACTGTTTTAGTTACATCAAGAGATTCGTGCTCCTGTGCGTAGTAGCCGATCTTTAGTCCATGACCGGCATCAATTTGTCCAGTATCAGGATCTTCAACAGCTCCAAGAATGCGAAGCAGTGTAGTTTTTCCAGCACCGTTCAAACCAATGATGACGACTCGAGATCCTCGGTCAATTGCTAAATCAACAGCTGTAAATATTTCTAAAGAACCATAGCTCTTACTTAGGTTGTGTCCGAATAGTGGGGTCTTGCCACAGGCTTGAGGATCCGGGAAGCGAATGTTGGCGACGCGATCTCTTTCACGCACATCATCAAGAGAACTAAGTAGCTTCTCAGCTCTCTTGTTCATCTGGTGCGCGGCAGATGCCTTAGAAGCTTTCGCGCCAAACTTTGCAGCTTGAAGTTGCAGAACGGAAGCCTTCTTTTCCGCAATCGCACGATCACGCTTACGACGTTCTTCATCGGCTTCACGCTGCTTTAGATAGGCTCGCCATCCCATGTTGTAGATGTCGATAACACCACGGTTGGCATCAAGATAGAAAACCCTGTTCACTGTCTCTTCAACGATGTCGATGTCGTGACTGATAACAATCAGTCCACCCTGGTAACTCTTTAGGAACTCGCGTAACCAAATAATGCTGTCAGCATCTAGGTGGTTAGTTGGCTCATCTAGAATCATCGTCGTTGCATCTGAAAAGAGGATTCGAGCTAGCTCAATTCTTCTGCGCTGTCCACCTGAAAGCGTTCCAATAGGTTGGCTAAGTACGTTTGGCTTTAGACCAAGGTTGCTCGCAATTGCTGCAGCTTCCGCTTCCGCTGCGTAACCTCCATTGGCCTGAAACTCGTTCTCGAGTCTCTCGTAACGCTCCATAGCTTTGTCATAGACAGCTTCATCAACTGAACCCATCTGCTCTCGAGTAGCTTCAAGCTTCTTCAAAATTGTTCCTAAGCCTCTAGCGTTTAGGATTCGATCGCTGGCTAATTCTTCAAGATCACCAGTTCTAGGGTCTTGGGGAAGGTAACCGATCTCCCCGATTCGTTCTACAGAGCCATTACTTGGTTGGAAATCTCCTGCTATGACCTTGGTCAAAGTGGTTTTGCCTGCTCCATTACGACCTACAAGCCCGACTTTGTCGCCTTTAGATACTTGGAAATTTACCCCAGACATCAGAACTCTTGCACCAATGGTTATCTCAAGTTCACGCACGTTAATCATGACGGAACTCCAATTGGTGGTTGATTTGAATGGAAACCAAGTTTGGCTTCATGTACTACCCTACAATTAAGAAAACTCTCAGGCATGAAAGGCCACCAAGTGAGCATTGCACAAACCAGGAACCTAACCTTCATCGATACCGTCATCTCTCGTTCAAGAGTCTCAGATGTCGCTCTAGTTTCAGCTGGTGTCTTGATCACCGCTCTAGCGGCTCAGGTTTCTATTCCTGCTCTCCCAGTTCCTTTCACACTTCAGACTCTTGCAGTTCTATTGATTGGTGCAACTTACGGAGCAGCACGTGGAGCCATCACAATGGGTCTTTACGCTCTAGTTGGTGTTCTAGGTGCTCCAGTGTTTGCTGAAGGTAACAGCGGACTAGCGGTCCTATTCAGCGCTAGAGGCGGATTCATTATTGGTTTTATCTTCGCGGCTGCTCTTATTGGTCGTATGGCTGAACTTAAGTGGAGTTCTAACGTACTAAAGATGGCTGCAAGCTATGTTCTGGGATCGATTGTTATTTACGCTACGGGTATTCCAGTTCTAGCTATGGTTGCGTTCTCATCAGATTTGATTTCAGCAACAGTTGCAATGTCGCCATTCTTCATCTGGGATGCTGTTAAGGCCGTTATTGCTGGAGCACTTCTGCCATCTGCATGGGCACTAGTTAAATCAATCAAGAAGTAGCTAGATCGCGAAACCAATCGCTCTCATTTGCTCTTTACCATCATCAGTAATAAGTTCTGGTCCCCATGGTGGCATCCATACCCAGTTGATTCTGAATGCCTCAACTACGCCGTCTAATGCCATACCCATCTGCTCTTCAATTACATCTGTCAAAGGACATCCTGCTGATGTGAGTGTCATGTGAATGAGAAGAGCTTCATCTTCTGACTTCTTGAGGTCATAGATCAAGCCAAGGTCAACAATGTTGACGCCTATCTCAGGATCGATTACTTCCTTGATAGCTTCAAGTACTTGGTCGTACTTTTCAGGAGTTAGATCTAATTCAGTCAAATTTTTACGCCTTTACGTAACGGTCGTAACCTTCAGCTTCAAGCTGGTCAGCAAGTTCTGCTCCACCTTGCTCGGCTACCTTGCCATCAACGAATACGTGTACGAAGTCAGGCTTGATGTACTTCAAGATTCTTGTGTAGTGAGTGATCATCAAGACACCCAGGTCGTTCTCCTGGTGGGCTCTGTTAACACCTTCAGAAACAATCTTTAGAGCGTCAACGTCAAGACCTGAGTCTGTTTCGTCAAGGATTGCGAAGCGAGGCTTTAGAAGCTCTAGCTGCAATATCTCGTGACGCTTCTTCTCTCCACCCGAGAAACCTTCGTTGACATTTCTCTCTGAGAATGTTGAATCAATCTTTAGGTTGCCCATTGCTTCGCGAACATCCTTGATCCATGTTCTAAGAGCAGGAGCTTCTCCAGTAACAGCTGTCTTAGCTGTTCTTAGGAAGTTAGAAACTGAAACACCAGGAATCTCAACTGGATACTGCATGGCTAGGAACAATCCAGCTTTAGCTCTTTCGTCCACGCTCATCTCTAGAACGTTCTCTCCATCTAGCAAAATCTCACCTTGTGTGACTGTGTACTTTGGGTGACCTGCGATTGAGTAAGCAAGGGTTGATTTACCGGAGCCGTTAGGACCCATCACAGCGTGAATCTCTCCGCTATTGATAACTATGTCAACACCCTTAAGGATTTCCTTAGTTCCCTGATCTGTTTCAACAGTTACGTGTAAGTTCTTAACTTCTAAAGTTGCCATGATTTTCCTTTTGACCTAAGCCTGTTCGTATTCGATAAAAACTTCGCCGTTTTCGACTAGTACTTCATAAACTCCAACTGGTTCGAAAGCTGGAAGAGTTAGCGGAGCTCCTGTTTCTAGAGAGAACTTTGCTCCGTGAGCCCAACATTCGATTGTTTCATTGTCAACGAAACCTTCACTTAGAGAAATCTCTCCGTGAGAACACTTGTCATCCAATGCGTGAAACTCGCCATTGGGGCTCTTGATAATTGCAATCGGGTGATCACCAATCTTTACGCGAAGTGCTCTACCTGGCTTGATATCATCAACGCCGCAGATTCGAATTGCCATTATTTGCTCCCTAGTTTCTCTTCTAAGACTTTTGTTAGACGCTCAACAAGTTCATCCACCGCTGTTCGCTGCAGAATGTCGACCAAGAATCCAAGTACGACAAGTCTTCTCGCTTCATCTACAGAGATACCCCTGGCCTGTAAGTAGAACAACTGCTCGTCATCGAAGCGACCTGATGCACTTGCATGCCCTGCCCCTTCGATTTCACCAGTTTCAATCTCAAGGTTAGGAACTGAATCAGCTCTCGCTCCATCAGTTAGAAGAAGGTTTCTGTTCAGCTCGTAGGTGTCAGTACCTTCGGCAACAACACGAATTAGAACATCACCAATCCATACGGTGTGAGCTTTGTTTCCTTGAAGAGCACCCTTATAGGTAACTCTTGACTTGCAGTTAGGAGCAGCGTGATCTACGAATGGTCTGTTTTCGATGTGTTGACCAGCATCAGCGAAGTAAACACCGTTCATTTCAACTTCAGCACCAGGACCAGTGAAGGTAGTGACTGGAGTAATTCGGATTAGATCTCCGCCAAATGAAGCCACTGAATGCTTGAGATAAGAGTTTCTGCCAAGCTTTGAGAAGTGAGCAGAGACATGGGCAGAACCTTTATCCCAATTCTGAACAGAAACTAGATTCAGCTTTGCTTCATCCTGAACATCGATCTCAAGAATCTCGGCAAGGACTCCGTGTCCTGCGTGTTCGAAAACGAGAGTTGCGTTACTGAACTTCTTTGCAACTACTAGAACGTGAAGTGCCGAAGCTTCTGAACCAGATCCAGTGATGCTGATAACGAATGCTTCAGAAAGTTCTGCATTGTCTGCAATCTCAACAAGCAATGTTTTACTTGCGTTGGTGTACGCAGCTGCAGCTACTTTGTCTTCAGGAACACCGATGGCACCAACACGAGGGTCAGTGCTTTCAATCCAAGAAACACTCACACCATCAGCAGCACCGAAAGAAACCTCTGATTCATATTCGCCTAGAACGTCAGCATCTAAACCCTTTAGCTGTTCTGGTTGTAGATAGCGCCAAAGATCCTGCAGTGGAGAAACGGCTTCAAAGTCTGAAACTGACTTAGAACGTGGACGATCACTTCTGATTTGAAGTGGAACGAAAGAGCCATGCGTATGCTCTGCAAGACCGTGCTGTGCCGGTGTTTGTGAATCTGACATTAACCGACAGCGCCTTCCATTTGCATTTCAATGAGCTTGTTTAGCTCCAGTGCATATTCCATTGGAAGTTCCTTTGAAATAGGTTCAATGAAACCTCGAACAATCATTGCCATAGCTTCATCTTCTGCTAGACCTCTTGATTGCAAGTAGAAGAGCTGCTCATCGCTCACTCTTGAAACAGTTGCTTCGTGACCCATAGAAACATCGTCTTCGCGAACGTCAACTGCTGGGTAAGTATCGCTTCTAGAAATTGTGTCAATCAATAGAGCATCGCAGCGAACTGTGTTTGCTGAATGATGTGCTCCAGGGTTGACTCTGATCTCGCCACGGTAAGAAGTCCTTCCACCAGCCCGAGCAATTGACTTAGAAACAATTGAAGAAGATGTGTAAGGAGCAAGGTGAATCATCTTTGCTCCAGCGTCTTGATGCTGACCTTCGCCAGCGAAAGCAACTGAAAGGGTTTCACCTCTTGCGTGCTCACCAGCAAGAATTACTGCAGGGTACTTCATGGTCACCTTTGAACCGATGTTTCCATCGATCCATTCCATAGTTGCGCCTTCGTGAGCAACAGCTCTCTTGGTTACAAGGTTGTAAACGTTGTTTGACCAGTTCTGAATAGTTGTGTAGCGAACGCGAGCGTTCTTCTTCACAATGATTTCAACGACAGCTGAGTGAAGTGAATCGCTCTTGTAGATAGGAGCTGTACATCCTTCGATGTAGTGAACGTATGAACCCTCATCTGCAATGATCAATGTTCTTTCGAACTGACCCATATTCTCAGTGTTAATTCGGAAGTAAGCCTGAAGGGGAATCTCTACTCGCACACCCTTTGGAACGTATACAAATGATCCACCGGACCAAACTGCAGTGTTAAGAGCAGCGAATTTGTTATCCCCTGCAGGAATAACTGTTCCGAAGTATTCTTGGAAAATCTCAGGGTGCTCTTTCAATGCAGTGTCAGTGTCCATGAAGATAACGCCTTGACGTTCCAGTTCTTCATTGATCTGGTGGTAGACAACTTCAGATTCATACTGAGCCGCAACACCAGCTACAAGTCTCTGACGTTCTGCTTCAGGAATACCAAGCTTTTCGTAAGTGTTCTTGATTTCTTCTGGAAGTTCTTCCCAAGTACCGGCTTGCTTCTCAGTTGAACGAACGAAGTACTTGATGTTGTCGAAATCAATCCCGCTAAGGTCGGAACCCCAGGTTGGCATTGGCTTCTTCTGGAAGTAAGAGAAACCCTTGAGTCTCATGTCCAGCATCCACTGTGGCTCTGATTTGAGGTGAGAGATGTCTGAAACTACGTCAGTGTTGATCCCTCTTCTGGCGCTTTGGCCAGCAGCATCAGTGTCAGACCAGCCGAACTCGTAAATCCCAAGGCTATCTAGCTCTGGGCGTTCAATGGCGGACTCTGGCATTGCGACCTCTTTCTGAAAGGTGTTGAGGAACAAGTTTGCAACATGAAAAAGATGTTTAGGTGAAAGACCCAGACTTCTCAGACTCTTTTATGGTTTCGGGACTAGTCTAAGTTTATCCAAACGTTACCTAAAGCGTAACCCCAGCCACGTAATAGAAAGAGAATGTCTTGATCGACAGATTGTTTGGCAGTCAGAGAATTCGCCTTTATGCTTGGCTTTCTCTTATCAGTCAGATTCTTATTGTTGTCACCGGTGGCGCTGTTCGCCTTACTGGTTCAGGTCTTGGCTGTCCCACTTGGCCTGAATGTGAACCTGGTTCACTTGTTAATGTTCCTGAGCAAGGAATTCATGGAGTCATTGAATTCGGAAATAGATTGCTCACCTTCCTGCTGCTGTTCATCTCTCTCGCGACGTTCATCGCAATCATGCGACTGAAGAAGGGTCACCGCAAGGGATTGTTCTGGACTTCTCTTGGACTTGGACTAGGCATTATTGCTCAAGCTGTTCTTGGAGGAATCACTGTTCTAACTGGTTTGAACTCCTGGATTGTTGGTGCTCACTTCCTCGTATCAATGGTGCTGATCTCAATTGCTACCTTCTTGGTTTGGTATGCCAAAGGACGCAGAAGACTTGAGCCCAACAAGCTGCTCTCGATGATTTCTATGATTATCGTCCCAACAGCGATAGTTGTGATCACAATCGGGGTAGTTCTTACTGGTTCAGGGCCACATGCCGGAGATGCTGAAACCCCTAGAAACGGCTTAGATTCAGAACTTTGGTCTCATTACCATTCCTACCCTGCCTATCTTCTGCTGTTCTTGGCTGTAGTTCAATTAATTCTTAGGTTCCGAATCACCGGCTTAGCTTCCGCCAAGTACTCGCTGGCGTTTGTGGCAATAATAAGCTCCCAAGCTCTTCTTGGTCTTATACAGACTTGGACGGGGCTGCCTGGTGTGCTCGTAGCCCTTCACATGCTTGGTGCCTCGGTTCTAGCAAGCATGACAACCTACCAAGCCCTCTTGAATAAAGCAGCCACAGGTATCAAATGAGCTCTATCTTCTGGTTTCGAAGAGATCTGAGACTTCAAGACAATGAAGCTCTAGTCGCAGCTTTCTCCGAGCCAGGCGGTGTTGCAGCCGTCTACATGCTCGACAAGGCTGAGTATCAAAGCCTTGAAGGAATAAGGCAACACAGCCTTACTGAAGGACTCAGGTCCCTGAGTCAAGACATGGGAAACACTCTCCACATCATCGAATCAGGCTCAATTGAGACGTTTGCTAAAGAATTGCTAACTTCATGTCTAGAAATAGAGTCAAAGGTGGTATTCGCCACAGAATCATTCGAACCTAAAGGCATAAAGGAACAGGATTTCGTTGCTAAGTTCCTTGAATCTAAGGGGGTTTCTCTGCGTTTGATTGGTTCGGCATACGCTGTTAGACCCGGCACCGTCCGAAAACCAGATGGCACCAATTATCGTGTCTATACCCCGTTTTATAAGGCTTGGGTGAACCTAGCCGACGTAGTTCCAAAGAGGCTTCCAAATGACTTGAAATGGCTGAAAATCAAGCACAATACAGAGATTCCTGTCCCTAGCAAGAGCTCTCCCCTCAAGGTAGTTGCGGGTGAAGCTTTTGCATTGAGAACCTTTGAGAGATTTAGGGACAGGGCTCTAGACGACTATGACCAACAGCGAAATAGGGCGGATCTAAGCGGAACATCACATCTTTCTCATGCGCTAGCCCACGGCGAAATTCACCCAAGAACTCTGTTGGCAGAACTCGGCGACTCTCCTGCTCAAGAAGTCTTCCGCAAGGAAATAGCCTGGCGAGAGTTTTACGCGGATGTTCTCTTCCACTACCCTCACACAGTCGATGACTACTACGAACCAAGGTTCAAGAAGCTTAGGTATGACTCTGGTTCATCTGCTGATGTCAAGTATGCAACCTGGTGCAAGGGTGAGACAGGCTTCCCGATGGTCGATGCCGGTATGCGTCAGCTGTTGGCTGAAGGCTGGATGCACAACCGTGTTCGAATGATTGTGGCATCTTTCCTAGTGAAAGACCTTCATTTGGAATGGACCTTAGGAGCAGAGCACTTTGAGAAACATTTGAGTGACTTTGATCCAGCCTCTAACTCTCATGGTTGGCAGTGGACGGCTGGTTGTGGCACGGATGCTTCTCCTTACTATCGAATATTCAATCCAATCCTGCAGGGTCTTAAATTTGACCCAAATGGCGATTATGTGCGCAAATATGTGCCTGAGCTAAGGCACCTAGAGGGCTCATCTGCTCATGAACCTTGGGAAGTTTTTGATGGTTATTCAGATGGATATCCAGCGCAGATTGTCGACCACACCACGGAACGTAACGAATCTTTGGCTCGTTTAGAGGAACTTAAGAACCTCTAGATTCAAAACAAAGGCAAGAAAACAAGTGGATCTAGACCGATTGCTATAAACAATGCGGTCAAATAAGTGATTGAGAAGTGGAAGAGTTTCATAGGGTTCTTTACTTCACCCGCTTTAGTCTTCTGTTGAAGCAAATGAGCCTCCACAATGAACCAAACTCCCCCAGCTAAAGCCGTTGCAGAGTAGATCAGTCCCATTGGGTGGACAGGTATCAGTAACAATGTTGAGGCAACCATTGCATAGCTATAGACAACAATCTGGCTAGCCACCTTATTTGGATCTGCCACAACGGGAAGCATTGGCACCCCAGCAGCCTTGTAATCAGCTAGGTACTTGATGGACAGAGGCCAGTAATGAGGCGGGGTCCATAGAAAAATCATCAGGAACAGGACAGCTGCTGACCAGGTAACTGTGCCCGTAACTGAGCTAAAACCGATTAGCACTGGCATAGCACCAGCTGCTCCACCCCAAACGATGTTCTGAGAGGTTCTTCTCTTTAGTAGAAGTGTGTAGATGAAGATGTAGAAAAGCTGGGCTGATAGAGCCAATGCAGCGCTTAGCCAGTTCACCAGCAGTCCTAGCCAGAGAACGGAAAGAATACCGATGGCAAAGGCAAAGATTTGAGCCTCAAGTTTGTTTAGTTCACCTGTAACCAGAGGCCTCTTTTGGGTTCTACCCATGATTTTGTCTATGTCAGTGTCAATGATGCAGTTGAAGGCATTCGCTGAACCAGCACTTAGAGCTCCACCCACCAATGTTGCTAGAACTAGCCAAAGGTCTGGTATACCCTGCTGAGCCAGAATCATGACTGGAACAGTTGTGATCAGAAGTAGTTCGATAACCCTTGGCTTTGTTAACGCCAGATATGCAGCAGCCTTTCGACCAAAAGAAATAGATTCCTTTGGAGCTGATGGGTTGAGGGTTTCCGAGGATGTCATTGGCTCTAGTCTAAGCGAAACAGACTCTTCCGTTACATATCCGTAATCAAATGCGTCACGGGTATAGACTTCAAACGCACTGAAAACAAGCCTGTTATCTCTGATTCTTAGGCTTTAGTTGCTAAAAACGGCAAGGTTGCCGATGAAGAGAATTCATACAGAAACGAAAGAGAGATTGCTGTGTCACTAATCTGGGACAACATCGATTCAAAGTCAGTTGACACCGCCCGTGTTCTAGCTGCGGATGCAGTTGAAAAAGTAGGAAACGGACATCCTGGTACCGCAATTTCCTTGGCTCCAGTTGCTTATCTCCTGTTTCAGAAGGTAATGACACACGATCCAGCTGATGAGAAGTGGACTGGTAGAGACAGATTCATTTTGAGTGTTGGTCACTCTTCACTAACTATTTACAATCAGCTTTATTTAGCAGGCTACGGCCTTGAACTGGATGACATCAAGTCATTAAGAACCTGGGGTTCAGCCACTCCTGGCCACCCAGAGTATGGACACACTAAAGGTGTTGAAATCACAACTGGTCCACTCGGGCAAGGTTTAGCTTCAGCTACTGGTTTTGCATACGCTGCAAGATTCGAGCGTGGACTTTTTGATCCTGAAACACCAAAGGGTGAATCTGCCTTTGATCACTTTGTTTATGTCATCGCAGGTGACGGAGACATGCAAGAAGGTGTTACTAGCGAAGCAGCTTCCCTAGCTGGCCACCAACAACTTGGAAACCTTGTAGTGATCTACGACTCCAACCAGATTTCAATCGAAGATGACACAAACATTGCTTTCACCGAAGACCTAACGAAGAGATATCAGTCTTACGGTTGGCACACACAAACTATCGACTGGAAAAAGACAGGCAACTACAAAGAAGACATCGCTGAACTTTATGCCGCGATTCAAGCAGCAAAAGCACAAACAACTAAGCCGTCTCTAATTACTCTCCGCACTATTATCGGTTGGCCTTCGCCTAAGAAGCAGAACACTGGAAAGATTCACGGATCTGCTTTGGGTGCTGAAGAACTTGCTGGCCTAAAGACTGCACTTGGTTTCGATCGAGAGAAGACCTTTGAAGTTCTTCCAGAAGTAATCGAACACACAAGATCGAATGCAGCTGCTCGTGCTGCTAGAGCACGCTCATCATGGCAGGCAAAGTTTGATGCATGGGCATCTGCAAATCCTGAGAAGAAGAAGCTGTACGACAGAGTTCAGTCTGGTGAAGTACCTAAAGAGCTAGCGTCTGCTCTCCCAGTTTTTGAAGGTGGAACAGAAATCTCTACTCGTTCAGCCAGCGGAAAAGTGATTAACGCAATCGCTGCCGTTATGCCAGAGCTTTGGGGTGGATCAGCTGACCTTGCAGAGTCAAACAACACCACAATCGAAGGTGCGAAATCTTTTGTACCTTCTGAATGGTCAACACACGAATGGACTGGTAACCCTTACGGTCGTGTTCTGCACTTCGGTATTCGTGAGCACGCGATGGGTGCAATTTTGAACGGTATTGTTTTGCACGGTAACACTCGCGCATTCGGTGGAACCTTCTTGATCTTTAGCGACTATATGAGGCCTGCAGTTCGTTTAGCAGCTCTTATGAGGGTGCCTTCAATCTTTGTGTGGACTCACGACAGCATCGCTCTGGGTGAAGATGGTCCTACACACCAGCCAGTAGAACAGCTTGCAACACTTAGAGCCATTCCAGGTCTAGACATTGTTCGTCCAGGTGACGCCAACGAAGTTGCTTACTCTTGGAAGACGATTCTTGAACGCAGAGAAAACCCGGCGGGTATTGCTCTAACTAGACAGAACATTCCTGTGTTCAAGCGCGGTGAAGCTGATGCTACTGGAGCTGTATTTGCATCAGCTGAAAACACTTCAAAGGGTGCCTACACACTTATCGATGCCTCCAACTCGAAACCAGAACTAATTCTGATTGCAACTGGATCAGAAGTTCAGCTTGCTGTAGAAGCAAGAGAAAAGCTAGAAGCAAAAGGAATCAAGACCAGAGTTGTCTCAGCTCCTTGTGTTGAATGGTTCGACGAACAGTCAGCTGAATATAAAGAATCGGTTCTTCCTTCTTCGGTAGCAGCAAGAGTTTCTGTTGAGGCTGGTCTTTCACTTGGCTGGAGTAAGTATGTCGGTCGTTCAGGTGAGAGTGTCTCTATCGAACACTTTGGTGCATCTGCTGACTACAAGACCCTGTTCAGAGAATTCGGTATGACTACAGACGCTGTAATCGCAGCCGCACACAAATCGCTTAGCAACTAAATAAACAGGAGGAATAACAATGACCAGTCCACTAGCTCAGGTAGCAGCAAACGGCGTAAGCATTTGGCTTGATGATCTTTCTAGAACTCGTATCGCTTCTGGTGCTCTTGCAGAACTTATTGACTCAAGAAACGTTGTTGGCGTTACAACAAACCCAACAATCTTCGCTCAGTCAATCGGTAAAGGTGAAGGCTATGAGGCTCAGGTTGCTGAACTTGCTAAGGCTGGAGCAACAGCGTCTGAGGCGATCTTTGAGATTACTACTAAAGATGTAGCAGATGCATGTGATGTGTTCGCTGGAGTTTATGCAAAGAGCCACGGCTTTGATGGCAGAGTTTCTATTGAAGTAGAGCCAGGTCTAGCTAATGACACTGCGGGTACTGTTGCTCAGGCAAAGGAATTGTTCGCGAAGGTGAACCGCGAAAACGTAATGATAAAGATTCCTGCCACCAAAGCTGGCCTTGCAGCAATTACTGAAGTTATCTCGAATGGCATTAGCGTGAACGTGACCTTGATCTTCTCTCTGCAGCGTTACCGTGAAGTAATTGAGGCATACAAAGCTGGTATTGCTTTAGCTCACGCTGCCGGCAAGGATCTTTCTAAGATTCACTCTGTTGCATCATTCTTCGTTTCTCGTGTTGACACAGAGATAGACAAGCGTCTAACTGCAATCGGTACTAGTGATGCAACAGCTATGAAAAGCAAGTCCGCCCTTGCTAACGCAAGGCTTGCGTATGAAGTGTTCGAAATCGAATTCGCAACAGAGGACTGGGCAACCTTGGCCGCTGCAGGAGCAAATAAACAGAGACCCCTTATGGCATCTACAGGTGTCAAGGATCCAGCACTTAGCGACACGCTTTATGTAACTGAGTTGATCGCACCAGAGCTAGTGAACACCATGCCTGAGAAAACTATGGAAGCTGTTTTTGATCATGGAATTGTTCCTGCGAACAGCATTGTCGGAAAGTATGCCGAGGCGAAATCTGTCCTATACGCAATTGAGGCCATGGGAGTTTCTTACGATGAGGTAACTGAGCTTCTTGAAACTGAGGGTGTAGAAAAGTTCATCGTTTCTTGGAATGAACTAGTCGAATCTGTTGACGCAGCACTAAAGGCATCTAAGTAATGTCAATATGCGTTAGAGTTTTTGGTTCCGCTGCAACTGCAGTTGAATCAGCTTTAGAGACCCTAGTAGCGGACAAAGTCCCCAGCAGGATTGCAGCGAAAGACTTCACTCTCTGGGGTAAAGAAGCTGAAGCTGAATCATCAATCCGCCTAGGCTGGGTGACATCTGCAGCTGATTCTCAATACCTAGTCTCTGAAATCATTGCTCTAAGAGATTCCTTCAGAGCACAGGGAATCAATCGCTTTGTATTGTGTGGCATGGGTGGATCTTCTCTTGCACCAGAGGTGATTACCAACAAGTACGGCGTTGAGTTAGTTGTTCTTGATTCAACATCTCCAGACCAAGTTCATTCAGTTGTAAGCAATGACATTGAGCGAACTGCCATTGTTGTCTCGTCTAAATCAGGTTCAACTGTTGAAACTGACTCGCAGAAGAGAGTCTTTGAGGAGGCATTCACATCTGCAGGCATTGAGAAGACAGAGCGAATCGTTATTGTTACAGATCCGGGTTCACCTATGGAGGCAGCTGCGAAAGCAGATGGATACAAAGTGTTCAACGCCGATCCAACAGTCGGCGGACGCTATTCAGCTCTCACCGCTTTCGGTTTAGTACCTTCTGGCCTAGCCGGTGTTGACATTCAAGAGATTCTTAATCAGGCACAAGACGCCGCAGACTCCCTTAGCAGTGATGATTCGTCAAACCCAGGTCTGGTTCTTGGGGCGGCTCTTGCAAAATCATCTAACGGCAAAGAACTTAAGGACAAGATTGGTCTACTTGCGGACTCATCACTTCCTGGTTTTGGAGACTGGATTGAACAGTTAGTAGCAGAGTCAACCGGGAAAAATTCAAAGGGTGTTCTGCCAGTAGTTCTACAAGCTTCTAGTTACGAGACTTTCGCAGATCTCAATGACATGTTGCTAGTCAAAATCTCTGCTACTGATCACTCAGTTTTGGAAGATGGCGTAAGTATTGTCGCTCCGCTAGGTGCTCAATTTTTGTTGTGGGAGTACGCAACAGCCGTAGCAAGCAGATTGATTGGAATCAATCCTTTTGATCAGCCTGATGTTGAATCAGCAAAGATTGCAGCGCGCGGAATGCTGGAGCAGAGATCTGCTGCCACTGCTAGCCAATTTATCTTTGACTCAATTGAAGTTAGTTCTCTCGCACTAGAGGTAGATGGCATCACTGGAGTTCCGACAGCCCTAGTGAAGCTCCTCTCAGCACTTGCTTCAGATGGCTACATCTCAGTTCATGCATACATGGATAGAACCGCTCCGGTTAGTGCTGAAGCGCTTAGAGATGCTTTGTCTTCTGTCGCTGATCGTCCCACTACATTCGGTTGGGCTCCAAGATTCCTTCATTCAACTGGTCAGTACCACAAGGGTGGTCCACGTCAGGGTGTCTTCCTTCAGTTAGTAGCTAAGACAAGTCAGGATGTTCAGGTTCCAGGAAGAGACTTCACCTTTGGTGAACTTATTTCCTCTCAGGCTGCAGGTGATGCAAAGGTTCTAGCAGATTTGGGCAGGCCAGTACTAACTCTGACATTGAACAACCCTGTTGAAGATTTCAATACTATTCTTCGAGCAATCGGCTAAGGAGAAACAACTCAATGAGTGAAGTGAAGTTAGGTCCTGGTGTCAATCCACTTAGAGACCCGTTAGATCGAAGACTCAATCGTATTGCTGGACCTTCTGGCCTAATCATATTTGGAGTTACTGGAGACCTAAGCCGCAAGAAACTAATGCCTGCTGTTTACGACCTAGCCAACCGTGGTTTGCTTCCGCCTGGTTTCTCGCTTGTTGGCTTCGCTAGACGTGACTGGGTAGATCAAGATTTTGGTCAAGTAGTTAAGGATGCAGTGAAGCAATATGCAAGAACCCCATGGAGTGAAGAGATTTGGGAGCAGCTCTCCCGTGGCATTCGATTTGTCTCAGGAGAATTCGGGGATGATGCCGCTTTCGACAAGCTACGCGAGACAATCGAAACGCTCGATGCTGAGCGTGGAACTAACGGAAACCATGCTTTCTATCTAAGTATTCCTCCAAAGGCATTTCCGTTGGTGACTCAGCAACTATCCCGTTCTGGATTAGCTGACCCTAAGCCTGATCAGTTTAGAAGAGTTGTGATCGAGAAGCCTTTTGGTCACGATCTTCAATCCGCCCGTGAACTCAATGAAGTTGTCGAATCTGTCTTCCCAGCAGACTCAATCTTCAGAATTGATCACTACCTAGGAAAAGAAACAGTTCAGAACATTCTTGCTCTTAGATTTGCTAATCAGCTTTACGAACCTCTGTGGAATAACAACTACATCGATCACGTACAGATCACAATGGCTGAAGACATTGGTGTTGGTGGTAGAGCAGGTTATTACGACGGCATCGGCGCAGCAAGAGACGTCATTCAAAACCACCTGCTACAACTTCTTGCTCTAACCGCGATGGAAGAGCCTGTGTCATTCGAAGCAGCAGATCTCCGAGCCGAAAAAGAGAAAGTATTGTCAGCTGTTCGACTTCCTGATGATTTAGGAAAACACACATCGCGTGGTCAGTACGTTGGCGGTTGGCAGGGTGGTGAAAAAGTCACTGGTTTCCTTGATGAGGAAGGTATGAACCCTGACTCTGTAACAGAAACTTTCGCTGCAATGCGACTAGACATCAACACCCGTCGCTGGGCTGGCGTTCCTTTCTATCTACGTGCTGGAAAACGTCTGGGACGAAGAGTTACTGAAATTGCAATTGTGTTCAAGCGAGCTCCGCAACAGATTTTCGGCGAGAGTCAAACATCTGCTCTTGGTCAGAATGCTTTGGTTATTCGAGTCCAGCCGGATGAGGGTGTAACAATCAGATTTGGTTCTAAAGTTCCAGGTGTTGGCATGCAGGTTAGAGATGTGACAATGGACTTTGGCTACGGACATGCTTTTACCGAAGCTAGCCCAGAAGCCTATGAGCGACTTATCCTCGATGTTCTTCTTGGTGACCCACCACTATTCCCTAGACACGAAGAAGTAGAGCTCTCTTGGATGATTCTTGATCCAATCGAAGAGTACTGGGCCAAGAATGGCAAACCAGAACCTTATCGACCTGGTACATGGGGGCCTGAATCTGCAGACAAGATGATGGCTGTTGATGGCAGAGCTTGGAGACGTCCTTGATTAAGAATCTAGAAAACACAACAACTTCTCTTATCTCTAGAGAGCTAGTGACCATTCGTGAAGAAGGTGGTGCGGTCGCACTGGGAAGAGTGCTCACTCTCCTAGTTCAGACAAAATTTGCGGGTATTGAAGAAGCCATTCTTGCAGCGAATGAAGCCTCACGTGCTCATCCATGTCGAATTATTGTCCTGGCCGATGAAGACACACACAGCAAAGCAGAGCCAAGGCTTGATGCAGAAATTCGTGTTGGTGGCGATGCTGGAGCTTCCGAAGTTATTGTGCTGAGAGCCTACGGCGAGGCCGCAAGCGATCCAGAGAGTCTTGTTACGGGACTCCTTCTTCCAGACGCTCCTGTAGTTGCCTGGTGGCCTGGCGAAGCACCTATCAAGCCATCAACCTCTGCGATCGGTCGTATCGCTCAACGAAGAATTACAGATGCGGCTAGTCAAAAAGACCCACACGCATGGTTAGTTTCACTTGCAAACAACTATGAACCTGGCGACAGCGACTTCGCTTGGACCCGACTGACACTTTGGCGAGCTCAGCTTGCAGCAATCCTGGACCAGCCTCCTTATGACCCGATTACAAAAGTTATTGTCACAGGAGCTGTTGACTCTCCGAGTACTGACCTACTTGCTTCATGGCTTGGTCAGAAACTTGGTGTCGAAGTTGAACTAGTTAGAACTGATCGAGGTAAGGCTGTTTCTGGAATCAAGGGCGTGAAGCTTGAACGCGAATCAGGAGAGATTGAAATTGTTCGAAATGTACCTGATGTGGCAACTCTCTTCCAACCTTCACAGCCGACAAGAGACATCAACCTACCTCGCAGGTCTCTGAGAGATTGCTTGATTGAAGACTTGCGTCGCCTAGACAGCGATGATGCCTTCGGTGCTCTTATCCTCGCTGGATTTAAGAAGTAGAAACGTCAAGTTAGCAGAAGGTACTCGTTATGAAATCAGTTG
Source organism: Rhodoluna sp. (assembly GCA_044373385.1). Taxonomy (GTDB): domain Bacteria; phylum Actinomycetota; class Actinomycetes; order Actinomycetales; family Microbacteriaceae; genus Rhodoluna. The sequence goes on from JBILQF010000003.1 coordinate 118,415, forward strand.
AAGTACGCAAAGCGACTAACGCAATAGATGTTGCTCAGCAAGCTTCATTTGAGATTATCGAAACCATAAAGAATGTTCTAGCTAAGAAGAATTCAATTCACATCGCTCTAACCGGTGGAACCGTAGGAGTCTTGACATTGGAATTTCTTGGCAAGGCTATTACAGAGCAAAATCTAGACATCTCTAGAGTGCACTTCTGGTGGGGCGATGAAAGATTCGTAGAGAGTAACTCAAGAGATCGAAACTTTATTCAGGCAAAGACTGCCATGCCGAATGTGCTCGGAGCAGAATCAAAAACGATTCACCCATTTCCTTCATCAGATGAAGGATTAGATCTCGATCACGCCAGAAGAGATTTCACTGCACATTTGAAGGAAATCTTTAGCGATAGCGAGCCAGCTATGGATCTAACTATCCTTGGCATGGGTCCTGATGGACACGTAGCCTCGCTATTTCCAGGAATGAATCACGATGGCGATTTAGTAGTCGCAGTTGATAACTCCCCTAAGCCTCCACCTCAGCGACTGAGTTTCTCTCTAAACCTGATTAATCGTTCGGACAAAATCATCTTTGTCGTTGCAGGTATTGATAAAGCTGAGGCAGTTGAGTCGGTTCACAAGAATCCAGATTGTGCTCTGCCGGCAGCAAAAGTGGAAGCTAAAGGTCAAACTTTGTGGATTATTGATGAAGCAGCAGGTGCTGCTTTCTGGAGCTGCTAACTAAGACTTTTTAGTCTTCGCTGCTTTTTTCGCTTCCGCCTTGGCTTCTGCAAGAAGACGAACGCGACGTTCTCTAACTAAAGCAACAGCTTCGTCAAGAAGATCTTTAGCCTCTTGTGCAGTTCTTCTTTCCTTTACGTATGCAAGGTGAGTCTTGTATGGCTCGTGCTTAGCAATCTGCGGAGGGTTGTCTTTGTCTTGTCCAGCAGGAAGACCACAATGTGGGCAGTCCTGTTCAACTGGAAGTTCTGAAGTCTCTACGCTTGATGCGAATGATGATGAGAAGTTGTGATTATTGCAGCAGTAATAATTGATGGTTATACGCTCGGCCTGGAAACCGTTGTCCTGCTCGCCCATTGGGCCAGCTCCAACACGAGAACCTCTGATCGCTGCTGTATTACCGCTCATAAGTTATACCCAAGAATAAGTTGACGCTAGGCCAAGGATGATTACTGTTACAACCCAAACAAGACCAAGAATGACGGTGATTCGGTTCAAGTTACGCTCAGCAACACCTGATGAACCCATTGTGTTGTTGATTCCACCACCGAACATGTCGCTTAGGCCTCCACCACGTCCCTTGTGAAGAAGGATAAGAAGAGTAAGTAGCAAGCTAGTAACACCTAGAAGTATGTTCAAAGCGATGATAATTCCGGTCATTTGTCTGTTCTTTCGTTTCCGGGAGAAGGGTAATCTCCCTTGTAAATTATAAGGTTAGGTGCTTTAGGAAGCGAGATATGCCTGAGAACTCGTCAACATCAAGGCTGGCCCCACCGACTAAAACCCCGTCAACTTCAGGACTTCTGAGGAATCCTGCCACGTTTGCGGCCTTTACTGACCCTCCATAAAGGATTCTGGTGCTCTGGGCTACTTCTGGGCCTAGAAGCCCTTCAATAGCCTCTCTAATCTTGCCTGCAACGGCTGCTGCCTGTTCAGGGGTAGCAACCTGACCAGTTCCAATAGCCCAAACAGGCTCGTAGGCGACAATAAACTCGCCTACTTTCGCGTGACCTGATAGAGCAGCCAAGATCTGTCGAACTGGGACCGCGCTTTGACCCTCAGCTTCTAACTCCTCTAGTGTCTCACCAACGCAAATTACTGGAACCAAGCCATGTTTGAAGGCTGCAGCGACCTTTGCTTGAACAACAGTGTCATCCTCGTGGTGGTAGCTTCTGCGCTCGCTGTGTCCAATAAGTACGTACTGTACATCAAGCTTCTTTAGGAAAGCACCTGAGATGTCACCCGTGTAAGCACCTGAATCGTGCTGACTTAGATCTTGTGCCCCAAGAGAGATTGAATACTTCTCAGCACTTATTAGTGTCTGCACAGTACGAAGATCGGTAAACGGAGGGAATACAGCAACCTCTGTCTTTGTGTAGTCGTGATTAGCGTCAGCTAGAGTCCAGGACAATTTCTGTACAAGAGCTATTGCTTGCTGGTGATCCAGGTTCATCTTCCAGTTACCTGCGATGAATGGAACTCTTTCTACGCTCACTTCAAAACCTCTAATCCTGGCATTGTTTTACCCTCTAGGAATTCTAGGCTAGCCCCACCACCGGTTGAGATATGTGAGAACGCAGAGTCTTCGAACCCAAGAATACGAACAGCTGCAGCAGAGTCGCCTCCACCAACAACAGATAATCCGTCAACTTCACTAAGCGCCTGAGCAACTTGCTTCGTTCCGTTAGCAAAGGCATCAATTTCAAAAACACCCATCGGACCATTCCAGAAAACAGTTTTTGCTGAACGAATGACCTTGGCAAAAGCTAGTGCACTCTCAGGACCAATGTCTAACCCAAGTCCAGAACTTCCGAATGGAGTTTCCTCTATCTTGGACGCTTTGGTGATTTGTACTTCCGCGTCTGCGCCAAACTTGCTAGCAACAACTATGTCTGTTGGCAATACAACTTCAACACCGAGTTCTTCCGCACGCTTTAGATATCCACGAACAGTCTCAATTTGATCTACTTCTAGAAGGCTTGAACCAACTTTGTGCCCAAGTGCTGCCAGGAATGTGAACACCATTCCACCACCAATTAGCAACTGATTAACGTGAGGCAGAAGGTGATCAATAACACCCAACTTGTCTGAAACTTTTGAACCACCGAGAACCACTGCGTAAGGACGTTCCGGTGTTTGAGTCAATCTAGTAAGAACTTCTAATTCCTTTTGAATCAAGAAACCAGCAGAGCTGGGAAGTAGTCCGGGAAGTTCGAACACCGAAGCCTGCTTGCGATGAACGACACCAAAGCCGTCACTTACAAAGAAGTCTCCGAAGCTTGCCAGCTCTTTAGCAAAAGCTACACGCTCAGCCTCGTCCTTCGCTGTCTCCCCTGGATTGAATCTTAGGTTCTCAAGAACTAGTACCTGACCATCTTCAAGGTTAGAAACCTTTTCAGCTGCTTCTTCGCCCAAGGTTGTTGAACTAAAAGTAACGGAGTTGTCTAAGAGTTCCCCCAAACGATTTGCCACAGGTTCCAATGAGTACTTGCTAACTGGAGAACCATCAGGTCTACCAAGGTGACTTATAACGATTACCTTGGCACCAAGGCCTAGAAGATAGTTCAAGGTAGGAAGAGAGGCGATAATACGTCCATCATCTGTGATTCTTGAACCATCTAGTGGCACATTGAGATCGCAGCGGACAATTACCCGCTTTGACTTTAGATCTGGAAGGTCAGCTAGTGTGCGCATCTATTGAATTAGAGCTTTGCTGCAACTAGCTCAGTTAGATCAACTAGGCGGTTTGAGTAACCCCACTCGTTGTCGTACCAAGAAGATAGCTTGACAGTAGTTCCACCAATGACTCGAACTAGACCAGCATCAAAGATTGATGAGTGTGGGTCTGTAACGATATCGCTTGAAACGATCTCGTCTTCGGTGTACATAAGGATTCCCTTTAGTGGACCAGCTGCCGCTGCCTTGTATGCAGCTTTGATCTCATCAATGGTTACTTCCTTCTTTGAAACAAGAGTGAGGTCAGTGATAGATCCAGTTGGCACTGGAACTCTAAGTGCAAAACCATCTAGCTTGCCCTTTAGTTCTGGAAGAACAAGTCCAAGTGCCTTAGCAGCACCAGTAGATGAAGGAACGATGTTGATACCAGCTGCACGAGCGCGACGTAGATCGCTGTGTGGGCCATCCTGGAGGTTCTGGTCTGCTGTGTATGCGTGAATGGTTGTCATAAGACCGTTTACGATTCCGAAAGTGTCGTTGAAAACCTTTGCCAATGGTGCAAGGCAGTTGGTTGTACAAGAAGCGTTAGAGATGATGTTGTGGTTAGCTGGGTCGTATAGGTGCTCGTTGACACCAATAACGAAAGTTGCATCTTCACCTGTTGCTGGAGCAGAAATGATTACTTTCTTTGCTCCTGCTTCGATGTGCTTCACAGCATCCTTAGCATCGGTGAAACGACCGGTTGACTCGATAACGATGTCTACACCAAGATCTCCCCAACCTAGGTTCGCTGGGTCACGCTCAGCTAGGACTTTGATAGTTGTTCCACCAACGTGAATGTTCTGTCCTTCAACAGTTACATCCATGTTTAGGCGTCCCATTACGGAGTCATACTTTAGAAGATGAGCTAGACCCTTAGGGTCGCTTAGGTCGTTTACTGCAACGATCTCTAGGTCAGTTCCCTTGGCAAGTTCTGCTCTTAGAAAGTTTCTTCCAATTCGTCCAAAACCGTTGATTCCAACGCGTGTGGTCATAGTTTTACTCCGTTATTTCGGGCACCGCTAACGATGCATTTTGAGGGTTGTTTTGGCTTCTAACCACTCAACGTTGGGTGGGATACCTTGCTTTTAGGGTAGCAGAAGAGTTGAGGTGTTCTTGCTAGCCTCTAGGAAGCGTGCCTGAACATCAGCCCAATTTACGATGTTCCAGAAGGCTTTCACATACTCAGGCTTCACGTTCTGATAGTCCAGGTAGAAGGCGTGCTCCCACATGTCCAGCATCAACAGCGGGATAGACCCCACTGAAAGATTGCCCTGGTGGTCATAAAGCTGCTCAATGATGAGTTTCTGACCCAAGATGTCCCAAACCAAGATAGACCAGCCAGAACCCTGAATACCAAGCGCACTGGCTGTGAAGTGAGCTCTAAAAGCGTCAAAAGAGCCGAAATACTCGTCAATTGCCGCTGCTAGGTCGCCAGTTGGCTTGTCGCCACCTTCTGGTGACATGTTCTTCCAGAAAACAGTGTGATTGACGTGACCGGCAAGGTTGAAGGCGAGATCCTTCTGGAACTTGTTAACCATGGTCAAATCGTTCTTGTCTCTAGCTTCAGCTAGAGCGTCTAGCGCTGAGTTAGCACCATTTACATAAGCCAAGTGATGCTTGTCATGGTGCAATTCCATAATCTTTCCAGAGATATTCGGCTCTAGAGCTCCGTAATCGTAGCTGAGGTCTGGCAATACGTATTTGCTCATAATTTGCTCCTAATTAGTCGTTCTCTTGTGATTCAAGTTCAGTGTTTGGAATTCCCTGCTCTGCTGCAACTTTATCCGCTAAAGCCAATAAACGACGGATGCGTCCAGCGATGGCATCTTTAGTCAAAGGTGGCACAGCTAGTCTTCCTAAATCATCCAGGCTGGCATCGCGGTTATTTAGACGCAGTTCCCCTGCTACCTTCAAGTGCTCTGGGATGTCATCACCAAGAATCTCCATTGCACGTTTCACTCTTTGGCCAGCAGCAACAGCTGCCTGAGCTGATCTCATGAGGTTAGCGTTATCGAAGTTTGCCAGTCTGTTCTGTTTACCTCGAACTTCACGCCTCACACGAAGTTCTTCATACTTTAGAACCACTCCGTGTGCTCCAACGTGCTTGAGGATTTCGACAATTGCATCGCCTTCTCGAACTACAACTCGATAGACGCCACGAGCTTCTCGAACCTTTGCAAATACATCTAGTCTTCTCGCGATTCCAACCAGAGCCATAGCAGCTTCGTTACCTGGTGCTGTGATTTCTAGAGTTGCTGATCGCCCTGGGTCAGTCAATGAACCGTGAGCAAGGATTGCCCCACGCCAAACGGCTTCTGCATCTGCTTTGCTTCCAGATACAAGTGCAGCAGGTAGTCCTCTTACCGGACGGTTCTTGGTATCGATTAGCCCAGTCTGACGAGCGAGAATTTCAGCATTCTCGGTTACTTTGATTCGGTAATGAGCGGTTTTTCTAATTCCACCTGCTGAGATAACAGCTAGCTCGCTATCAACACCATAGACCTCGTGCAGATCTTTACTTACTCTTCGAGCAAGTTGTGCGGTATCAACTTCAACCTCGACCACGATCCTTCCTGCTACAAGATGAAGGCCGCCACAAAAACGAAGAATAGTTGCAAGTTCTGCTGCACGTACTGTGCTCTTAGTAACCTCAACTCTTGCGAGTTCATCTTTTAGTTCAGCTGTTAAAGCCATTACTACTCTTTCCCTAGATCTCTATGTTTAATGCTTACTTCAATACCTTCTAACGCTGAAAGTCTTCTTGCTAATTCAATTGCTGTTGCAACAGAACGATGCTTTCCACCTGTGCAGCCAATGCCTATTGAAACTCTTCTGCGGTTCTCTCTCTGAAAACCTTCGAGAACCGGTTTAAGAGAAGCAACATAGTTGCTGATAAATTCCTGAGCACCTTCTTGATTGAGAACATAATCTGCTACTTGCTTGTCCTCACCATTGAATGGCCTCAGCTCTTCGTTCCAGTAAGGATTCGGAATAAATCTCATGTCAGCAATTAAATCGGCGTCACTTGGAGCTCCGTACTTGAAACCGAAACTCTGAATCATAAGTTTTAGTTCATTGCTTTGCCCTACAGAGAAATTCTCAGCGATTTTTGCACCTAACTGGTAGATGTTTAGGTCACTACTATCAATAATCAAATCTGCTTGCTCACGAAGTGGCAGCAGTCGTGATCTTTCAGAAGCAATGCCGTCTGAGATTGTTCCATCGCCTTGAAGTGGATGAGGTCTACGAACTTGTTCAAACCTCTTGACTAGTGTTACGTCATTAGCCTCTAGGAAAAGGACCTGCACCTCGATGTTGCCACTCTGCATGTCGGTAATGTAACCAGAAAGATCTTCGAAGAAGCCACCGCCACGAGCATCGATCACTACAGCTAACCTAGGAAGCTCTTTGTCAGCAGCAGCAAATAACTCTGCCATTGGTTTGAGCATTTGTGGCGGAAGATTGTCGACTACGTACCAGTCCATGTCTTCTAGAGCATTGGCAACTGTTGAACGTCCCGCACCAGACATGCCAGTTACCACTAGTAACTCGTATGACTTAGATTTGCTCAACTTGGACCTTTCAACTGCTTAGAGATAACTCTAACCAATTTGCGACACGCCCGAGTTCCATATTGGAAATTAGCTGTGGGCTACTAATCCTTGTCCTTCAACCGTTCAGCGATTAGAGCGGCCAATACAGGCCCTATGCCAGCCACCTCGGCTATTTCTTCTACGCTTGCTAGCTTCAGGCGTTTAGCCGATCCGAACCTTCTAAGCAGGGCTGAAACCCTCTTATCTCCTAGGCCTTCAATAGTGCCAAGCTCTGTGGCAATGCTAGATTTCCTTTTTGCTCGCTGGGCGGTGATGGCAAACCGGTGAGCTTCATCTCTAATTCTTTGAAGTAGGAACAAGGCTTCAGACCCTCTTGGCAGGATGACTGGGAATGGATTGTTTGGTAGCCAGATTTCCTCTAGACGCTTTGCTAAACCAATCACTGCAATGTCTTTTATACCAGTGTCAGCTAGAGCCTTAGCTGCGGCATTGACCTGAGGTTGCCCGCCATCAACAATTAGCAACCCTGGTCTATAAGCGAATTTGTTGTCATTGTCCTCAACCCCATCAGCAAGATACTTCAATCGCCTGGTCAGGGTTTGATAGATCGATTCTGTGTCGTCACTTGAGGTTTCGATGTTGAATTTCCGGTATTGACTCTTCTTTGACAATCCATCTTCAAAAACCACCATAGATGCAACGATTCCAGTTCCACCAAGATGAGAGACGTCGAAACATTCGATTCGAAGCGGTGCTGTTTCTAGATTCAGAGTTTTCTGAATCTCTGCCAATGCTTCCGATCTAGCTGTGAAATCAGCAGTTCTTCTTAGCTTGTATAGACCAAGTGCATGCTTGGCATTCGTAAGAGCGGTTTCAGCAAGTGCTCTCTTGTCGCCTCGTTGAGGAATACGAAGGTCAACCTTAGCTCCTCTAATTCCTGATAGCCACATACCTAAAGCGTCGCAGTCGGCAGGAAGAACAGGAACGAGAACTTCCTTAGGAACATCGCTAGTGAAGGTTGCATCCTTGCCATAAACGTTCTGCAAGAGATACTCAACTAGTTCAGATTGATCTCGCTCTAACTCTTTGTCAACAACCCACCCCATCACACCGCGTATACGTCCACCTCGAACCCTGAACAGGCTGACAGCTGCTGCTAGTTCATCATCAGCGATGCCAAACAGATCAGCATCAGTCTGGTCCCTAAAAACTACGGTGCTTTTTTCGAGGACTGTATCTAAAGCAATGATGTTGTCTCTTAGCTTCGCAGCAAGCTCAAAATTGCTTTCATCAGATGCAGTAAGCATCCTCGCTCTTAGCGATTCGACATGAGATTCATCTCCGTTTTGCAAGAAATCTGAAAAACCTTTTGCTAGATCTTTGTGCTTCTCTGGGCTTACTCGGCCAACACATGGAGCAGCACACTTACCAATGTCTGCTAACAGACAAGGTCTGTTAGTTGATTTCGCAGTATTGAAGACCCCTGCAGAACAAGAGCGAATCGGATATACCTTCAAAAGGCTGTCGAGAGTGTCCCTGATAGCCCAAGTCTTTGTGTAGGGGCCGAAGTACTTGGCACCTTTGATTTCCCTATTACGAGTGATGAAGACACGAGGAAACTTATCTGTCATGGTGATAGCAAGGTACGGGTAGGACTTGTCGTCCTTGAAGCGAACGTTGAAAGGAGGATTGAACTCCTTGATCCAAGTGAACTCAAGCTGAAGTGCTTCGAACTCTGTCTTAACAATGGTCCAGTTCACATCTCTCGCGGTTAGAATCAGTCTTCTGGTCTTCTCTTGCAAGGTGTTCAGAGGAGCAAAGTAGGAAGTGAGTCTGGCTCTAAGATTCTTAGCTTTACCAACATAGAGAACGCGCCCATTCTCATCCAAGAATCGATAAACACCTGGGTCAGTAGGTATCTCCGAACTCTTTGGTCTAAAGCTGAGATCGTTTGCCATTTCTAGCTGAGTATTTCCTTGAGGAACTTACCTGTGTGAGATTTGGCTACCTTTGCAATCTGCTCAGGTGTTCCAACAGCTACAACTTCACCACCACGAGTACCACCCTCGGGTCCGATATCTACAACCCAGTCAGAACTCTTGATTACATCAAGGTTGTGTTCAATAACTATGACTGTGTTCCCCTTATCTACTAGTCCATTTAGAACTAACAGAAGTTTTCTTACATCCTCAAAGTGAAGACCAGTAGTTGGCTCGTCAAGAACATAGATGCTTCTTCCGTATGATCTCTTCTGCAGTTCTGTGGCAAGCTTCACACGTTGTGCTTCACCACCGGAGAGAGTTGTTGCACTCTGACCAAGGCGAACGTAACCCAGCCCAACATCAACCAGGGTGTCTAAGTATCTTGAGATTGAAGTAATTGCTTTAAAGAATTCTGCTCCTTCAGAAATAGGCATCTCCAGCACTTCAGCGATTGACTTTCCTTTGTACTTCACCTGGAGAGTTTCTCTGTTGTAGCGAGCTCCATGACAGACTTCACAAGACACGTATACATCTGGCAGGAAGTTCATCTCAATCTTTAGAGTGCCATCACCACTACAAGCCTCGCAACGTCCACCCTTCACGTTGAACGAGAATCTACCTTGCTGGTATCCCCTGGCCTTAGATTCCTGAGTGTCAGCAAACAACTTACGGATGTGGTCAAAAACACCTGTGTATGTTGCTGGGTTAGATCTAGGTGTTCTACCGATTGGGTTCTGATCGACGTGGACAACCTTGTCTAGTTGATCTAATCCTTCGACTCTGGTGTGCTTTCCAGCAACACCTTTAGAGCCATTCAGCTTGTTTGCTAACACCTCGTACAGAACGTCATTGACCAATGAAGACTTACCCGAACCACTCACACCTGTTACGGAAGTAAACGTACCTAGCGGGAAGGTGACATCGATGTTCTTTAGGTTGTTCTCTCTAGCTCCAACTACCTTGATTTGACGATTTTTGTCTATGACCCGTCTGTTCTTAGGCAATTCGATGGATTCGCGACCACTCAAGAATGCTCCCGTGATGGATTCCTTGTTTGTAAGAATGGCTTTGTAGCTTCCGCTGTGAACTACTTCACCACCGTTGACACCAGCACCAGGACCAATGTCTACTAGCCAGTCAGCGGCTTTGATTGTGTCCTCATCGTGCTCAACAACAATGAGGGTGTTGCCTAGATCTCTTAGCTTGAGAAGGGTTTCGATAAGTCTCATGTTGTCTCTTTGGTGAAGACCGATGCTTGGCTCATCCAACACATAGAGGACGCCAGTAAGACCAGCACCGATCTGAGTAGCTAGACGAATTCTTTGAGCCTCACCACCGGAAAGTGTTGCTGCTGCGCGTTCAAGAGATAAATAATCCAGACCGACGGCGATCAAGAAATCTAGTCGTGAACGAATCTCTCTTAGCACCTGCGCGGCAATCTTTTCATCACGTTTATCGAGCTTCAGTTTGTCAAAGAAGTTGAATGACTCACCTAGGCTCATGAAGCAAACATCAGCGATGGAAGTATTGGCAACTTTGACGGCAAGTACTTCAGGACGAAGTCTCGCACCGTTGCAGTCTGGACATGGAGTCTCTCTTAGGTACTCTGACCACTTGCCACGTGCCCAGTCGTTATCTGCTTCAAGATACTTGCGCTCAATGTAGTTCAGTGCTCCTTCGAAGCCTGTTGTGTACTTGAGTTCTCTACCGTACTTGTTCTTCCACTTCATCTGAACTTCGAAGTTGTTTCCATAAAGTACAGCGTCTTGGATTTCCTCTGGAAGATCTTTCCAAGCTGTGTTCAGAGAGAAATCAAGATCTTTGGCAAGGCCAGTTAGCAACCTTGTGTAATAAGTGAATAAACCTTTACCCTGGGTTGACCAAGGTCTAATTACTCCACCGTTGATTGACTCTGACACATCACCAATGATGAGTTCCTTATCAACGGCCATCTTGATGCCTAGACCCGAGCACTTAGGACACGCTCCGAATGGAGCATTGAAAGAGAAGGTTCTTGGTTCAATCTCGGTAAGAGCAAGGGTGTGTTCATTCGGGCAAGACATCTTCTCGCTGAAGTTCCTGTACTTGCCATCACCTTTGACATCCACGAAGTCAATGGTCAGTCTTCCACTAGCTACCTTGAGAGCAGTTTCGACAGAGTCGGTCAAACGCTGCGTGATGTCATCCTTGGCAACAAGACGGTCGATGACAACAGAAATGTCGTGTTTATAGGTCTTTCGAAGCGGCTTTGCGTCGGAGAGTTGGATAACTTCCCCGTCAACAACAGCGCGAGCGAATCCCTGGCTTAGAAGTTCTCTAAACAGATCAGAGAACTCGCCCTTCTTCTGATCTACTACCTGAGCAAGGATCTGATACTTGGTTCCAGTCTTGATCTGCATGATCTGGTCTACAATTTGCTGAGCTGTTTGCTTCGTTATCTTCTCGCCACACTCAGCACAATGTGGCACACCAATTCGTGCCCATAGAAGTCTTAGGTAATCGTGAATCTCAGTGATTGTTCCAACAGTCGATCTAGGGTTACGGTTGGTCGACTTCTGGTCAATCGAAACAGCTGGGCTAAGCCCTTCAATGAAGTCAACATCTGGTCTATCAACCTGACCAAGGAACTGTCTTGCATAAGCGCTAAGTGATTCAACGTAGCGTCGTTGTCCCTCAGCAAAGATTGTGTCAAAAGCTAAAGATGATTTACCTGACCCGCTTAGGCCTGTGAAGACAACCATGGCATTCTTTGGAATCTCCAGGTTCAGGTTCTTTAGGTTGTGAACCCTGGCACCTTTAATGACTAGTTTGTCTTTGGTAGGAAGGCTTATGTGCGGCATTTGACCAGTTTAACCCCCTGTTAGAACTAAACCTTATCTATCTGCCTGAGGGTGTACTTAAGTTCACTGATTTCATCCCGAAGTCTCGCAGCCAACTCAAACTTCAGTTCAGCGGCTGCCGATTTCATCTGCTGGTCAAGATCCACAACTAAATCCAAGAGTTCGTCATAACTAGCGTTCTGGTTAGGTCTCGACTTCAAAGGTGTCACGCCCTTGTTTCCAGCCTTCTTTCCCTTGGACTTTTCAAGTAGCTCCGCTGTGTCTTGTTCTTCGCGCAGGATGCTATCGGTGATGTCAGCAATCTTCTTGCGTAGTGGTTGTGGGTCAACTCCATGAGCAAGGTTGTAGGCAACCTGCTTTTCTCGTCTGCGATTTGTTTCATCGATGGCCCTTGCCATTGAGTCAGTGACTCTGTCGGCGTACATGTGCACTTCACCACTGACGTTTCGTGCAGCTCGACCAATGGTTTGAATAAGTGAGGTAGTGGATCTCAAGAATCCTTCTTTGTCAGCATCAAGAATGCTGACTAGAGATACTTCTGGAAGATCTAGACCCTCTCTAAGCAGGTTGATTCCAACAAGTACGTCATAGACACCACTTCGAAGCTCTCTTAGGAGTTCTACTCTTCTTAGTGTGTCAACGTCACTGTGGAGATAACGCACCCTGACTCCAGCTTCAGTAAGGAACTCTGTTAGTTCTTCAGACATCTTCTTCGTCAGAGTTGTAACCAATACACGCTCGTCCTTTGCAGATCTAATGCGAATCTCTTCTAGAAGGTCATCAATCTGTCCCTTAGAAGGCTTGATAACGATCTGTGGATCAACCAGCCCTGTTGGTCGAATGATCTGTTCTACAGCTCCATCGGCAACACCTAATTCATACTTTCCAGGAGTAGCAGATAGGTAAACGGTCTGGCCGACTCTATCTTGGAACTCAGGCCACTTAAGAGGTCTGTTATCCATTGCCGATGGCAATCTAAAACCATGCTCTACAAGAGTTCTCTTTCTGGAAGAGTCACCTTCATACATAGCCCCGATTTGAGGCACAGTAACGTGCGATTCATCAATGACAGTTAGGAAGTCTTCAGGAAAGTAATCAAGTAGACAGGATGGTGCGGAACCTGGATCCCGGCCATCTAAATGTCTTGAGTAATTTTCAATCCCGCTACAGAAACCTAACTCTCTAATCATTTCTAGATCAAAGGTAGTTCGCATCTTGATTCTCTGGGCCTCTAGGAGCTTTCCTTGAATCTCAAACTCTTTTACTCGTGCAGCCATCTCCTCTTCAATAGCTTCAAGAGCAGGTCCCATGCGATCTGCTGATGTCACATAGTAGCTAGCAGGATAAACCGAAATCGTATCCATCGCTCGAACGATTTCGCCAGTTAGCGGATGAAGCTGGTAGATGTTTTCGATCTCGTCGCCAAAGAGTTCCAGCCTGATAGCTAGTTCGTCATAAACAGGGATGATCTCGATAGTGTCACCCTTTACTCGAAAGTTACCTCTCGAGAAGTCGTAGTCATTTCTCTGGTACTGCATTGTGACGAACTCTCGTATGAGTTCATCTCTATCTATTGTCTGTCCCTTGTGTAGTGGCATAGACATGTCCAAATACTCGCTAGGGGCACCAAGACCATAGATACAAGACACAGTAGAGACCACAACGACATCGCGACGTGAAAGCAAACTCATGGTAGCCGAGTAACGGAGTCTCTCGACCTCCTCGTTAATTGAAGAGTCCTTCTCAATGAAAGTATCTGTTTGAGGAACATATGCTTCAGGTTGGTAGTAGTCGTAGTAGCTGACAAAATACTCAACAGCGTTATTTGGAAGAAGCTCTCTAAACTCATTCACTAACTGAGCGGCCAAGGTTTTGTTGTGAGCTAGAACCAGAGTTGGCCTCTGCAGTTTCTCAATCAACCAAGCTGTTGTTGCAGACTTACCGGTACCTGTAGCGCCTAGAAGGACTACATCTTTTTCACCATTGTTGATTCGGTCAGTAAGCTCGGCTATTGCTGTTGGTTGATCACCGGATGGCTTGTATTCGCTGATTACTTCAAAAGGGGCGAAGGTTCTAGTTGGACCCTTCACTACTTAGCCTTACTCATAATCTGGAACTTGTTCCATAGAGCAGTTGCATCTGCAAGCAAAGCAGGTAATGGCTGGTTGGAATTCAAAATGTAATCAGCTGCTGCTGCTCTTTCAATAGCAGATGCTTGTGACTGTATGCGAGCCATGGCCTGCTCAGAGCTCATTCCCCTACTTGAAACCAATCGCTTAACTCTGTCTACTTCAGGAGCTTCAACACTCACAATCACATCAAACGGAAGTGAGACATTGGCTTCAACCAATAGCGGAACTGTATAGATAACCATGCTGTCTTCTGGAAGTTCCGCTAGCAACTCACTTGCTCTTTGTCTGACCAATGGGTGAATAATTCCCTCAAGTGCCAGTCGCTTCTCAGGGTCGTTGAAGATTATCTCTCCAATTTTCTGGCGATCGAGAGCACCCTCTGAGCTAAAAACAGATTCCCCGAATACTTGTCTAATTTGATCGAAACCTTTAGTGCCTGGTTCAACAACTTCTCTAGCGAGTTTGTCAGCGTCGATCTCGATACCGCCTAGAGACACCCACTGGGCAGCCACAGTTGTCTTGCCTGCTGCAATGCCACCGGTGAGACCTATCAAAAACATGCTCTAAGCCTAACTTGTCGTTAAAGCAAAGACGGGTTGAGCCTAAGCCCAACCCGACTAAAGTACTTCTAATTACTCTGCGCTGTTTAGCTTGTCGCGCAGTGCTGATAGAGCCTCATCATCAGAAAGAGTTCCCTCTGATGCTGTTGCTCCTTCAGATGAAGATGAAGTGGTAGTGCTTGCCTGTACTTCTGGCTTTGCATCAGGAAGGGTTGCTGCAAGCTCGTTAGCTGCCTTAACCTGCTTCTTGTGCTCTTCCCAGCGTGCATTAGCTTCTGCGTATTCCTTCTCCCACTTAGCCTTAGCATCTTCGAAGCCTGGCTTCCACTCGCTAGTAGCTGAGTCGAAACCTTCTGGGTACTTGTAGTTACCCTGGTCATCAAAGTCGGTAGCCAATCCGTAAAGAGCTGGGTTGAAGTCAGTACCCTCTGGGTTAACTTCTTCAGTAGCCTGCTTTAGAGATAGCGAGATACGACGACGCTCTAGGTCGATGTCAATAACCTTGACGAATACATCTTGGTTAACTGTTACAACCTGGCTTGCAAGATCGATGTGCTTAGCTGAAAGCTCACTGATGTGAACTAGGCCTTCGATACCATCTGCAACACGAACGAATGCACCGAATGGAACGATCTTGGTGACCTTACCTGGTGCGTACTGACCGATTGCGTGTGATCTAGCAAATACCTGCCATGGGTCTTCTTGAGTTGCCTTAAGAGAAAGTGAAACACGCTCTCTGTCCTGGTCAACTTCTAGAACCTCAACAGTAACTTCCTGACCGATCTCAACAACTTCACTAGCGTGCTCGATGTGCTTCCATGAAAGCTCGCTGACGTGAACTAGACCGTCAACGCCACCAAGGTCAATGAATGCACCGAAGTTTACGATAGATGAAACAACACCTGTACGGATCTGTCCCTTAGCAAGATCTGCCAGGAATGTGCTGCGGTTAGCAGACTGAGACTCTTCTAGAAGAGCTCTGCGTGAAAGAACAACGTTGTTGCGGTTCTTGTCTAGTTCCAAAATCTTTGCGTCAACATTTTGACCAAGGTAAGGAGTTAGATCGCGAACGCGACGAAGTTCAATTAGAGAAGCTGGAAGGAATCCACGAAGACCGATGTCAACGATTAGACCACCCTTGACAACTTCGATTACCAAACCGGTAACGACGCCATCAGTTTCTTTGATCTTCTCAACATCGCCCCACGCACGCTCGTACTGAGCACGCTTCTTGGAAAGAATTAGTCGGCCTTCTTTGTCTTCTTTCTGAAGAACAAGTGCCTCGATTGAATCACCAACAGAAACGATGTCGCCTGGAGCTGCATCATGTCTGATTGATAGTTCGCGTGAAGGGATAACACCTTCGGTCTTGTAACCTACGTCGAGTAGAACCTCGTCGCGGTCAATCTTGACAACAATACCCGCGATTAGATCGCCGTCGTTGAAAGATTTTAGGGTTTTTTCGATTTCTGCTAGAAGTTCTTCTGCTGAACCGATGTCGTTTACTGCTACCTGCTTAGGAGCTTTGTTGGTGCTACTTGTCATAGAGAGGTTGTCTCAATCTTATTTTTACTCGGGCCAATTACCATTTGAAAACTACGGGCGTAGCAACTCACAGCAATTGAACTTGGACTGGGTTTGTTTAGGCCTAAATTCAGACCTTTGGAAAGTCTATACGGTCTTTTCGCCCGATACAACGCGGATTAGAGCCTCTAGGACCTTGTCCTCATCAGGACCCTCAACCTCAATTGTGAGCTGCTCCCCGTGTTTAGCTCCAAGACTTAAAATGGCCAGAATGCTACTCCCCTGAGCTTTCTTGCCTAATCGGTTGGTGACAGTCACACTGTGGTTGCTAAGCGAGGCCACTCTAACGAAATCCGCGGCTGGACGGGCGTGTAGCCCGACAGCAGGGCCGACAACGCAGGTTTGCTTAGCCATTAGTGTGCTGCCTCATCCCAGCTTCTGCCAACACCCACGCTTACCTCAAGTGGAACGGCTAGTTGAGCAGCCTCGTTCATGCCTTTGATGACAAGCTCCTGAACCTTTTCAAGTTCTCCCTTGGCTACTTCAATTACCAATTCATCGTGTACCTGAAGCAGGATTCGGCTCTTTACCTTGGCATTCACCAATGCTCTGTCTACGTTGATCATGGCCGTTTTCATGATGTCAGCAGCAGTTCCTTGAATAGGTGCGTTTAGAGCTGCTCTTCTGGCATTCTCTTTGACGGCGAAAATCTTGCTCTTGAGATCAGGGAAAGGTCTTCTTCTACCTGCGATGGTCTCGGTATAGCCACGGTCCTTGGCTTCCTCGACTACTTCACTGAGATATCTTCTTACGCCACCGAAGCGATCGAAGTAGTCAGCCATGAGCTGTTTTGCATCGGCATTGGTAATTCGAAGTTGCTTCGCTAAACCATATTCACTCAGACCATAAACAAGGCCATAAGACATTGCCTTGACCTTAGACCTCATAGCTCCAGTAACTTCTGCTGGTGGAACACCATAGATTCTCGAACCCACAAACTTGTGTAGATCTTCGCCCGACTTGAACGCTTCAATTAGACCTTCATCTTGGCTGAGGTGAGCCAGGATTCTCATTTCAATTTGTGAATAGTCAGCGGTGAGCAATGTCTCGAATTCTTCACCGACGACGAAAGCATCTCGAATCAGTCTTCCTCTGTCACTTCGTACCGGGATGTTTTGTAAGTTAGGGTTCTCTGATGACAATCGTCCAGTAGATGTTCCTGTTTGAACGTAAGTGGTGTGGATTCGATTGTCTGGACCAACTGCCTTACTGATGGTTTCAACAATCTGTCGAATCTTTGTTAATTCTCGGTGGGCAAGAAGTTTTTCAAGGAATGGATGACCATTCTGTTCGAAGAGAGTTGTTAGCGCTTCAGCGTTAGTTGAGAATCCTGTCTTTACCTTGCTGGTTCCCTCCATGCCTAAATCTTCAAATAGAACTGTTTGCAGCTGTTTCGGCGAAGCGAGGTTGATCTCTTTTCCGATTATCTCGTAACACTCGGAAGCAATCTTGGCGATTTCCTTATCAAGCTTCTTCACTAGCTTGCTCATGCCATCGGTATCTAAAGTGATACCTGTGTGCTCCATCTTCGCAAGTGGATTACTAGCTGCCAGTTCTACTTCTTTATAGACATTGGTTTGTTTTGATTTGTTGAGCACCGAGGCAAGCGCCTGGTTGAGCTGGAAGACGTACCAAGCTAAAGCTGATAAATCTCTTTCAGGTTGGACTACTTCATCTTCAGACTCTGTATCTAACTGCACACCAAGATACTCAGCAATTAGATCCTCAGCGGAAAATCCTCTTCTAAGTGGGTTGTCAATGTAAGCCATAAGCATTGGGTCATCCGAGATTCCTGCGATGTTCTTGCCTGAATTGAGTAGAGCCCTCTCTGCAGCCTTGGCGTCGAAAACAATCTTTGGCGCAGCAGAAGCCAGCCACTGATGGAAGTTTTTGTCGAACTCCTTAGCGGATAAAGAAGTTCTAATACTTTGATTAGCAATTCCAGCGCCAAGAATACTTTCATCACCAAAGTCAAAGAACACGGAGCTTGGTTTAAGAGATGCATATATCTTTGCTAATGTATCAGCTTTAGTCTTTGGTTCTTTGGGTAGAACGAGATCGATCTTGCTTGTCTCTTCTTCAACTACTTTAGGAACATGCGTGGTGATAGGAACCGGAGCGCTAGAGGTTCCTTCCGCAACACCAAGTGCTCGGAGCACACGTTCAAGAAGCGATCTAAAGTGCATCTTGGCAAACGAGTCGCGCACAGCACGTTCATCTACTGGTCCCATTGCGAATGCGTCAAAACTGTAGCCACAATCTAAATCTCTAACGAGGTGATTGAGTCTTCTGTTTCGAATAGCTAATTCCCGATGCTCTCTAAGAGACTCTCCGACTTTTCCAGAGATGTCGTTTTCTGCTGCGAGCACACCCGACAGATCGCCATACTGCTGCAACCACTTAGCTGCAGTCTTTGGTCCTACACCAGGAATTCCAGGCAGGTTGTCTGAAGTTTCACCAACAAGGGCTGCAAGATCTGGATACTGCTTCGCGTGGATTCCATACTTAGCCAGTACTGCTTCATCATTCATACGGGCAAGGTTCATTACACCTTTGACTGGATAAAGAATTGTCACATCATCCTGAATCAACTGGAAAGTGTCTCGGTCTCCAGAAACAATTAGTACTCGATAACCAGCTGCGGCACCTTGATCGGCAAGGCTAGCGATTACGTCATCGGCTTCGTAGTTTTCACGTGTGAGAGTAAGAATGTTCATTGCTGCCAAAGCATCTCTGAGTAGTTCAGTCTGCCCATTGAACTCAGGTGGAGATTCCCCTCTAGTGCCCTTGTACTCTGGGTACTCATCAGTTCTAAAGGAATGTCTAGATAAGTCAAAAGCTACGGCTAGATGAGTTGGTTTCTCGTTCTGCAGAATGTTCAACATCATTGAGATGAAACCATGAACAGCGTTTGTGTGCTGACCGTCTGGGGTCTTAAAAGCATCAGGACTCAGGGCATAGAATGCCCTGAAGGCCAAAGAGTGACCATCTATTAGCAAAAGAGTAGGCTTGTTCTTGGTCATTGAAATAGCCTAACTTGACCAGTCTCAAACATCCGCCAAGAGGGCTACTAGGAATTTATGTCTACTGAGATGTCTCCAGAAATTGCTGTCTGGGTTGAAAAACGAGGCTTAGGTGCACTTGCCGACAAGATGGGTATCAAGATTCTCGCTCTTGATGGAACTCATGGAGTAGCCACCATGCCAGCAGAAGGAAACACACAGCCACTTGGGATAGTCCATGGCGGAGCGTACGTAGTTTTAGCAGAGACCTTAGGCAGTATGTGTGCAACTATTGCTGCCGGTCCAAACAGGCACGCGGTTGGCATTGAGATCAACGCTTCACATACAAAGAGCGCTCGTGAAGGTGTTATCAGAGCTACAGCTAAAGCCGTGAGTATTGGAAAGAATCTAGCTACCCACGAGGTTGTGGTGGAAGACGATCAGGGAAACAGACTTTCAACGGTCAGAATCACTAACTTCCTAAGAGATAACCGCTAGGGCTTTTCAGCTAGTTGCTCAATTACTGTTTGAGCCACTTGCTTCATCGATAGACGTCTGTCCATTGATGCTTTCTGAATCCACCTAAATGCTTCAGGCTCATTAAGCTTCATTTTCTCAGTCAATAATCCCTTAGCTCGATCAACCAGTTTTCTAGTTTCAAGCTTCTCGTTCATCTCGTCGACTTCGCTTTCAGCGCTTGACATTCTCTCGTGCAATGAAAGGGCGATTCTTAGAGCAGGAATCAAGTTACTTGGATTGAAAGGTTTTACAACGTAGCTATAAACACCAGCTTCACTTGCTCGTTCAACCAATTCTGGTGAACTGAAGGCGGTCAGCAGAACAACTGGAACTTTATGTTCCTTCAGGATCTCAGCAGCTTGAAGACCATCTGTTCCTGGCATCTTGATGTCCATTAGAACCAGCTGTGGCTTTAGTTCCAGAGCCAATCTAACTGCCTCTGCCCCATCGCCAGCCTGGCCGATTACATCAAAGCCTGATTCCTTTAGGGTCTCGACGATGTCTAAGCGGATAATTGCCTCATCCTCTGCCACGATAACGGATGGACGGACAAGTTCATTCATATAAATAGATTACTGCCGACAAACAGATTTCTTTCGAATGGTTTAGACTTTTCATCGTTACTTGCCGAAGTGGCGAAATGGCAGACGCGGAGCACTCAAAATGCTTTGCTCGAAAGGGCGTGTGGGTTCGACTCCCACCTTCGGCACAAGAAAAGAAAACCCCCAAATGGCTTTGGGGGTATTTCTCTATCTGGCGTAAGCCGGGGCTGCTCCGTTGATAGCATCCCCAACGCGGTGAACTCTAAGAGAGTTTGTTGAACCTGGAATCCCAGGAGGTGATCCTGCGACCACAACTACTTCGTCACCAACCTTGGCAATACCTTTACCAATCAAAACTTCATCAACTTGGTGCATCATCTCATCGGTGTGAGTGACTTCTTGAACCAAGTGTACGTTTGATCCCCATACCAGAGATAGACGGCGTTGGGTCTCCTCTGAAGGTGTGAACGCAATAGTTGGAATCTCGTGACGAAGGCGAGATACTCGTCTAAGTGAATCTCCGCTTTCTGTAAAGACACAGATGAACTTAGAACCTAGAAGTTCCGCGATCTCAGCAGCAGCTAGCGTCACTGCTCCACCATGAGTGTGTGGCTTTGTGCCAAGAGGTGGAATTCGGCTCAGTCCGTTATCTTCAGTTGATTCAATGATGCTTGCCATGGCAGCAACAGTCTCTACTGGGTACTCGCCTACAGATGTTTCTCCAGAAAGCATTAGGCAGTCAGCACCATCAAGCACCGCGTTAGCCACATCGCTTGCTTCAGCTCTAGTTGGTCTAGAAGCGGTAATCATTGACTCAAGCATCTGAGTCGCAACGATTACAGGCTTTGCCCATCTTCTTGACAACTCGATTGCACGTTTTTGAACTAGTGGCACCTGCCAGAAAGGAAGCTCGACACCTAGATCTCCTCGGGCAACCATAACACCATCGAATGCGTCGATGATTTCCTCAAGAGCATCAACAGCCTGAGGTTTTTCAATTTTTGCAATAACAGGAAGGAACTTTCCTTCTTCTTTCATGATTTCGTGAACGCGGACAATGTCTGAAGCGTTTCTAACGAATGAAAGAGCAATCATGTCAACACCGAGACGGATGCCCCAACGAAGATCATCCTCATCCTTCTCGCTAAGTGCAGGCACGTTAACAGCAACACCAGGTAGGTTAATTCCCTTGTTGTTGCTGATAACACCCGCTACTTCAACAACTGTGGTTACAGACTTGTCGTCAACAGCAGTTGCACGCAGACCAACTTTTCCATCGTCAATTAGGAGTACGTCGCCAACCTTGACATCTCCTGGTAATCCCTTGAAGGTAGTTGAACAAATGTTTACATCACCCTGAATGTCTTCAATTGTGATTGTGAAGGTTGCACCCTTTACAAGAGTCACCGGACCATCAGCGAATCTTCCAAGACGAATCTTTGGACCTTGAAGGTCTACGAAGATACCAATTGGCTTGTTTAGATCCGCGGCTACCTTGCGAACGAGGTTGTAGACGCCTTCGTGAACGTCATAGCTTCCGTGGCTCAGGTTCATACGAGCTACATCTACACCAGCTTCAACAATGGCTCTGATTGATTCATAGGTTGAAACTGCTGGTCCTAGGGTCGCAATGATTTTCGCGCGTCTCATATTTTCCTTTTGTTTTTGCTTTATATTTACAAGCCTACCGAAGGGTTAGGCGTGAATTCCTGTGTCTGTTGGTTTAACTGGTGCTGGCAGGGATGTTGACCCCTCTAGGTACTCATCGATTGCAGCAGCTGCGGCTCTACCCTCAGCAATAGCCCAAACGATTAGGCTTGCTCCTCTACCAGCATCTCCTGCTACAAACACTCCATCAATGTTTGTGGCGTACTTCTGGTTTCTAGCCAAGTTTGACTTCTCATCTTTTTCAACTGCAGTTGAATCAACAGAGATGTTTGACTCAGGTCCGGTGAAGCCAAGTGCAAGTAAGACCAAATCTGCCTCGATGACGGTCTCTGTTCCTGACTTAGGAACTCTTCTGCCATCAATGAACTCTGTCTCTGCTACTTCGATGCCCTTAACCTTGCCGTTCGCACCGACGAAGCGAACTGTGTTGGCTAGATACTTGCGCTCACCGAACTCTTCATGAGCACTAGCGACTTCAAACAGGTTTGGGAAAGTTGGCCAAGGCTGATTCTCTGATCTCTCAGCCGGAGGCTGATTTCCAATGGCAAGTGTTGTTACAGATACAGCTCCTTGACGTGTAGCAGTTCCTAGACAGTCCGCTCCAGTGTCACCGCCACCAAGAATGATAACTTTCTTGCCAGTGGCTAGTGTTTGGTTCTCTACTTCGTATCCTGAAACAACTTTGTTTGCCTGAGTGAGGTAATCCATCGCAAAGTGAATACCATCTAGGTCTCTACCCTCAACTTGAAGATCTCTAGGTCTAGGAGCCCCTGTGGCTACAAGGACTGCCTCGTATCGTCTGAATAGGTCTTCCCAGCTGATGTCAGTGCCGATAGAAACACCAGTTCTGAATCTGGTGCCCTCAGCTTCCATCTGTTCCAAGCGACGATCGATGTGATACTTCTCCATCTTGAAATCAGGAATACCGTAGCGAAGAAGCCCACCGATTTGGTCATCTTTTTCATAGACAGCAACGGTGTGGCCAGCTCTAGTTAATTGCTGAGCCGCAGCCAAACCAGCAGGGCCAGAACCAACAATTGCAACAGTCTTACCAGTCATACGCTCTGGTGCGTGAGCTTCTACCCAACCTTTATCAAAAGCTTGCTCAATGATTGAAGCTTCAATCTCTTTGATTGTTACTGCAGGTTGATTAATACCAAGTACACAAGAACTCTCACAAGGAGCCGGGCAAAGCTTTCCAGTAAATTCTGGGAAGTTGTTAGTTGCGTGTAGACGTTCAATTGCTGACTTACCGTCTTGACGCCAGGTTAGATCGTTCCATTCAGGAATTAGGTTTCCCAGTGGACAGCCATGGTGACAGAACGCGATACCGCAGTCCATGCATCTACCCGCTTGGTTCTTTAGAACTGCAGGGTCAGTAGGTTCGTAAACTTCTTTCCAGTCCTTGATACGAACTTCAATGGGTCTACGCTTTGCCGTCTCTCGCTCAGTGACTTTTAGAAAGCCTCTAGGATCTGCCATTTACGCTCACCTCCAAAATTCTTTTCCAAACTTCGCTGCCGTCGAGGTCTTCACCGTTCAAAGTTGCAGCTGCCTGAATCTTCTTAACATTTGCATAGTCTCTTGGCAAAACCTTTGTGAAATGCCTTTGAGACTCACTAAAACCTTCTAGCAATGACGAAGCTAGATTCGAACCTGTCTCAAGAACATGTCTCTCAAGAAGGGTTTGAACTGCAGCAGCATCGGTTTCGTCTAGTGGAAGAAGGTCTATTTCACCATCAGTCAAAGCATTATGGTTTACAAGGTCAGCTCTTAGCTTGTAGACATAAGCAACACCACCTGACATGCCAGCAGCAAAGTTCTTTCCGGTTCTTCCTAGAATCAGAGCTGCTCCACCAGTCATGTACTCAAGACCGTGGTCACCAACACCTTCAACAACAGCTGTCGCTCCAGAGTTTCTTACCAGGAATCTTTCTCCGACAATTCCACTCAAGAACATACTTCCGCTTGTAGCTCCGTAACCAATTACGTTTCCTGCGATAACGTTCTGATCTGCAGGGAATACAGAACTCTCTGATGGCTTCACAACAATCAGTCCACCTGACAAACCTTTACCTACGTAGTCGTTAGAGTCACCTGAGATTGTTAGCTTGATTCCGCGAGGGATAAAGGCACCAAAGGATTGACCAGCTGAACCAGTTACCCGGACATCGATTGTTGCTTCAGGTAATCCAGCAGCTCCATACCTCTTAGTAACTTCATGCCCAAGCATGGTTCCAACTGCTTGAGCTGTGTTGTTGATAGGAAGATCAATGATGACCTGCTGAGCATCTTCTAGTGCTGAAGTGCTCAACTTGATTAGCTGGTGGTCGAAGTGCTTCTCCAACTCGTGGTCTTGGTAGGTGAATCGGCGAAGTGGTCCGGTGTTCGGCTTAGGTGCAGACAGGATTGGAGTTAGGTCTAACCCGTCAGCCTTCCAGTGGCTAATTGCTCTATTTGCATCCAACAATTCAGAATGACCAATTGCTTCATCCAGAGATCTGAATCCAAGTGAAGCTAGATACTCTCTAACTTCTTCGGCTAGGAACATGAAAAAGTTAACTACATGCTCTGCTTGACCTGTGAATCTTGCCCTTAGGTCAGGGTTTTGTGTTGCCACACCTACAGGGCAAGTATCTAAGTGACAGACTCGCATCATTACACAACCAGAAACAACTAGTGGTGCGGTAGCAAAACCGAATTCTTCAGCACCAAGTAGTGCAGCAATAACAACATCGCGTCCAGTCTTCATCTGACCATCAACTTGAACAGAGACTCTATCTCTCAAGCCGTTGACCATAAGGGTCTGCTGAGTTTCAGCAAGGCCTAGTTCCCAAGGTGTGCCAGCATGCTTTAGTGAGTTCAGAGGCGAAGCACCTGTACCACCATCGTGACCAGAAACTAGAATCACGTCAGCTTTAGCTTTAGCTACACCTGCAGCCACTGTTCCGATACCAACCTGGCTCACCA
>JBILQF010000009.1:0-54207 GCA_044373385.1 Rhodoluna sp.
CAGCAGACCTAATCTCTAAGACTCTTGAGCTATCTCAGCTCACTGCTGCTGAAGTCATGACTCCTAGAACTAAGCTAACCTCGCTTGATGCTTCTGCAACAGTTCAGGATGTTATTTCTCTTTCACACAGCACAGGCTTCTCAAGATTCCCAGTGTTCACAGGTTCAACCGATGACGTAGATGGCATCGTCCACGTAAAAGCAGCTGCATCTGTTCCTCGAGAAAAGCGTTCAACGGTTCCTGCTACCGCTTTGATGGTTGAACCATTTAGAGTTCCTGAGACAATGTCTCTAGAAAAGCTGATGGGTGTGTTGAGGTCCCATGGATTGCAGTTAGCCATTGTTGTTGATGAGTATGGTGGCACAGCAGGAATCGTTACCCTCGAAGACCTTATTGAAGAACTAGTTGGTGAACTCGGTGATGAGCACGATAGAGCCAAGGTTGAAATCACCGGTGGTAAAGATCAGTCCTACTCTTTCCCTGGCATGTATAGACCAGATGAACTTCTAGAAAAACTAGCTGTTAAGGTTCCTGAAGATGGTTCCTACGAAACTGTTGCCGGTTACCTAATGTCACAGCTAGGTCGTGTAGCTGCTGTTGGTGATGAAGTTCAGATTGATGGCGGACTACTGCGAGTAGAACGCATGGACGGTAGAAGAGTAGACCGAATCCGTTTTGTTCCTGATATTCAAGTACCTGAGGCAGGTGACAAAGATGAATGATCCAATCGTTGCTCTCTTTTCATTCATAGGTCTGCTATCAGCTAGTGCTTTCTTCGTTGCTGCTGAGTTCGCCATCTTCTCGGCTAGAAGAGCTCAGATTGAGCCAAGAGCAGAAGCAGGTTCAAGACCAGCTCAATTAACCATCAAGGGTATGGAAAACGTGAGCCTCATAGTTGCTACCTGTCAACTAGGTATTACTATTTGTGCGCTTTTGATTCTTATTGTTGTTGAGCCAAGTGTTCAGCAACTTCTTAAGGGTCCGCTTTACGCTCTAGGACTTGGCGAAGATGCTACTTATGCAACCTCATTTGTTATAGCTCTTGCGGTTGTTACTTTCCTGCACGTGCTTCTTGGCGAGATGGTTCCAAAGAACATTGCCTTCTCTATTCCTGAGCGAGCAGCCCTAGTTCTAGTTCCTATTGCCTATGGACTTTCACTTGTATTGAAGCCAGTAGTTGTTGTACTAAACGGTTTGGCTAACGTTGTACTTGGACTATTTGGGGTGAAGGCTGTAAACGAGACAAACAGTGCCTACACACTTGATCAGGTAGAAAACATTGTTGAGCACTCAACCCGGGAGGGAGTGCTGATTGATGCTACCGGTGCTATTGGAAATACTTTTGAGTTCACCGATAAGAAAGTTCAAGACATTCTTGTTCCAATCGAGAACCTAATTACTTTCAATCTAGATGTCACACCTAGAGAAATTGAGCAAGCTGTTGCTAAGCATGGCTTTAGCCGCTACCTGATTCTTAATGACTCAGGAGAGATTGAAGGTTACCTTCACCTCAAAGATGTTATTGACAGTGATGAAGAAGAAGCGGATGAACCGGTTGAACGCAAGCTACTTAGAACTGTGAAGTCAATTGGTGGAACTGTTGAACTAGAAGATGCTCTTGCTTTGATGAAGAGAGATAGACAGCATCTGATGGCTAACTTCAATGATGATGGTAAGCCTGTTGGTCTGTTGTTCTTAGAAGATATTCTTGAAGAACTTGTTGGTGAAGTTCAAGACGCCACTAGACGTGACTAAGCAGGATAAGTTCCTCTGATGTATTGGTTAGGCCAGTAGTCAACCTCAACTCCTAGTTCATGAGCTGCTCTTAGTGGCCAATAAGGATCTCTTAGAGACAGCCTTCCAATCATGATTATTTCAACATCAGTTGTTTGAAGTATTTCTTCTGCTTGCTTAGATTCGGTAATCAAACCAACAGCGGCTACCGGTGAATCAACTTCTAAAGCAATGTCATTAGCCATAGGAACTTGGTAGCCAGGACCAAATGGAATCTTCACTCCAAGAATCAAACCACCACTTGAGATATCAAATACATCAGCACCAACTTCTTCACAAAGCTTTGCTACCTCAGCACACTGCTCAACTGTGAAGCCATCTTCACGGTAATCGGTAGCGGAGAATCTAACGATGATTGGAATATCTTCACCAACTGCGTTTCTTATGCCTTTGACTATGTCAACTAAATACTTGGCACGCTTTTCAATAGATCCACCAAACTCATCTGTTCTTTGGTTAGTGATAGGCGAGAGGAATTGGTGCACTAGATAACCATGAGCAGCGTGGATCTCAATCACATCAAAACCAGCTTTGATTGATCTAACGCCTGCATCAACCCAATCTTGAATAGATGAGTAAACCTCTTCGGTAGCTAGTTCATGAGGGGTATTGGATTCAGGAAATGCTTCACTGGTTGATGAAACAGGTTCCCAGCCACCATCTGCAATCGAAACTGCTCCTTGACCTGACCAAGATCTGTAGTTGCTAGCTTTTCTTCCAGCGTGAGCTAGTTGAATTGCTGCTAGAGAGCCGTGCTCTCTTATGAAGTCTGTAACTTCACGCCAAGCATTAGCTTGCTCATCATTCCAAATTCCCGCATCCCAAGGACTAATGCGTCCTTCAGGGCTAACCGCTGTTGCCTCACACATGACTAGACCTGCTCCACCAACAGCTCTGGAGCCTAGGTGCACAACATGCCATGAAGATGGCATGCCATCCTTGTTCTCACATGAGTACTGACACATTGGAGCAATCCAAATGCGGTTTCTAGAGGTCTTACTACGAATAGTTATAGGTTCAAATAGCTTGGTCATAGCCCCAGCCTAGTCAAGGCTAGAAAGCTTCGCGCCTAGAATTGCAAAAGGGACAATCAAGGAGAACTCAGTTGAAAGCAAATCTATTGCCGCGCCTTGAACTGCTGTTTAGTAAGTTCTGGTTCGTTCTAGCCGTTGCTTTGGTGGCTCAAATGATTCTTATCTGGGCAGGGTCTCTAAGCGGTGATCCTTACAGCGATGTTCGCTACACATATTCAGCTTGGGCTAATGCAGGCTTCACAGATGGCAAAATACTTGGCATTAATCAGCCATGGGTCTATCCATATCTAGCCAACATCCCAATCATGCTTGTTGACTTGATTTGGCCAGCTAGTTATATGACCGGATGGTTCATTCTTGTTGTGAATGTAAACATGCTTCTGATTGCATATCTCTTGGGCTGGGGTAGACAGATGGACCGAGTCAAAGGTGCTTGGTTCCTAATTGGATGCATCTTCCTAACCGGTCCTGTAGCCCTTGGCAGATTAGAAGTGTTCAGCCTTGCTCTCTGTGTTCTAGCAGTTGTCTCTTTCCTGAAGAAAAGAGAATCTCTATCTATGCAGTTCTTTAGCCTGGCAACCTGGATCAAGGTTTCACCAATGGCTGGAATCTTCACAGGTTTTGTAGTTTCAGATAGAAGATTCAGATTCCTTCTACATATGGCGATTGGAACTGGAGTATTGGTTCTCATTGGGCTACTTCTTGGTGGTAACCAAAATATGTTTAGCTTTATCACCATGCAATCTGGTCGCGGTATTCAGGTGGAAGCAACAGTAGCCATTATCTGGCTAGTTCAAATCTTGTTACAGATTCCTGGTGCTGATGTTTACTACGACAACACCATTATTACCTTCCAAGTATCAGGAGCAGGTGTAGCGGAGATTGCTAGCTTGATGACTCTTGTTCAATTCGGAGCACTAGCCATCACAGTTTTCCTAGGGTTTAGAGCTAAACGACAAGGGGCCGACACAAACACTCTGTTTGCTTGGATGTTCCTAACTGCAACTATGGATCTGATTGTGTTCAACAAGGTTGGATCACCGCAGTATCAACTTTGGATAGTTGCTGCTGTGTTGTTTGGAATCTTGGCTAAGACAGCTAACTGGAAGTTAGTTGTTTGGCTAACCATTTTCACCTCAGCCATTACTTGGCTTATCTTCCCAGTGTTCTATGGTTCGCTACTTGATGGTCAAGCGCTTGGAGTAACACTTCTAATCCTCAAGAACCTAGGGCTTATTGCAATCCTGGTTTATGCAAACATCCAACTAACTAAGTTGGGTAATAAGGCTAAGAGCGAAGTAGCTTAGCTAGAAGGGGTCCGACCTTCTTATATTCAATAAGGAAGCCGTCGTGACCGAAAGAGCTCTTGATGGTGTGTAGCTTTCCACCAACTAAATCAACATTCAGGTTCTCAGCAATAAATTTCTGATTCTCAATAGGAAAGAGTCGATCGCTATCGATACCGATAACCATGGTCTTTGCCTTTATCTTGCCGAGTGCTGCTTTCGCTGACTTTCTACCTCTTCCAACATCATGAGAGTTCATAGCTTCCAAAAGTGTGATGTATGAATTGGCATCAAATCTTCTAGTGAATTTATTGCCATGGAAATCTAGATAAGAGACAACAGCGAAGCGGCCACCTTCACCTAGGGGATTGATTTCACTCTGCCAGCTTCTATCAAAGCGTTCATTTAGTTCACTAGGGGAACGGTAATTCAGCAACGCCATTCTTCTAGCAAGCGCTAAACCAGCATGAGGACCAAGACCTGCTTTAGCGTCATAGTAGTTACCCTTAGCAAAGTTAGGGTCAGTCTTGATGGCTTCTACCTGAACTGAGTTCAAGGCAATCTGATCTGCTGATGTAACAGCAGGGGCAGCGATAACAGCAATTCTTTGCACTCTGCTTGGGTACTGAATAGCCCATTCAAGTACGTGCATGCCACCCATAGAGCCACCGATGATTGCATGCCAAGAGTCAATCTTCAGAACATCACTAAGAGCAACCTGAGCAGATACCTGATCTCTAATGGTTAGGTAGGGAAATCTTGAGCCGTATTCTCTACCTGTTTTATCTAGCGAAGCAGGTCCGGTTGAACCCTGGCAACCACCAAGAATGTTTGGTGCAACCACAAAGTATTTGTTGGTATCAAGTGCAAGCCCTGGACCAATTAGTTCACTCCACCAACCTTCAGTTGGGTGTTCTTTGCTGGCTTTGCCTACCGCGTGAGAGTCACCGGTAAGAGCATGAAGAACTAAAACTGCATTAGAGGAATCTGCATTTAGTTCACCCCAAGATTCAAAAGCTATTTTGGCACCAAGTAGTTCTTTACCTGATTCAAGAGAGAGGGGATTTAGGTTTGCGAAAGATCTATCACCAGAAGGATCACCGTCCCGCCAAGCCCCAGTTGCCTTAGGCTTCCCGACTAGTTGTCGGGTTAGCTCTTCGGTAATGAGCTCGGAGGGGACGGTGTCCTCAGGTGTTTGAAATTCCATTTAGTTAGAGGCTACTGCCCTTACTTTGCTGCTGCAAAGCCAGTTTCTAGATCTGCAAGGAGATCATCGATTGACTCAAGTCCAACAGACAATCTGATTAGACCCGGAGTCACACCAGCGGTTAGTTGCTGAGCAGGTGTTAGCTGTGAGTGTGTGGTTGATGCTGGGTGAATAACTAAAGATCTCACATCACCAATGTTGGCAACATGTGAGAAGAGTTCTAGTGAATCAACAAACTTAGATCCCTTTTCACGACCACCCTTGATTTCGAATGAGACGATAGCGCCAGGACCCTTAGGGGCATACTTTTTAGCTGCTTCAAACCATGGTGAAGAAGGAAGAGCTGCATAGTTAACTGACTCAACCTGTGGATGGGCTCCTAGCCAGGTAGCAACCTTCTTAGCGTTCTCAACGTGTCTTTCGATACGAAGGCTAAGAGTTTCAATACCCTGAAGCAACTGCCATGCACTAGCTGGAGCAATAGCTGCACCTAGGTCACGGAGTAGCTGAACACGTGCCTTGATGATGTAGGCAATGCCATCACCAAGAGCTGCTGTGTAGTTAACACCGTGGTAAGACTCGTCTGGGGTAGTTAGACCTGGGAACTTGTCTGACTTAGACCAAGCAAACTTTCCACCGTCAACAATTGCACCAGCAACTACTGTTCCGTGACCACCAAGGAACTTGGTAGCAGAGTGAATAACAATGTCTGCTCCGTGCTCAAGTGGCTTTACTAGGTAAGGAGTTGCAACTGTGTTGTCCACGATTAGTGGAACACCAGCTTCGTGAGCAACATCAGCAACCTTCTGGATGTCAAGAATGTTGACCTTAGGGTTACCAATAGTCTCAGCAAAGAATGCCTTGGTGTTTGGTCTAACTGCAGCAGCCCAAGCAGCTGCATCATCCTGATCTTCAACGAAAGTAGTCTCGATACCTAGCTTTGGCAAGGTGTACTTGAAGAGGTTGTATGTTCCACCATAAATAGATGATGAAGAAACAATGTGGTCCCCAGCCTGAGCGATGTTTAGAATCGCAAAGGTCTCTGCTGCTTGACCAGAAGAAAGTAGTAGGGCCGCTGTGCCACCTTCAAGAGCAGCAATTCTCTTCTCAGCAACATCCTGAGTTGGGTTCATGATGCGGGTGTAGATGTTACCGAACTCAGCTAGACCAAACAGATTGGCTGCATGCTCTGATGAGTTGAAGACGTAGGCAGTGGTGTTATAGATAGGTGTAACAACTGCATTGGTGGTTGGATCTGGGGTTGCACCAGCGTGGATCTGTGCCGTTTCAAAGCCCCATTCAGAAGGTTGGTTGCTCATGGTTTTTCTCTCTCTTTGGTATGTGTCTCAAGGGTAAGTACAAACAAGATTTAGGCCAAGCTAGGCCTGAAACTTTTTGGTAACTTTTGTTTACCTGGACGTCATTGACCAGAGGGGGATTACTTAGAAGCAGCCTCATCTAAGGTGTCAAAGGCTAGGGCTGCCAGAAGTGCGGCACCATCGGCTAGCACTCCATCATCAAACTTAGCCTTATTACTGTGGTTTGCTTCGCGTTCTCCTGGGGTAGTGCCAGGGTAGGCAGCACCTAGGAATACGAATGCACCAGGGATAACTTCAACGATGCTGGCATAGTCCTCACCACCTGGGATTGGCTGATCCATGTTCATGTATCGAGCTTCTCCAAAGAGTTCCTTGGTCACTCGCTCAACACGGTCAACGGCACCGTGGTCATTGATAAGCACCTTGGTTGCCGGGGTGAATTCAATCTCTGCTTCTAGTTCGAAGGCAGCAGCCATGTTCTTGATAAATGCTGGAATCTTGGTGCGGGTATCGTCGTAACCCTTCTTAGAGAAAGATCTAACTGTTGCTCCAAAGCTCACAGACTCAGGAACGATGTTGGTGGTGTGGTCATTACCTGCCTTGATCCAACCAACGTTTAGAACGATTGGGTCTAGAGCATCAAAGTTCTTAGCGATGTATGACTGCAGCGAACTTAGGATTTCAATCATTCCGGTGATTGGGTCTTTAGCGGCCCATGGCATTGAACCATGTCCACCTTTTCCCTTTAGGGTCACAAGTAGATCTCCAGCAGAAGCCATCATGGTTCCCTTGCGAGATAGGAATAGTCCTGGTTCAGGAATAGAGAATACGTGCAGACCAAATGCAGCAATAGGCATTTCACCAGAAGCTAGGTGCATGTCTTGAGAGAGCATTACTCCAGCTCCATCATGACCTTCTTCACCTGGCTGGAAGAACATCACAACATTTCCTTTTAGTTGATCTTTGTTCTCAGCGATAAGTTGGGCTGCACCAATACCCATTGCCATATGTAGGTCATGACCACAGGCATGCATGTAACCGTTAGTTGAAGCAAAATCTAAACCAGTGTCTTCTTCAACAGCTAGAGCATCCATGTCTGCTCTTAGAAGAACAGTTGGACCTGGCTGGCTACCTCTAATTACAACTGCAGCTGCAGTCATACCTTTACCTAGAGTTACCTCACCAAGACCTTCAACTTCTTTCAGGACAATAGCCAGGGTCTTAGGTAGATCTAGTCCAAACTCAGGAACCTGGTGCAAAGCACGTCTTATAGAGACAAGCTTCTCCTGCTTTGCATTGGCTTGGCTCTTGAGTTGGTTCTGGTCCATAGGGCTCTTCTTTCGTGAGGTGCTTCTATCTTGGCACTAAACGGCGCACCATAGGTTTGCCAATTGTGTTGAATTAGACCTAATTATCCACAATTAGGTCGTGTCTCTTGACTGGACTAAGTTAGTCCACTTATGCTTAGGCTATGAAGAAAGTTGTGAACATCCATGCAGCAAAGACCCACTTCTCCAAGCTTGTTGAAGAAGTAGAGTCTGGAGCTGAAGTCACTATTGCCAGAGCTGGTAAACCAGTCCTTAGGTTAGTCAAGTATGAAGAAGAGACTCCCTATAGAAAGCTTGGGTTTGCAAAAGGTGAAATCAGCGATTTATCTGACTCAGCATGGGAAGCCTTAGATGCTAAGTTCAATGCACTTTTCGAAAAGGCGTAGTCTTGCCATCCATAGTCCTTCTTGATACCCATGTAGCAGTTTGGGTAGCAGGCTCACCAGGGAGGCTTGGGCCCAAGACTAAAAAGCTGATTCAAACAGCTAAAGACGTGTCAGTCTCGAGTATCTCCATTGCTGAGCTCAACATGAAGTCGATGTTAGGGGGAATCAAGATACCTAACGATTTATCTAAACAATTCGAGAGTGCCAACATTCAAGTTTCGGAATTCACCAATAATGCGGCAAATGAGATCTTGCGTTTTGGCTCACTTGCTAAACATGACCCTTTCGATCGCCTGATACTCGCTCAAGCTTCCGCTTCTGGAGCCCAACTTGTGACAGCTGACAGAGCTCTGTTGTCTCTCGATCTTGACTTCATCCTCGACGCAGAGAACTAGACCGAGATTGACCTTCATTAATGTTCTTTGAATCGATGCATCCAACTTGGCAGTATTGGCTGGTCCAGCAAAAGCCGAAGCTTGAGGCTATAGAAGAAAGAGTTCTGGCGGAGACTCAAGCAACTCCTGGAATCAATCAAGTCATGCGAGCCTTCGAAATGGATCCAGCCAATATAAAGGTGATCATTCTGGGTCAAGATCCCTACCCAACTGAAGGTGATGCAATTGGCTTGGCTTTTGCTATGAATCATGAAAGCAAAATGCCCCGAAGCTTAGTCAACATAGTCAAAGAACTGAGTGACGACTTGGGGCTAGAGGCAAAGAGCCAAGCCGATCTATCTAAATGGACGGACCAGGGGGTGTTACTCCTAAACAGGACGCTCACAACTCAAATTGGTAAAGCAGGTGGTCACTCGAAACTTGGTTGGGAGGAGTTCACACGAGAAGCACTCATCCAACTTGCTAAGCGAAACAAGCTGGTGTTTATTCTTTGGGGTTCACCAGCAATTGAACTTGGCAGGGAAGTGGCTCAAACTGCCGTCAATTGCAGATTGGTCGAATCGGTTCATCCTTCTCCGCTATCTGCATATCGAGGCTTCTTTGGGTCCAAGCCGTTTAGTAAAACTAATGAACATCTAGTTGCTCTAGGTTTAGAGCCGATAGATTGGTCTTTGTAAGGAAGTGATGATTTGCCTCTAGATTCAGAATCACGTTGGCGACTAGTTAGGTTGCTCAAGTCCAAGGGTGCTCAAGAAGAGATCTCCGTTGAGGCTATTGAGCTACGTGCGGCCACATCTGATGACGTTAAGCACATCACTGAGATCTACAACTACTACGTAATCAATTCAGTAGTTACTTTTGATATTGAGAAGAGCACAGAAGAAACCTGGCTAGACAAACTTGAGTACTTAAATGGTCTCGGTTTACCATTCATCGTTGCTCAATCTTCTTCAGGCAATGTTTTGGGCTTTGCCTATGTAGCTCCATGGAGAGCAAAAGCTGCGTATAGACGAACAGTCGAGAACACCATTTATCTTCGTCCTGCAGCTATTGGTAAGAGACTTGGCACAAAACTCCTAGCTGAACTTATTGATAGATCTAAGGCTGCTGGAGTCAAGGAAATTGTTGCTGTCATTAGCGATAAAGGTGCAGACACCTCTATTGCTCTGCATGAAGCCTTTGGATTTAAGAAGCAAGGGCATTTGGCTAAGGTTGGCTTCAAATTCAATCGCTGGTTAGGGACAATTCTTTTACAGAAAAGTCTGTGATTAACTTCAGCATCCTGTCAGTGTCACGGTCTAGAGTAAAAGCATGAAGCCAGTAGTCAAATTCACGGCAATAGCACTTGTCGTGCTGTTAGCACTCGGCTACCTGACAGCAATGGTTTCATCAGCAGGGCTGGCAAAAGTTTCCAGCGAGAGTTCATATAAAGATGAGCCGGTAGTTGGCTTAGTTATCAAGTATCGCGATGGCGTTGTCCCAATAGATATCTTCGGCAACCAGGTTGCTCTGGATCTGTCAGAACAAAAGCTAGAGCCAGGAGTAGATGTTGGACTTGGTCTTCACACTGCTAAGTTTCCAAAACCACTTACCGAGAGAGAAGCTCTTGCTATTGCTAACAAGGTAGCAAAGAGCCCAAGTGTTGAGGCCGTCTATCTAGATCATCTCCTCACCAAGGCACGCTACAACTTGGCAACACCAAAGCTCTCAAATCTAAAAGCGAGTGCTGCTCCAACAAAAGTGACCGCTAAAGACAGCTGGTCGTCGAGTTCTCCCACCAAAGCAAAAGTGAGCTTGAGCTGGGTTGCTCCTAAGAAACTAAACGGGGGATTCCTATGGGGCTATCGAATTAGTAAGTACGACAAAGTTCTAGAAAAATATGTAGTCATTGTTAGCAACACAAAGAGTAGGGCAACATCCATAGCTGTTACCAATGCAATCATTGCTGGTGAGCCAGCAAGTTTTAAGGTTGCTACAGTCACAAAGACTGCTAACTCAAAGTACATGGCCATCAGCAAGGACTCATTGGTAGCCAAAGTGATTCCTAGCGCAGTCCCTCAAACCCCAGTCCTTCAATCACCTGGAATCATTACCTCGAGCAATCCTTTGATTACGTGGGTTACACAAGGTTCTATCGAACGTGGTGGTTTGCCTGTAAGTTACTCAGTAACGGCAACAGCTTCAGATTCATCGAAATCAACTTGTTCATCAACAGGGGTTTCTTGCACCCTGAGTGGTCTTCAAGCGGGTAAGAACTATCAAGTTATTGTCACCGCTACAAACAAACGCGGCTCAGTTTCTTCAACTCCGGTCGCTGAAGTCTTGGATCCTATGAAGAGCCAGCAATGGTATCTAGATGGAACCTATGGAATCAACGCATCTAAGGCTTGGAAGATAACTCAAGGAGTCCCTTCTATTGTTGTTGCCGTTCTAGATACTGGCATCACAGAGCATCCTGACCTAGATGGCAACATCGTCACGGGCTACGACATGATTACAGACGCAACAAATGCCAGAGATGGAAATGGTAGGGATGCTAACCCTGAGGACCCAGGTGATTACGAGAGCTCATTGGTGCCAAGCTCTTGGCATGGAACTCACGTTTCAGGAATAATTGCGGCAGAGACAAATGACATTGGTATCTCAGGTGTGGCTCCGAACGTCAAGATTTCACCCGTTCGAGTTCTTGGAGTGAATGGTGGATCAGAGAGTGATATAGCTGCAGGAATTAACTGGGCACTTGGAGTGAAGCTAACTGGAATTATCCAGAACCCGAATCCAGCAAAAGTTATTAACCTCTCAATCGGTTCTTCAATATTCTCAACATGTTATTCAAACTCAGCAACTCAACTCGCAATTGATGAATCTAAGAGAAGAAATGTAACTATAGTTACTTCCGCTGGAAATGATAATCAGTTAGCAACAAACTCTTATCCAGGTAACTGTTACGGCAACATCACAATTGGTGCCACAGGTATCACTGGTGATCGTTCTTACTACAGCAATTATTCTGGCTACTCAAACGCTCAAGGATTCTACATAGGAGTGGACATATCGGCTCCTGGAGGGGATGATCGAGTGGGACTCAACAAACCAGCTGGTGGTCTTATCTGGTCAACAACCAATGATGGCAAGACTGGTCCCGGCAGGGCCACTTATGGCGCTGAGCAAGGAACAAGTATGGCTTCACCTATTGCTGCTGGTGTTGTTGCGCTTATGTATTCCATACGTCCATCATTGACTTACACACAGGTTTGGGAAATTCTCAGCAGCACAGCCAGACCTTTCAATCCAAACTCTGACTGTGAATATCAAATCATTGAGACCACTATGAATGATGGCAGCACCCTCACAACAGGAGAGTGCGGCATTGGCATCATTGATGCTGATGCAGCATTACGGGCTGTCCAAGAGTTAAACAAATAAAGCCAGCTCTTTTCAAAAGAGCCAGCTTCTTTGTTGCTGGTGCGGAAGGTGGGACTTGAACCCACACGCCTAAGGCGCTAGAACCTAAATCTAGTGCGTCTGCCAATTTCGCCACTCCCGCGAGCCTTCCTATTCTATGTGAAAAATGAAAGCTTTGCCTGTGGAGAACCTGAGCAACATATCTGGGGATTTGTAAACATGGGGTCATGCCCAGAGAAACAGTCCAACTCATCGCTGAGAGAGCCAGAACACTGCTATCCACTGGACCAGACTCGATTGATCAGGCCATCTCCAAGGCCGTTGATGAAGCTTTTGAAGGTGGACAAGGCCTACCGCAGTTAGTTGAATCAGACCTCGTAGGAGAGGTCAGAAGTGCTCTTTCAGGTTATGGACCGCTTGATGAATTGATTGTTAACCCAGATATTGAAGAAATCTGGATCAATGCTCCTGGCAAAGCATTTGTCTATGAGAACTCACTGAAGAGACAGCTGAACCTAAACCTAACGGCACTCGATATTCGTCAAATGGTGGAGCGCATGCTCCGAGATTCAGGAAGACGACTGGATAGATCAGAGCCATTTGTTGATTCAACCTTGCAAAACGGTTCTAGATTGCATGTTGTTATTCCTGATGTGACAAGGAATCACTGGTCGGTCAACATTAGAAAGTTTCCCAGCCGCGTCTTTACACTTCAAAGCCTGATTCAGCTCAGGACAATGTCCTTGGAATTGGCAAATTTCTTAGCTGCTGAGTTTCGAGCAGGTCAAAACATTTTGGTATCTGGAGCAACTCAGGCAGGTAAAACAACATTGTTATGTGCACTGCTAGATGTTGGTTCAGAGACAGACCGCTTAGTAAGTGTTGAAGAGACCTTTGAGATTAGAACAAATTATGTGGACTGGGTTGCTATGCAAGCTAGGCAAGCAAACCTTGAAGGCGTTGGTGAGATAACACTTCGAAGACTTGTCAAAGAAGCATTGAGAATGAGGCCAACTCGGTTGGTAATTGGCGAAGTGAGACAGGCTGAGGCACTTGATCTTCTGATTGCCTTGAATTCTGGAATCGCAGGACTTTGCACAATACATGCGAACTCAGCATTTGATGCTTTGGAAAAGTTAAAGTTGCTGCCTTTGCTCGCTGGTGAGAACATACCTGCTTCGTTCGTTTCACAAACAGTAGAGAGAACCATCGGACTCGTAGTCCACTGCCAGATGGATGCTCAGGGCAAGAGGAAAGCGTCTCAGGTGATCAAATCAGATGGCCAAGGCAATTGGGTTGAGGTTGCACTGTGAACAAGATAGAAAATCTACTGATACAGGCGGGATACCAAAGCATTCAACCAGCTCAGTTTGTCTTGCTGCTACTTGGTGGACTCGCTAGCGCAGTTGTCATCCTCGCCGTGATTACAAACTCTCTGCTGATTTCTATTGCCGTCTGTGTTTGTGTGGGGGCTCAACTTCTAGAGAGTTTCCAAAGCAAAGTTGCGGCAGAGAATCAAAAAGCAAACACCCAGTGGCCCAAGTTTTTAGATTCAATACACTCAGCTACCTGGGCAGGAGCAACACTCGAACAAGCCTTACTAGATTCAATCTCGTCTGCTCCAGCCAAACACTCTTGGGCTCTATTGGAATTTGAGAAAGACCATAACACCGGTATTGCATTTAGTGACAGCTTGGATAACCTCAAAGCTCGCCTTGCTAATCCCATTGCAGATAGGTTCATCGAGGTTACTCGCTTAGCTAGTGCTTCTGGAGGAAGGGGTTATCTAAGTGCTCTCAGGGCTCAATCCCTCCAACTTCGCCTAGAGAACTCAACTTGGTCAGAGATCAATGTGAAGCAGAACTGGGTTCTAGGAACAGCAAAGTTGGCAGTGCTAGCTCCTTGGTTGATTTTGGTTCTACTTAGCCTCAGGCCCGAAACTGCAATTGCCTTTCAATCGGAGAGCGGACTAGCCGTTCTGGCATTAGGAACAGTTGCTTCTTTGCTTGCTTTTAGGTTGATCAAAACTTTGGGCAAATTGCCACCACGTCAAAGAACGTTAGGTGTCTAAGTGCAACTTATAGCCCTTGGATTATCTGTCCTTGCGATTATCACTTTGTATTTCAGCCTAGGAAAATCATCAGAGTCCAACCTAGCCGAGCGTTTGCAGCCT
Organism: Rhodoluna sp.; assembly: GCA_044373385.1. Taxonomy (GTDB): domain Bacteria; phylum Actinomycetota; class Actinomycetes; order Actinomycetales; family Microbacteriaceae; genus Rhodoluna. The sequence continues at coordinate 14,328 of JBILQF010000009.1, forward strand.
AGAAAGCGAGTATTCCAAAAGACCAAAACCAAATCAAAGTTCAATTCGGTGAGTGCACTTATGGAGATACCTGATTTTGCTTCCTTACTTTGGTTTGCCGTGAGCGCAGGAGAGTCGCTGGAATCGGCACTCAGCTTAGCTGTGAGTCGTTCAACTGGTTATGTTTCTGGAGAATTCGAAAGAGTCCTAAGAAATGTCGAACACGGAGCCGTGATGCAAGTTGAACTACAAGAACTGGCTTCACAAGCCAAGTCTGAACATGTTCGTGAACTGGCAACCAAGCTAGCAGTGGCACTCAACAATGGTTCAGCGCTGGGCGATCTGATGGGTGACTTCGTACAGTCATCGACATCCGCACTGAGAACTGAACTACTCATCATTGCTGGCAGGAATGAAACCAAGATGATGATTCCGATGGTGTTCATCATCCTGCCCATCACAGTTATGTTCGCACTATTCCCAAGCCTTGCTCTAATCCAGGGCAGCTTTCTATAAGAAGGAGATAAATGAAAATACAGGAAGTTATTCAAGATGACAAAGGGGACGTACCTGGTTGGGTACTAGTCACGCTAATGACAGCAGGCTTAGTTGTATTGCTTTGGGCGGTAGCTGGACCTGCTCTTCGAAGTGTGTTCAACAATGCAGTATCCAAGGTTGTTGTTATCTAACCTGAGAAGCGATAGCGGTTCTGCAGTTTCTGATTTTGTTCTTCTAGTGGTTCCTGCTTCGCTTCTATGTCTACCTCTTATAGAACTGTTTGGAATTTACCAAGGTGCAATAGTCAAAGAGCAGGTTAGCTACGAGATTGCAAGATTCGCATCCCTTGCCGACATTTCACTCGATCAAGCTCTTGACTACAAACAATTCAAAGATCCGTTCGCTCAACTAACTAGAATCACAAACCAAACTTCTTGTTCGTTTCTTGTCAGCACAGAATCGAAGAAGAGCATCACCTTTTTGCCTCAAGTGATTGAAGTTCCAATTCAAGGACGGGCTACCTGTGAAAAGTAAGCTCATCAGACAAGAGCAGGGCAATGCCCTAATTGAAGTCGTTGCCTTCGCTGCTATTGGTTTTGGGCTTGTGCTAACCCTTGGCTTTCAAATGCTGGAACAGGAACGTAAGGTACTTGAGCTAAAGAGTTTAAGTCGAAACGCAATGAGGTCATATTTGATTAGCCCGTCTGCAGATATCTTTGATGAAGTCTTCAGGCTGCAGACTGATAGTCGCATATTGGCTGAGGAGAGCTTGTCTGTCGCTACGAGTTGTCTACAGGCTGAGTGCTCCAAGCCCAACACTTTGATTTGGTTAGAACTGCAAGCAGGAGACTTGTCTGCGAAAGCCTTCGGTATCACAGGTGGTTAGGGATGAATCTGGCTCTGCTCTGATCTGGTTTGTTTTTCTAGTAGCGCTACTTTGTATGTTGGTGCTTACCCTGGCCACGAGTATTCATCAATACCTGTTTGCACGAGAATTGATAGATTTCACCGAACAGTTTGCATTGGCAGTGAAAACCAAGTTGCAGCATGAGGGCTCTCAAGTTTCATCTATAGCAGCTGCTTTGCTTTCAGAAGTTAGTTCTCAGTACAGCTTTGGTGGCCTTCAACTCAAGCAGGTCAGACTAGAAGCTGGTGAAACAGTTAAGGTTGTCTTTTGCGCTGACTGGAAATCTCCAGTTGCGTCCATTGATGCCTCAAGAAGAATATGTGAGATGGCTTTAGCGCGTTAAGGCTTCTTGTCTGGAGTAACTGCGTATCTAGGAATGTATTTATACATAAGTCCAGCTCCAACAAAACCTAATATTCCAAAGCCAGCCATTGCACCAGTTAGACCAACAGCAAGGACCATTGGTGCAAGTACTAATGGAGCAGCTGCATCACCGAAGTCAACTAGGAGTCGGTAAGAAGCAAGGAATTCACTTCTCTTATCTGGTGGAGCAAGATCAGCCCCTAAGACCATGATCACTCCGCTACCAATTCCATTAGCTACTGACATTAGTAGAGCTAGTAGTAGGAACGTGTTGGCATCAACGGCAATTCCAACAATTAGATGGGCAAGCCCTAAGCCAAACAAGGTTGGCACAGCAGCAAAGCTTCTTCCGAAGCGATCCATGATTTGTCCGCTTAGGTAGAACATTGCGAAGTCCAATGCTCCAGCGATACCAATAATCAGGGAAGCTTGCTCGGTAGGAATAGTCAGAGCGACTGCAATCAGAGGTAAACCAATCATCCTGGTGCCGCGAAGAGCACTCAGGATTGATGATGCAACGCCAAGTGTTGCAAGCTTCTTTCCTTCACGTCTTGCAACCAAAAGAGTCTCTTTGAGTGATGAGCTGTTCTTGGCCACATCTTCGCCACCTTTAGCAAAAAGCAAGATAACAACCGCAGCACTACACAAAACCAAGGGTAAGAAGTAAACGGCTTGAACGCTGAACATCGCTATAACTGCTGCGGCTATCGTTGGCCCAACAAACGACCCTGCTCTAAACATTCCACCCAGAACAGACAGAGCCCTTGCCCTAATGGCAATTGGAACGTGCTCGGTCATCCATGAAAGTCTGGCTAAGCCAAACACAGCAGATCCTGCTCCAACAAGAAATACTCCAGAACCAAGCATGAATAAATTGAAGGCAAAAAGGCTAGGCAAGATTCCAATGGCTCCAGCTGCTGCTGCCATAATCATGGCTTTTCTTTCACCTAGGAAATCAATCAACTTAGCTGCTGGAAGATCAGCTACCAGGCGACCAATCATTAGTAGTCCAGTAATCAAACCAGCGGTAGCGAGGTCAGCCCCTAGAAGCAATGCTGTTGCAGGGATGCTGGGAACTATTCCAAATTCAGCTGAGGAGAAAAGAAAAGAAGGCAGATATACAGGTAGCACTAACTTGCGTTTAGAGAAGTCATTGCTTGTTGCCATTAGCCAATTATCGCCTAGGTGAACACTCGAAGGGGTATTGGCTGACTCCCGCCTAAACTAGAGAACATGTCCGACCTTGATCTCTCTCAAGAAATCAAGCAAATTCGTGGAACCTTTGCCACTATTGCTGAGGTTACTGACGTACCCAAACTAGATAAAGAGATTGAGCAGCTAGAGAAAGATGTTCAAGCCCCTAACCTTTGGGATAACGCTGAGGAAGCCCAGAAACTAACGAGTGCTCTTTCGAGAAAACTAGCTCAGCGAACCAGAATCCAAGACATTGCCAGCAGATTAGATGATTTAGAAGTTCTTATTGAGCTAGCGAACAGCGAGTCGGATAAGTCTGCAGCTAATGAAGCAACAGCAGAGCTTGAAGCACTGAAGAAGCTTGTTGCTGAACAAGAGGTTGTAACGCTACTAAATGGTGAATACGACTCAAGAGCAGCAATCATCACAATCAGATCAGGAGCAGGTGGTGATGACGCTACTGACTTTGCTGAGATGCTTATGCGAATGTATCTCCGTTACTCAGAGAAGCAGGGTTGGCCAGCTCAAGTACTAGACATCTCTCATGCTGAAGGCGCTGGCATCAAGTCAGCAACATTTGAGATTGATGCTCCTTATGCTTATGGTCAACTATCTGTTGAAGCAGGAACTCACAGATTGGTTCGTATGAGTCCATTCAATGCTGCTGGCAAGAGACAGACCAGCTTCGCAGCTGTTGAAGTAGTTCCATTGATTGAACAGACAGATGTTATTGATATTCCAGAGAGTGATATCCGAATCGATGTCTTTAGATCATCTGGACCTGGTGGGCAGTCTGTTAACACAACAGACTCTGCTGTTCGCATTACACACATTCCAACCGGGACTGTTGTTTCTTGTCAGAATGAGAAGTCTCAACTTCAGAACAAAGCATCTGCTCTTAGAGTTTTGCAATCAAGACTTCTAGAAATTAGAAGAACTGAAGAAGAAGCAACTAAGAAACAACTTGCTGGAGAGGCAACAGCCTCCTGGGGAGACCAGATGCGTTCATATGTCTTAGCTCCATATCAGATGGTCAAGGACCTTAGAACTAACTTTGAAGTGAATAACCCTGATGCTGTCTTTGATGGTGATCTTGCTGGTTTCATTGCTTCTGGCATTAGATGGCGTAAAACAGGCACCATTTAGTAAAGACACACAGCCCAATCAGAGCCATCTATTGGGTCCCTCAATTTAGGCTAAAAACCTAATGATTTCAATTTCTCAAGTAACCAAGGCTTATCGAGGTGCCCCAAGGGCAGCTCTAGATAACGTGTCCCTAGAAATAGACAAGGGAGAGTTTGTCTTTCTAGTTGGAACCTCTGGTTCAGGTAAGTCATCTCTAATGAGAATGATCTTGAGAGAAGATATGCCAACTAGTGGCAGCATCCACGTACTAGGGGAGAACCTAGTAGGTATACCTTCAAGAAGAGTTCCTCACTTCAGAAGAAAACTAGGTGTAGTTTTCCAAGACTTTAGATTGCTACCTAACAAGACTGCAGCTCAGAACGTTGCGTTCAGCCTTGAGGTAATTGGTAAATCAGCTGGATTCATTGCTGAAGCCGTCCCTGATGTTCTAAGACTTGTTGGACTAGAGGAAAAGGCAAACAGCTTGCCTTCAGAACTAAGTGGTGGTGAACAGCAAAGAATTGCTCTTGCTAGAGCCATTGTGAATAAGCCTGCAATCCTCCTTGCTGATGAGCCAACTGGAAACCTAGATCCTGCAACAAGCGAGGGCATCATGGCGCTACTTGAGCGAATCAACCTAAGTGGAACAACCATTGTTATGGCAACCCACGATGTTGGTATTGTGAACCGAGGTAGAAGAAGAGTTGTTGAACTAAGCCAAGGCAAGATCGTTAGAGATGAACGCAGTTCAGGTTATGGACTGGACCGATGAGATTTAGCTTTGTCTTTAGTGAAATGGGTATCGCCATTAGGCGTAACCTGAGCATGATTGTCTCGGTAATCCTTGTTACCTTTATCTCTCTTACCTTTGTTGGAACTGCTGGTCTATTGCAGCAGCAAATCGGTTCAATGAAGACCTATTGGTATGACAAAGCTCAGGTAGCTATTTACCTTTGTACTAAGACATCTCCTCAGGAGATCTGTCCTCAGGGTGAAGCAAGCCAGGATGTTCAGGGAACTATAACCGAGAGATTAGATTCAGCTACCCTTGCTCCATACATCGACAAGTACTACTTTGAAAACCACCAGCAAGCCTTTGAAACTTTCCAGAAAGAATTCAAAGACAACTCTGTGGCTAAGTATGTAACTCCTGAACAGTTGAATGAAACTTTCTGGGTAAACCTCAAAGACCCTAACCAGGCACCAATTATCATCGAAAGCTTCAACGGTCTTGCTGGTGTTGAAGAAGTAAAAGATCAGAGAACCTATCTGGATCAAATCTTCAGCATGTTAAACATCGCTAGCCTTGCAGCTATCTCTATCGCAGGATTGATGCTCTTCTCAGCTGTTCTACTTATCTCAACTACCATCAGACTCTCTGCTGTTATGAGAAGACGTGAGATTGGAATCATGAGATTAGTTGGAGCAAGCAACTTCTATATCCAATTACCTTTCATCCTTGAGGGAGTGGTCGCTGGCGTTATCGGGAGTTTGCTATCAGGAGCAGCCATTGTCGGTATCGTCCAGTTCTTTGTTCAAGGCTTCCTAGCCTCTCAACTTCCTTTCACAACCTTCGTAGGTCTAGGCGATGCCTTAGCCCTACTGCCTGGACTAGTCCTAGTTGGAGCAGGTCTAGCAGCTATTGCTGCTGCCACATCCATTAGAAGATATTTGCGCGTTTAGAGTTAGACTGATTGGCTGTCTTGATATACAAGACATAAAGATCTATTCAGGAGAACATCGTGCCTAGAGAGCGTGGCGAAAAAGTAGTAGCCACTAATCGTAAAGCCCGACACGACTACGCAATTGAGGACGTGTTCGAGGCTGGCATTGTGCTAACCGGAACAGAAGTAAAGTCCCTTAGAGCAGGACGAGCAAGCTTGGTTGATGGTTATGCCAGCGTTGAAAACGGGGAAGCCTGGCTTGAGAATGTCCACATCCCTGAATACTTTCAAGGCACTTGGAATAACCACAACACCAGAAGAAAGCGCAAGCTTCTTCTACACCGATCTGAGATTTATAAGCTCTCTGGAAAGATCAAGGAATCAGGTTTCACCCTGATTCCCCTATCTCTCTACTTCAAAGACGGTAAAGCCAAGGTTGAGCTAGCTCTTGCCAAGGGTAAGCGTGAGTATGACAAGCGTCAGACTCTAAAAGAGCAGCAAGACACCAGAGAAGCAGCCAGGGCTATGTCCACTAAAGGCAAAGACTGGTAATTCTTTGGGAATAGGGGAATAAATCTCCTATAAACATTGTTTCTATAAGTAGATGGCTTTAGAGTTGTCTAGCCCTCACAAGGGTAATTGGTAACTAAATATGGGGATGATCGGTTTCGACAAGGTATCTTGATGCGAAAAGAAGCGGGTCGTGAATGCAGCGTCAACACGTAAATGTCCGTTGCAAAATATAGGTGCTAAATCTAAAAGCACTGACTTCGCCCTAGCTGCTTAATAGCGCTAGCCCGAAGTCCGTTAGTCCAACATTAGATTTCGTGTTGGGTCCTAGCGTCATTTAGAAATCTTGCTGAGAAGTTACGCCTTAGGGCTTCTCGGGACTTTTACTCAGGCTGGGCTGGTCGGTTTAGTCGCTTCGTGCAAAAACCGCAGCCGAGAAAATCATTAGTGAAGCTACACCCGTAGAAGAGTTCGTTTCGATGTCATGGACGGGGGTTCGATTCCCCCCATCTCCACCAATTAAGCATTAACCCCTAGAAATAGGGGTTTTTGCGTTTAACCAAACGGCAACAGTAAAATTATCGCAATAATTTCAAATCGTTGAATGGGGTAAATATGGATTTGAGCTTTCTAGTTATTTTTCTTTTGTTTGCAGGTCTAGTTTTGATTCTTCCGCTTATCGGTAAGAAGTGGTCCGCAATCATTTCGTACGTTGTATTCGGTGTGCCCTTCGTTTTTGGTTCACTTGGTTACCTACTTCGCCCCCAACCTCCAGCTGGTAACAGTGAGTCGATGGCAGGCGTAGCGCTGGTAATTGGAGGTATTGCGGGCTCGTTAATCCTGTTGACTTATTTGGTATACAGATTCCGCAATCGCAAGAGGATGAGCTAGCAAGAAAAAGTAATTCACTCAAAGATATCTAAACGAAAGTGGTGCATACATGGATTTGAGCGTAGTAATTCTTCTTCTCGCCATCGCGGGGCTATTTTTGTGGCTTCCGTTGATTGGCAGGAAGTGGTCAGCAATCATTTCTTACATATTCTTTGGAGCTTGGTTCGCCTTAGGAGCAATTGTAGGTGTTGACCTGCTTAGTAGACCTTCCGCTGGTGTCAGTCATCAATTTGGTGTTGTCTACCTTGTAATAGCTGGTATCGCAGCGGTGATGATCTTATTGACTTACTTTGTCTATCTTTACCGCCAACGCAAGAGGGCTTCCCAGGCTGCTTGATAAATATTCGCTGAATCAGCTGTCAGATTGACTTAGTCTGAGACATAAGCAATGTATGACCTTCATTTCTGAGATGTGGGGACCAGAATGAATTGGAGGGGAGTGAGCATGGATCAGGACAAGTTTGTTGCTACCTTCCGAACTCACCTCCAAGATGTCTCTAAATACCTAACTAGGCGTGTTGAGATTAGCAAGGTAGAAGATCTAGCCAGCGAAATATTTGAGATTGCCTGGCGAAAAAGAGAAACCTGCCCAGAAGGCTTTGAACTTGCCTGGCTATACAAGATTGCTGGATTTGTGGTTTCTAACCACAGAAAGAAGCTCTCTCGAAGAGCTGTGATGGTTCCTCTACTTGATCACGATATGTCAGCCCCTTCTGCTGAGGATGTAGCACTAGATGGATCTGGTGTGGCAATAGCCTTTGATTTGCTGTCTGCAAAAGATAGGCAAATTCTCTCACTGTTTGTTTTTGAACAACTAAGCATCAAGGAGATAGCAGTTGTGTTGAGCACCACAGAGAACAACACCAGCCAAAGAATCAAAAGAGCCAGAGAACGTTTGGCTAAACATCTTGCACAACAAGTGTCAGATACCCACGAAGGGGGACATTAACTAAATATGAAGAACCAATTTGAAAACGACGAACTTTTGTCAAACCTGAGTAATGCGGCTGTCGAACGCAAAGCTCCGACTTTGAGTGACGACATAATCTATTCAGCAATATCTACAGATTCGAAGGTTCGTTCAAGAATGGTAGCGAGACCAAAATTGGTATTTACCCTTGCCGGTGGAGCTTTGGCTTTGGGAATGGTCTATGCACTTCCAAACTCTGATGGAATTACTCCACTAAGTGGAAAAGTTGATATGGTTCCCTTTAGCGAAAGCTCGCCCTTGATGCGAGCGGGCGATTACAAGATGTCAGAGGAAGATTTGCTTTCTCACGGACCAAAGTCATTGTCAGACTTTGGCCAGACTGCCGTGGGAAACTACGCATCAAATGAACCGACGGAATACATCGATGAAGTCTGGCAAGGTCAAGGCGGATACAACGCTGACAGGGTTTGGGTGTTTGCAGTAACAACAGCGGTTTATTTACCGAATAAATCAGATTCTTTAGGGACCATGTTCTCTCAGGAAAACCTGATCAAATTTCGTGACGAAATTGCTGATAGCTCTGATGCAGCTGGAATACGCCTTCTAATTCAAGGTGCGAGCAACAAGTTATATCCACTTGTAATCCCAGAGAACAAAAAACCTGGAAGTCTTTACTTGCAGGTGTTGGAAATACTTGAGTCTGACACATTCACCAGAATATCGGGTTTCTAGGCCATCCAATTTGTAACAATAATCGAGAGGCAAAGTTGTCTTCCTCAAAGTATCTAAAATATTCAGTTTCGGTCATCGTATTGGCCTTGGCTATTGGAGCTGGCTCGGCTTGGTATGCCAATTCGAAGATTGATAAAGAACCTTCCAGAGCATATCCCGAATCAATCGTTCAGGCGGCCAACGATTTAGTCTCTATGGGCACGGGAAACGCTTTTGTTGATGAGCTTTGGTTTACAAAAACAGACCTTCACGCACTCAGTTTCGTAATTATCGAAAATGGAGAAAAGAGAGTTATTCTTCAAAATGATTCCTCAAAACTGTTCTTTGAGTTGACTTCTCCGAAGTTCATGAGAGAAGAGGGCTACAAGACATACGCAGAAAATACGGACTTGTGCCCGCTAGTAGGCACCACGAGAGTGCCAAACATTTTGGTTTTGGCCTCAGATCGAAACATTTATGTTTTTGACCAAATGTACGGATGCTTTCCTTATCACGAGGATTACATTAGAGAACTAGATGTGGCAACCAAGTTAGCTGAGTATGGGGTACTTCCTGAATTTTCTGAACAGTAGTTGTCCCGGCAAGCCCTCTAAGGTGAAGGACAACAGTTTGCGGACAGCACTAGCATTAGCCAATGAGCAAATTTACAGACAGATCTAATTCAGCACTATTAGTTATTGACGTTCAGGTAGGTGTTGTCGGGGAAGCATTTGAGCGCGATGTAAAAGTTGCGAACATGTCAAAGGTAATCGAAAAGGCAAGAGCAGCTTCTATTCCTGTTATCTGGGTTCAACATTCTGATGAGGGGTTAGTACTTGAGAGTGCTGATTGGGAGATTGTTTCTGAGTTAACTCCTTTGGATAGTGAACCTAAGGTGAGAAAGATTTATAGATCTTCTTTTGAAGAGACAAACCTTGAAGAGATTCTTACTGACTTAGGTGTTTCACACCTTTATTTATGTGGAGCTGAAACTAATAACTGTGTTAGACACACTTCTCATACTGCTCTGGAAAAGGGCTATGACGTGACCCTGATCTCTGATGCTCACACCACCACAGGCTTTGATTGGAATGGCTATATCATTGATGCAGCAAGGGTTATTGACGAACAGAACACGAACTTTATGGGCTATTCACTGCCTGGCAGAACTGCTCAAGCCGTTTCTGTTACCGAACTTTCCTTCTAGTTCCCAATACACTGCTAAAGAACACTATGAAAGGTGATAAACATGGCTAAAGCCGAAAAGAAGGCTGCTAAGGCAGCTGGAAAGATAAGTGAAAAGGGTCTAACCAGGTACAACCTGGTTGCTGGTCTCCTGCACTTATTCTCAGCAATCTCTCTAACTGCAATTCTTGTGCAGGTTGAAGTTCAGGGTTACTTCCCTGTAACAGCTACTTGGATGGATGGCCCTCCAGGATTCAAGCCTGGTCAAACATTCACTCAGGGTGGTCAGACATTCACTTTCCCTGAACCAAAGACAGTTGAACTGTTCACAATCAACCTAGGTGGAGCAATCATTGCTTTCCTACTTCTTTCAGCAATCTTCCACTTCCTGATCATTTCACCATGGTTCAAGAAGCGTTACTTCAATGGTCTAGCTAACACACACAACTACTTCCGTTGGACTGAGTATTCACTGTCATCTTCAATCATGATTACCTCAATCATGCTGTTGAACGGTTTCACTGACTTCGCAGGACTAATTGCAGTGTTCGCTGTGAACGCAAGCATGATCTTGTTCGGTGCTCTTCAGGAGAAGTATGAGAAGCCAGGTAACGGTAAGGGTCTTCCATTCATCATGGGTTGTATGACCGGTGTTGTTCCTTGGATCATCATCTTCATCTCTGTGTTCCGTCCAGGTTACGAAGGTGCTAGTGAGATTCCAGGTTTCGTATACGGAATCATCGTTACTATCTTCATCGCCTTCAACACATTTGCTGTCAACCAGGCTCTGCAGTACAAGCAGGTTGGTAAGTGGAAGGACTACCTATTCGGTGAGCGTGTATACATCACACTTAGCTTCGTAGCGAAGTCTCTTCTTGCTTGGCAGGTTTTCTCTGGAGCAATCATTCCAGCACTTACTGCTCAGTAATACAAAGCATTAACTGTTGGCGGTCGCATTTGCGGCCGCCAACAGTTTTTAAGTCCCAGCCTGCAGAGATTTGCTTGACTTGTGTGTTTGACTCAGGGTTGCCCACAACTGTGGACTTTATTGAAAGGCACCAATGGACATCTTAATCACGATCGCTGCTCTAGCAGCTTCCCTATACGTCGCTTATGCATTTGTAAAAGCTGGCGTTGACAAACTTCGCACTTCAGATGCAGCTCTACTTGCTAGAGGCTGGGGATGGGTTGAGAAGTTCCCTAAGGGATCTACTAAGTTCATTGGTCTAGCAGAGCTTCTTGGTGGACTGGGAGTTATCTTGGCACCGGTCGCAGTAACAGTATTCAACTTTGACTGGGCTAAACCAATTGGTGTTGCTGCTGGTGTTGGTCTTGTTCTAGTAATGGTGCTAGCGAACCTAACTCACATTGTTCGTAAGGAATTCAAGTACACATACAAGTCAGGTCTTCTGCTTCTAGCTGCAACTATCGTTGCAACAGTTCTACTTGCTCTGTACCCAACCGTTTAAGTATTTCTTCCAACGCCAGCCCTGGTTGCTGCTCTTTTGAGAGTGGCGATCAGGGCTGTGCCGGTTAAGAGAATCAGCAATGAGGTTGTGATTGCTCTACCGGTATCCCAGAGCAATCCACCGGTAACAATTTCGTATTGCAGGAATCTGGTTAGGTTAGCTACCAGAGGATCTCCAGCCACATAACTAATCTGAGTTCCAGTGCCTGCCAGGTATGGCCAGTTCCATAAAGTCATTAGTGCTCCATAAACAAAGCTTGCAATCACTGCATAAATAACGAGATATAGCTTTGTGAGCCAAGATATCTTCACATGAGGAATAAGACCTGCACCTAGCCCAACTAGAGCAGCTCCCATCATCTGGAATGGTAGCCATGGTCCAACTCCACCTGTAAGCAATGCAGATACAAATATGGAACCTGCTCCAAGGATGAAGCCGAAGCCACTGCCAAATACATAAGCACCCAAGATAATCAGGAAGAAAGAAGTTTCTATTCCTGCAGTTCCAGCTCCTAAGAGTCTGATTACAGCATTTAGAGCAACTAGTACTCCTAGCAGAGCTAGTTGTTTAGAACTTATGTCTCCTGTTGCAAACTCAACCAAGATCAGTAGCAAGGTCAAAGGCATTAGAACAATAAAGACACTTTGAGCTAATTGAGTTTCACTTGTTGTGCTTTGAGCAATTAGCAGAGGCCAGGCAAACATTAGAAGACTGCCTAGCCCTGCTAGAGCGATACTGAATCTAGAAATAACTAATCTCACAGCTGCACCTGCTCAAGGCTGATAAGTCCTGGTTGGTTTGATATCTCAGCAAGCTGAGAAGCAAACTTCTTGCCTGCACCGAGAACTTCGATAGGGGAGCTATCAATAACTAGCTTTCCTTCTTCAAGGACTAAAACTCGGTCAGCAACCATTGCTACGAACTCAATGTCATGGGTGGCAATAAGTACAGACCTATCAGCAGATCTAAGGCTGTTCAGCTGTTTAGCTAGCGCATGCTTGGCTGAGTAATCAAGACCTCGAGTTGGTTCATCCAAGATAAGAATCTTGGCTTGTTTCACAAGTTGGATAGCAAGAACTAGGGAGAGCTGTTGTCCTGCAGATAAATCTCTTGGATGAATTGATGTGTCAATACGTCCAGCTAAGGATTTGAATAGTTTGGCTGTGCTACCTGAATCAACTTCAGCAAAGCGATCTGATTCTTCTAGTTCAGCACTAAGAGTAGATAGAAACAGAAGATCAGCAGCCCGCTGAGGAACCATTGTTAGAACTTCTAGTCGTTCGTTAGCACCTAGGTCTGCTGTGTCACCTTTATAAGTCTTTACTGTTCCCTTGGTTCTTGTGCCTGATCCTTGAATTGCCCAGCATAGAGTTGTCTTTCCTGAACCGTTTTCACCCATCAAGGCAGTGATCTGATTTCCCTGCAAACTAAATGAAGTCTTTTGAAGTGCTTGAACAGAACCAAAGCTCACTTCAAGATCTTCAACAGTTAGAACATCAGCTGTTGGACTGAAAGGTGTTTTTTGTTCAAACCTATGGTTAGTCTTCTGCCACATCACGTTGGCATCTTGTGTTGAAACAGGAAGTGGCTTCCAACCGAGCTTTAGCCCAAGTTCAATAATCGGTGGAGCAAATCTAGAGTCATTGAATTGAGTAGAGGTTGGGCCTTTAGTAACACTGCCATCACCGTGAACTACAAGCACTGAATCAACTGCAGCTATCACTCTGGAGATGCGGTGCTCTGCTAGTAGTACAGTTACTCCTTGTTCTGAAGTAAGTCTTTGTAACACTCGTAAGACTTCAGCAGCACCTTGAAGATCAAGTGCTGAGGTTGGTTCATCAAGAAGCAAAATCTTTTGCCCAGCAACAAGTGCTGATGCAATTGCAACTCTTTGCTGTTGACCACCAGATAGGGTGGCTAGTGGTCGCTCAAGGAGGTCTGAAATCTCAAGTAAGTCTGAAATCTTCTCAACAGATTCTTTGATCTTAGAAATAGCAATTCCTAGTTGTTCGGCACAGTAGACAATTTCATCAATAACTGTGTCACCAACAAAAGCATTCTCTGGTTGCTGATTTACAAACCCAACCAGGCTTGCAAACTCATGAGGTTCAAGACCTAGAAGATTCTTTCCATTGATAATCAGTTCACCAGTAATTACTCCACCTGTGAAGCTTGGTGCTAAACCGTTTAGTGCTTTTAGGAATGTTGATTTACCTGACCCTGTTGGCCCACAGACCAAGACAAATTCGCCTGCATTGATCTTCAAGTTCACATTGTTTAGCTGAGGAGTTTCAGAAACTTTAGTGCCATCTGATTTCAGATAGCTAAAGGTGAGATCTTTGAGTTGAATCATCTGGCGAATACACCACCAAAAGCAAGAACAACAAGTGACACAGACACCAAGAGAATTGCTGCATCACCTAAACGCCAAGGTTCTTTTCTGTATCTAGTGATAGTTGCTCTAGCCGAAGACAGTTTCACAGAGAAACCAGCTGCAACTAACCCAACAAGCAAAACAGTTAGTTGAACAGCTTGCTGGTCAGGCGAGAACAGAAGCAAGGCAGAGCCTGTAACGATGAGACAGATTGCTAGAAAAGCTAAGAGCCTTGCTCCAATAATCTGGAAATTGGTTCTGTTTCCTTTACGTCCAAAACCTCTAGAAGACATGCTGGCTGCCAAGCCCATTGACTGATCAATCGTGTCTTCTAGAACTGGGATAACTATGCCTGTGATGGCTTTGATGCCTTTAGATTGGCCACGTAGAGAGCGGGCTCTTCTTACTCTTCCTAGGCTTGCAATCAACTGCGGAGCAAGGTTAATGGCAATAGAGATAGCAGTTGCTATTTCATAGAGTGCACCAGGGGTGGACTTTAGTAGCTTCCTTGGATTGGCAAGTGAGTTAGCCATACCAACAGCCAAGATTATGGCAGCAAGCCTGAAGCCATCAGCTAAAGCAAGGGTGAAAGCTTCTTGAGAGATAGGACCAAAGAGCTTCAGTGCATTCCCAAAGCCAAAATCTAGATCTATTGAAGGCAAGATAAAAAAGGCATCTTTGGTAGAAGAACCTAAGTTGAAAATGATTCGAAACAAAACTCTGAGAGCAACAACTATGGCTGCAAGTTTGATGTAGAAGGAAATTGATTGAGCCCAAGGAGATTCATCTCGGCACAATCTGATTGTTAGAAGTGATGCAATACAAATTCCAATAAGCACAAATACATTGCCTGTCAGCGATGCAACTACAGCAAGGCTAAGACCAGCAAGCCACCAAGTTAGTGGATTAGTTTTTTGAGCAGATAGTAAATGAGCAGCTCTAGTTGTTGCAGCCATAACTCTTCAAACTAATTCGCGGGGGAGTCTGAATGGATTCACCCGGCAAGAGAAAACGCCAACCTTCACTCACGCCACATTTAACTTTGTGTGTTGAAGCACCTATTGGGCTGTATAGCCAAGAGTTGTTTTCTGTTCCTAGAAAATATGCCCAGCTACCATTCTTTGTGCCCGGAGTTTCTGCACATGGTTCAACATCCTCGCCAGGGAATCCTTCAATTCGGCAAACAAAACCAACAGGATACTTATCTGTTCCACTCACGGTTAAACCAGCAGCTTCAAACATGTCCCATGAGTAGCCCGTGAAATTCTTTACACATTTAACTTCCGCAGGCTTGTCACTTGCAGATCCATAATCAACGACTAGGGTTGTGCCAGCGTCGAGACACATCCCTGCTTCAACAGAAGCAGGGATGTAGTCAACGGTTTTCACTTGCCATTTTAGATTCGAGGCAAACCCTATGGCTACCAAGAGAACTAAACCAATCAGGCTAAGTCGAACAAATAATCTCATTTGATTTAGGTGTTGTCCTTGTTGCGTTCAAAGTTGATCTTGTTCATAACTTCCATGAATGTGAGGCTGGACAGAGGTAGCAGTGCTTGTACTGAAGTAAAGACATCGCTCGCACCTTCGCTGTATGCAGAAGGAATACCAAAGTCAGTCTCATTAATCTGAGCAGTCAACCATTCAACTGGCTTTGTTGTGTCGAAGCCAGAAGTAATCAATGCCATTGCACCATAAGAAGTACCAGCTAGATCTAGAGCCTCGTAGGCAACATAGTGTGTGCCTTCAACTAGGTTCGCTTTCAACCAGGTAAATGACTTCTCTGTTGCTGCCTGTTTAGCTGTTTCGTCTTCAGCTGAACCAAAGTCATAAGCTGCCTGAATAGCCATTAGAGCAAATGCTGTAACGTCAGCAGCCTCTGAGCTCTGAGTGTCTCCCTTGGTGTACTTGTAACCACCTGAGGATTCCATGTTGTTAGCAAGTTGTAGAGCTACCTTGTTTGCTAGTTCAGTGTTTTCACTAGCTATCAGGGCTAGAACTATCCATGAATAGGCAAAGTTATTGGTGTCTTTGACCACACCATCTTCTTCAACTGCTTCTTTCACATCAAATAGCACTGAAGGCACGGTTGGGTGTTCTGCGAACCCAACAGCATGAGCTGTCAGCACATAGGTAGCCTTAAGGCCTGTTGAGGAAAGCAAACTGGTGTTAGAAGTTACCCAGTCAATAGCTGGCTTGAGTTCTTCCTTGGTGTAGCCAAGCATGCTCAGATTGGTTAGAGCCTCTAGAGTTAGCCCAATTTCAGGCTTTCCAGCCTCAAATGGGGTCAAAAACTGCCCATCCTGGAAGGAATCCAAGACAAACTGGCTGGTTTTTGGCTGCTGATCAATGACTTGAGCAGGTTGGCTTGAACAGCCTGATATTGCTAGAGATATTGCTGTTATTGCTGATATGACTAGTGCGAAACGGCGCACTTCCTTTTTGTTAGTTGACATCGCAACCCTTTCGGTGTGTGCGATCCAGCGTTTTGGCGGGTATAAGAACACCCGACTCCACCCGTAGACCACGACGGTTTATATATTTGGAGTCCTTGACTGTCTAATCAGGCATTCCGACTCATGCCAAGGCATTTACGGTTGCGGGTCAGCGCCGGGTTTACACCGGCTTCCCCTGAATAGTTTCGTAAAAGAACGTCATTAGGCTAACAGGAAATTTTGGACAATGTTTCAACAGGGCCAATGTTTGCCTTAATCCTGTTTGAAATTGAGCTGGGGGAGAACGGGGGATTGTTCCAGCATGGCTGTCGCCTAGGTATTTAGCGAGAATTCTCGCATTTGAGCCAAATGTAACGACTTCGTCACAAAGGGTAATTTTTGAAAAAGCCTATGGTTTTTCCCCAAAGTTAATCTATTCTTAACAGCACAGATGTTATCTCTGTCGTATTTCTATTCGATGAAGGTAACCCATATAAGGAGAAACACATGAATGCAAAACGTATCGCTCGTGCGATAGCGCTAGCTGCAGTTGGTTCCTTGGTTCTTACAGGAGCACCTGCTCTTGTGGGTCCAGCAACGGCTGCAGACAAGTCAACACTTATCATTCACTCACCAGCTAAGCTCACTTCGTTGAACTCAGGCACCAGTGATGGTAACACCACTTACAACGCACAGCTCGGTTACTTGACAGGCTCTGGTTTCCTTTACTACGACAACCAGACTGTTCTTAAGTACAACACCAAGCTTGGAAGCATGAGGATCTCAAAGAACTCTGCAACTGACTTCCGTATCACTTACACATTGGTAAAGGGTCAGACTTGGTCAGACGGTACTCCAATCACAGCCCACGACATGTTGCTTAGCCACATCACTGGTGCAGACGAGTACTCAAAGTCTGCTCAATTGGGTGACCCTTCAACTACAACAGCTGCATTCGACAGCGTTGGCTACGGTGGCACCTACGGTGAAAACGTAGTTGGTCTACCAACTGTTAGCAAGGATCAGCTTTCTATTGAAGTTAGATTCAAGAAGCCTCTTCCAGACTGGCAGCTACTAGCACCAGGTGTGTCACCAGTACACGCTCTGTCATTACTAGCTGACAAGAAGGTTGGCCTACAGACAGCTAAGGTAAACACAGCTGCTAAGGCTAAGTTCCTAAGCGCTTTCCAGAAGAAGACCAAGGCTCACTTGCTTGCAATGGGTAAGGTTTGGACTGAAGATTACAACATCACCGCTGTAACGCCTTCTACAAACGCACTTCTATTGATCAGCAACGGTGGTTACATCATTAAGTCTGCAGTTAAAGACGTATCATTCACCTTGGTTCAGAACCCTAGATACAACTCTGGTCCTGCGATGTCTAAGACATTCCCAGTGAAGACTGTAATCATCAAGGTAATTGAGAACGACACATCAGCTGTTCAGGCTTTGCGTAACGGTGAAGTTGACCTTTACTACAACACAAACCCAACAATTGCTGGTAACGCGTCTCTAAAGGCACAGGGTGCGAACATCACTGTTCTAACCAGGAAGGGTGCTGGGTACTCACACTTCAACCTTCGTGTTGGTGAGCCATTCGGTGGAGAAAACCCATACCGTGGTCCATTCTTCGGTATGAGTCAGAAGGCTAAGGATCTGCGTACTGCATTCCTATACGTAATTCCTCGCCAGCAGATGGTTGACAACTTCATCCAGCCGCTTGACCCAGTAAGCGCTGGTGGAGCAGTTATCAAGCCTATGGACACACACTTTGCGTTCCAGGGTACAACTGAGTACAACAACATCACTAAGGCAACTGGTATGTCAAAGTACACAACTGGTACTCAGGCCGATCGTACTGCTCTAGCTCTTGCATTGGTAAAGAAGTACTTCCCAACCGCATCTGCTACCGAAGCAAAGGTAGACGTCAAGTTGATGTTCGCTAACGCTTCAGCGTTGAGAACTTCATTGGCTCAACTGATCAAGGCAGAAGCTGCTATGGCTGGATTCAACGTGAACATCACTGGAAGCGCAAACTTCTCAGCTGACATTCCAAACGTTGACTACGACGCAACTATGTTCGGTTACGGTCTAACTTCTGTTAGCCAGGCAACTGCGACCGCCATTTACAAGTCAAACGGTGGAAACAACGCTTATGGTTGGAACAGTGCGACTATTGACCGCGAGGTTGAGAAGCTAGAAAGTAGCATTCTTACCCCTGCACAGGCAACAGCTGCACGTATCGCAATTGAGAAGATCTCTGTTGCTAACGCGTACGGGTTCCCTCTATACCAGAACCTAACAACTGCTGCATCGAACAAGGACCTGAAGAACTTCAAACCAGCTCCACTAGGTGCGAACCTAGTATGGAACTACTGGGAGTGGAACTTCAAGCCATAGTTCTTGAAAACCTATAAAATTGTGGGAGCATCCTATTTGGGTGCTCCCACTTTTTAGGTGGGGAGGACGAACTTCTCTACAACACTCGTTCGTCAAAGTTTCAAAGGTAGTTTTTATAAATTGACTTAGGTCACTGGAAAGGTCTCTTGTGTTTGCATACATTTCAAGACGATTAGGCATGATGCTTCTCATCGTTTTCGGAGCAAGCTTCATGGTTTACAATTTGCAAGCTATTTCATCAAACCCTCTTGAGGCGTTTGCTGAGAGCACCGAGAAGAACAAAGAGCAGCAGATGGCTCGTTTGATTCGAGAATTGAATCTCGATGTGCCACCTCCAGTGCGTTACTTTATTTGGTTCAGAGGTATCATCGCTGGTCTATGGGGCCAACTAGATCTTGGCCAAACACGCGACAACTTTATGGTTATGGATCAGATCGCAGCTGCGATTCCAATCACTTTCAGACTTGTTATCGCCTCAACAATTTTGGCAATCCTCTTGGGTATCACAATCGGTATGATCACTGCTATTCGTCAGTACAGCCGTTTTGACTACACAATGACATTTGTTTCTTTCCTTCTATTCTCACTTCCAATCTTCTGGGTTGCCGTTCTCCTAAAGGAGTACATGGCAATTCAGTTCAACGACTTCCTAGTAAATCCTCAAATACCGATCGAGATAGTGGTGATCATCGGCTTAATTATCGGGTTCGTATTTGCTGGAATCGCAGGTGGTACTAGGAAGCGATTCTTGACTATCTTTGCCGGAGTTTCAATTTTGGCTATTGCCTTGCTGTTCGGAATGAGCTCTTCGAGCTGGTTCACCGACCCAGGACTAGGAATCATTGGTGTTGGAATTATGTCCTTCGTAGCTGCTGCAGTAACCACTCAGTTGTCTACTGGCTTAGATAACAAGGCATCCTTGAGGACGGCTCTGTCAGCAGCATCTGTTGTGACTATTAGCTACTATCCAATGCAGCTTCTTCTTGGACCTGATTCCGGTCTTCAAAGTGTTTTCCTAGCTTTCAGCATCACCATCGCACTTTCATCGATCATTGGTTACTTCATGGATACCGAAGATAGAAAAGTAAACATCCGCGTTGGTGTACTGACAGCTTTCGTAGGTACCTTTGTCTTGTTCATTGACAGATCTATGCAGGAATTCAACGCCTACATGTTCTCAGATGCTATTGGTGGACGCCCTGTCTCGACTCTAGGTCAGGCTAACGATGTTCTAAGTCCTGAACAGCTGGGAAGCTTCTGGATTTCTGGACTTGACGCTGTAATGCACTTGGTGCTTCCAACCGTTGCTTTAACTTTGGTTTCATTCGCGGGATATGTTCGTTTCTCTAGAGGAAGCTTGCTAGAAGTTCTGAACATGGACTACATCAGAACTGCCCGAGCAAAGGGTCTTACAGAGAGAACTGTGATTACCCGCCACGCTATGAGAAATGCAATGTTGCCTTTGACCACAATCCTTGTGAACGATTTTGCAGGTGTTATTGGTGGAGCAATTATTACTGAAAGCATTTTCCAGTGGAGTGGTATGGGCTCTCTGTTCAACCAAGCACTGAGGAGTTACGACCTGAATCTTCTGATGGGTGTATTTATCATCGGTGCTGTTTTGACTGTTGTTGCAAACCTGGTCGCAGACCTTCTCTATGGTGTTGTTGACCCTCGTATTCGAATCAGAAAGTAGATCAAAATGGCTGACTTAGAAAAGAACAATTCACAATTTAGCGAAAGAGCTGAAAACGAGATTGAGCTTAAAGAGACTGCTGGTCTAAGCCAGGGTCAGATCATTCTTAGACGTTTCGTTCGTCACAAGGCAGCGATGATTTCTGTCTTCGGGCTGTTGTTCGTCATCCTCTTCAGCTTCTCAGCCTCAGGTATCCACTTGGGAACTGAAGACAACCCAATCACTGTCAAGGGTTGGTGGCCTTACACAATCGACGACATTGACCCTGAAGGTGCTATCAATAGCATATGTGAGAACGGTATTCCAGGCTGTCCAACAATGGACTTCCTTCCTGACTTCATTGATGGCGACGGAATGGGCTTTGGAGCTCACCCTCTAGGTATGGACCAGATTGGTACTGACTACCTAGCACTAGTTGTTCGTGGTGCAGAGCAGTCCATCATGGTTATGTTGATTGTTGGTTTCATGGGCCTAATCATTGGAACTGTAGTCGGAGCTATCGCTGGTTTCTACGGTGGAATTGTTGATGCTATTTTGATGCGTGTAACAGATATGTTCTTGGTAACGCCAACGCTCATCATCGGAGCTGTGATCGGATTCCAATTCGGAAATCTAGGTGTTATTCCACTGGCCATCATGTTAGGTTTCTTTGCCTGGATGGGTCTGGCTCGATTTGTTAGAACAGACTTCCTAACTCTAAGAGAGCGCGAGTTCGTTGATGCTGCGAGAGTAGCTGGAGCAAGCAACCGAAGAATTATCTTCAAGCACATCTTGCCGAATGCAATGGGTATCATCATCGTTGCAGGAACGCTATTGATGTCAGGAGCTATCTTGATTGAGTCTGCTCTGAGCTTCCTTGGTTTCGGTGTTAGAGCTCCGGACGTTTCACTTGGTCTATTGATCAGCAAGTATCAGGACACCTTCAGCGTGGCACCGTTCTTGTTCTGGTGGCCAGGTCTGTTCATCATCTCAATTGCCTTGTTCGTGAACTTCATTGGAGATGGTTTGAGAGATGCATTCGACCCACGTCAGAAGAAGAGAATTAGCCTGAAGGAAAGATTCAAGTCATCAACGATGAAGGTTAAGGCTTAATGAAGTCCTTTGATTCTTTCACTAATGAGCTGGTAGGCGAGACCGCTGTCGCTGCTGGTACTTTGGCTGATCGAAGTGAACTCACTATCGGTCTTCTCCTTCTGGAGGAATTTGCCAACAGTCCAGCGTTGAACGCTATCGCTAACCCAGCGTTGTCTTCCGTTAGCGGGAGCTACCCAAACGCGGGTCTTAGTGTCGGAATGATGCACGAGCAAAGCCCACTTGGTTTCCAAGGAAGTAATGTCTGCGTAATTGATTTCAGTTCTTCTGATCGGGTTGACAACAACCAAACTGGTCTCTTTGAGGATCAGCTTTGGTCTAACCCAGAAGATGTAGACAACGAAGGCAACGGTAGCCGATGCTGTGAGGTCAAGAAGGAGAATGCTTCCTTCACTTGGGTAAGCAACAGCTTGGGTCAAAAACAAAGCATTCAAAACGAAAGCAACACTAGCCCAGCCCAGGTTACCCTTGGGGCGAAAAACTTGATTCTGTTTCATGACTCAATCATCGCATCTAATTCATTCGATGGAATAGGAAATAACTAATGACTAAGCCAGTACTTAAGGTATCTAACTACAATGTTGACTTCTGGGTTGATGGTGTCTGGTATCCAGCAGCTATCGACATGAACTACGAGGTCATGCCTGGTAAGACTCTAGCCATCGTAGGTGAGTCAGGATCAGGAAAGTCATCTAGCTCAATGGGTCTAATGGGTCTTCTAGCTTCTAACGCTAGAACTTCAGGAACTGTTGAAGTTCAAGGTTTAGACATGCTTAGTGCTAGCCCTGCATTAGTTAGAAAGTACCGTGGTAAGGAAGTTGCTTACATCTTCCAGGAGCCAATGACTGCTTTGAACCCTGTTTACACAATTGGTTTCCAGATCGTTGAAACTCTTCGTAACCACTTCCCAATCAGCCAGAAAGCAGCTCAAGAACGTGCTGTTGAACTGATTCAGATGGTTGACATTCCAAACCCTGAAGCATCTTTTTCTAAGTACCCTCACCAGTTATCTGGTGGTCAAAAGCAAAGAGCAATGATTGCTATTGCTTTAGCTTGTGACCCTGCTCTTCTAATTGCTGATGAGCCAACTACAGCCCTTGACGTTACTGTTCAGGCTGAAATTCTTGACTTGATGAGAGATCTTCGTCACAAGCTGAACTCAGGAATTCTTCTTATCACTCACGACATGGGTGTTGTAGCTGACATGGCTGATGACATCTTGGTTATGAAAGATGGTGAGACAGTTGAATACGATTCAGCTGACAACATCTTCAACAGACCAAAGCACCCATACACAAAGGAACTTCTAAAGTCAGTTCCTCGTCTAGGTTCTGCTCCAAGCAGACCACAGATCAAGTCAAAAGGTGTTGATCCAGTGCTTTCAATGACTGGTGTAACCATTGAATATCCAAAGCGTGGACGTGTTCCAGCTTTCACTGCTGCTAAGGACATCAACTTCGACATTTTCCCTGGAGAGATCCTTGGTCTAGTAGGAGAGTCTGGTTCAGGTAAGACCACTATTGGTCGTGCTGCTATCGGCCTTCTTCCAGTCAAGGAAGGTTCTATCAAGGTTGTTGGTAAAGAAATTGGCCGGGCAACTGGTAAAGAACTAAAGGATATCCGTAAGCACACTGGTATCGTATTCCAGGACCCAGCTTCTTCTCTAAACCCGCGTCTACCTATCGGTGAGAGCATCGGTGAGCCTCTTCTGCTAGCAGGTGTTGCTAAGGGTGCTGAACTAGATGTTCTAGTTGAAGAACTACTAGACAAGGTTGAGCTAGCTCGTTCATACAGAAACCGTTACCCACACGAGCTTTCTGGTGGTCAGCGTCAACGTGTTGGTATCGCTAGAGCTCTTGCCCTAAGCCCAGACATCTTGATTGCCGATGAGCCTACTTCTGCTCTAGATGTATCCATTCAGGCTAGATTCCTTGACCTGCTTCTAGATCTTCAGTCTCAGTTGAAGTTCGCATGTCTGTTTATCAGCCACGACATCGCTGTTGTTGAAATTCTGGCTCACAGAATCGCAGTTATGCAGCACGGTCGCTTGGTTGAAATCGGTGAACGTGACGATATTCTAAACAACCCTAAAGACCCTTACACTAAGGCACTTTTGGCTGCTGTTCCTGTTCCAGACCCTAAGGAACAGAAGAAGCGTCGTGAGGCTAGAGCCAAGCTAATGGCGGCAACTAAATAGATTAGAGCCTTCTTTGGCTTAGGCAGGCTCATTTAGGGCCTATCTAAGTTAGACTTTAGGTATTCGAGCTCTTGCATTGCACGTCTGCTCAAACAATAAAGCGTTGAAGTGATTACTCTTTTTGCGCTGACCGATGCCCTAAAGGACCCACAGTAATGGCTCAAGTAACTAGAGACGATATCCGTAACGTAGCAATCGTGGCTCACGTTGACCACGGCAAGACAACCTTGGTTGATGCCATGCTTCGCCAGACCGGATCATTCAGCGACCACGCTCAGCTTGGTGAACGAATGATGGACTCAGGCGACCTAGAGCGCGAAAAGGGTATTACCATCCTTGCTAAGAACACAGCTATCTCCTACAAAGGTCCTTCAGCTAACGGTAAAGAAATCACCATTAACGTAATTGACACCCCGGGTCACGCTGACTTCGGTGGAGAAGTTGAACGTGGTCTATCAATGGTTGATGGTGTTGTTCTTCTAGTTGATGCTTCTGAAGGTCCACTACCTCAGACACGTTTCGTACTTCGTAAGGCACTAGAGGCGAACCTGACTGTAATCCTTTTGGTGAACAAGACCGATCGTCCTGATGCTCGTATTGATGAAGTTGTTGAAGAGACACACGATCTACTTCTAGGTCTTGCTTCAGACATTCACGAAGATGTTCCAGATCTAGACATTGATGCAATTTTGGAACTTCCAGTCATTTATGCATCTGGTCGTGCAGGTCGTGCAAGCCTAAACAAGCCAGCTGATGGTGCAATGCCAGACAGCGAAGACCTAGAGCCGCTATTCGGTGCAATCTTGAAGCACATCCCAGCTCCAACTTATGATGATGAAGCTCCTCTACAGGCTCACGTAACTAACCTTGACGCTTCACCATTCCTTGGTCGTCTAGCTCTTCTTCGTATCTTCAACGGAACTATCAAGAAGGGCCAGCAGGTTGCTTGGGTTCGTCAAGATGGCACCACACAGAACGTAAAGATCACAGAACTTCTAAAGACCAAAGCTCTAGATCGTTTCCCAACTGAATCAGCTTCTGCTGGTGACATTGTTGCGGTTGCTGGTATTGAGAACATCACCATTGGTGAAACTCTTGCTGACCCGAACGATGTGCGTCCGCTGCCAATGATTACTGTTGATGACCCTGCTATCTCGATGACTATCGGTATCAACACTTCTCCTATGGCAGGACGTGTAAAGGGAGCTAAGGTTACTGCTCGTCTAGTGAAGGATCGTCTAGATCGTGAACTTATCGGTAACGTATCTCTAAAGGTTCTACCAACTGAGCGTCCAGATGCTTGGGAAGTACAGGGTCGTGGAGAGCTAGCTCTTGCCATCCTGGTTGAGCAGATGCGTCGTGAAGGTTACGAACTAACTGTTGGTAAGCCTCAGGTAGTTACTAAGAAGATCGATGGCAAGTTGCACGAGCCTGTTGAAGATCTGACTATAGATGTTCCTGAAGAGTTCCTAGGTGCTATGACTCAGCTTCTAGCTGCTCGTAAGGGCCGCATGAAGAACATGGTGAATCACTCAACCGGTTGGGTTCGCATGGAGTTCCTAGTGCCATCACGTGGACTAATTGGTTTCAGAACTGAGTTCCTAACCAGCACCAAGGGAACTGGTATCGCTAACGCCATCTCAGCAGGCTATGAGCCATGGGCTGGAGAGATTGTTACACGTATCAACGGTTCTCTTATTGCTGACCGAGCAGGGGTAGCAACACCGTTTGCAATGATTGCTTTGCAAGAGCGTGGATCATTCTTTGTTGACCCAACAAGTGAGGTTTACGCAGGTATGGTTGTCGGTGAAAACTCTAGAGCTGATGACATGGATGTGAACATCACCAAGGAAAAGAAGCTCACCAACATGCGTGCTGCTTCAAGCGATGAATTCCAGTCGCTAACTCCTCCTCGCAAGCTGTCTCTAGAAGAATGTCTAGAGTTTGCTCGTGAAGACGAGTGTGTTGAGGTTACTCCTGAAGCCACTCGTATCCGCAAGGTTGAACTAGATGCCAACATTCGTGCTCGTAACACTTCTGCGAAGAAGCGTGCGAACGAGAACGCTGGCTAAGTAAATACTTAAACGAAAAATGGACCTCGATTGAGGTCCATTTCTCTTTAAAGCCAATTAATTACTTCTTTGCTGGCTTTAGGTAAAGGAAAGTTACCGGGATTAGGTAAGCAAACCAAACGATTGTCTCCAAGATTGCAGGAGAAGATCTGAAGCTAACTGTTCCTCTTAGTAGGACATCTACGAAGCTGTCCTTAGGAATAATGCCGCTTACGTCATAAGCCTTCTCAGTTAGGAATGGGAACCAACCAATTTCTTGGAGTTCATGAATTCCATAGGCAAGGATTCCAGCAGCAACAATAATCAAGAATGCTCCGGTGTATTTGAAGAACTTGCTGATGTTTAGTTTTAGTGCTCCACGGTAAATCAGGTAGCCAAGACCTGCAGCAACTAGAAGACCTAGAGCTGCACCTAATACTGGGTTGGTGTCATCACCTGCAGCACGAGATGAGCTCCATAGGAACACAGAGGTTTCAACACCTTCACGGATAACCGCGAAGAAGGCTACTCCGACAAGAGTAAATACTGAGGTGGAAGCAAGATCAATCTTTTTGTGTAGTTCACCTTTTAGGGCTCTGCTCTGCTGTGACATCCAGAAGATCATCCAGGTCACAAACACAACGGCCACGATAGAAGCTAGGCCTGCAATCATTTCGTTGATGCCTTCAGGGGCAACAGAAACAAATACGGTTAGCCCAACACCTACCAAGATGGAGACCAGGATGGCAGCTAATGTGCCCCAGAGGACGGCAATGGCACCTTTTTTGTTGTTTGTTTTGTTCAGGTAGGCAACTAAAATTCCTACGATTAGGGAGGCCTCTAGGCCTTCTCTAAGGCCAATTAGAAAGTTTGCGAGCACTATGTCCTTTCGCGATGGTTATCAGACCATTCGAAGTTAGGGTTACCTAAGTAAAGATACCCTAAGTTCCAAGTTAGGTCAATGGAGAGAAGAACTGAACTAAGGTTTTTCTATGGCCAAACAATCCTTCAACGCTAAAAGAATCTTTTTAGTCCATGCCCACCCTGACGATGAGAGCCTTCAAACTGGGCACGTGATGGCCGATGCAGTTCTTCGTGGAGCTGAAGTTTTCTTGCTTACCCTCACTAGAGGTGAGCGAGGCAAGGCCAAGCTTGAGGAACTAAAGTCTTTGGAAGCTAACCCATCAGCGATGGGAACCTTTAGAGCTGGAGAGCTCAAGAACGCTATGGCAGCTCTTGGAGTGAAGAACTTTAAGTTTGCTGGCACCAGAGCGTATATCGATAGCGGAATGAGAATTGGAAACCTAGGTGTTCCAACTACTCCACTAAAACTAGATCAGATGTCTCTAGCTGCAGTTTCTATTCCGGTAGTCGCCGATGACATTTACCAGGCCATGGTTGAGTTCAAACCAGATGCCGTTATTACCTATAACGCCAGAGGTGGCTATGGTCATCCAGATCACAAGAAAGCTCATGATGCCACAGCGATGGCGATGAGAAGATACCGCAAAGCTGTTAAGGGGAAGAAACCTACCTTCTGGGTTATCTCTGAACCAGGAGAAAGAGCAACTGTCGTTATCGGTGGGGAGAAAACCGCAGAACTCAAGAAGGCTGCTCTTCAGGCTCACGCGAGTCAAGTAACAATCAAGAGAGACACTTACTCAGTGGCATCAGGTATTGAATTCAAGTTCACCGATCCTGAACGTCTTCGTCAGGCAAGCCCAAACTTCCTGCCTTGGTTCAAGCCGGCTTTCAAAGCACTATTCGGTTTCCCGCTAGGAATCATTTTGGGATATGCAGGCTCTCTAGTTCACAACATCGTGGCAGCCAATGAAAGACAGTCTCCGCTAGGTCTATATCTAGCTCTTGGAGCAACTGCTTCGATTGCCTTTGGTCTTCGCACCTGGCGCGGTTCAAGAGGAGCTATCTATCTATTGAATGCTGGAATGCTGGTCTCAATCTGGTGGCTATCTCGCAATGAGACATTTGACGCCTTCATCGCTGATGACAAGTACGGCAACCGCTATGTCCTCTTTGCCATAGCTATTTGTGTGGTGGCAGCAGTATTTCCAAAGATTGATGTCGCAAAGTGGCGTGCTAGATCAAAAAGAGCCCACCTCTAGAGAGATAATTGAAACTAGGAATGAAAAGGATTATCTAAGTGACTTACGTAATTGCCCTACCTTGTGTTGATGTCAAAGACAAAGCTTGTATAGCTGAGTGTCCAGTTGACTGCATCTATGAAGGTGACCGCATGCTCTACATCCACCCAGATGAGTGTGTTGACTGTGGAGCTTGTGAGCCAGTATGTCCAGTAGAAGCTATCTACTACGAAGATGATCTACCTGAGCAGTGGTCTGACTACTACAAGGCAAACGTTGAGTTCTTCAGTGTTGTTGGATCTCCTGGCGGTGCTGCCAAGACTGGTCCTATTGAAGGCGATCACGAAGTTATTAAAGTTCTACCGCCACAGGCCTAAGCTATGTTTGATCGCTTGCCGGAATATCCATGGCAGAAACTAAAGCCGTTCCAAGCGATTGCTGAAAAGTATGCCAACGGCATGGTTGACCTAAGTGTTGGATCTCCAGTTGACCCAACTCCAAAGATTATTCAAGACGCCATTAGAGATTCCACTAATGCTCCTGGTTACCCATCAACTGCTGGTTCACTCGAATTTAGAACTGCAGTGGCTGAATGGTTCGGAAGAAGAAGGGGAGTAACCCTAACTTCAGATCAGGTAATGCCAACTATTGGCTCAAAAGAATTCATCTCTTTCCTTCCTCTAATGCTTGGTCTTGGTAAAGGCGATGTAATTGTTCAACCATCAGTTGCATACACCGCTTATGTAGTTGGTGCTGCTTTATGTGGAGCAGAAATCATTAGCGAAGATGATCCAGCTAAGTGGCCAGAGAACACCAAACTGATTTGGATTAACTCACCAGGTAACCCTGATGGTCGTGTGCTTGATGTTGATGAGATGAAAGCTTGTGTTGTTAGAGCTCGTGAACTTGGAGCGATACTTGCAAGTGATGAATGTTATGCAGAACTTGGTTGGGGTAAGTGGGCTGACACAAGAATTCCATCTGTTCTAGATCCAAGAGTTTGCGATGGTTCTTACGAAAACCTTCTAGCAATTTACTCATTGAGCAAGCAGTCAAACCTTGCTGGTTACCGAGCAGCATTTGCTGCTGGTACTGAAGAGCTAATCAAGGGTCTGGTAAACATCAGAATGCATAGCGGACTAATCATGCCTGCTCCAGTTCAAAAGGCTGTTATCGCTGCCTTAGGTGATGAAGAACATGTTGCCGCTGAGCGAGCTATCTACCAAAAGCGTCGCGAGGTTCTAATTGAAGCAGTCAAGGCTTATGGCTTTGAGATTGCTGAATCTCAGGCAGGGCTTTACCTCTGGGCTACCTTAGGGGAGGACTGCTGGGTAACAGTCAAGAGGATGGCTGATCTAGGTATCTTGGTAGTTCCTGGTGAGTTCTATGAAGCTGGAGGCAGCCAATACGTCAGGTTCTCAATCACAGCTACCGACGAGAAGATTTCTGAGGGTGCCGCTAGATTGACCAATGCTCTAGGGTTAACTCAATAGCCAATAGATACACAGGAGCAAGTTTTGTCAGCTGATAACAACTCGAAAGTCACCCTGAACTACCCAGGTGGAACAGCGGAATTTCCTATTATTCAAGCCACCGACGGTGACTCTGTAATTGACTTCTCCAAGCTAAATGCCAGCACAGGTCTGAACTCTTACGACATTGGTTTTGTAAACACAGCAAGCACAAGATCAGCCATCACATACATCGATGGAGATGCAGGAATCCTTAGATACCGTGGTTATCCAATTGAGCAGCTTGCGGGACAAAAGAGTTTCATTGAAACTGCCTACCTTTTGATTTATGGACAACTACCAAACGCTCAAGAACTTGGTGAGTGGGACGAGCGTCTAAGAAGACACACTTTGATTCACGAAGATCTCAAGAACATCTTCCACTCAATGCCACAGTCAGCTCACCCGATGTCAGTTCTTTCGGCAAGCGTGTCAGCTCTTTCAACTTTCTACCAAGACTCACTAAACCCACAAGATGATTACCAGGTTGAACTATCAACTGTTCGTCTACTCGCAAAGCTTCCTACTCTTGTTGCTTATTCGCACAAGAACGCATTAGGACAGGCTCTTCTTTATCCTGATAACTCATTGAGTTATGTTGAGAACTTCCTACGTATGAGCTTTGGCAACATGGCAGAGCCTTACATTCAGAACCCAGTTATCACCAAAGCTCTAGACACTCTTCTAGTTCTGCACGCAGATCACGAACAGAACTGTTCAACATCAACAGTTCGTCTAGTTGGATCTTCACAGGCAAACCTATTTGCTTCTGTTTCAGCTGGTGTTTCAGCTCTGTTTGGTCCGCTACACGGTGGAGCCAACGAAGCAGTTCTAGAGATGCTTGCACACATCAGAGACTCTGGTGAATCAGTACAGAAATTCATTGAAAGAGTAAAGAACAAGGAAGACGGCATCAAGCTAATGGGCTTTGGTCACCGTGTTTATAAGAACATGGACCCAAGAGCAACCATCGTTAAAGCAACAGCAGATAAGGTTCTTGCTGATCTTGGTGTTAGTGATCCACTTCTAGATATTGCTAAGGAATTGGAAGCAGCAGCACTTGCAGATGAATACTTCATCTCAAGAAAGCTATATCCAAACGTTGACTTCTACACCGGTGTTATCTACAAAGCAATGGGATTCCCAACTCGCATGTTCACAACACTTTTTGCTATGGGTCGTCTACCTGGTTGGATTGCTCACTGGCGTGAAATGAACCACGATGCATCTACCAAGATTGGCCGCCCACAGCAGCTATACATTGGTGAGACTGTTAGGAAGCTGAACTAGCTTTAATAATCTTTGTCTGTTCCTTATAAACAGTAGGAAACAGAATAAAGAACGCAATTAGTGCCGCAATTCCAGAGACCACAAACACTTCTCTTACCCCAAAGTATTCAATAGCCAATCCAGCTATACCCATAGAACCAATGCTGGCAACCGATACAACAGCTCCGAAAGCCGCAAAGACTCGGCCCTGAAGTTCATGAGGGGTTTCCTTGATCATCATTCCAACGCCATAGCTATTGATAGTTGCGTTTGCAGCACCAGCAATAAACCAGATGAGCATAACTACCCAGTAGTTAGGAGAGATTCCAACGAAAGCTCCTGAAACAGAAAGAATTGCCATTCCAACACCAAGAACTCTTAACTCAGTGGTGGGAGAAACTTTGGTGCGGCCAATCAAAATGTTTGACAAAAGCAATCCAAGAGCGAATAAGGTGCCAACCACTCCATAGATGAATGAGTCTCCGCCCATAATCCTTGTAATCAAGAAAATATCTCCAACGTTGATAACGCTCACGCAGAAGACAAGCCCGAAGACCAAGATCACAAGGGATCTAAGCAGCGGGCTTTTCATTAGGAATTTGAAACCCTCAGTGGTGTTTGACTTTTCACCTTCAGCTAGCTTTTCAGGCTCATGATTGACTTTCATGATGAATGGCACGAAAGCCATTAGAGCGGTGAAGGTCGCATCAATAACGAATGTCCAAAAATAGCCTGTTGCTTTTACTAGAAATCCTGCCAGGAACGGACCAGCTAAACCTGCGAGAGAGAAATAACTTTGAATAGTTCCCATGGCTCGGCTTATATCTTCTTTTGTTGCAAGTAGGGGAGTTAGCTTTGCCCAGGTTGGACCAGAAATAGATGCACAAGTATTAGCAATGAACAAAAGTGCCAGAATCATCCAGTGTTCAAGATCTTGGCTAAGTAGGAAGATTGCGGTTCCGCCAACAACAGCAACTATTGGAATTACCTGTCGAGTGGTAAACCGGTCAGCGATGGTTCCTGCCCATGGAGAAAAGATAATAACAGGCAAAGTTCCAACGATGAGCAATAGTGCAACAGCAGTAGGTCCAGCTTTTTGCTCTCGGAATACGAGAGTGAAGATAGTTAATCCACTACCTAGGAGGCTGAATGCTCTAGCTAGAGCAATTCCTTGAATCTTTCCCCACTGCGTCTTTGCAGGTTCAATCATTGTGTTACTTACTTTCTAGCCAGTAGACGACAGTGTCGCCGTAAGACTTTTCTTCCGTTACTTTTAGTTCTTCAGGTAATTCAGGAATAGGAGTTCTTGAAGATCTCTCCAAGATTATTACGGCATCCTCTTTGAGGTGAGGAAGTAATGCTGTGAGGTTTTCATTGATATCTGTATTTGAAACCTCATAAGGAGGGTCAATGAAAATCAAATCAAATTTGCTTGAGAAGGTGGCTAGGTAAGAAGCTACTGTCTTGCCTTCGGCTCTGATGTCGCAGTCCAACTCTTCTTTCTGAAGAGCTGCCTTGATCATTCTCTGGTTAGTAATAATGCCACCAAGAGCCTGCTTGTTGTTTTCGACAAGCAGGAGAGATCTTGCTCCACGGCTAGCTGCTTCAAAACCAAGGGCACCGGTTCCTGCGTATAGGTCCAAGACATCAGCTCCATCGATAAGGTCTAAAGCTTCTAGGCGATTGAAGATACTCTCGCGAATACGGTCAGATGTTGGTCTGGTTACTTTTGCTGGGGAGGCTAATGTTCTTGAGCCGGCGATTCCGCCAATGATTCTGGTCATAGTGTCCCTAGCCTAACTTGTCCTAGGCTTGGGCGAAGATTGACTCATGTTGTTACCGCTAACGCCACTAGATCGCCTAATAGGCGATAAGACTGCCAAGGCGTTGGCTAAGAACCTAGGAATCAAGACTGCAGCTGATTTACTGCAACATTACCCTCGCAGATACTCCTCAAGGGGAGAACTAACCCCAATCAGTGAAATACCTGTTGGTGAGACTGTGACCTTGGTAGCGGATGTGGTTGAGGTTTATGAAAGACGGATGAAGGGTAAATCCGGAGTCATTCTTGAGGTCAAACTAACCGATGGACATGGCTTTGTGACAGCAACCTTCTTCAATCAAGCTTGGCGAGCTCAGAAGCTCAGACCAGGGGTAAGAGGTCTATGGGCGGGAAAGATTGGCAGCTATCAGAACAAACTTCAGCTATCTCACCCTGACTATGAACTCTTCGGAGATGAGATTCAAGATGAGGTAGCTAAAGCTTGGGCTGAACTACCAATTCCTATTTACCCAGCATCATCAACTTGTTCCACCTGGATGATTCAAAGAGCTATGAGAGTAGTTCTAGATGTAATTCCAACTATTGAAGATGAAGTTCCAGAGGAACTAAGAAAGAAACATGATCTTCTAGAACTTCACGATGCAATTGTGAAGATTCATCAGCCAACCAACATGGGTGACTGGATGGCAGCAAGAGACACATTGAGATATCACGAAGCGTTCATCCTGCAATCAACTCTTGTAAAAAGAAGAATTGAAAACAAACATCAGAAGAGCACGAGTCGTCTTTCAGTTGAGAAAGGCTACTTATCGCAATTCGATGAAGCTCTTCCATTTACTTTGACCAATGGTCAGGTCTCTATCGGGCAAGACATTGCTGAAGATCTGTCGCAATCACATCCAATGAATAGATTGCTGCAAGGTGAAGTTGGTTCAGGTAAAACTCTTGTTGCTGTGAGAGCCATGCTAACTGTCGCCGATAGCCAGGGCCAGTCAGCACTTCTCGCTCCAACTGAAGTTTTAGCTGCTCAACATTACAAATCAATTGAGAGAACTCTAGGACCAAAGCTAGCTAAAGAGCTTGGCCTTACTTTGCTAACCGGTCAACTAAATGCAGCTGACAAGAAGACTGCTCTTCTGAACTTGGTTTCAGGTAAGGCAAAGATTGTTGTTGGAACACATGCACTGTTTGCAAGCAAGGTTGAGTTCTTTGATTTAGGACTGATTGTTATTGATGAACAGCATCGCTTTGGTGTTGATCAAAGAGAAGCATTGAGGCTCAAGGGTAAATTACCTCCGCATGTTCTGACTATGACAGCAACCCCTATCCCTAGAACTTTGGCTGTGACAGTGTTTGGTGATCTGGATGTTTCAATCCTCACTGAGTTGCCAGCAGGCAGGCAGGCAATCACCTCCCACGTCATCACAGATGACCAACCAGCACTTGTAGCCAGAGTCTGGCAAAGAGTTGCAGAAGAAGTATCAAATGGCAGACAAGCCTTCGTGGTTTGTCCACGTATTGATGAGTCTGATGAAGGTGAAGAACTCATTGCTAGCGGTGGAGCTGCTCAAGAAGATGAAGAGTTCCTTGAAGAAGGTAAGACTCCTAAACTCAAGAGACCGTTAGCAGCCGCTATCAGTGTTGCTGAAGCACTAAAGAAGAACCCAGCCCTTCAAGGACTCAAGATTTCAGTTCTTCACGGTAGACAGTCTTCAGAAGAGAAGAACGAAATAATGACAACTTTCTCGAATAAAGAGATTGATGTTCTAGTCTCAACAACTGTGATTGAAGTTGGGGTTGACGTTCCTAATGCCACGACCATGGTCATTCTTGATGCTGATCGATTCGGAGTTTCCCAACTTCATCAGCTAAGAGGTCGAGTTGGTAGAGGTGGATTGCCTGGTCTTTGTTTGATGTTGACAAGTGCTGA
This sequence comes from Rhodoluna sp., assembly GCA_044373385.1. Classification (GTDB taxonomy): domain Bacteria; phylum Actinomycetota; class Actinomycetes; order Actinomycetales; family Microbacteriaceae; genus Rhodoluna. The sequence goes on from JBILQF010000009.1 coordinate 48,595, forward strand.
GCAAGATTCTCTTGCTCTTGAAAGAGTTCAAGCGGTAGCTGCAACCATCGATGGCTTCAAACTAAGTGAGATTGACCTTGAACTAAGACGTGAGGGCGATGTCCTAGGAGCTAACCAATCAGGTGGCAGATCTAGCCTCAAGCTCCTTCGAGTGTTGGCTGATAGCAAGATGATTCAAAAAGCAAGAGAAGAAGTCATCTCGCTCTTTGAAGCAGATCCGACCCTTGAAAAGCACTCTTTATTGGCTCAGTGCCTAGAGCAGCTAGATACGCAAAGACAAGACTTTCTAACTAAGTCATAGTCGGCTAACCTAATCTCATGCCCATTGCCGTTTATCCAGGTTCCTTTGACCCCTTCACCTACGGTCACCTCGATATCGCTACCCGTGCTGCCAAGATGTTTGAAACAGTTCATATTGTTGTGGTTCATAATCCAGCTAAGAATCCTCGTCTGACAACTGAGCAAAGAGTTGAACTTATTACTGAGATTCTCAAGAACAAGCCAGGACACTTTGTGGTTAGTTCCCTAGACACAGGTCTATTGGTTGATTACTGCGAGAGCCTTGGAGCGGATGCTCTGGTCAAGGGTGTTAGAACCAACGTTGATTTGGACTATGAATTGCCTATGGCTCAGGTCAATAGAGACCTAAGCGGTATTGAAACTATCTTTATCCCAGCAGATCCAACTCATGGCTTTGTTTCCTCATCTTTGGTCAAGCAGGTCTTTGATCTAGGGGGAGACATCAGTAAATACGTCCCTACAGAGGTAGTAAAGGCTTTATCTAAATAATGACCACATTCCTTATTCCAGTGCATGATCTAATGCACAAGCCAGGTCACATGCGTGAACTGGAGACCAGTGTTGCCCTAGGGGCCAAGCTAGGCGAAGGCCTAGCCAATGTCCCAGAAGGTCAAAATATCGACCTAAAACTGCGTTTAGAGAGCGTTCACGAGGGCATTTATGTCTCTGGTGGGCTCAAAACAGTAGCCTCAGCAGAGTGTTCAAGATGCCTTGAGCCTATGACTGTCCCTGTTCAGGTAGATATTCAGGAACTTTTCGCCTATTCTTTACAGGTAGAAGATGACTTGGTCATTCAAGCCGAACAAATCGACTTGGAACCAATAATCATTGATTCGGTAGTTCTCAATCTTCCGTTCACCCCAATTTGTAGTGCAGACTGTCTTGGTCTGTGTTCAGAGTGTGGTGTTAGGTTGAATGAAAACCCAGATCACGCTCACGAAGCCCCGATTGATTCGCGGTGGAATGAACTCAAGAAACTTGCTCAAGAAAGTGAAGACTGATGCCAGTACCAAAGAGACGCCTATCGAGATCAAACACTCGTCACCGTCGTTCAGCATGGATTGCAACTAACACTCAGTTGGTTAAGACAGTTGAAAACGGTAAGACCGTTTACAGCTTGCCTCACCGTGCTCGTGCCGTAGAAGACGCTAATGGCGTTGTTCAGTTCTACGAGTACAAGGGCCGCAAGGTAGCAGACGCCTAAACTTCGGTTCACACCTTGAACTACGCCACGCTCATTCAAAGACTTGGCATAAGCATTGAAGCGGAGCTACTGGAGTTAGCACTAACTCACAGTTCTTACGCTTACGAGAACGGCAAAATACCCAACAACGAACGCCTAGAGTTTTTAGGCGATTCAGTGTTGGGTTTTGTCGTAACTGGGCATGTTTATTTAGAGAACCCAGATCTTGATGAAGGTTCACTTTCAAGATTGAGAAGTGCAACTGTTTCCGCAAAGACTTTAGCTAAAGCTGCAAATCAAATCGGTTTAGGGGAGTTCGTCCGTCTTGGTAAAGGCGAGATCTCAACCGGTGGTCAAACCAAAACAAATATTCTTGCTGACACCTTCGAAGCAATTATTGGAGCAGCATATCTTTCAGGTGGACTTGAGCCTGCGAAAGCAATCATAGATTCACTAGTTCTTCCACTACTGAGCTCTGAAGATGAACTACTAGAAACATCTGAACCTAGAACTGTTCTTAGTGAATTACTCAAATCTCTTGGCAAGTCAGATGCAACATTTGAAGTCACCCACGAAGGTCCTGATCACGACAGAACTTTCTTCGCAGAGGTAATCGTTGATGGTGACTCTGTTGCCTCTGGTTCTGGTCGCACAAGAAAAGCTGCTGAAGCTCAGGCTGCTATTGCAGCACTAAAAACTCTTAGAGGTTAGTCGTGCCTGAATTACCTGAGGTTGAAACTGTTAGAGCAGGCTTAGCTGAAGTTGTAGCTGGAGCAAAAGTAACCAAAGTACAAATCCATGACGTTAGAAGCCTTAAGCGTCATCCTGCATCTTCAGGAGATTTTGTTGAAACCCTTACTGGCAGAACTATTCAGGCTGCAGTTAGAAGAGGGAAGTTCTTATGGCTTCCGCTAAATCAGAAGAGGAATGAACCTCAGCTTGCTCTAATTGGTCATCTAGGTATGAGTGGGCAGATGCTTCTAAGAACTCCGGGGTTCAAAGCAGATCCACTAACTCGAGTGACTATTTACCTAAAGGCCTCTGATGGTCAAAAGTATGAACTTAGATTTGTTGATCAGAGAATCTTTGGCTCTTTAGCTATTGATGTGATGCAGCCAACCGTAGATGGCTTCCCTGGTGGCTTTAGTGGGGAAGACCACTCTGATCAAAGCTGGTTCAACATGATTCCTAACCAGGTAGCTCATATTTCTAGAGATCCACTAGACCCTTCATTTAGCGTTGATGAGATATTGAAGAAGTTCAAAAAGAAGAACTCAGGAATCAAAAGGGTTCTTCTTGATCAAGGTGTTCTAAGCGGCATTGGCAATATCTATGCTGATGAATCGCTATGGCTAGCCAAGATTCACTACGACCAGCCAGCAGCATCTCTATCTAAACCAAAGGCTAAAGAGCTTCTGGAGCATGTGAGGGTTGTCTTGGCTAATGCCTGTGAGGCTGGGGGAACTAGCTTTGACGAGCAATACAAGAACATCAATGGAGAATCAGGCTATTTCAGCATTAGCCTCAATGCTTATGGGCTAACTGGGCTTCCTTGCAAGAGGTGTGGCAGAGCCATCAAGCGGGAGAACTGGATGAACAGAGGTTCCCATTTCTGCCCTACATGTCAAAGACTTAGGCGATAAAAGGACCTAACCAGGGTCAAATATGGCTTTACGGCCAAGTGAGGCCCTCAGATAAGGTAATTTTTATAAAGACCCCCAAGTTTGGGCTTTAGCCCTTACGTCCTCCAACGAAAGCGAACTGTTTTGCATCTGAAAAGCCTGACACTCAAGGGCTTTAAGTCGTTCGCGAATCCAACGACTTTCATCCTTGAAAAAGGTGTAACCGCGGTCGTCGGACCTAACGGTTCAGGTAAATCTAACGTTGTTGATGCTCTTGCATGGGTAATGGGTGAGCAGGGAGCTAAGACTCTTCGCGGTGGAAAGATGGAAGATGTTATCTTCGCTGGTACCGCCACCAAAGGTCCTCTAGGTAGAGCAGAAGTTTCTCTAACAATTGATAACACCGATGGTGCTCTTCCAATTGACTACACCGAAGTCACAATCTCAAGAACACTGTTTAGAAATGGTGGATCTGAGTATGCGATTAACGGTGAACCATGTCGACTACTTGATGTTCAAGAACTTCTAAGCGATACAGGTCTTGGACGAGAGATGCACGTCATCGTTGGTCAAGGAATGCTTGATGGTGTTCTAAGAGCAACACCTGAAGAGCGTCGTGGCTTCATTGAAGAAGCTGCCGGTATCTTGAAGCACCGCAGAAGAAAAGAAAAGACCGAGCGCAAGCTTGAAGCGATGCAGGGAAACCTAACTCGTCTAAACGATTTAGCTGGAGAAGTTAGAAGACAACTAAAGCCTTTGAGCCAGCAAGCAGAAACTGCTCGTCAAGCTCAAGGTATTGCATCTGTTGTTCGTGATGCAAAAGCCAGACTTATGGCAGCTGAAGTAGTTGGTTTGCTAAATGGCTTAGATCAAACATCTCAGTCAGAAGCAGATAGAAAAGCTGAACGTAACATCTTGCAGCAGCAACTTGATGAAAACAATTCAAGACTTACTGAACTAGAGAACCAACAGATGTCTAGTGATGTTGAAGTTGCTAGATCACTAGCTTTCTCCTTTGACACTGTTACTGAAAAGTTCCGCACCATGTTGGCTATCGCTAACCAAAGGGTTGCTCTTCTTACTTCACAAAAGACTTTGACTGCATCACAGGTAGATCCAGCAGCTATTGAGGCAGATGCTAAGGCAGCTGACTCAAGTGTTGTTGAACTTACTGTTGCTGTTGAAACTCTTCGTGGTGCTCTAAGGGATGCTGAACTTCACAGAGATGAAGCTAGAGCGATCCTAGAAACCTTTGATAACCAAGCAGCTGCACGAAGTGCTGAGATTGCTGCCTTCGATGTTGAACTAGCAAGACTGGAAAGCGAAGCAAACCTCACTAGAGCAAAGCTTGTTTCTTCAGAAGAAGAACTCTCTCGTCACGAGGATGCTCTAGCGGAAGCTAACTCAAGACACCAGGCTGCACTCTCAAGCTATGAGGCTATGGAATCAGAGTTGAACTTTGCATCTCCTAAAGACAGTTCATTTGAGCAAGCTTATGAAGAAGCTCAGAATGAAGTTACTGCTCTAGGAACAAAGATTGAATCTCTTAGAGATAAACTTCACACAGCAGAGCGTGAGCGAGATTCGCTTCTCGCTAAGCGAAGTGCTCTGAATCTAACTCTTGAGCAAAAAGATGGAACTACTGAACTTAACTCAGCAGGTCTAAAAGGTATTAGAGGTCTTGTTGCCTCACACATGAGAATTGATGCTGGCTACGAAGCCGCTATCTCAGCGGCCCTTGGCACACTTGCTGATGCAATCGTTGCTGACAACAGATCAGATGCTCTTGATGCCGTTGAGCACCTAAAGAGCAACAATGGTGGAAGAGTAGAACTTGTTGTTGCTGATGTTGAAAGCAAGGTAAAGCCGACTAACCTTCCTCAAATCTCTGGTGCTAGAAACGCAGTTGATGTAGTTGATGCTCCTACAGGTATTCTTGCCAACCTAGTAAACGTTGTAATCGTTGATGACATCCAGGCAGCACGTAACCTTTACGCAGCTCAGCCAAATGCTTCAAAGCTTGTTGTTATTACTAAGCAGGGCGATGTTCTAACTGAGTCTGTAATTAGAGGTGGCTCAGGCCAGCAGCCTTCAAAGGTTGAACTGGTAGCTGAGAGAGACAGTGCTGAAGCAAAACTCTCAGACGTAAACGCAAGCATCGAAAAACTTCGAGCAGATCTAAACACTGCTCGCTCTCAAGAAACTACTGCTAAAGAGCAGACTGCTAGAGCGTTAGCTGAACTAAAGAAGAACGATGCTGAATTAGCATCCCACGCTGAAAAGCTAGGTCGTCTAAGAGTTCAGGTTGAAGCTCTTGATGGTGAACGCGCTCGTCTAGAAAGAGTGGCTGCTACTGCCCGTGAAGGTATTGCAGTTGCTAAGTCTGCTGTTGAGTTGGCTGTAGCTAGCCATCTAGAGTTTTCTAAGCGCGAGCGTCCAAATCTAGATACTTCAGCCCGAGTAGATCTAGCTCTTGCTCTTGATAACGCTAGGCAAGCTGAACTAGAT
>JBILQF010000004.1:0-128452 GCA_044373385.1 Rhodoluna sp.
TGAGCCGTGACCGTAGATAACTGCAGGAGTTCTACCGGCTGCTCTTGACTTACGGGCTGATCCTTTACCAAAGCTGGTGCGGAATTCGCCTACTAATTTGTTTTCTGACATGAGTTATTCCATTTCATTTAGGTGTTCAACTCAAGCGTGTTACGCGAGGAACCCTGGCTTTTAGGCCTTGACCCCGTCGATTACGGTTACGATTTGTAACCCTCGCCGTTGTTTCTAAAGAAGTCTATTGGGCTTAGAGCCCTATTGGCAACCTCAAGATTTAGACGTGACCGTCAAACAGGCTAGTTACGCTGTCATCGTTGAAGACAGAAGAGATTGCCCTAGCAATAAGAGGTGCAATAGATAGGACAGTTAGCTTGTCGAACTGCTTTGAAGGGTCAATTGGCAAGGTGTTGGTGACAATCACATTGTCAACATCTGCTCCGGAGAGTCTTTCAACTGCAGGGTCACTGAATACAGCGTGGGTTGAGGCAACAATGATTCGGCCTGCTCCGTTGTCTCTAAGAGCCTTAGCAGCTGCCACGATGGTGCCAGCAGTATCAATCATGTCGTCAACAAGAACACAGATACGACCTTCAACTTCACCAACTAGCTCATTAACCTGAACCTGGTTTGGCTTGTTTGGGTCACGTCTCTTATGGATAATCGCTAGTGGTGCTCCTAGGCGGTCTGCCCAGATGTCAGCAACACGAACTCGTCCTGAGTCTGGAGAAACAACAGTTAGGTTTTCTCCGCCAAATGTTTCCTTAACATAGTCAGCTAGTAGAGGCAGCGCCCATAGGTGATCTACTGGTCCATCGAAGAAACCTTGAATCTGAGGTGAGTGAAGATCAACAGACATTAGACGGTCTGCTCCAGCTGCTTTGTATAGGTCAGCCACCAAACGAGCAGAGATTGGCTCACGTCCCTTGTGCTTCTTGTCTTGCCTTGCATAAGGGAAGAATGGGGAAACTACTGTGATTCTCTTTGCGCTTGCTCTCTTTAGAGCGTCAATCATGATCAACTGCTCCATGAGCTGATCATTGATTGGAGCAGAGTGAGACTGGATTACGAAAGCATCAACACCTCGTACGCTCTCATCGAAACGAACGAAGATTTCACCGTTAGCAAAGTCATAAGAAGTCGTAGGAACAATAGGGGTATCTAGCAGGGTGGCTATCTCTTGAGCTAGCTCTGGATGAGCGCGTCCAGTTGCTAAAAGTAAACGCTTTTCTCCGGTGGCTTTCTTAGGCATTTGCTTTTCTCGTTTCCTAGTTACTCGGTTGCTTTTTTGGCAGCATCAGCTGATGCTGTGTTAGGTCTTTTTGCTATTACCCACTCTGCAAGATTACGTTGTGGAGCAACGTTCATTGCAAGTGAGCCTGGGGCAACATCTTTACGAACAACTGTTCCAGCTGCTGTGTAAGCACCATCACCGATGGTGATAGGTGCTACGAATACGTTGTGTGAACCAGATCTGACGTGAGAACCAATAACGCTGTGGTGTTTAGCTACGCCATCGTAGTTAGCAAAGATGGTACCTGCTCCAATGTTGGTGTGCTCACCGATGGTGGCATCGCCAACATAGCTAAGGTGAGGAATCTTTGATCCAGCACCAATAACAGCATTCTTAGTCTCGACAAAGGTGCCAATCTTGCCACCAGCACCAAGGTGTGTGCCTGGTCTTAGGTAACTAAATGGACCTACGGTTGCTTCATCGTCAATTACTGAACCAGTGATTTGTGATTTAGTAATTGAAACATTAGAACCAACCTGAGTATCGGTAATTACTACCTCTGGACCAATTGTTGATCCGCTACCAATTCTTGTAATTCCCTTTAGGTGAGTACCTGGAAGTAATGTGACATCTTCAGCTAAGACAGCAGTGATATCTATGAAAGTAGATTCAGGGTGAGTAATTGTTACTCCAGCTAACATCCAACCTTCACAGATTCTTCTGTTTAGTTCAGAGCTAACCTGCTGCATCTGAACCCTGTTGTTCACGCCTGCAACCAACCAGTTGTCTACAACTTCAAGAGCGTGCACTTGACTTCCTGCTTTTAGAATCTCAACAGCGGCATCAGTAAGGTATTTCTCCCCTGAAGCATTTTGTGATTTAACAGACCCCAGAGCAAGCTTTAGGTGTTTGAAATCAAACACATAAACGCCTGCGTTTACCTCTGTAATTCTTCTTTCTTCTTCATTTGCATCTCGTTCTTCAACGATAGAAACAAAAGAATTAGATTCGTCTCTAACAATTCTTCCATAACCGGTTGGGTCACTAAAAGTAGCTGTTAGCAGAGTTGCTCCAGCACCTGTGTTTAGGTGAACTTCAATCATTGATTCAATAGTTTGAACATCGAGAAGTGGAACATCTCCACTGGTTACAACTACTGCTCCAGAGAAATCTGCTGGTAGTGCATCCAGAGCACATTCAACAGCTCTACCTGTGCCTGGAATATCATCCTGAAGAACAATGTGGGCATTTGGGTAGTAAGAGTTGATGTACTGCTCTAGCTTCTCTTTTTCATGTCTGATCACAGGAATGACTTTTTGAGCACCAAGAGCAGTAGCTGTTGCCAAGGCATGACCAAGCATTGGTAGCCCAGAGATTTCATGAAGGACCTTAGGAGTTGATGAGCGCATTCTGGTGCCTTCACCAGCGGCTAGCACGATTACGGCTAAGTGCTGTTCGCTCATCTAACCTCCTATTTACGCTTTTGTTGCTGCTCCCCCAGGATTCGAACCTGGACCGAACACCTCCAAAGGGTGCCGTGCTGCCGTTACACTAGGGAGCATTGTGAACCGCCAATGACGATTAACACATGCCTAGTCTGCCAGAAACTAGGGCTCTTTATTCTTTAGTTAGCCATCTAGTCTTGAGCCTTGGGCTCCGCCCTTGGCTGTTAGGGCAACAAGACCCTGAGATACCAATAGTTTAGAAACCTCAATAGCCTTAGCCTCTGATTTGAAGAGGGCGGCAATGGTAGGTCCAGATCCCGAGACCATGGCTCTTATTGCCCCGAGCTCCTCTAGTTGGGCAACCTGCTCGCTAAGTGATGGCATTAGTGAGAAGGCAGCCTGCTCTAGATCATTAGCCATCCTTGAACCCAGTTCCTCAGCTGTTGTAAGAGCAGAGATGTCCGTGAAGTCAGTGAAGGCAGTGCCGGAACCTATTTCATCAAAGGCAGCAAACACTGTTGGGGTAGAAAGACCTTTATTACTTGCACACAGCAACCAATTAGTTTCAAAAGAGAGATCGTCAAGAGGGGTGATAACTTCTCCCCTGCCAGTTCCAAGAGCCATCCCTCCATAAATACAAAAAGGAACATCTGAACCTAGTTCAGCACCTATTTGAGCTAGCTCATTTTCGGAGAGCCTAACCGTGCCATGTTCTTGGGCCATGAACTCGTTCAAGGCAACTAGCATGGCTGCGGCATCTGCTGATCCACCTGCCATGCCTCCGGCTACTGGAATGCGTTTAAGAATATCTATTTGAAGATCAGGGGTAGCTTTGCCTAGCTTCTTAGCAAAGAGAACAGCAGTCTTGTGAACTAGGTTGCTGTGATCAGTTGGCACTGCATTGATGTGTGCTTCAGGGATTGACTCTCCGTGAACATAAATACTGATACCTGTTCCAGGTTCACCTTTTACAAGAGTTAGCTCTTCTCTTAGATCTAGAGCTAGGAAAAGAGAATTCACCGGGTGATAGCCGTTAGCTGCTATCTGCCCTACTTCAAAAACTAGGTTTACTTTAGCTGGAGCTGAAGCTCTGATGATTCTGCTCATCTGCCAACCTGACTTGCTACGCGAGTAAGTAATTCATTCCAGAATACAGTTCGATTCTTAACTGTTGCTTTACCTGCAATGAACTCGTGCTCAACCAATACTTCGCAATTAGATCCAGAATCTTGAAAAACAATGGTGGCTCTGGTGCCATCTTCAAAGGTGAGCACTAGTCGCTCTGAATCTGTGATTTTCAGGAAGCGTTTGAATTCAGTTCCATAGAGCTTCTCAGAATTCAAAATGCTGAACGCTCTTGATTTGGATGCGTCAATCACCTTGGAAACTCGTACCACAGTGTCACTAACAGCATTGGTCTTAGGTTCTTCACGCCATTTCAAATACATAAGAGCTATTGAAGCTGCCCACCACTTTTGAACACGATGAGTTTCCTGTAGCCAAGAAGCTATAGCTCTTTGTTTTGATTCACGGTGTTCAGATTGAAAAATTATTTCCAGCCACTGCTCTTTTTGTTTACCTGTGTTGGCAGCTAATTGATCAGATCCCAAGTCTGCAGTTGCAGCTTTATCTGGAATGAGCATTGCTCTTCTGCCAGATTTCTTTGAAGGTTCCCTCTGCGTTGAAGGATGTCCCTGAAAGACAGGAAGGTCATCGAAGATGCCTGAGTCTTTAGTCTTCTTCTTGAACATCTAGGCCTGCTTTGCTTTCGCAATTGCAACGAAGTCCATAATGTTCAGAGCTTCTCCACGTTTAGTTGGGTCAATACCTGCTCTAACCATAATCTCCTCAGCAAGAGCAGCAGATCCAGCCCAACCAGCTAGTGCTTGCCTAAGGGTCTTTCTTCTTTGAGAGAAAGCGTTATCGATAACAGCAAATGTTTCTAATCTCAGTTCTTCAGTTCCTAGAGGGACATCTCTCTTCACGAAGTAGACAAGAGCTGAGTCAACGTTAGGTGCAGGCCAGAAGATGTTTCTACCAATGTTTCCTGCCAAGTTCGCGTTGGCATACCAGGCCAGCTTCGCACTTGGCACCCCATAGACCTTAGAGCCTGGGGCTGCAGCAAGTCTGTGAGCTACCTCTGCCTGAACTAGAACTAGACCTGAGTGAATACTTGGGAACTGTTCTAGGAAGTGAAGAAGCACTGGGACAGAGATGTTGTAGGGAAGGTTAGCTACCAGTGCATCTGGTGCTAATGGCAGTTCAGTTACTTTCAAAGCATCTGCTGAGACTAGGTAGAAGTTTTTACCAGGAGCGCGTTTAGCAATAGTTTCTTCAATAGCTGCTGCCATCTTGTTATCTATCTCAACAGCGATGACGTTCTCAGTTTGTTCTAGAAGTCCAAGGGTAAGAGAGCCTAATCCAGGACCAATCTCAACTACTGTTTCAGATCCAGTTAGCTTTGCTGCCTGAACAATTCTTCTAATTGTGTTTGGGTCTGTCACAAAGTTCTGACCTAGTTTCTTGGTCGGAGCAACACCTAGAGAGTCAGCCAGTGCTCTGATATCAGCTGCACCTAATAGCTCAACCATTTAGGCCTTCTGCCCACGAGCCATAAACAGCTTCTGTGTTCTTTGTTATCTGTGCAGCAAGCTCATTGGGGCTTACACCTCTAACCTTTGCCATTGCTCTCAAGGTAATACCAATTAGGTAAGGAGAGTTAGGTCTACCTCGAAGTGGTTCAGGAGTAAGGAAGGGAGCATCTGTTTCAACCAAGATAAGTTCCGGTGGAAGCATTTCAAGTGCTACTCGTAATTCTTCGTTCTTTTTGAAAGTAACTGTTCCAGCAAAAGATGCATACCAACCATTGTCGATAAGGATTTGAGCAAGTTCTCTATCACCACTAAAGCAGTGAAAAACAGTTCGCTCAGGGGAACCAACTCTTAGAAGTGTTTCAACAACGTCCGCATGAGCATCTCTGTCATGAATCTGCATAGCGATGTTGTTTTCTTTAGCTATTTCAATATGTGCTTCGAAGCTGTGTTGTTGAAGGAACAGAAGTTCTTCTGTTGTTCTAAAGTAATCAAGACCAGTTTCACCAACTGCTCGCACTCGAGGTTCTTTAGCTAGTTCAGCTATTTCAGAGATTGCACTATCGAGTTCTCTAATGTCTTTGTATTCAGCAGCAACGTTTGGATGTAGTGCTACTGCTGCCAATAACCTGGGTTCAATAGCTGCTGTTCTAGCTGACCATTTAGATGTTTCAACTGAACCACCAACTTGAACTGCTCCTAGGATTCCTGCTTGTCCTGCTAGTTCAAGATGCTCACGGTAATCCATCGGGTTTTCGCCATCAGCTATTTCTAGATGAGTGTGGTTATCGTAGGTGCCAACTTCTAGTGGTTCTGGGAGATCTGGGTAACTTAGATCTCTTGAAGAGCCATCTTCTGTTTTGCGATGTCTAACCCGAATGTAGTTTTCGCTTGGCAGATCTTGATTTGGCTCTGTGCCCATTAGCTTAGCTAGCTGTTTCTGCTTCAATACGAGGGAACAGAACTTCTAGTTCTGAAACAGTTATGCCTGGAAGTAGTTGACCCCAGTTACCTGCTTCACTTAGCGGCTGGTCAGCTAGTTCGCCTAGTTTGCCTTCAGTTAGAGCAGCCCATAGCTTTGCCGTTGCCTTAGGAATCACAGGAGTTAGTAATACAGATAGAACTCTCAAACCTTCAGAGCAGACATAAAGAACTGTTTCTAGTCTTGCTCTGTTAGCTTCATCTTTAGCGAGAGCCCAAGGTTCTTGAGAGGTGATGTAGCCATTGAGTTCATCAACTAAAGTCCAGACACTGTTGATGGCATCGTGAATAGCAACTTCATCAATAGCTCTGTCAGCATTTAGAACAGCACCTTCAGCAACCTTGATTACTTGCTTGTCGATATCTGTGTAATCACTAGGAGCAGGAATTACTCCATCGAAATACTTTCTAACCATGGCAAGTGTTCTTGATGCCAAGTTACCGAAACCATTAGCAAGTTCTGCTTGGTATCTAGCTGATAGATCTTCCCAGCTGAATGAACCATCGTGACCAAAGGCAATTGCTTTCATGAAGTAGTAACGGAATGCATCGCTTCCGAAGATGTCTGTGATCTGGTTAGGAGCAATACCGGTGAGTTTAGATTTAGACATCTTCTCGCCACCAACTAGTAGCCAACCATGACCAAAGATCTGCTGAGGTGGTTTGATATCTGCTGCCATCAACATCGCAGGCCAAATAACAGCGTGGAATCTAAGAATGTCTTTACCAACAATTTGAACTGTTGCAGGCCAACGCTTGTTGAACTCAGCTTCATCCTGACCATAGCCAATAGCGGTTATGTAGTTCAGTAGTGCATCAAACCAAACGTAGGTGATGTGTGAGTCATCCCAAGGAATATCAATTCCCCAGTCGAACTTCTCTTTAGATCTGCTGATAGAGAGATCTTCTAGTCCTCTTCTAACAAAAGAAACAACTTCGTTCTTTGCTGATTCAGGCTGAATGAAGTTTGGGTTCTGTTCAAAGAAATCTAGTAATGGTTGTTCAAACTCACTTAGCTTGAAGAAGTAGTTGTTCTCTTCTAGTTGTTCAACCGGCTTTGAGTGAATCGCACAAACATCTTGTCCTTCGAACTCACCTGTTCCATCAACTAGATCAGCCTTATTTTTGTATTCTTCACAGCCAACACAGTATGCACCTTTGAATGAACCCTGGTAGATGAAGCCTGTGTCATAAAGCTTCTGCATGAACTTCTGAACGTTCTCTTCGTGACGAGGTTCGGTTGTTCTAATGAAATCTTGGTTATCAATATCAATGGTTTCTAGGAGCGGTAGCCAAGCATCGTGAACTAGCTTGTCCGTCCAGTCTTTAGCTGAAACCTTATTAGCAGCAGCAGTTCTTAGAACCTTCTCACCGTGCTCATCGGTACCTGTTAGCAGGAAGCTGTCTTCTCCCCTTTGACGGTGCCATCTAGCAAGTACGTCAGCTGCTACCTCGGTATAGGCATGGCCGATATGAGGGGCATCGTTGACATAGAAGATGGGTGTAGTTACGTAGAACGATCCACCATTTGAATTTGTTGACATTAGTTCAATCTTAACTGGCTCTGGAATCTAGGACCTGCTGATACAGATCACTTTTGCTCAAAGAGTGCTTTTCGGCAACCTTTGCTACAGATTGTTTCAAAGAAAGACCTGAAGATCTGCCTTCCTCCACCTCTAGAAGCAGCTCTTGTAATGTGGCAGTTGTTAAAGATGCTTCGGAGTTACCAGCGATTACAAGTACTAGCTCACCCTTAGTTGGGTTAGCACTCCATTCCAATAGCTCAGGGAGAGCGCCTCTGACAGTCTGCTCAAACTTCTTAGTTAGCTCTCTAGATACAGTTGCCTGACGTGATTCACCGAATACCGACAGTGCATCTTTGAGAGCATCATCAATTCGGTGAGGAGATTCAAAGAACACCATGGTTCTAGTTTCAAGAAGTAGTGACTGGAAGAGCTTTCTTCGCTCACCTGATTTACGAGGTAGGAAGCCTTCAAAACTAAATCTGTCTGTTGGTAGACCCGAGATGGCTAAGGCGGCAAGAACAGCTGAAGGTCCAGGAATAACTGTTACTTCAATGCCTGCTTCAATAGCTGCTCTAACAAGCACAAAGCCAGGATCTGAAACTGTTGGCATACCCGCGTCACTGACTACAAGTACATCTTCGGTAGCGGCTATCTCAAGTAATTGAGTGACTCTCTCGGCTTCATTGTGTTCGTGAAGGCTAAATAGCTTGGCATCTAGTTTGACCCCTAGGCCTCTGGCTAGCTTTAGAAGAGTCCTAGTGTCCTCGGCTGCAATGAACTTAGATGTTCCCAAATGCTCAATTAACCTTGCAGACGCGTCTGAAAGATTACCGATAGGAGTTGCAGCAAGAATGAGCACACTCCATTCTCGCAACTACCATTTAGATGTGCTCACACTTTTTCAAAGATTTAGCCTCAGCCCTAGAAGACTCTCTCTACTAGAGTCCTGGGGTCCTATTGTCATTCTCTTGCTGGCTGCAGTCCTTAGGCTCTATAACCTTGGATTCCCGCAGAGTTTGAACTTTGATGAGACCTATTACGTCAAGGACGCCTTTGCACTTATCAACGGTGGTTATGAGCGTGATTGGGATAGTGCTGCTGACGCCAGCTTTGCTGCAGGTAATCCAACAGGGCTTCTATCAACCCCTTCTTTTGTAGTTCACGCCCCTTTAGGTAAGTGGCTCATTGGATTAGGAATGTTGGTAGTTGGAGCAGGTGATCCAGTTGGCTGGAGAATAGTTGTTGCTCTTTTAGGTGTTGCTACCGTTTGGCTAACTATGAAATCAGCGAAGCTGATATTCAACTCAAACATTTGGGCACTGGTCGCTGGGTTCTTGATGGCTATCGACGGGGTTGGCATAGTTCTTTCAAGAACAGCCCTTCTAGATCAAATTCTTGGATTCTTTGTAATTCTTGCTTTCTACTTCTTACTCAGGGATAGAAAGCAAGTTCGGATTGGCAGCTGGAACAGACCTTGGCTTATAGCTATGGGGGGAGCTTTAGGTTTAGCTACCGGAGTGAAGTGGTCTGGGCTTTACTTTGTAGTTGGTTTTGTTCTTTACATCATCTTCACTGAAGCCAATCTGAACTATCGAGTTCAAAGAAGTATTGAGCTCAAGTCAGAAACTAAGTTGCCAACGGCTTTCTGGATTGTTCCTTCATTGACTCAAGCTCTTCGTAATGGAGTCTTGGTAGCCATCCCTACATTCCTTACTTATCTATTTAGCTGGAGTGGCTGGCTGCTCTCTAAAGATGCTTGGAGTAGGAATTGGGCAGATCAGGAAGGCAATGCCTTCACAGGTTTACTATCCTGGATTCCTAGATCGCTTCAATCCCTCTGGCACTACCACGTGGAGATTTATAACTTCCACGTCAACCTGAGCTCTTCTCACCCTTATGAAGCAAAAGCTTTCACTTGGCCTTTCATGTTGAGGCCAACAGCTTTCTTCTGGGAGGAACGAGATGCTGGCTGTCTATTTGAAGTTTCAGGTTCAGATTGTGTTTCAGCTATCACATCTCTAGGTAATCCATTCATCTGGTGGGCTGCACTTCTAGCCATTAGCGTTCTAGCAGCTTCTTGGTTCAGAACCAGAGATAAGACAACAACCTTGCTTGCTCTTGGACTATTTGCTGGATATATTCCTTGGCTCTTACTTCCTAACAGAACCATGTTTGAGTTCTATGCGATCGCTTTCTCACCATGGATTATTTTGTTGCTAACTGCAGGACTTAGGGCTTGGTTCAAGAACTCTGCCAAACCAAAACAGGCAGCTAACTGGATAGCTGGGTATTTAGTTCTTGCTTCACTTGGCACCATATTCTTCTATCCAATATGGAGCGGAATGTGGATTAGCTATGACTACTGGCAGCTGCATATGTGGCTACCTTCTTGGATTTAGCCCCAAACCTGAGTAGCAGTGGCCTCGGTTAGGCTTGAGGGATGCGAACCTATGCAGAACTGTTCAAAACCCCCGGAGTTGCGTTAGTCCTATTTGCCCAACTATTGGCCCGCTTCCCTTTTGGTATGCAGACAATAACCTTTGCTATCCATCTAGAACACGTATTTGGTAACTACACCGTTGCAGGTCTGGCTATCGCTGCATCGACCGTAGGAGCAGCCATTTCTGCCCCTATCTTGGGTCGTTTAGTTGCTGTCTATGGCATCAAAGTTATTGTGATCACCTGCTCACTAGTTTCACCTATCGGCTTCCTACTGATTGCCTTTGCACCTCTTACTGAGGGACAGGCAATCCTTACCGCTCTCGCTCTTGGTTTCTTCGTGCCACCTATTCAGCCAGCTGCTAGAGCTGTTTATCCAACATTGGTGAAGAGTGAAGCAGTTAGAAACAACTTGTTTTCAGCTGATGCAATCCTTCAGGAAGTTATTTGGATTGTTGGACCGGTTCTAGCAACTGTCTTGATTGCTACAACCAACACAACAGTTCCACTAGTAGTAATGGTCTTTGTACAGGTCATCGGTGGTGTTGCATTCGCTCTTTTGCCTATGGTTCAAGGAGCTCCTATTCCTAGGTCGAAGAAGCGTATGGGTAGCGTTCTTAGAAGTCCTCTGGTTCGAGTGATGATTGTTGTGAACCTACTATTTGTTGGTTCATTCTCGGCTCTTGAGATTGGTGCAGTTGCTGCTGTGGGTAAAGCTCAAGCAGGATTTGTTCTAGCGATGCTTTCGATTGGTTCTGTAGTTGGAGCCATTGCATTTGGACACCGAGCACGATCTCCATTAGCACTAACCAAGCAGCTAGGTGTTGTTCTTCTTGGAGACATTCTCATTTTCCTAAATGCAAAAGATCCACTATGGCTTGGTATCTGCTTGTTTATCTCAGGAATCGGTGTTGCTCTTGCTTTTGCAACTATGAGTGCCATTATTGCTAAATCAATTCCATTAGATGACACTCCGGAGGTCTATGGCTGGATTGGTAGTGGGCAGAATATTGGCTACGGAATCGGTGCAGCGCTAGCTGGCATTCTTGTTGACCAAATCTCCAGCACAGCCTCTTTCGCTTTCGCATCAGGCTTGGATGGAGTTGCGATGCTGGTAGCCCTTGGAGCAGTAGCAATCACTCCCGCTTTACTAAACAGCAAGTCAGAGAAGAAAATTTAAGTATGAGTACATTCGCTGTTACCTACACCTTCAGTGCTGAGCCTGATGAAGTGAACCAGATTCGACCAACCCACCGTGTTTGGCTAGCGGAGCAGTTAGAGGCTGGTTCTCTTCTAGCCAGTGGCCCTATGGTTGACCGGCCAGCTGCACTTCTTATCTTCAAGTCGGATTCAATTGAAGAATTGAACGCCTTGTTAGATCAAGATCCATATGAAATTGCTGGAGTTATCGGCGAGCGAACTATAGAAGCATGGAACCCAGTATTCGGTCCTTTTAGTAGTTAGGAAAAGTATGAGAGTTCTAATTTCAGGTGCTAGCGGTTTAGTTGGAACAGAACTACAGAGCCAGCTAACAGCCTTGGGTCACACTCCAGTCGTCCTAGTTCGTGGGGAAGCCACAAAGCCTAATGAGGTTCACTGGAACCCGGCTACCGGTGAATTTGATCACAGCGTCCTAGAAACCATTGATGCCATTGTGAACCTGGCTGGAGCAACTACTGGCAAGCTGCCATGGACCAAGCAATACAAGAAAGAACTAATTGAGTCGAGACTAAATTCCACCAAGACATTAGTGCAGGCTATCGCCAAGACCACAAACAAGCCAAAAGTCTTAGTCAGCGGTTCAGCATCGGGTATCTATGGAGATACCGGTGATGTATTGCTAAATGAAACAGCTCCTCGGGGGGAAGGCTTTCTAGCAGATCTAGCAACTGCATGGGAGCGCGAAGCAATGAAAGCCCCTTCCGGAGTTCGTGTTGTGCTTGCTAGAACCACCATGGTCCTCTCTAGAGAAAAAGGTGCCCTGGGAAGGCTGCTACCTATTCTTCGTGCAGGGGTTGGAGGAAAGTTAGGTAATGGCAAGCAGTGGTGGGCTTGGATCTCCCTCCCAGATGAAGCCAGGGCAATCATTCACCTCATCAACACTCCATCAGCATTTGGCCCATACAACTTGACCGCTCCTGAACCTGCTACCTGCAAACAACTGGTCAAAGAATTAGGTAAGGCTTTGAAAAAGCCAACACTGATTCCAGTTCCTGCTTTCGCTTTGAAGCTTGTCTTTAGAGAAGGTGCCCAAGAGCTTCTCCTTTGCAGTCAGAAGATGAGTGCAGACAGATTACTTTCGACAGGCTTTGTATTCAATCACCCAACACTCAAGGGTGCATGCGAATGGGTTGTTACTAAGTCCTAACATATTGAGTTTGTTTCTAGAAACACTTAGTTAAAAAGAAAGGTCCCGATCTTTCGACCGGGACCTGACTTACGAAAAAAGAATTTACTTCTTCTTCGCTACAGTTCTCTTAGCTGCCTTCTTAGCTGGAGCCTTCTTTGCAACAGCCTTCTTAGGTGCTGCCTTCTTGACTACCTTCTTAGCAACAGCCTTCTTAGCAGGAGCCTTCTTTGCAACAGCCTTCTTCTTAGGCGCTGCCTTCTTGACTACCTTCTTAGCAACAGCCTTCTTCGCTGGAGCCTTCTTTGCAACAGCCTTCTTCTTAGGCGCTGCCTTCTTGACTACCTTCTTAGCAACAGCCTTCTTAGGTGCTGCCTTCTTTGCAGGAGCCTTCTTTGCAACAGCCTTCTTAGGCGCTGCCTTCTTGACTACCTTCTTAGCAACAGCCTTCTTAGGCGCTGCCTTCTTAGCTGGAGCCTTCTTTGCAACAGCCTTCTTAGGCGCTGCCTTCTTAGCTACAGTCTTCTTTGCAACAGCCTTCTTAGGTGCTGCCTTCTTTGCTACAGCCTTCTTTGCAGCAGGCTTCTTTGCAGCAGGCTTCTTAGCCGCTACTTTCTTTGCAGTTGTTGCCATTTGTTTCGCTCCTTTGTTTGCGGCCTTTTCGACCTTTGCAGTGATAGCAGGGGTTGCTTTAGCAGCTTTCACTACAGCCTTGTTGATCGCCTTAGATGCTTTTGCAGTTATTTCAGGTGTGGCTTTTTCAATTGCCTTCGCTGCTTTAACTACGCCTCGTCTAGCGTCTTCTTTTACATCATCAATTTTGTCGTCTAACTTGTCGACAGCCTCTTTGACGTCTTGCTTGATTTCCTTGACGGCGTTCTTACGTGAACGTCCGCCTCTTACAAGGTCCTCTAGTAATCCCATTTAAAACATCCTTACTTTGGGGTCTCTTAAAGATTAGTGGCATTTATAAGAGAGTTGCAGACAAATTTGTGCTTATTTTTCAGCGTTTTTTAAATTATTTTTTAGCCATTTGATCGGCGTCTTTGAAGAATTTCATCCAAAGATTCTGAGGTGACGTTTTCTTTAACTTCACGAGCTTGATTAAGTTCACGGACCTCAGCCCACTGGACATTCTCAATTTTTCCAAGCCTGGCTGAAAGTGGATCTGGTAAACGATTTACTTCTACTTTTTCAACCTGTGGCTCCTCAGCAACTGCAACTGGCGCTATACCCGCTACATCCGCGTCAAACCAAGGGTTTTGCTGTGTTTTAACCTGTATTTTTTGCTTGTCTGCAGCTCTAGTTTGAATAACTACGCGGTCAACTCTAGTTCTTCGCTTAGTTGCATCGCGTAAACCGCTTTTACCTGATGGAGTCATGAACCCAAGCCATAGAACAGCTATTACTAAAAGTAGTATTCCGCCTGTGCCCGTGATTTCCATGTGTCAAGACTATTTATCACTTCGAAGTTTCCTTGGCAACTTAAATTTTGCTCTCGGCGTGTCTAAATTGGGAAAATTTAGTCTTTTTGGTCTGCGCTTTTGATTTTTGGAACTTCACGTCGGAGCCAGCGATTGAGGACTCCATCAGGAACTTCATCAGCTGTCAGAGCAAAGACCAGATGATCTCGCCAAGCATTGTTGATGTGGATGTAATCTTTCTTCAACCCCTCGTGTCTTAGACCTAACTTTTCAACAACGCGAACGCTAGCTTCATTCTCTGGACGAATATCTATTTCAACTCTGTGTAAACCAACAACTTTGAATACGTAATCCATTGCAAGGGCGACAGCTGTTGGTGTTATCCCCTTGCCAGCTACCTCAGGAATAATCCAGTAGCCAATCACACAGGATGAAACTGATCCGTGCAGGATGTTGGCAACGTTTAGTTGCCCAACAATCTCACCTTTATAAAGAATTAGGAAAGGTAATCCCTCATCGTTTTCTAATTGCCTTAGTAAGCCTCTGATTTGTGACTTGAAATCAAATGAGGTTGGGCCATGTGGGTTAGTAGCCTCCCATGGTTTTAGCCAGGCTCTATTGGAGAGTACGAGTCGCTCAACTGTCTTAGCATCACGAGCTTTGATGATGCGCAGAGAGATCTCACCGTGGGTGAGTGCGAAAGAGTTGCTCATGGTGGCAAGATTAGTGGCATGAATGAAATCTCGCTTGCTAAAGCAACTATTCGCAAGCAAATTCTTGAAGCCAGAAAAGGTGGCAAACCTACAAATCAGGAGTTGACTGCCAATCTTCTTGCTGTCGTTGAGCAATACAAGCCTGAGCGCGTTGGCACATATCTGTCCTACCCAACAGAACCTTCCACCACAGAATTCATTGAAGCTCTTATTAGCCGAGGCATCCCAGTTCTGGTTCCTGAAACTGTTGGCGAGAACGAACTTGTTTGGCATGAAGTTGTTAGTGGCTCTGAGACAACACTTACTTCAGGAGATCTTCTGTTTATCCCCGCTCTAGCTGTTGATGAAACTGGCAACAGATTGGGAAGAGGTAAGGGCTATTTCGATAGAGAACTGTCTGGCCTTGAAGGGGTAGTTATCTATGCCGTTGTCTTTGAGAGTGAAGTTTTAGATAGCGTCCCAGTTGAGAATCATGACCAAAGAGTTGATGGTGTGGTAACCCAAGTGCAGATTCGCAAAATAAACTAGATACATGCCCACCTATTCATACAAGTGCACCAAATGTGCTCATGAGTTCGATGTTCAACAGTCGATCTCTGATGACGCTATTGCTACTTGCCCTGAGTGTAAGGGTAAGGTTCAGAAGGTGTTTGGCAAAGTAGGTGTGACCTTCAAAGGTACAGGCTTCTATAGAACCGATAGCGGTAGCTCAGGTAAACCTTCTAAAGAGAGTTAATTAGCCCCAGTGTGGTGGCTTATCGTTTCTTAGACGATCATCATTAGAAGTATTTGATTCTCCCCAAGCTGCATCGGTATCTTCATACACTCTTGGAACTGCCTGGGTGTTCAACATCGTAGGAGTGATCTCCACTCCTAGGCGAATACCAATCCTCTCGGCAACTGACTGAGGGTCACTAAACACTTCAAATGAATACACTCTCTGATAGCCCCAGCCAAGTGCTCTCAGTAGAGCTGGTCTTAATCTGATTCTCTCTGTGACACTTAGATCAGAGTTAGCCCAGTCTGGTTCAACTATTAGTGATTGGTTGCCGAAGGAAGCAACCAGTGGAATTCGTTCACCAAAGCCTTCAACAACTCTGATTCCAAATCTCTTGAGTCTTCTTGATAGGTCAGCAAGCATTGGGTCTGAATCAAATGTGTCTGTCTCTACAGAGTCGTTATAGATAGGTCTCAATAGCGTTGATAGATAAGCGGTAGCGCCTTCTGGTCCCAGCTCAGGTAGGTCATATGCACTGAAGCAGCTCACGATAGTTAGTGAGTATCTAGCACTAACCAGCATGTTGGCTAGCCATCTTCTAGCCTCAGGTTCGTTTAGCAAACCGAAGTGAGAGAGCAGCTTGCCCTGGGCAGTTCTGCCAAAGCCAATAGTGAAGATGATGCGGTCAGCTAGCCTGTGGTTAAGATCCGCCAAGGTCGCTATTTCAAACTTCTCGCGACCGTGCTTTTCGAAGAACTCCATCAAATCAGGGTGGTTCTCAATAGCTTCCTGCAAAGCAATATCTAGATTCTCAACATGGACTCCGCTAGCACTAACTACCAGCAGGGATTCATCAGGTGAATGTCTAACGTGGTCCAAGATAAGTTCAATAACTTTCTCGACCTCAGCTAAAGGAGATTCAGTACTGGCACTCTTATTTCCTAGAGTTCTGTTCTCGCCATTGACAATCACGAGGTCTAGAGCAGACTTGCCATCAAACTCATTAGCTGTTGGTTCTACTTCAAGTCTTCCCTGGTAGAACTCCTTATTGATGAGCTGGCTGAAGAGTTGGCCGTTTAGGCGGTAGGAACGTTTTAGTTCTTCTCTACCGAAGATTGAACTAATCACATCAAAAGCACTTGGTGCTTCAGGAGCTTTAGCTTTGAGAGATGCCTGCCACTCAACTTCAAAACCATTAGGTTCAGCAATCATTGGGTCCCCAAAAGCCAAGACCTGTTTTGCTCTCATGAGACCTGAAAGGTTTTCAGCAATGGTAGTTCCAGAAGCATCCATGATGATTACTGCATCAAAGACTTTCTCTTGAAGTAATTCAACCGGAAGCTCATAAGGGCTTGAGGCGATGTGAGAAGCAAGGCTAGGCCATAACCTTCTAGCCCTTGCAGTCATTAGAGGTAGTGAAGAAACCCTCTCTTTGAGCAGAGCTCTAATAGCTTCAACTTCTTGAGGTAGTTCTTCAACTGCTCTATTCCATCTACTGGCAGTTCTATAGGAGACCTCTTTGCGAGATTCAACCATTAGACGCTGATCCGCCATCACGAACTTGGTTTCAAGATCAGCTAGAAGTTCTGGTGTGTATGAGGTGAAGGCGTTATCTCCAACTAATAGATACTCAAGAGCTGATAGCCACCAGCACTGGTCGAACTCAGCAATTAGAGATTCATTGCGAGCACCATTTATTGCAAGTGATCTAACTAGGGAAGCTAGTCCTGCATCCTGAACTCTCTTACGAAGATCATTCTTGGCAACGAGGTTATCTAGCGGAGCTGTCTCGGTAGCCAGTGCTCTAAGAGTTGCACTTAGTTCGCTGATTGGTAACTCAATGAGGTTTAGTCGATCTGATTCTTGATCTAGGTGAGAATCAAGTTTGATTAGATCTGCAACAAGTGATTGATAGATAACTTGAGCGTCATCTAGTCCTAGTGGCACGTTAGGCAGAATCTGTTCACTGCATAAAGCCTTCCACTGAGTGGACTGCTCTTCTATTTGAAGTAGTGCTACGTGTAGGTCGCTTACTGATACTCCAGCTCGCACATACTCTTTAGCGTGCTTACTCAATGCTCGTCTTGTCTTTCCAGACATACCGTGCTTTTCACGCCTTGGACTAGTGGCAATGATTAGGTCGGTTAGTGGTCTATCGAATACCTCTGGACGGAATCTGTCTAGAGTTCCTCGGATACTGATGAGCAGGCGAAGGTACTCTCCCCACTGAGCTACGTTGACAGCATCTGGGAAATAGACCTGCTTTGAAATCTCATCGAGTCTTTGTCCAAAAGAAGGAAGAACATCATCTGCTAAACGACTAGCTAATGAAAGAACTCTTGGAACTTCGTTTGGATCTTCGAACCGAGAGTTAGCCCAAGGGCTTGATTGAACTGATTCTTCGAATTCGCCTAGTTCAACTGCTTCCTGCAGAAGTGCAATAGCAGCAGTTCTGTTTCTAGTTTCAAATAAAGCAGAACCAGCAATACGAGCAGTTGTCTTAGGTGGTTTAGGAAGAGCACTTAGATCAGCAAGCTTTGCCAGAGCATCAGAGATGCTGATGCCAAGAACAGGGTGCTTCTCAGCCAGAGAGTCTTGGTATTCAGCTAGCTTCTCAGCAGCTAGATTCCTAGCCTCATTAGCTTCAGAGAGATGGGCTGGGATTGCTTTCTCATAACGGGATAGCGCACTGACAACATCTAGCCAAGCTGAGTAAGAACGAACTACTAAACCACTAAGCCCTGCTTGAGTAAGTCTTGAAGATAGTTCATTGATGGTCTGTCTTCTTGGAGCAATAACGAGGGCTCTTTTACCAACAGCTGAGAAGGCAGCCAAGATGTTGGCAACGGTCTGGGTATAGCCAGTGCCAGGTAGGGCTTCAACAGCGAATGATTCTCCAGCTACAGCTCTTCTAATGATGTTTATCTGATTTGCATCCGCGTCCGCTGCTAGGAGAACATCAGGAAGCGCTTGTGCTTCATATTCAATAGGTTCGCCCAGAGCCAACTTGGATACAAAGCTGTTAGGTGATGCAGGCAACTCTTTTAGCATCATGGTTGGAGCGGTAACAGCGTTAGTGAGAACAAGAGTTCTTTGAATCTCAAGTTCTGGAACATCCTTGGTGGCTTCAGCTAAGAAGCTGAGCAAGGTAATTGGGACAAGGTCGGTAGCTTCTTTATATAGTCTGTTCAGTTTCTGAACATCTAGATCTATTTGGAAGTGCCTCTTCAAAGTGATGACTAGTTCTGGGTTCACAAATGGGTCGCCAACTAGAACTAGTTCGAAGTCTCTACCTCTGCGAATTAGTTCAGCTCCCCACATCATCGCTGGGATACGAAGATCTAGGTTTACAGTTCTAAAGTCGATGGAACCAGCTAGTAGGAAGGTGGTTTCTAAACCAAAGTTTGAAGTAAGCCTCTCGCTCTTAGTCTTGATGTGTCTTGCTTCAGTGAGTGACTTGGAATAAGCAATCGGGTCTCTAACTAGGTTTGCTAGTAATCCTCGGTGGCTCTTAGTAAATAGCGATAAACCCACAGGGTGAGACTTCTCAAGATTGACTAAACCTAAGACATCAAGGTCAAGATTGGTCAGCGGGTTAGCCCCACCGATTCCTCGAATCTCTTCAAGCCAAAGGTTGTATTGCTGCTGCGATCTATCTTGTTCACTCATTAGAGCACTAGCCTAACTTTTACGCTTTCCCGAACATCGTAGGCTGGGCTGGATTCGGGTAAGTTTGACTGTTGTAGCGATGAATTTGCCCTCGTAGCTCAGTGGATAGAGCAGTGGTTTCCTAAACCATGTGCGGAAGTTCGATTCTTCTCGGGGGCACTCTAAGCAGCTTTAGGTAAAGCTAGGTACTCATCCCACTCTGGTTCTAACTTTTCAGCACCTCTTATTAGCCATGCTCCACCAGTTGGCATTCTTGGTGTGAAGGATAAAGTCCAACCCATTTCACTAAGTGTCTTATCCCCCTTGCTGTTATTGCAGCGAAGACAAGCAGCTACTAAGTTCTCCCAAGTGTCTGTTCCACCCTTAGATTTTGGTTGAACATGGTCAACTGTGTTTGCTGCTCTATTGCAATAAACACAGCGGTGAGCATCTCTACGTAAGACACCCCTTCTTGATAGCGGAATGTTTCTAGATCCTGGCACTCTGACGTATCTACTCAAAAGAATTACAGAAGGCAGATCAAATTCATCAGTTGCACTGTGTACTTTGGTCTCAGCTGACCCTTCAAGGACAGTTGCCTTTTTGTTCAGGACCAAAATAATAGCTCGCTTGAAAGAGACCACACCCAGTGGCTCGTAACCAGCATTCAAAACTAGTGTTCTCATGTTGCTCCCTTTCGAAATCACCTGCACGGATTGCAGGTTTTCGTTTCTGGTCAACCTAAGGCTCAAACAAAAAACGCGTTACCTCATTAGGTAACGCGTCTAGTTAGAGAATCTTTGACAAGGACAAACTATGTGAAGGTGTTCAAACTCATGCTTGGCAGGCACAGGGAAGGCATCCATTAGTTTCTCCTTTCAAAGTCAAAAGTTGACTTGGGAAAAGGCTACGACTAATTGGCCTTGAAGCCCAGAAAACACTCCATAACAAAAGGTAAAGAATTGGTTATGTTTTTAGCCAATAATGCGTGCGTAATACACGGCATCTGTGTAAATAGTGGCTAGCTTGACCCTGTCCCCTGGCCTTGGTGCGTGATAGAAGAGGTTAGAACCAGCGTAAATACCGTTGTGGCTGTGGTTACTCATAATTACTAAATCGCCTGGTCGAGCATCAGATTTCTTGATTCTCTTGATTCTCGGGTGGGCAGCCTGAGCATTTACAGAGTGAGGAAGTAGAAGACCGAATTCTGAGAAGACGAGACGGACATAACCTGAACAGTCCAGACCGGTTGGAAGCTCTCCACCGAGAATGTATGGGACACCCACATACTTGGCTGCAACCTTCATGATGTCATCAGCGTTTAGTTCTGAATACTTAGGGTTAGCGGCGTAGTCAAAAGCAGTCAAACCTGTGTAGGAAGAATAGTTATTCCTATCGGTGATTCTCTGAAGATCGTTGGCAGACATAACTCCGAAAGAGCCACGGTCATATTTGAGTGAAGCTTGGCTAGCAATAAGCAGGCTCTGGGCTTCGCCCTCTGCTCCATTAGTGTTCGAAGCAAGACCTGACATTGCAATAACTGCTGGACTATAGGCATATGCAGGCAGGCTAGCTGTTGCAGCAACACCTGCGATAACAGACATAATTACAACTGTCTTGACTTCTGTTCTCTTACGTAGTGGAAGTTTGGCTACTGGTCTAACCAAGGCAGTTGATGAGCCTTCAACCATTGGTGGGTTAGCTGCGAAGAACTTACGGTCTAGTTTTGCTGCTCTTTTTTCGGCTTTGATAGCCGCACGAGTTTTGCGTCTTCTTTCGCTCTCGCGGATAGATCTGCGGCTACGAAGTTCAAAAGATTCGAGGACATTAATTTCAACGTCTGCGCGACGGCGTCCAGATGGCTTTTCAGTCAAAACTATTCCTCCTTACAAATTCTTCGGTATGAACCAAAAGTCTTTAGGCGAGTCTGTGGTTCTTTGAGTGATCTCGCTCCTTGGACTCGGTTGGATGTCTCAAGGTTCTATGAGTTTACCCCGAAATCCAGTGGGAACAGATTATCCATAGGCATAAATGCCCTAAAGCCCAGTATTTACGCAGGAATGACGAATATATGAGCCACGTCAAACGCGGTGAGGCTAACTGAATTCTGGCCATCTACGGTGCTAACAATGACCCTATCGGTGGACTGGGTAGCAACTATTAGGGCTCCCGGTACTACCCCAGCTGCCTGGAGGTGGGCTAGAGCATCTGAGTAGCCCTGAAGGGGTTCAGCAATCCTCTTGACGATAACTTCCTCGTCTAAGTGCTCAATCAGCGGTGTTACTTTCTCATCCATGGCTTTTGATGCTCCTCTGCCCAAGTGTTCAAGACCTGGGATCGGGTTACCAAAGGGTGAGGTTTCAACATCTTTGACTAGTTCAAGAATCTTTAGCTCGACCTGCTCGCTCATGACGTGCTCCCAGCGGCAAGCTTCCTCGTGAACTAGATGCCAATCCAAGCCGATGACTTTAGAAAGAAGTAGTTCAGCCAAACGGTGCTTACGCATTACTTCGATAGCTAGGTGGCGGCCTTGAATAGTTAGTTCTAGGTGTCTATCATTTGAGACAACGACTAGACCGTTCTTCTCCATACGGGCTACTGTTTCAGAAACGGTAGGGCCAGATTGATCTAGTCGCTCAGAGATGCGCGCACGCAGAGGCACATGCCCTTCTTCTTCGAGTTCCAAAATGGTTCGAAGATACATCTCGGTGGTATCAATCAAATCGGTCACCTGATAAGCCTAAATCTTCTTAGGCCAAGCCAGACTAAACTTTGGTGCATGGCAAGCATAAAAATCCCAGCAGAGTTACTTCCCCTTGATGGCCGTTTCGGCTGTGGGCCATCCAAAATCAGACCTGCTCAAATAGCAGCGTTTGCTGATGCGGGTGCTGCTCTTATGGGTACATCTCACCGCCAAGCTCCGGTAAAAACCCTAGTCAAGCGTGTTCAAGAAGGTCTGATGGATCTATTCCATAGCCCAGCAGGGTACGAAATAGTCCTGGGGAATGGTGGCTCAACAGCTTTTTGGGATGTTGCCTCATACAGCTTGGCTGAAGGTAAATCACAACTTCTAGTCCACGGCGAGTTCGGAGCTAAGTTTGCTTCTTCACTGAGTGCTCCTTGGCTTACTAAGCCAACGGTTATTCAAGGTGAAGTTGGCTCAAGACTAGAGCTAGTGGCAGAAGCAGGTATCTCGGCTTATGCCTATCCACAAAATGAAACTTCAACAGGTGTTGTTACCCCAGTAAAGCGAGTAGCAGGAGCTGATAAAGATGCACTGTATCTAACCGATGCGACCAGTGCTGCTGGAGGTATCGATTTTGATCCACTAGAAACAGATGTTTACTACTTCGCTCCACAGAAGAACTTTGCTAGCGATGGAGGCCTTTGGTTTGCTCTGATGTCCCCTGCAGCCATTGAACGTGCAGAAAGAATTGCAGCTACCGATCGCTATATCCCAGAGTTCTTATCTCTAAAGACTGCTATTGATAACTCAAGGCTGAACCAGACTCTAAACACACCTGCTATTGCCACACTCTTCCTATTAGCAGAACAGATTGATTGGATGAATACTTCAGGTGGTTTGGCTTGGGCTGATGCCAGAACTAAGGCCGCTTCGGATCACCTATACGCCTGGGCTGAAGCCAGTAGCTTTGCTACTCCTTTTGTTTCTAACCCTGAGCACAGATCACAAGTTGTTTCAACCATTGACTTTGATGAAACAGTAGATGCAGCTGAGGTAGCCAAGGTATTGCGTAGTAATGGAATTGTTGATACCGAACCTTATAGAAAACTAGGTAGAAACCAGCTTCGTATTGCTACCTTCACTGCAACTGAACTAAGTGATATTCAACAACTCACTAAGTCAATCGACTACGTAGTTTCTAACCTGAGTTAGATTATCTTCATGCGCTGGATAGCTAAAGATTCTGAGAGAAAAGCAGATCCTGCTCCAATCAATGGAACAGTGCGAATAGCAGTACTGGTTGGAATGATTGGCTTTGCTCTTGCCTTGATTGCTTCTTTAGTGTTCTATGACCAGATAACTAGCCCAAATAAAGTTTGGTATCCCTACACATCAGTTGTGGGATTAGTTCTTGGCATCCTCGCTTGGTTCAAGGTCGGCAACCGCTGAAGCTTTAGCAGCCTCTTCTTCATCAATAGCATTTGCTGCATCGATAAAAGCTTGTCTTTCAAGTTCTAGTTGCAGAGCTTGGTAATCAGCAAGACGTTCAGACCAAGGAATCCAATTAGGCGCAATTAGAGAATCATCGCCTGGCACCATAACTACTTCACAAAGACTTGGTTCGGTAACAGGATCAGCTTGGAAGATAGTCACTGACCAACGCCACCCTGCGTAGCCAAGTTTCTTTGCTTCAAAAAGATAAGTTGAGATACCTTCGCCCTCATCCACTGATTCAATGAACGAACCTAGTTCATTCTTTTCAGCAGCAGACTTTGCAGCTACCTCGGCAAAAGCCTTCAGATCAAATAGGTTCTTGACCTGCTTTTCTGGTCTAAGTAGTTTTACAAACTTAGGAAGTTTTTTGACTCTAGCCATTATTTGTGTAACTGGTCAGCAAGAGTTCTTAGAAGACGGGCAAGCTTTTCAGCACTAGCGCCTTCTGGAATGTGACCTGATTCAATGCTTGGACGAATCTTGTCTAGGGCAGAGATCAGACCTTCAACAAGGATGACCATGTCATCGTTGTTCATGCGAGCACTAGCTCGCTGCTTCTTCTCTAGGCTCTCAGGCACCTCAAGGATACGCATGGTCATAACCTGAGCACCACGCTTAGAGTCAACAATGCTGTATTCGATGCGAGTGCCAGCCTTAATCTCTGTGGTTCCCGCAGGTAGGTTGCTTACGTGAAGGAAAGCTTCCTGGCCCTCATCTGATTGCACAAAGCCAAAGCCTTTGACGTTGTCAAAGAACTTTACGTGTCCTGTTGGCATAACTACCTCTTTCGTTGCCGCAGGGTTCATTTTACTTCAGCCAAGCCAGTATTCTAAAAGGATGGCTAATAAATCATCCTCGAACAAGGTTTCTAAGAGCAAAACACCAGTTGAACCAACTAATCCCTTGGAAAAGTACCTTGCCTTTGGCTTTTTAGGAAGCGTCGTCATCTCAATTCTTGCTGTCCTAGTGATCCTCTTAGCTCCGCTAATCAGTGAGACATGGGTCCCTCAGGGCTGGGGAATGATTCCTATCTTGCTTTTACCTTTTGGTTTTGTCTGCCTAATTGGGTTACTTCTGGTCAACGCAGCTAGCCGCAAAAAATCTAGCCAGACTAAATAATCAGAGATGAGCGAAGTCCTACAGGTTGCTAAGGCTTTAGCTCAATCCAGCGATTCTGATCTTGTTCGAGTAGCTGCCATCAGGTTGATGCCAACTAGTTCCTTGAATGACTTCTTTGATCTAGCAACTGCACTAATCAAACCTCAGAATGTGGCAGGAGCTGTTTCTGGTCTTACCAAGAGACAGATAGTTGCATTCAGTAATTTACTTGAAGGCAAGCAAAGCGATCCTCAAGGTCTTGAATCTTTAGTGAAACTCTTTCTGGTTCTCAAATCCGATGATGGCTCATATAAACCACTAGAAGCAGCGGTAGCTTCCTTTAAGCAATTAGTTTCTCCTAATTTCCTGGCTGAACTCACTGATGCTGAAACTATCCCCCAAGAAGAGATGTTGCCTGACCAAAAGTTAATAGATTCTCAAGCTGGGCTGAGTGCATTTGAGACCATTCAGGCCCTTACTGAGTTAGTCATTGAACTAGAGCAGAACTATGTTCGTGAAGTCGGTAAAGGCCAAGTTGGTCTTCCTGAACTCAAGAGATTAGCTCTTCAATTGGGCAGAGATGTTGAGTATGCAAGATTGCTTTATGCATTAGCTCAACTAAGTTCTCTTGTTGGTGTCTCAGATAAAAGATGGAAAGTTGGTTCGGCTTATCAAGCTTGGCTAGCTGCAACTCCAACAGATCGTTGGCAACAAATTGCCAATACTTGGGTTTCTCTTCTTGGTGAAAATTCATCTTTTGAACTTTCAAAGACCTCAAACCTAAATCTTGCTTTCCAAGAGACATTCCCGATTGCTCGAGATGGAGTGCTCTCACATATCACAAGACTTGTTTCCTTTGCTGAGCTAATTGGTCTTTCTAGTTCAAACTATATGAGCTCTTGGTTCAGACCACTTCTTGAAGGCAATTCAGCAAAAACAATCCAATTGCTTTCAGAGAATCTGCCTGCAACTCAAAACAGAATCATCATCCAAGCTGATCTCACCATCATTGCTGTTGGGCCACTGCCAACAGATAAAGAGTTGGAACTTAGAAGATTTGTTGAGACTGAACGTATAGGAGTTGCCTCTACCTATCGAATCAACAACTTGAGTGTTACCTATGGGTTTGAAACTGGATTGACTGAGCAAGAGATCAGAAGCCTACTTTTGGAACTGTCGGGGGTAGATTTGCCTCAACCGGTTGATTATCTAATCCGGGAAGCTGCAACAAGATTTGGCAGATTGGTATTGCGAGAGACTCCTAATGGAACTCTGATTCAATCGAACGAACAGATTCTTCTCACCCAGATTCTCAATGATTCAGCCTTGAAGACTTTAGGTATTACCAAGACCTCTGAAACAACACTTGAATCAAGATTTGAGGTTGAGATTGTCTACTACCTACTTCGAGAGAGTAAGTATGCAGCTATCCGCAAGGACAGCAAAGACCAGGTTGTTAGTAGTTGGCTAGCTGCTGGCTCTAAAGAAGCCTCACACGTGCAAACATCATCTGTTCTTGAGGACATCCAGAAATGGCGTGAGCACGATAAGCGTCTAAGTGAAGCTCCAGAGGGTCAAGACCTGGTCAGACAGATTGAAATGGCTATCAAAACCAAGGCTGCAATTCGAGTTTCTCTGCAAATGAATGGCACAGCTAGAGATTTTCTACTGGAACCAACAGGCTTGGCTAACGGGAGACTAAGAGGCAGAGATCGTCAAGCAGACTGTGAAAGAGTTCTGCCATTAGCCAGCATCACTGGTGTTCGCTTAGGCTAGAAGGATGTCTTCTGGGCCACTAATCGTTCAAAGCGATAAAACTGCACTGCTTGAAGTGAATCATCCTCAAGCAGCAGATGCCCGTCATGACCTAGCGGTATTTGCTGAACTAGAGCGAGCTCCAGAGCATGTTCACACCTACCGCATAACCAAGCTAGGGCTTTGGAATGCCAGAGCTGCTGGCCATGACAGTACTTTCGTTCTGGATGTTCTAGATAAATACAGTAAGTTTCCTATCCCTGCCAGCATCCGAGTGGACATCGAACAAACCATGTCTAGATACGGTCGCCTTGTCATTAGAAAAGGTGAATCAGGAGATCTAGAACTCTATTCAGATGAGCCTGCAGTCTTACTTGAAACAACCAGACAGCGAAAAGTAAATGATTTATTGCTTGACCGCATCGATCAAAATACTTGGCAGATAGCTGATTGGGCTAGAGGCCAAATCAAACAAGAGCTACTAAAGCTTGGTTGGCCAGCAGAAGATCTTGCTGGCTATACCCCAGGTATTCCTCATGAGATAGCTCTTGTTGAAGATGGCTGGGCTCTACGTGATTACCAAGGTTCAGCGGTTGAAAAGTTTTGGGAAGGTGGCTCCGGTGTTGTTGTTTTGCCTTGTGGTGCAGGTAAGACAATTGTTGGTGCGGCCACCATGGCTAAAGCCAAAACAAACACTTTAATTTTGGTAACTAATACTGTTTCTGCAAGACAGTGGAAATCTGAACTACTAAAGAGAACTACTTTGACTGAAGAAGAGATCGGCGAATACTCAGGTTCAATGAAAGAGGTAGCTCCAGTTACTATCGCTACCTATCAGATTCTGACCACCAAGCGTAAAACTGAATACGCTCACCTAGCTCTTCTAAACGATCATGACTGGGGTCTGATTGTTTACGATGAGGTTCATCTACTTCCAGCACCCATCTTCAAGATGACTGCTGACCTTCAAGCAAGAAGAAGACTTGGATTGACAGCGACCTTGGTTAGAGAAGATGGAAAAGAAGGCGATGTTTTCTCTTTGATTGGACCTAAACGATTTGATGCTCCTTGGAAAGAAATTGAAGCGCAAGGATATATCGCTCCTGCAGCTTGTTATGAAGTTCGAATAGATCTGCCTGCTGATGAGCACTTTGAATATGCAATTGCTAATCAGGAAGACAGGTACCGTCTATCTGCTACTTCAACAGTCAAGATTCCTGTGATTCAAAAGTTGATTGAGAAGCACGCAGGTGAACCAACTTTGATTATTGGTCAATACATCGACCAATTGAACACTGTTGCAGCTGCTCTGAATGCAGCACTAATTACCGGTGAGACTCCGATTAGTGAACGCGAAAGATTGTTTGCTGAATTTAGAGAAGGTCGTCTAGGCGTTCTTGTGGTCTCTAAGGTTGCTAACTTTTCAATTGACTTACCGGAAGCATCTGTAGCCATTCAGATTTCTGGCTCCTATGGCTCAAGGCAAGAAGAGGCCCAGCGTCTAGGCCGAATCCTTAGGCCTAAGGCCGATGGCAGAACTGCTAGCTTCTACACCCTGATTGCCAGGGATACGGTGGACCAGGACTTTGCCCAGAACCGTCAAAGGTTCCTAGCAGAGCAGGGTTATGCCTATGAAATCCTTGATGCGGTTGATTTATAGGGGAAATTTCTCCCAGACAACACTCAGGGAACATCCAGACTAAATAGAGTGTCTAGTGGCACATTTAGAGCATGAAGAACCCAAAGGTATTAATCGTCGATGACGAAAAGAACATCAGAGACCTACTTGAAGCTGGTTTGAAATTTGCTGGCTTCAGTGTCTATTCAGTTGGTACTGGAACCGAAGCTGTTGCCGTAGCTGAGAAAGCTAAGCCAGATATCATGGTGCTCGATGTGATGCTGCCAGATCAGTCAGGCTTTAGCGTCACTAAGAAGCTGCGTTCAATGAACCTAGACCTTCCAGTTCTGTTCCTTAGTGCTAGAGATGACCGAGGTGACAAAGTCACTGGCCTGACAGTTGGTGGCGATGACTACATGACTAAGCCTTTTAGCATCGATGAGGTTATTGCAAGAATTAACGCCATCCTCAGAAGAACTCGTAAGCAGGATGTTGAAGAGAGCATCTTCGAAGTTGGTGAGATCAAGATCAACCAGGATGCCCACGAGGTATATGTCAATGGTTCTGAGATTGAGCTATCCCCTACCGAATACAAGCTATTGAGATTCCTAATGGGTAATGCCAACCGAGTAATGAGCAAGGACCAGATTCTGGACCACGTTTGGGAATATGACTTCAACGGTGAACAAGGAATTGTTGAAAGTTACATCTCTTACTTACGTAAGAAAATCGATCCTCTAAGCAAGAATCAACTTATCCACACAAAACGTGGTGTTGGTTATATGTTCCGCACATTCAAGAACGAAGAGTAAATGCCTAGATCAGCCCCAGAACCTAACTTGCTAAGTAAGCTATGGGGTCGAATCTCACTTAGAACAAGACTGACCGCTTTGTCGGTAAGCATTGTTGCTGTTCTTTTGGGTGTGAGCTTGTTTGGAACAGTTGCTGTTCTTCGAACCTATCTTCAGCAGAACACCGATAGACAAATTACTCAGGCAGCTCTGAAGCTTGCTAATGAGGATCCACTAACTGTAAACGAAAGAATTAACGCTGGACTGGTAACAGTTCCTCCCCTGCCTGGAGATTATTACATTGCCTTCCTAGACCCTCAAGGTCGTATCTACATCGGTATGGTGGGTTCACCTATCCGTGAAGGTGATGTTCCAAATCTCTCCGAATTCAACGTTCTGGCAGTTGAGGCTACCCAAGGTCTACCTTTCTCAGCTGACATCACAATCGGTGATCCTGGTCAGAACAAAGCACCTGAAGAGTGGCGCTTTGTTGCCATTGCCCAAGAGTCTCTTGCCGGATCTGTTGTTGTTGGTATTCCAATGGAACAAAGCCAAGGCATCATCAACCAATACCGCTCTATTGCCTTCGGCTTCAGCGGAGTTCTATTACTTATTAGCGGTTTTGCTTTATGGCTAACTATTTCATCAGCACTGAGACCACTTAGAGAAGTATCGGCAGCAGCTGATGCTGTTAGACAAGGAAAGTTCGATAGACGTCTGCCTAATGTTGAAGGTAAGACAGAAATAGCCCGTTTGAACAACTCCCTCAATGAGATGCTCGGATCTATTGAAGATTCCATCCAGTCTCGAAACAAGACTGTTGTTCGAATGCGTCAATTCGTATCTGATGCTAGCCATGAGCTAAGAACCCCTCTGGTAACACTTAGAGGTTACGCAGAGCTCTATCGAAAAGGTGCGTTCAAGTCCAAGGCTCAGGTCGATGATGCTATGGCGCGCATTGAAAGTGAAGCAATCAGAATGTCTTCTCTTGTTGAATCTCTATTAGCTCTTGCTCGACTAGATGAAGATGCCAAACTACAGATTTCTAGAGGTGATCTAGGAGCTGTTGCAAAAGAGGTAATCAGAAACGTTTCTGCTGGATTCCCAAAAACCAAAATCTCGCTAACTAACCTAAAGGGTGAACCACTAAAGGATCCAGTTCAGGCTGCCTTTGACCAGCCCGGGCTGGTTCAGGTCTTGACAAACCTTCTAGCAAACGCCTGCAACTTCGCTGGAGATAAAGATATTGAAGTTGCTCTTGGCAACCAAGAAGAGAAAACAGTCATCAAGGTCATTGACCACGGTGAAGGAATTCCTAAGCAGTTAAGAACCAAAGTCTTTGAGCGTTTCTATAGAAGCGATAACTCAAGAAACAGAGACACCGGTGGTTCAGGTCTTGGACTAGCAATTGCTAAAAGTATCGTTCAAGCACACATGGGAACCATTGTTGCTGAAGAGACTAAAGGTGGCGGAGCTACCTTCAAGATCACTTTGCCTAACTAGTTATCCCCAGCACTTGAGAGTTACACACAGTTTCGAAACTACTTAACTATTTAGTCGTATTTGCTGTGAACATGTTTACCGAAGGAGGTAAACACATGGCACAAATTCAAGTAGACAGCGAACACGTATTAGCTGCTAACAGCACCATTCAGGCAACCATTGCAAAACTACAAGCAGAAGTAGATGGACTACACGTTCAACTAATTGGCTTGCAGGATGTTTGGCGTGGATCTGCAGCAAGCAGCTTCCAGGAACTAGTTACTCGTTGGAAAGTAACAGCAACAACAGTTGATGCGCAGTTAGGTGAACTCGGTCAAGCTCTTCGCTTGGCAGCAAACCAATACAGTGAAATCGAACTAGCTAACCAGCGTCTTTTCCTCGGCTAAAGAGGTTAAAGGTTAAGGGGTGGAACTTGAGAAACAAGTTCCACCCCTTTTAGCCGGAGCGATTCTGGCTAAGTTTTAGTAATCCATTCCGCCGCCCTGAGGCATAGCAGAACCTGCAGGCTCTGGCTTGTCGGCAACGACAGCCTCAGTGGTTAGGAATAGACCAGCGATAGATGCAGCGTTCTGCAGAGCAGAGCGTGTTACCTTCACAGGGTCATTGATGCCTTCAGCAAGCATGTCAACGTACTCTCCAGTTGCGGCGTTTAGACCGTGTCCTGAAGGCAGGTTGGCTACCTTCTCAGCAACAACACCAGGCTCTAGACCTGCGTTGATTGCGATCTGCTTTAGCGGAGCTGAGATAGCAACGCGAACAATGTTCGCTCCAGTTGCCTCATCGCCTACAAGCTTTAGAGTCTCGAATGCAGCCTTGCCAGCCTGGATAAGGGCAACTCCACCACCAGCAACGATGCCTTCTTCAACGGCAGCCTTAGCGTTACGAACAGCATCTTCGATGCGGTGCTTACGCTCTTTTAGCTCAACTTCAGTTGCAGCACCGGCACGGATAACAGCAACACCACCGGCTAGCTTGGCTAGACGCTCCTGAAGCTTTTCACGGTCGTAGTCGCTGTCAGTGTTTGTGATCTCTCGACGGATCTGCTCAACACGTCCTGCAATCTGCTCCTTGTTTCCAGCACCATCAACGATTGTTGTTTCGTCCTTGGTGATAACAATTTTGCGAGCAGTTCCAAGCATGTCTAGGGTTGCGTTCTCAAGCTTTAGACCAAGTTCTTCTGTGATAACAGTTGCACCAGTCAAGATTGCGATGTCCTGCAGCATTGCCTTACGGCGATCACCAAAGCCAGGAGCTTTAACAGCTACAGACTTGAAGGTTCCACGCATCTTGTTCAGAACTAGAGTTGCAAGAGCCTGGCCCTCAACATCTTCAGCAATGATCAAAAGTGTCTTACCTGACTGCATTACCTTTTCAACGATAGGAACAATCTCAGGAACCTGAGAGATTTTGCTGTTAGCAATAAGAACTAGAGCATCTTCCAAAACTGCTTCCTGACGCTCAGGGTCAGTTACGAATAGACCTGAGATGTAACCCTTGTCGAAACGCATACCGTCGGTTAGTTCTAACTGAATACCGAAAGTGTTTCCTTCTTCAACTGTTACAACACCTTCGTTACCGACCTTGTCGATAGCGTCAGCAATGATTTCACCGATGACAGTGTCACCAGCTGAGATAGATGCAGTTGCTGCAATCTGCTCTTTGCTTGAGACAGGCTTAGCCTGAGCAAACAACTGAGCGATAACTGCTTCAACAGCCTTTTCAATTCCGCGCTTCAAGCTGATTGGGTCTGCACCAGCTGCAACGTTGCGAAGTCCTTCGCGAACAAGTGCCTGGGCTAGAACGGTTGCAGTGGTAGTTCCATCTCCTGCAACATCATCAGTCTTCTTAGCTACTTCTTTAACTAGTTCCGCACCAATTCTTTCGAATGGATCTTCCAGTTCAATTTCTTTAGCAATTGAAACACCATCGTTGGTGATAGTCGGTGCACCGTACTTCTTTTCAAGAACTACGTTTCGACCACGTGGGCCAAGGGTGACCTTAACTGTGTCAGCAAGGATGTTCAAGCCACGCTCAAGACCGCGTCGTGCCTCTTCGTTAAAGCTAATTATTTTTGCCATGTTGGGTTACGCCCTCCTGGACGGATAAGTAATGGATAGTTAGCACTCTCCTAAGGTGAGTGCTAATCCATTTTGGCACTGAAAAGACTGGAGTGCAAGTTATTGGTTTAAGAACTAGAGCCACCCCTAAAGGGATGGCTCTAGATGTTGAAACTTGTTATTAGATAACGTGTACGTTGTCAGCCTGTGGGCCCTTGTCGCCGTTCTTTACTTCGAACTCAACGCGCTGGTTTTCTCTAAGCTCCTTGTATCCTTCTGACTGGATAGCTGAGAAGTGTACGAATACGTCTGCTCCACCGTCCTGTGTGATGAATCCAAAACCCTTTTCAGAGTTGAACCACTTTACGGTTCCTTGTGCCATTTATTGCTCCTATTACTTTTTGAATCAGATCCGGTACTTCCTTCACTGCAGTCTCACCTCAAGATTTCTCTAGAAGTTTGATTCCGAGTGTTGTAGCAAACGAATCTTTTTCGACTTCCTTTAGTCTAGGGCTGTTTGGGTCTATCTGTGCAAGTCAATATTGGGCAGATAACAGGACTGTTATAGAGGGCTTTATTCCTTGATTTCGAAGCCAACACCGAGTCTTACCTCAATCGGGTACTTAGCTTTTTCGTTCAAAACAATCTCCAATTCACCAATGATTCGCTGGATTCTTAGGGCTAGAGCTCGGTATTCCTCTTTTTGGATGGTGATAGATGTACCTGGGAAGGTAATGTCCAGAGTTCTTGAGTAAGGGACAACAAGCTTGGCATTCTGCAGCACCTGCCCGATTCTCATTGCGAACTTACGAGTTCCTGAGCCATCAATGACAGTAATTGGGGTGCTCAGGTCAACTCCATTGACAATATTTTTGGTTGGAACTGGGTTCGTCAGAGCACTAACTGCCGATTGAAGACCCAGATAACCCCCAGCACTTAGAACTACTGAGGCAATGGTTAGAACTAGGAAGGAAGTCCAGCGATCTTTAGATGTCTTACGAGCTCTATGCTTCCCAACATGCTTGTAGTCAGGTTTGAGCAAATCAATTGCATCTGCATTCTTTGACTTAGGCATTTAGCCGCTCCTTGTTTTTGAACTAACTGTTCTATATTAGGTTTCTAACCTGTGATTTACCTAAGAAGGCAAATAATGACCGAACGTAAAGTTGAAAAGACCGAAGAACAATGGCGTGAAGAGCTAACTGAGTTCGAGTACCACGTCCTTCGTGAGGCTGGAACGGAGCGTGCCTACACAGGTGAACTTCTAAATGAAGAGCGAAAGGGAACCTTTCGCTGCAGAGGTTGCAGTGCTGAACTCTTTACAAGCACGACCAAGTTTGATTCACACTGTGGCTGGCCTAGCTTCTATGAACCTAAGGAAGACCACGCTGTTGAGCTAAGAGAAGACAACAGCCACGGCATGAAAAGGGTTGAAGTTTTGTGTCGAGCATGTGGATCTCACCTAGGCCATGTCTTTGAAGATGCCCCTCAGACCCCAACCGGAGATCGCTTCTGCATCAACTCTGTGAGCATCACCTTCGAAGCCGAATAAAGGCCTAAGTTCTAATCCCCGTTTCTAGAGATCCAATTGGTATCTTGGAAACATGAATGAATTCGACGGCGCAAAGCTGAAAAAGAAGATTAAGAAAAAAGTAAAGAAGAAGATGGGCAACGTCAACGTTGAAGTGAATAAAGGATCTTGGGGCTTCGCCTACTTCCTTGGCTTCATCGGCGCTGCTATTTTCTATGTCTCAACAGCTCCAGATTTCTGGGCTGGAGCATTAGGTCTACTAAAGGCAGTTGTCTGGCCAGCATTCTTGGTTTATGCAGCGCTGAACGGTCTAAACGCCTAACTTAAACAGATAAACCTCCCCTTCGGGAGGTTTTCTGGGGCCGACCAGGGGACTCGAACCCCTAACCCTCGCATTACAAGTGCGATGCGCTACCAATTGCGCCAGGTCGGCTAGGACACTAGGTCCGAAGAAAAGTTTAGCGTTGATTAGGCAGCTGTTTTGCAAATATTGTGAAAAAAGTGGCCGACTCATTAGAGTCGGCCACTTTTCTTATAAAGTCGTTGCCTACTTCTTGTGTGTTTCGAAGAACTGAGCAAAACGAGCTGGGTTGGCTAGGTTCTCTAGCTTTCCTTCCCAGTCGTATAGGTTTCCGTTGACAAGAACGTAAGGAGTTCCACCAGGTACTTCAGTACCTGTTACAGCAGGCTTGCTAAATGCTTCAGCAGTTCTATTCTCAATGTATTTTGAATAGCGCTTCTGATCGATACAGGTAGTGATCTCTGAGTTCATCTCAACTCCAGCACCAACTAGGGTTTCCTTCAACTTAGTGTCATTAGGACCAGCGGTGTTTTCTTCAGGCTGGTTGTTGTATAGAGCAGTGTTCACGTCAAAGAACTTGCCAGGCTGTGAGTTCGCTACACAAAGTGCTGCGTTAGTTGAGCGAGATGAGTACTCGTTCAAGGATTGTCCATCCAAGAATGAGATTGGGTGGAACTCGATGGTTGTTTCACCTGAATCAACCCAAGACTTGATCTGGTTAGCGTTTGGCTCTTCAAAGTATTTACAGATTGGGCACTGGTAGTCCTGGTAAATAACAATCTGGTTGCCCTTTTTAGCTTCTTCAGTTGTAGTTGGAAGCAAACCCTTACCTAACAAAATGCCACCAAACTCAGTGGTGTTTGCAGGTACCTTTTTGGCGTTCTCAGCGTTGGTGTTAGTGGTGTTGGCTACAACGAAGCCACCAGCGATTACACCAGCCACAACAGCGGCTCCTCCAACAACCGATCCAATAGTGATGAGAAGGCGCTTGCGCTTCTCCCCCTGAGCTCGCTTTTCTCTTAGCTCACGAGCTTTGGCTCTTGCTTGTTCACGTTGTTCTGACCTAGTTGGGCGTGGAGTCTGGTTCATAAATTTCA
This sequence comes from Rhodoluna sp., assembly GCA_044373385.1. Lineage (GTDB taxonomy): Bacteria > Actinomycetota > Actinomycetes > Actinomycetales > Microbacteriaceae > Rhodoluna. Next base: position 34,992 of record JBILQF010000004.1, read on the forward strand.
CCTTTAGCTATTTCTGGACAAATTGGGTAAATACCCAAAAGCATAGGTTTTCTAGTCTAAACGACTCATTGGCAATGTAATAATAGGAACAGCCTGAGCATCCGCTCAGACCACTAATTCACTACGGATCGTGCGGCTCGTTCCTGCCGCTGAAGGAGTATTACCATGGCATCAGTGACTTTTGAAAAAGCCACCAGGATCTACCCGGGCGGAACTCGCCCAGCAGTTGACCAAGTTCAGTTGACTGTTAAGGACGGAGAATTCCTAGTTCTCGTCGGTCCATCAGGTTGTGGAAAGACCACAACTCTACGTATGCTCGCTGGCCTTGAAGAGGTCAACGAAGGTCGCATCTTGATTGGTGACCGTGACGTAACCCAGGTTCCACCAAAGGACCGCGACATTGCGATGGTTTTCCAAAACTACGCTCTATACCCACACATGACCGTTGCAGAAAACATGGGTTTCGCTCTAAAGATTGCTGGTGTTAAGAAGGACGAGCGTGCTGCACGTGTTCTAGAAGCTGCAAAGCTTTTGGATCTTGAGCCATACCTAGACCGTAAGCCAAAGGCTCTTTCTGGTGGACAGAGACAGCGTGTTGCCATGGGTCGTGCAATTGTTCGTAAGCCAGAAGTATTCCTAATGGATGAGCCACTATCAAACCTTGATGCAAAGCTTCGTGTTGCAACTAGAACTCAGATCGCTTCACTTCAGCGTCGTCTAGGTGTAACAACTGTTTACGTTACTCACGACCAGGTTGAAGCTATGACCATGGGTGACCGCGTTGCAGTTTTGAAGGACGGTGTTCTTCAGCAGGTTGACACTCCACGTGCACTTTATGAGCGTCCAGCTAACGTATTCGTTGCTGGCTTCATCGGTTCACCTGCGATGAACCTACTAACACTAAACATCACCGCTGGTGGAGTTAAGTTTGGTAACTCAACAATCAAGATTGACTCTGCAGTTCTAGCTAAGACCAAGGAGAAGACAGTTACTGTTGGTCTTCGTCCAGAAGATCTTGTTATCACTAAGAGCGACGGTATCGCAGTTGAAGTTGACGTAATTGAAGAACTAGGTGCAGATGCATTCCTATACGGTTCATCAGTTATCGAAGGCAAGAAGACTGACGTAATCGCACGTATTGGTTCAATCAGCTCACTTCGTTCAGGTGACAAGGTGTTCCTAAAGCCTCAGGGCGGAATCACCCACCTATTCGACGTCAAGAGCGGTGCTCGTCTAAACAACGACGTTCCTGCAACAGCTAGGAAGGCTGCAGCTGCAAAGCCAGCAGCTAAGACAGCTACCAAGAAGGTTGCTGCTAAGAAGGTTGCTGCTAAGAAGGTTGCTGCTAAGCCAGCAGTCAAGAAGCCAGCGGCTAAAAAGCCAGCTGCTAAGAAGACTAAGTAGTTTAAAGAAAGATGCCCCGGCCAATAGGTCGGGGCATTTCTCTTTAAGTTCTTACTTGATGTTCTTGATTCTTGCTTTAGATACTTCGTATAGAGCAACCGATGCTGCGATACCTGCGTTTAGAGATTCGGTGTCTCTAGCGATAGGAATAGAAAGAATTGCATCACAGTTCTCTTGAACAAGTCTTGATAGACCCTTACCTTCGCTACCGATTACTAGAAGTAGAGGCTCATTTCCTAGCTTGAATGTTGGTAGAGACATGTCTCCCCCTCCATCAAGACCAACAACAAATAGTCCACGCTTCTGGAACTCTTTGATGGTTGAGTTTAGGTTTGCTGCAAGTGCTACAGGAACTCTTGATGCAGCTCCAGCTGAAGTCTTCCAAGCAGATGCAGTAACTCCAACAGATCTTCTCTGCGGAACGATTACACCTTGACCACCGAAGGCAGCAACAGATCTAATAATTGCTCCTAGGTTTCTAGGATCAGTAATTCCATCAAGAGCAACTAGAAGTGGCTTCTGACCTCGAGCCAGAATCTTGTCTAGTAATTCACTTGGGTGCTGGTAGTTATATGGAGGAACCTGGAGGGCAATACCTTGGTGAACTGCATCGTGGCCTGTCATGCGGTCCATCTCAGGACGAGTTACTTCACCAACAGAGATACCTCTTGCGTTAGCAAGTGAGATAGCTTCCTTGACTCGGTCATCCATTTCAATACGAGCAGCAATGTATAGCGAGGTTGCTGGAACCTTTGCTCTTAGAGCTTCTAGAACTGAGTTACGACCTGAAAGAACTTCACCTGATTCAGCAGCCTTCTGAACTCTTCTACCTGAACGAGCAGCACCTCCTGCGTTACCTGCGGTTCTAGACCCAGGTGCTAGAAACTCACCCTTCTTAGTAGTTAGTGCAGAGCCTGGCTTAGCCTTAGCAACTCTTGGTGTTACAGCAGCTTTACGCTCTCTAAGTGCTTTAGCTTTAGCAGCTGGATGATACTTACGGTCTTCAGCCTTAGGTGTAGGTCCACGACCTTCAAGTGCCTGACGGCCCTTACCTCCGGTGCCAACCTTAGGTGCTCCTTTAGAGCCACCCTTCTTGGCTTTTGCTGCGCCTGGACGGCCTGGTTTCCTAGCCATTAAAACTCCACATCGTTATATCTTTCATGTCTTTGAGCGTTACGCCCAACTCTTCTATCTCAAGCCTGATCTGATCAGCTCGAGCAAAATCTTTAGCCACCTTGGCTTCGTGACGCTTCTGAATTAGGTCTTCGACCTGCTTAGAGAATTCTTCACTGTAAAGCGGTTCTCGGTAGGCAAATGTCAGCCCTAATACCGAAACCATAGCTTTTACTTGTTCAACACATAACTTTAGAGCCTCTTTGTCATTGCTATCGAAAGCTGTGTTTCCTGCTCTAACTCTCTCATGTATTGTCGCTAATGCACCAGGAACATTCAAATCTAAGTCCATAGCAGCACTGAACTCTTCAGGAATGAAGTTGTAATCAATCTCAATTCTTCTTGTTTCTGAAGTTCTCTTGAGGAATCCAGTGATTCGATCAAGAGCCGCTTGAGCGTCTCTAATAGAGGTTTCTGAGTAGTCGAGGTTAGATCTGTATTGAGCAGATAGCAGCCAATATCTAATAGCTCCCCAGTTACCAGCCTTAGTTAGGTCCTCTACTGAAACTCCATTACCTAAACTCTTGGACATCTTGTTGCCATTGATTGTCACTAGGGCATTGTGTAGCCAGAAGTTAGCGAATCTGTCTCCTGCTGCTCTTGATTGAGCAAGTTCATTCTCATGGTGAGGGAAACGAAGATCTAAACCACCACCGTGAATATCAAAAGATTCGCCTAGGAAATGCTTCGCCATAGCAGAGCATTCAATATGCCAACCAGGTCGAGCTAATCCCCAAGGAGTTTTCCAAGCAGCTGTATCTGGTTCTTCAGGTTTATGTGCTTTGAATAAAGCAAAGTCATTAGGCGAACGTCTACCGTGGCTGGCGTCAGTTTCACCTTCCATGTTCTCTAATTTTTGATTAGTAAGTTCACCATAGGAAAGCCATGAAGCTGTGTCAAAGAAAACATTTGCACTGCCATCATCCGCTTGGTAAGCGTGACCAAGTTTGATTAGCTTTGAAACAAAATCAATCATGTCTTGAATGTGTTCAGTTGCATGAGGCTTATGTGTTGGTTCTAGGATGCCTAGCTTTTCATAAGCATCATCAAAGGTTGCTTCAACCTCTTTAGCAAACTCTCGCCAATCACGATCTCCAGCATTTACCAAAACCTTGTCATCAATGTCAGTGACGTTTCTAACCATGGTCACTGTGTAATCAGATGCTTCAAGCCACCGCTTCAAGATGTCATAAACCAATGCACTTCTTAGGTGACCTAGGTGAGGAGCTGATTGAACAGTTGGACCACAGACATACATCTCCACATGACCTGAGGTCAGTGGAGTAAACACTCTAAGTTCTTGGGATTTAGAGTCAAAAAGTTCAAGGGCCACGACTAGAGCCTACCTTTGGAGCTTTCAATTAGAGCGGTGGCAACAGCTCCAACTCCCTCTGAAGAACCAAGGAAACCAAGACCATCGGTAGTAGTAGCACCAACGCTTACCGGCGCTCCAACGAGTGCCGATAGGGCTATCTCAACTTCTTCTCTTCTTGGAGAAAGCTTTGGCTTATTGCCAATAAGTTGAACGCTTACGTTGAGTACTTTCCAGCCTGCTACAGATAGCAATCTAAGAGTTTCCTTGATAAACACTGATCCGTTAGCCCCTGCATACTCAGGCTTATCAACACCGAAGTTAGAACCGATGTCCCCTAGTCCTGCTGCAGCTAGCAAAGAATCGACCACTGCGTGAGCTAGAGCATCGCCATCGCTATGTCCTTCAAGCCCTACTTCCCCTGGCCAAAGAACTGTGCCAAGAAATAGTGGTTTGGTTGAATCTTCTGAGAAGCGATGAACATCTGTTCCAATACCGGTTCTTTGTTCTGGTTTGTTTCCTAGAAGTAGTTCTGCATATTCAAGATCTGCTTGAACAGTTATCTTGAATGCCATTGCATCACCTAGAACTGATGTGACAAGCACACCCTGTGATTGAAGCAGGCTTGCATCATCAGTGAAGTCAGCAGTTGCTGCTTCATAACCCTTAACAATCTGTTCTCTGAAGAAACCTTGAGGTGTTTGAGCGATACGAAGTTCATCTCTGTTTACTGTTTCAAGAATTACATCTTGGTTAACTGACTTGATGGTGTCAACAACAGGAAGAACTGGAATAACTGCAGAGCCTGTTTCTATAACTGCCTTAGCTACTCTCTCGAATACTGAGGTTGGGGTGAAGCAGCGAGCCGCATCGTGGATAAGAACTACTTTTGCTTTATCGCTAACTTCTTTGAGAGCATTAGCGATAGAGCCTTGTCTGGAAAGACCACCTGGGGTGAATGAGAGATGAACTGAATCTCCTGCAAACTCTCTGGCAATCTGTTCAAACTCTGAGACTCGATCTTCGTGAGAAGCAACAACAACTTGGACTAGACCATTAATCTTCAGGATGTTTTCTAGAGCATGCTCAAGAAGGGTCTTGTCAGAAATTTTGACTAGGGCTTTAGGAATGCCTGCTTGTAATCTGCTTCCGTCGCCAGCGGCAACGAGGATGACAGCTATTTCACTCATCTGATGCCTCCTAGTTGGGCTGTGAGGTTTAGTGAACTCTAACGAGCTCCCTTAGCCAGAACTTTAAGGATGTGTGCTTCAGCACCTGGATCATCAGTTTTGAGAGCTAGAGCTAGCTCAGAAACTAGAATCTGCATGGCCTTAGCCAACATACGCTTTTCACCAGCTGAAAGACCACGGTCCTGCTGACGTCTCCATAGGTCACGAACGATCTCAGAGACCTTCATAACATCACCTGAAGCAAGCTTTTCCTGGTTGGCCTTGAATCTTCTTGACCAGTTGGTTGGCTCTTCAATGAATTCTTCTTTGAGCTTGGCTTCAACCTTCTTGACACCCTTGGCATCAATAACGTCTCTAACGCCTACCTCTGATTCGGCAGTCTCAGCAGGAACCCAAATGATCAGGTTTCCAGCCTCTACCTTGAGCTTTAGGTATAGCTTCTTCTCACCGCGGAATTCCTTCTTAGCAACTTCAAGAATTGTGGCGGCTCCGTGGTGCGGGTAGACAACTGTCAGTCCCTTTTTGAATTCCATGGATAGCTTTCCCTTCGCAAACCCTCAGTTTACCACAGGTTCGATTTTTTCAGCGGGTAGAATAGAGGTGCATTCATCAGGAGGAAAATTGCTAGTACGTAGAGCTCTTTTAGCATCAAGCATCGCTATCGCCCTAGGTTTAGGAACATCAGGCTGTAACTTCATCTCCCCAGTAGCATCTCTTGACTACTACGCACCTAGCGATGGTGCTCAGGCTGACATCGGCCAGCTAAAGGCTAGAAACCTGATCTCTTTGCAAGATGCTGAAGGAAACTCAGGTTTTGTTGGTGCTTTCGCTAACTCAGGAAGCAAAGAAATCACTTTTGCTATCAAATATGAAGCTGGAATTGGATTTGGACAGACCGGATATCGCGAGTTCACTGTCGGAGCTTACGAAGTATTGAACTTTGGCTACCAGGACACCGAGTTTCTAGATCTTGACCTAGGTGGCAAGCCAGGAGATGTCAGAACTATCTTGGTTTACACAGAAACCGATCAGGCAAGCATCAATGTTCCAGTAATGGATGCAACCTTGGTTGAATACGCTGACCTAGTTTCAAAACTAGGTAAGAACTAAACCTCGTATTTATAGCCCAAGCCACGCACTGTTAAAAGGTGAGCTGGTCTTGAAGGGTCATCTTCAATCTTTGATCTAAGTCTCTTGATATGAACATCAAGGGTTTTGGTGTCACCGTAGTAATTAGAACCCCAAACACGATCAATAATCTGGCCTCTGGTTAAGACTCGGTTTCTGTTTTCCAAAAGCAGCTCAAGTAGTTCAAATTCCTTTAGAGGCATTGCTACCTTCTCGCCATTGAAGAAGACTGTGTGTCTTTCAATATCCATGCGAATAGGCCCAGCTTCTAGAATGCCGTTCTCAGCAACCCTAGGTCCACCGTTTCTTCTTAGAACGGCTTTCATTCTGGCAAGTAGTTCATTCTTGGAATAAGGCTTGGTGACATAGTCATCAGCACCAATCTCAAATCCAATGACCTTATCTATTTCAGTATCTTTAGCAGTCAACATAATGATTGGAACATCTGATGTTGATCTAAGTGCCTTACATACATCTTTACCATTGAGCTTAGGAATCATTAGATCTAGTAGCACTAGATCAGCACCTTCTTTATGGAAGATATCTACTGCACTCTCTCCATCCTCAGCCTCAATTACGTCATAGCCTTCACTTCTAAGAAGATAGACCAGAGGGTCTCTCATGCCTGCTTCATCTTCAACAACTAAAATCTTGGTCATTTGTCATCCTTTGGTTGGTCATCGTGATGAATTGGAATACTCAGTGTGAAGGTAGAGCCAAGACCAGGTCTTGAGAATACTTTTACTTCACCACCGTGATTATTTGCAGCGTGCTTGACAATTGAAAGTCCAAGTCCGGTGCCTCCAGTATCCCTAGACCTAGAAGGATCAACGCGATAGAAGCGTTCAAAGATACGCTCTTGCTGATCCAATGGAATACCAATTCCATTGTCAGTAACAGTTACTTCAGCCAAGTCCTTTGCTACCGATAGACCAACACCCACGTTAGCCCCGCCCTCGCTATAGAGAACAGCATTTTCAATAAGGTTCTTCAGAGCCATTACCAATAGCCCAGCATCGCCTTCAACCATGATCCCCGAAGGAGTGTCCAAAGAAATCTTCACGCCTTTGGAATCAGCCAAGAACTGATTTAGCTCAACTGCTTCATCAACAATCAAACCAAGATCAAATACTTCAATCTCACCTTTTAGATCTCCAGCTTGAATTCTGCTCAGTTGAATGATTTTGGTAACTAATGAGCCAAGTCTCTTTGATTCACGCTGAAGGTTCTTAGCAAACTTGTTGACCTGCTCAGGATCATCAATAGCAACCTGCAGAGCCTCTGAAAGTAGTGAGATAGCGCTAATTGGAGTCTTTAGCTCATGGGAGATGTTCTCAACGAAGTCTCTTCTGGTTTCTTCTAAACGTTTAGCTTCAGTTCTGTCTTCAACAAGTAGAATTACTAGTTCTTCTGAAAGCAAGGTTGCTCTAGATGAAACAAATAGTTTTGGAGATCTAGAGTTCTTAGCAAACGTGGTTTCAAGTGTGACGCTTTTCTTGGAAGCTCTTGCTTTATTCACAAGCTCTAGAAGCTTTGGGCTAATGACCTTCTCATACTCAACCAAGCCCATCTCAATGGCCTTTGGGCTTTGATTAATGACCTGGTTATCGTTGTCTAGGATTACCCCAGCTGTATCTAAGACTTCAAGGAATTCGACAGCGTCAGCAGCTACTCTCTTTGCTTTCTGAGAACTAACCATTACTTGTCCTTACGCCGGAGTTCTTCTTTACTAGCCATTTGTTTACCGTATTAACACTAATGAATCTTTCACGCCCTAAACTTACATAAGTAGGCGTTATAGCCATTTGTTTAGGGCTGTTTACCGAAATGTTGGTTTTTGTTAACCAAGCAATGGGATGGTTTGAAGGGTTGAGGAAAGAGTAATGAGCATGCGTGAAGTATTCCAAAAGGAACTATCAGAGGTCCAGGAACGTCTAGTAGACCTGTCCGAGTCAGTGACCGAGATCATGGAGAAGGCATCCCTTGCCTTTTTGAACTCAGATGTGAAGAAGGCTGAAGAAGCCATCGCCCTATCCGAGATTAATGAAGAACGAGCACTTGTAATTGATGAGCTGGCAATTCGTATCCTGTCAAGACAATCCCCAGTAGCTAGAGACCTAAGAGTCTTAGTAGCTGCTCTGAGAATCAGTGCTTCACTTGAACGTATGGGAGCTCTTGCGGGCCACATCGCAACTATCGCTAGATTCAGATACCCAGAGTCTGCAGTTCCAGAATCACTAAGACAGACTTTCAGTGAGATGGGTGCTTTGGACAGTGCTCTTGGCAGAAAACTTACTCAGCTACTTCGCAATACAGATGTGGATCTTGCTAGAACCATTCAGGCTGAAGATGCAAGAGTTGACGAACTGCACCGTTCAGTATTTGATTTAGTTCTTTCACCTGAGTGGAAAGAAAATGCAATCCACACAGTGGACGTAACCCTAGCTAGCCGTTACCACGAAAGATTTGCAGATCACGTAGTAGACATCTCAGCAAAGGTTGCTTACCTGACTACAGGTGAGTGGTCTGAAACCGAAGGCTAAGCCTTACTTCTTACCTTGATTAGCAACAGCAGCAGCTCCTGCTGCAGCAGCTTCTGGATCTAGATACTCTCCACCTTTAACTAGTGGCTTGAAGTTTTCATCTAAACGATAAACCAGTGGAATTCCGGTTGGAATGTTTAGTTCAGCAATGTCTTCATCGCTAATTCCATCCAAGTGCTTCACTAGAGCTCTTAGTGAATTGCCGTGAGCAGTTACCAAAACAGTCTTACCTGCAATTAGGTCCTTGCTGATTTCGTTGTCCCATAGCGGCATCATTCGAACTAGAACATCCTTGAGACATTCAGTCTTAGGAATGTTTGCCCCTAGTTCTGCATATCTCTCATCTTTAGCTTGGGAGTATTCACTCTCATCTGAAATCGGTGGTGGCGGAACATCGAAAGATCTTCTCCAGATTTGGAATTGCTCAGGACCATACTGAGCAAGAGTTTCTGCCTTGTCCTTACCTTGAAGATCTCCATAGTGTCTCTCGTTTAGTCTCCAGTCACGCTTCACATCAATCCATGATCTTTCAGCCTCTGCTAGAGCAATGTTGGCTGTGTTGATGGCACGCTTTAGACGGCTTGTATAAAGAAGGTCTGGCTTTAGCCCTGACTCAGCAAGCAACTGGCCTGCACGCTTAGCTTCAGTGCGACCCTGGTCGCTTAGATCAACATCCACCCAACCAGTGAAGCGGTTTTCCTGGTTCCAAGTGGAATTGCCATGTCTTAACAAGATAAGTGTGTATTCAGCCATGGCTCAAGTTTATCTAGTTAGCCTAGAAGCTATGGCTATAAAGAAACCGGTTGGTCTAATTACTAGAGGAACAACCAACCCCAACCGACTAAGAAGAGTCGATAGATATATAGCCAACCTTCCCCAGCTCAATCAAGCTCAACCGATTGTTGTGGACCTTGGATTTGGTGCAACCCCAACAACATCGATAGAGATGCTTCAACGACTAGCTAAAACCAACCCTGAGGTAACAGTTGTTGGTATCGAGATCGATAGGGAAAGAGTTGAACGAGGACTCCCCTTCCAAAACAAGAACCTGTTGTTCGGCCTAGGTGGCTTTGAAGTTCCCCTTCCTAAACCACTAACAGGTAAAGAAGTAAATGTAATAAGAGCAATGAATGTTCTAAGACAGTACGACGAGTCTGAAGTATTGGCATCTTGGAAACTCATGCAGTCAAGACTTAAGGGCAATGGAGTAATTGTTGAAGGCACAAGTGATGAGCTTGGTCGCATAGCTAGTTGGATCACTTTATCAAAAACAGCTCCAGTCAGTTTCACCATCGCTCTGAAACTAAATGAAGTAGAGAGACCTTCTAAGGTTGCTGAACGTCTTCCAAAGATTCTTATTCATAGAAACGTTGAAGGTGAATCAATCCATTCACTTCTCAAAGATCTAGATGAAGCATGGTTTAGAAACTCTGCTTTATCAACATTCTCTGCTGCTCAAAGATGGATTGCTGCCTGTAGAGATCTAAAGAACTCAGGTTGGCCAATTAAAAATAATCAAAAGCGTTGGGCTTTAGGGGAACTTACTTTAGATTACGAAGCTGTTGCTCCACTAAACCTCAGGTAGTTCTGCTCTTGCAGCATCCTCGGTCATACCTGTTGCACACAATAAATCAACAAGTAGTGGCCTAAGCAATAGCAGGACGCTGGCTTCGCGAAGTTGATCTGCTATTCCAAACTTCTTTGGATCTAGTTGCTTGATAATTTCAAGTAGCTGCTCTCTGGCTAGCTCTAGTTCCTCATGCTCAGAAAGACCCTCTTGAATGTTGGTTACAGCCTCTGCAATCTGTTCACAGAGATCAGCAAGATAAGGCCTTGCAACATCATCTTTCAGAAGGAAGTTCACTCTTCTAACAATTACTCTGAGGTTCCTAGTTGCCAGGTCCATAGCCCGCATAAGGCCTCGCTGCTTCCTGAGCTCTGACTTGTGCTTCATTAGGAAAGGACTAATCCGGCTAATTGATAGAGCACTATCTAGAGACATTCTCCAGTTATCAATTAGTGGCTGGGACGCACGAGCATTCTTTAGGGCTTGATTAGAAAGACTCTTGTTTGCATCTCTTAGAGCAAGTCTGAGCGACTGAAGAGTTTCAGTGAAGAAGTCGAATAGCTTGTTGGCATCTGATCGAGCAATTCCTCTTGGGTCTCTTGGGATTAGAGCTGTAACGATAAGAGCCATTACACCACCGATAAGCCCATCAAGAGTTCTCAGGAAAACTCCACCATCAGGTTCTGGAAGTATTTGAACAAGCATTGCTTGAATAGCAGCTGTTACAGCAAATGCTGAACTTGCAGATATAAACCTTGCAGCAATCAAGACAAGCAGAAGGACTATGGCGATCTGGATTATTCCAGCACCAAAGTAGATCAGTGCAATTTCACTGATTGCAATTCCAACAACCATACCGATTGCTGTTTGAAGAATTCGTCTAGGTCTTGCATCTCTAGAAAAACCAAGTGAAGTAATACATACAGTCACAGCAAGAAGAGGATTGACATGGCCAAGAGCATAGAAGGCTACCGAGTAAGCAAGCAATGCTCCAATAGTTATTTGAACAGCAGGAGCTAAAGAGTCGATAACTCTTCCTAGAGAATCCTTAGGACTCCATCTCATTTCTTGCCCCTAAGACCACTCACATCAACTACTGATCCTGCATCCACTGGAACAATAACTTCCTGAGTTGCACTTAGTGATTCACCAGTTGCAGCGTTGACTACTCTGAGTTCAATGTCTACTGGAGTATTTCTCTTGACTAGTCCAAGAGCAATAGGGCCCATTTCGTGATGTTGACCTACGGATGTGACCTTGCCGATAGCAGCATCATCTGCCCCAAAGATTTCATCACCTAGATCAGGCAGAGCATGAGCAGAGCCATCAAGGTGAAGAAAGACCAGTCTTCTAGGAGGGTGACCTAAGTTATGAACCTTAGCCACTGCTTCTTGTCCTCTGTAACAACCTTTGTTCATGTGAACCGCACTGGCTAGCCAGTCAAACTCATGAGGTAGAGCTTTCTCATCAATTTCATTAGGACCTGTTGGTCTCATAGCTGCTACACGCAACGCATCTAGAGCCATAGTTCCGCAGTGTTTGAATTCTTTCCAAACAGAATCAACCTGAGCAACAGGAACTAAAGATTCTCTATAGTTCCAAGGTTCGCTTGGGCCTTCCCCATAACGCCAACCACCTGCCGCAACTTCAGGCCAAGGATCTTGCCAAGAAACAACTGAACCTGGAACATCTTTAGCCCAGGTTGCAACTACTGCATAATCTGCCGAAACATCTTCTACTGTTACTTTTGCTCTGAAAACCATTCGCTGAAGTTGAGTGACTAGGTTAGCTAGTTCAGTTGAGTAGGTAATTAGCCAAGACTTCTCTCCATCATCAACGATATGAAAATCTCTAACAATTCTTCCTTGAGCATCAAGCCATAGTGCTTCAACAGATACACCTGGCTTTAGATCATCAAGTTTTTGACTGAATAAGTCATTAAGCCATGTGAGTCGATCTTCACCAGAGACAACTAGTACTGACTTTTCTTCAAGTAATACAGCTGAAGAACCTGAGACAAATTCTCTTTGTTCAACCAGCGGATTTGAATAGCTCTGGGTCATTAGATTCGATCTAGTTCAACAGATACAAGAGGTACAAGTTCATCTCTCACAGAAGCAGCAACTTCCATGACCCAAAGAAGTTTGACTACACCTTCATTAGTTAGAGTTCCATACATGCGCTCACCATAACCCCAGCCTTTGCCAGCATCAATTAGATGCATAGGCATATGGCTTCCAGTGACAGTTCTCATATCAATTCGACCCTTTAGGACCTGACCTGCATAAAACTCATATGCTCCACCTGGGTGAATAATCGATGCTTCAATATCAAAGCCACCGCGTTCATTTCTAAGAGTTTCTAGATCTTCGGCAGATTTAATCTTTCGATCTCCTGAACCACCCAAAACCAAAGGTCCGAAATCTGCTTCTTCAGCTGGTTTGGCTAAACGCCAGAAACCTAGTTCAGCTGGAAGTTCAATGTCTTTAGAACCATCGGTAGCATCACCTAAAAGTCTTGAGGTGGCGTGATAGGTGAGGTAATTACCTTCACCAACAGAAAAGGTAACTTTCTGCTGAAACTTCTGTTCTGTTGAATCTTCTTTAGAGACGTATTTGTTACTAACAACACCGATTCCCTCCCAAGTGCCAACAAGAAAGGCAAGGGGGGTTAATTCAAGTGGTAGGCCTTCAGGTAGAACGAACAACTAGCGCTGACCCTTGAAGAGCTTGTAAAGCACAAGAAAGCTGATTCCACCAATGGCTAAACCAGCAAGGATAAGAAGGCCTAAAAAGAAGATTTCAATGAACAACAACATGAAACAAGTCTAGGCCTTGAGCAAAATATAGAACCCTGCAAGAGCCAAAATTGCATAGGTTCCGCCAGCAACGTAAATCAAACGCTCAACTATTCCCTCGGTATGAGAGGTCACAAGGTGAACTAAAGAAACTACGGCAAGTGCTCCAGCAGCTAGGACTCCGAAGCCACGAATGGCCTCTCCCTGATCCATGGTCAGGACCACAATTACCGCCCCAATAGCAACTAATGCCCAGACCGAGGCGATTGGAATCCAAGCTTTCTTCATAAAAACCATCATGCCCTATGCCCAGCCTCACAGGGGTAGGATTTAAGGACTAAACAGGAGAAGATTGTGGCTCATTTGCTTGTTTTGTCTGAGAATCCAGACAAAGGCCTACTTCCTTCGCTAGCGCTGCTCAGCCACAAGGTAAGACACATTCCTGCTGAGCCTGCAGCACTGATCAATGCTCCTGGAGCAGACCTTATTCTTCTTGATGCTCGGAAAGATTTAGTAGTAGCAAAGTCCCTAGCTAGTGTTCTAAAAACCACCGGTTTATCCTGTCCCCTATTTCTTGTAATTAGTGAGGGTGGACTTGCGGCTATTTCAGCTGAATGGGGAGCTGATGACTTCCTATTGGATTCAGCAGGTCCTGCTGAAATAGATGCACGCATCAGACTTGCTCTAACTAAGAACAATGTCAAAGAATCTGAAGGCAAGATTCAAGTTGCCGGTGTTGTTATTGATGATGCAGCTTATTCTGCCAAGGTCAATGGCAAAGCCATGGACCTTACTTTCAAAGAATTCGAACTTCTGAAGTTTCTAGCCCAGCACCCAGGAAGAGTCTTTACTAGAGACCAGCTCTTGAGTGAAGTCTGGGGTTACGACTATTTTGGAGGTACCAGAACAGTTGATGTCCATATCCGAAGACTTCGTTCGAAGTTAGGTGATTTGGATACCCTGATTGGAACTGTTCGGCACGTTGGCTACCGCTTCAATGCTCCAAATGATGAAACCATCCAGGTTTCATAGCGGTAACTAAGAATTAACCACCCGTCAATAAACATCTGCAAGGATTAGCACTATGTCTGAAGAGACCATGGCAATAACTCTCCCACCTGGTGGGCATGATTTGCCGCACGATCGTTTTCTAGATCGTGAACTCTCTTGGCTTGCATTTAACGAGAGAGTTCTAGAACTTGCAGAAGATGCCACTCTCCCATTACTTGAGAGAGTGAACTTTCTTAGCATTTTTGCTTCAAACCTTGATGAGTTCTTCATGGTTCGAGTTGCAGGGCTAAAGAGAAGACTAGAAACTGGAATGGCAGTTACATCAAGTTCTGGTTTTGAGCCTGCAGAGGCACTAACTCAAATCAGCAACCTTGCTCACACTCTTCAAGAAAGACATAGCAATCTTTTCATCAATGAAATTGAACCAGCTCTAGAAGCAGCTCGAATTAACATCACTAGCTGGGAAAAACTAGAGGCTACTGAACAAGAGCAGCTAACTGATTACTACCGCAAGCAAATCTTCCCAGTACTTACCCCACTGGCTGTTGATCCAGCACACCCATTCCCTTACATCTCTGGTTTGTCACTAAACATTGCGGTGATGATTAGGCACCCTGAGAATGACTCAAGGCTATTTGCCAGAGTAAAGGTTCCACCAACACTTCCTCGATTTATTAGAGTTCCGGGATCTAGTTCAGGTGTGAAGTTCATCACTCTTGAAGAAGTCATGGGTCAGCATCTTCAAACACTGTTTGAGGGGATGGAAATTCTTCAGTTCCACAACTTCAGAGTTACACGTAACGAAGACCTTGACGTTGACGAAGATGATGCAGAAAACCTCCTTCAAGCATTAGAAGCAGAGTTGGCTCGCAGACGTCTTGGCCCTGCAGTTCGTCTTGAAGTCTCAAGAAGCATTGACCCAGTTGTGCTTGAACTTCTAATGGATGAACTAGACATTGAACAAGAAGATGTCTACAAACTGGATGGTCCCCTAGATCTAACTGGCCTTTCAGACATTGCTTTCTTGAAGAGATCAGATCTTCACTACACACCTCATAAGCGTGTTACTAACCGCTACCTGCAGGCAGCAGCTGATGAGGGTATCAGTATCTTTAGTGCCCTTCGTCAAAGAGACATCTTGCTTCACCACCCTTATGAATCATTCTCAACAAGCGTCCTTACCTTCATTGAGCAGGCAGCAGCTGACCCCAAAGTCTTTGCAATTAAGCAGACTCTCTACCGCACCAGCGGTGACTCTCCAATTGTTGATGCTCTTATTAGTGCCGCTAAGGCTGGTAAGCAGGTTCTTGCTCTGGTTGAAATCAAGGCTCGATTTGATGAGCAGAACAACATTGGTTGGGCTAGAAAGCTTGAGCAGGCAGGTGTTCACGTTGTTTACGGAATTGTTGGGCTAAAGACCCACTGCAAGCTAGCTCTTGTTATTCGTCATGAAGATGGCAAGCTAAAGCGCTACTGCCACATAGGAACAGGTAACTACAACCCGAAGACTGCTCGCTACTACGAAGACTATGGACTACTTACTAGCCGAGATGAAGTTGGTGAAGACATTGCGAAACTCTTCAACCGCCTATCTGCCTACGCTGAAGATCTCTCATTCAATGAAGTTTTAGTTTCACCTGTTGGAGTTAGAACTGGCCTTACAGTCCTTATTGAGGCTGAAGCTAAGAATGCTTCAGAGGGTAAGCCTGCAGGTATTCAGATCAAACTCAACTCACTTGTTGATGAGCAGATTATTGATTCACTATATAGAGCTTCGAAAGCTGGAGTGAAGATTGACATCTTGGTTAGAGGTATGTGTTCTCTAAAGCCAGGAGTAAAGAACCTTAGTGAAAACATCACCGTTAGATCTATCCTTGGTCGATACCTAGAGCACTCAAGAGTTTTCCGTTTTGTTAACGGTGGAAACCCAATGGTGTTTATTGGTTCAGCAGACATGATGCATAGAAACCTAGACAGAAGAGTTGAGACTCTAGTTCGTTTACGTCAAGAAGATCACCTTCATGAAATTCAGAAACTCTTTGAATTAGCAATGCATCCAAGTGCTAGTTCATGGCAGCTTGGATCAGATGGCATATGGATTAGAAATGGTGCTGTGAGTAGTGAACTAGGGTTCTTCGACGTGCAAGACCAGGTCATGTTGAGAACCCTTACTGCCCGCACTGGTGGTAACTAATGCCGGTCCTTGCAGCAGGAGCAATTCTGTGGCGTAAAGAGAAAAACACTCTTAAGGTTCTTCTAATTCACCGTGGACGCTACGACGACTGGAGTTGGCCTAAAGGCAAACTCGATAAAGGCGAAGGTATCAGCGAAGCAGCTGTTCGTGAGATCAAGGAAGAAACCGGCATCAAGATTTCTCTTGGTCCGAAGTTGTTTGAAAGTAAATACGCACTTGCTAACGGTTCCAAGAAAATTGTTCACTACTGGTCGGCTAAGGTTTCAGATTCTGCCCTTAAGAATCAGAAGTTCAAACCAGATGAAGAAGTCAGCTCTATCAAGTGGGTAACAGTTGAGGAAGCTAGAAATCTGCTCACCTATACGCACGATAACGACCCACTAGATGTACTTGTCAAACTTGAGCAAGAGAACAGCCTCGACACCAGAGCAGTGATTATTCTTCGCCATGCAAAAGCAACACCAAGAGACCAATGGAAGAAAGGCGAGGCTACCCGCCCCTTACTCCCATTGGGATTGATTCAGGCAGCTGCTTTGGCGACCACCTTGAAAGCCTTCTCACCCAAGTTAGTGGTAACTTCAAGCTGGAAGAGATGTATGGATACTGTTCTTCCTTATCTAAACAAGCACAAAGGCAAGCTTGTTGAGAGATCCCAGCTAAGCGAACTTGGGGCAAAAAATGGACCTAAGCGAACCATCAAGCTAGTGCACAAGCTGGTTGACACTGGCAAGAGTGTAGTTATCTGCAGCCACCGTCCAGCCCTACCAACCATCGTGAAAGCCATTAGTTCCTACGCTGACAAGTCTCAACGTAAGGAGCTAGAAGAGGTTTTGGCCATGAAACCAGGCCAGATGTATGTTCTTCACTTCACCAAAAACAAGGGTAAGAAGACAGGCAAGATAGTTGCCATTGAATCTATAGCTCCTGCCTTTGGCGATTAGTCTTTGTACATGACTAATGCACCTCAGAGCTGGCTCGATTGGAAGCAATCACGCAATCGAGTATTTTCGAATCCAACTGGTTTCCTAGCTATCACAAACCTTGTTTGGCTAACCAAAGAACCTCAAGAAATATCTGGCATCAGCGGTAGCTGGTATTCAGAAGGGTCTTCTGTTCACGTGATCGATAGTTCAAGTGGTGAGCACTCTTGGGACATAGGCAAACTAGGTGACACCTCTTTCCAACTTGATGGAATCATGGTGGAACTTGGCAATCGATCAGGCTCTCTAATTGTTAGACCAAGAGATCCAAACTCACCAATGCTCAAAGCCTTTAGCGGAGTGAAAACTTTTGATTACAACCCTTCATTAGAGGTATCAGCAACTCTTGAAGTTGCACCTGCTCCTAAAGAGGTTGTGGTTGGAACTGTTGTTGAAGGTTTGACTCAAGGCTATGTTTCACCTGGAGTTCTTAAGTTCGATGTTGAAGGAACAGCCTGCCGCCTAACCGCATTTGAACAAGCTGGCACCAAAGACCTTCTCATTCTTTTCAGAGATGCAACCTCGGGTAAGTCAAGTTACGGAACTGCTCGTTCAGTAACTGCAAAACATCAGCCAGATGGCACTTACACAATTGACTTCAACTTCTCTTCTAATTTCTTCTGTGCCTATACAGACTTTGCTACATGCCCTATTGCTCCAGTTGAAAACAACCTGCCTGTTGCAATTGCAGCTGGTGAATCACTACCTGATGCACGAATCACAGCTGAAGGAATTAAGGAACAGGTAGCCAAGTGAATCATGAAATAACCAAAGATCTCCCTCTTCTTCTGAATGCCCAAGGTGAGCCAGCGCTTTGCCTAGTAACTGGAGCTACCGGCTACATCGGTGGGCGTCTAGTGAGAGAACTACTGCACCATGGCTATCGAGTGAGAGTTATGGCTCGTAACGTTGATCGCCTTACTAGCTACCCTTGGTTCCACCAGATTGAAGTGGTCGAGGGAGATGCCAACGATGAGGCTGCAGTAGATAAAGCCCTTCAAGGTGTAGATATTGCCTATTATCTACTTCACGCTCTTCACGTTCGTGAAGACTTCGAAAGATTAGAAAAAGAGTGGGCAACCACCTTTGGCAAGATGGCCAAGAAGAACAACGTCAAGCGAATGGTTTATCTAGGCGGTATGGCTGATAGCCAAAGTGAGCTAAGTGCTCACCTATCTTCCAGAGCAGAGACCGGTGAAATCCTAAGAGCTTCTGGGGTTCCAACTGTAGAACTTCGTGCTGGTGTTTTTATTGGTTCCGGTTCTGCATCTTTCGAGATGCTTCGCTATCTAACTGAGCGTATTCCAGTGATGGTCACGCCAAAGTGGGTAACAGTAAGAATTCAACCTATTGCTGTTAGAGATGTTCTTCGCTATCTAGTAGGAGCTGCGGGCATCAAAGAAGAGATCAATGATCACTTTGATATTGGTGGACCAGAAGTACTTACCTATAGAGAACTGATGATGCAGTATGCAGAAGCTGCTGGTCTTCGAAAGAGAATCATCATGCCACTACCTGTTCTAACTCCAAGACTTTCAAGCGCTTGGGTAGGACTTGTAACACCAGTACCAATTACTTTGGCTAGAAGACTTATCGACAGTTTGAAGAATGAAGTTGTCTGTGCTGATGACAGAATCAAGAAGCACATTCCTGATCCTGCATCTGGTCTAACAACATTCAAAGCAGCGGTTGCTCTAGCTCTTACACGCATCAAAGAAGCCAACGTTGAAACACGTTGGTCAAATGCTGCTTTACAAGGTGGTCCTAGCGAACCTCTTCCGACTGACCCAACTTGGGCTGGTGGTACTCTATACACAGACATCAGAACTGAGATCACAGCTGATCCTGTAGATAAGGTATGGCCTCGAGTTGAATCTATCGGTGGCGACAACGGCTATTCAACTGCTACCTGGGCTTGGGAACTTAGAGGCCTGCAAGACCGTCTAGTTGGTGGAGTTGGTCTTAGACGAGGCAGACGTGACCCTTACTTCCTTATTGAAGGTGAGGCTTTGGACTTCTGGCGCGTAGAGGCCTTGGATAGACCACGGCTTCTAAGACTTAGAGCAGAAATGAAGATGCCCGGACTTGCTTGGTTGGAATGGAATGTTGAACCAACACCTGAAGGTGGAACTAAGGTCACTCAGAGAGCAATCTTTGTTCCTAAAGGCCTTCTAGGGCACATTTACTGGCTAACAGTGCTGCCAATGCACGGTCTCGTCTTCCCGAGTATGGTCAAACATGTAGCTCACGGCACAAGGATCAAACGCCGCAAATAGACTTGAGGCATGAAGAAAACAACTCTGGCCATATTTGCATTGTTGTTTGTAACCATCGCCTGGGGAGCATCCTTTGTTGTGATGAAACCAGCAATGGAAAAGATTCCTGTTTATGACTTTCTAGCCATCAGGTTCACAATCGCCGCAGCCCTAATGATTGCTGTTAGACCTCAAGTCCTAAAAGCATTTAGAGGCCCGACACTTATCTACGGTGTGATTCTCGGAGCTGTCTTGAGCTTTAGTTATGTCACTCAAACCATTGGGCTGACTCTTTCCACTGCTGCTATCACTGGCTTTATTACTGGACTTTATGTAATTCTCACCCCCCTAATGATCTGGATATTCTTTAAGAAGAAACCAAAGTCAATCGTTGCCATTGGCGCACTTCTTGCAACAGTTGGTTTGGGTTTTATCACCATCAAAGACGCAACTTTTGATTTAGGTTTGATCTGGATCATGCTGTGTGCTCTTGGCTTTGCACTTCACATCGTAGGTCTAGGTAAGTGGTCACCGGGTAAAGACGTTTACGCTCTAACGGTTATTCAGCTAACTACAGTTGCAGTTATCTGTTGGATTGGAGCTCTTCCAGATGGCTACCAGTCACCAGTTGACTTTGAAGTTTGGTTTGCAGTTCTCTTCACTGCAGTATTTGCAACAGCCCTCGCTTTCTTCATTCAGACTTGGGCTCAATCGATTATGGATGCATCAAGGGTTGCCATCATATTGACTATGGAAGTAGTTTTCGCTGCATTGACATCGGTAGCCGTAGGGCAAGAGATTCTTTCTCTTCAGGTAATCTTTGGAGGATCACTCATGTTGGCAGCAATGCTACTCATTGAATGGCCTAGGAAAGACATGAAACCTGAAGAAGTAATCTACGAACCGATGGCTCACTAGGACAACAATGATTCTCGCTATCGATGCCGGAACCACTGGTGTAACAGCTATTGCCATTAGACAAGATGGCTCAAGAGCTGCCCACGGCTACCAAGAGTTCCCTCAGCACTTCCCTCAGCCAGGCTGGGTTGAACATGACCTTGATGAGATATGGCAGGCAACGCTATCGGCAGTGAAACAAGTTCTTGATGCAGTTGGAAGTGTCACATTCGTAGGACTAGGTATCACTAACCAAAGAGAGACCGTAGGCCTCTGGGATAGAACTACCCTCCAATCCCCCACTCCAGCAATAGTTTGGCAGGACAGAAGAACCACACAGATACTTAAAGATCTTGAAGTTTACCCAACTTTTTCTAAGGTTCAGGAATTAACCGGCTTACCTTTAGACCCTTACTTCAGTGCGTCTAAGCTTCGTTGGATTGCGATCAACAAACCAGAGATCTGGAAAGAAGTTGAAAACGGTTCTCTAGTTGTTGGCACTATTGATACCTACCTAATTGCAAGACTCACAAATGGCAAATCTCACATCACCGATGCAACCAATGCATCAAGAACACAGCTCTACAACATCCATGAAGGAACTTGGTCAGAGGAGCTTCTAAAACTTTTCGGTGTTCCTCTTCATGCTCTGCCAATAGTTGTTGATTCGAGTGGAATGCTGGCTCAGACAGACCCTGATTCCTTCTTTGGCCTATCAATTCCTATCTCAGGAATTGCAGGAGATCAGCAAGCTGCTCTATTTGGTCAAACCCAGTTTGAGATTGGTGGAGCTAAATGCACATACGGAACTGGTGCGTTTATCCTTCAGAACATCGGTTCTGATTCTCTAGTTCTAGACAATGGCCTGATTACCACTGTTGCTTGGCAATTAGAAGGTGTTAGAACCTATGCAACCGAAGGTTCTGCCTTTGTAGCAGGAGCAGCTGTTCAATGGCTTAGGGATGGTCTAAAGATCATCACTAAAGCAGAAGACAGCGAAACACTAGCTCGAAATGTTCAAGACAACGGTGGTGTTGTTTTCGTTCCTGCTCTAACTGGTCTTGGTGCTCCTTACTGGGAGCCTAAAGCTACTGGTTCTATCTTCGGTCTAACTAGAGGAACTACAGATGCTCATATTGCTAGGGCAACTCTTGAAGCAATTGCTTTCCAAGTAAAAGACATCTTTGACGCCATGGGCCAAACCGGTATCAAGCTGTCAAAACTCAGAGTCGATGGTGGAGCTTCTGCTAATGGACTACTGATGCAATTCCAATCGGATCTTCTTCAAGTTCCTTTGCAGAGACCTATCCATCTCGATTCAACAGCTTTAGGTGCTGCTTACCTAGCTGGTCTAGGAGTTGGTTTCTGGAAGTCACTTGATGAACTTAATAACCTAAATCCAATCGAGCAGACATTTGAGTCTGGGGAAACAAGACATAATGAATTCGCTCATTGGAAGAAAGCTGTTGCCGCAACTATCGCTTTTTCTAAAAACTAACCGAAAGACATTTCTTCATGGCTAAAGGCATTACTACCTACATCTCTTCTAATCTCGAGAACCTGAAAGAGAATGCTCCAGTAGCACTGCTACTTCATGGCTATGGTGCAAACGAATATGATCTTCCAGAGATCATGACAGGAACTATGCCTTGGGTATCTCCTAGAGCTCCACTTAGTTCAGCTGGAGATGGTTTTGAATGGTATTTACTGACCATGGATAACTACACCCCTCAAGTTGAGATTGAGAAGGCAACGGAGAAACTTTGGGAATGGATCGATCAGACTCTTCCTGCTAATACTTCTCTGATTCCTATTGGCTTCTCCCAGGGTGCTCTTATGGCAACCCAGCTACTAAGAACAAGGCCCGAGCGAATAGCAAAGACTGTATTGATGGCTGGATTCATCATGGATGCGAAACAACCTGCAGATGACAGACTTCTTGAACTCAAGCCAAGTGTCCTCTACTGCAGAGGTGAAGCAGACAACAGAATCTCTCCTCAAATGGTGGAGTCAACTACTAACTGGCTCACAGAGCACACCAAGCTAACCCCTAAGGTTTATAGCGGGCTGGGCCATAGTGTCGATAACCGTGTGATTAGAGACCTGATCGAGTATCTGACCAAACGGGCCTAACACTAGGCCTAGAAGTAATAAACTTGTCTAGCAACAAAGCACTAAGGGCCTCTAGCTCAGTTGGTTAGAGCAACGGACTTTTAATCCGTGGGTCGTCGGTTCGAATCCGACGGGGCCTACCAGATACATGCCTTGATTTACTAGGCATCCCAGGGCGGTGGTTGGTTCTTTGGACCGCCACCTCCCCCTGGTTCTCGAGCTCACCCCGACCCTCCCCCGATACTCTGTCAAAAATGTCGTTCATTTTCTGCATTGCACCGAACTGGTTTCCATTGAGAACGTGTGCGTAGGTGTTCAGAGTCTGCTGTACGGTTGCGTGTCCCATGAGTTTGGAAACTGTAACAACATCAACGCCGTTACCTAGAAGGATTGAACCAAAGGTGTGCCTCAGGGTATAGAGAGTCACATCACTGAGACCAAGCTTTTTGATTGCAGGCATGAAGTATGACTTACGGAAGTAGTTGGGGTCCATCGGTCCACCCCGTTTACCCTGGAATAACCAATCGTTCTTTAGACGACCATCAATAAAAGGTTTGAGCGCCGACAACAGAGAACCGCTAATAGGGATGCGGCGCACCTGGTTTGTTTTAGTTGAGTCTAGGATGCGTGAGTAATCTTCATCGAGTGTAAAGTTGTTTGAGATAACCAGTTCATTAGCCTTGGTGTCAAAATCTCCTACTTTAAGTGCCGCAAACTCTGCTGGACGCAGCCCCGTGCGGGCCAAAAAGGTGACGATGTAACCGTAATGGCCGCACTCCCTTGAAATAGCCAGAATCTCGTCCTCCGAGAATGACTTTTGAGGCTTTGCTTGAACCTTTGGCGTTGAGATTCCAAAGGCAGCATTCTTCACCAGAACACCACGCTTAATCGATGCACGCAGCATCTGGTTAAGCAAACCGAACGCCTTGTCTATTGTTTGGGGAGACTTACCAGCATTCGACATTTCAGCAACCCAGTTCTCGACTACAGACGATGAGATGGCCACCAAAGGAAGATGCCCCAAACTTGGCAGGATATGATTCTTCAACAGAACTTCGTCACGCATCAAGGAGACCTTCTTCACCGATACTCTAAGTTGCATCCATTCTGAGCTGTAGGCACTAAGGGTTAGGTCTACCAATCCTTCTGGCAGATAGGTTCCCATCAAGACCTGGTGGTTGGTCTTCTCCTGCCAGTTGATAGCCGAGTTTAGGTCTGGAAATGTCTTGGCAACTTCGCCATCTTCAGTAGCGACTCTTGCTGTCCAACCGTTACGTGCATGAAATGAGATGCCTCCTGGGCAGCGACTTAAGTCACGGTGAAGGTCAACACGCCATTTAACTGCATCTGCCTTACGTGTGAACTCCTTCTCGTATTCCTTACGATTAAAGCCAAGACGTGCAATGACCTTGTTGCCTTTTCTGTGTATACCTTTGAGTTTGTTTTCCTCAGACATGTTTTCTCCTACCACTACTGCACACGAGACTTTGGAATAAACCCGCTATCTCTATGCCTTGTAAGTCTCTTTGTTATCGTCGTAACTCCCAAGTTGAAATGGTTCGCAACATAACGTACTGGATTCTTTACGCCGAAAGCTTTTGCCATCAAGTAAAGGGTGCCAGTTTCCATGGACTCTGTGGCCTCTGAAAATCTTGGTGTGTTCATGTGGTGTGAGAAATGCATTAGAGCCAATGACTCTGATACTTCGGGAGAGTTTTCAGGTGCAGGAGCAACCATTCCACCTGACCTGGCACTGATTTCAGCTAGAGCGGCAACGTAGGAAATCGCAAGTTCCTTACAGTTCTGTTCGAAGGACTTCTTAGTGCGATAAGGCAACGTCAGTTCCAACTTCAGGAGAAGATAGGGCATCCATAACTCCCCGAGACCGCTCACCCACCATGTGGTTGCCACAGAAGTCTCTCCGTAAGGAACTGCTTGTATTGTGATGAACATCGACTTCGCCCCAAGTGAGAAGTCGAGCTCAAAGTACCCGTCTATGTGTTGTCCTTGCATTTTTCTAGCCATAGGTAATAAAGTAATACTTCGTTACCAATATGTCAAGTGCCGCAGAGGCAAAAAGGAGTAAGAATGCAACAAACCCAAACCCCGATTTATCTAACGGTGAAGCAGGTGTCAGACCGCATCATCAAGAGCCCTTGGTGGGTTTATATGGCCTTAGAAAAAGGGTTGATGCCTGGAAAGAAGATTGGAGGCTCATGGCGCATTCCAATCGTGGAACTCATTGCCTGGGAGCAGGGTCGCTAGTGAAGCGACTCAGATTCAGGCGTGTGGCGCACGCATATTTTTGGCTACTTCCTAGCTGCAAAATCTCTCAGGCGTTACTCTGACCTGGGCATCCTGCAGAAAACACAGCATTAAAGGGTGGGGTGGTCTCGCAGAAATGGCACAAGACTGAATCACTGCACTGCAAGAAAAACTTGCATCTCCAACAAAGCTCATCAAACATGAAACAAGCCTGGTAGAAAACTCGTTCCAGGTGAAAAGTTATCCACAGGTCTAGTCGACTTGAAAAACCTTCAATACTTCATCGCCATAGTGGTTGATAACCTTCATCGCAATCTTGCCAGTACTTGGCTTATCAAACGGACGGCTCTTAGTCCCGTACAAACTATGCCATGCTTCTTCATTTACTGAAGCCTTTAGTGCCTTCTGAAGCTTCTCCATTGGTTTATCGGCTCCAACAAAGTAAGCCTGTCTAACAAAGAAGCTCTCCTCGTTATAGTTGGTATCGATGAACCAACAAGCAATCTCGTCTGTCGATGAGCTTCGAACTTGACCCGTGGTTGGGTCATATATGTCCACACCTAGTAGCTCGATGGATACTTGTCCATCTGAAAGTTCATTGATTGTCATGTCTGGCTCACCAAATACCATGAAGAGGTTTCCAGTTCCTGTTTGCTTAAGTAGCTCATCTCCCATAGCCAAATCTGGATTCATCTTTGTCGGCAGCACGGTCAATGCACCGTATCTCTTCGACTCTTCAGAGACGTGCGGGTCGAATGCGAAGCCGCAGACTAGCAGGATGTCATATCCGACTCCTTGCACGGCTTCCTTTGCGGCCTGCTTAACCTGAGTTGGACCAACAGTACCGTGCTCTGGCCCTAGAGAAATGGCTACTCTCTTGGTCTCACCTTCGTTATTCTCAAATGTACCGACAGCATTTATCCATGTGCCCGCAAAAGGTTCCAAAGTAACAAAGTTCAGGCGCTCGTCTTTTTTCGTATTCTGTACGCCAGCTCGTCGAAGATTATCCAAAATCATCGCTGCAAAATCTTGCTGTTCCTTGGCTTCCGCTTCCGAAACTGAACCGCTCATGTCCATGTCTCTGACATCGAGAACTCTGTGGGGAGATAGAGATTCAACAGAGAATGGCCCACTTACTCTCACTCTATTTGGGAGCTCGTAGGGTGAATCAAATAGAAGCTCAAACTCAGCTCCTCTTGCGATTGCTGCCTCAATCTCACGCTGAGACATTCCTGGCTTGAGAAAGGAGTTGGTAGCAATAGCTTTCAGAGTGACGTGTGGTACTCGCTTGTAAACAAAACCTTTTCTTATATCACCGTAAGTGGCGGCTCTTTCGATGTGGATGCCTGAAAGTTCTTCCTCTTTACGCACTCCCTCAGGGGAGTCTGCCAGCAAAAAGAAAGGGAACTTTGTTGACATGAGACGAGTTCGAGTGAGAGCCAATGCGACTCGGGAAGTGTCGCAAGTTATCCATCTTCGACCCCACTGTTCGGCCACGACCGCAGTAGTGCCGCTTCCACAAGTAGGGTCAAACACGATGTCACCTGGGTCGGAGGTCATTAGAATACAGCGTTCGATGACACGGTTGGAGGTTTGTACAACATAAGTCTTGTTCAGCTCTCCGACAGTGTCAGTCCAAACATTTGTGATTTCAGAAACAGGAAAGTCATGGTGGAAAGTTACATACTGCAAGGTGTTGCCAGGAGCGGCAAGCCTGTTAGCTAGTTTAAGATTTTCCATTCCTTGCACGTTTGTCTTCCAGCTCCTAGAGCGTCCAGGTTCGAAAGTACGGCCATCTAAGTCAATCGGAAATACACACGATGGTGTAAGCCCCGACGACACCAAGTCACTATACCTAAAAGGCTTATACCCTTTGGGAATGGAACCTGATTTCTCTTCTGGTGTCATACTTCGTCGAACACCTTCTTCGGACTCAACATATCCGAACATCGTGTCTTCTCCAAAGGCCTTGTCAACAAAGATTTTTCGAAACTTAACTGACTCTCTGTTCTTGGCGTACCAAATAATAAAGTCGTTGGTTCGCTTCAAAAATGATGCGCCAAGGCCACTAGTAGTTCTAAACGAGATTGTTGACATGTAGTTTTCTGAACCGAACACCTCGTCGAGAATGTTTCGAACCAAGTGAACATTTTCATCTCCGATTTGCACAAACACTGAGCCTGATTCTGTAAGCATTTCTCGAGAGAGGCTCAGTCTGTCTCTTAGGTAAGTGAGGTAGGAGTGAATGCCAAGCTTCCAAGTGTCTCTGAACGCTCTAATCTGTTCTGGTTGTCTAGTCGCATCTTCAGAACGGGTGTCCTTGACATCTCTTTTCTTTGTACTGACCTGCCAGTTGGAACCGAACTTT
Source organism: Rhodoluna sp. (assembly GCA_044373385.1). Classification (GTDB taxonomy): domain Bacteria; phylum Actinomycetota; class Actinomycetes; order Actinomycetales; family Microbacteriaceae; genus Rhodoluna. The sequence goes on from JBILQF010000004.1 coordinate 62,188, forward strand.
ATTCCGTAAGGAGGGTCGAGGTAAATGGTTTGGACTTTGCCTTTCATGCCTTCTTTCTCAATGAGAGAGTTCATTATGAGTAGAGAGTCCCCAAGAACTAATCGGTTAGTCCAGTTTTGTTCGTGCTGATAAAACTCAATCTTGCTCTCGAAGTCTGCAGGACCGCCTTCGAAGTCATCGAACAAGCTCACTTCGCCAGTTGAAGCAGCCGTTCTTGCCATCAGGTCATCAACCAGTGCCTGTGGACTGATTTTCTCTTGGATATAAATGGGCACTACAGGAACAGATAAGTCTTCTGAATCGAGCTCGTCTTTACCCTTCCATACCAACTGGGGGTCGAGCGATGAATCACGGGGGTAAAGTGCCTTGACAGTGTCTGCAAGGTCATCCGCATAAAAATCTCTGAGCTCTTCAGTGGGAATGTTTGACCTTTTTTCCTTGTGCTTAATAGCCGTTACATCTTTTACTTTTTTCTCTTCAGCCATTGGTAGTTGCTCCATTCTTGGATTGTGACTCAGCAAGATGTTCACGAATGAGGTTTGCCCCATTCCATGGGTCTTTGATTTCTACGTAATCCCAATGACCAAAGCCACCATGGTTATTGATGGCGGGGGTCCATAAGTTTCGAGCAGTTTCAGCTTTTGCCGCTTTATCTTTTCGGTTCTCCCCAGATACTTCGACTATGAGATTTGTCACTTCGGCGGTAACGGGATTCAGGATAGTGGCTATGAAATCAGGGTAGTAAGACCTAGAGTCACCCTCAAAAACGTAAGGGATAGTGAATCCTAGGTTCTGGTTTTTTACGTAGGAGATGACCTCAGGCATAGATTCCAATACCTGTGCCATCTGTTGTTCCCACGACTTAGTGTCGGCGACCACATGGCTAATGTGGCACTTATCTGGAGAAGTTGCATAAACAGGTTTGGTTGTATCAAAGTCAACGAAGTGAGTGCTTCCAACATTCTCAAATGACCTAAGAATGGGTTTCACTTTTGTACTGCCATCCACAGATGCAACAATAGAACGGTAGATTTTCTCACTTGCAGTTCTACCTAACCTCGTCAAGAGAAGTAACTGAGGGAAAGTGTTGTCCTTTAGTACTAGGCACTGGTCCATCCACTGCTTTGTGATTCGAAGAATCTTTGGAAATAGCCAGGGTTTGCTGTTTCCTTCATCGTCTCTGAAGAATCGTTCTAGCGTTTCTTTTGCAATCAGGAATACAACTTCATTTTCTCGATGGTTGAGTAAGTCGTCAAGCGTATGAACGGAACTTTCGCCGACGATTGGTGCGCTTTCAGTTGAGGTAGGGATATCAGCCGTAGAAAGCTCCAGTTTGGAATCCTCATCAAAGCTGCATTCCAGAACCTCAGTTCCAAAGTCATACCGATAACCAGAAACGTGAGGGAAACTAATCGCTAGGTCTCTTCGGTCATCGAGTGCTCTTACTCTTGTAGGGAGAGGGCCAGGATTTATTTCACCCGAGGAACCGCTTGTTGGGATGAAAGAAAATGGAACGCCATAAACTTCAGCATATTCAGGGTCAAAGAGGCCCTTCTCGTTGATGCTGTAAGACCTACGTCTTAGTGCCCGCCCAACCACTTGTTCGCAAAGTAGTTGAGTGCTAAAGGCTCGAACTCCAAGCACGTGGGTTACCGTATTGGCATCCCAGCCTTCGGTAAGCATTGATACGCTAACAACGCACCTGACTTTTTCACCAAGTTTTCCTGGCTTACCTACTGTGTTTAGTACTTCTCTAAGGATTTCCGAATCGGTTACAGTGTCTGTGTCTCGGCCGCCGACCCTAGCTGCATACTGTACTTTGAACTCTTCGATTTCTTTGGCCGCTACTTTTCGAAAATCTTCGGTAAGTGCGTCTCCAGACTCTAGTTGGGAACTGTCTACCAAAATGGAAAATGGGGAATCGTTCCAGCCACCTCGGCCATCATCGTTCCTAAACTCTTCCAACTTTCCAGCCTGAACAACAGATTGACCTTGAATCTCTTTTTCCCACCCTGAAATGTAATCGAAGACCATTTTGGACACATTGGTATTGTTGCAAACAACGATAAAAACTGGAGCCGTTGCACCTTTTGCTTGAGCTTCTGGGTTGGTCGCCCAAGCGTCGAAGTATTTCTTGTAGTTGCCATAAAGGCTGTGAATAGCCCCCTGAAGTTCTGTAGGCAGCACTGGTTCATCGTTGAGAACATCTGTCTTCCTACCTTTTTTGGGCAAGTTGTCCCTAATGTGAAGCCATAAGTCACGGTATGTAGGCTGGTCAGATACGCCAGAATCATCTGAAACTGGGACCCTAGGAACTTTCACAATCCCTGATTCGATTGCATCGATTAGCGAAAAGTCAGACACCACCCAAGGAAATAATGTTCCCTCTGGATATCCTGAGCCCTTTAAGAAGAACGGAGTAGCGGATAGGTCATAGATTGCACGAATCCCAAGTTTTTTCTTTATCGCTTCTAGGCCCGAAATCCAAACCTTAGCTTCTTCTTCACGAGCCTTGGCCTCGGCCTTCTCGTCGGCATCCATAGAACCAACAAAGTCGTCTTGCTTGCGTCGATAGCAGTGATGTGCCTCGTCATTTATGACGATGAGGTTCTTCTTGCCAGAAAGGCTTCGGCAAACTCGCCTTACCATTTCATCTGGCGTCTCTAGCCCATCTGTCTTAAGTATGGCCTTATTGAGTTTGCCAATCTTCATCTTGTCCCTGAGCTGGAAGGCGTGAAAGTTTGTAATGTGAATCTGAGCCTGCATTAGCTCACCAAATAATGAAGGAGGAACTAAGTCACGTTCACGGTAATAGTTATTCGACTCACTTGGAAGCAAGACTCGGAGGCGGTCACGAATAGTGATGCCAGGTGCAACTAAGAGGAAGGCGTCGCCAAACCGTGTATCTTGAGAGTTTGCCTTTTTGTTGAGAACGTGCCAGGCAATGAGCATGCCCATAACCACGGTCTTACCAGAACCTGTAGCCATCTTCAGTGCCAAACGGAACAGTCCTGGATTAGAAAGGTCAGATGCAGTATTCAGGTGATTAATCATCCATGCATCACCATGCGATTTAGCTACTTCTGTGATATAGATAATGGTTTCCAGAGCCTCTATTTGACAGAAGAACAACTTCTTTTCTCTGTCTGTATCATTCCAGTAATCGAGTAGCTGTCCCGTAACGGAAGTGACTCCTGAATAGCCGCCTTGTCTCCATGCAGCTACTTTTTGACGGACATCGTTAATGAAACGGTTTTCCTCGATACGGTCTCTAGTCCACTCGGTTTCGAAAGCCGACTGACCACTTTGAGCTCTTTTAGCTGTGGCAATCGGGATGAAATAGGAACTAGGTCTACGTCCATCTATGACTCTGTTGGTGATTCCAGTTACATCGAACTCAAAGTGCTTGGTGGGGACAGAGAATGGAGCATTAATGATTGGGTTTTCTATGTGAACCTGGTCTGTAACGCCCACAACTAACTCCTGCCCAGCACAAATCATGCCCTATTGGTTTTCGAAAATACCTTCTTCCTAGAGGATACCGTTGACCCACGGACATTTTGAGACAAACCTCAGTCACTCCATAGTGGCTTGCAGGATACCCGAAAGGGAACTGCCTAAAAGCCAGATTCGGGAACAGTCGGACCAACCAGCCTTCCCTCAGGAGAAAGCATCTGTTATCAGATACCAGGCTCTAGGGCTGTAGCTGCATGTCCTTCTAGGACATCAGCCAGTTTCTTGTTATTAGGCACGCAAGTTGCAACTGCAAACACTGTTATCAGATATCGGTGGTTGTATACCTTCGATTTTCCAGATGTATTCCAGAAGTTGATTTTCAGTGACCCTTCGACTGCCACGGATGTTCACACTTCCCAGCTCACTTAAGTTGAAGAGTTTATATACTTGACTTCTGCTTATATTTAGTATCTCGGATACCTGCTTCGGGGAGAAAAGCACAGGGACTCCTTCTTCGATTCTCATATTTTCCTATTCCTTGTTGTTTTCTCCTCATACTTAATAGTCCCAGTTTGTCTTTACGAATACAGGTCAAACTCAATCATCCTTGAGGGTATTTTTGTAAACAGTTATACGGCGCTTTCCCTTGACGGCGGCCTCAAATAACCGCCAGAGTTCAATCCATTCCAAATCACCAGTAGCAGCTGCAACAAGGACCTCAAAAGCCGACAGTGGGCTGTTTAGGGCTAAATCAGAGGCATCAGAGGTAGGCGTGTATCCGTGTTTCGTAATGTATGACACAACAGAAACTCCATCGCTTGGTTGCACAACTTTTAGATTTTGTGCGTTAGCAGAAGTTCCAGATAGTCCTTTTGATTTGGCGGCTTGTAGCCATAGCCGCTTAACTTGCATCATAAAACCCTGCGTATTTGCACCTAAAGGCAGTAACCAAAGGAAATGAAAATGGGCATGAAGCCCCCGACCCTTTTGAATAGTTTCCTCGATAATGCGAATGGAGATAGGTACTCCGATTTCCCGTTCAAGTTTCTTGATTAGGCGACGGAAAACAGAACCAACTTCCACGAGACGTGAATAGGAGTAGCGAAAGTCCATAGGAGTGCGATTTGGAAGTGTAAGAGTGCCCATTACGACAGCACCGCCTTGTATCTGCCAATCCTTTACGATGAGATTGAGCTTGGACCGTTGTTCAGCCATGAAACGGTTTGTGCATACTGGACATGAGTGACGTGATTGGCAGGTTTGGACATTACGTAGAGAAATGTGTCCTTCTGCATCGGCAATAGCTACAATGCCGTCATGCAATACGTTGCACCATTTTTGGTACTTCGAATAAGTAAAGCCCTGCAGAGACTGAAGTAACTCATAACGCTTGCGTTTAAGAGGGTTGGTCGAGAAAATCCCATAGTTAATCAAGGCGGCTTGCTCTTGAATGTTAGATATTGTGGTCATTTAAATCCTTATCAGTGTGCGAATCTCATATCCCTCCTTTCGTTCGGCTGCCTGTATACAATGTGGCAGGAAAGTCCACGGTTGTCTCAGTGAACTCAAGATTGTCTTTATGTTTCTCGGAAGGCTACCCCGATGCTGCCCCGACAAAGAATCCACCAAATGCTAAAAAACCCCAAAACAATCACAAGCCGTTATCCTTGGAATCATCAGGCTTGCTAAGGGAGTCCTCGGATTCAGGAGAGTCAACCCAAGTCCTTTTAATCCGTGGGTCGTCGGTTCGATCCCGACGGGGCCTACAAGAATGAAACCCTCGCAACTAGTTAGTTGCGGGGGTTTCTGCTTTGGCTAAAGGTAAAGATCCAGCCTTGAAGCAATCAACCTCTTGAGAGAACTCACGCTGCCAGAAAGTGCTTTTAGGTCTGTTGAGTCTAGGAACATAGAAATGGACTGGTCTGGATATTCGAGGAGCATGCATGGCTCTTGGCCTTCAGAGGCTTTTTGCTCACGTTCGTTGCGCTCATTTAGGTGAATCATTTTCACAAGAACTCCGTGCTCTGCCAGCAGGTGCTGCTCAAGTTCTTTGAAAGAAGACTTCTTCTTTATTGGCGAGTGGGAGATGTCGCACAGGCTACAGCTTCTTACACCAATTAGGTGTCCGAAGACGTAAGTGAGTTCGCCAACGATTCCGCCGTCGGCGTTATAGACACCAATCAGCGTCCCACGGATGCTTGTCATAGAGCTTTCAACCACACAATCGTTAGTTTGTTTTGACGCTTGCCTACGATCCAGTTTAGAACACGCTAGCGTGAACCCAACGCTCGTCTTGGCAGGCCTTTTCGCATCTCGGGCATACGATTGTTCTCTTATGCCTAAAAGAGATGTGGTGCGTCGTAACCTGAATCAGCCACACCCTGACAGGCTGAATGAGTCAAACCCTTTCTACAAAGAGATCATGTTTGAGCATAACCAATCCCTAGAACAAGGCGAGCCTGGCTATCTTGATCCTGAAACTGGGTTCTTTGTATTCAATGCCAAGTCTCTTGCTGACGAGGGTAAGTGCTGCGCAAACATCTGCAGGCATTGCCCTTACAAGCGCTAAGAAGTATTAACTATTTATTCAGAGCGTCTTGGATATAAGGGCTTAGGAATTGAGCCAACGTTCTAGTAAAAGTACTTGTTAGGTGGTTGGCATCTCTGTAGACGATGGCGTTACCAATTACTGAGAAGCAGGTTGTCTCGTCGCAGTAAACATCATCAAACTCAACCAAGCTAACGAGCTCACTGTTTAGTCGTTCCACTGCTTGAATTTGAGGGTCAAAGAAGAATGCTTCTGTTCTAGGCAACGTGCAATCTTTAGGAGCATTGATCTCTAGGCAACGAATTACCTTAGGAATTGGCATCGGGATATCTTTGATAGCTAAGACAGGGATGCCTTGGTTGATGACAGTAGACCAGGCTTCTTCTAGTCCTTCAATTGCAGTCTCTTCTTGTGATTTACCGGAAGTAATCCACTCAACACCATTCTTCTGAGAAGTAATGACTAGGTCGTACTTCTCTTCAGATATAATCTTCTGCATGTTCTGAACATAGACACTGCAAGCTTTGGTTAGAACTGTGTCATCACGAGATCTTTCAGCATTTGAGAAAGGGCAACCACCCTTCACAAATATCTCTACACTCCAGTTGTTCTTCTTAGCTAAGTCCACAAAGGCTGCTGCGTAATGCTTGGCATGTGAATCTCCCACAAGGGCAATTCTGGTGTTCGAGTTGGCATTACCAACCTCACACGCAATAGGCTCAACATCTTCACGGTTAGTGACAACACAGTTCTCTGGCCAGAAGTTATCGGCAGCTGCTGTTGCTAGAGATGGATACAGGCCTTTCAAGTCTGGATCTAGACAAGGTGCTTTACCTGGCGCTCTAGCTCCAGCCCCGAAGCAATCTAGAGAACCATTGACTATGTCATCAGTCTTTTCCTTCTCTGCAGCGATGATGGCGTTAGCTTGAGCAATACCAACTGCAAGAGAACCAACCATGATTCCTGAGATAACTATCAATGAGCTGAATACTGTAATTGGCTTGAACTTAGGAATACTTCCGCCAGGTAAGAATGGCTTCTCAATGAAAGCAGTTGTCAGAGTTGCAAGGACAAGGGTGAGAGCAAAGGCAGCCAACTTAGTTTCAGTAGTTAGCTCTGCACCAATCGCAAAGGGCAGAAGAATAATGATTGGCCAGTGCCACAGGTAAATAGAGTATGACCTCTCACCTAACCATTGGAAGGGTTTGAACTCAAACACCTTGCCAAGCAATCCACTGTTAGCTGATCCAACAATTACAGCTGCAGCACCAAGAACAGGAACTAAAGCCCATACACCAGGGAATGGAAGTGCTGAAGTGAAGGTAAAGCTTGCATAGCCAATCAGAATAAGACCTATAAGAGATGTAATAGAGGCGACCACTTTATTCTTGATTGCAGGAGCAAAAGCAATCAATGCTCCAGCACCAAACTCCCAAGCTCTAACAGGGGTTGAGAAGTAAGCAATAGCAGGCTCAGCTTGGGTCAGGTAAATGCCATAGATCAAAGAACTCAAAGTAATGAGCACAAGGATGAGAAGCATTGAAGCCTTCTGCACCCTAGGACTTCTCTTACGAACAAAGAGAAGTGCAATAGCAATCAGTAAAGGCCAAACAATATAGAACTGCTCTTCAACAGATAGAGACCAGAAGTGTTGGGTTGGTGATGCTTCATTAGAAAGAGCAAGGTAGTCGACCGCATCTAAAGCCAAAATCCAGTTCTCAAAGTAGAGGATTGAAGCTTGGATTTCCTTTAGCCACTGCAACCAGAGTTGAACAGGCACAAACACCAAGACAGCTACCGCTGTTGAAATCAATACAGTGAAAGATGCAGGTAAAAGACGTCTGATTCTTCTAACCCAGAAGCTAGAGATCTTGAAGGTCCTAGATTCAACTGCCTTCAACAAGTGAGTGGTGATTAGAAAGCCAGAGATTACAAAGAAGACATCAACACCGACAAAGCCACCAGGTAATAGACCTGTCCAAAGGTGGAAGATAACAACTGTGGTGATAGCTAATGCTCTGAGTGCTTGGATGTCAGACCTGAGCACTTTGTGCTCAACTGAAGTGTTACCTGACATGAAGCCCCTTGAGATCTATACTCACCAATCGTATCGCCCCAACACATTGGGGTCTTCGCTTAGTGAGGGAGGAAAGGGATGATTAGGTAGATGCCGAACGCAAGAGCACAGAGACAAATAGCGAATGCCACATAAGCTCCAATGAGGTTTAGCGCCTCCGACTGCTGAGCCTTTGTGTTTCCCTTACGTGCCTTTGGTGCAATGTTTTGAGCATTGGTTAAGAATCTAACTCCAAAAGAGAAGAAGGCGACGATTAGACTTGTGAAGCCAAGTGCAGCCGCAAACACCAACAGGAATGCATTCCAGTCAATTACGATTTCCATTATTTCTTGCCCTTCTTCTTACTCTTACGCTTTGCCTTAGCAGCAGCTTTTCTCTCGGCTGCAGCTAATACCTTCTGCTGACGAGCGGTTAGTACAACTTCGCTGGCGTCTTCTAGATCGCTGTGTAGGTTTGTAGCGTTTACCTTGTTACGTCTTGAGATTGTAAAGATTGCAACACACACTGCAGCAGTAAGCACAGCGTCAACAATCAAACCCCAGTCACCCTGCATAGTCAGATAAGCAGAAGCTGCTCCTACAAGACCTGCTGCTGGAAGTGTGAACAGCCAGCCAACAAAAATCTGTCCAGCCTTGTTCCAGCGAACAGTTCCGCCCTTGCGGCCTAGGCCAACACCAATAACTGATCCTGAAGCAACCTGAGTTGTTGAAAGAGCAAAACCAAACTTGCTTGATGCAAGGATTGTTACACCGGTGGCAACTTCCGCTGCAAAGCCTTGAGCTGGACGAATTTCTGAAAGACCAGTTCCGAGAGTCTTGATGATTCTCCAACCACCTGCGTATGTTCCAAGGGCAATTGCTAGTGCAGCAGAAACTACAACCCAAAGCTCAACGTGATCTCCAGAAGCCTGGTAACCACCTGCAACAAGCACAAGAGTAATCACACCCATAGTCTTCTGAGCATCGTTAGTTCCGTGAGAAAGAGCAACCAATGAAGAGGAGAAGATCTGACCAATCTTGAACTTGTTTCTGCCAGTTGAAATGTCTTTGGCTTTTCTTTCTGCCTGACTACGAGAAGTGATCATGTAAGCGACCTTGGTTGCTGTGTAAGCGACGATTCCTGCTACTAGCGGAGCAAAGATTGCAGGAATGAAAACTTTTTCAATCATCTTTGTGAAGTTCACACCCGCTGCACCGAAGTAAGCCATGGTCGAACCAATTAGCCCACCGAATAGTGCGTGTGAAGAAGATGAAGGTAAGCCTAGGAACCAAGTAGTTAGATTCCAAAGGATCGCACCAGTTAGTCCAGCAAAAACAAGCTGAGCAGTGATGTTAATTCCAGGGTTGATCATGTCTACTGAAATAGTTTTTGCAACTGTGGTGGAAAGGAAAGCTCCGATTAGGTTCATTAGAGCTGCAATACCAACAGCAACCTTTGGCTTCATAGCTCCAGTTGCAATCGGAGTTGCCATAGCGTTTGCCGTGTCATGGAATCCGTTGGTGAAATCGAAGAATAGGGCTATTGCGACCACAAGGCCGACAATAAAGATTGGTTCCATTTGCAAAATTCCTTCTCTATTGCTTTCCTGATTTTTTGCTGTTAATCAGGTTACAGGGGCCTAACCCCCATAATCGCGGGAACAGGAAAAAGCCCCAATATTGTTGACTATCGGGGCCTTTGGGACACCGCAAGGGTTGCAGATATCAGCAATTGCTGAGTGGGGGTGGACTGAGGAATTCGGTTACTGCTAAGCGAAGAAGAACCAGTAAATTTCAGCCCCAATGAAGATCAAAGCAATGATAGCTAGGCACCCGAGGTTTTCAAACAAATCAGTTCGTAATGGGTGACAATTTTCACACCCAAATAACCCCTTTTCCTTGCCACACTCTTTGCACATCACAACTTCCCCCGTTCAAACCAGATGCTGCTTTACTACTTGACTCCAAGCAAATCAATTACGAAGACAAGAGTTCTACCTGATAGGTGGTGTCCAGCTCCTGCTGGTCCATAAGCCAACTCAGGAGGACAGATCAGCATTCTTCTGCCTCCAACCTTCATACCTGGAATACCTTCTTGCCAACCCTTAATCAAACGGTTGAGAGGGAATTCGATTGATTCACCTCTACCCCATGAAGAATCGAATTCTTCACCACTCTCGTAGTCAACACCTAGGTAGTGAACATTCACTACAGAGTTAGCAGGAGCTTCTGCTCCATCGCCAATAACGATGTCTTTAGTAGTCAGCACTGTAGGTGCTGGCTCTAGCATTGGTTCAATTTCAGGGCGGTCTAAATTAGTCATGAAAAGAGCATACCTTTGGAAGGCATTTGGTTTCTGTAATTCAAAAAGTGTTACATCAGAACTTGTTTTATCAAAGATGTTTCAGAGTTTCTGACCCGTTAGTCAACCTTGTGCTTCCTGCTTAGGCCGACAGTGATCTCCTAGCTCTGGCACATACACAAGTGACAGAGACTGGGCAAGAATCAAAGCCAAAGCAAGAGGAAGGCCGCTGAGTCCACCGCCCATCGCTACCGTCGAGATGATTACTGCAGCAATTAACTGGGTGCCGATAAAGAAAACAATTGTGAATACTACCTGAAAGAGATTTGGGTTGTTTCTTCGTGATTTCACTAGCACTTCAATAGTTCTAAACGACACCCACACAAACACTGCAAGGCTATAAATAATCCAAATAACCCCCACGGCCATAGAAATTATCACTCCTTCAGGTGAGAACCCATTCCTAGGCCCAAGGAAAGGGAATACCGGAAGATACATGTAAAGAACAAAAGTAAGAACAATGATTCCTAAATGTATGTTCTTCGTTCTGCTTAGTGAAGCGAACTTATTCATTGCTGAGTTGACTTCCCATTGAGTTAAGTTGATCACCCTCAAGTGCAACTATCTTGTCATCACTGAGCAGTTGGCTGAATAGGGGAACATGTCTAAAGGAAAGTACTTGACTGACAATTGCCAAAAGTGCAAGATTGGGCGAAAGATTCCAACCTAAACCTCCTGCGAATATTACGGAGAATGATGCGATTCCAAGCAGCAAACCAGCTAGTGCAAAGAATTGGGTGAATGCAATCTTTTTTCCAATGCCCGGTTGCTTCGTATCTCTATCGATAACTAATACCACCAGCGCATTCACCTTAGTAAAAGCCCAAATGAAGAGATAAATAGCGTATCCAAGCCAAGAGAATCCTAGAAACCATGGCACCCCTGAGAACCAAAAACTGAAACCCGTTTCACTAGCAAGGAAACTGATTAGAAACCCTAGTAGAGACACAGGGATCCAAAACCCAAGAACTAGAGCAAGTCTCATGTAATAGGAGAGAGAAAGATTACTCAGGTCTTTTCTTTTTGCTTCCTTTTTGGATTTCCTAAGCTTCAAGGGAACCTACCTTCAGTCTTCGAATGAAGAAGAATGAAATTAATTGCGCGGGAATCATTCCAATACCAAATAGAACCATGGCACCTAAAGTGTTTTCACGTACCGCTAATTCTGGTTGGTTTATAACTACTGATAGCCGCAACAGCAAAGCAATTCCTAAGCCTTGAGTGACCGTAAAGAATAAGTAAGTACCAATTACTGGAATCATGTTTACTTTCTTATTGATCTTGTTTCTTGCTACCTTTATCAGAAGCTGAACAGTTTTCACTGAAGCCCAGAGGTAAGAGTAAAGTCCATATCCGACAATTGCAAAGATGATGGCAAAGGTTCCCCCACGGAAAGTTAACCAGTCTCCTAGAGCCTGGACTCCGAATGGACTTCCGAGAATTAGAATCAGGAAAAGTCCGGCTGTGAAGCTAACAAGATTCAGCATCCTACGGAAATAGGCTCTAGCGAATTCCTTTGGGCTCTCGGTAATGTCCGCCCTCCTTGGTTGAGGAACAGATTCAGGGAACTTTGCTTCTCTCCAGGCCAGAAGAATCAGCGGAAAAGAGTATGCGACAAAAGCCAAAAGCCCAACCACGTTGAGATAGAAACCAATTGCGTCGTTGGCAGTTAGAGCAACTAAATACGCATTGAAAGCGGCAACAGGAAAAACAGTGCTGGAGTGCGTAGAAAATTCACCCGATCCAGGAGTGTATCCAAGGATGCTAATTACAAACAGAACTAGAGCTACTGCTAAACCAAGTCTGCGAACGACTAGATAGCCGGTTCTAAAGGCCCAATCTCTGTTTGCGATTTCACGCTCATCTAAGAATTCATCTGGCAGAGACGTGACTCTACTCATGGATTTTCTGAGAATTAGGAATGAAATAAGCAAGATTAGAGGCGCGTAATATCCAGCCCAACCGAATATGTCGTAAATCGCAATTAGTAAGTTTTCTACCTCAGTAAAGTCAAAAACATAAAACTCTGGCATGTATTGATCAAACAGTCCTCTGCTGTCCTCCCCAAACCTTCCGTTAGGAAGCATTAAGGCAAAAAGGTACAGGTAACTAAAGACCACTGCTGTTACAGACAAGAGTCTTCTAACAAATGGAGAGATTAGAAGACCTCTTGGTGGAGTGCTCAAGATTCTCTCTATACGAGCATTTCTCATTCGCCCGAATACGTTCGGCTTACTTGTCATCAGATACTCACTCTCAATTTGAATAGTTGTTCCACTTTGCAATCTAGGGCTGCGGCTAATCTCAGGGTTAGGGCAAGGGTAGGTGCGTATTCCCCACGTTCGATGTAGCTCATCGTTTGATAGTGAACCCCCACTAAATCAGCTAATTCCTGCCTGGAAATATCCCTCTTCGTTCGCCATTGCTCAACGAAGTTATCCAGTTGATCTTTATCTTGTTTAGGCTGTCTTCCCATACTTAGAGTATAAATGCTCTAGAGCATAAATGCGTAATTATTACACAAGTTGGTTTTACTAGGTGTTTGGCTATGCCCTATTTGGTTGCTTCAGGACGTAGGTCGACCGGCTGCCCGAACAGCCAGCCCTGAGCAAACTGAGCTCCCACTTGACGAGCAAGTTCAAGATCTGCTTGCGTTTCAACCTTCTCAACAATGACTTCTGCCCCAACAAGCTCAGCGAACTTCATTCCTAGCTCTAGTAGCCCCCTACTTAGATCTGGACGTTCTACTTGCAATAAAGATCCGTCTAGCTTGACAAAATCTGTTGGCAGGCTACTAATGACGCTGAGGCTTGTCTTACCGGTTCCAAAGTCATCGATAGCAATCTTGGCTCCGCGTTTGCGAAGCCCAATTAGACCCAACCCTAGGTCAATTTGATTTTGAATTACTGAGGTTTCAGTTAGTTCGAAGATTAGGGAGAAGTGGGCTTCTTTAATCTTTGGAAGCATAAGGTCAACTGCTGAGAAGAACTCGTGATCGTTACCGAGAGTCTGAGCGCTGATGTTGATTGAGATGGCTTGGCCACCTAGTTTCATTAGCTCAGGGTAAGCCTTCTCAACTGCTTTTAGAGTCCAGAAGTCAATAATTTGAACTAGGTTCAGATCTTCAGCAATCTGGATAAAGACTTCTGGAGAAACAGAACCAAGACCAGGTATGTCCCAGCGACATAGAGCTTCATAGCCAAAGATCTCGCCTGTGCTCACATAGTTGATTGGTTGGAAAACCCAGTGCATACCCTCTGGTGGAGGTGAGCCTGGTCCTAGCCTTGCTAATTCATGTCTGACTTGTTCTGATGTTGCTACGTTGTTATCAGCTAGTTCAACCTGACCAGTTCTGGTTGATTTCATAAGGGCAAGGTTTAGTCTTCCAAGCCAGTCTTGAGCTGAGAGGTTCGAGTTATGTTCTGTCACAACAGCACCAATGCTGAATTCCATTAAGAACCGATAGTGGCCAGAGATGTTGATGGCTGCGATGTGAGATTTCACCTGTCGCATGAAACTAACTGGGTTTGACACATCAAAAGCTCTAATTGCAAAGAGCACTTTAGAGACTCGTTCAACATGGGATATTGACTTGAGGCTCTCAAGGCTGGCCTCAACCTCATTTAGCGCTTGGTTTGCCAATTCCTCACCATATTCGGCTTCGATGATAGGGAAGTTTGTGACCAAGAGCTTTGCAAGAAGTAGGTCTTCTTTGGAACTCAGGTTCTCAACATCAGTATTGAAGGTAGATTCGTGCTTTGAGCTTGAAGCTTCGCTGTTTTGTTCCAAGGTCGTTACCTCTCCTATTAGTCCCGAGTCTACTCCTGACCAGATGGGTGTGGTTTACTTATGGGAACATAAAGAATCCGTCTAGGCCAATAGAAAGAATGGGTGGGGGCTGTGACTAATTGGCGCAAACCTAAAGGCCTCAAATACCAGAGCCTAGTTGGACTACTAGTTCTTGGACTGGCAACAGTAGGCTTCCTAGTCTTTGCCTACACCTTAGAAACAAATGATCTGACTCTCACCCAGCCTGTATCAGGAGTGTGGATTTCAAATGTCTTTCCTATTTACTACAGCTGGCAAGCACCCCCTCTTTATGCAGTAATTGCAGCCATCGCTATAGGAATGACCGTGGTGGTTTCATTTGTTGGGCTAGAAATACGTGATGTGAATCTTGCGAGAAGATCTCACGATAAGGCTCATAAGAAGCTCTCACCTTGGGTTCTTATGAGATCAACTAAAGGTGTCTTCCATGGCGAAGTAACCATCACAGCTCTTATCCCTGCTCACAATGAAGAAAAGCTTATTGGGGCTACGATTCAATCTCTTTTAGACCAAGATAGAAAACCAGATCGAATTATTGTCGTGGCAGATAACTGCACCGACAAAACTGTTGAGCTTGCTAAAACGTTCGATGTTGAAATTTTTGAATCAGTTCAGAATGACCAGAAGAAAGCTGGAGCTCTTAACCAAGTGCTCTCTGAAATACTTCCAACTCTTGGTGAGAATGACACCGTAATGATCATGGATGCTGACACAGTTCTTCGTCAGGGTTTCCTATCCGCTGCAGCCAAGAGATTCACTGATGATAGAGGTTTGAGTGCAGTAGGTGGATTGTTCTTTGGTGAGAATGTTCCAGGTCTGCTGGCTCAGATTCAAAAGAATGAATACACTCGTTACTCTCGAGAGATTGATAGACGCAGAGGCAGAGTCTTCGTCCTAACTGGAACAGCATCCATATTTAGAGCGAGAGCTCTGAGAACAGTTGCTGAGCAGCGTGGACATTTACTGCCAGGTACCAAGGGTCAGGTCTATGACACCCATGCTCTAACTGAAGACAACGAACTAACCATTGCTCTAAAGACACTAGGTGCCCTAATGGTCTCACCTTCAGAATGCATGGTTGAAACAGAACTAATGCCTAATCTAAAAGCTCTTTGGCGTCAAAGACTTAGATGGGAACGTGGAGCTATGGAGAACATTGCTACCTACGGCATCACCTCCACAACAGCTCGTTACTGGTCTCAGCAACTAGGGCTTGCCTATTCGGTATTTGCTCTATGGAGTTACTTTCTACTTATTGCTCTGCAGCTAGTTAGCTCTGACACCTGGGTCTGGTACCCATTTTGGATAATCACTGCCCTCGTGTTTATTGCTGAAAAAGTTTGGACAGTTAGAAAATCCAACTGGAAAGCTAAGTTACTCGCTTCAACTCTGATCATAGAGCTGTTGTATGACACCTATCTAGGAATCATCTTCGTCAAGGGCGTTTTAGATATGGCAGTAAAGAAACCTGCTCACTGGGGAGATGGCCCAGGCAAAGCTAAGAAGGCGGTGACCGCATGAGAACCATTGAGATCATGACCGGCCTGTTGCTTCCGGAGAGTTTCCTGCAGTCTAGATTCTTCATTATCTTGGCAACACTTGTAGCCCTAAATACTGTTGTTTATGCAGCACTATCATTGATACATGTTCTACCGCATTGGTTCAAAGCCAGTTGGTTGAGAAGAAATAGAAAGCGTCGAATTACAAGAAGTATTTACCCTGACGCGCCTAAGTAGTCGCCATCAGTGGTTCAATCACAAAACGTGTACGACCTTCGTTTTTAGCCTGATACATCAATTTGTCGGCTACTCGCATAATCTCTTCTGGCTCAACTGACCCATCAGTAATCACACATCCTGCTGAACAGGAAATAGAGGTCTCAACATGATCAAAGGTGAAGGGGCGTTTCATCGCTGTGAATACGTTCTCCATCAACTCTTTTAGTTGCTGCATATCTTTGACATCTTGAATACAAATTCCGAATTCATCCCCTGCAATTCGAGCAACCAATGCTCTTTCAGGAAGTGAGTGACGAATACGCTTTACAAAGTTCACCAGTAGAGCATCTCCAGCATCATGACCAAAACGATCATTAACTTGTTTAAAGTAATCAATATCGATGAACACAAATGCCATCATGGTTTTGTGTTCGTTAGACATCAGGTAGCTCTCCCCCAGAAACTCTTGGAGCTTTGCTCGGTTCGGCATACCAGTGAGAAAGTCATGTTCTGTGAGCCACAACAGTTTCTTGTGTTCTCTTTGATCAACGCTCACATCTCTATAGGTAGCGAATACAAGGTCTCTACCAAAAGGAACCACTGTATTCTCAAACGACCCTCTAGAGCCATCTGGTTCTAGCCCTGGCACTACTTCTTTGACACTATGTCCTTCAGACAAGGCAAGACGGAACAGATTACTGAGACCGGTGGCTGTTTCATCACCACAGATTTGTTCAATACTCATTCCCACTGGATTACTTATGTTCTTATCTAGACCTTCCAAACCAGAGGTATTCATTAGAAGCAAAACAAAGTCTGTGATAGAGCCATCATCATCTCGAACTGATTTCCATATGGCAAAGCCGTCTTCGCTGGCATCTAGTGCATCTGAGATGAGAGTTAAAAGATCCTGTTGAACCTCGGCAGCTGATTTGTTCTCATGCCCCGATTCATAGCTCTTCATCTTCAATCAATCCCAGAGGATGGTTGTTCCCCTTCGGCTAATTCTATTCATTGCCGTGGCAGGAAGGGAACAACTTACTGAGGCGGGACTTGATGCTTCGAGAAGCATTGAGAGCTCCTTGCCAAGCCCCTCGATAGATACACTAAAGAGGAATGCTCGAGTATCAATTGATTTCATCAGGGGAAGCTAGGAGAAGATGATGAGTAACTTAGCTCCGGTTTCCCAGAGATCTACTACTTTCCGAGCAGACATTCAGGGTCTACGAGCAATAGCCATAGTCCTAGTTATTGCCCTCCACATGAACCTGGCTGGCTTTAGTGCTGGCTATATAGGTGTCGACATTTTTCTAGTGGTCAGCGGTTATGTCATTACCTTGTCCATTCAAAAGAAACCCGCTAGACGCGTATTCCATAACCTTGCCGAGTTCTGGAGATCTAGATTCATAAGAATATTTCCTGCTGCTGCTCTGGTTATTTGTGTAACTGTTCTTGCTAGTTACTTCTTATCTGGAAAAGCATTTAATGATGACCTTCTCGATGATGCTAGATGGGCTACTTTCTATGGAACTAACTTCCAACTCATCAATACTGGTGCTAACTACTTCATTGAAGGTTTAGACCAGTCACTGCTAACTCACTACTGGGCATTAGCGGTAGAGCAACAGTTCTATCTTGTCTATCCGGTGCTAGTTTTTGGCATTACTTGGCTTAGTTCTGAAAAGCATAGAGCTATTGCTCTTCGAACACTTCTGATATTGGTTGTTGTTGCTTCAAGTTACTGGAGCATTACTCAGACAATAGTTGATCCAGTAGCTTCATACTTCTCCCCTTTTACTCGCTTCTGGGAATTAGCCTTCGGTGGATTACTCGCAACCTTTGCAACTACAAAAAGATTCAAGTTTGCAGGTTACCTAGGGCTTTCAGTTCTTATTGCTTCAATGTTCTTACTTGACTCTCAAAGTAGTTACCCTGGCTACCTTGCTTGGCTACCTGTGATTGGCACTGCCCTGTTGCTATGGGCACCACTAAAGCCACTGGGTATCTTGCCGCTTAGATATCTAGGAGACATCTCTTACTCGCTCTATCTATGGCACTTTATCTGGTTGGTTCTACCAACTCAGATTGAGAATCCAATCACAGATCCAGCGATGAGTTGGGTGTTCCTCTTAGGAGCGGTTATTTGTGCGGTGCTTACCTATCACTTCTTTGAAAGACCGATACATAAATCAGTAAGCCTTAAGACAGACAACTACTCAGCACTTGCTGTTGGGCTAGTTTCTTTAGCTACTGCTTGGCTAGTAATAGCCCTAGTTGAGAACCTATGGTTACGTTCTATTTTGTAACGTAACGAGGATTGTTAATCCTTATATTCACGTGGTAATTCTTGATGATGCTGTTGATCACGTATGTTGCCATTACAGACTGCCCCATTGCTGTGAAGTGAATTCCATCTTGACCACGTAGCTGGGCATACTTGCCGTTGACTAGGAAACCCTCTTTATAGTTTCCATTTGCATCAGCAGTCAATGCTCTAGTTGGTAGATAGGTTGCACCTGGTACCAGTGGGACTGCTTGAGCATACTGCTCATCAATTGTTGTGATGCCCTTGGCATAGTTATAAGGCTTCATTATGGGCATGCCAACCCAAAGCACATATGCTCCTGCTTTGGTTGATGCTGTTGCAATCTTTGTGACATTAGATCTGTAGGTCTTTTTCCAGGCCTCTGTTCCAAAGTTCTGCACCTTGTTGTTCACAACATAGTTCTGTCGATCATTGGCACCAAGAAATACAACTACCAGGTTTGGATTTTCTTCTTTGAGGAAGGTAGCAAGGTTGTTATGCCAGTTATAGAACCAAGCGTTAGATAGTCCTGTTGAAGCTTTTGCTTTTCTAACAAACTTTAGTGTTGGTTCTTTATTGAGCTGACCAATCATTCCGTAGGCAAGATTGTTTCCTAGTGAATCTCCTATGAGAAGAATCTTGCAATTACCTAGTGCTTTTCTCTTTACATTCAGATCAGCATTTAGGTTGCAGCCATCTGCAGCTAACTTGTCTTTAATTGCTTGAACCAAGCTTGGGACTGGTTCAGGCTCTAAACCAGGATCTGTTTCTTCAGGAAGGGGTTCTATTGGATTGGTGTGTGGCTTCTCAACAGGAACCTCTTGCTTTTTGGCTACAGCATTCGCCAGTTCTGAGTTATCAACCTCAAGGAAGGCTATGCCAGCCAAGAGCCCCGCAATAAGAGTGCTGAATGCAACTCTTTGTACTAAACGTGTTTTCAAATCTTCCACCACCTATTCTCAAGGCTACAGGGCATCCCCTATGGCAACATCATTCCGTTAGGAATCTCTCAGCATTGGAGATTTAGCGTTCAAGTTTGCTTCTCAGGAAACGGATTGCCAAGGTGGAGAACAAGGCTGTTATGACCACGATTCCCAAAGTGATTTCTTTTACTGCTGCCAAGCTTGAGCTTGTTACTACTGTGGTCGCGATAATCATTGAGAACTCTCCCCTAGAAGAAAGGAAAGCTCCAATTCTTCTCCAGCTCATTTTGTCTGACATATCGCGGCCAACCCACCAACCAACTCCCATTTTGCCTGCAATTCCAAGAACAGAGAAAGCGATAGCCGCTGGCAGCACGTTGACAACATCCAGAACAGAAATACTCAAGCCAAAGAACAAGAAGAAGATCGCAGAAAAGATTTCTCTAAGTGGGGCAAATCTACTTCTCAACGACTCTGCTACTTCTCCAGTCAGAAGCATTCCGATAAGGAATGCTGCAATGGCCCCTGAGAATCCAGCCAGGGTGGCTGCTCCTGCAGCGGCCATTGTTGCACCAAATACAAGTAGTAACAAAACTCCAGGGCCTCTTTTAGCAAGAGACTTCAATCCTGGAATCTCGCGCCCAATGGCAATTACAAAAATGCTGGAAATTACTGCGAGGGCTACAGAAACTGAAACCAAACCAGCCCAGAGACTAAGGCCTAATGTAACCGCAGCAAGAATTGGCAGATATGGTGCCATCAAAATATCTTGGAAAACTAACACGCTGGTTACCCGTTTCGCTACGTTAGATTTTCCCCAACCAGTTTCACGAATCAGTTGACTAGCAATACCTGAGGATGAGATAAACATGATTCCCGCGAAGGCTAACGCTCCTACAGGGCCATACCCAAGAACCAGAGCCAGAAGAGCTGCAGGAACCGCATTTAGAAGGATGTCCATGAGGCCTGCATGCCAGCGCTTTTTCATGCTCGCCGCTAATTCACTTGCTGAGTATTCAAACCCAAGTACCAGAAGCAATAAAATTGCCCCGATTTCAGCTCCGACATTTAGAAAGTCCTCTGAAACATCGAGAGGAGCAATTCCTCCTTTACCAAGTGCCAGACCGGCTAACAGAAAGAGAGGGACACTGGAGACATGTAATTTCAGGGCCAACCAAGAAAGCAGCCCTAGGCCCATGAACAATAGACCTATTTCTACAAGCGTGAGATTCACAGCCATAGTGGCTTCAGTAGCTGCTGCGTGGAATCTCATTTACTAATTTTACACGGCTCAAACTAGCCTCGTCTTTGGAGTGCTGGCGAGAAGGCTTCTAAACTTATGCCATGACTGAAAAAGACCTACTTGAACTATGGCTAAGAACAAGAAACCAGCTGGTTATCTCTCAACTAGCCCCAACCTTCCTTCTCATCACAACAGTTGGGCTAGTTGGAACGATTAGAGAACTAGGGCTCTATGTGAGCCTTGCAGCTGCCGGAATCCTGCTTGCTTCAGGCATATTGGGTGCCTTGGTGCAGTATTCAGCCTCAGTCGAAGCCCAAGCAATAGCAAGAGATCTCAAGAACATGCCCTCAAAGAGTCTTGTGGCTTCAAGGGTTATCAGTCTTGGGCCTTGGCTAAACGTCTCTAAATTTGTGACCCCAGCCATATTCAGCGCTATCTTCGCTTTTCTGCTTCTTGCTCTATTTGGCTAGGAATAACTACTCCAATTAAGCTCAATCCCCTTACCCTGCGGGGACTTTAGGCTCTCTGGGCTAAAATATCAAAAAGAGAACAAACTGGTTCTCATCGCTTAAATCCAACTATGTAAGGACCCAAGTCCATGGCCATTTCTAAGTCTGCTAAAAATTTCGTCAAGCGATGGGGTCTTGTTTTCGCCCCGAAGCAGCTTGAAAAACTTAGAAACTTGATGAAGATGCAAATGGTTGCTGGCTACCAGGCCCAAACTATTGAGAAATTGCAGGGAATTGTCTATAACCCTCCTGTTATCGGAATGGTTGCTTCTGGTCTCACCATGGAAGAGGCTGTCTGTGACTATGCCAGAGGAGCTTCTACCCCCAGAGAAAAGCTTCTAGCTAGATCTTTCGTTCAATCACTTTATGACAACTCAAGCCATAAGGAGATTGGTGCTCTTGGGTTTGGAGTGATGCTCACTCAGTTTGGTCTATTTGAATCAGCTTTCCACTACTTTAGCGAAGCAGGAGACGAGAAGGCTAAAAGATATGCTCCTTTCGAATACTTCGAGAGCATCTTCTTTGTTGACTTGAAGAAGGGACTAGTTCAGCTAAAGGAATACTTTGCATCTCACCGTGACTTACTTCCACTAGAGACCAGAGTTGCATTGATGAAGGTATTGGCTAAATACAGCCAGGTTGAACTTCTTCGTGAAGAGACCAACATCATCTTTGCTGACAAAGCTCTGATGTCTTCTCTAACACCTGAAGACCGCGAAAACATTGAATGGTTCAACACTCAGCTCAACCACAACGAGCCAGAAGTGAAATCACTTCCAGACACAATCAACATTGCTGTTATGGACTACAAGCTTCTAGACAAGTCACGCACTTCACGTAACCGTGGTGACTTTGTTCAGACACTTGCTGCTCTATCTAACCTGCTACGTTTCCAGAACATTGACTATGTGGGTAACACAAAACTTTCCAACTACTTGAACTCTCTAAAGAAAGAGATTCAGCCACACCGCCAGATCACTACTCACGCTGCCAAGGTTCAGCCTGTGGCTATCGATAGAGACTTCTCAAGCGGTAGACAGTATCCCGAGAACACCTGGCTAATCTCAAACGGTTGGTTCATGCACAGAAACTTCAAGGGGCCAGTTGACTTCCCGTACCCGAAGAATGTTCTTCCACTGATGATCTCTTTCCACATCCAAGACCCAGATGTTCTAACTCCTGAGGTTGTGACAGAGCTAAAGCGCATTGAACCTATTGGTTGCCGCGACTGGACTACCTTGTATCGTCTACGCGACTTCGGTATCAAGGCATTCTTCTCTGGATGTGTAACAACAACAGTAGGTCAGGTTCTACCTCCTGCAACAGGCACCACTAAGAAAAAGCTAGCTCAGGTCGAGACCAAGATTGATGAGAGAAAGTATCTAGGTTGGAAGGTTGACCAGTTCATCCAGGTTGGTGAACAGGTTAGAAACTTTGACCTAGTTGAAGGTATTGAAGATGCTCGTGTAATGCTCTCTGAGTATGTTGACTACCGTGAGGTTGCAACAAGCCGTCTGCACTGCTACCTACCTGCTAGATCTATGGGACTACCAGTAGATTTCAAGCCTAAGAACCTAGCTGACGTTCGTTTCGAAGGTCTAATCAACTTAGATGAAACTGCTTTCAACAAGATCAGAAACGGTATTGAAGACAAGCTAGAGGTCACCCTAAAGGCAATCCTTGAAGGTAAGAACGAGAAGGAAGTCCGTAAGCTTTGGGCTGAGATTTGCCAAGCAGAAGTTGAATTCGCTGACAAGTATGCAACCACATACAGCGCAGTAACTCCATCAAACATTGATGTGCCTTCAGCTGTTGCTGCTCTTGAAGCATCAAAGATTACCGTAGGTAACAACCCAAGAGGTAAGAATGCAGTTGAAACAGCTCTTGCACTGGACCAGAACCTAGAAGACATGATTCCTGTTGTTCTTCAGTCACTGGTTGATCACAGCAAGAGAGAAGTCAATGCTCACGTTATGACTCGTGGACTAGGGGTAGCTTTCCGTGAACGTATGGGCAAGCTATTCCCGCAGATTAACTTCACCTTCTATAACTTTGATGAAGTGAACTACGGAGATGACATTGCTCTTCTTTCACACATCTCTGTTTCAACCATGGACAGATTGTTCTTGCCTGAGATGCTAAAGAACCTAGACAAGGTTCTTTACCTAGACATCGACATTCTTATCCAGGGTGACGTTGGAGAGCTATACGATCTAAACCTTGGCGACAATGTCTTCGCTGGTAAGAGAACCAGACTAAAGACTTGGGCCAACATGATCCGCCCAATCACTAGAGCAACTCTTCACTTTGCTCCGGAGAAGGCATGGGACATTAGAAAGCGTCTTCACGACAAGGCTGATTTGACCTCAAGAACATTCAACGCAGGTATCTTGGTTCTGAACCTAAAGCTAATGCGAGCAGAGAACTTCACTGCTGAGCACATGTATCTAGTTGAGCAGTGCCGCATGAATGACCAGGATGTTTTCAACATCTACTCAAGAGACCGTGTATTAGAGATTGATTCAGAGTGGAACCATGTTCCTTCTCAGGACTTCAATGCCAGCCCTAAGATCATCCACTGGGCAGGCCCAGCTAAGCCATGGAAGCCTGAATACGTGCTTCTAAAGGGTCGCTTTGAAGCAACTAAAGCCAAGGTCGAGTCAAGACTCTAAACCTTAAAATCATTATCAAATCAGGGCTAGCTGAATTCAGCTGGCCCTGATTTGCTTTAAGTAGCAGTTTCTGGGGAATCTTTTGTCACTGGTAAGACTTATTCTTCTAAGAGATAGATAAAACAAGTAACTGGAGGACCATGGACATCTTGACGCTAATGGCAGTAATCAACCTAGTAGGGCTTGTTGGACTGGCAGTACTGGTACTAACCCGCAAATCCTCGGGTGTTTCCCTAGACATTACAAAAGACCTCCAGGTTCATAGAGATGAACTCAGATCAGCAATTGCAGCCAATCACGACATTGTTGAAAAACGTCTAACCTCTTTCAGTGAAACCTCTCAAAACTCCGCAAAGCTTCAGCGAGATGAAGCCGGTAATTCTCGAATTGAATTACAAAAGTCTCTAAACGAATCCCTTAGAAACATAGAGGCCAAGATTGCTGAACTAACCGATTCAAATGCGAAGAAACAGCAAGAACTGCAGATTACTATGCAGACTGAAATTGAAAAGATGAGCAAGGGCAACGAAGAGAAGCTCGAGAAGATGCGTGAGACTGTTGACGAGAAACTACAGGGAACCCTTGAGAAGAGAATTACCGAATCATTCAAGTTGGTAAGCGAGAACCTTGAAGCCGTTGCCAGAGGTGTCGGTGAAATGAAGAAACTAGCTAACGATGTTGGCAGTTTGCAAAAAGTTCTTACTAACGTGAAGTCTCGCGGTGGTTGGGGTGAGGTTCAACTTGAGCGTCAGCTAGAGGACGTACTTGCTCCTAGTCAGTACGAAAAGAATGTGAAGATCAAGCCTGGATCAAACGACCTAGTTGAGTTTGCAGTCAAGCTTCCTGGTCGAGCAGATGGTGAGTACGTCTACCTTCCTATCGACAGCAAGTTCCCTCAAGAGGATTACGAGAAGCTTCAGAATGCTCAGGAGAGCGGATCTGCTGAAGATGTAGCAGCTGCATCGAAGGCAGTCGAGAAGGCCATCAAGACACAGGCCAAGCTAATCTCAGACAAGTATCTACATGTCCCAATCAGCACCGATTTCGCAATCATGTATCTGCCAACTGAAGGTCTATTCGCTGAAGTGGTAAGACGTCCAGGTTTAACCAGCGAACTTCAGAACACCTATCGAGTCCTCGTTACTGGCCCTACTACCCTCATGTCACTTCTCAATAGCTTGCAGATGGGCTTCAAAACTCTAGCAATTGAGAAGAGTGCCTCCGATGTTTGGAAGGTACTCAGTGCTGCGAAGACCGAATTCGGTAAGTACTCAACAGTCATGGACACTCTTGCTAGACAGCTCGAGACAGCTCAAAAGACTGTAAGCCAGGCAGGAACAAGAACTAGGGCTGTGAACAAGGCATTGAGCAAGGTTGAAGACCTAGAATTACCTTCTTCTTCAGCAGACATTCTAGGAATCTCCCTGACTTCTGGCCTAGAAGAAGCTGACGAGGATTTCATTGACCCTCTGAATGAGGACGAATCAGAGAGATCCTAGATGGGTTGTTTTGCCCTCATCACCTCGTGAAAACTAGACTTTAGGGGATAAACCTAACGATTGAGGGCTTAGATGGATTTCAGCTTTTCTTCACGAAGATTCTGGACTCGACTAGGTAATCCGAATTCATTAGGTCTTCGACTTTTAGCGTTAGCACTCGTATTTATTGCCATGCTGAGCTTTGCTTTTGATGTCGTTCGCCTAAATAACTTCACCTGGGCATGGATTCCAGCCAACGCGTTGGGAATTTTATTGACACTAGCCGTGATCTTGCCAGCAGTAATAATTAAGCGGAAGCGGAATGTAAACCAGAAGCAGCAACCTTGGTTCAACATCATCATCTCAAGCCTCTTCTTTGGCCTCAAGAATCTGTCCATGCTGTACGTAACTCCTTTGTTTGGAATTGCGGACGAAGGAGTCCCGGCATTCAGATTTATTGGAGGTCTACTTCTTGGATTTACCCTTCTGGTGCTATTCACTAACGTGGCTGGGAATCGACTTCAAAGAGAGAGTAATCTTGCGAAATTGCAGGAGATTGAAGCAGAGCTTCTTTCCTTTAGAAACGCTGCCTTAGAGCAACTTGAAGATGAAAACCGAGAAGCTGCATTAAAGACCTTCAAGGTTCTATCTCCGCAACTTGAAAATCTACAAGTAGCAGTAAAGAACTCGAATGACATTGTGAATTTAGCCAACAAGGTAATTAACTTCATCAGACTAGAGCTAAGGCCATTCGACGAGAGCCTCACTATCGAGGCAAGAAATCTCTCGAATCCAAACCCTGCTGCAGTGCCTAGACCAGAGCCAGAAGTCAAGGTGAATTTGGCTAAGTCCATCAGGATATGGAATAGCTTTGTCCCACTTCCTCTTTTGTTTTTCCTAACTGCAATTTTTGCTGTTCCAAAAGCTACCCCGCTGGACATATTAGGAATGTGCTCGGTGTTTGTTGGTGCTTTACTGCTCTTCAAAATCGTTAGCCTTAGGCTTCCAAATCTCTCTATAGTCAATGCCTTCATAGCCACGACTGTCATTGCGTTCCTTGCAGGATTGCCTGGTTTTTTCTGGTTGTATCAGATTCCTAATGAATCCGGCGTTCCAGAACTACTCCCCTCCTTTCTGGTTATGCAGGGATGGTCTGTTATTGCAGCTTCCCAGGCACACATTCTGGACCTAGGACAATCCAGAGTTGAAGATGATCTTAACGTGGCTATTGCCGATTTATCTAGAGAGAATAAACTCTTCGAACAGAAAGCTTGGCT
Source organism: Rhodoluna sp. (assembly GCA_044373385.1). Lineage (GTDB taxonomy): Bacteria > Actinomycetota > Actinomycetes > Actinomycetales > Microbacteriaceae > Rhodoluna. The sequence continues at coordinate 88,562 of JBILQF010000004.1, forward strand.
TGCGAGACATGGCTGGTATCTTCTCGTCCACGGTGTTGTTCAGCCCGCGTTAACAACTGCTTCAATCAGAGCTAGTGCCTCAAAAGAAATCACTCCACAGGTGAAAGACCAGATTCTAAGCGACCTTCAAAGAGCCATGGATGCGTTGAAGGAGTCCAGATCTGTTCAGCACCCAGTCGATGTTTCAATATCTGAAATCAAGTCGGTCTGGAACGGAATTTGTGACATCCACATTTTCCTAACCCCGTTCGCTAATCAAACTCTAAAGAATGATCAGATTGCTAGCGACATCTTGAACGAAATCCTGAAGGAAGTTGTTAGTAACGCTGTGCGTCACGGAAACGCAACAAACATTTCTGGAGAAATCTCTATGAAAGATTCAAGAACCATCAGTGTTCTCATCAGCAATGATGGCCTCAAGCCAACAAAAGAAAAGATTGAAAGTGTTGGCTCAAAGATGCTTGATGCCGTCTGCCTAGAGCGGACTCTGGAATGGAACAGCGATGAGCAGAGAACTGACTTTAAGGCCTTAGTCCCGATAAAGAACTAGTTACTTGCTTGCGAGTTCTTTTTCTGCCATAGGTAGCTGTGCCAGATAACAATCATTGGGTACAAGCCTTGTGCTCCAACCCCGATACGCTCTCCTAGACCTGTGATTGTTGAGCTCGGATCTTGCCAAAGGCTTAGGAACCAAATACAGATTGCACCAATAACTAGTGCTCCAGTGATAGCCGCTCCAGGTCTTAGAAGTGGTGGAACATCCTTGCCTCTCCTCATAGCGAACAGAGGCCAAACACATAGAAGAACAAAGCTGGAGATGGCGAAAACTCGGTGCATAACTGAGTAACTTTGCTGATCAGGAGTTGTAAATACAGTCAAGCCAATAGTTGCAAAACCAATTAGAAGAATCACGATTCGTCCAGCAGTAGCAAAGGCTTTGGCATAGTGGGAAATCACGATGTCGCAGAGTGCACCGAAAATGAATACAGCCGAGATAAAGAGCTGAACTGGTGAGTCATCAGCAGCTAGGTCGCTAATTGTTTTCTTGACTCCGTCATAGCCTTCCCACATTGCACCAGCAACTGTGTAGCCTATAAATGTAACTATTGGACCTAAGGTTGCCGCCCAAAGAGCTGGCTTCTCAATCAATCCGACTCTGCTCATGGTTATTCCTTAGGTTGCCTAAATGGTGCCTTGAGTGTAGGAACGATTAGCTTCCGGTTCTTATAGAAGTAGAAGATGGCTACAGCCATGTGCAGGGCACCTAATATGTTTCTGTATTCCTGGTCAGGTATCACGGAAACTAGGAACAGGCCAAACATCAGTACGGCTGAAAATGCTCCCCAACGCAGCGCCAAAAGAATCGCTACACCCAGAAGTGTTTGGGCAGTGGTCAACCAAAGTTCAGATGCTCCACGTCCAACGATTGGCAGAGCTGCGTTGTCTCCTCCACCAATTACGTAAGCAATAGGCATTGAACCTGCCAAGAGCGTCCATTGGTTCAGCTTGCTTGAGATCAAGATGGCTAGAGCTGCTACCGCTTTACCGCGTGCAGCAAACAGGAAGGCAAGAGTGAACTCTGGTGCTTCAGATGCGATAGGACCTAACCACTGAACCAAGATGTATTCATCTATGTTCAATGCCTTACCTGCCTCTACCAAGCTGTCACCAAAAGGCTTAGCGCTGATGAAGATGACTGTCGCGGCAAGAACTAACATCACGAGAATAAAAGATCTTCTAACCCACTTGGGCAGTGCCCCAACATGTGCGGCTGTTCCTTCAAGCTCTGGTTCGCCTCTTTCAGAAGTTGATACTCGCCATAGGTAAACGCAATAAATGATGATTAGCAAAATTCCAATGAGTAGATGCATTCCGCCCATAACTGGAACAGTCAACATAACTATTGATCCGAAGATGAGGAAACCTAAGTCTGCTCTGGTGTCTTTTTCTAGTTTGATTGCAAATGGATGCTTGTTACCGGCTTTTCGAGCCTTTACAGCTCTTACTGAGAAAAAGGCAATGAAGGCAACAATCGGCCAACCAAAACCTTGAACGATTCTGTTAGCTCCAGTGAGGTTGGCAGTTGCATACTCAACCATTGATGGGTCAGTACCTGCAGCATAGGAGAAGTAAATCTCAACAACGTACTCTGGAAGAATGGCAACTAAAGCCAGGATGCTCACCGCCAAACCACCAGAAAGATCTAGCTCAGCAGCTTCACCAATCCACCCCAAGACAAAAGCAGCTGCAACTATCGCCAGACCGAAGCTAACTAGGCCTTCTACCGGCTCATACTCTAATCCGGTTAGAGCTAGCCTCATTGCAGGAACACAAGCAATTATGGCGATGATGAAGGGAATTGAAAGCTTAAGCCAGTAAGAGAGACCGCTATTGAATTTGACTACGTGAGTGGACAAGATTTCCTATTTGTTTAGATACTTGGGTCAGGAATCATTACGTACTTGGTTTCCAAATACTCGTGAATTCCTTCCAGACCGCCTTCGCGACCCAAACCTGATTGTTTCACACCTCCGAATGGAGCAGCAGCATTACTAACAAGACCCGTGTTTAGCCCAGTCATGCCTGTGTCCAATCTCTCAATCAGTCTGATTCCACGCTTTAGATCCTGAGTGTAAGCATATGAAACAAGACCATACTCAGTGTCATTAGCCAACCTAATGGCCTCGTCCTCGTCCTTGAATCTAACAATCGGAGCTACAGGGCCAAAGATTTCTTCATTCAGAATAGTTGAGCCAGGCTTTACATCCGCCAATACAGTTGGCTCAAAGAAATAACCCTCGCCTGAGCGTGCTGCTCCTCCTGTTACAACCTTTCCACCTTCAGAAACTGTTGCCTCGACAAGACGCTTGAGATTTTCTCTCGCCTTCTCATTGATTACTGGACCAATCTTGGTCTCAGGATCAACTCCTCTTCCTAGAGGCATAGCTTCCATCTTTGCTGCCATCTTCTTAGCAAATTCATCAGCTAGAGACTCGTGAACAATAAATCTGTTTGCTGCTGTGCAGGCCTGACCGATGTTTCGAAGTTTAGCTATCATTGCACCTTCAACGGCTGCATCTATATCTGCATCTTCAAAGACTAGGAATGGTGCGTTACCACCTAACTCCATAGAAGTTCTTAGAACCTGCTTCGCAGACTGTTCGAGCAACCTAACTCCAACAGAAGTAGAACCAGTAAAGGTGATCTTGCGAAGTCTTGGATCTGCAATTATCGGTGCACTTGTTGCAGCCGAAGTGTTAGTAGTAATGATGTTTACTACACCAGCCGGTAAACCAGCCTCTTCCAAAGTCTTCATCAACAGGAGGGTGGTTAGCGGAGTAAGTTCTGCTGGCTTTACAACCATGGTGCAACCAGCTGCTATCGCTGGTCCTATCTTTCTAGTTGCCATGGCAAGTGGGAAGTTCCAAGGAGTGATAGCGAATGCTGGACCTACTGGTCTTTGAGTAACGAGCATGCGACCGGTTCCCTCAGGTGATGAACCATACCTACCGCTAATGCGAACTGCTTCTTCAGAGAACCAACGTAGGAACTCGTTACCGTAGGTGACCTCTCCCCTTGCTTCAGCTAACGGCTTGCCCATTTCTAAGCTGATTAGCATTGCGAACTCTTCGCTTCTTGCCTTTACTAATTCAAATGTTCTTCTAAGAATCTCCGCACGCTCACGAGGAGGTGTCTTAGCCCAGGACTCCTGGACATTAGAAGCTGCTGTAAGGGCAGCTAAACCATCTGCTTCATTGGCGTTGGCAATAGTTGCCAAGGTCTTTCCAGTTGATGGATCTTCAACGTGTATCTGACCTGAACCATGGCCGTCAACCCATGCTCCTGCTATGTATAGCTGGGTTGGGACCTTTGCTAGTAGTTCACTCTCGGTGAGCGACATTGCTACCTTCTTCTGTATTAGTTTTTAGGAACTGTCTCGGCTGAAAGTTTGTTGCCACATCTATAGATACCTGTAGCTAGATTATCAATTGCATCTTTAGCTGTTGCGTTTACTTTGCCGATGGCAGCAATGCTAAAGACCAGGTCTGTGCCATCTTTAGCCTTGATAATGCCAGCCAGAGAGTACTCATTCTTAGTCCAGCCAGTCTTAGCAAAGATCTTTCCAGCGGCGTCTATGTTTTCACCCTTGAACCTGTTTGCAAGTGATCCTGTTTCAGCTGCAATTGGAAGAGCTCTCTTGATTACTCCTAGATCACCGTCTTCGTTCAATACCTTCTTGAGTAGAGCATTGATGAATGTTGCTGGAACTCGGTTTCCTTCGTTTGATCCTGAACCATCTAGTAGAACTAGATCAAGAGTAGAGAGTCCTGCACGAGTAAGAGCTGCCTTTAGAGCAACATCTAGTGAATCTCTTGAGCCGTCATAACCTAGTTGCTTTGAAACTAGACGAGCAAGGAATTCAGATTCAGTGTTATCGCTAACTTTCAGCATGTGTTCAATCCACTTGCTGATCGGTTGGGATCTGACTGATGCGATTGCTCGGGAGAGGTTTTCCCCAGCTTTCTCTTGGGTGATGGTTGCGGAAGACGCTAGCGGGCCGATGGCTTTCTTCAGAGCAACGCCAACTGTGTTTACTGGATCAAGGCTTCTTGGTGAGGTTAGAGCAGTTGGGTTGGCTCTATCGCCATCTACCTGTAAGGCAGAAACTAGTGATTGGTAGCCAATGGTTCTTTCAGACTCTGGGTTACCTGGATCCCAACCTTCAGGAGCAAAGTAGGTGCTATCCAAGGTGATGTTTGTAATCGGAGTTGATCTAGCCCAATCATTGATTTGAACTGCAAGGTCAGCAAGCTTAGGTGCATCCTTGTAGACAGATTGAACACCGGCTCTAACTCTAGAAAGAGTTGGGTCACCAGCACCAACAATCACAATATGCCCTGGCTTATCTAAATCTGCAAAAACTTCTGTTTTAACTCTGTAGTTAGGTCCAAGTACCTGAAGTGCTGCAGTTGCGGTTAGAAGTTTCATTACAGAGGCAGTCTGGGCAGGAACATCGCCTTGAATATCAAATAGAACTTCATTGGAGGCTGGGTTTAGAACTTGAGCGTGTAGTCCAACTAGACGATCATCAAGAGCTAGTTCAGCAATAGAGCACTCTCTTCCATCTTTAGTTGGAGTGACAGTTGGAGTGTCTGTAGGTGAGTTGGTAGGAGTGTTCGTAGGACTACTTGACTTAGGTGCCGCCAATGTGAAGCCACCAATAATTAGGGCTAACAGGATCAAACCAGTAGCTGACCCTATGGCTATTTGCCTCAGGTAGTTCAATGGTGAGTTAGGTGATGGCATTTTGCTCCGAACGGCTCTATTCACCTCAATTTTAGACCTTTTCCCCAGTTGTAGACTGGGTTCATGCGTAAGTTAACAGTTTCAGCCCTAGTTTTGTCCCTCTCTTCAGTGTTTCTACTGAGTTCCCCAGCCCTTGCCCACAATGAGCTCATTGGGCAAAGCCCAAGTGCAGACGAAGTAGTTGAGGCTGGAAGCATTGAAATCCGCCTTGAGTACGGTGAAGAACCGATCCCAACTGAGTTTGGCAAGGGAAACCTATTGGCCATTGCCAATGCTGAAACAGGCGAGCAACTAGGCGCTGCCTGTGCCCGAATCGATGGCAAGAGCATGTACACAACCGTCAAAATCCAAGACCCAGGCCAGTACAAGGTTCTTTGGAGAAGTGCCTCTGATGATGGTCACATCGCATCTGGTGAATACCTAATCACAGTTGAAAACACCACTGGTTATGTAGCTGACAGCATTGGTAACCAGTGCTTTGATGACAGTGGTGTTGAACTAACTCTTGAAGCGCAAGAACCTCTTTCGAAGGTATCTGAATCTGAGTTTGACCTAGTCGCAGGTTTGATCTGGGCTGGAGCATTCATCGCTGCCGGTGGAGCTCTTGGTGCTTATCTAGTTCTGCAACGCAAGAAAAAGTCTTAGCCGTTCGGTCGAACTAACTTGTCGACATCTCCCAAGATGTCATTGAACTCAGCTTCGCTCATCAGTCCCAGTCTCAGAACAACTTCCTTAACTGTGCTGTCTTCAGCTAAGGCAGTTTGAGCTACTAGAGTAGCATTCTCATAACCCAGCATTGGTGAGAGCGCCGTGACAGTTCCAATAGATCTTTCAACATCTGCTCTTAGTCGAGCAGCGTTTGCTGTGATTCCATCAACACATCTATCTGCGAGTGTGTAGCAACCCTGACGTAAGTAGATGATGCTCATCATCAGAGACCTTGTGATGATTGGCTCAAAGGCATTGAGTTGTAATTGACCAGCTTCACAGGCCATAGTCACTGTCATGTCATTTCCAATAACTGTGAAAGCAATTTGGTTTACGACCTCAGGAATAACGGGATTAACTTTGCCAGGCATGATTGAAGATCCTGCTTGCATAGCTGGCAGATTGATTTCACCGAAACCTGCTCTTGGACCAGAAGAAAGCAATCTAAGGTCATTCGCAGTTTTGGATAGTTTGACTGCTACTCGCTTCAAGACACCAGAGACTAGAACAAAGACTCCAACATCTTGAGTTGCTTCAACCATGTCTTCAGCTACTACAAACTTCCACCCAGCTAATTCACTCAAGTGTTTACAAGCCGCTTCTGCATATCCTTTGGGAGCGTTTAGCTGTGTACCAATTGCTGTGCCACCTAGGTTAATTTCACTAAGGTGAGGAATCAGTTCAACAAGACGTTGTTCGTCTTCTTGAGTCATTCTGGCAAAGGTCGCAAACTCTTGCCCTAAGGTCATTGGCACTGCATCTTGTAGCTGAGTACGACCCATCTTGATTAGGTCTTTGAATTCAATTGCTTTGTCGTTGTATTTAGAACGAAGGTATTCCAAAGCCTTGATCAGTACTCTGATCTCGATAATGAGAGCAACCTTTAGAGCTGTTGGATAAACATCATTTGTCGACTGTGACATGTTCACATCATTGAGTGGATGGATCTTGTCGTAGTCTCCTTTTTCATAACCAGCTAGTTCAAGAGCTCGGTTGGCAATAACCTCATTGGCATTCATGTTGGTGCTTGTTCCAGCACCACCTTGAATGGCGTCGACTATGAATTCTTTATCAAACTTGCCTGCTTCAACTTCATGGCAGGCAGCGATAATCGCATTAGCTACTTTTTCATCTAATTCGCCAACTTCCATGTTGGCTTTGGCTGCTGCTTTTTTTACTAGAGCCAAGGCTCTAATTAGAGACCTGTAATGGCCGATTGGAACTCCCGAGATTGGGAAGTTCTCCGCCGCTCTTGCAGTGTGCACCCCCCAATATGCATTTGAAGGTACCTCGTAATCACCGAGCAGGTCATGTTCTAGCCTCATTGCTGACATAGTTTTAGTCTGCCACTAAATCGTTAGTTTCCTAACCAAACACGAAGGGCTCAGACCAAAAGATCTGAGCCCTAGGTGTTTATTGAGTTTTAGGAAAGAATGTCTGCACTCATCTTGGCGTTTTCTTTCTTGTTGATTAGTCCCCAGATGAAACCGCCTACAAGAGCTGCAAACGGTAGCAAGACCAGAGTCCAACCAAGAGTGGTCATAGACCACGCGTTGCCTGATTCCTCTGGTGATGGAGCCAATCCTGAAAGCAGGTTGAAGCGTGACATCAAGAGGTAAAGACCAACGCCAAGAGCCACAGCTGAAAGCGCTGGAGCAACAATTGCCTTGAACCAGTGGGTGCCTGGGTTCATTGCGAAGTAACGAATTACAGCAATGCTTACCAAGATTTCTACAACCATGACTGCAATAGCTGTGATTGCGCTCATCCAGAAAAACAGGTTCAAGACTGGATCTAGGTTTTGAACTGCGAACAAAAGGATTACCAGAATCGCAATCACTGAAGTAACAATTACTCCACCAACAGGTGCACCAGATGCATTTGTTCTACCAAAAGCTGACGGCAGAACGCCTGCACGACCAAGAGCAAACACGTAACGTGCGTTTGCGTTCTGGAAGGCAAGGAGACCTGCGAACAATGATGAAACAACTAGCCACTCCATGATGGTTACTAGCCATGGACCAACATTCTCGCCTACCAAGAAGAACAGGACTGCTGCAGGGTTAGCTCCACCTTCAGAAATCTCTGCAACCTTATCGACAACAGTTGCTGAACCTAGGCCTGTGACCATAGCGAAAGAAACCAAAGCGAAAACGGCAGTGATGATGCCGATTGCCCAGTAGGTTGCCCTCGGAACAGTTCGCTTCGGGTTGACTGACTCTTCTCCATAGATTGCAGTAGCTTCGAAGCCGATGTATGAGGCAAGTGCGAATGCAATTGCGATACCAGCTCCACCTGCGAATCCACCAACAAAGATGTTCTCAGGTGAGAATGATGCTGCGAAGTTCATTTCGCCTGCATGGTTTACCAAAATTGCAATACCGGCAATTAGAAGTGAAAGAACTTCAAGACCCATCAATGCGCCAAGAACCTTAGCTCCAACATCAACGCTTAGAAGTGAAAGAGCGGTAACAACTACCCAAGCGATAGCTGCCCAAACATACCATGGCATATCGATACCGAGAAGAGCTGCTCCTTGACCAGCCATAATTCCGCCGAAGAAACCATAGATTGCTAATTGGATGGTTGTGTAAGCAACTATCGAGACAAAGGCAGATCCGGTTCCCGCATTTCTGCCAAGCCCCCGACCGACATATGCAAAGAATGCTCCTGCGTTAGTTACTTTGCTAGTCATAGCGGTGAAACCAACGCTGAACAATATGAGAACTAATCCAACAAGTAGATATGCTCCAGGAGCTGCTGCTCCGTTACCAGCGAGAATTGCTACCGGTACAGCCCCAGTCATACCTACTAGTGGTGCAGATGCTGCAACTACGAAAAATACGATCCCCAGGATTCCCAGTCGGTTTTTCCTAAGGGAATTATCTTGTTTGTCTACTGACATTACTTACTCCTAGTCGAGATTGGAAATCGTTCGGGTATGAACGACCTGCATCTAGATTGGTGCAAAATTCACAGGAAAAACGCATTTTCTGTATTCCGTTACCTGATGGTTGTTTAATCGTTATCTCTATCGTTATAAAGAGTCATTCGGACACGAATGGTTCGCTAATCTAGTCTTTATGAGCGAATTACATGGATTTATGGCCCCAAAGACCCCAACCGGCAAATCGGCAATCATCCCGAATATGCCTTGGTTTTATTCAGGGACTCTTCTGACCGTTGAGTATCTAACAGATGAAGCTAACGTTCGAGCAATACTTCCCCCAGAGCTAGATCTAGCCGATGAGCACCCAGGTGCTGTTGCTCTTATCTGGGCTGACTGGCAGTCCTGTTCAACCGGTGGCGAAGAACTTCTTGATCCAGTTCGTTCACAATACCTAGAAGCATTTGTTGTGGTCCGATGCAAATACCAGGGGAAGACATACTCACGCTGTGTTGCTATCTGGGTTACCAAAGACTTCGCTATTGCGCGCGGTTGGTTCCAGGGTTACCCGAAGAAGCTTGGCAACGTTGCAGTGACAAGAATCTTCAATCACGGTAAGGCAACTCCAAAACTAGAAGCTGGAGCAAAACTGGGTGCATCACTTGCAGCCTATGATCACAGACTTGCCTCAGCTGTTGTGACACTTCGAAAGCCTGCTGATTCAAATGGTTTTGTTAACGGACATCCAATGATTCACTCAAGATGGATGCCATCGATTACTCCAGGTCTTGGTAACTCCATGGATCAACTAATCACTATGGGTGGCGTTGATGCTGATCTAGGTACGCCTTGGGTAGGAGATGCTGAACTTACTCTCTCTGATTCGCAATGGGATGAGCTAGCTTCAATACTTCCTGTTAAAGAAATACTCGGTGGTTACTATCGCGAAGTTGGAGTTACCTTCAACGGTGGAACTCTGCTAACAGATAATTCAAATCCTTCGATTTAATAGTCTTCGAAGTATTCCTGAATCTCCCAGTCCGTAACATCTCTAGTTGATGGGTCTGAAACAGCCGCTTCATATCTCTCAATTTCATCGCGCTTCATTGCCAAGAAGATGCCAATAAGGCCAGTTGACATGTGCTCACGCATGCGCTCGTTAGTTTCAAGAGCATCAAGTGCCTCTGTAAATGTTGCCGGAAGAGTTGGCGCAGCTTCATTGTCATAAGCCATGCCTTCAGCAGGAGCTGGAACATTCAACTTTCGAACAATGCCATCAAGAGCAGCAGCCAAGATACCTGCAATAACCAAGTAAGGGTTAGCAGCTCCATCACCAACACGAACCTCAAGACGAGTTCCAGATCCACGTTCTGGTGGTATACGAACCATGGTGCTTCTGTTGTCATAACCCCAGTTAGCCCTGTAAGGGGCGAGGGTGTCTGGACCTAGCCTCTTGAAGGCGTTCACGGTTGGGTTAGTGAAGGCAGTTAGCGCATTAGCGTTTTCGCATAGACCTGCGATCATTTGCTTAGCAACCTCGCTGAGCTCAGCTCCGTCATGCATCAGGTTCTTGCCGTTTTTATCGGTGACTGAGAAATGAAGATGAAAACCAGAACCGCCCTCATCGCTCCAAGGCTTTCCTAGGAATGTTGCATGCTGGCCTTCGCGATGAACGATGTCTTTGATTGAAGTCTTGAATAGGAAAGTTCTGTCAGCTGCATCCATCGCCTCTGAGTGCCAAAGGTTGATTTCGTACTGTCCAGGAGAGAACTCGTGATTGCCTGCGAAAACCCCAATGTTGAGTTGGTCAAGCATTCGCAATAGATGCAAGAATGTTCCGTTTGGATCAACTAGCGCACCAGTTGTGTAAACACGACCGGTTCGCTCAAGGGATCTCTTGAACCCGCCACCTTCAACTCGGTCTGCGATATAGAACTCAAGCTCTGGCCCAACAACAGGAACCAAACCTAATTTTTCATATTGAGCAATAACTTTTCTAAGCACTGTTCGTGGTGAGAACATGTTTGGGCTCATGTCTGGGTTGAGAGCATCAGCAACAGCGTAAGCTACCCCTGGTTCCCAAGGCATGGCGTGAATGGTCTCAGGATCAAGCTGAGTAATTAAGTCTTGCAGTCCATCGCCTGCAATTCCTTCGGCATCAAGCACACCACCTTGAGTGTTAGTAACCCATACACCTTGACAGAACGCTGGGCCGTGCCCAGCAGCCTTCTCTAACTGGCTAACGAGTAAATCCTTGGAGCGAGTAATGCCTAGAACATCAGAGTAGATAATTCTAAGAACGTCTATGCCTTGCTCCTGAAGCTTCTCTCTTAGAGCGGTGAGGTTGGTGCTCATTGCAACTCCTTTGTTACATTTCATTAGGGTTCAAACGATATTTGGATACTACTTGCTAGTAGCGTAGTAAATAGCCATCTAAACCGAAAAGTTATGAAGGAATTATGAAAGCGCTATTTATTCAGCACGACCACGTCAGCCCAACTGGATGGGTAGGGGAAGCCTTAGCTCGCCATGGCTTTGAGATGACTGAGGTTCTTGTGGTCCCTGAAAGTTCATTTGAGAGCCCCAATGTTCCCTTCGAATTTCCAGATTTAAATGAATATGACCTGCTTATTCCCCTAGGAGCACCATGGGGTGCATGGGATGATGCCTGCATTGGAAACTGGTTACAGCCTGAGCTTGATTGGATCAAAAGAGCCTTAGAGGTTCATAAACCTGTTCTAGGAATCTGTTTCGGGGGACAACTCATGGCAAGAGCTCTTGGTGGATCTGTTGCTCCTGGCCCAAAGGGTGAAATTGGGTGGACAAATATTTGGTCCGATAGAAAAGAATTGGTCAGTAACGGTCCTTGGTTCCAATTCCACTACGACCGCTGGGTAGTGCCCCCTGGCGCTACTGAGATAGCAAGAAACCCAATTGCTTCGCAAGCTTTTACCTTTGACAGATCCTTAGCTGTTCAATTTCATCCTGAGCTAAACGCTGCAGTACTTAAGGGCTGGCTTGACTGGGGCGGCCTTCGCAGCGTAGGCGAAGATGGTCAAGATGCCAAGATAATGATGGATCAGACTATTGCTGAAGACGAAGACTCCAAGCAAAGAACCTTTGCTCTAGTTGATGCCTTCTTAAAAGATATCGCGAAACTTATCTAAGAGTTACCTTCACCGGGAATCTCTTTATTCCATTTACAAAGTTTGAACGTAGGTGATCTATGTCGCCAACTCTTTCAACCTTGTCAACACGAGATAAAAGATCTTCAAACATGATGCGAACTTCTAGGCGAGCTAGCGAGTTTCCCAAACACATGTGAGGTCCACCTCGACCAAAAGCCATGTGCTCATTAGGGTTCCTCTTCACATCCATTTTGTATGGGTCAGTGAAGATGGCTGAGTCTCTGTTACCTGAAGCAAACCAAGGAACAACCTTTTGGCCCTTCTTTATTTCAGTACCTTGGAACTCAACATCTTTAGTAGCTGTTCTTCTAAAGTGATATACAGGGGATGCCAAACGAATAAATTCTTCGACAGCCCAAGGAATAAGTTCTGGCTCTGCTTGCAATAGAGCCATCTGCTCAGGATTGTCGATTAGATAGTTCATAGTGTGTGAGATGGTGTGACGAGTTGTTTCGTTACCAGCTACAACTAGAAGCAAGAAGTAAGTGTTGAAGTCTCTCTCTGACAAAGGAATACCGTCTGACGGTACTTGGTTAATCAAAGTTGAAACTAAGTCTTTACCGTCTTTGCCTCTGCGTTCATTGGCCAGATTCTGGCCGTACTCAAATACTTCTAGAGCTGCTGGAGACCTGAATGGAACCAGGCGATACTTCTCACTTTCAGGATCATCTAGCAAAATATCAGCGTGTTCAGGATCGGTGTTTCCAATCATCCTGTTACCCCACTCAATCAACTTGTCAGTGTCATGATCTGGAACATCTAACATTCGAGCTAGAACACGAATAGGGAAATCAGCAGCAACTTCTTCAACGAAGTCGAAGCTTCCCTTAGCAAAAGCGTTATCCAAAGTAGTTGCGGTTAGTCCTCTTAGGAATGTCTCGTAACCTGAAACGGCCTGTGGAGTGAACTCTCCCTGCAGCAATCTTCTAAGTGCTCGGTGACGAGAACCATCGGTTTCTAGAAGAGATCTTCTAGCCTCTTCTTGCTCAGCATCAACTTCTTCTAAGTTGGTGAAGTGCGTTGAGGTAAATGTATCTGGATCGCGAAGGACCTTGACGATGTCCTGATAGCGAGTAACTGACCAGAAACCACTGTTTGGCTTCTCCTCTGCATCCCAGTGAATTGGGGACTCAGCTCGAAGTTTGTCAAAGATGTGCCATGGAGCTCCACCTTCGAATAGGTCTAGGTCTGCAAGGGTTAGGTCTGACAACTGTGTCATTGTTTCTCCGATTGTTAGGATACGAATCATTTTTAGATTACAACGCTAAAGGCCACAAAACGCCTTTGTGCCCTAAAAGTTATTTTGAACCTAACGATTGGTGGAGAATAGAAGAACCTATTTAGGAGGTAACCCATGGCCGGTCCACATACCCTCGCCGAGACAGAACGGCAGGTAAATGAGAAGCTTGTTCACAAGAACATCAACTTCGAGGCCATGGCCGTTACCTCAAATCTTTTTAGAGCGGCCAACTCAGTAAGAAACCACCTAGAGAGAACGGTGCTAGCCAAATCAGACCTTTCTTGGACTGCTTTTGTGGTGCTGTGGGTTACCTGGATCTGGGAACCAATTGAGACTAGGCAGATAGCGATAGAAGGCGGTTTCTCTAAAGCAACTCTTACCGGTGTGCTTTCGACCCTGGAGAAGCGAGCACTGATTACTAGAAGCAAGAGCAAAGACGACGGAAGGCTAGTAATTGTTCAGCTGACCAACAAGGGTAGAAAACTTATGGATACCCTTTTCCCTGCTTTCAACGTGCAAGAAACCGCTGTTGCAAATGTTGTTGCCCAATCAAAACAAGGCCAACTAGCAGATCAACTAAGAGCAATAACTAAATTTGCGGAAGCTAATTCTTAGCAGATTCTGAAACAAACTTTCTAAACAGGTCCATTTGCTGCTGGTTTGTTGTGTAGTTGTCTTCTGGATGCCATTGCACTCCATAAGACCAAGCCTTAGCTTCAATCTTAAAGGCTTCAACGTGACCTTCTTCGGCTCTTGCCAATACTTCTAAGCCTTTGCCTAGTTCTTTGATGGCTTGGTGGTGGAAGCATGAGCACTCTAGGACTGGGTTTGTGAGCCCAAGACCTTCTGAGTCTTTATCAATCTTGATTGAGTGAATGAAGTGTCTGTGGTCCTTATCCATGTGTTGAACAAGTGAGCCGCCCATGAGCACATTCACGAGTTGGAAGCCTCGGCAGATAGCCAGGACAGGTAGTCCATTATCAAAGGCGTATCTTGCTATTGAGAAGTCATTCTCGTCTTGGAGATCATCGACTCCGTAGAGCTCCTCGGTATCTGGCTCCTCGCCATACCACTTTGGGTTTAGATCTCCCCCACCTGGGATTAGAACTCCTCGAATGTCTTGTAGTCTTTCTGCCCAGTTAGGGTTCTCAACCGGTAGAAAAGTAATTGGTTCTCCCCCTGCTGCCCAGACTGCCTCTAAGAGCCTGCGGGCAGAGACTACGCCAAGGCTCCTGATTGCAGAGGCATGTTCGGTGAACCTGCCAACGATTGCTATCTTTGGGCGGCTAGCCATGACCTTACTCCTTGCACGAATCGTTATGAAACATGGGGTTTATACCCCTTAAGTATGCCCTAATATTAATCGTTAGTATCCTAATGAATAGGCATAATAAAGGACTAGACCAGTGAACACCATAGAAGTTGTTGGTACACAGATAGACACCCGCCATTACATTGGTGGACAAAGAGTCGCCTCTTCTGAGACCTTTACTAACACTTCCCCCGTTGATGGTTCTTTCCTTGGTGAAATATCTAGAGGCTCTGCCTTAGAAGCTGACCTAGCTGTTGCTGCAGCAAGAAAATCTTTCCCTGCTTGGGCTGCTCTTGGCCCTAAAGGCAGAGGTGAACTTCTCTTGAAACTTGCTTCATTAGTTGAAGAGAACATTGAGACTCTCGCTCAGCTTGAAACCATGGATAACGGTTCACTTCTTAGATCCCACCGCCGCGGAGTTATGCCAAGAGTGGCCATGAACATTCGATTCTTTGCTGAATGGGCGATGAATGAGTTACAACATCCTGATTTTGAAACCAGAGGCCACACCAACAAAATTTCTTGGGACCCATCAGGTGTTGCAGTTCTGATTACCCCTTGGAATGCTCCTCTTATGTTAGCTACCTGGAAGATTGGGCCTGCTCTTGCAGCCGGTGACACAGTCATTCTGAAACCTGCAGAATGGACGCCGTTGAGCGCATCGTACTTTGCAGATCTAACTAAGCAGGCTGGAATACCTGATGGTGTTTTCAATGTTGTTCAAGGTTTTGGTTCTGAAGTTGGAGCAGCACTGGTTGCCCACCCTGGTATCTCTCGTATTTCATTTACCGGTTCTGTGCCAACGGCAAAGATTATTGGAAGATCAGCAGCAGATAACCTAACTCCAGTTTCTTTTGAGCTTGGTGGTAAATCCCCTTGTGTCGTTCTGGAAGATGCCGATGTGGATCTAGCAGTTGAGCTAGCAGTAGAACAGTACGACAATGCTGGTCAAGTTTGTTTGTCGGGAACCAGAATCCTTGTTCACGAAAACATCGCTGAAGAGTTTGCTCTGAAGTTCAAGGAAAAGGCTCTGCAGATTATTCAGGGTGACCCAAGAGATGAGGCAACTCAGATCGGCCCTCAGATTCACCAGGTCCACTTCGATAGAGTAATGGGCTTTGTTGACAGAGCTAAAGACTCTGGTGCCAACATCGTTATGGGTGGTGAGCCTAATAGTGACCTGGGTGGACTCTATTTCCGGCCAACTTTAGTCATGAACCCAGACCCAACCTCAGAGATTGTGACAGCAGAAGTTTTTGGGCCAGTTCTTTGTCTTCAGACTTTCAAAACCGATGAAGAAGCGATCGAGATGGCTAACTCAACGGAGTTTGGTCTTGCTGCAGTATTGGTTTCAGGGAACCGAGCTAGAGCAGAAAGGGTTGCTAAGGAATTGGTCGCAGGAACCGTTTGGGTCAACTGCTTCTTTGTGAGAGACCTAAGAGCACCCTTTGGTGGATCAAAGAAGTCAGGTATTGGCCGTGAAGGCGGCAACTGGTCCTTTGACTTCTACGCAGATGTGAAAAACACAGTGGTATCACCAAATGGATGGAAGGAATAGATCATGGGAGAAGTAGTAGGAGCTGCATTACTAGCTCACGTACCAACAATCATGTTGCCAGAGGCAGTTCGATACGACATCAATGACGGTAAAGAGCTATCGCTAGTTCCAGGACTAAACAAACTTCGCAAAGATGTCTTTGAGACTCTGGAATATGACACAGTAGTTGTTCTAGACAGCCACTGGGCAACAACAGTTGAGTTTGTCATCACCTCTGCCGCAGAGAGATCAGGTTTGTTTACCTCTGAAGAACTTCCAAGAGGAATGTCCCAGATTCCTTACGCAATGAAGGGTGATCCTGAATTAGCTAATGCTGTGCACAAATATGCAGAAAAGAACGGCACCTGGGTCACACCTATTGCAGACCCGCATCTACCAATCTTTTATGCAACAGTAAACCTTTGGCACTACCTAGGCAGAGGACTAGATGACAAAAAGTGGATCTCCATGTCTGTCTGCCAAACTGGAACACACGAAGATTTCCTTCGTGCAGGTCGGGCTCTAGGTGAAGCAATTAGAGACAGCGACAGAAAAGTTCTGCTACTTGCCTCTGGTGCTCTTTCACACACTTTCTACAAACTTCGTGATCTACGTAAGCACGAAGCGTCTGACCCTAAACACATCTACTCCGATCTAGCTCGTGAAATGGATTACGAGAGACTGGAATGGATGAAAAACGGGGAACACGGAAAAATTCTAGAAACTATGCCTGAATTCTCTAAGGTAAAGCCTGAAGCTAACTTCTACCACTGGCTAGCTATGGCTGGTGCAACAGGTGAAGAGCTAAACACTGCTAAGGGTGTTTTGTATTCAGAGTATGAAAATTCAATTGGCACAGGCCAAGTTCACGTTTACTTCCCTAAGCCAGAAGGTGGCTTCCCTAAGGCTAAGGACTTGGTGCTATCCCGTGACTGAATATAGAAGAATCCTGATTGATGGATACCCGACCCTAGTAGAACGCAAGGGTGAGGATCTAGTTGCAGGGGATGGTCGCGTGGTGGCTATCAAGGATGCAGTTCACTTGTCTCCTGTTGAGCCAACCAAGATCATTGCCGTGCACCTGAACTACGACTCTAGAACTCAGGAGTTCATGACCAAGCTACCTGCTGCTCCAACTTACTTCCACAAGCCAATCACTGCTCTTAACTCACATAACGGTGCTGTGGTTCGACCAGCAGGACTTAAGTGGTTGAACTACGAAGGCGAGATCGTAATTGTTATTGGCAAGACCTGCAGAAACATCTCCCCTGAGGAAGCTGGCGAATACATAGCTGGCTACACCATCGGCAACGACTTTGGTCTTCATGACTTTAGAGATACCGATGCAGGTTCCATGCTTCGAGTTAAAGGTTCAGACACTCTCGCTCCAGTGGGACCAGGACTAGTTACTGACTGGGACTTCAAAAACAAATTCATAAGAACATATGTGAATGGGGTTGTGAAGCAAGAAGATAACACCGACAACATGGAGTGGGATATGCACTACCTAGTTGCCGATATCGCAAGAACCATCACCTTGGTACCAGGCGACATGTTGTTCTCAGGTACTCCAGCTAACTCAAGACCAGTCGAACCAGGCGATGTTGTAGAGGTTGAGGTAGAAGGTTTAGGGAAACTAACCAACCACATTGTTGAAGGTCCAACAAGCATCCGAACGGATGTTGGAGCTCAACCTACTTCTTCTGAAGAAGTGGTTTCAACAGCTCTGGGAGGAGACTGGGAGTTCAGAGGTATTAGAACACCGTCTAAAGATCTTTATCCGTCGACCGTTGTAGAAAAGGAATAGCAAATGATCAAAGTCGAAGTCGATATGTCTAAGTGCCAACACTATGGGCAGTGTGTATTTGAAGCGCCAGAGATCTTTCGTTTGAATTCTGACGACAAGCTTGAATACACGGCAGAAGCCGATGATTCAGAGCGAGCAAACATAGAGGCAGCAATTGATGTTTGCCCTATGCAAGCAATTCGTATCGTCGAATAGAACATGAACCATCCCGTAGTCATCGTTGGCGCATCCATGGGTGGATTGCGAACAGCAGAATCACTACGACGTTTTGGCTACGCCGGGCCAATCACAATCATTGGTGAGGAAGCTCATAAGCCATACAACAGGCCTCCCCTATCTAAAGAAGTCCTAGCCAATGAGGTGACTCACGAGGCTGTTGCCTTTGAAGAACGAGCTGCAACAGCAGATGTGAACTGGGTCTTAGGAACTAGAGCACTATCAGTAGATCTACAACACAACACCGTCGCAGACAGCTCAGACATGGTTCATCCATACTCTGCCCTAGTGATTGCCACTGGGCTTAGACCTAGAAGACTAAACCTTGCTAACGGTGATTTAGCCGGTAGGCATGCCCTAAGAACTCTAGATGATGCCATCAACCTCAGAGCAGAACTAACTCCTGGTGCAGATGTCGTAATCGTTGGTGGAGGCTTTATTGGTTGCGAGGTAGCAGCCACAGCAGCCAAATTGGGTTGTGATGTGACTGTGGTGCATAACTCTGCTCATCCAATGCTTAGACCTCTAGGCACTGAACTTGCTCGGCAGATGCAACTTAGACATGAAGCCGAAGGTGTTCGTTTTCTTCTAAATCGTTCTGTAGTAGGACTCTCAGGAGACACAAGAGTCCGCGAGGTTCGCATTGATGATGGCAGCAGTATCAAGTGTGATGTTTTGATCGAAGCCGTGGGGTCTCATTCAAACACTGAGTGGCTAGAAAGCACCAGCATCGACCTAAGTGACGGTGTCTTAGTTGATAGCGCTATGAGAGCCATTAGCTCTTCAGGAAGTGTTATCCCCAATGTTTATGCCATCGGCGACGTTGCTAGATTCGCTAATCCAATATTCGATAATGTCCCAAGAAGAGTAGAACACTGGAACATACCAACAGAAACTGCAAAAAGAGCTGCTGCAGTTATAGCTGCTCAACTAAACGCAGAAGAGAAGTTTGAATCACTTGTACAGGACCAGTTCAAGCCAGTACCATCGTTCTGGAGTGATCAGTATGAGATACACCTACTAGCTTTTGGTTCACTTGGGCTAGCCGATAAAGTGACCTTGGTTGCCGGTGATGCAACCGATGAGTGCGTGTTTGAATATCACCGTGGCAAAGATTTAGTTGGTGTGTGTGGCATAGGTATGAGAAGCGTTGTTCAAAGCTACCGAGCGAAGTTTATTTAGGAGAGAAAAAATGTCTAATGATTTTGATCTAGATGTGACTTTTGATGAGGGGGAACCAGATATTTCTAGTCTGAGTAACAAGCAACTTCAGGACTCGGTGGACCAACTACCTGCTGCGATTCGAGCAGTAGCGCAAGGACTACTAATTGAGAAACGGAAGATGAGTGATGTTTCTCAGGATCTAGGGATTCGTCAAGCAGAGTTGGTAGCCAGGCTTCACAGAGCCAAAAAGATTATTGCTTCTAGCCATGGTCTGTAATTCAGATCACTCAGCGGCCACTGAATCATTAATTCGCTTTTATGCCCAAGCGCGGAAAGCGAATAGTCAAATCTAGCCACTCGATTAAAATCCACTATTGCGACTCAGCAAGATCCATAGCTGCCGTTTGGCGCTGGGCAAGTTCGTCTCTGAAACGACTAGGCAATGCGTCCCCGAAGCCATTGAAGTAAATGGCAATTGCGTCTAAATCTGCTATTACTGACGAGCGGTCAACAGACAGGAGTTGAGCTTGGTCGACTTCAGTGATTCCTAGCTCCGAAACGCCTAGATCCTTTAGGTAAGGCAATGAACCTATCGCTGTTTTGTTGGACTTCACTGTGCCGTCAACTCTCTGCACTATCCAGCGAAGCACTCTGGAATTTTCGCTAAAACCTGGCCAAATGAATTTACCCTCATCGTTTTTGAGAAACCAATTGACTTTAAAAATCTTTGGAAGAATCAGATTGTCTTGGTCAAAATTAAGCCAGTGATCCCAGTAGCTTGCCATGTTGTAGCCGCAGAAGGGTATCATTGCGAAAGGATCTCTTCTTTCTTCACCAACCACACCTTCAGCGGCTGCCGTCTGCTCGCTTGCCATGGTTGCGCCCATGAAAACACCATGTTGCCAGCTATCACTCTCGGTTACAAGAGGAACACCATTACTCTTGCGGCCACCGAATATTATGGCATCTAGTTCAACGCCTTCCGGAGAATCCCAATCCGCTGAAATGGTTGGGCAGTTCTTAGCAGGTGATGTAAATCTGGCGTTAGGGTGTGCAGCAGGTTTGTCCGAAGCGGGGTCATAAACATTTCCCCTCCAGTCGATTAACCCTGCAGGAATCGTTTTGCTCATACCTTCCCACCACACATCGCCATCACTGGTTAGTGCGGTGTTAGTAAAAATAGTGTCCTTGCTAACAAGTTCCATCGCGACTGGATTTGTGTGAATTGAAGTTCCAGGGGCGACACCGAAGAACCCATTCTCAGGGTTTATCGCCCTTAACCTTCGATTGGAATTTGGCGATATCCAAGCGATGTCATCTCCCAGAGTCTCGACCTTCCATCCTGGAATAGATGGTTGCAACATGGCCAAATTCGTTTTGCCACAGGCCGAAGGAAATGCAGCACTCAAGTGATACTTTTTACCTTCAGGGCTGATTAGCCGCAGTATTAGCATGTGCTCTGCTAACCAACCTTCCCTTTTGGCCAAGACTGATCCAATCCGCAAAGACATGCATTTCTTACCTAGCAGAGCGTTACCCCCGTAACCAGACCCAAACGACCAAACCTCTAAGGTTTCAGGGAAGTGAGCAATATACTTCTCGTCATTACACGGCCAAGCTGAGTTATCATTTGGCGCTCCGACTGAGTGCATAGTGGCAACCCAACTGTTTCCAGCATGAATCCGATCAATAACGGCTGGAGTGACCCTGGTCATGATATGCATGTTAGCCACCACATATTCGCTATCAGTGATCTGAATACCGAAACGAGCCAAGGAAGAATCCATCGGTCCCATTGAGAAAGGAATTACATACATGTTCCTTCCACGCATAGAGCCAGCGAATAATCCTTCAAGTTTATTCTTCATGTCTTCTGGAGACATCCAATAATTGGTGGGCCCAGCCTGAACTTCTTCTGTGGAACAGATAAAAGTGCGCTCTTCTACTCGAGCAACATCTGTTGGGTTGGTCCTAGCTAAGTAGGAATTAGGTCTTTTCTGCGGATTTAACCTGATGAGGGTGCCCATGTTGAGCATCAAATCAATCATCTGATTATATTCATCGTTTGAACCATCACACCAAACGATTCGTTCTGGTTGAGTTAGGTCAGCCACACGATTAACCCACTCGTCTAGTCCAACTTTTTGTGGGACGAGGTCACTAAAAATGCTCAATCCAGAACTTCCCTTCGTCATTGAAAGAATTTCCTATGCTGTTTACGCTACCCCATGGACCTTGAACTATCAGTTGGGCTTGCCGGAACGAGGAATTTGGGTGGTTGACTATGCTCGCCTCAGATTAAAATGGCCACTACTTTGTAAGCAGCAAGTGTTCTCTTGGCAGTTAGAGATTTGATCTCCACGGGGTTCTGGCCTGTTTGAATTCAAAATTTTTCCTTGAAGGGAAGCAAAATGTGCCGGATTATTTGCGCTTATTAGGATTTAGGCTCAGCAGAGATGATTCCCAAACGGCGCAATCTATCAAGAGCACCATCTTCAATTGGTGAATCTGGGCCTATAAGTGTTTGAAGGGCCCTTAGCGCAACTCTTGTCACAGGAACAACGAGCCACTTAGGCAAGGTTCTAAGACCCAACATCTTTCTGTGCTCGGGACGAAGGGAAACTACCGCTGCAGCAAACAGCAATCTGTAAATCGGTCTAACTAGAAGTGGTAAACCTGGCTTTCTGATGAATTGAATAACTTTTCTAGTGGTGTCATCAACTCGTAGTTCGTTGCGATCAAAGAAACCTTTGAACTCAGCATCGAGCTCTGCCTTGGTGTGAGGAACTCTAGAAAGACCTAGTGGCTCAACTGATCTTGCCCACTGATCCACATAAGCATCGCCTCCACCAGGAATCTCACGCCAGGCATAATCTAGGTGGCAGGTTAGAAATGAATCAGTGAAAGCGACATGAACCCAAAGCAGTAGGTCAGTGTCTTTGGCTTTGTAAGCAAGAGTTTCCCCTGAAGTCTTGGTGTATTCACCTTTAACGCGATCGTGTAATCTGTTTACTCGGCTAGCTTCTCCAGCGACAGCTTCATGAGACCCAAAGGTAGTAACAGTAAGCCATCGGATTGTTCCTGCAAGTCTCCCCAAAGCATCTTGCTCATATCTTGAGTGCTGAGCGACTCCAGCAAGAGTCCCTGGGTGAAGAGCTTGCAAAAGTAAAGCTCTGATTCCACCCACTAAAGTTCCGAAGTCTCTGTGAACTATCCAAGGAGCATCGGTTGGCATGAACAAGCCACCAGTTTCACCTCGAGCAATCACATCCAGCCAAGGTGGTGTTCCTGTTGGTTCGTTTGAGAGAAGTGCTCTAAATCTTTTGGAATATGCTTCTTGAAATCGATTGTTTGGCATTGGGCCTAGCAGGTCTTTTCTGTTTTAGGGAGTTTGCCATTGATTAGGAATTCATCGACGGTATTTGAAACACAACTGTTTGTAGAGCCGTAAGCTGTGTGTCCCTCTCCATCGTAAGTCAGAAGGTAGCTCTTCTCCAAAACCTCCTTAGCAAAATTCTTTGCCTGAGAGTAAGGAGTAGCTGGATCGTTTGTTGTGCCGATTACCAACATGGTTGGTGCACCTTTAGCTGAGTAGTCGCTTGGTCCTTCGACAATATCAAACGGCCATTCGTTACATGCCAACCCACCGTACTGCCAGTAACGTCCGAAGACTTTGCTGGTCTGTTTGACCAAGTCGTTCTGAGCTTTCATGTCTGCTGGCTTATCGGACTCACGGCTATCAATGCATGAAATGGCTTTGAATGCCTCATTGGAGTTTGCAGTGAACTCTTCAGTCTCAGCGTTGTATGAGAAGTATGAGTCAGCTAGCACTAGGAAAATCCTGCCATCTGGCTTTGTCTTACTAAAGAACTCATTGAACGCCTGAGTTAAATACGGCCAAGACTGGTCTGAATAGAGGGCAGCAATCATGCCTGTGAACCCTGAGTTGAGAGTCAACTTCCTCTTGCCTTCGGAGGTGTAGACAGGCTTCTTTTCTAATACCCCAAGGAAGTCCTTGCCGACTTTGTCCATAGCCTTCTCAACGGATAGTCCTGTGAACGGGCATTCAGCATCGTTGTCAATGCAGTCCGTTAGATACGACCGCATGGCTGATTCAAATCCGATTAGTTGGTTGAGTGAATCTTGTGAAGGGGTAGAGGTCGGATCAACAACTCCATCTAGAACAAATCTGCCAACCTTCTCAGGGAAGTAGCTTGCATAGGTTGCTCCAAGTAATGTGCCGTAGGAGAAGCCAAGGTAGTTCAGCTTTTCACTACCAAGCACTGCTCGGATGATGTCCATGTCTTTAGCCGCTGATGAAGTATCGATGTGCCCAAGAAGTGGTCCTGTGTTTTCTAAACAGGCAGCACCAAAGTCAGCAATAGATGACTTTGAGTATTCCAGGTCTTCTGTGCTCGCATAATCGTATGGAGACTGGTCGTAGTAGAAACTGTATAGTTCCTTATCGTCATAGCATTTGACAGCCGAACTCTTGCCAACACCTCTAGGATCAAATCCAACGATGTTGTATTCAGCTCTAAGTTCTTCAGTGCCTAGTGAGTCAAGGTATTCAGTTACCCACTCTCTTCCGCTTGAACCAGGGCCACCTGGATTCATCAGTAGGTAAGGGGAATTCTCAGGATCTCTTGCTGGGTTTATTGCAACCGCAATCTTTATTCCGCCCTGTTCAGGTTTATTCCAATTCAATGGAACTTGAACAAAACCACACCTCGCATCATTGTTCCTTCCGTCACAATCACTCCACACAGGAGTCTGCGAATAGAAGCCTTCAAGACTTGTTGGTGTTGCTGTATCCCCTGGATTAGTTGCTGAAGGCTTTGGTCCATCAAACACTGAAGGAAAGATTATAGATGTTGCGGCAACCACACCTGCAACAATGCTCAAGGTTAGAACGGTTGTATTCAAACGGCTCATTTTGAGGCCTTTCTTCTAAATGTCACAGCTAAAGAATCCAAGAGATAAACATCTCTAACGTTTCGCTCCATGCGGTTTCTAACCTTTTCAATTTCTTCAATATTGTGAATTGATTGTGCTTGAGTACTCTCGTTAGCAAGTTTTGTAATTTCTTGAACTAAGTCAACGTTGATTAGAGGTTCGCCTGCTCCTAGCTGAACTGTTAGAACATCTCTGTAGAGCCCCATCAGGTCAATGAGGATTCGATCCAAACCATCACGTTTAGACCTAGTTGCTCTTCTCTTCTGAGACTCTTCCAGTCTTCTGAGTTGGGCACGAGAACTTGGGTTTAGCTTGCTCTCTTCACTCACACCTAGTGCGAGGAATAGTGCTTTACGTTCCGCTTCATCCTGCTCTGCGGTTAGCTGAGCTCCATCGCTTTCGGCTAGCTTGGCCAGAGCTTCTGAGACTGCCATGGCTGAAGGAATGTCTGTGATTGAAAGAACTGCTTTGAGGGCTTGAGATCTTCTGTCTCTCGCCCCTGCATTACTAGCCAATCTTCTAGCCATGCCAACATGGCTTTGGGCTTGAGCAGCACTCTGCTGAGCCAGTTGAAGACCAATGCCATACTTCTCAACAAGTAGTTGGGCAACAGCTTCAACAGTAGGAACCTTTAGCTGAACGCGACGAACTCTAGATCGAATTGTTGGAAGCAAGTCAGCTTCACTTGGAGCACAGATCATCCAGATAGTTCCCTTAGGAGGTTCTTCTAGAGATTTCAGCAATAGGTTGCTTGTTCGCTCTGACATTCGGTCAGCATCTTCAATAACCATGATTCGGTACTTACCAATAGCTGGCATCTGAATGGACTTCTCAATGAACTCAGTCACTTCATCAATGCTGATGAGAACACGCTCAGTGTTGAGGACCTGCACATCTGGATGATTTCTTGACTGAATCATTTGGCAGGAGTTGCAATTACCGCAACCACCATCAGCACACAACAGAGAAGCTGCGAATGCTAAAGCTAGCTGAGATCTGCCAGATCCGGGAGGTCCAGTAAATAGCCAAGCGTGATGAACATCATTACCCTGACCAATTGCGCCTAAAAGTTGTTCAATAGCCTCAGGCTGGGAGACTACATCTCTGAAAACTTTTGGTGGAGTAAGCATTGAACTAAATAAGTCCAGCTACTCGTTCACGAATAACTTCTTGCATTAGTTCAACCGATACAGAAGCATCAACAACCAAGAATCGCTCTGGTTCTGCCTTTGCCAAATCTAGGTATGCAGATCTAACAGTTTCAAAGAACTCAGTCTTTTCTTTTTCTAAGCGATCTGGTTCTGTTCCAGAAGAGTTTCTTCGAGCCCTTGCTTCATCAGCAGGTAGATCAAGCAGAACGGTTAGATTCGGCAGCAGTCCGCCAACAGCCCAAAGAGATAAATCTCTAACTTCAGTTCTTGATAGATCCCTGCCGGCTCCTTGGTAGGCAACGGAAGAATCAAAGTAGCGGTCAGTGATTACAATCTTTCCCTGCTCAAGTGCCGGACGAATCTTGCTAGCAACATGGTGAGCTCGGTCAGCTGCAAACAAGGCTGCTTCTGCTCTAGGAGCTAAATCACCTTTGTGGTGCAGAAGAATCTTTCTAATCTCAACACCAACATCAGTTCCACCTGGTTCTAGTGTTCTGACAACTTCTTTATTCTGCTCGGTTAGCCAAGCCTCTAGAAGATCTGCCTGCGTTGATTTACCAACACCATCAATGCCTTCGAAGGAAATGAAAAGACCTGACATTAGCCGGCTTTCTTTCTGGTAGCACCCTTTTTGACAGTTCTCGCTGGAGCAACGCTCCTACGCCCTGCCTTGGAAACCTTAGGGGCAGGAACTCCTGGCTCTAGCCCTAGTTTTTCTCTACGGATAGCCAGTAGCTCGAAAGCTCGCTCAGGAGTTAGTTCATCCAGTGGCTCGTCTTTCGGAACAGTTGCGTTTAGGACACCATCTGTTACATAAAGACCGAACTGACCAGACTTAGCAACAACATTAGTCTTTGCTGCTGGGTCTTCACCGAATTCCTTCAATGGAGTTGCTGCAGTTCTACGGCCACCGTACTTAGGCTGAGCAAAGATTTCTAGAGCACCAGCAAGATCCAAATCAAAGATCTGTTCCTCAGCTTGCAAGCTTCTAGATTCTTTACCCTTGAGCATGTATGGACCGAACTTACCGTTTTGAGCAGTGATGTCTAGCCCTGTTTCAGGATCCTGACCAATAACTCTTGGAAGAGAAAGAAGCTTTAGAGCAACATCTAGATCAACAGATTCAGCCGACATGGTTTTGAAAAGAGAGGCAGTCTTTGGCTTTTCAGCTTCTGGATCGTCAATCAAAACGTAAGGACCGTATCTTCCATCCTTGAACAAGATGTTGTGTCCTGATTCTGGATGCACACCAAGAATTCGATCCTGCAGGATAGGAGCTTCAATAAGCTCGTGAGCCTTTTCAAGAGTTAGTTCATCAGGAGCAAGACCTTCAGGAATGTTAATGATTCTGCGACCATTCTCATCTGCACCTTCAGCATTAGGTTCTATGTAGATCTCCATGTACGGCCCGTACTTACCTGTGCGAAGAGTGATTCCATCGCCTAGGTCAAGTGAGTTCAACGCCTTTGGATCTATGTCGCCAATGTTCTCAACAACACTGTGCAGACCTGGGTTATCGCCTGCACCAAAGTAGAACTGCTTAAGCCATTCACTTCGCTCAATGTTTCCATTGGCAATCTCATCTAGATCTTCTTCCATGCGAGCGGTGAATGCGTAGTCAACAAGACGTGAAACATTCTGCTCAAGGAAACGAATAACAGTGAAGGCAATCCACTCAGGCACTAGAGCCTGTCCACGCTTTACTACATAACCCTTGTTCAAGATGTTGCTAATGATTGCTGCGTATGTTGAAGGTCGGCCAATGCCTTCTTCTTCAAGGGCTTTGACAAGGCTTGCTTCTGTGTAGCGAGGAGGAGGCGAGGTCTGGTGGTTCTTAGCGTTGACCTCTAGAACCACTAACTTCTGCCCTACTTCTAGGTTTGGAAGCTTGCTTTCCTTCTCAACTGATTCTTCTTCGTTACGGCTCTCGTCCTGGCTTTCCTCATAGGCAGCCATAAAGCCGCGGAAAGTAACAACAGTTCCGCTGGCTGTGAATTCTGCTCTGTCTCCATTGGCTAGCGGGAAAATTGCAATCTTTGCAGTGGTGGTAGAAACCTTCGCGTCTTGCATTTGGCTAGCAATAGTTCTCTTCCAGATCAAGTCATAAAGATCGAATGCTCTACCTGACAGTTCTCCGGTTAGTTCGCTTGGCTTCTTGAAGATTTCTCCAGCTGGACGAATCGCTTCGTGAGCTTCTTGAGCGTTCTTGTTCTTTCCCTGGTAGATACGTGGAGCACTTGAGACAAATTCTTCGCCAAACATTTCTTTAGCTTGAGCTCTAGCTGCTGTGATTGCCTGAGTTGAGAGCGTTGGTGAATCTGTTCTCATGTATGTGATGTAACCCTCTTGGTAGAGGGACTGTGCAACATCCATAGTTTGCTTTGCTGAGAGTCTCAACTTACGAGAAGCTTCCTGCTGCAAAGTTGAAGTAGTGAAAGGAGCAGCTGGTCTTCTTGTAGAAGGTTTAGCTTCAACAGAGATAACTTCGACAGGAACGTTAGGGGCTTTAATCGCTTCGGCTAGGGCTGTTGCTTTTTCTTCATCTAGAAGAAGTACCTTGGCAACAAGTTCACCTTTGTCGTTGAATGACTCTCCGGTAGCGATTCTTTGTCCGTTATAGGTATGAAGTTTTGACTCGAATGTTGGTTCACCAGTTTTCTCGGTGTCAAACAAAGCCTTGATGTCAAAATAAGCACCAGAGACGAAAGCCATACGCTCACGTTCACGCTCAACCACCAAACGAACTGCAGGAGACTGAACACGACCCGCACTGAGTCCTCGAGCAATCTTGCGCCAGAGCACTGGAGAAATCTCATAGCCATAAAGTCGGTCAACCACACGACGGGTTTCTTGAGCTTCAACCAGATCATCATCAATGGCTCTAGTGTTTGCAACCGCAGCTTGGATGGCTTCTTTGGTAATTTCATGGAAAACCATGCGCTGAACAGGAACCTTAGGCTTTAGAACATCTAGAAGGTGCCAGGCAATAGCCTCACCCTCGCGGTCCTCATCCGTTGCTAAGTAAAGTTCATCTGCGTCTTTTAGTGCTGCCTTGAGCTCTGAAACTGTCTTGTTCTTACCTGGTGAAATTGCGTAATAAGGCTTGAAGTCATCTTCCACGTCAATCGAGAACTTACCTATTGTGCTCTTCTTCTTGAGCTCAGGAGGAAGGTCTTTTAGGTCTATCAGATCGCGAATATGCCCCACTGAAGCGAGTACGCGGAACTCATCGCCTAAGTACTTGGCAATGGTCTTAGCCTTTGCCGGTGACTCTACGATGACTAACTTTGAACCTGAACTCACGAATCTCCTTGCTTGTAGTGCCTAACTCGGGGTTGCACTAGCATGAACTCTTTGTACTATACCTAAAACTTCCGAACGCACACTTATATAGAGGTCTAAATTGACTTTATGGCATTGTTCTAGGGTCCCGCCAAATCCTTGCACAATCTCCCCAGCCGTTTCGCAGGGAAAACCTATAGCTAAACCCCGCAAAACATCCTCTGCAGCGATAGCTGCGTTGTCTGTTTGGGCCTGAAGCCTAGCAATTGCAAGGCTTTGAGTTGTAATACCCAAAGAGAGTGTCATTATTCCCAAAACCATGAAAATCAGTCCTAAACCCAGAATTGTGCCAGCCCCAAAATCGTCTTGCCTCGTCATAAACCCCCCTTTCGAGCGCATTGTACTTCTTTGACTTCAATGGGAAACAAACCTCCAAGAGCCCGAATTTCATGTATTTGAGCAACTTCAACGCAAACAGCAAGATCTCTGAAGCTTGATTGGAATGAAGAATTGGGACCGAGTTCGTGGTCCACAAGAAGTTGAGAAACCAGCTGTTCTGATTCCCCACGAGCTAGTGCTCTAGCACCTTCTGCTGCAACCTCCACTAGAGCAATTCGACTGGCTTGCAGGCTAAGGATAGTCAGAGCCAGAAACAGTACTAACATCACCACAGGCAAGACCATGGCGAATTCGGCTGTTACCGAACCTTTGTCTTCTAGGAAGAACCACTTACCGTGAGGGCTGACTTTATTAGGTCCATGAGCATTTGCCTCACCTCTGGAGACCGCAAGATGGTGAGTAGCAATCCTGCGAACCCGACTGCTGCCAGGGTGATGATTGCGTATTCGGCGGTGCTGGCACCAGTTTCGTCCAACCAGATTTGTTTCATTGTTTTCCTCTTTCTTCAATTTGATCCCAGGGTAGTCACCATTAGCGGAACGATAGCTAAAAATACAAAGGCAGGTAAAACCCCTAGCCCTAAAGGCACCATCAGCTTGACCCCTAGTTTTTCAATCTTCAGTTCAGTTGCCTGCTGGGTCTTCTCTTGCATCAACTTTGCTTGCTTTCGAAGAAGCTCATTTGCTCGAGCCCCTTTTTGCTCAACAAGCTCAGACACCTGTTCCATGACTGCAAATTCCTCGAGTGTTGGCGAGCTACCAAAAATGTCGGTGTAGATTGCTGCAGCTCGTTTCTGAGCCAGATACAAGTTGGTGCCGCCTGAGATCTGCAATGCAACTCCTAAAAGATAGAAGCCAGCGAAACTCTCCGCAGGCTTCGCTCGCTTTAACAGACTCGAAGTTATGGCTTTGGAGATTAGAAGAAGGGCTAGTCCAAGAAGAATGCTCACCGTAATGATGGGTCGCTGGGTTAGTGAACCTAATACTCCCCAGCCTAGAAACTCAGCCATACCCAAAATCAAGAGTGGAAGCAAAAGCATCAAGCGAGCAGTTGACTTGGGGCTAGCATGAGCGATTTCGATTCTCTGCATGTTTCTCTCTCGTGAAGAGAACAGCTCGGCCACAAACTCCAGTTCCGATGCAACAGCAGATCCTGAATCTAGAGAAACTTGAAGTAAATACCTCAGACCCTTAGAGCTTTGATCAGCTCCTCCTATTTGCTCAATGGATTGCTCAAGACTGACTCCAGCTTTAAATAGTCCGACAAACTTTGTGAGGTTTAGTGAGTCAGACATTGATT
This sequence comes from Rhodoluna sp., assembly GCA_044373385.1. Taxonomy (GTDB): domain Bacteria; phylum Actinomycetota; class Actinomycetes; order Actinomycetales; family Microbacteriaceae; genus Rhodoluna. Next base: position 119,015 of record JBILQF010000004.1, read on the forward strand.
AGTCTCAATCTTTGGATTGCGGAGACAACCCTTTTGCCGCTGACTCTCTTTATTTCAATGACCCACGTGATTGAACTTGAAATTAGTACTCGAGCAAATTCGATGCTCACTCCAGCCCCGACCAAAATACCTAGTAATCGAGGCCAAGCATCTTCAACAGAGTTGGCGTGCAGAGTAAAGCCGGAGCCGTTGTGGCCCGTGTTGATTGCTTGGAGTAGAACTAGAAGTTCTTCTCCCCGAGCTTCCCCAATTACTAATCGATCCGGTCTCATTCGCAGTGCTTCACGCACTAAGTGCCCAAGAGTAACCTGGCCTATGCCTTCATGATTACTGGATCTAGTAATTAGACCAATGCTGTTCCCGCTTAGATTTAGCTCAGATGCGTCCTCAATTGTAATTATTCGCTCATGCGAAGTTTCTCCTAACATCGCTTTGAGCAGAGTAGTTTTACCAGTTCCGGTAGCGCCAATAACTACAAAGTTCTCACGGCTGTTCACAATCTCTAGCAAAGTGCTTAGCTGTTGTTCTGCGATGGATTCGTTACGCACTAGATCTCTAAGCGAGAGATTAGATGTCGAGTGTCTCCTAATTGATATTTGAGTTCTCTTTGAACACTCGCCGCCCAACACTGCATGCACTCGAAGCAATCCGAAGTCTGACTCGAATGTGGCTTCTGAAATCGGCTTGGCTATGTCTAACCGAGAGCCGTGCAATCTAAGTAGGTTTCTTATCCAAGACACAACTTCTAGTTCATCTTGAAAAGGATTTTGTGCAGGTTCTAAATTTCCACTTCGCTCAACTTGAAGTGAAAGATTTCCGTCTATAAGCACATCGGTGACCATCAGATCTTCAAGAAGATCTTTGAGGGCAGCTAATTCAGACATGTCTCAATATTGAATAGTGAGCTATTCGCCAAGGAAAACTGATTTGAAATTGGGGATAAGGCACGAGTATTTGAGCTGTGTAAAAGGGCCAGTTAAATTAAGGGGCCCCGGTCTCTGGGGGGAGTGACCGGGGCCGGTGATACATGATTGGGGGAATCGATGTATCACAGGTCAGCCGAAGCTGACTTCGATAGCATAACAAGAACGCAGCAGGCTTCGCAAGAAAAACGGTAAAATTTCAATTACGCTCAGGAAGAGTTATATGGGCGGTCTAGATTCGAGCCATTGGGCTAGGTTTCTCCCGATGATGTAACGCTTTTTGGTAAATCGGTCGCTGCAGTCTGTGCACCTATACAATCCAAAGTATGACCAGCAATTCAAAACATGAACTCTACGATGCCGCTAAGGCAGACAGATTAGGTTTCTGGGCCACCCAAGCCAACCAGCTCAGCTGGCACAAGCCCTTCACCAAGACCCTGGATTGGTCCAATCCCCCGTTCGCTAAGTGGTTCGAGGATGGCCAGATTAACGCTAGTTACAACTGCCTAGATAGGCATGTTATAGAAGGCAGAGGAGATAAAACAGCAATCCTTTTCGAAGGTGAACCTGGAGACACCAAGACCTACTCATACAGCGAATTACTTGCTGAAACTAAGAAGGCAGCTAACGCTCTTCTAGATCTTGGTATCAGATCTGGTGACCGGGTGGCCATCTACATGCCAATGATTCCTGAAACTGTTATCGCTATCTTGGCAGTTGCCCGAATAGGAGCTGTCCACAGCGTGGTCTTCGGTGGTTTCAGTGCTGACTCACTTAGAAGCAGAATCAATGATGCGCAAGCGAAGCTAGTCATCACAGCAGACGGTGGTTTCCGCAAAGGCAAGGCCCATGCACTCAAAGAAGCCGTCGACCAAGCTCTTCAAGACAACAGCTGCCCATCAATCGAACATGTTCTTGTAGTTCAAAGAACTAAGGCAGATGTTTCGATGTCCGAGAAAGATGTTTGGTGGCATGATGCGTTAGCAAAAGCATCTCCTGAACATGAAGCAGAAGGATTTGATTCAGAACATCCTCTGTTTATTCTCTACACCTCAGGAACTACAGGAAAACCTAAAGGTATCCTCCACACAACAGGCGGCTATCTAACTGGAGCTTCTTATTCACACAAGGTAGTTTTTGATTTACAAAGAGACACCGATGTCTATTGGTGCACCGCTGACGTTGGTTGGATCACTGGTCACAGCTATGTGGTTTATGGTCCATTAGCCAATGGAGTAACTCAGGTTATCTATGAAGGAACTCCTGACTCTCCTAACTTTGAGCGTTGGTGGGAAATCATTGCCAAATACAAAGTAAGTATTTTCTATACCGCACCCACTGCCATTAGAACCTTCATGAAAATTGGTAGAGCAGTTGTTGATGGTCATGACCTAACCTCACTTAGAGTGCTCGGTTCTGTTGGTGAACCAATAAACCCAGAAGCTTGGCACTGGTATCACGATGTGGTTGGCGGATCCAGGTGTGAGATTGTGGACACCTGGTGGCAGACAGAGACTGGCTCCATCATGATCTCCCCTATTCCCCATGCATTCAAGACAAAGTCTGGTTCAGCTCAAAGACCACTGCCTGGCATCACTGTTGGAATTGTTGATGAAAATGGTGCACCGGTTAAACAAACGGATGAAGGCAGCGAAGCTGGCTATCTGACTATTGATGAGCCATGGCCAAGCATGCTTAGAGGTGTCTGGGGCGATCCAGAACGCTACGTTGAAACCTACTGGTCAAGATTCAAAGGCAAATACTTCGCTGGCGATGGGGCACGCTTTGATAAAGATGGTGACATCTGGCTACTTGGTCGAATTGACGATGTAATCAAAGTGTCAGGACACAGACTCTCAACGGCAGAGATTGAGTCAGCTCTAGTTGAACACCACTGGGTCGCGGAAGCAGCTGTTGTTGGAGCTAAAGATGAAATTACAGAGCAGGCTGTAGTTGCCTTCGTAATTCTTCGTCAAGATGAACTAGGTGATGCGCCAAATGAAGAAGAGATAGGCAAGGTGCTGAGGTCTTGGGTCTCTGAAAAGATTGGCGCTATCGCAAGACCTAGGCAAATTATGGTTGTCTCTGAACTTCCTAAGACGAGATCTGGCAAGATCATGCGAAGACTTCTTAAAGATGTAGCTGAAGGAAGACCAGTTGGTGACACCACAACACTTGCTGACTCATCAGTGATGACTGCCATCAACGACAAACTGCATGATGGAGCTAATGACTAGTTGAACTCAACAATCAGTTCAACTTCAACTGGAGCATCTAGAGGAAGAACTGCAACACCAATAGTTGATCTAGCGTGAATACCAATATCTCCAAAGACCTGGCCTAGGAATTCTGAAGCGCCATTGTTTACTGCAGGGTGTCCTGTGAAGCTAGGGTCGCTTGCAATAAAGCCATTTACTTTTACGATTCTTGTAATTCGATCAAGATCACCAATTGCATACTTCACAGCAGCTAAGCAGTTCAATGCAGCTATCTGAGCAAGCTCTTTAGCTCTCTCAGGTGAGACATCTGAAGGTACTTTTCCAGTTTCAACCAACTTGCCATTAACCATGGGTAATTGACCAGCGGTCATTACTAGGTTGCCTGTGGCAACAGCAGGAATATATGCCGCTACCGGAGGTACAACCTCAGGAAGGGGAAAGCCCAATTCGATTAGTCTTGCTTCAACTTTTCCAGTCATATTTATGCCTTAGCTCTCTTCATGTAAGCAACATATCCGCCCTCGGGGCTGGTAACTACCTGAACGAGCTCCCAGCCTTGTGCACCCCAGTGGTCCAGTATTTGCTTGGGATTGTGGGGCGGAAGGGGGGTTACGGTGTATTCCCAGATGACCATATTTATGGTTCCTCTCAAAGATAGAAGGTAACCTTGAGTCTATGGCTGACAAGGGCAAGAAAAATAAGAAAAAGGCAGGTTGGCTGGGACTTTTTGGTCTTAGCACCGTAGCTGGAATCCTAAGCATGGCACTGGTACTACCAGTGGTCTGGTTGGGTGGACTTGGGGCCAGCGCTACCGTCTCTATCTTCCAGAGCCTTCCTGACTTCATCAAGCCTGTGAACGCAGCCGATGCTTCGAACATCTACGCTATGCAAGATGGCAAGCCAGTCCAGGTAGCCAGATTCTTTGCCGAGAACCGCATCTCCGTCGACTTCGATGAGATCTCTCCAAACATGATTCGTGCCGCTATCGACACTGAAGACCCACGTTTCTATGATCATGGTGGAGTTGACTGGATTTCATTCACCCGAGCAATTGTCAACAACGTTGCGGGTGTATCTAGGGCTGGTGGTTCAACCATCACAATGCAGTTTGTGAAGAACAACCTTCTTGAAGCAGCTGTCCTAAGCGGTGACCAAGAAGCTATCGATTTGCAGACGAGTAGCAAATATGCTCTCGAGAGAAAATTCCAAGAAGTTCGCCTTGCTCTAGCTCTGGAACAGGACTACAGCAAGCAAGACATTCTTGCCGGTTACCTAAACCTTTCATTCTTTGGAACCAACATCAATGGTGTTGAAGCTGCATCTGAGTACTACTTTGGAATTAAGGCAAAAGACCTCAACGTTCCTCAGGCCGCAATGCTCACCGCAATGCTTAAAGGTGCAGAGCTTTACAGACCAGATGTTGAAGAGAACAAAGAACGTGCTCTAAGTAGACGAAACCTTGTAATTCAAAACATGGCAAACGCAGGTGACATTACTCAGTCAGAAGCAGATGAATATAAGGCTTCAGAGATTGAACTAAACATCCAGAAGATTCCTGTTGGTTGTGAAAGCGATCAGACCACTGCTTTCTTCTGTGACTATGTAGTTTGGAACATTCGTAACAGCCCAGAGTTTGGTCCTAGCAAAGAAGATAGAGAAATCCTTCTCCGTAAGGGTGGCCTAGATATCTACACAACTATCGACCTCAAGCTTCAAAGAGTTGCTGATAAGGCAACAAAGACTTGGGTTCCACCAACAGACAAATCTAAGGTTGGTGCATCAAGCGTTTCAGTTCAGGTTGGTACAGGAAGAATCCTTGCTCTAACTCAAAACAGAATCTATGACCAAACAGATTCGGGTCTCGAGGGCCACACATCAGTGAACTACTCGGCTGATAAGAATTACGGTGGATCTTCTGGATTCCAGAGCGGTTCCACGTACAAGATCTTCACTCTTGCCGAATGGCTAACTAAGGGCTTCAAGCTCAATGACCACGTTGATGGTCGAGTCAAAGAATGGAATGCAGCCGAGTTTAGTTCTCGCTGTGGATCCAATGTTGGAACCTGGGCACCAGGTAACGACTCAGCAGCACCAGAAGACCTTAGTGCCCTGAAGGCAACATCGATGTCTGTAAACACCGCCTTTGCGTCTATGGCTAGCCAACTAGACCTCTGTGACATTAGAGATATGGCAAAGCGATTCGGAGTGCACAGAGCAGATGGAACGGAACTAGTTTCTTACCCTGCATCGATTCTTGGAATTAACGAAATCGCTCCTCTATCCATGGCAGCAGCTGTTGCAGGAGTTGCTAACAAAGGTGTTTACTGCTCTCCTATTGCAATTGACCGAGTGGTCTCCAGAGAGACTGGATCTGAACTTCAGGTTCCTAAATCTATTTGTTCTCAGGCTGTTTCTCCTCAAGTAGCAGCCGGTATGACTAGAGCAATGCAGGCAGTTATAAACGGTGGTACCGGTGGTGCTTCATCTACTGGAGATGGAACTCCTCTTGCCGGTAAGACTGGAACAACAGACTCTGGTGTTCACACCTGGATGACTGGTTTCTCTTCTGCTGTTGGAACGGCTGTATGGGTTGGAAACGTTTCAGGTAATACTTCACTTAGAAAAATTACTTTGAACAAGCGACCTGGTGGAACTGTTCGCCACGAAATCTGGCGAACAATTATGAAAACCGCCAACAAAACTTACCCAGGTCAGAAGTTTGATGCTCCGCCTCAGGACATGATCGATGCCACAATGATTGAGATTCCTCAGGTGTCCGGTCAGGTTCCTGACGTAGCTGCTCAGAACATTATTGCTGCAGATCTAAACGCGAAGATTATGGTTACTCCTGTTGGATCAACCAAGCCGGCTGGAACTGTTGCCTACATCAATCCAAAGGCTGGCACAGTAATCCCTCGAGGCAGCATGATCAAGATCTACATCTCGAAGGGTGGATTGACTAAGTTGCCTAATGTCAAGGGCATGACTGTGGCAGAAGCAACAGCGGCTATCAATGCCGCTGGTTTCCCAACGGTTAGCGTTCCTCAGCCTTCGCAGACACAACTCTTCGTCAATGACCCTACTGTTCCTGAGGGTAATGTAGTTGGCACATTGCCTGCCGGCGGAAAGTCTGTTCCGTCATCTAGTGCAATCCTGCTAATCATTAGCAAAGGCCCTTAGTGGAGTTTTTGCTATACCTAGGTGCTGCTGCCTTAGCTGTAATCATCTGGGCTACATGCATCGAAAGATTCTGGTTCGCAATCAGGAGAAGTGAGCTAAAGGTATTGCCTCAAGGCAGTAAAGACATAGTTGTGCTTCACATCAGCGATATTCACATGGCTCCTTGGCAGAAATACAAGCAGCGTTGGATCAGGACTCTTCAATCTAAAACAAACCCAGATCTAGTAATCAACACTGGTGACAACCTAGGCCATGCCCAAGGCATAAAACCAGTACTAGAAGCTCTGAATCCCTTGACTGGAGTGCCAGGGGTGTTTGTGAATGGTTCTAACGATCTCTACGCTCCTTCAAAGAGAAACCCTGTGAAGTATCTGATGCGTCCATCAGATCGTCATCGTGAAGAAGATGCTCCGCTAAAGCTAGACACTGATTCGCTAAACGCAGGCTTTAGTTCCTTTGGTTGGGAGAACCTAAACAACACTGCTAAGAGCGTGAATGTGAACGGCATTCGCATTAACTTCTTCGGAACAGATGATCCTCATGAACTTAGAGATGATGTTGCTAAAGCCAAAAATGACCTAAGAAAATTAGGTAAAGCTGATCTGCTCGTTGGTATCACCCATGCTCCTTACCTTCGAGTCCTAGAAGATCTAAGTGAGGCAGATGTGGTGTTTGCAGGTCACACACATGGCGGTCAAGTATGTTGGCCATTCTGGGGAAGAGCACTTGTTACTAACTGTGATCTACCAACGAAGTTTGCAAGAGGATTACATCAAGTACCACTAAAAACTAAGAAGCTTTGGGTAAATGTATGTGCTGGTTTGGGGCATTCTATTTATGCACCAGTTAGATTGGCTTGTCGACCAGAAGTAAGAGTTGTAACTCTAAAAGCTAAAGACTAGTTACCAAACCCAAAGATTTCAGAACCTAGAACTAAGTACTGACCTTGGGTATTGTCACATCGAGCTACTGTTTCTGCAGCAAAACAAGTTATGTCGCCAACGACAATCTTGCTTCCAGAAGGAAGGCTATAAGCCTCTTCAGGATCTGAGTACAAACCACTTGAACAGAACCAATCAGCAACTTGACCCTCTGATGGTAGGAATCCCCAGAGTCTTGCCTGGTAACCCCAAGCACCTTCACAACTAGCTGGAGCTTCTGGAATCTCATAGGCAACATCAACATCTCTGTGCTCACAAAGGGCAAAGCCAGGAGTTGTGTTGATTGTGCACCAAACAGTTCCACCGCCAACTCGGAAGATGTAACCTCCGTAGCCATCGGCATAATCTGCTTCATTAACTACCGGAGTTTCAACAGGAGGCTTTTCAGGGAGTTTGATCTTTGCTTCAGGAGCAGTAGTAGAACATGAAGACAAAACCAATGCAGCAATTGCTGCAATAACCAATACCCCGAACTTGCGCATGTATTCAGGTTAGCCGAGCGAATTAGAATTCGCTAGCAACCAGCTCCGCTATTTCATAGGTGTTTAGAGCAGCACCTTTTCTAAGGTTGTCACCCACAACGAACATCTCAATAGAGTTTGTAAAGTCCAAAGACTGTCTTACTCTTCCAACGTAGGTTGGGTCTTGACCTGCCACCATGTTAGGTGTTGGCCATAGGCCATTAGCAGGATCATCAACAAGCTTGATGGTTGGCTCTTCTTCTAGAGCTTTGTGGACATCAGCAACTGTTAGTGGGTTAGCAAAGGTTGCATGAACGGTTAGTGAGTGGCTCACAAGTACAGGAACACGAACACAGGTCGCTGCAACCTTTAGCCCTGGAATACCAAGAATCTTGCGGCTCTCATCTCTAACCTTCATCTCTTCGCTTGAGAAACCTCCAGCTTTTAGAGAACCAGCAAAAGGAACAACGTTTAGAACTACCGGTGCTGGGAATGGAGAGTCAGAAACCTGTAGCCCCGAATTGCCTAGAAGAGCCTCAACATCGCCACTTAGCAAACCCGCCTCGCTACCTGCAACAGCACTGATCTCATTACGCAATCTTTCAATACCTGCAGTACCTGCTCCTGATACAGCCTGGTAGCTAGAAACAACAAGCTCAGTAAGCGTCCAGTTTCTGTGTAGTGCACCGAGAGCTGCCATCATGGTCAGAGTCGTGCAGTTAGGGTTCGAGATGATTCCCTTAGGTCTATTTCTGGCCTGCTCAGGGTTTACTTCAGGAACAACCAGAGGAACTTCTGGATCCATTCGGAAAGCACCCGAGTTATCTACCGCTACTGCTCCACGAGCTGCTGCAATCGGTGCCCATACTTCTGATACTTCATCCGGAACATCGAACATAGCAATGTCGATTCCATCAAATGCCTCTGGAGTTAGTTCAACGACAGTTAGTTCTTCACCGTGAACAGTAATCTTCTTACCAGCTGATCTAGCAGAAGCAATAAGCCTAATTTCACCCCAGATGTTCTCACGATTATTGATGATGTCAATCATTACGGTGCCAACGGCACCGGTTGCACCAACTAGAGCAAGATTAGGTTTTGACATTAGATATCCTTTAGCGTCCGGTGCCAGCGTAAACAGTTACAGGGCTATCGCCATCTAGGTCGAATGCCTTGTGAACAGCACGAGCGGCATCATCAATCTGATCAAGGCTAGTGATTACAGAGATACGAATCTCAGAGGTAGAAATCATTTCTACGTTGATTGAAGCTTCAGCTAGAGCTCTGAACATAATTGCTGAAACACCTGAGTGAGTTCTCATGCCAGCACCAACTATGCTCAACTTCCCAATCTCTTCATCGCTTTCAAGTTCGCGGTATCCCAAAACATTTCTGTTCTGAGCAAGAGCATCTAGAACCTTCTTCAGTTCGCCCTTAGGCAAAGTGAAGCTAATGTCACTAACAGCATCGGTTACGTCAGAACCAGTCGGAGTGTTCTGAACAATCATGTCAATATTTGCTCCAGCTTCAGCAACGGTAGTGAACACAGCTGCCGCTTTACCCGGTACGTCTGGAATACCAATTACGGTAATTTTCGCTTGTGACTTATCGGCTGCAACACCTGAAACGATTGATTCTTCCATTTGCTTTACTCCGTCTTCATTAGAGATAACTTTGGTACCTGGGTCATTGCTGAAAGTTGAACGAACTCTTA
>JBILQF010000016.1:0-11837 GCA_044373385.1 Rhodoluna sp.
GCTCTATCGATTGGGTCAAGGTTTTCAACCAGCAATCTTCTAAGTGCAGGAATAGCAGCAACCTCAGGAGTGTCTAGGAACTTTCTTGTCTTCTCTGCCAGATCTGTTGTTGCAAGTGTGATTGGGTACAGGTTCACAATCGCATATTCAGCCATCTTGAAAGTCTTTGAGTTCCAGATCTTCAATACATCAGCAAAGTACTTGTCAACAAATGGTGCTAGCAGTTCAGCCGTTGCTCCTCTTTGGAAACCAAGAGTTGAGTACTGAAGGATGGTGTTTGACCACTCATCAGTTTCAACAGCGGTGTGCCAAGTCTTAGCTTTTGACTCTGCGGTTGGAATTGCAGCCTTTGCAAGAGCCGCAGCCTTTTGCCCGTTAGCTGTGTTATCGGTAGCCAACATCGCATCAATCTCTGCTTCATCAGCAGCACCTGTTGCAACAAGACCGGTTAGTAGATCCCACTTCAAGTCGGTATCAATCTCACGACCGGCAAGTTTCTCTGAGCCTGATAGCAAACCACGAAGGGCTGCTGTGTGCTCATCGTTAGATGCGAAGCGAGGGAAGTACTTTAGGAACTGAAGCTGTGCTTCTGATCCTGCGGTCGCACTTCTAGCCATATCAATAAGTGCATCAGCAATCTTGACCTTGTATTCCAAACGGTTCTCAGGCTTTAGATACATGCTCTGAACTGTTACCAGCTGGTTTAGAAGAGTCATCATCGCAGTTGCGTTTGATTCGGTTGCGATGTTCTTTAGAACTAGGTGGATGAAGTCCTTTGGATCTGCTTCTGCATCGCGAGTTGAATCCCACGCTGCACCCCATAGCAGTGCTCGTGCAAGTGAGTCATCAACAACAGCAAGGTTATGCAGGGTTGTCTGCCATGATCTGTCATCTAGACGTAGTTTGGCATAAGCCAAGTCACCATCGTTTAGAAGGATAAGGTCAGGACGCTTTGTTCCTGTAAGTTCAGGAACCTCTGTCTTTGCTCCATCAATATCAACTTCGACTCGGTGAGTTAGAACTACCTTGCCATCGACCAGGTTGTAGTAACCAATACCTAGACGGTGAGGTCTAAGTGTTGGGTAGTCAACGTGGTGGGACTGAAGAACTGAGAATGAGGTGATGTTGCCATCTGCATCTTCGGCTAGTTCTGCACGAAGAGTGTTCACTCCAGAAGTTTCTAGCCATAGCTTTGACCAGTCACGAAGTTCTCTTCCTGAAGTTAGTTCAAGTTCAGTTAGAAGATCTACTAGCTCAGCGTTAGCAAAAGCGTGTTTCTTGAAGTAAGAAGCAAGACCTTTCATGAAGTTCTCTTGACCTACCCAGGCAACTAGTTGTCTAAGAACAGAGCCACCCTTGGCATAGGTAATAGCGTCGAAGTTAACCTGAACATCTTCTAGGTCTCTGATGTTTGCTACAACTGGGTGAGTTGAAGGCATCTGGTCTTCACGGTATGCCCAAGACTTCTCGTGGGATGCGAATGTTGTCCATGCTTCTTTGTATTCAGTTGCTTCAGCGGTAGCAAGGTATGAAGCGTATTCAGCGAATGACTCGTTAAGCCATAGATCATTCCACCAACGCATTGTTACTAGATCTCCGAACCACATGTGTGCTAATTCGTGAAGAACAGTGATGATTCTTCTTTCCTTGATGAAGCCGTTTACTGCTCCACGGAATACATAGGTCTCGGTGATTGTCACAGCCCCTGCGTTTTCCATTGCTCCAGCGTTGAAGTCAGGCACGAAAAGCTGGTCGTACTTCTCAAACGGGTATGGGTAATCAAACTGTTCTTCGAAGAAGACGAAACCTTCTTTAGTCTTTTCGAATAGGTAATCAGCGTCAATGTATTTAGCTAGTGATGAACGACCGAATACTCCAAGTGGAATAGTTCTGCCATCGCTGCTGGTTAGTTCATCGCGCCATTCTGAGTAAGGGCCTGCAATAAGAGCAGTGATGTATGAAGAAACTCTTGGAGTTGGTGCGAATACCCATACAGATGTTCCGTCTCCTCTTTCCACTGGAGCTGGGGTAGGGGAGTTTGAGATCATCTTCCAATTGCTAGGACCAGTAACAGTGAACTGGAAAGTTGCCTTTAGATCAGGCTGCTCGAATACAGCAAACATTCTTCTTGAGTCTGGAACCTCAAACTGGGTGTATAGGTAAACCTCGTTGTCCACTGGGTCAACGAATCTGTGTAGACCTTCACCGGTATGCATGTAAGGGTTATCGCTTACAACAACTAGTTCGTTGTTGGCTTCTAGGTTGTCTAGCTGGATGCGAATGCCATCGGCTACAGATACATCTAGGTCTTTGCCGTTTAGGGTTACTCGGTGAACCTTCTGGGTGATGGCATCAATGAAGGTAGATGCTCCAACCTGGTTGCTGGTGAACTTGACTGTGGTGGTGGCACCAAAGACTTCTTCACCTCGCATAAGGTCTAGCTCAACGGTGTATGAAGACACTTCCAACAGTTCGGCACGCTCGGCGGCTTCAATTCGGGTGAGGTTCTCAGCAGGCATTTCATCTCCTAGGTAAGGTTTATTTCAATAGCAACTAGCCTAGTATTGACCAACAACCCTGCTAGAAGGTTTTTATCAAGATGCGTATTCACATAGCCACAGACCACGCTGGTTTAGAACTCAGCCATTTCCTCATTCGGGAGCTAAATGCTTCTGGTCACGAGGTCTTTGACCACGGGCCTAAAGAGTATGACCCGCTAGATGACTACCCGAGTTTCTGCATTACTGCAGCCTTGGCGGTAAGAGCTGATGAGGATGCAGGGAACCAGGCACTGGGGATTGTCTTGGGTGGATCAGGTAACGGTGAGCAAATAGCGGCTAACAAAGTTCACGGCATTAGAGCAGCTTTGGTTTGGAACATAGATACCGCCAAACTTGCTCGCCAACACAATGACGCCAATGTAGTCGCAGTTGGAGCAAGACAACACTCTCAAGAAGAAGTCCTGGAACTAATCAAGGCATTCATTGCTGAGCCATTCTCTCAAGATGAGAGACACATCAGGAGAATTGGCAAGATTGCCACTTACGAGCAAACCTCCGAAATCCTTTAGGAAAAGCAAAACCTAAATGCCCGAGGGTCATTCAGTTCAAAGATTTGCCAATGACTTTAACAAGAAGTTCAAAGGTTCAGTTGTTCATGTTGATTCTCCCCAAGGTCGCTTCTCTTCAGAAGCCAAACTGATTGATGGCCAAATTCTTCTGAAAGCAAAAGCTATAGGTAAACAGATGTTTTTGAAGTTTGACAATGGTTTGACCTGTCGAATTCACTTAGGTATCTACGGCAAGTGGCGATTCACCGAAGATCTGGACAAGCTCATGCCTGGCCAAGTTAGGGTTAGGTTCTTCAACGAACAATTCCTGGCTGATCTTCGGGGTCCAACTATCTGTGAAGTTATTGACCAGAGGGCTGTCAAAGTCATTGAGAATCGTTTAGGTCCTGATCCAACTAACACTGACCCAAGAGGTTTACAAAAACAAAGATTCAGAGAGCGCGTTAGTTCCTCAGCTAGTCCAATCGGAATCTTGCTAATGAATCAAGAAGTCATTAGCGGTATTGGAAATGTTTATCGAGCAGAGATTCTTTTCAGAGCACAGATAAGTCCTCATGCACTAGGTAAGTCACTGAGCGTTCAACAGATTGAAGACATTTGGATTGATACGGTGAAGCTCATGAAGGTTGGGGTTGCCACCGGATTTATGACAACTAGAGAAGAGCGCCTGAAAAAGAGAACTAAGAAGGCTGATCGGAACTATGTATATCAGAGGCAAGGGGAGAGATGTCTTCGCTGCGAGGGAATAGTCCAGATAGAACTAATGGCAACCAGGAAGCTCTATTGGTGCCCTGGTTGCCAGTTCTAAGCCTGTTTCTAGGCCTTGTGGAGCGGGTGACGGGAATCGAACCCGCACAATCAGTTTGGAAGACTGAGACTCTACCATTGAGCTACACCCGCATTTGTGGTTTTGATTCTGCTCTCATACATTCTATGGGTTAGGATTACGGAGGTTGTTTTGTTTTGAAGAAATTCAAGGTAAAAACCACCGGGGTGTAGCGTAGTGGCTAGCGCGCCTGCTTTGGGAGCAGGATATCGCAGGTTCGAGTCCTGTCACCCCGACCATCTTTGATAAAAATAGGTCGGCTGTAGCCGACCACGTCTAATGGAGCCACTAGTGAAAACCACTGTTGAACGTCTAACCCCGACCAGAGTCAAGCTAAACATTGAGGTAACTCCAGAAGAGTTCAAGCCAAGCCTTGATCACGCATACGAGCACATTGCTGAGAGCGTCAACATCCCTGGTTTCCGTAAGGGCAAGATTCCTGCTGCAATCCTTGACCAGAGAGTTGGTCGTCCAGCTATCTTGGCTCACGCAATCAACGATGGTCTTGACAGCATTTACCGCCAGGCAATTGAAGCTGAAAAACTTCGTCCACTAGGCCAACCTTCAGCTGATGTTAAGCAGTCACCAGATGAGAAGACTTTTGCCGGCAACCTCGTCGTTGAAATTGAAGTTGAAGTTCGTCCAGAAATTAAGCTTCCTGAATACAAGGGCATGAAGGTTAAAGTCGATGTCATCAAGGTTGACAAAGCAGAAGTAGAAGCTGAAATTGATCGCCTACGTGCACGCTTTGGAACTCTAACTACAGTTGAGCGTCCAGCAGCCAAGGGTGATTTCACCTCTATTGATTTGGTTGCAATGGTTGATGGCAAGCAGATTGATCAGGCTCAGAACATTTCTTATGAAATCGGAAGCGATTCTCTTCTAGATGGAATTGATGATGCTCTAGACACTCTTACTGCAGGTGAGACAACAACTTTCAAGAGCAAACTTGTTGGTGGCGACATGGCAGGACAGGAAGCTGAAATCACAGTTACCCTAAACGCTGTTAAGGAACGCGAACTTCCAGCTATTGATGACGCTTGGGCTCAGATGGCTAGCGAGTTCGACACAGTCAAGGATCTTAAGGCTGGTCTAGAAGACCAGATCAAGAAGTCAAAGTCTTACACTCAGGGTCTTCAGGCGAGAGAGCTTCTAACTGAAGAACTTCTAAAGCTTGTTGATGTTCCTGTGTCTCAAGAACTAATCAATGCAGATGTTGAGCGTCACCTAGAAGGCGAAGGCCGTCAGAAGGACGATGCTCACCGTGCCGAGGTAATTATTGAGTCAACCAAGTCTTTCCAGGTTCAGATGTTGCTTGATGCAATTGCTGAAAAAGAAGAGGTAAGAGTCAACGAGAACGAGTTGCTTCAGTACCTAATGCAGGCAAGCCAGTCATACGGCATGGACCCTAACGAGTTCGTAAAGGCTGTAGACGAGCAGGGCCAGATCCCTTCATTCGTAGCTGAAGTTGCTAGGCGTAAGGCTCTGTCAGTTGTTCTAGAGGCTGCAAAGGTCACTGACAGCGATGGCAAGGCTGTTGATTTAGCTGAATTCGCTAAGACTGATGATGGCTTCACACCTGAGAACCACGAAGGTCACGACCACAACTAATCCCTCGGCAATTATTGCCTGTGGCGAACATGAGAATGTTTTCGGTGTTTCCTCGGTTATCTTGATTATGCAAAACAGATTAGAGGAGCAGTAAATGGCTGAACACACACCACAGAGCAATGTATTTGAGAGATTGCTCAAGGACCGCATTATTTGGCTAGGCGATGATGTTCGCGATGACAACGCCAATGAGATTTGTGCCAAGATGCTTCTTCTAGCAGCGGAAGACTCAACCAAGGACATCTTCCTCTACATCAACTCACCAGGTGGATCTATCACCGCTGGTATGGCAATCTACGACACCATGCAGTACGTACCAAACGATGTTGTAACTGTCGGTATCGGTATGTGTGCATCTATGGGTCAGTTCCTTCTTACATCAGGAGCAAAGGGTAAGAGATTCATTACTCCTAACACTCGTGTTCTTCTTCACCAACCAAGCGGTGGTTTTGGTGGAACAGCTGCCGACATTCAGACACAAGCTTTCCTAATCAACGACATGAAGAAAAAGCTTGCAGCTATCACTGCTAAGCAAACGGGTAAGACTGTTGACCAAGTTATGGCAGATGGTGACCGTGATCGTTGGTTCTCAGCTGAAGAAGCTTTGGAATATGGTTTCGTTGATCACATCCAAGAATTTGCGTCAGTTTCAACCGGCGTTGGCAAGAAGTAAGGAAAAGATAAATGAATAGAGAAAACATGCCAGAAGCTCGTTACATTCTTCCTTCCTTCGAAGAGAGAACTCCTTACGGTTCACGCTACCTAGACCCATACACAAAGCTTTTTGAAGACCGCATCATTTTCCTAGGTGCACAAGTTGATGACGTAAGTGCTGATGACATCATGGCTCAGCTTCTAGTTCTTGAAAGCCAAGATCCAGATCGCGACATTACTATGTACATCAACTCACCAGGTGGATCTTTCACAGCTCTAACAGCTATCTATGACACCATGCAATACATCAAGCCTCAGATTCAAACAGTTTGTCTAGGACAAGCAGCCTCTGCAGCTGCTGTTCTTCTAGCAGGTGGAGCACCGGGCAAGCGTCTAGCGCTGCCTAACTCAACTATCTTGATTCACCAGCCAGCATCTGGTGGTGGAGGACGTGGTCAGGCATCTGACATCGAGATTCAGGCAGCTGAAATCATGAGAATGAGAGTCTGGCTAGAAGAGACCATTGCTAAGCACTCAAAGAAGTCTGTTGAAGAAGTTAGCAAGGACATTGAGCGAGACAAGATACTCACAGCAGCTCAGGCTCTTGAGTATGGTCTAATCGACCAGGTTCTAACCTCTCGTAAGGCCTAATCTGTTTTCTGTGTAAATGCTGTGTGAGCAGCGGGCAAGTCCTTCATCGGGGACGTTCTGCTAGTGTCAAAGTAAGTTTTGTGCGAAACGGTAACTCTTTATCTTGGAGGCTCGTTTGCGCATCTTCCTGCGTTATCTCACAGTGGCTACGTTAGCCATTGGCTTCCTAGGTATTACCTCAGTCACTAATGCTGCAACGGTCAGTTCCAGCATTTCCAAAGTTAAGAGCTTCTCAGCTGTCGGATCCGACAAAGCAGTAACTCTCAAGTGGGCAAAGTCTCTAAGCACCTCTAAGTTCAAAATCACAGGTTACCAGATCACTGCCACCAAAGGTTCTTGGAAGTCAGTCAAGAAGGTAGCTGCTAGCGCAACTACATACAGATTCACGGGGCTAACTAATAACTCTGCATATCGCTTTGTAATCTCTTCGTTTACTAGCAAGTACATTTCAGTCGGTATGGCCTTGGTCGCCACACCTAAAGCGTCAAATAAAGAAAACGCTGTTGAGTTTGGTCAGCCAAGCGACATGTATTTAGGTGATGCTGATCAAACTCTGTATGGCAACGCCTTGAGCAGTGTGCTTGTCTACACTTCCCTCACTCCAGCAAAGTGCACAGTTTCAGGATCTAAAGTTAAGGCACTTGCCTTAGGCGACTGTGTTCTCAGAGCAAGTTCTCCTGCAGGTAATGGTTACTTGGCAGCTGTTCCTATTGATCGTTTGCTTTCCATTGGAACTCCAACCACTCCTGTTTCTAGAGTGCTGCTTTGGTCTGATGAATTCAATGGTGCTGCTGGAAGTGCACCTGATGCAAGTAAGTGGACAGCTGACCTGACTGATGGTTGTGGAACTCCATACAATAACTGTGGTTGGGGTAACACTGAGAGACAGTACTACCTAGCTTCAAAGAACACTCACGATGGTTCTTCTCAAGGAAACCTAAACATCTCTGCAACTAGACAAACAAACTCCACCAACTACAACTGTTACTTCGGTAAGTGTGAATGGCTGAGCGGAAAGATAACTACCTATAACAAGGTTGGTTTCACTTATGGATATCTAGAAGCAAGAATGAAGCTTTCTCCTGGCCAAGGTTCATGGCCCGCTTTCTGGATGCTTGGAAACAACATCGCAACTGTTCCATGGCCTGCCTGTGGCGAGCTAGACATTATGGAGTTTAAAGGTACATACCCGCAGGTTACTTATGGAACAGTTCACTATGCCAATAGTGGCGGTGGACATACCTACAAGGGTTCCACAAAGAACGTTGGTGTAGATCTAACTCTGGACTACCACCGTTATGGCATGATGTGGAAACCAGATGAAGTGACCTTCTACTTCAATGACGCTTTGGTTTATTCAATCCAAAAATCTGAATCAGGTCTAACTCGCTGGCCATTTGGACCTAATGCTCAAGGTGTGGACCCAAGCTTCTATGCAATCTTCAATTTGGCTATGGGAGGTCACTTCGGTGGAGCTATTGACCCAACACTAAATTCATCTTCTCTAAACGTTGACTGGGTGCGTTATTACTCAGTTGACGGACTCGGAAAAGTAAACCCTAGATAAAACGCTTGTGCGAGCAAACAACAAAAAGGAAAGGCAACAAATGAACAAGACAGTAAGAAGATCCTTATCAGGTGCTGCCACCGCGATTGCTTTGCTCTCCACAATCGCCATTCAACCAGCTCACGCTTACACTCCACCAGTGCCTGGAACTAGCATCATGCGAATGACTGCACCACTTCCAGGACCTACCAACAGCGTTAACCTAACCCCAGATGCTAAAGGTAAATGGGATGGGGCTTACGGCAAGGGACTGAATGCTCGAGTTATGTACATGGATGTTAGAAGCAACGTTGTTCTTACCTTCAAGTACACCAACGCAGCAGGTCTTCCTTACACAAACAGAACCGTTTACTTGATTGTCAACAAGAAGTTTTCTTGCTCAAAGACAACATTCTCAACTACTCAACCGACCAACTACTCTGGTGGAAACAACAGACCTAGCCCAAACGCTATCGTTCGTGACTGGTGTGGAGATCAACCACAGATGGGTGCTGGTGAAACAGCTATCCAAGCAACTACAGACGCTTTTGGTAAAGCAACATTCAACATGCAGAACTTCAGCATCACAGGAGAGCAGTTCCCAAAAGCTTTGAACCAGCTAAACACCTATTCAAAGGGAATCCCTTGTGGCGATGACGTCATGTGCATGCAGACCACAATTGCTCCATCTCTATTCCCTCACCCAACTGAGGCTCAGGAAAGAGGCGAGGACAAGGACCTAATCTTTCTAGCTTTCGTAAACCCTAAGGTAACCGCAGCGCTTGCATCTCAAAAGGCAAAAGCTGGAACCTCTAAGACCATTACTTTCAAGCTAACTAACCTAGCCAAAAAGCCTGTTTCTGGAACCACAGTGGTCTTCGAGTCATTTGGCGAAGGTGGCCAGCCTGAAGAGTACTCAGTTATCTCCAATGCTCAAGGCGTTGCTACTGTGAAGGTTGCTGCACCAAAGGGCACAGTTGGCCTTCAGGTAATTAGAGCCAAGGTCTTCGGGGCTCAGATAGGTACTGATTCAAAGATCTACTGGGGTAAATAGTAAATAATCCTAGAAAGAGCCAGGTGACTAGTTCCCCTGGCTCTTTTCTTATCCCCGTTGCCTACTGCGTTATGTCATGAGGGCTAGATAGGCTTTATCCATGACTCGACTCAGTGAATCAGGGGACATGCTTAAGTGCAACTTCTGTTCTAAAACCCAGAAGCAAGTGCTCAAGCTAATCGCAGGCCCTGGCGTCTATATCTGTAATGAGTGTATTGATCTCTGTAATGAGATCATCGAAGAGGAAATGGGTAAAGCCCCTAAACAGGTTCAAGAGTTTGATCTACCTAGACCAAAGGAAATCTTCGGATTTTTAAACGAGTACGTTGTTGGTCAAGACCAGGCTAAGAAAGCTCTTTCTGTTGCTGTCTACAACCACTACAAGAGAATTCGTGCCGTTGGTACTCTAACCAACTCAGGCAAAGCTCACGACTCCATTGAAATTGCCAAGTCGAACATTCTTATGATAGGTCCTACCGGTTGTGGCAAGACTTACCTAGCTCAGACTCTAGCTAAACGTCTAAACGTTCCATTTGCTGTAGCAGATGCAACTTCACTAACCGAAGCTGGTTATGTCGGAGAAGATGTTGAAAACATCCTTCTAAAACTTCTTCAAGCGGCGGATGGCGATGTGAAGCGTGCAGAGCACGGAATTATCTACATTGATGAAATCGACAAGATTTCTCGTAAGGCCGAGAACCCTTCAATTACTAGAGATGTTTCTGGTGAAGGTGTTCAGCAAGCACTTCTAAAGATTCTTGAAGGAACTGTTGCTTCTATTCCTCCTCAGGGTGGACGTAAGCACCCTCAGCAAGAGTTCATATCTCTTGACACCACCAACATTCTTTTCATCGTTGCCGGAGCATTCGCTGGTCTTGAATCGATTGTTCAGTCTCGTGTTGGTAAAAAGGGAATTGGTTTCGGTTCTGAGATCAGAAACAAAGAAGAAGAAACTGATATCTTTACTCAGGTTCAACCTGAAGATCTTCGTAAGTTTGGTTTGATTCCTGAATTCATCGGTCGTCTGCCAGTTCTAGCTGCTGTAACTCCTTTGGATAAAACTGCTTTGATTCAGATTCTTGCTGAACCAAAGAATGCTTTGATCAAGCAGTATCAAAGAATGTTTGAGATTGATGGTTTTGAACTTGAATTCGATCACGAAGCTCTAGAAGCAATCGCTGAAGAGGCAATCAAGCGTGAAACAGGTGCAAGAGGACTTCGTTCAATTCTTGAAGAGACACTTGGTCAAATCATGTTTGAGATTCCAGGTAGTGCTGTTCAAGGGTTAGTCAGGATTACTAAAGATGTCGTTGCTGGAACCGAGCAAGCCGTTGTAGTTCCAATAAAGGCGTCAAGACAAGAAAAGTCGGCCTAATAATTGGCTAAAGCCATCACTGATCTAAGAGCACCAATACTTGCTGGAACAGTTGCCAGCGTAACTGGTACCGCTGCAACGACAGCAATCTTCCTAAGTGCATTTGTATCTATCGGTGCAACCAAAGAGCAAACCGTTTCAATGGTGGCTCTCATGCTGGTCTTCTACGGTGCACTTTCCATCCTGCTTAGCTGGAAATTCAAAATGCCTTTGTCTGTGGTCTGGTCAACACCAGGAGCAGCTCTTCTTGCAAGCTCATCTGTTTCAGGTATTGGTTTCAACATTGCAATGGGTGGAATACTGGTTTGTGGTTTGCTACTTGCATTGACAGGGTTATGGCCAAAGCTCGGGGAGTTAGTCTCTTCAATCCCTAAGTCAATTGCGAGTGCAATGCTTGCAGGTGTCATTTTTAGTTTCTGTGTTGCACCTTTCGCAGCTAGTGCTCAGTACCCATCACTAGTAATACCTGTGGTTGTTGTTTGGGTACTGCTCTATTGGCTAGCTCCTCTCTGGGCATCGCCAGTAGCAATCGTTCTAGCCTTCACATTGATCGGGCTAAACCAGGGTCTAGTTGTTTCAGTATCAGACTGGTTACTTAGTGTTGAGCTAGTGCAACCAAGCATTAATCTGGCTTCAATCTTCACCATTGCCATTCCTCTGTACTTGGTAGCGATGGCATCGCAGAACATTCCTGGCATTGCAATCATGAACTCTTACGGCTACAAGGTTCCTTTCAGAGCATCTCTTGCAACCACTGGTTTAGGAACTGTTGTTGCATCCTTCATAGGTGGTTTCGTTATGAACCTTGCTGCTATTACCGCAGCCCTAAATGCCAACGAGCAGGCACACAAAGACCCTTCTAAGCGTTGGATAGCATCTGTTAGCGGAGGCGTTGTCTATATCATCTTTGCTCTATTTGCGGTTGTTGCTGTTGCCTTCGTTTATCAAACACCAAGGGATCTTCTGCTTGCAGCTAGCGGGCTTGCGTTGCTGCCAACAATTGTCAATGCATTCAACACAATGGTTGAGAAAGCCCAGGAGCGATTGCCA
>JBILQF010000010.1:0-43296 GCA_044373385.1 Rhodoluna sp.
GGCAGTCAATTCACTTTTCCGTAGCTGGGATTTCAAGTAACCCTCAAAACAAATTTATGTATATGGCCGGTCAGGAAGCCACCTTGGTTAAGGTTGACTTACTTGATACGAGCTCAGTATCTACAACGGAGATAGCTCCGAATGAAATCCAGCTACAAGGTAGATCTCTTGCCGCTGATGATAGTGGGAATGTTGTTTCTGGTGTGATTGGTGAGGGATCAAGCATTAGTTTTCAAGTGAGCAATGACTTTGGTACAACTTTCGGGCCTAGCGTGACAGTTCTTGCCGCTGGAACTGAATTCCAGACTTGGGCCAATGCTGCCATTAACCCAACTACAGGCGACCTAATGTATCTGTATCAGAATGGCGAAGACATCTTTTTCCAAACCTTTACTGGATATCTAAACGGCTATGACCTTGAACTCAATTTGAACGCCATAACCTTGGGGTACGCAGGAGAAATCAAGTCTTTAACTCTTACCAACAAAGGAATTACAAGCATTGTCTTCGATAATCTTGGTCTTTCAAACTCAGTATTTCAAAGTTCAACTTCTTGCGGAAATGTGTTAGCTGCTGGTGAGTCTTGTAACTTCACTGTTTCGGGATTTAACGCAGGGGATGCGAACATACTCATTTCCGCGAGTACCGCTAACCAGAGCATCTCAAGAACAATTCCCGTTTCCTTGGGCTCGATAGCTGCTGAGATAGCGTTTGATCCAAACTGCCTTGACATCAGACAGAACGTTGTAATTTCTGGAACCTCTTGTGAAGGCGCTGTAATTATTCCTGAAAGTGTTACCCAAATTGGTAAAGGTGCGTTTTATCTGAACGAAAACATCTTTACTCTGTCTCTTCCAAACTCGCTAAGGAGTATTGCAGACTTTGCATTCGTAGGCACAGTAAATCTCAAAAGCATTGACTTCGGTTATGGAATCCAAAGCATTGGAGCATTAAGTTTTTACAGAAACACAGCTTTGATGTCAATCTCATTCCCCAACTCTCTAAAGTCAATCGGAGAGCAAGCATTTGACACAAACTCAAGCCTCAGAGAGATTGACTTTGGTAGTTCCGTTCAGTCAATCGGCGATTCAGCTTTCTACGGGGCTACAAGTTTGACATCCGTCTCGCTTCCTAACTCTGTGAAGAGAATCGGGACCAGGGCTTTCTTTGCCAACAGCCGACTTAGAACTTTAGATCTAGGTACTGGTGTTGATTCAATCGGTAATCTTGCTTTTGCAAACAACCCTGATTTATTGTCTGTGTCACTGCCGAATTCATTAAAGACTTTGGGAAACTCAGTTTTCTATGGAGCTTCGGGACTTTCTGATATTGATTTCGGAAGCGGTATTCAAACAATTGGCGAAGAGGCATTTTTCGCAACCAAAATTTCGACGGTGTCACTGCCGAATTCAGTAAAGAGCATAGGCTCCCAAGCTTTCGCTTACATTCCTGAACTTAGAACTATTCAACTTGGAAGTGCCATTCAATCCTTATCAGCTAGTGCATTCCAAGGCTCTGAAGGCCTGGTTTCTTTTGAGTATTGTGGAAGTGTTCCTAGTGTTATCGCCACGATGACCGCCACTAATGCGAGCCGAACTACTCTGTTTTGTAGCCAAGGTCCTAAAGGGGACCAAGGTTTACAAGGCGACCAAGGTTTGAAGGGTGATCAGGGTTTGAAGGGTGATCAGGGTTTGAAGGGTGATCAGGGTTTGAAGGGTGATCAGGGTTTGAAGGGTGATCAGGGTTTGAAGGGTGATCAGGGTTTGAAGGGTGATCAGGGTTTGAAGGGTGAACAAGGCCTCAAAGGTGAGCAGGGTGCCGCAGCACCAATCGCCCCAGCGAATCAAACCGTCAAGGCTTTTGCAACAAAGCTTAAAGTAAAGAAAAGCTTGACTCTACCTGCGAAAACAGTCCAAGGAACAAGGTTGGTATGGGTTTCATCTACCACCAAGACTTGTAGCGTGGCTAAAGGAAAACTTGTGGCAAAGAATACTAAAGGCGTTTGTTCGCTAACTGGCAAGGCTGCAGCCAAGGCAGGATTCAAACCACTCTCGAAAGTTGTTAAAGTTACCATCAACTAACGCTTGAGGTAAAAACTTCTCTTAATTGCTGGGTTGTGATTTGGCAGAGTCGTTTCGTTGCTTCTAAAACCGAGCGCGATACATTTGGACCATTCAGGCGGCAAAAAGCAATGGAGTTTTAAAATGAGTATTAACGTGCGCCAGATTAGAGAAGCGGACAAGTCTTCGTGGCTTGAACTCTATCTTGCCTATTTGAGGTTCTACAACGCTTCCCCTGATGACATGGACTCTGAACTTTTATGGGATCGCCTAAGGAATTCAGATCCGGAGATTCAAGGACTGGTAGCAGAATCTAATGGCATTGTGGTTGGAATAGCTCACTTCCACTATCAACTCTCTACCTGGTCTGATACTTTCCACTGCTATCTGGAAGACCTCTACGTCGATGAAGGCGAACGGGGGAATGGTATTGCCACAGCGCTTATTGGGAAGGTCGAGGAGTTGGCAATCAAGCAGGGTTGTTCAGAACTTTACTGGATAACAAAAGAGAGCAACACCGTAGCCAGAAAGCTTTATGACCAAGTGGCGACTCTAAGCGATTTTGTTCGCTATGAAAAGAAGCTTGAACAGTAAAAGCTCGGTCAATCTCCCTGTTTCAAGAGATTTTTGGACATCAAAATGTTCTCAAAAATCAATACACCTCAGATGCCGGGATTGTTATCGTATTCGTGAGTACCTGTATCTTGGCACATACTGCGAAAGTATGAAGGAGCATTAAAGTGATTTCAACTAAGGCGTCTCTAATTGGATTAGCAGCAGTATTGTCAATCGCACTGACAGGTTGTGCTGGCGGTGGCAATCAGGTTGTTGCCCCTACGCAGAGTCCAACGCCGAGTGCAACCCCAAGTCCAACCCCTACAGTTACAGTCCCTGCACTCACTCCCGAAGAAGTTTGGGACAACTTCAATCAGATTTCTGACACAAGCTGCCAAGAGGCGTATTGAGGGCTCGTCGAAGAAGAAATCTCCGGTCCCAACGTAGGAAAGTTAAAAATCCAACTCACATTCGAGCAAGCCGGTGAGAACAGCATGGCTTATTCTCTAACGAGTGGTGAGGTGGGCGCTTTAAATTGGAATGAATTCTTTGCCTGTGAATCAAAAGTTTTTATTTACTCAATGGAGACTGAAGGATATTCATATGAAAGCAATCCTGGCTATTCTGCAGATTGGCCAATCCAAATAACTTTTGATCAAGATACTGGCAAGTTCACAACCACTCGAGTCCTGGAAACTGGAGCTCAAAGAACTCTCGTTTTCGAAGTGCTAGGTGGAAAGTTTTCTAGAGTTGAAGAAGTCGAGAATGGCTCGAAGACCAAATTAACTTATGGACTGCCAGGAGCCGCAGAGACACAAATGGTTAATGACTACTGGGCGAGTTTTTTCAGCCAGTAATTAGCGATTAGGAATGGTGTTTACGAAGAGCGCTCTATCGGCTAGGTAGTAGAAAACATCTGATCTATTGTTTCAGCGTCAAGGACATATTCAATTGCCATGACGCTTGCTCCGATGATTCCAACTTCTTTTCCTGCTTTGCTTTGAACTATCGATAAACTCTCGCTGGCTAGAGGCATTGATCTGCTATAGACAGCTTCTCTTACTCCAGCAATTAAGTGCTCACCAGCTGAGGCCATTGATCCGCCAATTACAATCACTGATGGGTTCATAAGACTCACGCAGGTACTTAGCACTTCTCCTATGTCACGTCCTGCTTGTCTGACTGCCTGTATAGCCTCCACCTTTGATCGCTTGGTTGCATCAATGAGATCAGACATATTTCTAATTGGTAAGCCAGCTTCATTTATGTTCTTAATAACTGCAGGTGCACCAGCTACAGCTTCGAGACATCCGTAGTTACCACAACGACAAGCGATGTTGTCGCCACGAGACACTCTGACGTGACCGATGTCTCCAGCAGTTCCTTGCGAACCTCTTTGCAGATGTCCATCAGAGATAATGCCAGAACCAATTCCTGTTGCAGCTTTCAAAAAGATTAGGTGATTTACATCTGGGTAGTTGAGGTGACGCTCTCCTACGGCCATAACGTTAACGTCATTGTCTACTAAAACTTTGGCAGCGAGATCTTGATTTACTCTTCCAGGAATATCAAACGCATCCCAGCCAGGCATGATCGGTGGATTAGCTGGCATACCAGTTTCGTGTTCAACAGGGCCTGGAACTCCAATGCCAATAGCAAGCAAACGGTCTTCACTTAGACCAAGGCCTGAAAGCAAGTGTTTGATTTCTTCAATCATCCAACGCAAGCACACTTCAGGGCCATCAGAGATCTGACGCTTGGTATCGATAGATACCAAAATCTTGCCGCTTAGATCCGCTAGCGAGGCAACTGCGTGGGTAGCACCAAAGTCCACGCCTGCTACAACAAAGGCCTCTTCATTGAGCAATAGGCGAGCCGAGGGCCTACCCCCAGTTGATGTAGCACTTTTGGCGGGAGCTATGAGACCAAGTTCAATAAGAGGGTCTAAACGAAGAGATATTGTGGACCTAGCAAGCCCTGTAAGTTCGGCCATTTCAGCCTTGGTGTGGGGCTGACCGTCGCGAAATAGCTGGAGAAGTCGACCGGAACTAAACCCGAAATTCAACATATTAATATCAGCCATCTCTAAAGCATAGACAATAACTTGCCTCGGCTTTCGAGAAAAGATTATCACAAGTTTATAACAAGGTGTCGAAAATCGACAAAAGTCTCACGAAAAGGAGCATTATCTACTTAGGAAGTATAAATCGCATGAAAGGTACTGAAGTGAAGTTTGGTTATTCAACAATTACTTGGGGCGGAGTAGTAGGCCACCCTGGCGGTGTTACAAGCATCAAGGATCTCTTCTACATGACCCATGGAGATACCAAGGCAGCCGTTAGAGCTATTGCCTCAGCTGGCTATCAGGGCACTGAAGTTTTCGATGGCAACCTAGCCGAGTTCGCAGAGAACCCAGAAGAGCTTCTTTCAGTTCTAAAGGAAACAGGTGTGCAGTTAGTTTCGGTTTACACCGGAGCTAACTTCATTTACGACGAGATCCTCGACGATGAACTCTACAAGATCGAGCAAGCAGCACTGCTGGCGAAAAAGTTTGGAGCTAGTCGTCTTGTAGTCGGTGGTGGAGCAAAGCGTCCACAAGGACCACACGCAGATGACTTCAAGAAAGTTGGTCGTGGTTTGGACATGGCTGCTGACATTGCTAGAACACATGGTCTTGAAAGTAGTTTCCACCCTCACCTAGGAACCATCTCTGAAACATTAGATGGCTTCCACCAAATCATGGATAACTGTTCAATCGGTTTCTGTCCAGACACCGCTCACCTAGTTGCATCTGGTATCGACCCGGTAGCTGCGATTGACCGTTACGGTGATCGACTAAAGCACGTTCACTTTAAAGACTTATCCACTAAGACAAACCAATTCACCCCACTTGGTGAAGGAGACATAGATTTCGTTGCAGTATTAGCTGCAATGAGAAGAGCCAGCTACGACAGTTGGCTTCTGGTAGAACTCGATGCCTATGCAGGCGACCCGAAGGCTGCCGCAGAAATAAGCAAGAGCTATCTAGACCGGCTTTTTGCTAACTAGAAATACCATCCATCCATCAAAAAGAAATAACCAAGGAGAGCAAAAATGAAGAAACTGATAACAAGCATAGGAGTGAGCGCAGCATTAGTGCTTGCTTTCACTGGATGCTCGTCCAGCGGAACCAATGGGCAAGACGACGGTATTGATAGTGCCATCGTCGCTCAGGTAGACGCTGCACTTGCTGCACTAGAAGGCCAGGTACTAAGCCTTGGCCCTAACGGAGAAACACCTTCTGGATTCGATAGCACAGAGCTAACTGATGAAGAAGTAGAACAGATCAAGGCTCAAAAACTCACAGCAGCAATCGTTATGCACTATTCAGGTAACGACTGGTCAACCGCGCAGATCGAAGGCCTAAAGGCTGAGTTCGCACGTTTGGGAGTTGAAGTTGTAGCTGTAACAGATGCAGACTTCAAGCCAGAGAAGCAGGTGTCTGACATTGAAACCGTTATGGCACTAAAGCCAGACATCATTGTCTCAATTCCAACTGACCCAGTTGCAACATCAGCTGCATTCAAGAAAGCTGCTGCTGCAGGAATCAAGTTGGTCTTCATGGACAACGTTCCTGCTGACATGGTCGGCGGCCAGGATTACACAGCTGTTGTATCAGCGGATAACAAGGGTAATGGTGTTGTTTCAGCTCACCTCTTTGCAAAAGCACTTAACGGTAAAGGTAAAGTTGGTTTGATCTATCACGATGCAGACTTCTTCGTTACCAAGCAGCGTTACGACGGTTTCAAGGAAACTCTTGCTGAGTATCCAAACATTGAGATTGTTGAAGAAAAGGGTATTGGCGGTCCAGACTTTGCTGGTGATGCTCAAGCAGCAGCAACAGCGATGTTGACTAAGCACTCAGACCTAAATGGTATCTGGGGTGTTTGGGATGTTCCAGCAGAAGGAATCATGGCTGCAGCTCGCGAAGCTGGACGTCTTGACCTAAAGATTGGAACTCAGGACCTAGGTACTAACGTTGCAATTCAGCTTGCCAAGAAGGAACTAATCGTTGGTCTTGGCGCACAACGTCCGTACGATCAAGGTGTTGCAGAAGCGCGTTTGGCTGCTGCAGCTTGTATCGGAAAGACTGGGCTTCCTAACTTTGTTGCACTAGGAGCTCTTCCTGTATCACACGAAAACGTTCTCGAGGCTTGGAAGACCGTCTACAGCGTAGACGCACCTGAATCAGTCTCTAGCGTTTACATAAAGTAACAAAAGAACCAGAGGGCTGGGAGTATACCCCCAGCCCTCTGTACCACCCATCCATCTGGGCAATAACTAGTTTAGGCAAGGAATAGAAATGAAAAAAATCAATGTAGGTCTTATCGGTGGCGGATTCATGGGTAAAGCCCATTCGCTCGCATATTCAGCAGTCCCTATGTTCTTCTGGCCGACCGAAATTATGCCTGTGAAGCACACGGTCGCAGAGTTCAACGACAAGATGGCTCAAGATGCTGCGGCCAGGTTCGGGTTCGAAAACTCAACTTCTGACTGGAACACCATCATCAGTAACCCAGATATTGACCTAGTTGATATCGCAACTCCAAATAACTCACACGCTCAGATTGCTATCGCCGCCTTAAAGGCAGGCAAGCATGTCATTTGTGAAAAGCCTTTAGCTCGAACTGTTGAAGAAGCTGCCTCTATGTATGAAGCTGCAAGAAATTCAAATCGAGTCAACATGGTTGCTTTCAACTACCGCAGAACACCTGCAGTAGCTCTTGCCAAGCGATACATCGATGAAGGTGCTATCGGCAGAATTATTAACTTTAGAGCTACCTATCTTCAAGACTGGTCAGCTGATCCAAACTCTCCGCTATCTTGGAGATTCCAAAAAGACATTGCAGGATCTGGTGCAATCGGAGACATTCTCACTCACGTTTTAGATATGGCTCGTTACCTTGCTGGTGAAGTTACTGAAGTCTCAGCTATTACAAACCACATCATCACTGAGCGACCTCTTCAACAGTCAGGTGCAGACTCACTTGGAAACTCTAAGGGTGGTTCCGATGCACCTAAAGGAAAAGTAGATGTTGAAGACGAAGTTCTCTCACTACTCAAGTTTGCTAATGGAGCAATTGGATCCGTAGAGGCAACACGCAATGCATGGGGTAGAAACAACTTCATCACACTAGAAATTCATGGGTCTGAAGGTTCGATTGCATTCAACTATGAGAACAGAGATGAATTACAAGTTTGCTTCAAGTCAGATGGCAGCGACCGTAGAGGTTTCCGCACTGTATACACCGGCCCTAACCACCCAAACGGTGAGAGCCTATGGCCTATCCCTGCACTGGGTATTGGCTACGGTGAAACCAAGATCATCGAAGCGCATGACCTATTCAAAGCTATTGCTGGTGAAGAACCGGTTAGACCAGACTTTGGCGATGGCTACCAGGTTGCACTTATCGATGATGCAATAGCACGTTCTGCAGAGAGCGGTCAGTGGACAAAGGTGCCTCAGCTCAACCGTGAGACAGGCAAGGTTTCCTAACTAATGAAATCCGCTACATCAGCAATTGAGATGCGGGGTATCGAAAAGTCTTTCGGTACTAACCCGGTCTTGAAGAGTGTTGACTTCAACGTAACAGTCGGTGAAGTCCACGCTCTTGCTGGTGAAAATGGTGCAGGTAAGTCAACTTTGATGAAGATTCTTCAAGGCGTTTATCAAAAAGACGCCGGAGAAATCCTGGTTGCAGGACAGACAGTAGAAATTACCGATACCTTTGCAGCTAGAAAAGCCGGCATCGGTATGGTCTTTCAGGAGTTCTCTCTGATTCCTACCCTGACTGTTGCTCAGAACATATTTCTAACTAATGAACCTACTAAGTACGGGATCATTGATGATGCTAAAGCTAAGGCTCAGGCACTTGAGATTTTCAAGGAAATGGAAGTTGAAGTAGATCCATCTAGAACCGTTGAGTCAATGCCCACTGCCTTATGGCAGTTGACAGAGATAGCAAAAGCACTAGCTCAAAACGCCAAAGTTCTAATCATGGACGAACCAACTGCTTCCCTAGCTAAGCATGAGGCAGAGGGACTATTTGCTTTGATTGAGAGGCTAAAAGCCAAGGGAATAGCAATCGTCTACATTTCCCACCGAATGGATGAGATTTACCGTATCGCCGATCGAATCACAGTGCTTCGAGATGGTTCTAAGGTGCTAACAGAGTCTCTGAAGAAAGTATCTCCTGAGCAAATTGTTGAAGCGATTGTTGGACGTAAGGCTGCAGCCCATCTTGTTCATAAAAACAGATCAAACAAAATCTCTAATGAAGTTGTTTTGGATGTGAAGAATCTATCTTCTGGCCCTAAACTTCAAGACGTTTCCCTGCAGGTGCGTCGTGGTGAAATATTGGGTCTTGCTGGACTTATGGGATCAGGTAGAACAGAGCTAGTAAATACGCTCTTTGGAATTCTGAAACCAACTTCAGGAACCATAACAATTAACGGTAAAGCAATAGATATCTCTTCCCCAAAACGGGCTATTGAAAACCGTATTGCTCTTATCCCTGAAGACAGAAGAGCCCAGGGACTAGTCCTAGATCATCCCGTCACAGAGAACTTGACTCTTCCCCTTCTTGATGGTCTAAAGAGTAACGGCCTGCTGTCCAAGAAGAAGATTCTGGCGAAGAGCAAAGAGATCATCAATCAGTTCGACATCAAGCTTGCCTATCCAGGTATCCGTGTCGGCTCTCTATCCGGTGGAAACCAACAAAAGGTTGTGATTGGTAAGTGGTTGGGCACAGACCCAGAAATTCTTCTCATGGATGAGCCAACAGCAGGTGTAGACATTGGAACCAAAAGCGAGATTCTAGATTTGGTTCGCAAGATTGCCGATAGCGGCAAGTCAGTCATTCTTATTTCTTCCGAACTTCCGGAGCTGCTATCTGTTTCAGATCGCATCCTGGTCCTAAAAGACGGACATGTTTCCAAAAGCCTTAATCGCGAGGAAATACCAAGCGAAGAATTTTTACAACTAGCAATTCAAGGAGCAGTATGAGTACCAAGACGACAACTAATTCAGCACTGAACCTCTTAAAGAGATTTGAGTGGCAACAGAACATCATTTACATTGGCTTTGTAGCCGTGTTCCTGCTGTTTGCCATAACTCTTGGAGATTCAGGTTTCACAAGTCCCAACAACTTGCTGAATATCTTTAGACAGACAGCAACTATCTCAATCATGGCCGTAGCGATGACTTACGTCATCGCAGCAGCTGAGATTGACTTGAGCATCGGATCTGTTGCTGGTCTAGCTGCTGTAGTGGCTGCTATGACAATAGACACCTACGGCCTCTTTGTTGGAATTGGAGCTGGCCTAGCTGTCGGCGCTATCGCAGGTGCGATTAGCGGTGGGCTAGTGGCTTGGTTGAAAGTGCCATCGTTCCTCGTGACTCTGGGCATGTTAGGACTGGTAGTTGGAGTTGCCCGTTGGATAACAGAGTCCGCTCCAGTTCCTATCGCGGATCAAACCTTCATAGCCATCTTTGGTGGTGCCGATGTGGGCCCAATTCCAGGACTACTTATCTGGGTGATTGTGGCAGTAACCGTTGGAGCAATCGTTATGAACAAGACCAAGTTTGGTCGTCACGTTCGAGCAACTGGTGGAAACCTAGTAGCTGCCGGCTACACCGGAGTAAAGACCGCAAGAGTGAAATTCATGGTTCTTCTACTCTCAGGAGTTGTGGCCTCGATTGCAGGAATGCTTTACGCTGGCCGTCTACAGTCTGGAAGATTCCAGTGGGGAACCGGAGACGAGCTTTCAGTTATTGCCGCTGTAATTCTTGGTGGCACCAGTTTGTTCGGTGGAAGAGGTCAAGTTGTAGGTTCACTATTTGGAGCATTGTTCATCGGGCTTATAAACAACGGTCTAATTTTGGCTGGACTAGACGTAAGCCAACAGCAAGTAGTCCGAGGCGCGATCATCATTCTCGCAGTGGCATTGTCGAGAAAGAAGTAATCATGAAATCAAAACTTAGAGCAGGAATAATCGGAGCAGGCTTCATCGCAAAAGTTCACGCTAGAGCTATCAGAAATTCTGGAAATGAACTTGTCGCAATAGCAAGTTCAACCCCAGAGTCCGCTGCCTCAGTAGCTACAAGCTTCGGCATTCAGAAAGTGTTCAATACTTGGCAAGAACTAGTTGAATCTCCAGAGGTCGATGTAGTTCACATCTGCACACCTAACGAATTGCACGCAGAGATTGCCATTGCTGCTGCAAAAGCTAACAAGCACATTGTTTGTGAGAAACCTATATCAGTAAATCTAGAAGAGGCAATCGAGGTTGAGGCAGCTGTTGATGCAAGTGGCGTTGGCTTTGCAGTTCCTTTTGCTTATCGCTTCTATCCAATTGTTCGTGAGATGAGAGCAAGACTGTTAAAAGGTGAAGCTGGACCTGTTCACCTAATGCACGGAAACTATCTACAAGATTGGTTAGCAGAACCAACCTCAGACAACTGGAGAGTTAATTCAGTTAGTGGCGGCAAGTCGAGAGCATTTGCTGATGTTGGTACTCACTGGTGTGACCTAATGGAATTTGTAACTGGGGATAGGATCTCAAGTCTCATTGCTCAAACAGCTAAGGCTTATCAAGAACGTAATGGTGAGAAAGTTCAGACAGAAGATATCGCAAACATCCTCTTTGAAACTGTAGGTGGTGCAACAGGCAGCTTGACGGTCAGCCAAGTATCTCCTGGACGCAAGAACCAGCTATTGCTAGAAGTAGATGGGGCAAGTGCTTCCTATACCTTTAACCAAGAAAAGCCTGACTCACTCCTAGTAGGTAGCACTCACACTAATCAGATCATCACTCCTGGCAATGAAACACTTTCATCTGCCGATGGGAAGAGACTCTCTCACTTACCATCTGGGCATCCCCAAGGATATCAAGATGTATTCAACAACTTCATTTCTGATGCCTATGAAGGTTTTCAAGGAAACCCTGTAGAGGGAGTCCCAGGACTTCAAGACGGCCTTCGCTCCGCTGCCCTAATCGAAGCGGTGCTTAGATCTGCTGAGAGTAAGAGTTGGGTTGATGTGAAAAATACATCAAGCAAAACCACGAGTAAAATGTTGGCAAGCTAACTAAAGGATAAGTAAATGACTCGTCCGGTAACACTTTTCACAGGTCAATGGGCAGATCTAACTCTTGAAGAAGTCGCCAAACTTGCCAGCAAGTGGGGCTACGACGGTCTAGAAATAGCCTGCAGCGCGGAACACTTTGATGTTTGGCGTGCTGCCGAAGACGACACCTATGTTGCAGAACGCCTAGCAATCTTAGATAAGTACAACCTCAAGCTGTATGCAATCTCCAATCATCTAAAGGGCCAGGCTGTTTGTGACAATCCAATTGATTTCCGTCATAAAGACATAGTTGGAGCTAAAGTTTGGGGCGATGGTGTACCTGAAGGTGTTCGTCAAAGAGCAACTGAAGAAATGAAAATGACAGCAGTCGCAGCTAGGAAGTTAGGCGTAGATACCGTAGTTGGATTCACCGGTTCTTCTATTTGGCAATACGTGGCAATGTTTCCACCAGTTTCAAAGGAAGTAATCGAAGCTGGTTATCAGGACTTTGCAGATAGATGGAATCCCATCATGGATGTTTATGATTCAGAAGGCGTGCGCTTCGCTCTTGAAGTGCACCCCTCTGAGATTGCCTACGACTACTACACAACTGTAAAAACTCTCGCTGCAATTGATAACCGCAAAGCCTTTGGCCTGAACTGGGATCCAAGCCATATGCATTGGCAAGACATAGATCCTGTGAACTTCATTCTTGACTTCGCAGATCGTATCTATCACGTTGACTGCAAAGACACATTTGTTAGAAAACAAGATGGTCGAGTTGGAAGACTAGGTTCTCATCTTGGCTGGGATGATCCAAAGAGAGGGTGGACTTTTGTATCCACCGGTAGAGGACAGATTGACTGGGAATCATCCTTTAGAGCTCTAAACACAATCGGCTACAAAGGGCCTATCTCAGTTGAATGGGAAGATGCAGGCATGGACAGAATGCATGGGGCAGAAGAAGCTCTTGGTTTTGTGCGTTCACTACTTTGGAAGACCCCGGAGTCATCATTTGATTCCGTCTTCAAGCAAGACAACTAAAGGAAATTCAGTAAGTGACAAACGTCTGCACAGTGGTTGCTGTTTTTACCCCTAAGCCTGAGTTCTATTCAGAAGTTCGTGACCTTCTATATAGAGTGACTCCACTAGTTCATGACGAGCCTGGCTGTGAGTTCTACACAATGAATGAAGAAGTCGAAGGTCGCCTAGTCCACATAGAAGCTTGGACAACAAAGCAAGATTGGCTAGATCACATGGAGCGACAGACAGTCATTGAAATACTCAGTGGTGTCGAAGGCAAGCTCTCCAAAGAGATTGAAGTCTACGAACTGTATAACGTCCCAACAGGAAATTCAGGAAAAGGGACGCTTTCTAAGTCTTGACCCGAATTGCAAAGAGCTATGGCTTTCAGTCTTCTCTGAACCTAATCTTCTTCGCATTCATGATGACTTTGATTCTTGCAATGGAGGACTTACCCATACCGTGTAGTTCCTCTAGTTGTTGAAGAGTGATCTTTCTAAGATCAGAGACTCGATACAACTTGGCATCAACCAATGTTCTTCTGGCAGGACCAGATAACCCAATTCTTTTCCATTCGCCGTCTAGTGCGTCGTAGTCAGTAGCCATGCTTTGAGTTTATTCGCATCTACACCTAAAGCTGCAGTTCAAGTAAGCCATCTACAATTGCTGCTATTGAACCTACGAAGCAAATTACTATCACTACTAGTCGAGCAACTTCTGGTGAAACTATCTTCTGTAGTGATACACCCAACCAAGAACCAACGATAGTTAGCACTGCAATTCCTACCCACATCCAGATCGAGATATCCGGTGTTTGTCCAGATGCTGCGTATTTAGATACGAACGATGCAATACCTAACGTGAAGAAGTATGGCTGAAGTGTTGCAGCAAAAACTTTTTGATCCCAACCAGTCAAGATCGCATAGATACCCATTGCGGGACCACCAATGCCAGCCGTTGCACTCATAAAACCTGAGCTAGCTCCGAATAGGATTCCCAGACGGCCCCTAGGTAATACTTTGTCTGCCTTGACTGCCAACAGAGAAGTTCCAAGCGCGACAATAAGAAGCACACCAATACCGATTTGCAGTAATGGCCCGCTAAAGGCAACGCTGAAATACGCGCTTGGAATAATCACAATAACTGCAGGAATTGCAAGCATCCAGAACTGTCTCCAGTCAACTAACTTCCGGCTTTGCATGTAAACCAGAGCAGAAGAAAAAGCTCCCGCAATGTTTACAACCATTGGGCCATCAAATGGCCCAAGAGCTAAAACTAAAATTGGTGCCAATGTCAGAGCGAAACCCATTCCAGCTACACGTTGTGCAACTGCTCCGATAAGAACACCAAGAGCAACTAGCAGTAACAAAGGGAAAACCTTCCAGGTCTGTTTGGGTGAACAAGTCATCTACCTACGCACTAACCTAGAGCATATAAACAATGAGTTGGCAGGAGGGCAGTAAGTGCTGAGTTTCACACATTCTGATGACCTAGGTCCGAACATTGTCATTTGGTTTCCATCTCTTGGTCAGAGCTCAACTATGTGGAACAAGATCTCTAGTTCCCTCAATCAGTGGTCCCACATCTATGTCGATTTACCAGGACATGGCAATAACGAGCCAACATCGACATCCTTCTCAATAACGGGCTTAGCTAAAGAGTGCTTGGAGTATCTGAATCGGGAAGTGAAGACTTGGGACCGTGTAGTGGTTGTAGGCCTATCAATTGGCGGTGTAGTAGCCCTAGAACTAGCACATCTACTACCTAAGGGTTCTCTAGTAGTTGTGATGGGTGCTGGTGCAACCATGGGAGATCCAAAGACTTGGCAGAGTAGAGCAGACCTAGCAAGAACATCTGGCACAGCTGTTATGAAAGATGCAGCCAGATCTAGATGGTTCACAGAAGAATACGTAATCAGTCATGCTGAGGAAACCAATAGAGCTTTAGAGAGCTTAGGAAGTGTTGATGGAGAGTCTTACGCTTTAGGTGCTGAAGCTCTTGGCAAATTTGATGGCACCCAGACAGCAAGAGAGATATCTATTCCGGTTTTAGTTCTTGCTGCAACCAATGATGAAGTTTCACCACCGGAGAGTGCTAGAAGTCTTAGCGAACTAATTCCTTTAGGGGAGTTTGTTGAAATTGCAGATGCAAAACATTTATTTCCGATTGAGAAATCAAAAGAAGTGGCCGACCACATTCTAGATTTTGTAAACAGGAAAAACTAGTAGGAGAGCTACTCGCTTACTTCGCTCCAGCCATCCCAATCACCCAGGTAACCTAATCTTCGAGATAGACCATGGGCTGCCTCTCGAACAGCGGCACCCGCTTCAGTAATTGATATTCCTTCAAGTCGATCACTTGGGCAACTTAATGTAATTGAACCCAAGCACTGACCTGCAGCGTTGAAATATGGAGAAGCGATACCCGATCCACTTTTCACCCAGCGCCCAGGGGAGAAGGAGTAACCAAGTTTTCTATCGATGCGTAATTGATCTTGATATTCTTCGGCTGAAGAAAAACTAAGTGCTGTGTATTTCTCAAAGCCCTTGTTTAGAATTTCATTGCTGTCTTCCTCAGACATAGCGCTGAGAATTGCTGTACCGGCAGCACCAGATGTATATGGAAATGGTTTTCCAAGTTCAATTACATATTTGATTCTGTGGTTGCAATCAACCTTGCCTCTGAAAACTAATTCGTCATCAACTCGAACAGAGAGATAACAGGTTTCATTAAATTTACGTACTAGTTCTGTAAGGAATGGTTCTGCAGCTTTCCATAGGCTGTCATGTTCAACCAAGCTTGCTGCTAAAGAAAATAGTTTTGGACCAGGGAAAAAGAGTTTGCGGATTTGGTCTTGCTCAACATAGCCAGCTTTTTCAAGCTGTCCCAGTATTCGACTAACTGCACTCTTATCTACTCCAGTGATTCGGGCAGCTTCTCGAACTCCCAACCCATTGTTTTCTGCTGCGATGAGTTCGATCAGGTCAATAGCTCGTCCAAGGACACCATTAGCACCAGGGGATGGGCTCTTGTCAGCTTCCTCCACGAGACCTCTTTCTCAAGCAAGTTCTGTCTAGTCTATTTTCACTAAAGGCCCGAAATAGACGCTTAGTAACAGATTCACAACAACTAAGGGTATTTGCTTCAATTCCCCTTAGAAAGGTATAAATTCTAAATAAATAAGACTGTGTCTTACTCAAAGAGACAGTGTTGTTCCTACGAGGAGTCATGATGACCGCTGTAACCGGAGCACAGTATCTATCCAGAACCCTTGACGCCTGCGGTGTTTCAGCCATATTCCTTGTGCCAACAGCCCTCACAAACACCCTTTTCACCATGGAAAACGAGACCCATATCAAGCGGATCGTGGCCCACGGAGAGAAGGCCACTGCTTATATGGCAGACGGTTACGCCAGAGCCACACACAAACCAGGTGTTTGTGCTGCTCAAAACATTGGTGGAGCTAACCTAGCAGCTGGACTTCGTGATGCTTACCTAGCTAACTCCCCTGTATTGGCCCTAACCGGTGGTCCTTATGAATGGAGCAGGGGACGTAACTACTACCAAGAAATCGAAGATTTCCCTCTTTTCAAGCCTGTCACCAAGTATTCAGGGCAGGTATTTGATGTAAAGCGTCTGCCAGACATGTTGCACACCGCTCTTCGACAGGCAACAAGTGGCAAGCCAGGTCCAACTCACCTAGAGCTAGCAGGTCACACAGGTGACATTATTGAAGCCCAAACCATAGAGGCAGCTGTTTATTCAAACAACTATGAGACTCCACTTCATCGTTCAGCCCCAGATCCAGAGGCTCTAGCTAATGCACTCAAAGCCATAGTTGCTTCTAAGCGACCTGTAATTGTTGCTGGTGGTGGAGTCCGCTGGTCTAAGGCTTCCGCTGAATTAGTTGCTTTCGCAGATAAATCTGGAATCCCAGTAGCCACATCTCTTAACGCAAAGGATGTCTTCCCAGCCGATCACAGACTAGCTGTTGGAACTCCTGGTTTGTATGCA
This sequence comes from Rhodoluna sp., assembly GCA_044373385.1. Classification (GTDB taxonomy): domain Bacteria; phylum Actinomycetota; class Actinomycetes; order Actinomycetales; family Microbacteriaceae; genus Rhodoluna. Next base: position 16,760 of record JBILQF010000010.1, read on the forward strand.
CGCAAGAGTGCTAACCAAGTAGTTCTGGAAGCAGATCTAGTCATTTACATTGGTAGCCAAACAGGAAGCCAAGTTACTTTGACTTGGACTGTCCCTCACCCAGATACAAATGTTGTTCACATTGACATCAGTCCAGAAGAAGTAGGCAACCAATACAAGAACACTGTTGGTGTTGTTTCTGATGCACGCCTTGCACTAACTGAACTTCTAAAAGCCTGGAACGAACCAGCGAATAAATATGCTGCTTGGTCTGAGTGGGCAGCTGCTGTTGCAAAAGAATGGAGAGGTACCCTTGAGCCTCTTCTAGATATGCAGAGAGACCCACTCAGACCAGAGCTTTTAGTTGGTGAACTCTCAAGAGTTCTTCCAGATAACGCTCTAGTTGTTTCTGACACTGGTCACGCAGGAATGTGGACAGCTGCTCATCTTGATCTAACAAAACCAGACCAAAGATACTTACGTGCAGCTGGTTCTCTAGGTTGGGCACTACCTGCAGGTATTGGTGCACAAATTGGTAGACCAGATGTTCCAGTAGTTGTCTTCACAGGAGATGGTGGTGCTTACTATCACTTGAGCGAATTAGAAACCGCAGCAAGATGGGATGTTCCAGTAACTTTCGTTGTCAATGACAACAGATCTCTCAATCAAGAAATCAACCCTTACCTTCCTGCATATGGCGGAACACTTCACGGTAAGCATGCAGAGCTATGGCACTTCAACGATGTGAACATGGCAGAAGTAGCAGAGAGTTTCGGGGTAACAGGTATTCGTGTCACCAAGGCAAGCCAACTTGAGTCAGCAATGCAGCAAGCTCAAGAGATTCCAGGACCGGTTCTCATTGATGTTGTTACCGACATCGGTGCGGTTGCTCCTAAAGGAACAACAGAGCGTTCTCAGATTGCTCTGCCAAAGGGAGTTCTCAACTAAATGACAATCCCAGATTTCAGCGACTATACCCTCAGGCACTTTCTAGAAAGTGCTGTGAAGGAAAATCCAAACGATCCTTTCTTAATCTGGGAAGACCAAATAGTTTCATACAAGGATTTCAATCACGAAGTAGATCAAGCTGCAGCTCTTTGGTATTCACTAGGAGTAAAACACGGTGATTGCGTTTCATTCATGGTTGATAACTCACCAGAGTTTTTATATGCATGGCTTGGACTAGCAAAGATTGGTGGAGTGCTTGTTGCTATCAACACTGGTTTCAAAGCAAAAGAAGCAAGCTATCTAGTTGACCATTCCCAATCAGAGTTCGCTCTTGTTGCTAAAGAACACATGCCAGTGTTTGAAAAAGTCATTCAAGAAATCCCAAGACTAAAGACAGTCCTAACCCTTGGAAAAGTCGATGGCTACCAAGAGTTCATGGAAGCTAAATCAGCTATGCCTGCAGAGGTTCCAGATGTGAAGGTAGTAGGCGATGACCTGATCAGCCTTATCTACACATCAGGAACAACAGGGCTTCCTAAGGCTGTTATGCAGTCACACAAGAACTATGTGCTAACCGGTCAGGCTTACCCATACTGGATGGGCATGCATAAGGGTGACCGCATCTACGCTTGCCTTCCTCTGTTCCATATCAACTCTCAGGCTTATTCAACAATGGGTGCTATTGGAGCTAATGGTGCTCTAGTTCTTGCTGCACGCTTTAGTGCATCTAAGTTCTGGCCTGATGTGAAAAGACATGGTGTCACAGTCTTCAACTTCATTGGAGCGATGACAGTAATTCTTTCTAAGAAAGCTCCCGGTCCTGAAGACAGAGATCACAAGGTAAGAGTTGCTTACGGTGTTCCAGCTCTTCCACACGATGTTCGTATGGAAATCCAAGAACGATTCAATTTAGATTGCGTTTCAGGATTTGGTATGAGTGAAACTACATTTGGATTACTTGAGCCACTAGACCAACCAAGAAGACCAGAGTCCATGGGTCTTCCAAGAAGTCACCCGAATCCTGATATTCCAGCAACAGAAGTAATGGTTGTTGATGAAGAGGGAAACCCAAAGCCACCTAGAGAAGTTGGTGAACTGGTAGTAAGAAACTCAGCAATGATGCTCGGCTATTTCCGTGATCCAGAAAAGACAGAACAAGTTCTCAAAGATGGCTGGCTTAGAACTGGTGACAGTGCATGGATGGATGAAGACGGCTGGTGCTACTTCATGGATCGAATGAAAGATATTGTTCGAAGAAGAGGTGAGAACGTTTCATCTCTAGAAGTTGAACTAGTTCTAAATAGCCATGACGATGTAATGGAGTCAGCTGTTATTGGTGTTCCATCAGAACTAACTGATGAAGATATTGTTGCTTTCCTTGTTCCTAAACCTGGTCATGAAATAAATCCAGAACAGGTTATTGAATGGGCTCAAGAAAGACTCGCATTTTTCAAGATTCCTAGATACATCGAGATTCTAGAAGCACTACCAAAAACACCAACCGCAAAAATCGAGAAGCACCGTCTCCGCTCAGGAGATTACGGTAAGGGCACCCGCCTAGACCTAGGTGTTACTCGTCCACAAGTAGCAAAGTCTAATTAGCCCTAGAAAGGAATCAGTTTCATGTCTGATAAGTCCAAAGTAGTAGCACCAGTTCCAGGCAAGCCAAGTGTTGAAACTGTTAGAGAGCTCTCTAAGAAGTACAGCAACTGGGGACGTTGGGGTGCGGATGACCAGCTGGGCACACTTAACTTTCTAACTCCTGAAATTGTTCAAGCAGCAGCTAGCTCGATTAGATCTGGTAAAAGAATTTCAATGGGTCTACCGGTGGATGCCAATGGTCCTCAAACTGGAGGTTTGGGAAGATTCAACCCAATCCACCTAATGTTTAGAGATGGTGGAGACATTGTCTCTGGTCAGATTGTTGATGACTTCTACGGTGGACGCGACAGACACATCAGAGGAACAGATGACATGATCATCATGCCTTTGCAGTCAGGTACCCAATGGGATGCATTGGCACACATTCTCTTCGAAGACAAAATGTATAACGGAGTAGCTGCTGCAACTATCAGCAGCAAGGGAGCTCAGCGTGGAGCCATTACTGTTGCCCGCGATCAGATTGCAGGACGAGGAGTTCTACTTGATGTTGCTAGGTTCAAGAAAGTTGATTTCCTGGAGCCCGGATATGCAATCACCTCACAGGATCTAACTGACTGTGCGAATGCTCAGGGTGTAACTATAAAAGAAGGTGACTTCGTCCTGATTAGAACCGGTCAGATGGGTGATCGCAAGGGTAAGTGGGGAGACTACGCGGGTGGAAGTGCCCCGGGTCTTGGACTAGATGCCATCTCATGGGTTTATGACTCAAATGTTGCTGGAATTGCCACAGACACTTGGGGAGCAGAAGTTCTTCCTAACGAGACCCCAGATGTATTCCAGCCATTGCACTGTGTATTCATTGTGGCAATGGGTCTTTGGATCGGTGAGATCTTCGACCTTGAAGAGCTAGGAGCAGACTGTGCAGCAGACGGCCAGTACGACTTCTTCTTTTGTGCCCCACCACTAGTTATTACCCAAGGTGTTGGATCTCCAGTAAACCCAATGGCAATTAAGTAAAGAAAGAAACCATGGCAACTAAGAGCTACCGCATAGCAACGATTCCAGGTGATGGAATCGGTTGCGAGGTAGTTCCTGTTGCTCAGAAGTTAGTCAACGAAGTAGCCGAAACATTTGGTTTCAAGATGGACTGGACTGAGTTGGACTGGTCGTGTGAAAGATATGCCCAGACTGGAACAATGATGCCAGATGATGGTCTACAGATTCTTTCTAAGCACGATGCCATATTCCTAGGTGCTGTTGGTTGGCCTAGTGTCCCTGACCATGTTTCACTATGGGGATTACTAATTCCAATCAGACGTGAATTTGATTTGTATATCAACCTCCGTCCTGTTGTCTTGCTACCAGGTATTGAATCACCTCTAAGAGACCCTGTACCAAACATTGATTTCCAAATAGTCAGAGAAAATACCGAGGGTGAATACAGCGAAGTCGGTGGCAGATTCAACCGAGGAACCGTTAGAGAAGTAGCTTTGCAGGAAGCAGTCTTTACCAGAGTTGGAATTGAACGAGTAGTTCGTTTCGCAGCTGAGCTTGCATCAAAGCGCTCAAAGAATCTAATCTCAGCAACCAAGTCAAATGGAATCATTCACTCAATGACTTTCTGGGATGAAGTAGTTCAGGATGTCATGAAGGATTACCCAGATGTGACCTGGAGATCTATGCACGTTGATGCACTAGCTGCTCGCATAGTTAGCCATCCACAGACTTTAGATGTAATTGTTGCCTCTAATCTTTTTGGAGACATTTTGAGTGACATTGGTGCAGCTGTTGTTGGCAGTCTTGGAGTAGCCCCATCAGGAAACATCAACCCAACCAAAGGCCCAGGTCTTTTCGAACCTGTTCATGGTTCAGCTCCTGATATTGCCGGAATGGGAATTGCTAACCCAATTGGTCAAGTTTGGTCGGCTGTGATGATGCTGGAGAATCTCGGTGAGACAGGTGCTGCAAAGCTTTTAGCTCAAGCAATCAATCATGTGACTAGTGAAGGTAAAACTCTCACTAAAGATTTAGGTGGAAACTCATCAACTACTGAAGTTGGTAACGCTATCTCTTCTGCACTGACAGATCTAAGCAAGGGGGCCTTGAAATGAGTAGACCTCAGATTATGCCTCGTGGCGAAGAAAGACTTTACTTCGAAGCACTAGCGGAGAACAAACTCACCTTTGGTTTCTGTACTTCTTGTTCTAAAGCTCACTTCTATCCAAGAACAGTCTGCCCAAGCTGTCACAGTGACCAGATCGAATACAGAGTCAGTTCAGGCAAAGGAACTATTTACACTTTCACCACTCAGTACCGAGCGGGCAACCCAGCTCTAGAGGACCAGGTTCCTTACACGATTGTCATGGTCGACCTAGCAGAGGGCTACCGCATGATGGCTGATCTACTAGGCACTGCACCTGAAGATGTTGCCATAGGCCTACCTGTTGTTGCTGAAATAGAGCACCCAGACAACGGACATTCTGTTGTTCACTTCCGAGTAGAGGTGTCCAATGGCTGATAAATCAGTAGCGATTGTTGGTGCAGCACAGGTGGACATCTTCAAGACCAAAGACCGCTCTCCAGTTGGACTGGCAGCCTTAGCTGCTAAGCGTGCAGTTGAAGATGCAGGTCTGAAACTATCTGATGTTGATGCTTTGTTTACTTCATCTTCTTATTACGCAATGCCGACACTAACCATGGCTGAATACCTTGGTTTATCACCAAACATTGTTGATTCAACTTCAACTGGTGGATGTTCATTTGTTCAACACCTTGGCCACGCAGTTGCAATGATCAACCAAGGCTTGTGTGAAGTTGCACTAATTGTTTATGGCAGCACTCAAAAAACTGATGCAGGAAAACTTGTAAGCATTGCAGAGCACTCTGTCTATGAACAGCAGTATGGACTTATTCATCCACTTGGCGCCTTTGGACTTATTGCCAATAGACACATGAAAGAGTTTGGCACTACAAGTGAACAACTAGCTCAGTATGCAGTGTCTGCTAGAGAATGGGCACTACTAAACCCAGAAGCTCCATACCCAACAGCTCTCACCGTTGATGAAGTTTTGAGTTCACCAATGGTTGCTTCTCCTCTTCACAAACTCGACTGCTGCTTGGTTACTGATGGAGCAGGAGCAATTATTGTCACCTCTGGAAAGAGAGCTGCTTCATTGAAGCAGAAACCTGTTTGGGTTCTAGGAACTGGTGAAGCACAAAATCATCGCAACATTTCACAGATGCCAGATTTCACATCAACAAAAGCATCAGTGTCAAGCAAGCGTGCATTTGAACAAGCTGGAGTTGGTATCGCTGATATCGACACAGCACACGTCTACGATGCTTTCACAATCAGTCTCTTGATTCTTATGGAAGATCTTGGTTTCTGTAAGAAGGGTGAGGGCGGAGCATTTGTTGAAAATGGTCGTCTTGCTCCAGGTGGTCAACTTTCATTGAATCCAAACGGTGGAGGATTATCTTTCTCACATCCAGGCATGCTCTCGATGTTCTTGATCATTGAAGCGGTCACTCAACTTAGGGGTACTGCTGGAACTAGACAGCATGCGGGAGCTAAGTTGTCTCTAGTTCATGGAATGGGTATGACCTTGGCTTCACACGCAACAGCAATTCTTGGAAATGAGGCCCCATAATGTTGCAGCGAAAGATTGGTGCACTGAGCACTTCTGTATTGGGAATTGGTTGCAACAACATGGGCCGAGGTTTAGATCAGAATGCTACGCAGGAAATTGTTGATGCAGCATTAGACAGCGGCATCAACTACTTCGACACTGCAGACAAATACGGTGAGACCAGATCAGAGAGCTTCCTAGGAAAAGCTATTAGAGCAAAGCGAAGCCAAATTATCGTGGCAACCAAGTTTGGTTTGGTCTTGCCAGACCAACCAGCAAGTGGTGGAGCTTCTGCAGATTGGATTCGCAAAGCAGTAATCGGCAGTCTCACCAGATTAGATACCGACTACATAGATCTTTATCAACTACACAGACCAGACCCTAATGTGCCACTTGAAGAAACTCTTGGAGCACTAAACGACCTTGTTAAAGAAGGTCTAGTTAGAGAGATTGGTGTCTCAAATGCTTCTGCTAGTGAACTTCAGCAGGCCTGGGACGTATCTGAAGCACATGGCTTTAGCAAGTATGTATCTGTTCAGAATGAATACTCAATGATTCGCAAATCATCTGAAACTGACGGTGTATTTGATTTCTGTGATGCAACCGGCACTGCTTTTGTTCCTTACTATCCACTGGCTAGCGGATTGCTGACTGGCAAGTACCAGCATGGCAAACCTGATCCTGAGGGCACCAGACTTTCCACCATCAAGCTTTACCAAGACTGGTTTAGCGATGAAGATCATCAGTTAGCGAAAGACATTGTTTCTGCTCTGATCAAAGAAGGATATGACCCACTAGTTGCAGCTATTCAATGGATACTTCGCCAGCCATCAGTTTCATGCGTAATTACCGGGGCATCACGCCCTCAACAGGTTTTGGATAACACTGGGGCTGTGAATACAGCTCTAAACCAAGAAGACTTAGTAGCAATCTCAGAAATAGTTATGGAGGTGCGCCGCTAAGGAGCCTTGAACTCGCAGCTTGAGAACTTGGTTCGTGCATCAAAGAGGTAAAGATAAAGTTTCAAAGTTTTTACATGTAAACAACAAAAGTAATTTATCTAAGCAAAGGAGAAACAAATGAAAAAATCAAGAAGGCTCGGCCCGATTGCTGTTTTAGCCGTTGGTGCCTTGGCTCTTACCTCATGTGCCACTGAAGCTCCACCAGAGAGAGTATCCATTGTTATGGGTATGGCTTCAGGCGACACATACACTGCTGAATGGTGGGGCTGGCTTGCAGCTTCTAACCTCGGCTACTACGACGAACTTGGTCTAGATGTAACATTCCAGGGTGTCGGTGGAAGCGGTGACGTAGTTGAACAACTAGTTGCTGGAAACATTGATGCGGGTAACCCTTCAATGCCTGCTGTTGGTGAAGGTGTCCTAGTTGGTCTTGACCTAGTCAACCTCTATACATATTCAACAGGAGCTATCTTCGGTATCTTCGCTCCTGAGTCATCAGGTATCACAAGCATTGCTGATCTAGCTGGTAAGAAGATCGGTATCTCTGAAGCTGGTGGAGGTGAAGTTGCATTCTTGGAAGCATCGCTTCTAAAGGAAGGCATTGACCCAATCACAGGTGCAACATTGATTCCAATCGGTGACGGTGGGCCAGAGACTTTTGCTGCTATTGAAACAGGAAAAGTTGATGCATACTCAACCGCTTACAATGACATCTTTGCTTTGCAGACACAGGGACTCAACCTAGTTGACCTAACACCTGCAGAGTTCAGCACATTCCCTGCTCGAGGCATCATTACAACAAGTGCAAAGCTCGCTGAAAAGGGAGAAGCTTGGGGTCGTTTCGCTAAGGGAACTGCAATGGGTACTCACTTCTGCCTCCAGAACAACGAAGCTTGTCTTGCGATGTTGAAGGAAGTAATCCCAGCTGCGTTCGAAGAGAACAAAGATGGCGTTTCCCAAGGAAAACTGCGCTTCGCATTGTCACAAACACAGGTTCCACCAAAGGATACTGCGAAGTACGGTGCACACAGCGAGGCAGGAACTAAAGAGTTCTTGGCTCTTATCGGTTCGACAATCCCTGATGCTCAGGAAGTCGATCTGGCGGTATTCCTAAACGGTACATACCTAGATGTTGCTAATGACTTCGATCGTGCTCGGGTCGAAAAAGACGCAGCAGACTACTAAACCAAATCAACGAAAGGCCACTGAAGTGCAAAAAAATTACGATTCCAATGTATTAGTCCGATTAGAGGGTGTCTCTAAGAAATACCAGTCGGGCAGCAATGAAATTATTGCCCTCAGTGGCCTTGACCTTGAGGCACGGGAGGGAGAGTTTCTCTCCCTCCTGGGCCCTAGTGGTTGTGGCAAGTCCACAGCACTAAACATCATGGGTGGGCTACTACAAGCTTCCGAAGGTAAGGTTTCCATCGCCGGAGAAGAGATGACTAAGCCAAGAAGGGACATCGGAATGATGTTCCAACAGGCGGTCATGTTCCCTTGGCGAACAACTATCGAGAACGTACTACTTCCAATTGAAGTATTTGGGCTAAACAAGAAAGACTATGTAGCCAAAGCTGAAGAGCTTTTGGCAATGGTTGGCATGTCAGAGTTTGCTAACTCATATCCATGGCAGCTATCTGGTGGAATGCAGCAAAGAGCTGCACTCTGTCGAGTACTTATTCACCATCCGAAACTTCTGCTCCTAGATGAGCCGTTCGGTGCTCTAGATGAGTTCACCCGTGAAAGCATGAACCAAGAGCTCCTGAGACTTCAGAGCCACTCAGGGTCGACTGCAGTATTGGTTACTCACAACATTGCTGAGGCAGTATTCATGTCAGATCGCATCGCAGTTATGACTTCCAGACCAGGAAGACTAATTGGAGTAATTGATGTGCCATTTGCTAGGCCTCGAACTCCAGATCTTTATGGTGACCCAGAATTTACGAAGCTTGTTGTTAAAGCTCGTCAAATGCTAGGACTAGCATGAGTTCTGCAGCTGATATTCGCTCACGCGGAAAAGCACTTAGAAAACAAACTAAGTCAACTAGGCAGTCGGTTCTTGTTGGCGGAATAACACTCGTTGTCTTTCTAGTGCTTTGGGAATTACTTCCAACCCTTGGAGTTATAAACAGGGTTCTTATTCCAACTGTTTCCGACACTATCTGGGGACTTGGTCAACTAATCTCCGGTGGTTACTGGTGGGAAGATCTAGCCAGCACACTTTCCTCTGTAGTAATTGCCTGGACTATAGGTGTCACTTTCGGAATAACCATGGGTGTCACTCTTGGAACTTCACCTTTCATTCGCACTGCAATCACGCCTTATGCAATTGCCTTGCAGGCACTTCCAAAGATTGTTCTTGCGCCAGTTCTTATCGGTGCACTTGGTTTTGGCTCTCAGAGCAAGATTGCAATCGCTGTGGCTATTTGCTTCTTCCCAGTATGGATTAACACCATGGTGGGATTAGCTTTGCCAAGTGCTGCAGAGTTCACTTTCATGAAGTCACTAAACGCTAGTCGAGTGCAAGTATTTAGAAAACTACAACTTCCATCTTCAGTTCCAATCGTCTTGGTAGGAATGAAGCACGCTATGTTGCTGTCCTTCACTGGTGTTCTGGTGGCGGAAATTCTTTCGTCGGCATCCAATGGACTCGGCAAGTTAGTGAAAGAGTTCTCTCTTCAACTAAACATGCCACTGAGCCTCGCAGTTATCACCGTCGTTCTAACCATCGCAGTATCGCTGGTTTCAATCATGGATGTCCTAGAGAGAAAAGTTGTCTTCTGGTCTGAGAGTGAGAGAGGTAAAAAGTCATGAGTAAAGCAACCTTGAACACTCCGAAAGTAGCTTTGGAAGATCCACAGAAGAAGAAAAAGAAGTTTTCTCCTAATTGGATTACTGCTGCTCTCTTCCCAATCATCATGATTACTTGGTGGGGTATTACAGAAGTTAGAGTCCTGCATCCTATTCTTTTGCCTGGCCCTGAAGCTGTCTTCGGGTCCTTCCCTAAGGTCTTTGGCTCTGAGACGTTCGGCATGCATGCGTCTAGAACCTTGACTGAAATTGTCGGTGGATTTGCTTTAGGTGCATCAATCGGTTTTATTCTCGGCCTATTGCTTGGTTCTTCTAACGTCCTTAGGGCAGCGTATCTGCCTGCCTTAAGCGCAATGGAAGCCGTTCCTACTGTGATTATTGCTCCACTTCTTATCGCCTGGTTGGGCTTTGGATTTGAGGGAAAGATCGTGCAGGCGGCATTTGCTTGCTTCTACGCGGTGTTCATTACAACTCTTTCCGGTCTTGCCTTAGCTAATGCCAATAGCGTTTCCTTGATGCAGTCTCTGGGTGCTTCTAAGGTCCAAACGCTACTTAAGCTTCGTATCCCTTCAGCTTTGCCAGTCATCTTCGGAGGATTGCAACTTGGAGCAACAACAGCGATTATTGGAGCGATTGTTTCAGAGTTCGTTGGAGCAGATGCAGGTCTTGGATTCTTGCTTCTAAGATATCGTTCTAGTTATGACACTCCAGCTGCTTGGGTTCTTATTATTTGCTTCCTAGCAATTGGTGTAGCAACTTACCTAATAATTTCTCTAGCTGAGAAAAAGATAGTCTTCTGGAGAGCAGCAGCTGTCACCCGTCCCGACCTGGAGAAGAAATGACAATAGACGTACACGCACACACTGTTCCAGCTGATCATATCGAGCGGATGAAACGCGATGCACCAAAGCTAGCACCGAAGATTGAGTTAGATGGAAAAGACTGCACCTTTGTCTATGAGGATGGTCGTCGCAGTGGTCCAATGCCGATAGGTATGTTTGATCTCGAAGAGCGTCTCAAGGACATGGATGCTATGCGCATTGATGTTCAAGCTCTAAGCGTTCCACCTACACACTTCAACTATCACGTTGAGCCAGAACTAGCAGCTCTTGTTGCAGCTTCCCATAACGATTCGATGATTGCAATGGCAGAGGCAAGCCCTGAGAGGTTTGTTGTACTAGCAACACTTCCAATGCAGAGCGCTGACTATGCAATTGCAGAGCTAGCTCGTTTGGCAAAATCTAAGCACGTCGTTGGAGTTGAACTTGCAACTAACGTTGCTGGTGTAAACCTAGATGCTCCTGAACTGGATCCAATCTGGGCAGCTCTGGCAAGTGCGGGATTACCAATTGTTTTGCACCCTCATGATGTGGTTGAAGGCACTAGAAGAATGAAGGCTCACTACCTTCATAACTTTGTAGGTAATCCAACAGACACGACTCTCGCAGCTGGCTCACTAATGTTTGGTGGAGTACTAACTCGTCACCCAAGATTGCGATTCGGTCTATTGCACGGTGGCGGCTTCCTGCCATATCAGATTGGACGTTTCGATCATGGTTGGTCAGTTCGTCCGGAACCTAAGGTTTACTTACCTGTAGCTCCATCAACACTGCTAAAGCATTTCTGGTTTGATTCTCTAGCTCATGATGATTTGTCATTAGAACTATTGATCAGAAGAATGGGTGCTGACAAGGTGTTCTTGGGAAGTGACTATCCGTTTGATATGGCGGATATGAACCCTGTTGAAACAGTTGAGCGAGTAATGGGTAAAGATAACCCAGACCTTATTAAAGTCATGCAGGGAACCGCAACCACCTTCTTAACACCACTTGCAGCGGAGATCACTCACCTCTAATGATTGATTACCCCTGGCTGTTATTGCTGGCAGTTGCAATGGGTGGAGTTGCACAACGTGCCACAGGGATGGGCTTTGCCTTAGCTTCTGCTCCGCTTGCCATTATTGCCTTGGGACCACTCGAAGGCGTATTGCTGATGAACCTGCTTGGATTACCTGCAGCTGGGTTAGCTCTGTTTCTACTTTGGAGAAAGATTGAGTGGAAAGTAATTCTGCCAATGTTTATCCCTTGTGTTTTAGGGATATTTCTCGGCGTTTGGTTCCTAGGGGAGATTGATCCTGCGTTCTTGGAAGTAGGCATAGGCTTTGCTCTCTTATTGGCAGTAATCATCACTGTGAAGTCCCCTCCCTTGCCTTCAACAACCTCTCTCTTTATCCCTGCGACTTTGACGGGCCTGTCTTCAGGATTTCTAAACGCTGTGGCATCTATCGGTGGGCCACCACTTGTTGTCTTTCGTAACCTTAAGCGCTGGTCTCCAGAAAGCTTTACCCCAAGCATTCAACCGCTCCTAATCACTATGAGTGGAGGCTCTTTTCTCCTAAAAACTTGGTCTGGTCCAGTTCCTTTACCGTCTTATTCTTTAGTTTCTTGGCTAGGTTTGCTGGCAGCTCTTGGGGCAGGGATTCTGCTCGGGCAACTGATATCAAGAAAGCTGTCCCTAGAACACACCAGCAAAGCAATTACTTGGCTGGCTGTTCTAGGATCTCTAGCGACCTTAATTCGTGGGTCAATTTCACTCTTTAGTTAGCCAGCTGTTAGGCCTCAGAAAGCTGTGCTTATCTATGCAGTTTGAACCCTATACAGCAGCCATTCTCAGCCTCAAAAAGTAAAAGGACTGTTTTTTGGGGCCCAATAACCAATTCCCTAATGGAATTTGCCTCCAAAATCTGACCATAATATATAAGGTATAAATCCGGTTCCTGTCGATGTTCTAGAATCTGTGTGCCCATTAGGGAAAGATTTGTCCGGTAAAAGCGATGTCTCGAGGTCGATTCTGGACTAATCGTCTAGTATTGGGGTAATAGTTAAACCCGTCGTCTACTTATGGGTAATCCCAAAACTTAAAACCCCAACTGCAAAACAGGAGATCATTCATGTTCAAAAAACTATTTAGCACAATAGCTCTTACCTCGCTTTTGGTTGGGGGATTGAGCGTTGGCCAGGCAAATGCCGAGGCACCTAACGTTGACACCGCAAAAGTCCAAGGCGCAGAAGCTAGATTCGCTGTCGACCTGGGACAGGCAACACAATTTGTAGTTCCGGCAGGTCTTACAAATGTCGAGATTGGTCGAGAATTCGAATTTGCAGAGAGTTTTCTTGTAGCTCGCCAGGGCCAAACACTGGGCTATAGATTTACAATCACACAGCCGAACGGAAGCACCATCCCTGTTATGGGTATGGGTCCAGGGATTTCGTACTCCAAGAACATTAACGGGCGCTTAATGTCTAGCCAAGGGGGCCCGGCAGTCCAGGCAAACGACAGCACAGGTGAATTGGTTGTTCCAGCCAATGCCACTGACTACACAGGTTATTTGAATACAAGTATGTACTTGTATGCAGGAGCTATGGGGAGCACTCTGCCGGCTGGAACTTATACATTCAGTTTGGAGCTGACTTCTTTTGGTGGAATCCAAGTTGTGCCATCAAACTCAGTTGGCCTAACAGTGAGTGGCGTTCGATACCGATATTCAGTCCCAGGCACTTCATTTACAACGCCGCAGGCAGTTCTTGACGCTAGCGTTTCAGGCAATATTTGTCTAGACACTTCAAAAGTAGCCGCTGGAGAAATTGTTACCGCCGCGATTGTCCACAACGGGGTGTTGGACGCAAATACCGACAATTACTGGAGAACGCAGACGGGTTTCAAGCAAAATGGAGACCCTGGCTACCGCGATACGTATTCCTCATCAATCACAATCACCCCGTTTGACTTGGCTTGGGGAGTCTACGCCAGGTTAAACAAATACCTTCCTGCTGCGGTTGCTGGTTCAAATCACGAGATTGCATTTAGGTTCTACAATCAGGCTAATGAGGATGTGAGCTCTAACTGTGCTCCAGCTAAGCCAACAGCACCATCAATTTCTCCAGCTAATGGAGGAGTGGCCGTAACAGGTAGTTTTGCCATTGGATCTAGTGCTATGTATGAGTCTCAATGTGTAGTGTACGATTCAGTTGCACCAACAGTGGCAGTTAGAACGGTGTCGGCGTACCGTGACTTTCAAGATAGAAGCAAGTACAGCTGTAACATCTTCGGCTTGACCTCTGGAAAGACTTATCTAGTGAAATTCAGAGACAGGTTCATGGCAGCCTACTCAGAATTTTCTGAGGCAAGTCAGATCTTGATTCCTGCAGCTGGGTTCACAGTCAACAAAACTTATGCAGGTGTGGCTGAAGCAAAGAAAATCGTAGAGGTTAGTAACAACGTCCTTCCCATCGAAGACTTTGCACCTTACACAAATGTGGTCCCAGATGGAAAAGGTGGCTTCTACTACTATGGTGAACAACAAGGTGCATGTCCTCCTTTATGTGGAACTCAAAAGCTACGCATTAGACATGCATCTGCCACTGCGCTTGACTCTAGTTTTGGAGGAACTGGAACTGTACTATTTGAATCAATCACAGTTCCTAACGCCTATGTTGGTGGAGTGGGTTACTTCGGCGAATCAAAGGACAAGTGGGCCGCAGCAGTAAACGGAGTTAACTTTCAGACTCAACCGCCAGTCGGTGAAACCCAAATCATCTTCGGCTCAGCAACCAGTGCGGCAACGACATCAAAAACGTTGACGCAATCAAGTGTCAACACAGTCTGCGCTGCAGCCTCGGCGGGATATGCAACTGCTCAAAGTCAAAACATGGAAATATCGGTGATACCTGCTCCAGTTGACAATGCGCTCCTGTCCATAAACTGTTTCAAGTCCTTCACACTTCAAGGAAGAAGCTCATTCCTTCCATTGACTGTCCTAGCAACAATCGACTCTGCAACTGGAGCTCTTACATATGTTGCAAAGATGGCAGAACCGGGGGCCTCTTTAAACTACGTGAGCACTAGATTCTCGGTAAACCCAAATGCGTCTGGTTCTGAAGCAATGCTGACAGCTTTTGTTACAACTAGCTTGGTCACTCAAGTTAATAACTACCCAATGACCAACGTTGGAACAATCACAGATCACACCGTTATTAGGTTTAATTCAGACCTTGGTGTCTTGACCTCAACATCTAATGCCTGGGGTTCGTCTGGTGGAACTATCGCCGATGATCCAAACATGAGCATCCCAGACGAGAACACAGGAAAGATTTTCGCTGTTCGCAACGCTGGTCTGACAGCCGACGTGATTACATTTGATGGGGCTTCCGTAGGAACAGTTCGATCTGTTGACTTGTCTCAGTCGGCAATCACTTCGCCTCAGGTAACCGTACTTGGTGGGCAGGCTGCACCGTCAAACGAGACAGTACTTCCAGTAGCGGTAATGGGCACCAATCAAGAAGCTGCTGGTTGGATCAATCTAGAAACAGGAGTCCTTACTACTGGTGAAGTATTGAACTACACCGTAGCACCAGGCAACGGGTTTGCTCATTTCTGGCTTCGTGGTTCAGACAAGAACTCTTATCTTGTTTACAGCGATTCAGCTGCACCGGCTAACCTAACTGTTCTCAAGTGGATGGATCTAAGTTACGTAGCTCAAACAGTGTCTGTTCAGCAGACTGTAACGGTTGCTGCTTTGGCTGCATCGGTAAGAGTAGGGGATCCTGATCTAGCCTTGAGTGCGACAGTCACCTTCTCACCATCTAACGCTGGTACTGCAGGTGCGATTACTTGGACTTCAGAGACACCGAATGTTTGTTCAATTGTTGCTAACAAGGCACGTCTACTAACTGCAGGTACTTGTACTGTAAAAGCGACTGCTGCTGCTAGTGGTAACTTGCTAGCTGGTTCAGGAATTCAGTCAACAACTGTTTCTGCTGCTGCTGTTGTAACAGTTGCTCAGATTGTCACTGTTGCAGCTTTGGCTGCGTCGGTAAAAGTAGGAGATGCTGATCTAGCTTTGAGTGCGACAGTTACCTTCTCACCGTCTAACGCTGGGACAGCTGGAGCAATTACTTGGACTTCAGAGACACCGAATGTTTGTTCAATTATTGCTAACAAGGCACGTCTACTAACTGCAGGTACTTGTACTGTAAAGGCAACTGCTGCAGCTAGTGGTAACTTGCTAGCTGGTTCAGGAACTCAGTCAACAACAGTTTCTGCAGCTGCTGTTGTAACAGTTGCTCAGATTGTTACAGTCGCAGCTTTGGCTGCATCGGTAAGAGTAGGGGATCCTGATCTAGCCTTGAGTGCGACAGTCACCTTCTCACCATCTAACGCTGGTACTGCAGGTGCGATTACTTGGACTTCAGAGACACCGAATGTTTGTTCAATTATTGCTAACAAGGCACGTCTACTAACTGCAGGTACTTGTACTGTAAAAGCGACTGCTGCTGCTAGTGGTAACTTGCTAGCTGGTTCAGGAACTCAGTCAACAACTGTTTCTGCAGCAGCCGTTGTTGCTGCAGCGCAGACTGTCACGTTGACTGGTCCAACCAGGGTAGTAGTAGACCTAGATGGATTTGAAGTTGTTTCCTCTGCGTCTTCAGGTCTACCAGTTGTTTATGCAACAACTACCCCAGCTATCTGTACTGTTACTGCAGCTGGTCTAGTAGTTGCTATCGCTGAAGGTACTTGTGAGATTACTTCATCACAAGCTGGAAACGCTGGCTGGTTGGCTGCAACTAAGAACCTAACAATCACAGTTGCTAAGACACCTACATCTCCAGTGACTGAGAGAGGGGACATCAAGAAACCTCTAGCTCTTTCAAAGACTGGAACCTTCCTAAAGAACGGCGATACTCAACTAGGTTGGAACCGAAGCAAGGGAACCTTGACTGTGAAGCTAAGCGTTGTCTATGTTGGTCCGGTCAAGGCGTCTGTATCATTCAAGGTTGGAAGTAAGACATTCACATGTACTTCTAGCTTCGGTATCTTAAAGAAGCAGTCTTCAAACAAGCTAATAACTCTGACTTCACCGAACCTATGTACCGGGAAGACAGAGAAGACTCAGCTTGCTGCGTTGAAGAAGATCACAACAAGCACAGTGGTTACAGTAACCATCGTGCGTGACATGTATCTTCCAACCACATACAAGAAGATCCGCACCAAGACTCGCATTCTTTACGCGAAGCTTGGCTAGTTCTAAAGCACTAACTACTAACCCGCCCCAGGAAACTGTGGCGGGTTAGTTTTTAACATGTAAGCGTTTGTTTATGCTCTTTAGGCTGAAAGTAGTCTGTATAGGCATACTTCCAGTGGTAAGGCGGCAACTAGACTTGGGAAATGAAAGCTAAATTCCTTGGAATCGTAACTGCAACTCTCATTGTTCTTGCTGGACTTGCAGCCCCAAATCTTTCCAATTCTGCATCGGCTGCTTCTTCACACACAATTACTTTCGACGCTAATGGTGGCTCTGGTGTCATGGCTAAGCAGATCGTTTCGGTAAAAGGGAAAGCTCTAACAGCAGTTAAGTATGTTCGTGACACTCATAGATTTGTTGGCTGGTCACTAACTAAGACTGGACCAGTTAGGTACTACAACAAATCGGTTGTAAAGCCGACTAAGAAATTAACTCTTTACGCACAATGGAAACCAACTGTTAAAACTCCAATGCTTGCTGGCCACACTATTGGCAAGCTGCTCTGGTCTGATTCATTCTCTGGTCCAGCCGGTGGTCTCATTGATAACACAACCTGGACTGCAAGATACTGCGGTCATGATGCGAATAACGGTGGTGGAACTTGCCACAACAATGAAAAGCAGTGGTACACGCCAGATGCTATTCGCCTAGATGGAACCACTCAAGGTAACGCTGTGATCACTTCAAAGAAAGTTACTGGCACTCCTCTAAACGCTGGTAACTGTTTGAATCCTCAGTGTGGCTTTACAAGTGGGCGTTTTGATACTCAGAAGAAAGTTTCTTTCCAGTACGGATACATTGAAGCTCGCATCAAGATGCCAGCTGGTGGCGGTAACTGGCCAGCATTCTGGGCACTAGGTGATGCTATGAGTGATGTTGGTTGGCCTAGAGCTGGTGAAATTGACATTGCTGAGCAAGGTGGAAACCTACCTATGAGAAACTCAGCTGCAGTTCACTTCTCAGTGTCACAAACGGATGCTGGACACAGATACATCTGGGGGCAAGAAGTAAACCAGGCTAACTACCAAACTGATTTCCATACCTATGGACTTGCATGGCAACCAGGCAGATTGGAATTCTATGTCGATAGAGAACTGTTCTGGACCGCCACACCAACTAATGTGCAGGGTTACTGGCCGTTTGATAAGCCTTTCTTCTTAATCCTGAATAACGCTGTTCAAGGTTCAGCTGGCTTTGGTGGAAACTACAGTGGTTGGGCTGAAAGCAAGACAGAGATTGATTATGTCCATGCATGGGAGCTCAACGGGAAAGGTTCTGTAGTTAAAAAGAAGTAGTTCTCACTCTGAATAGATAACTATTCATTGATTACAGATGACACGAGATCAGCTGTTACTACGAAAGTTTTATTGGTTCTAACCAGGCTGTCGAAGGGGTAGCAGGTAGTTAGCGTTAGAACACTTGTCCATGAAGGCCTGATGACATCTTTGCTAGTGCGTGGAACGATCCAGAAGCTTCTGACCTTGTAGGTAAATACACCAGCCGCAGTCTTGACGTATATTTCATCGCCCTTCTTTAGCTCCCCCAGCCTGTTGAAGACTGTGGTTCTGTGACCGGCTAGAACACTTCTATCCTCCATGCCTGGCAGAACGCTGCGCACGTAGTGCCCAACGCCTTTAGATAACTGGTCTTCAGTTGTTCCTTCATAGATGGCCCAACTCTCTTTGAGAGTCTTGAGAGTTATGGTTCCTAGCTTGTCGCCAACCTTAGGTTGGAATCGATAAAGAGAAGGAGGCTCTGTTGGGGTTGGTTCTGGTGTTGGTGTGACTGTAGGAGTTGGAGTGACAGTCACCTTAGGTGGAATAACTGGTGCCACCTGCGGTGGATGCTGTTGCTTAACAACGAATAGCGCTAAGAAAATTAAAGCAACACCAAAGACAATCGCGAAGACCGCCCACCATGGGGCGGCCTTGCGATGTTTTGGGTAATGAATTACCGAGTTAGTTACGCTTTCTGCGAGCGATAAGTACTCCGGCACCAACTACAACAAGTGCTAGACCTGCTGCTAGTGGAACTAACCAATCAGTTGTGTCAGTGTTTGGAAGCTCGCCACCTTCATCAGTAGTCTCTGTTGGTGTTGGTGTAACTTCAGCACAAAGATCATTTGTGATGGTATTTGAATCTAGTGTTACTGCACCATTACGAGCTAGTAGCTGGCCCTGGAAAGTTGCGTTATTGTTTGCAGTGATTGAAGTTAGAGCAAACACGTGACCAACAAACTCAGTTGTTGTTCCGAATGTTGCAGATGAACCTACCTGCCAGTAAACATTACAAGCCTGAGCACCATTGATAAGTGCAACCTTGCTTGAGCTTGCTGTTGTCAAAGTTGATCCAGCCTGGAATACCCAAACTGCATCTGGGTTGTTCTCTGCATCAAGAGTTAGAGTTCCTGTGAGCCCTAGTGAGCTACCTGACTTGTAAACACCTTCAGTAAGAGTCTGACCACCAAGGTCAGCAGATACTGTGTCAGCAGGGATGCGTCCAGCTGCATCATCGTATGCAAGAACTAGATCGTCCTTAGCACCATCTACTACTGCAGAGGGAGCTGTGTACTTTGTGCCAGTTGTTGTGACATCTACTTCACCAGTGAAAGCTTGTGTTGGTGAAGAACCCATGTCTCCGCCAGCAGTACCTGAAACAGTAGTTGGTCCAGTGTTGGTGATACCTGAACCTGCTAGAACAGCAAAGCTCTCTGTGGTACCCAAGTTAACGATTGGCTGAACAGCCTGTGCACCTGTTGCAATAGCGAAAGCCATTGTTGCAGCGGTGGTTGTTGCGATTAGAGAAGTTCTTAATCCCTTAAATGCGATATTCAATTTTGCCTCGGCTCTTATTAGCCCCCAGAGTTGAGGTCTATTTCAAGGCTACAGCAGTTCCATGCGGGAAACTTTCGGTGTGTAAAGGTTTATATACCTAGTTTCACGATCTGCGAGGCCCGACATAGGTATTCTCGCGTTGGTAGACTTACACAATGAGCGAGGCAGGCAAAGAGACACGCAGTCGATTGCTAGCAACCGCGGTAGACATGCTGGACGAAGTTACTGAAAAGGACGTCTCAGCAGCCGAAATCCTTAGAAGAACAGGCATCGCCAAGGGTTCTTTGTATCACTTCTGGGACTCCATAGATGAGCTTATTCAAGAGGCATATCTAGTCAGATACTCTCGCTTTGTTGAGAAGAGTGGTGGAGTAATCCGTGACCTTCTAGAGAAATGTGAGACAAAAGATCAGTTCTTTGCCGGTCTAAAAGAAGTAACCGTTTTTACCCAAGATCCAGCTAGAAAAAGCAACCGCTATGAGCGTGCCCGAATTCTAGGAATGGCTGAGAAAAATGAGAAGTTCAGAAAAGCTTTAGGCCAAGTTCAGCAGGGACTAACTGACCTCTTCACAGAGCAGTTCATTGAAGTACAGAACCGAGGATGGTTTAACAAGTCTTTTGACCCAAGAGCTGCAGCAGTACTGATTCAGGCGTACACCCTAGGCAAAATTGTCGATGACGTGGTAGATAACCAGATGGATCCACTTATCTGGAATGCTCTTATCGGGCTAATCGTAGAGAAGACTCTCTCCTAGTATTTGAATACTAGAAAAGGTCTGCTTTCATGACCTTGGTCCATGCTTTAGCAAAGTCCTGAACAAACTTCTCATTAGCATCATCTGATGCATACACTTCAGCTAATGCTCGTAGTACTGAGTTAGAAGCGAACACTAGATCTGATCTAGTTGCAGTCCACTTTCTTTCTCCATCAGCATATGCATGTGAACCATAGACACCTTTTTGGTCTGCCTTAGGAGCCCAAGCCATGTTGTTATCCAATAGGTTTCTAAAGAAGTGATTGTTTAGAACTCCAGGAGTTTCAGTTAGAACACCGTGCTTTGATCCGTTAGGAACAGCACCTAATGCTCTAAGGCCACCAACAAGAACTGTTAGTTCTGGAGGAGTTAGTCCAAGCAAAGATGCCTTCTCAAGAAGAAGGTGCTCAGCAGTATCTTCAACTCCATGAGACCAGTTGATAAATCCATCAGCTGTTGGCTTTAGGTAGTTGAATGATTCAACATCTGTTTGGTCTTGAGTTGAGTCACCTCGACCGCTAGAAGTTTCTACTGCTACCTTCACACTCGCTGCTTTTTCAATTGCGATATTTCCTGCAAACACAATTAGGTCAGCTAGAGAAATATCAACTTTGAGGCTGTTCTTTACTTCAATCAACTTATTGATAGTTGGCATAACATCAGCATTTACTTCCCAGCTACTCTGTGGTTCTAGAGCAATACGTGCACCGTTAGCTCCACCTCGCTTATCGCTGTTTCTAAATGTTGATGCTGAACGCCATGCAGCCTTAACTAGATCTGAAGTTGACAGACCGGTAGCAAGAATTGCAGAAGCAATCTCATCCTTGTTCTTAGTCCAGTCAGTGCTTCCTTCTGCTACTGGGTCTTGCCATAGCAATACTTCAGCTGGAACATCATCACCGTGGTAACGAGCACGAGGACCCATGTCTCGATGAGTTAGCTTAAACCAAGCACGAGCAAACTGATCTGAGAAGTAATCAAAGTCAGCCAGGAACTTACGACTAATCGCTTCATACTTGGCGTCATAGCGTAACGCTAGATCCGTTGTGAACATCACTGGCAGGTTCATCTGTCTAGGGATGTGAGCGTCAGGAGTCATGTCTGCTCTCTCACAATCAATCGGATGCCACATCACAGCACCTGCAGGTGAGTGGGTCTTTTCCCATTCGTACTTGAAGATGAGTTCTAGGTAAGTGTTGTCCCACTTAATAGGTGTTGGAGTCCAAGCGCCTTCTAGACCGCTAGAGATGGTGTCTTCGCTGTGTCCCTTACCTTGGCTGTTAGCCCAACCTAGACCTACCTGGTGCAGTTCTCCGCCTTCAGGAGCTGCTCCTACTTGGGCAGCATCTCCAGCGCCATGAGCCTTACCGAATGCGTGACCACCAGCAATAAGAGCAACTGTCTCTTCATCGTTCATAGCCATACGAGCAAAGGTTTCTCTAATGTCATTTGCTGATAACTGGAAGTCAGGATTGCCATCTGGACCTTCAGGGTTCACATAGATAAGACCCATCTGAACAGCAGCTAGAGGGTTCTCTAGGGTTCCTGCATCGCGGGTAGCGTCATAACGCTTGTTAGCTAGCCATTCGGTTTCAGGACCCCAGTAGGTGTTATCTGGCTCCCAAACATCAGCTCTACCTCCAGCAAAACCAAAGGTCTTGAAACCCATATCTTCAAGAGCTACGTTTCCAGCAAGAATCATTAGATCTGCCCAGGACAGCTTGCGACCATACTTCTGCTTGATAGGCCAGAGTAGTCTTCTTGCCTTGTCTAGGTTGACATTATCTGGCCATGAGTTAAGAGGAGCAAACCTCTGAAGTCCTTGACCTGCTCCACCTCTACCATCGCTTACGCGGTAGGTGCCAGCTGAGTGCCAAGCCATACGGATGAAGAAAGGACCATAGTGACCGTAGTCAGCAGGCCACCAAGGCTGTGAAGTCTTCATCGCAGAGATGATGTCCTTCTTTACTTCAGCTAGAGGCAAAGACTTGAACTCGGATACGTAATCAAAGTCTGCTCCGAAAGGATCGCTCTTCTCTGAGTGGTGAATAAGAGCATTAGTAGTTAGCTGGTTTGGCCACCACTTGGTGTTTGTAGTTGGAGTGGTTCCTACGCCATGAGGAACTGGGCACTTAGCTTCTTCAGTCATTTCTTCCTTCATTCAAGATTGAAACAGATAACAGGTCTAATTAGTCCAAGGATACCAGACGGGGCTGAGTCCCTAAATACCAAGAAATGAGCCCGGTAGTTAAAAGCGAAGGACTTGTTCTTAGAGAGAAAGACCCACTTACAGTTCTGCTGTCTTCTGTTACCTGTGATTGCTGAACCAGGCATTTGTAGGCGAACTCGTCTTGTTTAGAGTTTTGGGAAACTGTGAGCGGCAGCGTTGACTATGGCGATTAGATAAATACCGCTAACAGTCCAAGGTCCAAGTTTCTTTGAGATCGCATCAATCGGCACTCGCTTAGACATATGGAATACGTTGATTGCAAGGTGCGGAGCGAAGATAATCCAGGCAAGCGCCATGGCTATTGGCATAGCACCTAGAGCTGGAACTGAGAACACTGGGATGGTAACTAGAAGCACTAACCATGCCGAAGCAACATAGAACTCATGAAGCGTTCTCAACTTGAGTTTCCAAGGAGCACCATACATCTTGTATGCAACTCCAGCGTGGAATGCAATCCATATGAAAGAAACTAAAAAGAATACTCTAGGCACAACATCAAGGGCTTGCAGGCCACCGGCTTGGCCATGCTCCATGTGATATGCGTAGTGAACCCATATGTATCCGAAAGCCATTGGCCAAGCTAGCAATCTATTCAGATTGATCATGGCAGTTGGTTTGCCCTTGATACCAAGACCCACGAACAGAGATAACAAAACTGCCCCTAGTGTGCCGATAACTACAACTTCTTCAGTCAGGTTCTTATTGGAAACCGAAGGTTCACCTAAGGAATATCCCCAGACCCCTGTTCCAACTGCAAGTGCTACTAGACCGATTGTGAGCAGGTTGTTTTTCAACGATTCTTGAGTAGGCATGTAATCATGCTACTTGACCTTTAAGTAGACTGCCTACTATGAAAATCATTCGAACTATAGCCAGACTCGGTCTTGGTTTAGCACTTACGTTTGCTGGTTCTTCACACCTAGGTGCTGCTAGAGAAACGTTCAGAGCACAGGTGCCAACCTGGTTGCCTCTTGATGCAGACTTTGTAGTTATCGTAAGTGGCGTAGTTGAAATAGTTCTAGGTCTATGGTTGATTACCGGATTCAAAGCACCAATAGCTGGAACCATCACAGCACTATTCTTTATCACAATCTTCCCTGGCAATATTTCTCAGTGGATTACCCAAACAGATGCGTTTGGTTTGAACACCGATGAAGCCAGATTGATCAGACTCTTCTTCCAACCGCTTCTTGTTATTTGGGCTTTGTATTCAACACGCGCAATTGCTTGGCTCAAGACATTGAGAACCAAGAAGTAATTCTTTAGGTTAAAGAAATGTGGCCCCCGGAAAACCGAGGGCCACATTTTTAGTTCTTAGCTGTTACTTGACAACCTTTGAAGTTGTCTTGCTTAGTGAGTAAGCAGTTCCAGCTGAGTTCTTTGCAGTGATTAGTACACGTACGTACTTTCCAACATCTGCTGAAGCCAACTTGTAGGTTGACTTGGTGCCACCTGAGATGGCAGCACACTTAGCTGATGATGTAGGTGCGGTAGTTGCAGTCTTTGTTGAAGAAACTGAACAACGGTACCACTTGTATGTGTAGGTGATTGTTGCTGTGCCAGTCCATGAACCCTTACCTGCGGTAAGTGTCCTAGCTGACTTAGCAGTACCACCAACAGCAGCAGCTGTCTTTACGGTTGGCTTTACCTTAGGCAATGGAATCGCAGGAGTTGTAGCTCCGTTGAATGCCAAGTTGTCTACGTAGAAGATGCCACCAGCACCTGCTACATCGAAGTCAGGGAACAGAATTACAGAAACGAACTCTTCTGTACCTGTCCAACCAACGACATCGGTGAAGTCAACAGTGATCTTTGACCAACCCTGAGGAGCAGTCACAGTCTTACCAAGAGCGTTAGGGAAAGCTCTTAGCTCAACGCGTACTGACGAAGTTGCCTTCGGTGAGTAGTAGTTGAATGTGATTGTCTTATAGGTTCCGTTGGTGACACGCTTGTCAGCACCGAAACGGATGATGTTTACACCAGCATAAGTTGGAGCACCAACACCCTTGACGATCTTCAGAGCCTTGCCACCGTTACCACCAGCAGGAGCGTTATCGATGGTTGTTACTGCACCTTCGAATCCACCTTCTGGCTTAGCTAGTGTTGAGTCTCCAACTACCTTCACACCTAGAGTGTCTGCAGTTTCGAATGTAAGAAGAGTGCTTGTTGCTTCTCTTGGTACAGAAACTGCTGGAATCTCAGGTGTAACAGCACCGTTGAATGCAACGTTGTCTACAAAGTAAGACGTTGCAGTAGCACCGGCAGGCTGGTTGAAGTCTGGGAAGATCGATAGAAGAGTGAACTCTTCTGTTGATGTCCAACCAGCTACGTCAGTGAAGTCAAATGTCATCTTTGACCAACCAAGCGGCGCGATTACAGTCTTGCTAAGTGCGTTTGGATACGGACGCAACTCAACTGCTACCGGGACGTTTGCCTTCGGTGAGTAGAAGTTGAATGTAATAACCTTGTGAGTTCCGTTGGTTACACGCTTGTCAGTTCCGAACTTGATTAGGGTTGCTCCAGCGTAAATCTGAGCACCTACGTTCTTTGTGATCTTTAGTGCGTTTCCACCGTTACCTCCAGCAGGTGCAACGTCGATAGAAGTTGAAGCACCTTCAAAACCACCCTGTGGCTTCTGTGGAGTTGGAGGAGTCGCCGCAGCAGCACCTAACACGTCACCAGTCTCGAAAGTAAGCAATGTGTTTGTTGCTTCTCTCGGAGTTACTGGAGCTGGAATCGCAGGAGTTGTTGCTCCGTTGATACCTACGTTGTCGATGTAGTACTTCTTACCAGTCAAAGGTGTAACAGCAGGAGCACCTGTGTAACCCTGGACGTCTGTGAAGTTAGGGAAGATCACAGCTTTTGTGTATTCCTTAGTGTCATCGTAAGAAGCAGTGAAATCGAAGGTTAGTCTCTGCCAACCAGGAACTGCTTGAAGAACTTGGTTGATAGTTGAACCAGTTGCAATCATCTGCAACTGAACTGGAGTGTTTACTGTCTCAGGTGAGTAGTAGTTCATAGTTACAGTCTTTTTAGTTGCATCTAAGAACTTAACACCTGCTGGAGCAGACACTAGGTTTACACCAGACCAGGCGTTACCTGCTTTAGTGATTTCTAGAGCCTTACCACCGTTACCGCCAGCTGGAGCATCGGCGATAACTGTTACAGCACCTTCGAATGAACCGTCCGGCTTAGAAGGGTTTGACTCTCCTACCGCTTTGGCACCTAGCTCATCGCCAGGCTCGAAAGTAAGAAGTGTGCTAGCCGCACCACTCGGTACTGGAATCGCAGGAGTTGTTGCTCCGTTGATACCTACGTTGTCGATGTAGTACTTCTTACCAGTCAAAGGTGTAACAGCAGGAGCACCTGTGTAACCCTGGACGTCTGTGAAGTTAGGGAAGATCACAGCTTTTGTGTATTCCTTTGTGTTGTCGTAAGAAGCAGTGAAATCGAAGGTTAGTCTCTGCCAACCAGGAACTGCTTGAAGAACTTGGTTGATAGTTGAACCAGATGCAATCATTTGCAACTGAACTGGAGTGTTTACTGTCTCAGGTGAGTAGTAGTTCATGGTTACAGTCTTTTTAGTTGCATCTAGGAACTTAACACCTGCTGGAGCAGACACTAGGTTTACACCAGACCAGGCGTTACCTGCTTTAGTGATTTCTAGAGCCTTACCACCGTTACCGCCAGCTGGAGCATCGGCGAT
>JBILQF010000011.1:0-42531 GCA_044373385.1 Rhodoluna sp.
CCGAGTTCACCAACTAGTTCTTCAATAAGGTCTTCGAGGGTAACGATTCCTGCTGTGCCACCATACTCATCAACGACAATGGCTAACTGCAATCCGTGGGACCTCAAAACACCCATGAGCTTTTCTAGAGACATTGTCTCAGGAACTCTAAATGGTTCAACCATCAAAGCGGTAGCAGGAACCGTTGAACGCTTTTCTCGAGGAACAGATGCAGCTGCCTTTACGTGGACGATTCCATCAACGTCATCGGTTGAACCAGTGAACACAGGGAATCTTGAGAAACCTGTGCTGTGTGAAAGAGAAATAACATCCTGAACAGTTGCAGAAGCATCAAGCGAGGTTAGCTTAGTTCTAGGAGTCATGACTTCAGCAGCAGTGAGCTGAGATAGCTCAAGAGTCTTAGAGATTAGGTCTGCTGTTCTCTGCTGTAAAGCACCAAGGCTTGCTGATCTCTGAACTAGAGAACTAAGTTCCTCTGCAGTTCTAGAAGAGCTCAGCTCTTCTTTAGGTTCAATACCTAAAGATCTTACAATTGCGTTTCCTGTGTTATTCAACAACCAGACCAACCAGCCAAATACAAAAGTGAATGCTAGCTGGAATCTGATTACAGCTTTGTTTACCTGCAGTGGAAGAGCGATGGCTAAGTTCTTTGGAATTAGTTCACCAACAAGGAATGAGAAGACTGTCGCTAGAACTAGTGATAGTGCAAGAGAGATGGCATGGAGGTTTGACTCACTCAAACCTAGGAAGCCAAGCCCTGGCTCAATTAACTTGGCTAGTGAAGGCTCGGCTAGGAAACCGGTGAGCATCGTGGTCACGGTAATACCGATTTGAGCACTAGATAAATGTGTGCTGGAGCGCTTCAAAGCTCTAATGCTTGGAGTAAGCCCTCGCTCCCCTTGGTCTCGACGACGTTCTAGTTCAGTACGTTCAAGGTTGATAAGAGAAAACTCACTGGCAACGAATAGTCCTGTGCCAATCGTGAGAACCACACCTAATGCCAGTAAATACCACTCGGTCATCGGGCGAATACTTCTTTATAAGAAGGGTAGGGGTCATAATCCATAGCAGTTAAATCATACAAGACCCTGTATTAATTGAACCCAGTGGGGATAACCCTGAAATTCAACCCTTTTAGGCTTGGTAGGCTTGGAAGGCATTGTTTCCGTGAAAGTAAGAGGTGATCCGTTGTCAAACGACAACTCACAATCTGGTCAAGAATTCGGCGCTAACGAGTGGTTAGTCGATGAAATGTATAGCCAATGGCTCCTCAACCCAGAATCTATTGATAAAGAGTGGCAGCCCATCCTTGAGCGTTACCACCAGCTCAAGCAGGGTAACCAACCAGCTGCTCCGGTGACTCCAATCACATCTGCACCTGTAACACCTATTACCCCTCAGGCTGTTTCTACCTCAACCGGATCACTTCCACTGGTAGCTAAGACCACCCGTGTTGAACCTCAGGCTCAACCTATCCCTGCTCAAGCTCCAACAGTTGACTCTGCTGAAGTTCATGAAGAGGCAGAAGATCAGATCAACATCCTTAAAGGTATGTCTAAGACTCTTGCAGCCAACATGGATGCTTCTCTAACTATTCCAACCGCCACAAGCGTTAGAGCAATTCCAGCCAAGCTTCTAATTGATAACCGCATTGTTATCAACTCTCACCTTGGTAGAACTCGTGGTGGCAAAGTATCTTTCACCCACATCATTGGCTACGCAATTGTTAGAGCTCTAAAAGAATTCCCTTCACAAAACGTTTACTACGAAGAAATCGATGGCAAGCCAGCAGCTGTGTCTCCTGCAAACATTAACTTCGGCCTTGCAATTGATATTCCAAAGCCAGATGGCACTAGAGCACTTCTAGTTCCAAACATCAAGAAGGCTCAAAGACTTAACTTTGCTACCTACCTAAACGCTTATGAAGATCTTGTTAAGCGAGCAAGAGACAACAAGCTAACTGCTGAAGAATTCTCTGGCACAACTGTTTCTCTAACTAACCCAGGTGGAATTGGAACTGTTCACTCAGTGCCAAGACTTACTAAGGGTCAGGGTTGCATCGTTGGAGCAGGAGCTTTGGACTACCCTGCTGAATTCCAAGGTATGAGTGAAGAACACCTAGCCAAGATTGGTGTTAGCAAGGTAATCACTCTTACCTCTACGTATGACCACAGAGTTATTCAAGGTGCTGGTTCAGGTGAGTTCCTAAGAAAGATTAATGAACTACTTCTGGGTGAACGTGGTTTCTACGATGAAATCTTTGCTGACCTGCGTATTCCTTACGAGCCAATTCGTTGGGCAACTGACTTTGAAACAACTGAAGCTGACAGCAGAAGTAAAGAAACTAGAGTTCAAGAACTTATCAACTCTTACCGTGTTCGCGGCCACCTCATGGCAGATATCGATCCACTGGAATACCAGCAGAGATCACACCCTGACCTAGATGTGCTAACCCATGGCCTTAGCCTTTGGGATCTAGACAGGACATATAAGACCGGTGGCTTTGGCGGTAAGTCAAAGATGATGGTTAGAGATGTTCTAAAGATTCTTCGTGATTCATACTGTCGAACAGTCGGTATTGAATACATGCACATCCATAACCCAGCAGAGCGTAAGTGGATGCAGGATCACCTAGAAGTTCCTTACGTCAAGCCATCTCGAGAAGCTCAACTTCGTATTCTTGAAAAGCTAAACGAAGCAGAAGCATTCGAAACCTTCCTACAAACAAAATTCGTAGGACAGAAGCGTTTCAGCCTTGAAGGTGGAGAATCTACTATTGCTGCTCTTGATGCAATCTTGCAGGCAGCAGCAGATCACCAGCTTGATGAAGTTGCTATTGGTATGGCACACAGAGGTCGTCTAAACGTTCTTACCAACATCGCTGGTAAGACCTATGGTCAAGTCTTCAGAGAGTTCGAAGGCAACACTGATGTGAAGACAGTTCAAGGCTCAGGAGATGTGAAGTATCACCTAGGTACATCAGGTGTATTTACTAGTGCAACAGGTAACACCACCAAGGTTTACCTAGCTGCCAACCCGTCTCACCTAGAAGCTGTGAACCCAGTACTTGAAGGTATTGTTCGAGCAAAGCTTGACCGAATCAACAAGTCTCCTGAAGAGAACCCAGTGCTCCCGATTCTAATTCACGGTGACGCTGCATTCGCAGGCCAAGGTGTTGTTCCAGAGACTCTAAACATGATGAGCCTCAGAGGTTACAGAACGGGTGGAACAGTTCACATCGTGATTAACAACCAGGTTGGTTTCACCACCCCACCTAACATGTCTCGTTCAACTGTTTATGCAACAGACATTGCTAAGGGAATTCAGGTTCCTATCTTCCACGTAAACGGAGATGACCCAGAAGCAGTATTCAGAGTTGCTCAACTTGCTTTTGATTACCGCCAGACCTTCGGTAAGGATGCGGTCATTGACCTAGTTTGTTACCGTCGTCGTGGACACAACGAAGGTGATGATCCTTCGATGACTCAGCCACTTATGTATAACTTGATTGAAGCTAAGCGTTCAGTTAGAACTCTGTATCTAGAGTCTCTAGTTGGTCGAGGAGATATCACTCGTGAAGAGTTCGAGCAATCAAATGCTGATCTTCAAGCCAAGCTAGAAAAGGCTTTCATTGATGTTCACGAAGCGATGGCTCAGCCAATTGAACTAGTTTCAAGACCGCAAGGAATTGGAACTACTGCTAGCGATCACCCAGAGATCAACCACGAAACAAAGATTGCTAAGGACGTAGTTGAACTTATTGGTGCAGCTCACAGCAACATTCCACCTGCATTCAGTGTTCACCCTAAACTTCAGCAGCTTCTAGCTAAGCGTGTTGAGATGTCTAGAGAAGGTGGAATTGACTGGGGCTTCGGAGAACTCCTAGCTCTTGGTTCACTACTAGTTGAAGGTGTCAATGTTCGTATGTCTGGTCAAGACACAAGACGTGGAACATTCGTTCAACGTCACGCTGTATTCCACGATCGTGACAACGGCCAAGAGTGGATTCCACTTAGAAACCTTTCAGAATCACAATCTAAGTTCTACATCTACGATTCACTATTGAGCGAATACGCTGCAATGGGTTTCGAATACGGCTACTCAGTGGAGCGCAAAGATGCTTTGGTTCTATGGGAAGCACAGTTCGGTGACTTCGCTAACGGTGCTCAGACCATCCTTGATGAGTTCATCTCTTCAGCAGAACAAAAGTGGGGTCAACACTCTTCTCTAGTTCTACTTCTACCTCACGGTTACGAAGGCCAGGGACCAGACCACTCTTCAGCTCGTATCGAAAGATACCTGCAACTATGTGCTGAGAACAACATGACTGTTGCTCAACCTTCAACACCTGCTAACCACTTCCACCTACTTCGTCGTCAAGCATATGCAAGACCAAGACGACCACTAGTTGTATTCACACCTAAGTCAATGCTTCGCCTAAAGGCAGCATCATCGAAAGTTGAAGACTTCACTACTGGTTCATTCCAGCCAGTGATTGATGATGAGCGTGGACTAAACAAGGCAAGCGTGAAGAGAGTTCTATTCTGTTCGGGCAAGATCTACTGGGATCTATTGGCTGAAGCTGAAAAGCGTAACGATCAGCACACCGCTATCGTTCGTGTTGAACAGCTTTACCCAACGCCAGTTGATGAGATCAAGGCTGTCTATGCTCAGTACCCAGGAGCAGAGTTGTTCTGGGTTCAGGATGAACCTGCTAACCAAGGTCCTTGGACATACATTGGTCTATTCCTACCTAAGTACATGGGTGGACAGGTAGCACAGCTAGTTTCAAGGCCAGCCAGTGCTTCTCCTGCAACTGGTTCAGCTAAGCGTCACGCTGTTGAACAAGCAGACCTAGTTGAAAGAGCGTTTAGCTAAAGATGGAAGAGCCACGTCGTAACATTCGAGTTGTCATCATTGGTGACGACATCGTTGGTGCAGGTGGTGACCCTAAAGGTTTAGGTTGGGTTGGCCGCGTTATCGCTAAAACTCAAAGTGACTATCCAAGAATTGACTTCTATGTTCTAGCTACCCCTGAGGTAACAACTGCTCAGTTAAGTGATCAGTGGCTAGAAGAAGCCTCTAAGCGTTTTGCTCCTGATACCGATAACAGATTGATTGTTGCTCTGAACTCAAACGACATCAACGCTGGAATCACAATGTCTAGATCAAGACTGAACCTAGCGAACATCCTCGACACAGCAACAAGCAAGGGTGTTCAAAGCTTTGTCATCTCCCCTATTCCAAGTCGTAACCCTCAACTGAACTACGACATTGAACATCTATCAGCAGGATTTGAAGATGTTGCTTCAAGAAGAAGCTTGCCTTTCGTAGATGCATACAGACCCCTAGTTGATCACCCAGGTTTCAACGAAGAAATTAAGAACTCTCAATTCGGATTACCAGGTCAACTTGGTCACGGACTTATTGCTTGGCTTGTACTAAACCAAGGTTGGTACAGCTGGTTAGATCTTCCAGAGCAAGAGATATAAGAAAAATCCCCGCCACTAGAGCGGGGATTTCTTTAATTCTCTGATTGGAA
Organism: Rhodoluna sp.; assembly: GCA_044373385.1. Lineage (GTDB taxonomy): Bacteria > Actinomycetota > Actinomycetes > Actinomycetales > Microbacteriaceae > Rhodoluna. Next base: position 5,543 of record JBILQF010000011.1, read on the forward strand.
CCTATTTTGCATCTTGGATGCAAAACTAGCTTGAGCATTCATCGATGAGCTACTTATTAGCTTGGATATCTTGCTTTCGATTGCATACTCTTTCTTGCAAGTTTGACAACCATCCAGGTGATCTAGCACCTCGGATCGCTGCGTTTCATTAAGTTCATTAGCTAGGAAATCAAAAACTCTTCCTAGAGTGAGTTCGCAGTTGTTTTCTGACATTGGATTACCCTTTACTTTTTCTTATCTTCATCTAAACCGATCCCAAAGCCAGCAGCCATCTCTTTCAAGACTTCACTTAGCTTTTCACGGGCGCGGGAAACTTTTGAACCAACAGTGTTCTGCTTTAGATCTAGCAGCTCTGCGATTTCTTTGTTGCCTAGTCCAACAACAAACTTTTGGAAAGCAACTTCTCTGAACTCTTCATCGAGAGCGTTGATAGCCGCTTCAATGTCAGCCATACCGAACTTCTCAATGATTAGCATTTCCGGTGAGTCGGCTGCGTTGTTGAAGTCGTACTCGTCGAATCCGTAGTCGACGTTGCCTTCTTCATCTTCGTAGGCGAACTGGTGTTTCTTATCCAGCTCAGTCTGCTTTATACCAGCTGAAACAAGTTCACGCTTGGCGATCTTGTATAACCAAGGTCCAGGTCCATAGCCGATATCGACGAATGAATCCCAAGACTTGAACGCCTTCATCAAGGCGTCTTGGGCAATGTCTTCTCCACGCTGGAAGGTTCCTGCTCTTGAAATGCAGTAGCGGCGAATACCCTCAAAGTAAGGTGCTGCGGCTATGGCGAAAGGAACACGACTCGGGGTCGGATCTGCAGGGGTTCCCATTTGGTTACTCATTGGTTGTGAGTTTAGTAGTTCTGATTGGTGATTGGTGCTGATTCTGGCGGTTGCACGGTAAACGTGACGGCGTGGAGCTGGCTGAGTTGCATTCGCTGAAATGTAAATAAGTATCATCCTCCGGGTTAGTTTGTTCGTCTTTGAACTGCTTTTGGTCCTAAGGCACCGATAAATCATGCCGTTAGAATAGAGAACACATGACGGACAACATTTATTCCCGCTCGGCTAAAAGTTCTTGGCTTGCCCCAACAATTCAACATGCCATCTCTGGATCCGTCTCATTGCCAGGCTCAAAATCGCTAACCAACCGTGAATTAGTGCTGTCTGCCCTTGCCTCATCACCCAGCCGCCTGATTAACCCCCTAGATTCAAGGGATTCCTCGCTGATGATTGAGTCCCTGATACAGCTAGGGACTCAAATCACCGTCAGCGAAAGGAGTGACTCTGTAATAGTCGCACCTACCACTGACATTGAGGGCCGAGAGCCCCTGAAGGCTCGTATTGACTGCGGTTTAGCCGGCACAGTGATGAGATTTGTTCCTCCTATGGCAGCCCTCTTTGCTGGGGAAATCACCTTTGATGGCGATGAAGCTGCCCGCAAAAGACCTATGAAGACCACGATTGATTCACTAAGAGCACTGGGTGTTTCAGTTGAAGATAATGGCACCGGATCTATTCCTTTTACTATTACTAGCTCAGGGGTCATCGAAGGTGGCTATCTAGAGATCGATGCCAGTGCCTCAAGCCAGTTTGTTTCTGGGCTTCTCTTGGCTGCTCCACGCTTTACTAAAGGTCTATCTCTTCGTCACACTGGTAAAGATCTACCGAGCCTTCCTCACATTGAAATGACTTTAGAGTGCCTAATGCGAAGAGGGGTAATGGTTTCCCAACCAGAAGAAACACTTTGGGTGGTCGAACCAGGACCTATTAGTGGTGGGGATATCAGCATTGAGCCTGACCTATCCAATGCCGGACCTTTCTTAGCTGCAGCTCTAGTTCTAGGCGGATCAGTGAAGGTAAAGAACTGGCCACTCACAACTACTCAGGTGGGTAAACACTTTGTTGAGATTCTTACTCAAATGGGAGCAAGCTTTGAAAGAGACGGTGATGATCTAGTCATCACCGGAACAGGAACCATCAAGGGAATAGATATTGACCTAGCTATTGGAGGTGAACTGGCTCCAGTAATTATTGCTCTAGCAGCTCTAGCTGATGGTCCTTCAAGAATTACAGGTATTGCTCACCTAAGAGGTCATGAGACAGATCGCCTCGCTGCTTTGACTAATGAGATAAACAACATCGGTGGTGTTGCATCAGAACTTGAAGACGGTATCGCTATTGAACCAAGTAGTGAATTACATTCCGGCACTTGGAAGACTTATGAAGATCACCGCATGGCAACTGCTGGAGCAATTATTGGTCTTCGAGTTCCAGGCATAACTATTGAAGACATCAGCGTTGTGAGTAAGACCATGCCTGAGTTTGTTTCACTATGGAATGGCTTGTTAGGAGCTAACTCTTGAGTTGGTTGTATGAGCCAGAACCTGGCCAGCACGATATCGATGAGAGTGATATCAGGTCTAGACCAAACCCTAAAGGCAATAAGCCAAGAACAAAAACAAGGCCTACATATAAAGATGCTCCTATCGGAATGGTTATCCAGGTTGATAAGGGTAGATACACCGTCATTGTTGATGAATCTAGAGAGATAACAGCAACTCTTGGTAAAGAACTAAGGAAAGAAGGAGTTGCTGTTGGAGATCTTGTAGCTCTTGCTGGTGACACCTCTGACACAGTTGGAGCATTATCTCGAATAGTGAGAGTTGAACCTAGAACTTCACTCTTGAGACGAAGTGCTGACGACAGCGATCAGGTTGAGCGAGTAATGGTTGCTAATGCAACCCAGATGCTTATTGTGGTGGCTATTGCTAATCCTGAACCTAGAACCAGATTGATTGATAGATACCTAGCTGCAGCTTTTGACGCAGGTCTAAGACCTGCTCTATGTATTACCAAGGTAGACCTTGCTGATCCAACAGAGTTCCTCTCTAACTTCTCAGGGTTGTCTATTCCTGTAATTCTCAACAAACAAGAAAGTCCTTCTCTAAAAGAACTCAATGACTTCTTAGCTAATGAGATCACAGTGGTTGTTGGACACAGTGGTGTTGGTAAATCAACTCTTGTGAACGCTGTCTCTCCTGGAGCTCTTCGATCAACCGGTGGAGTGAATGCTGTTACGGGTAGAGGTAGACACACAAGCAGCTCGGTTAGAGCAATCAACCTAAACAGAGAAACTAACTCTTGGATTATTGATACTCCAGGGGTTAGATCCTTTGGACTGGGACACATCAAACTAGAGAATCTTCTAAAGAGCTTTGAAGACCTCTGGGCTATTGCTGTTGATTGCCCTAGAGACTGCTCTCACCTAGCTGACTCCCCTGACTGTCTATTAGATGAAGCAATTGCTAGCGGCACCATCCCTGAAGCAAGAGTAGATTCCCTGAGAAGGCTCATGTCTTCTCTAGGCAACTCATCTAGCGAGTAAGTTTTATACATGGACTTTAGTAAAGATTTAGCTCTTGCCCTTAAGATGGCAGATATCGCAGACAAGATATCGCTAGAGCGTTTCTACGCTCAAGATTTAGTGGTCGAAACTAAACCAGACTCTTCCCCTGTTACCGATGCCGATAGAAGTGTTGAAGCGGCCCTCAAGCTAGTTCTTCAAGAACAAAGACCAGATGATTCCCTTATTGGCGAAGAGTATGGAACAGTTGGCGAAAACCTGCACGGCAAGGGCAGTAGAACCTGGATCATTGACCCTATCGATGGCACAGCTAACTTCATGCGAGGTGTGCCAGTTTGGGCAACCTTGATTGCCCTAGCAATTGATGGCAAACCAGTTGTGAGTGTTGTTAGTGCTCCAGCTATGGGTAGAAGATGGTGGGCTGCTCCTGGAGTTGGGGCACACACCAGACACATCGATGGCAGAGAAGTTCAAATCCACGTTTCTAAAGTCAACAATCTAGAAAATGCTTCTCTTAGCTATAACAACCTAAAGCTATGGGATCAGGTAGGTCAGTTAGATCAACTCATAGAACTATCCAGAAAGATTTGGCGAACTAGGGCATTCGGAGACTTTTGGTCATACATGCTCTTAGCTGAAGGAACTCTTGAGATGACTGCAGAGCACGATCTAAAGATCTATGACATTGCTGCCCTAGTTCCTATTGTTGAGCAAGCTGGTGGAACTATCTCTGATCTAGATGGTGATCTAACAACAACAAGTTCAAGCGTTCTAGCAACTAACGGAATCCTTCATAGAACAGTGGCTGAACACTTTAGACACCCAAACATCAAGAACTAGATTCCTGCTGCCTGCCCGTCCACTCTGACATCGCTTCCCCAAGCTTGAGTTCCATTATCAAGAATCTTCAACAACTGAACAGCAGATCCATGTCCATAGTCAGGCAACAGCATCACATCATGCCCTTTAGCCTTCAACTCATCGATGACTTCTGCTGAGACTCTAGATTCAATCTGTAGCTTTCCTGCTCCTGTTTCATAGTCAGATGAATCACCAATTAGGTGCTGCCATCTAGCTGCTTCACAAGCTTCTTGAACACTCATGCCTAGATCAATCAGAGCAACAATGAGTTGGAAGTTTGTCTGCACCTGAATGTTCGCTCCAGGAGTGCCTCCCACATAGGCCAGAGATCCATCGGGGTTAGTCACTGTCCAAGCGTTAAGAGTGTGAGCTGGTCTCTTGCCAGGTTCAATGAGGTTAGGTGAATTCTCGTCCAAGCTAAACCCAGTTGCTCTGTTGTTTAGAAGAACACCGGTTCCCCTAGGAACAAAAGCAGAACCAAAGCCATGGAACACACTCTGAATCCATGACACAGCATTACCTTCAGCATCAGCCACGATGAAGTAGGTAGTATCACTACCTTCCTTAGTGTCACCTTCAGGACCGTTATAGGCCTTGTCTGGATTGATCTGCTTTCTTCTCATATCGATGTGCTCTGGAGAAAGAATTCTTTGAGTATCTACTGGGACAAACTCAGGATCGGCAATGATTTCATTGCGGTCCATGAAACCTATCTTCTTAGCCTCAACCATTAGGTGAATACGTTCTGCCTCAGAGAGCTTAGCTAAATCCTTATCTTCAACCAGAAGTAGTTCTTCTAGAAGAATCATTCCTTGAGTAGGTGGTGGTTGACCATGTACAGAGTAACCACGGTAGTTAGCAGTAAGAGGCGCTTCAACTCTGGTCACGTGATTAGCAAGATCTTCGTGGTTGAACCAACCATCAGTTCCTGAAACTATCTTGTCTGCCACCTCACCCTTATAGAAACCATCTCTACCGTTTTGAGCAATTAGCTTCAAAGTATTAGCTAGATCTTTCTGAATAACAACATCACCTATAGCAAGCGATGTGTCTATGCCCATGTCTGCAAAGAAAGTAACTTCCGGAAAGAGTTTTAGCAGACCTTGAATTCTTAAGACGAAATCTCTTGAAGCAGGAAACCCAAACTCTGCATATCTAATCGCAGGAGCAAGTATCTGTTCAATAGGCAACTTGCCATATCTATCATGAGCTGCAAACCAGGCTGCTACTGTGCCTGGCACAGTTGCAGATCTATAGCCATGGTGATCAATCTTGTCTGTGAACTTATCTCTTGTTGCTGAGTGGCCTGCTTCACCACTGCCATTGAAAGCTAGGTTTTCTTTTGTCTTAGCGTGATGAGTAATTAGGAAAGCATCTCCACCAAGTTGAGATGCACCAGGCTCAACTACTGAGATAACAGCACTTAGAGCAATACCTGCATCCATGAATGAACCACCTGCTCTAAGAATCTCTAGTGCTGCTGAGACAGCCAAAGGCTGGCTAGCAGCAGCTCCACCATTCCTTGAGTAAACAACTCCGCGATGTGTTTTCATGTGCCTATTCTGCCCGAGTTAGGGCGAGAGTTTCTAAATAAGGCCATAATTGAGAAATGGAATTCACTGGTAAGAACATCTTGGTAGTTGGTGGCTCAGGAGCATTAGGTGCTGAGCTAGTTAGACAACTCTCTGCTCAAGGTGCAGTTGTAATGGCAACAGCAAGAAATGCTGATACAGCAGCTCGCATACCAGCTGAAGCAGCAGTGAAGCTGGTTGTTGAACTTGAGAGCCAAGACAGCATCAAGACCCTCACTGATTACCTACTAAACCTGAACCAGCCAATTCATGGCATCATCAACGCAGCAGGTGTTGTTGGTTTCGCTAAAGCAACTGAGACATCTGCTCAGGATGCTGCAAAGCTCATGCAGATCAACAACCTAGGACCTGCAAGCATCATCTCTGCTCTGCATCCACTTCTTGCTCTCGATAAAGAAGCAGGATCATTTGTTGCTGGAATTACAGGAGTTGTTTCAGAGAAGGTATTCCCTGGCATGTCTGCCTACACAGTTTCTAAGTCTGCTCACGCTAGTTACCTAGCTACAATCACTCAAGAGTTCCGCAGGGACAAGATTCAAGTAACCGATGCTAAGCCTGGACACACAGAAACAGGTCTTGCTTCAAGAGCTATTTTTGGAACCGCTCCTGCTTTCCCTGAAGGTATGACTGCCGGTCATGTGGTGAGCGTATTGCTAGAAGGTATAAAAGAAAGCAAGCCTGTCATCGGTAGTACCGAGTTCTAGGCTTGCCTAAATTCTTTATTCAAGAAACAACTAAGTTTCTTCTAATCGTTTGAGTTGCCTTGGCACTTGCAGCCTTCGCCACAACCGCATTCCTTGTCATCTAACATCTTCACACCTCCCAAAGAATCTCTAGTGTTTGAAGTATCGCAGACCTTCTAAGTTTTAGCCTTAACTAGGTCAACTTGACTAAGTGTCTTTGTTAGACGTTGAATCTAAATTCAACAACATCTCCATCGCGCATGACATAGTCTTTGCCTTCCATGCGGACCTTACCTGCAGCCTTAGCATCAGCCATTGAGCCAGCTGCTATTAGGTCTTCGAAAGAAACGATTTCAGCTTTGATGAACCCTCTTTGGAAATCAGTATGGATAACACCAGCAGCCTGAGGTGCTGTTGCACCTTTCTTTATGGTCCATGCTCTAGTTTCTTTAGGACCAGCGGTTAGGTAGGTCTGAAGACCTAGAGTGTTGAATCCAATACGAGCAAGCTGATCTAGACCAGATTCATCTTGACCAAGAGAAGCTAGAAGTTCATTAGCTTCTTCAGGAGAAAGATCGATAAGTTCGCTCTCAACCTTGGCATCCAGGAACACTGCTTCAGCTGGAGCAACTAGGTCAGCTAGCTGCTTACGCTTTGCTACATCACTAAGCACAGACTCATCAACGTTGAATACATAAAGAATTGGTTTAGCAGTTAGCAGACCAAGTTCTTTAATTGGCAGTAGATCAATAGTTGAAACTGAAAGAGGCTTACCAGCGTTTAGGAACTCAAGTGCCTGATCTACTGTGTCTAGAACAGCAGGTTCTACTTTCTTACCCTTAACTTCTTTTTCAATTCTTACTCTTGCTTTATCTAGAGTTTCTAGATCAGCAAGGATTAGCTCGGTGTTAATGGTTTCGATATCACTTGATGCATCAACCTTGCCATCAACGTGAATAACATCAGGATCAGCAAAGCCTCTTACTACCTGAGCGATAGCATCCGCTTCGCGGATGTTAGCTAGGAACTTATTTCCTAGCCCTTCGCCAAGAGATGCACCTTTAACAATTCCTGCAATGTCAACAAAGGACACTGGAGCTGGAAGCAGCTTTTCGCTGGAAAAGATATTGGCTAGCTGCTGAAGTCTTGGATCAGGAAGATTAACAACACCGATGTTGGGTTCAATGGTTGCGAAGGGATAGTTCGCTGCCAACACATTGTTCTTAGTAAGTGCGTTGAAGAGAGTTGATTTGCCGACGTTTGGTAGTCCGACGATACCGATTGTTAGAGCCATTCAAGCAAGTTTACTTGCCTTAGAGCCATCTCCCTTCGGTGTCTTGGGCTTTGGGTTAGATTGAACCATGCCGCTAAATTTCACAGCCATAGACTTTGAGACCGCTAATGGGTCTTCAGCTAGTCCCTGTGCTGTTGGTTTAGTGAAGGTAGCTGAAGGAAAGATCGTAGATACCTTCTCAACCTTGATAAAGCCTCCTTATCCAAATGACTGGTTTGCAACTGGCAACATAGGTGTTCATGGCATCCACCCACAGGATGTGGTGGATGCTCCCACTTGGGCAGAAGCACTGGATCTGATGCTTGGGTTTATAGGTATGGACGACCTGATTGCTCATAATGCAGGGTTTGATATGGGGGTATTGAGATCTAGTGCTGCCCTTATTGAGGCTGAATTGCCTGATATTCGCTACGGCTGCTCCCTGATTATGGCTAGAAAGACCTACAACCTAGATAGTTACAGGCTCAATCAGGTGGCTTATGCCATAGGTCATGAGGAGTTTGACCACCATGATGCCCTAGCCGATAGTGATGCCTGTGCCAGGATTGTCATCCATATGGCTGATAGGCATGGGGTATCTAGCCTTGATGAACTAGCTTCACTTACTAACCACAAGATCAAGAGCCTTACGCCAGAACAAGCCTAAATCTAGGCATTTGTTATACTTTTCAGGTTAGCCGACAGTGCCGTTTGCTCTAAATAGCCAGATTTATTGGGCATCTAAACAGATACGAGTGAGTAGGAGAAACACATGTCGCAAGGACACTTTGGTGCTCCGGTTGTCACACTGACACCTGCCCCCACTCTCGACAGAACTTACTTTGTAAACAACCTTCACCCTGGCCAGGTCAATAGAGCTGACGATGTTCGTGAAGAACTAGCAGGTAAAGGTATCAACGTATCTCGTGGTCTAACTCTTGCCAACATTCATGCTCCAGGTGTAGTTCCTATTGGCAATGCCGATGTGAACGTATTGGAAAGAACAGGTTCATCTTTCTTAGTTCCAATGTGGGTTGAAGGTAGCCTTCGTGTTTCAACAACAATCGTTGATATCCACGGAACAACTACCAAGGTCAATGAATCTCCTAGATCACTCAGTGAAGAAGACTGGCAGAAAGTTATTGATCTAACTGAAGCTGAAGTTAGAAACACTGGAGCTAAGTGGTTAGTCATCGCAGGAGCTCTTCCAACATATAAGTCAACCGGTGTTTATGTTGACCTCCAGCCAATCTTTGATGCCATGAAAGCTATGGGAGTAAAGGTTGCTCTTGATACTTCAGGTGAACCACTCTCCTATTGGGCTCGTAAGGGCTGTGCAAATGTCATTAAGCCAAATGCTGAAGAACTAGCATCTGCTGTTGGTAGAGAACTAGCTACCGTTGGTGATGTTGTAGATGCTGCTCGTGAACTTTGCCAACACGGCATCGAAGTTGTTCTTGCTTCTATGGGAGCAGATGGAATGATTGCTGTGACATTAGAAGGCGAATGGGCAGCTAGAACTCCTCCGGTTAAAGTCATCAACACAGTTGGTGCTGGAGATGCAACTCTTGCTGGATTCTTATCAGCTGTTGTCTCTAACCCAATTACCGAGGGTGAAGAAGATTACGGTGTTGGCTTCAATGTTCCACTGGGTGTTCAAACTGCTGTTCGCTGGGGAGCTATTGCAGTTTCCCAACCAACATCAGGTCTTGAGAACCTAGATAACATGCCTCCAGCAACTGTTGATGCAGAACCAAACCTAAATGTTCCACTCGAAGAAATAGCCAAACCATAGGAGTACTAAAGTGCCAGTAGCAACACCTGATCAATACGCAGAAATGATTGACCGCGCTAAGAAAGGTGGATTTGCTTACCCTGCCATCAACGTATCTAGTTCTCAGACAGTTAACGCTGTTCTGCAGGGACTAACCGAAGCTGGATCAGATGGCATCCTCCAGGTAACAACAGGTGGTGGCGATTACTGGTCAGGTTCATCTGTAAAGCACATGGCAACCGGTGCAGCTGCTATGGCTAACTTCGTAAGAGAAGTTGCTAAGAACTATCCCATAACTGTTGGTATCCATACTGACCACTGCTCTAAGCCTCACCTAGAGACATTCCTTCTTCCTCTACTAGAACTAAGCAAGGAAAGAGTTCGTAACCACCAGGAACCACTATTCAACTCACAGATGTGGGATGGATCAGCTGTGAGCCTTACAGAGAACCTACAAATTTCTAAAGACCTGCTAGCTCAGACCAAGAACCTAGGCATCATCTTGGAAGTTGAGATTGGTGTTGTTGGTGGAGAAGAAGATGGCGTTGAAGGTGGCGAAGGAGATCACCTTTACTCAACCATCGAAGATGGTCTGCTTACCGCTGAAGCTCTGGGTCTAGGCGAAAACGGTAGATACCTAACTGCTCTTACTTTTGGTAACGTGCACGGTGTCTATAAGGCAGGCAACGTAGTTTTACGTCCAGAACTTCTAAATGACATTCAGCGTGCAGTTGGCGACAAGTATGGCAAGGACATGCCATTTGACCTTGTCTTCCACGGTGGTTCAGGTTCAACTCCTCAAGAGATTGCTGATGCAGTTCGCTTCGGTGTTGTGAAGATGAACATCGATACTGACACTCAGTATGCATTCACAAGATCTATTGCCGGTCACATGCTTTCTAACTACGACAAGGTTCTAAAGATCGACGGCGAAGTTGGCGACAAGAAGGCTTATGACCCACGTGCATGGGGCAAGGTTGCCGAAGCTGACATGGCTAAGCGTGTTGTTCTTGCAACCCAGGAGCTAGGTTCTGTTTCAAAATCTATGAGCATCTAAATGCTTGGTGTAGATCCTTTTTACGACAACGGGAAACCAAGGTTTAAAGGTTCTTACAAGAACAATGAAATGCATGGCTTTTGGGAGTTCTTTAGAAAAGATGGATCTCTTATGAGATCAGGTTCTTTTGATGAAGGTAAACAAACTGGTGTTTGGAAGACCTTTGATAGAACTGGGAAGCTAGTAAAAGAAACTAGGTTTGACTAACGCTTCTGCTTATTGCTGGCATCTTCACCAGCAGCCTTTAGATCTTTTCTAAGTTCTTTAGGTAGAGAGAACTGAACATCTTCTTCAGCCGTCTGAACAATATCAACATCGCCATAACCACGACGAGCAAGATCATCAAGAACTTCTTCAACAAGTACTTCAGGCACTGATGCTCCTGAGGAAACTCCAACAGTAGTAACTCCCTCAAACCATTCGTCTTTGATTTCTGTTGCAAAGTCCACTCGGTACGAAGCCTTAGCTCCTGCCTCAAGTGCCACTTCAGCTAGACGAACAGTGTTAGAAGAGTTAGCAGAACCAACAACGATTACAAGCTCAGCTGCTTGAGCAACCTTCTTGATAGCTACCTGTCTGTTTTGTGTTGCGTAACAGATGTCATCGCTTGGTGGGTTTTGTAGAGTTGGGAATCTCTCTCTAAGAGCTTCCACGGTTTCATAAGTTTCATCAACTGACAAAGTGGTCTGAGAGAGCCAGATAACTTTCTCTGGGTCTCTAACGGTTACGTTTAGAATTCCGTGGCGACCATCAACTAGTTGAACGTGATCTGGAGCTTCTCCAGCAGTTCCTTCTACTTCTTCGTGACCTTCATGACCGATTAGAAGAATGTCGTAGTCTTCGCTAGCAAATCTTTGAACTTCTCTGTGAACCTTGGTAACCAAAGGACAGGTTGCATCAATAGTGTTTAGGTTTCTCTCTTCAGAAGCCTTGATAACAGCAGGGCTCACTCCGTGAGCTGAGAAGACCAGGATGCTGCCTTCAGGAACTTCATCAACTTCATTGACGAAGATAGCTCCGCGACGCTCCAGGCTTGAGACAACGTGCTTGTTATGGACAATCTCTTTACGAACATAAACAGGTGAGCCATGAAGGTCTAGGGCCTTCTCAACAGCAATAACGGCTCTGTCCACTCCAGCACAGTAGCCTCGGGGAGCTGCCAAAAGAACTCGCTTACGCGAAGCAATAAGTCCTTGGTCGGAAGTATTCTGGGAGATAGACACAAGCCAAGTCTAAACCAGTGAAAGGAAACTGCCCGTGAACGAGCAAATCGCCATTGGTAAAGACCCAGATCATCCCTTCACGGTCCAACAGCTAAGCGAGAGAGTCGCTAATGCGGTCAAAGGTTGGGGAAACGCTTGGGTTGAGGGCGAAATCATCAAGTTCCAAGCCAAAGCCGGAGGCCATGCCTATCCGCAGCTGAGAGACCTTGCTACTGGTTCAACCATCTCACTAGTTATCTTCAACGGAGTCTTAGTTTCAGCTGGTGAAGAGTTCAAAGACGGCGACCGAGTTTTAGTCTCAGGAAACATGGACTACTACGTGGCTAGAGGAACTCTTAGCCTCAAGGTGTCTTCTATAAAGAAGGTTGGTCTTGGAGTTCTTATGGCTGAGATTGAAGCCAGAAGAGCAAAGATTTATGCAGAAGGACTAGCTGATCCTTCTAAGAAGAAGAAACTTCCTTTCCTTCCTGGAGTAATTGGTCTAATTACTGCTGAAAATTCAGATGCTGAGAAGGATGTTAGACAAAACATTGTCTTGAGATGGCCAGAAGCAGTAATCAAGATGGCTAACGTATCTGTTCAAGGTGAAGAGTGTGCTCCGAGTGTTATTGCAGCTCTAAAGAAGATGGATGCAGATCCTGAGGTTGAGGTAATCATCATTACCCGTGGCGGTGGAGGTTTCCTAGATCTAGTTGGCTTTAGCGATGAAGCACTTGTGAGAGCTGTAGCTGCTTGTGAGACTCCAGTTATCTCAGCTATTGGACATGAGAATGACAGGCCAATCATTGATGATGTTGCTGACCTAAGAGCATCAACTCCAACTGATGCTGCTAAACGAGTAGTACCTGATGTAGTCGATGAAAGAAGAAAGATTACAGAATCTCTAGAGAGAATGAAATCCATCATCGGTTCTTACCTAGGACACCAAGTGACCTTGATTCAACAGATTAGACAGCATCCTCTACTAAAAGATCCTCATGCCTATCTAATCCAGAGAAGCGATGATCTAACTAGAGCTCTAGGGGAACTTAGAGATGACCTTGATTACAAGCTAGATAAGCAGAGCACTGACCTGGCTAACAAGAAGAGCCTGCTTAGATCCCTATCCCCTCAAAGCACCCTAGATAGAGGATATGCAGTGGTTAGAGACTCAGAAGGTAAGGTCATAACTGACCCGAAGATGGCTAAATCTGGATCATTACTAAAACTTAGGGTTGCCAAGGGTGACCTGGATGCAACCGCAAACTAATCAACGATTAAACTGGAGACACTATGGCTGAGAAGAACCCAAACGCTGACATCGCTGAGATGACCTATGAGCAGGCTCGCGATGAGCTAACCAAGGTACTGAATGAACTAGAGCAAGGCTCAGTAACCCTAGATCAGAGCATGGCTCTATGGCAGCGTGGTGAAGTACTCGCTCAGAAGTGTGAAGAGTGGCTAACTGGAGCTAGAGCAAAACTAGATGAAGTTCTAAAGAAGAAGGACTAAATACCCATTGAGTGATTCAGCAGCTAGACACAGAGCCCGCCAAACAGTTATCAACCTGATTCTGGCCCTTGGTGCTTCTATTGGTTTAGTTATCACACTTGTTCTTATTGTTCCTAGAGATGACTCCAACCGAATAAAAGAAATTGATTACACCGCTATATCTCAAAAGGCCAAAGCTGATTCAGGTTTTGAAGTAATCACAATTACTCCCCCTGAAAACTGGTGGGCTAACAACGCGGCTCTAACAACAAACAATGTTGATACTGTTCCTGTCTTCAAGGCAGGCTTTGTTGGCAGCGACATCAAATACGTTGGCTATACCCAAGCCTTCAATGCCAACCCAACCTGGTTGGCTCTATCGCTGAACGGCAAGGTTCTAACTGAGCAGTATTCTTCTAAGCACTACAAGTGGGATGTTTACGAATCAATCGTTAAGAATGACCCTAAGAAGACCATGGACTACATCATGGTCTTGAACTACAAAGAAGAAGATTACCTACTTCTCTATGGGGTAGCAGATCCAAGTGAGTTCAAATCATTCATCGACTCAATCGATAAAGAACTGACTGGAGTCCCACAAGTTGGCTAGATCAATGAGACCAAAAACCCCAGCACAAGCCTGGGAAGCAATGCTGGATGGCAACCAGAGATTCGTAACCGATAAGCCTTCTCACGTTAGACAAGACTTCGGACTAAGAACAGAACTGGCTAAAGAACAAAAACCTTTTGCCGCCCTCTTCGGTTGTTCAGATTCAAGACTTTCAGCTGAAATCATCTTCGATGTTGGTCTGGGTGATCTTTTTGTAGTTCGTAACGCGGGACAGGTTATTGCAGAGACCATTCTTGGTTCTCTGGAATATGCGGTTGAGGTTCTAGGCGTTCCTTTGATTCTGGTTTTAGGTCACGATGAGTGCGGAGCTATTAGAACCACTATGAACTCAGCAGAAGGACAAGCCGTACCTGTTGGTGAGTTCATCCAAAACTTGGTCAACCGTATAACCCCTACAGTCAATGCAGCCAAGGCTAATGGCTTGCACCAAATTGATGAGATCACTGATCTTCACGTTAGAGACACCATCAATGAGCTAATAGCTCGCTCTAGCCTTATAGCTGAGCGTATTGAATCAGGTAAATTGGCAGTTGTAGGTGCAAACTACAAGCTAACCCTTGGTGAGATTCACGAGATTGTAACCATCGGCAATACACAATAGAAAAGGCAAGTAAATGGAATACCGCATTGAACACGACACCATGGGTGAAGTTAAAGTCCCAGTAGACGCTCTATACGCTGCTCAAACAGCAAGAGCAGTAGAGAACTTCCCAATTAGCGGTACAACCCTAGAGCGAGCACACATTGCCGCTTTAGCCCAGATCAAGAAGTCAGCAGCTCTAGCTAACGCATCTCTCGGCGTATTAGATAAGAACATTGCCGATGCTATCGCCTATGCTGCTGATGAAGTTATCTCAGGTAAGCACGATAAAGAATTCCCAGTAGATGTTTTCCAGACCGGTTCTGGAACTTCTTCAAACATGAACATGAATGAAGTTCTAGCAACCCTTGCAACAGCAAAGCTAGGTAGCAAGGTTCACCCTAACGACCACGTGAACGCATCCCAGTCATCAAACGATGTATTCCCTACTTCAGTGCACCTAGCAGTTACCTCTGCTCTTATTCATAACCTTCTTCCTGCTCTAGACCACCTAGCTAAAGCATTAGAAGTAAAGGCAAAAGCTTGGGAGTCTGTTGTCAAAGCAGGACGCACTCACCTAATGGATGCAACTCCTGTGACTCTAGGTCAAGAGTTTGGTGGCTATGCGGCTCAGATTAGATTCGGCATTGAAAGAGTTGAATCAACTATCTCTAGAGTTGCTGAAGTTCCTCTAGGTGGAACTGCTGTTGGCACAGGCATTAACACTCCTAAGGGTTTCCCTCAGGAAGTTATTCGTCTACTCGCAGCAGAAACAAAGCTTCCTGTTACCGAAGCTAGAAACCACTTTGAAGCTCAAGGAGCTAGAGATGCTCTAGTTGAAGCATCAGGTGCTCTTAGAACTCTTTCTGTAGGAGTTACCAAGATTGCTAATGATCTTCGCTGGATGGGCTCTGGTCCTAACGCAGGTATTGGTGAACTTGCCATTCCAGATCTACAACCAGGTTCATCAATCATGCCTGGCAAAGTCAACCCTGTTATCCCTGAAGCAGTTCTGATGGTTGTTGCCAGAGTTATCGGTAACGATGCAACTGTTGCTTGGGCAGGTGCAACAGGTAACTTTGAACTAAATGTTGCCATTCCTGTGATGGGTAACGCTCTTCTTGAATCAATTAGATTGCTATCTAACTCTCTAGTTCTTCTAGCTGATAAGACCATTGATGGGCTTGTTGCTAACGTTGAAAGATCAAGAGCACTAGCTGAATCTTCTCCTTCTATTGTTACTCCGCTAAACAAATACATTGGCTACGAGTCAGCAGCCAAGATTGCTAAGCATGCTGTTGCTAAGGGTCTAACAATCCGTGAAGCAACTATTGAACTTGGCTATGTGGATGGCGAGAAACTAACCATGGAACAGCTAGATAAAGCCCTAGATGTTCTATCTATGACTAAGCCGAGTGAGTAACGAGCCAATAGCTACAGGTTCCAATGAAGCTGATCAACAGGTAAGGCCCCAGTGGGATACTCGTACCCAAACTAACCTTGCCTTTAGTTAGCAGAACCAGAATCACCCCAAAGGCAAGCACAAAGGCTATGCCGATAGCAACTATCGGCAGATAGATGTTGAAATAACCCAAGATTAGAGCTAATGCTCCTGCTAACTTCACATCCCCCATCCCCAGAACATCAAAGTGATTCGCAATGATGCCAATCACTAGAACAACTAGAGAACAAAGAACACAAACAAGGAACCGTGCCCAGTCCATCGAGATTGTGGTGGCAACTAGCTGAGATACCAGAGCTATCGGATAGGCGGGCAAGACTAACCTATTTGGAAGACGATGTTCTCTTAGATCTATTACAGCTAAGGGCCATGCCACCGCTAGCAAATACAGAGCGGGTATTAGAGCTAGTAATTCAGATGGACTGGGCACCAACCCAAGTTAGCCAAGAAACAATATTGCTTCTTGAGTTTTACACAGGCTAGTTATCTAGAAGGCTCGTGACCATATCGGCAATAGGTGAACGCTCAGATCTAGTTAGAGTCAGGTGAGCAAACAGTGATTGGCCCTTTAGGGCCTCAATTACTGAAGCAACTCCATCGTGTCTACCAACTCTCAGATTGTCTCTTTGAGCTACATCGTGAGTCATGATGACTCTTGAGTTTTGTCCAATACGGCTAAGTACAGTCAGTAGAACGTTTCTCTCTAGTGATTGAGCTTCATCAACTATTACGAATGTGTCGTGCAGAGATCTGCCTCTAATGTGTGTAAGTGGAAGAACTTCAAGTAGTTCACGGTCAATGATGTGATCAATTACTTCTTTGCTTACTAGTGGCCCTAGAGTGTCAAAGACTGCTTGAGCCCAAGGGTTCATCTTTTCTGCTTCTGATCCAGGTAAGAAACCTAGCTCTTGACCACCAACTGCATAGAGCGGTCTAAAGACCATGATCTTCTTGTGAGCACGACGTTCTAGAACTGCTTCTAATCCAGCACATAAAGCTAAAGCAGATTTACCTGTTCCAGCCCTACCGCCTAGAGAAACAATTCCAATCTCTGGATCTAGAAGAACATCAATAGCTAGTCTCTGCTCAGCACTTCTACCGTGCACACCGAAGAGATCTCTATCTCCTCTAACTAGCTTGATTCTCTTATCCTGGGTGACTCTACCTAGAGCACTTCCTCTTTCACTTGTGATTACTAGACCACAGTTAGCAGGAAGGTCTTTGACCTCTGGGTGGTCATAGATTTCACCATCATAGAAATCACTCATCTGATCAGCACTTAAAGCAATCTCAGCAATACCTGTGTAGCCGGAGTCAACAGCCATCTCTGCTTTGTATTCATCAGCTAATAAACCAAGGGCTGAAGCCTTAACTCTTAAGGGCAGGTCTTTAGAGACAACTGTCACATCAAAGCCTTCATTGGCTAGATTCGCTGCTACTGCCAAGATTCTTGAATCGTTATCTCCTAGTTGAAAACCAACTGGAAGAACATCAGGGTTGATGTGGTTTAGTTCAACTCGAAGAGTTCCACCATCACCTACTGGAATAGGGAAATCTAATCTCTCGTGCTTGATGCGAAGATCATCTAGGTTTCTAAGAGCTTGTCTAGCGAAATAGCCAATCTCTGGATCGTGACGCTTTTTCTCTAGCTCGTTAATTACGATGATTGGAATTACAAGTTCATGTTCTTTGAAGCGGAACATTGCTCTTGGATCTGATAGAAACACCGAGGTGTCTATGACGAAAGTCTTAATTGCCGTATCCGGCTTGACTGGTTGGGCCTTAGCAGTTGATTTTGTGGTCCTGGTCGTAGTACTGCTATTAGCGGCCATTTATGCTCCAATTCACTTGTTGAAGTTATGTTAGAACTTCTAAGTCAAATTGGCAGGTCAACACGCTTAGTGTTTTTAAGACGTTATCTGTAGTTAACCTAAGCCCCGAAACGTCTATGCCGCTTAGCAAATGCACGCAGCGCTCTCAAGAAATCAACTCTTCTGAAATCAGGCCAAAGAGCTTCTTCAAAATACAACTCGCTATTGCTGCTCTGCCAAAGCAGGAAGCCACTTAGTCTTTGTTCTCCTGAGGTTCTAATTATCAAATCAGGATCTGGTTGTCCACCGGTGTATAGGTGCTCAGTAATAAGTTCAGGCGAAAGTAGTTCAGCTAGGTCTTCAATACTTTTTCCGGCATCAGAATGTTTACGAAGAATCTGCTTCATTGCTTCGGCAATCTCGTGGCGACCACCGTAGGCCACAGCAAGGTTGACATCTAGACCCTTGAGATTTGCAGTTGCTTTCTCTGCTATTTCAATTCTTTCTAGAAGATCAGCTGGAAGAGCATCTCTGTCTCCTACAAGTCTTACTCGCCACTGCTTAGCCTCTGCTAACTCTGTTGCAACATCACCAATGATATTTAGAAGATCATCGAGTTCATCAGTTGATCTCTTACTTAGATTCTCAATGGAGAGCATGTATAGAGTAACTACTGGAATCTCTAGCTCATCACACCAGCCCAGGAACTCATGAATCTTCTTACCTCCGGCTGTGTGACCGATTTTGGCCTTAGCTCCAAAGTTTCTTTCAGCCCATCTCCTATTGCCATCAAGCATCACGGCTACGTGCCTAGGTAGGTCAACTGAGGTGAGGTTCCCTAGGATTCCCCACTCATAGAGCCGATAGAACAACTTACGCATGTCTTAAGGTTACCTGCATGAAGCAGACATCTTGTCTTAGGCCATAAGGTTGAGTAATGAACAAAGAGCAGCCAGATCCCCTATATCTTCCATTAAGCGAAACTATTCCTGAGAACGCACTAGATCCAAAACCTACCTGGCGAGGCTGGATCCACACCGGAGTGTTACCCATCGTCATTGCCGGTGGAATCATTCTTCTGGTTCTAGCTGATGGAGTAATTCCCAAGGTTGCCGTTGCCATCTTCTTCGCTTGTTCATTCCTACTGTTTGGTAACTCTGCTCTCTATCACCGCTTCAACTGGAAGCCTAAGATGAGAGTTGCTCTAAAGAGAATTGACCATGCCAACATCTTCTTGCTTATTGCTGGAAGCTATACGCCTATGGCAATGCTTGCTCTTGAAAGAGACAAAGGAGTAGTTCTACTTCTAAGTGTTTGGATAGGTGCACTAGTTGGAGTGTTCTTCAGAGTGTTCTGGATCAATGCACCTAGATGGCTTTATGTTCCTCTTTATGTAGGTCTTGGTTGGGCAGCGATGTTCTACATCGTTGACTTCTTGAACTTCAACGTGGTTGCAATGGTTTTGATTCTTGCCGGTGGTCTTTGCTACACAGCAGGAGCTGTGTTCTATGGTCTAAAGAGACCTAATCCATTCCCAGGTCATTTTGGTTTCCATGAAATATTTCATTCACTAACTGTGATTGCTTTCATGTGTCACTGGGTAGCAGTGCTACTAGTAAGCCTTAACCCACTAGTTGGTTCCCTAGGAAACTAGTTATTCTTCTTGGCCTTAGCAGCTTGCTCTTCAGCAAGCTCTCTAGCAATCTCATCACGGTAACGAACTTTACGAATTCTTCTGACCATGTCAAAGATTAGAAAGCCTGAGCCGATAGCCATAGCAAAGGTAAAAATCCAACCAATGGTTCCAGCGCTTGCAGCTATTACTTCGGCTTCTTCTTCGGCTCTAAGTATCAATGTATTGAAGTTCATGAGTTAACCTTAACCTGTGCAGCAGTTACCCGAGCAAATAGCCCAGCGTTATGGCAAAAGCCCTCAGCAGGAGAGCCAAAGACGCAAGGCAATAATCATCACAGCGAGCGTCTTTGCAGCCCTATTCACTATCTGGGCTAGTTGGGCAGGGCTTACTGCCAAAAATGATCCAACAGTCAAAACAGCTTCCTTTGAGGTCATCAACCAGAGCTCTACATCTGTGAGCTTTGTGGTCACAAAGCCAGCCAATTCAACCGTTATTTGTGCCGTTCAGGCCCTCAAAGAGGATTATGCAATCGTTGCCCACAAAGAGGTCATAATCCCTGCATCAGGCTCTGAAGACAGCACAGTGATCAATGTTCCCTTTAAAGCAACCCTTAGAACCACTGAGACAGCTGTAACAGGTCTAGTGGACCGCTGCTGGTTTGAATAGACTTAGATGATTATCTGCTCGGCCTATGGGCCGAGCTCTTTTCTTACTTTGGAGCAACTATGAACTCGAGCCCAACTTGGCTAACTCAAGATGCCTATGACCGTCTACAGGCTGAGCTAGATAACCTCATCAACGTTGAGCGCGCTGCCATCACTAAGAAGATCCAGGATGCTCGTGAAGAAGGTGACCTTAAGGAAAACGGTGGTTACCACGCTGCAAAAGACCAGCAGGGCATCATTGAAGCTCGTATCGCAAGACTTACTCAGATCCTTGCTAACTCTGTTGTTGGTGAATCACAAGAATCTAGTGACACTGTTGCCCAAGGCATGGTTATCACCATTGAACTAAATGAAAAGAAGATGGAATTCTTACTAGGCTCAGCTGAAATGGCAGAGAACACAGACATGAGTGTTTACTCACCAGATAGCCCTATGGGAATAGCAATCATGGGTGCCAAAATCGGTGAATCAGTTTCTTACACAGCACCTAATGGCAAGACATTGACTGTGAAGATTGTTTCAGTCAAACACTTCGAAAGTTAGTCTTCTCTAGCTTCCATGATTCTAGGCTTTAGGCCTGCTTCTTTTAGAGCCTTGATTACTTCTAGTGTGTGCTCATGACCTGATGTTTCAACAGAAAGATTTAGTTCAACCTCAGAGATGTTCAAGCCAAGACCGTGTCTGGTGTGTAGAACTTCAACAACGTTAGCTTTAGCCTTAGCAATCACAGCAGCTGTCAAAGACAGCTGACCTGGGCGGTCAGGAAGCATGACAGAGATTGTTGTGTAACGCTCAGCAGCTGCTAGACCATGTCTAACTACTCTCTGAAGTAGCAGTGGATCCATGTTTCCACCAGAAAGAATTACAACTGTATTTCCCTTTAGTTTCAGCTTGCCCGCAAGAATAGCTGCAACACCAACAGCACCTGCAGGTTCAACGACCTGCTTAGCTCTTTCCAAGATAACCAAAATTGCTTTAGCAATCTCGTTTTCACTAACAGTGACTACCTTGTCTATGTTCTTCTTGATTAGTTCAAAAGGAACTCGACCTGGCTTTGAAACAGCAATACCATCAGCAATAGTTGGAGTGATGGCAACTTCGGTTAACTTACCTTTTTTCAAAGATGTTACATACGGAGCAGCATGCTCTGACTGAACACCATAGATCTTTACAGTTCTTCCATTGGCTTTAGCCTTTAGCTTTGCGGCAACTGCAACTCCAGCTGCTAGTCCGCCTCCACCGATAGCAACAACAATGTTGTCTACCTCTGGTAGTTCCTGCATGATTTCTAGACCAACAGTTCCTTGACCGATGACAACATCGATGTGGTCAAAAGGTGGGATAAAAACAGCGTGCTTCTTCTCTGCATATTCTTTAGCTGCTTTTAGACAATCCGCAAATGTGTCACCGGTTAGAACTACTTCTGCTCCATAACCACGGGTAGCTGAAACCTTAGGAAGTGAAGCGCCTACCGGCATAAAGATCTTTGCTGAGATTCCTAGCTCTCTTGCTGCAAGAGCAACTCCTTGAGCATGGTTACCAGCACTAGCTGCAACTACTCCACGCTTACGTTCTTGGGCAGTCAGCTTAGACATGCGGTTGAAAGCTCCGCGAACCTTATAAGCACCAGTTCTTTGCAGGTTCTCTGCCTTTAGAAAGACTTGGCTGCCAGAAATCTCAGTCAGGTAACTGTTTAGAAGTAGAGGTGTCTTCTTGGCAATCGCAGCAACGTTTAGCGCTGCTGTTTCAA
Source organism: Rhodoluna sp. (assembly GCA_044373385.1). Lineage (GTDB taxonomy): Bacteria > Actinomycetota > Actinomycetes > Actinomycetales > Microbacteriaceae > Rhodoluna. The sequence continues at coordinate 27,377 of JBILQF010000011.1, forward strand.
AGTCTTCAAGAGTGGGGCTAACCACTGGAGTTTCATTAGGCATTTGTTCTCTCTTGCGTATTTATTAGATTTTAGAGGAGATAAGCCGCGGATAGTCCTGCTAAATCAATAGGTTCCGAGCTGAGCTCAAGACACCTTTGTCATCTAGAAATAGAGCCTATCGCTAGTCTCCTGCTTTATGCTTTCCTGTCCTTCAAGGGAATAATTGATATGAACTCATTAAGGTACTGAGGACCGGTAAAAACATGGCAGCCCTAAGCTCAAAAGAAGCCAGGCTTTTGGCTTTGCATGCCTGTGGGCTTGATACTAGGCAGGATAAGACAGTTCTAGATGTCATTACCCGATTTGGGATGTTGCAGATCGATAGTGTCAATGTCTTTGAGCGAGCCCACTACATGCCGCTATTTAGCCGTCTGGGCTCTTATGACAAGAATGAGTTGGATTCCCTGACTGGAGGAAAGAATCCAACTCTGATTGAGTACTGGGCTCACCAGGCAAGCTTTATAAAGACTGAAGACTTTCCGCTATTTGATTGGCGTATGCAGTGGTATCGAGATAGAGCAAGCCTTGCAGGAAGCTTTGAGAAAGAGAACAAGAAACTCATTGCTTGGATCAAAGCAGAACTTCTAGCTAATGGCCCTATGACTTCTAGTCAGTTTGAACATGAGGAGAACAAGAGACAGGGTTCTTGGTGGGGTTGGAGCAATGTTAAGAGAGCTCTAGAGCGAATGATTGACCAAGGTGTTCTTATTGCTGCTGGACGGCAGAACTTCAGCAGAATCTATGCTCTTCCCGAACAAGTAATTCCTACCAAGATTCTCAACAAGAGCGTAGATCACATCAAAGCTCAAGAACAGCTGATATCCAATGCTTCAAGACTTATGGGGGTTGGCACACTAAAAGACATTGCTAATGTCTACTGTCAAAATGCGACTGAAGTAAAGCCAATACTTGCATCCCTTCTAGAACAGGGAGTAATCCAAGAAGTAGCAGTTGAGAACTGGAAAGATAAAGCCTTTATTCATAAAGACTTTATTGGTTTCAACTTCAAAGAGATAAAGCCATCTCTAACTACTGTGCTCTCCCCCTTTGACCCACTTACCTGGCAAAGAGAAAGAGCTTTTAGAATCTTCAACTTTGATTACCGCATTGAGATCTACACTCCTGAACCAAAGAGAATCTATGGCTATTACAGCCTGCCAACACTTCATAAAGAGAACCTGGTAGCAAGAATAGACCTCAAGTCAGATAGACAAAACAAAACACTCTTAGTTCAATCTGCTTGGCATGAGAAACATCTAACCACTAAAGAAGTTGAAACTTCAGCCAAAGCAATCTCAAAGCATTTAGTTGAGGTTAGAAAGTGGCAGGGACTAGAAAGTATTGAAGCTAGGCCAAAGGGAAACTTAGAACTTAGTACCAATCGCTCCTAGACGTTCAATTCTCTTATCTAGTGGTGGGTGGGTTGAGAATAGTCTCTGAGCTACTGATGGCTTGATTGGATCACTGATATACATGTGGGCCATAGATGAAGATGCTCTCTGCATTGGCTTTCCATAGTCTCGAAGCTTTGCTAGAGCACCTTGAAGACCTTCAGGGAATCTAGTGATTTCAGCTCCAGAGGCATCAGCTAGATACTCTCTTTGTCTTGAAACAGCAGCACTTACGAGAGGTCCGATAAGTGCTGAAACAATCCAGGCTACGATTCCGAAGGCAATCAGAAAGATTGCTAGCTGGCCACTGTCTTTGTTTCTTGAATGTGATGAGTAGAAAGCCATTCTGATGAAGAAGTCGGCCAAAATACCAACAGCACTTACAAGACCAAAGACAATGGTGGAAACTCTAATGTCGTAGTTCTTTACGTGAGCCATCTCATGGGCCATAACACCTTGGAGTTCATTGTCATCCATGATGGCAAGAAGTCCTGTTGTTGCTGCAACGACAGCATGCTTAGGATCTCGTCCTGATGCAAAGGCATTAGGAGCTTCATCTTTGATTAGATACACCTTAGGCATTGGCATGCCTTCTGAGATTGAAATGTTTTCAACGATTCGCCAAAGCCTTGGGTTATCTGCTTTGGAGATTTGAACTGCCCCTGAGGCAGCAACAGCGAACGCTCCTGCTGCGTAGTACTGAATAAGTGCATACAAGGCAACAAAGCCAATAATCATAAAGGCTGAAGAACCATAGCCGGTTGCATAACCGGCATAGGTTGCTAAACCTCCAATGAGGAGTACAAAGAAAATGATTATGAGGACAGTGTTGCGCTTATTAGCAGCTATCGCTGAATACATTAAATAAAACTCCTAGGGAGATTTAGAACTTGACCTGAGGTGCGTTCTGAATAGCTGCTAGGTCTGCAACTTCATAGAATGCACGCTCAACAAATCCAAGACCCTTAGCAAAGAATGAGTTAGGCCATACCTGGATCTTGGTGTTAAGTTCACGAACTCCACCGTTATAGAAGCGACGAGCAGCCATGATCTTGTCTTCAGTGTCAGATAGCTCTGCTTGAAGAGAGAGGAAGTTCTGGCTTGCCTGAAGAACAGGATATGCTTCAGCAACTGCGAATAGAGACTTCATTGCTGCCTGCAACATATTCTCAGCTTCTGCTGCCTTGTGTGGATCAGCCAGTGCTTCACCTGAGATAGTTGCTGCTCTTGCCTTAGTTACGTTCTCAAAGACTTGAGCTTCGTGCTTAGCGTAGCCCTTAACAGTCTCAATGAGGTTAGGAATTAGATCTGCTCTTCTCTTGAGCTGAACGGTGATATCGCTCCATGCTTCATCAACACGAATGTTTAGACGGACAAGTCCGTTTCGCATGCTGACAAACCAGATGCCACCAATTACTAATACAGCCAAAACAACCAACAGAATTTCTACCATTACATCTCCTTGTTAGAACCGCACTTAGCGGCATTGGAATAAGCCTAAGGTTTGTAAGGGGTTATGGGCACTAATCTCAGTAATCTCTAAGCGAACTAGGACGGTGCCCCCAGTGGGACTCGAACCCACACTGGGACGATTTTAAGTCGTCTGCCTCTGCCATTGGGCTATGGGGGCGCACCTATTTAGTTCTCGCTAAGCCTTAGGACGTGATGCCCAGGTCTCAAAGATCTGGCGAGGGTTCTCGGTAGCAGCAATAGAGACGATGTCACGCTTGAAGATGAAGTTAGAAACCCAGCCCATGATTACTCTGTGCTTACGCTCAAACATTGGCATAGCTAGACCGTGGTAAACACGGTGAGCACACCAAGCTAAGAAGCCTTTGAGAACAATGTTTCCTGACTGGAATACACCGTTGTAAAGACCAAGACCAGCAACTGCACCTAGGTTCTTGTGCTTGTATTCCAAAATTCCTTCATTACGAAGAGTAGACACAATGTTCTTCGCAAGTAACTTGCCCTGACGAACAGCGTGCTGAGCGTTAGGAACACAGTAACCACCGACACCACCACCAGTTAGATCAGGAACAGCAGCAACATCTCCAGCTGTCCATGCTCCTTCTACTGCTTCGCCATCTTTATTAACCTGAAGGGTTGGTAGAGCAAGGATTCTTCCTCTTTCATCAAGAGGAAGGTCAGTGTTCTTGTTGAATGGAGATGCCATAACACCAGCAGTCCATACGATTACATCGCTCTCAAACTTCTCACCGGTTGATAGTTCAACAACACCATCGGCAGCTGATAGCAGTTGAGTGTTTAGGTGAACGTTTGCTCCACGACGATCTAGGTCAGAAAGAACCCATTCAGAAGTCTTCTGTGAAACCTCAGGCATGATTCTGCCCATAGCTTCAATTAGGTGGAAGTGAACATCAGCAAATGTTAGACCTGGGTAGTAACGAAGTAGGTAAGAAGCTAGGTTACGCATTTCAGCGAATACTTCGATACCAGCAAAGCCTCCACCAACAACTACGAAGGTAAGCAGTCTGTCACGAGCAGGACCTGCAGGCATGTTCACTGCCTTGTCAAAGTTAGTCAGAATACAGTTACGAATCTCAATTGCTTCTTCAACAGTCTTTAGACCGATAGCGAAATCTGCAACACCAGGAATTGGGAAAGTTCTTGAAACAGCACCAGCAGTCATAATGACCTGATCGTATGATTGCTTGATTTCACCAACAACAGGAAGAACAATTGTTGCTACCTTGTTGGCGTGATCAATGTTGGTCATGGTGCCATTGATGATGTTGGTCTTTGGAAGGTGTCTGCGGTGGGAGACAACTGTGTGTCTAGCCTCAATCGAACCAGCAACTACCTCAGGTAGAAATGGCTGGTAAGTCATGTATGGAAGTGGGTCAACTAGAGTGACCTCTGCCTCACCTTTACCTAGCAGTTTCTCTAGTTTGAATGCTGTGTAGAAACCGGCGTAACCGCCACCGACGATCAAGATTTTTTGCATGCTGGTATTTCCTAAGTTTTTTGGACTTTTAGTGAGAGCTTCTGTGCGCTCCTTTGATTTTACTGGGTTGGCTACCTTACATCTGCACTTACTCGCATCAAAGCCAGCTGCTTCTAGGCTCAAATCACCAATTAGGTTGAATCCAGGGCCTTTAGCAAGAGAATGGGCTGCCAATGCATGCAAGCACTTGACTCTAGTAGGCATTCCCCCAGCACTTATTCCTGCTATTTCCTCAACCTCATCAATAGCTTCACGCTCTGATATGTAGTCTTCGTGGGCCTTTAGGTAGTTAGCTGCTAACTCTTTATCGGAAGCTAAACGTTCCTGCAGAGTAACCATGAAACCATCTGCTTCTAGGCCGCTAAGAGCAGCCGAGGTAGCAGGGTGGGTTAGATAGTAGAAGGTTGGGAAAGGTTCACCGTGAGAGAGTCTTGGAGATGTTTGAACAACCATAGGTTTGCCACAAACACAACGAGCTGCAATACCTAATACATCTCGCATAGGTCTACCTAGCTGAGCTTGCATTTCAGCAAGATCTGCTTCTGTTGCTTTAGTTATTGGCATTATTTGCTTGCTTGAGATTTAGTTTTAGAAACTGGTTGATCTAGACCTGCTCTAATAACTGATTGCATGAGACCTTTAGCCCAGTCTTTCTTAGTTGTGCCAATAGTTTGTGAGAAATCTGCACTGCTCTTCTTTTGAGCAAGTAGTGCACCAACAGTTCCGCTGGTATCAGAAAGGTTTAGACCATCGGCATCTAGAACTAGATAGCTGATTTCACCTGGAACAACATAAAACAATCTGTCTCTAGCCTGAGCACGGATATAAACAGGATCATCCCAGCGCTTTTTCTCTTCAGTGATGTTCTCTAGGTTCTCTTTAGCGGCATCTAGCTTTGCCTGCAGTTGATTGATCTGAGTCTGCATAACAAAGTAGTCGCTGATTCTAGGTCCGACAGATGAAACACCAAAGATGATAAGTCCTATTGTCACAAGGGTTGAAGGAGTCCAAGAGAATCGGTTAGATACTCTTTGTCTAACAGTGCCGACCTTTGTTTGAGCAGATGCTCGAACATTGACCTTCCTGTTTGGATTCCTATTTGCCATAAGTTTTATTAGGCCTTGTAGCGAGGGAAAGCTGCTGCACCTGGGTAGTAAGCAGCATCAGCTAGTTCTTCTTCAATACGTAGGAGCTGGTTGTACTTAGCAACTCTTTCGCTTCTAGCAGGAGCACCAGTCTTAATCTGTCCTGCGTTAGTTGCAACAGCAAGGTCAGCGATGAAGGTGTCTTCTGTTTCACCTGAACGGTGAGAGATGATTGCCTTCATACCTGATCTTTGAGCTAGAGCAACTGCATCTAGGGTCTCTGTAAGAGTTCCAATCTGGTTTACCTTAACCAAGATTGCGTTACCTGCTAGCTCATCAATACCCTTCTGCAAACGAGCAGGGTTTGTAACATACAAGTCGTCTCCAACAAGCTGAACCTTGTTACCCAAAGCGGCAGTAATCTTTGTCCAACCAGCCCAGTCATCTTCAGCTAGTGGGTCTTCGATAGAAACTAGTGGGAAATCAGCAACTAGTGTCTCGTAGTAAGAAATCATTTCTTCACGAGTTAGTTCTTTACCTTCAAAGCTGTAACGCTCTGTCTTCTCGTCATAGAACTCAGTAGCTGCAACATCTAGAGCAAGACCGAAGTGCTTTCCTAGAACATAACCTGAACCGTTGATTGCTTCTGAGATAAGTTCTAGAGCTGCACGGTTAGTTGGTAGATCAGGAGCAAAGCCACCCTCATCACCAAGACCAGTTGCTAGGTTCTTTGAGTTAAGTAGAGCCTTTAGTGCGTGATAAACCTCAGTACCAGCACGAAGTGCTTCAGAGAATGAATCAAAACCAATAGGAACAATCATGAACTCCTGGATGTCAACACCATTGTCAGCGTGAGATCCACCATTGATGATGTTCATCAAAGGAACTGGAAGTGTGTAAGCGTTAGGTCCACCTAGGTAGCGGTACAAAGGCTGTCCTGTTGACTCAGCAGCTGCACGAGCATTAGCAAGGGACACACCAAGGATTGCGTTAGCACCTAGGTTTGACTTGGTTGGAGTTCCATCCATACGGATAAGTTGTGCATCAACAAGTCTCTGATCTAGAGAATCGAAATCAATGATTCCAGTCTCATCGTGACCAATCTCATCGATAACTGCCTTCACAGCATTCTGAACACCCTTACCTAGGTAACGCTTCTTGTCACCATCACGTGACTCATGAGCTTCAAAAGCTCCAGTAGAAGCACCTGATGGAACAGCTGCTCGACCAAAGGCTCCATCACTTAGTAAAATTTCAACTTCAATAGTTGGGTTTCCTCTTGAGTCAAGAATTTCTCTTGCGCCTACTGCATCAATGATGGACATGGTTCTCCTAGATAGTTATTCGATTGGGGCTATTTGAAGCCTAAAAACACATCGTTGGGTCAGTACAAGTTTAGTTGCTGATGGCCTTAAAGCTCAGTTCCGCTGTCTCTGCCCCAACTAGAGCAAACTCACTAAACCCATTAGCCAGAAGGCTATCTAGCAAGACATTGAGCTTTTTAGGCTTGATCTCTAAACGAACAGCCTTACCAGAGGCAATCAGTTGCTTCTGGAAAGCAACTGCCTTGGTTATAACCTCAAGTGAACTATCTTCAAGAACAAGCACTACCCCAGCTGATTTGCCTTGGGTCTCAACTAGCTCAATAACTCTTTCAAAACCAATAGAGATACCAACAGCAGGAACATCAGTTCCTAGCCATTTACCTACCATGCCGTCATAGCGACCACCGCCACCAATAGCAGAGCCAGTTCCAGGTAGTTCTATTTCAAAGATGGTTCCGGTGTAATAACCCATACCTCGAACAAGAGTCGGATCAAAGCGAAGACGACCCTCTGACACAGCACTAAAGATAGGGTCAAGAATCTCAGGAACAGTGGTGTCCGCTTTAGAAAGCCAAGCACTTGCTTTATCTGCAACCGCATCCCCTAGACGTTCTCTAAGTTCAGTAACAACACCAGTTGCTTCAATCTTGTCTAGCTTGTCGATGATGATCATCGCTGAAGAACGGTCTTCTTCTTTCACTCCAAAACCATCTAGTAGCGAGGTAAGCAGTTCTCGATGATTGATTCGTATAACTGACTTTTCAAGACCTAATGCATCGAGGGCAGCAAGAGATGCATTTAGTAGTTCAATCTCAGCTAGAACACTGCCATCACCAATGCTGTCGATGTCGCACTGCATGAACTGACGGTAACGACCCTTTTGTGGTCGTTCTGCTCTCCAGACTGGACCCATCTGAATAGCTTTGAATACTGTTGGAAGTTCATTCCTATTGGTTGCATAAAACCTAGTTAGCGGAACAGTTAGATCAAAACGAAGACCTAGGTCAGCCAGAGCATCAACAGAAGACATATCTTCCAGAGCACTATCTAGCTCAGCCCCTCTTTTCATAACCCTGTAGGCAAGCTTTTCGTTATCTCCACCCTGACCTGAGGTCAGACGCTCTAGGTTCTCTAAAGCAGGAGTTTCAACCTCCTGGAACCCAAAGGAAGAGTAAACACCCCTAATAACACCTAAAACACTCTCCCGCTTAGCCTTCTCTAGAGGTAGGAAGTCCCTCATACCTCTAGGTGGGTTTATGTCTTTGGCCATGGGTCAAGTGTTTCACAAGTATTGGTAATTCGAGTTAACCTGCAGTTAGTCCTCAACCCCAATAACCCCAGCATCACTAGCAGCTAATACTTCTGCTTTCCTGATGTCGTCTGAGAGATCTCTTACTGCTGTTCTTAGGGCTCTTTCAGGGTCTAGGTCTTGAGCTTTAGCTGCTTGGACTATGGCTAGAAGTAGTGCTCCTAGTTGTTCTTCAGTGTCTAGCTGGATTGGAGACTGGGTGTCTTTATCTAAGAGGTTTATCTTCTGGGCTTTGCCAATGACTTTGCTGGCTAGAGCAAGAGCTGGCATACCTTGAGGAATACCGTCTAGTACAGATGCTCGTTCTGGTTTCTCTTTTTGTTTGTGGTTATCCCAGTTGAGCATTACATCATCACCTGTGTTGGCTTTGTACTTCTCTAGTTCTTCAGGGGTGCCAAATACGTGAGGGTGTCTACCCTCCATCTTTTCTCTTGTGAACTTAGCAACATCTTCGATGTTGAAAGGTTCTCCTAGAGAACCTGCTTGAGCTAGATCTGAATGGAAGACAACTTGATAGAGAACATCTCCTAGTTCTTCTAAGACATCTTCTCTAGTTCCTGACTCAATGGCATCTATGAGCTCATAGGTTTCTTCTAGAAGGTATTGAACTAGAGACTCATGGGTCTGCTCAGCATCCCAAGGACAGCCTCCAGGAGATCTAAGAGTGTTGGCTGTTTGGATTAGTTTGTCTAGTTCGCTCATGTTGCTAGTTTGCCAGAGAAGTGCCTCGCACAGGTCTTGCTGGGCTGTGGACAAGACAAGCGTGAATAGTTCAGTTTTTGTAATGTTGGGCGATGTCGGAATCATCGCCAGAGCTTCAGATTCGCTTTGCTGACCCTGTGGCGTTCAAGAATCAAGTTGAGAGTTTGAACCCAATCCATCAAGACCTAGTGCTTAGATCACTCAAAGAAATCCTTGGTGCTCAAGGGCTTGAACTAGCTAGGTCAACTTGGCTGAAGTCTTTAGGTGGTTCACTCTGGGAGTTCCGAATAGGACCCAGTTCTAAGGCAGTCGAATCCAAGGCAGGTTTACTCTCCGATGAGAATGTGCCTCAAACTAAAGTGCTTCTTCGTGTCTTCTGTTCATTTCAGAAAAATCAAATAGTTATCCATGGCTGTTACGACAAGCAACGTTATGGCTCAGGTAAAAGACAAAATGCGGCAATTCGAAGAGCTCGCGAGTCCCTATTGACATTAAAACCGGGAGAATAGATGATTACTTTTATGAAAGCAAAAACTGAGTCTGACCTGAGTGAATTCGACGCATTCTGGGCTCCAATCATTGCAGCTTGGCCCGATGAAGTTAAGGAATACCACCAGAAATGGGACGCGGCAATCGCCCTAAGAGACGAGTGTCGACGACTAGGTGACACTGTAAAGACTCGAAGATTAGAGCTGGGTATCTCGCAAAGGAAGTTAGCGAAGTTTGTGGGTATAAGCCAACGTGAGGTTTGTCACATAGAACAAGCGAAATCAAATCCGACTCTCGCCACTCAAGTGAAGATACTTTCTGCCCTCGGTCTCAAACTAGAGATCTCGGCTATCTAGGTCAAATATGTGCTAGCTATAAATACTTGGAGGTTTTCAGTCTTGGGGCTTGAAAACTTGAGCGAGGAATACCCAAGCCCAATCAATCAACGCTCTATCTTGCAAGATCTCTCCCTCAGAGTCTTTAGGTGCTGATACAGATAGTTGTTTAGCTGAAGCTAAGTATCTAAGTCCTGGATAGGCGTGGCTTAGTTGAATCTGATGGGCTTCGGTTAGCTCTACTGGTGTGAGCCTGAATTGGTTTCCAATCATCATCACGTCTTTTAGATGCAGCCTGTTGCACTGCTGTCTTAGTTCTGTGACATCAATTAGGTTCTTAACTGACTGAGGAGCTTTTCCATATCTATCTTCTAGTTCTTGGAAGATTGTCTCTAATTGAGCTCTTGTTGCTAGCTCACCGCTTGCTGCTGAGAGCTTGTGATAGGCCTCAAGTCTTAGTCTTTCTGAATCCACGTATTCAATTGGAATATGGGCATCGATTGGAATCTCTAGTTTTAGTTCTGCTGGAGATTCATGCTTGATGCCCTTGAACTCATCTACTGCCTCACCAATCATGCGGAGGTATAGATCAAAGCCAACTCCAGCAATGTGACCTGATTGCTCTCCCCCGAGTAAATTACCTGCTCCACGTATCTCTAGGTCTTTGAGGGCTACCTGCATACCTGAACCTAGTTCGTTATTAGCAGCAATGGTTGAAAGTCTGTCTAGAGCAAAAGGAGATAAGGGCTTATCTGGTGAGTAGAGGAAGTAGGCATATGCTCTTTCCCTAGATCTACCAACTCTTCCTCTGATCTGGTGTAGTTGAGATAACCCGAAGTTCTCTGATCTATCAACAATCAAGGTATTGGCATTAGGAATATCAATTCCTGCTTCAATGATGGTTGTTGCAACCAGCACGTCATACTTTCTCTCCCAGAAATCAATCACAACTTGTTCTAGTTGCCCTTCATTCATCTGACCATGGGCAACAGCAATTCTTGCTTCAGGAACTAGTTCAGCTAGTTGAGAAGCAACCTTATCTATTGAGTCAACTCGGTTATGGACAAAGAAGACTTGGCCTTCCCTGATTAGTTCTCTATGGATAGCTGCTGCTACCTGCTTCTCGTTATACGGACCGATGTAGGTAAGGATAGGGTGACGCTCTTCTGGTGGTGTAGCTAACGTAGACATCTCCCTGATGCCAGTGATGGCCATCTCAAGGGTTCTTGGAATAGGGGTAGCTGACATAGAGAGAACATCGACATTGGTCTTCATGTCTTTGAGTTTCTCTTTGTGCTCAACACCAAATCGTTGTTCCTCATCAATGATGATGAGCCCTAAATCTCTGAACTTCACACCGCTGGATAGAAGTCTGTGAGTACCGATCACAACATCAACTTCACCTGTTGCTAATGCAGCGATTGTTGCTTTAGATTCCTTAGCGGATTGGAATCTAGATAGGGCTCTCACGTTCACTGGAAAACCAGCAAATCTTTCAAGGAATGTTTCTACGTGCTGTCTTACTAGAAGAGTTGTTGGAACGAGTACTGCTACCTGCTTGCCATCCTGGACTGCCTTGAAGGCTGCTCTAATAGCAATCTCTGTCTTGCCGTAACCAACATCTCCAGCTACCAGACGATCCATGGGAATAGGTCGTTCCATGTCTCTTTTGATTTCTTCAACTGTGTTTAGTTGATCTGGTGTTTCAACAAATGGGAAGCTATCTTCCATTTCTCGTTGCCAAGGGGTGTCAGGTAAGAAGGCATGGCCCTTGGCATTCATTCTTGCTGAATAGAGTTTCACTAGGTCAATAGCAATCTTGCGAACAGCTTTTCTTGCATTGCCCTTGACCTTAGACCAGTCTGAGCCACCCATCTTAGAAAGCACAGGTGCTTCCCCGCCAACATATCTAGTTAGGAAATCTAACTGATCAGTTGGCACAAACAACACATCTCCAGCTAGTCCCCGCTTAGAAGGTGCATACTCAATGCTCAGATATTCTCTGGTGTGTTTGTTTGATCCAATACCCATTTGTCTTTGCACCATCTCAACAAAGCGACCAATGCCGTGAATCTCGTGAACTACATAATCCCCAGCCTTTAGAGCAAGAGGGTCAACTGCTTGACCTCTCTTGGCAGCAAGTCTTGGCTTCTTTACCTGGTTATAACCAGCACCTCGACCGAAGAAGTCACTGTCGGTAAGAAGAATCAACTTGGCATCGCTAGATGCGAAGCCTTTTCTTATTGGAGCTTGAATCAAGATAACTTCAGTTACCTTGTGGTCAATGCTGCTAACTTGTTCAGGAAGTTCTTCGAACACTGATGCTGGAATCTTGGCTGCGTGAAGTAGTTCAGCAATGCGTTCTGCTGTTCCATGGCCAGGGGATGCAATAACTACCTGTTGACCATTAGCTAGCTGATCTGCAATGTAGTCAACTGGTTCAACATCCAGTCCTTTGAAGTTAGGTATCTCTAGAAGGTTTAGAGATATCTGTTGGGTTTCAGCAGCAAGGAATGAAGAGATGCTAATGAGCTGTCTGCCATCTAGGGCTGCTGTGAAATCATTCATTGACTTAAAGCCACCAGCACTTAGATCAATAGGAGCTTTAGCTCCTTCTAATGCTGCATCCCAAGCAGCATGCAAGAACTCTTCATTAGTTTCGATAAGGTTTGCAGCTCTCGCCATTGCTTTCTCCGGAGATAGGAGAACAACATAAGCATCTTTAGCTAGATAGTCAGATACCTGACCAAGGGATTTCACAAGAGCAGGTGCAAGAGATTCCATGCCATCAACTGGAATACCCTGGCCAATCTTGGCAAGCATGGTTGAAAGATTAGGAAATTCATGTTCCATCTCTCTAGCTCTAAGAGCAACATCAGGGGTAATAATGATCTCTCTTGCTGGGTAGATGGTTATCTCAGTTGGTCTGCCATCTAGAGATCTTTGGTCAGCTACGCTGAACTCTCTCATCTGTTCTAGTTCATCACCAAAGAACTCAAGTCTTACTGCGTGAGAAGAAGTAGTCGGGAAGATATCTAGAATTCCACCTCGAACTGCAAACTCTCCACGCTTAGTGACCATGTCTACTCTTTGGTAGGCAATCTCTACTAACTTCAAAGTAAGTTCTGGAAGTAGATACTCCCCTGAAACTTTCAAACTCAAAGGTGGGTAGTCAGCTAGCCCTAGAACTACTGGCTGCAAAGCAGCTCTGATGGAGGCAACAACAAAGACTTGTTTATTACTCTTCTCTTTGTTTAGTTCATTGAGTCTGTGAAGGGTCTTTAGTCTCTTACCAACTGTCTCAGCAGAAGGAGAAAGTCTTTCGTGCGGAAGGGTTTCCCAAGAAGCAAACTCTAGAACCTCAGCATCTGGGTTAGTAGAAGACAGGAACTCAACTAGGTCTTCCGCTTCTCTACCTGAGCTAACAACAACCAGTGCCTGCTGAGAAAGCTTCTTGTTTGTTCGAAGATCAGCAATTGAACTAAGAATCCAAGGCTGTGCTCCAGGGGGAGCAACCACCTCTACACGCTTGTTAGCTAGGGCTTTAGAGACCTGGACGAAGGGATAAGCATCCGAGATTCGGGCAACAAGACGCGAGCACCCCTCAGAAACTTTTATCGCGTCCATGGCATCAAGTCTATGTCTAGGTCAGTAAAGGTAAACTCGAATTGTTTTCCCAGCCACAAGCAAAGGTGAGTCTATGGATCCACAAGAAAGTTCAGTAAGCCCTAAAGTAAACCCTTCTAAGCGCTTTAGAGCAATCCTCATAGCAATTACTTCGGTGCTGTTAATCGCTGCTGGGTTGTTTGCATTCCAGAACTTTGCAAATAGCAACACGGAGAAAACCGCCACATTGCCTACCAGTTGTGAACTTCCTCAGCTTCAAGCCGAATACGGTTTGTTAGTTGAAGGAGGAGCTCCAGTCGAAGATGGCGATGGAGTGGACCCAAGCACTTTTTACTGTACTGGGGATTCTGTTGGAAATTGGATGGGTGAGACCTTTATTGGCGTTGGCCCTCAAGTTCATTACTCAAACGTCAACTATTACACTCCGGAGATTGACAAGGATCAAGCCTGGCTTTCCTCCATCGAACAGCGTAAGAGCGGTGGTCCTTATGAGTACTTTGAAACTTCTCTAGAAGGCCACCCACTGCTCTATGACTGCTACGTGCCTAACCCTGGTGACCCTGAAGTTATGACTGCAGCTCTATACGTAAATGGAATTGTGGTTGATTACTGGAATGAAGGTTGCCTTGATCAGAACACGAAGTTCCTACTTGAAGCTGCGTCAAGCATTCCAGTCAAATAACTAGAGTGAGTGATATTTCTGCTGGGCTTCAGCCAAGCCAGAAGTAGCTATTGCCTCAACCATGTCGGCAGCTAACTCAAGGGTTGTTGGAAGTTCTTCTCGTTCTGTTGAGTTGAAGTCTCTAAGCACATAATCAGCAGCATCCATGCGTCCTGGTGGCCTACCGATACCCACTCTTACTCTGATGTAGTCATTGCCTACGGCGCTGATGATATCTCTAAGTCCATTGTGTCCACCGTGACCACCGGAGAACTTGATCTTGATTGTCTCTGGATCAATATCTAACTCATCGTGGATAACTATTAGGTTCTCTGGCTTTAGGTCATAGAACTTTAGAAGAGCAGAGACAGGTCCACCAGATGTGTTCATATAGCCAAGAGATTTAGCTAGAACTAGTTTTGGCGCATCAAAGCCAACGCCAAGTTTGCCCTCGGCTACTAGTGCATGTGCTTTGTGTTGTTTGAATGTTGCATTTGTTCTTTTAGCAAGAACGTCTAAGACCATCTGACCGACGTTATGCCGGTTGTGAGAATAGTCGGGCCCGGGGTTACCGAGCCCGACTATTAGATAAGTCTTCGTAGAGATGACTACTCTGCCTTTGGAGCTTCAGCTGCAGCAGGTGCTACTTCTGCTTCTTCAGATGCACCAGCACCGGTACCAACAACAGATGCGATTAGCACGTCATCTGCAAAGTCAAGCTTTGCTCCTGCTGGAAGAACGATGTCCTTAGCAACTACGTGGAAACCAAGGCCTTCTTTGTTGAAGATAACTTCTACGTACTCAGGGATGGTTGTTGCATCTACTTCTAGCTTCACAGTCTTGTGCTCTAGATCGATAACAGTTCCTGACATTGACTCTCCAACAACGTGTACTGGAACTTCAACGTGAACTCTTTCACCCTTGACGATTTCAACAAGGTCAACGTGTTCGATGATCTGAGTAACAACATCCTTAGATGCACTCTTCACAAGAACAGTTTCCTTCTTGCCGTTTAGGTCTAGCTCGATGATTGCGTTCTTGTGACGAAGCACAAGTGCGATCTCGTGAGCGGGAAGTGTGATGTGACGTGGCTCTGAGCCGTGACCGTAGATAACTGCAGGAGTTCTACCGGCTGCTCTTGACTTACGGGCTGATCCTTTACCAAAGCTGGTGCGGAATTCGCCTACTAATTTGTTTTCTGACATGAGTTATTCCATTTCA
>JBILQF010000017.1:0-11071 GCA_044373385.1 Rhodoluna sp.
AACTTGAATGACTTAGCTGTTGCAGAAGCTGTCTTAGTAATCTTCTTTGATCCAGTTGAAGCAACAATCTTTACTGCAGTAACTTTACCTTTAGCAAATGCAGTCCAAGTGATGGTGGCAGTAGTAGGTGTGGTCACAACAGCTACCTTGGTTGGTTTAGCAACAGGAGTTAGGGCATTGGCATCTATGCCAAAAATACCGATGATAAGAGAAGCGAGTAAAACGGACGCAGACGCTTTTTTATTCGATTTCATTTTCTTTACCTAACTAGAGTCCACATGGTTTGAAAGACATTTTGCTTCGCAAGTGAATATAGGTAACGGTGCGAAACATGGTGCCCTTCAGAGCTAAGCGTTTCGCACAAAACGCAAGGTTTATAGAAGTCTAACCCCAAGAACTAGAAATTGAAGAGGGATAGAAGCTCCCCAGATGAGAGCTATTCAGGAAGTTTTCAGGGTTATTAGCGCTTGAAGATGAAGCGCAGGAAGTTGCCAAAAGTTAGGCCCTTGCCAAGCTTCTTTGAGCCGAAAGCCACCCTAGCCATGTATGGCAAGGTTCTGTTGCCCTTAAAGGCTCTGTCAAAGATTAGAGCCCTGGCTATACGATCTCTGTCAGTTCCCCAGCCACTTCCTGAGCTATCGGTTGGGTGAGTGGCTAGCACTACTGGAACAAAGTCACATCGAACACCTGCTGTGACTAGGTCGCAGATAAAAATGTACTCATCGCCAAGGTACGTAACCTTAGCTCCCGCTCCAAAGTCCTCATCAAATAGAACTCCTGCGGCTTTTACCTGCTCGAGATCCACAATCATCTCGTAGGTAGCTGCCTTGGCACTGTTGAACTTGTTAAGTCTTTGAATTTGAGAAGGATAAGACTTGCGAAGCTTTCCAGTCTCATCAACTGCTTGGCCTAAAAGTAGACCAGCACCAGTCTTCTCTAGGTAGGCAATGGCTTCAATTAAGCCAGCCTCGTTGAACTGGATGTCATCATCAGAGAAGATCAGGTACTTACCCTTGGCATTCATTATTACCTGGTTACGTAGCTTTGTTACTCCAACGCCTGGGAAAGCTAGCAGTTCAACATTAGAGCCAGTCGGTGCGTTAGAAAGATCTGCTTGGTTAGGAGCCTGGTCATTGCCGCTTTGAACTGTGATCAAAACATCCCAGTCAGGATGGATAGACAGATCAGGCAATGAAATGTTAGATAAGCGGTTAGCTAAAGTGCTGTATCCGAAGGTAAGGGAAACCATTTAGGGCTTAGCCCAACTCGTCTTCATCATCAGGCTTTACAGCTTTACCCCTATTACCATTTTCGCTGAGGGTCTTTGCTCTAGCAAATCTCATGAGAGAACCGCTGGTAAGACCTAAGTTGTTGTTCTGCATGCGGAAACCAAGGAAAAGCATCACAGCATCTGCTGGAGCAAGAGTGCCTTGCAAGCTAAATAGTAGAAGTCCTGTCAGGGAAACTACGAAGGCTGCGTTAGCAACTAGAGTTCCCATCTCGGCTGACTTGATTCGAGCAGCAACCTTTGCGAATGAGGTGACTGGTTGTTTGTTTCTCTGAGCTAAGGCGAATGCTTCTTGAGTTGCCGTCTGCTTGATGAACATGTACTTAATGATCATCATTGCACCAAGCACAAGTGCTACGTTGACTAAACCTGACTGCCAGTTCACAATCAGGAAGAAAGTCCCTAGAACAAGAATCTGGGTGAAAGTGTGTAGCAGGTTGTTAGTTTCAAAAGTAAGTGCCCAGTCCCAAGACTCACTCATCTTGCTTCTAACTCCTGGACGTGAGCTAAGGGCCTCGTTAAATACTTTCACTCGGTAAGTCTTCTGCCAGTAGGTAGCAAGATGAGAAACACCAAAGAGGCTAAGGAAAAGAACAAAATCAACGACAATCTTTTCAAAAGGCTGATCTTTTCCATTAAGAATCAGGTGGCTGAAGATTCTAATAACGAATAATTGTGAAAGAGGAACGATAGTTGCAATAGCGGCTAGACCGATTGCCTGTTTGCGGTGCTTACCCTTCGGGAATAACTCAAGGAAAGTCTTTAGGACTATTCGCACTAAATAAAACATTTAATTCCTCCGCTTTGAGCTTCTTGTCTAAAGGTAACTTAGACCCTTAACAATTGCTGCTTCAACTTCATCTAACTTTGCATCAGAAATCTTGTGATCGGTAGTTAGGTTCTCGAAATCAACCTTCTGGAAGTCCAGACCAACTGCGATTGGGCTAATTGAATCAAGTCCAACACCTTGAGCGTAGTCACCGTACTTGATTCCGTTACCGTGCACTGAATCTTCAAATCCCTCGAAGGTAACTAGAGCACATGGAATTCCATATGACTGACAGGTAATGAAGATGTGCATCGCGGATGTGACCACACGGTCATAAGTGTTTAGTGTCTCTACCAAGACTTTGATGTCATCAGGATGAGACATGAAGATGTCCAACTCGTCCATGTTTGGATCTAGAGCCAGTGGAATTGGCTTGTGTGTGAAGTGACGAACAAGTGCAACTCTTCCGTTGGTCTTGTTTCTTTCAACTGGGAAGATTCTAGAAATCAGGACACCTGGATCTCCGAAGCTATCAACTGTTGGACCACCAGATTCTTTAACCACGCGAGCGGTGACAGGACCTCTTACGGATACGTACTTAGCGCTCTTAGCTAGGGTCAGCTCATCTGTTGAGATACCAGTTCCAACAACCACAGAGTTCGGTTTGATGAATCTACCGATTGATCCAAGACCAATCATGTGATCTTTCATAGCCAAACGAACAGGAGACTGGAAGATTACCTTCTTGTCTGTGTAGTGGCTAACGATTAGAGGAGATAGCCAGTCACCGAAGTTACCTGGGAATGGTTTAGCCCACCAAGCTAGGTTGATTGATGAAGAAGATGGCTTGCTTGCGTAATGCAAGAAGCTCTTAGATGCTTCAATAGAGTTCATCTCTGCTTGCGTAAGAAGATACTTTGCTTCAAACATTTCCTTCATGCTGTTGAACTTCTCAACCTGACCTGCTTGAGCAGCAAGTTGAAGGTCATCAGAGATCTTCTTACGCTTCTGGAACTCAGGGTTGGAAGAGACAGCAGTTAGCTTGCCTGTTACACCTAAGGTGTCAGCTAGCAGGCGTACTCGGTTTGACAACTTAGGAGGTAGCTTGCGCTCAATACTCTTAGCAAGGTTTAGTGCCTTCTTACGAAGACCTGAGTTGTTAGCACTGTGTTGTTCAACTTTGCCCTTGAAATCCGCTACGTTACCACTGGCACCAAACTTGAAGAAAGCATTTCTAGATGCATCGCTCGTGGTTCCCATTCCAACAACAGCATTTGAAGGAATAATCTGGAAAGTCATGTTGTCACAGTTAGCTTTCCAAGCTTCTTCCATGAAGTAGTCATCGGTTGCTTTGACTGTTGAAACTTTTTCTAGTTCAGCAGCTTCCGCAATCATCTTGCGAGCAAGAACAGTTGTGTTCACACCCCAGAATGATGGTTCCCAGAATCTAGATCTACGTTCATAACCAATGGTTAGAGGAGAAGAGTAACCTCTTTGGAATCCAACGATGTCCGCTGAAGTGTTGAAGATGTATTCAGGTAGCTCAAGAATCATGCAGTCAACATCCATCCAGAAAACTTTCTTATCTGGATTAGCTGCACAAACTTCAGCTAGGAAAGGAACTTTCTTACGACAGATGTCTGCCCAGTCCTCTCCCTCTTTCTTTTCAATCTCACGAAGAACATATTCAACGCCAAGCTCTTCAAGGTTTTTAGCTAGTCGTTCACCATGAGCTCGGTAGTAGTCGTCTGCTGTGTAAAAAGAGCAGACAACTACGTTTGGATTTGAAGCCATATATTTCCCAGTGACCTTAAATTTCTTTATTGAATTCTTGAAGCCAGCTGCGAAGATCCTGACCGATGTCTTCTCTGTCTACACCTAGACGAAGAGTTGCTTTAATAAAGTCCAGCTTGTCTCCAGTGTCGTAACGTCTTCCCTTGAAGACAACACCTAGAACTCCACCAGCACGTTCAGGATTTTGTGCAGCAGTCATCAATGCATCCGTAAGTTGAATTTCGCCACCGCGACCAGGTTCTGTCTCTTCAAGAATGTCGAAGATCTCTGGACGCAAAACATATCTACCGATGACAGCAAGGTTTGATGGAGCTTCATCGTTCTTAGGCTTCTCAACGAGACCCGTGATTCTGACAACACCATCTTCGATTGAACCTTCAGTAACAGCACACCCATACAGATGTATTTGATCTGGGCTGACTTCCATTAAAGCAACAACGTTTTCCCCAGTTGCCTCATGGACCTCAAGCATCTTTGATAGCAGGACATCTCTAGAGTCCATGACATCGTCACCGAGAAGCAAAGCAAAAGAGTGATCTGCAATGTGTGCTTTACCTCTTAGCACCGCGTGGCCTAGCCCCCTAGGATCGCCTTGTCTCACATAGTGAATGTTAGCTAGTTCAGAGGAAGCCATCACCTTAGCCAGGCGATCCTTGTCACCTTTAAGTTCTAGGTTCATTTCCAATTCGGCAACTCGGTCAAAGTGATTCTCTAGGGCATTTTTGTTTCGACCCGTAATCATCAAGATATCTTGCAGACCTGCCTCAACTGCCTCTTCAACAACATACTGAATAACAGGCTTGTCGATTAGCGGAAGCATCTCTTTAGGCATTGCCTTGGTTGCTGGTAGAAAACGAGTGCCTAATCCCGCTACCGGAATGACGGCCTTACTTACTTTGAATTTTGACATTTGCTTATGTGTTCCTATCGGTTCAACACAAGTCTAGTTTCAACGCTTGAGGAACAGCCCAGCAAGGAAACCTGTTCCCCAACTAAAGTGCACGGTTGGCAGGGTAATAATCAGGGATAACCTGGCTTTCCAGCTCAATTCCTTAGCCATCAGAGAGATCAGGATGACCGCTAGGGCATAGGAAATCAGGGGCAAAAGCCCAATTGCTCCGCCAAAACCAACTATTGAGAGCAAAAGACCAATAAATGAGGCTAAAACTAGGGCTGGTGGAGCAAAATAC
Organism: Rhodoluna sp.; assembly: GCA_044373385.1. Taxonomy (GTDB): domain Bacteria; phylum Actinomycetota; class Actinomycetes; order Actinomycetales; family Microbacteriaceae; genus Rhodoluna. Next base: position 5,042 of record JBILQF010000017.1, read on the forward strand.
CTAAGATTCGCCTTGTTTGGATGAGATTTAGTCAAAAGTGCTCGCCAAGCTCCAGTATCGAAGAACTGCTTGGATAGTTTTCTCCAGGTGCTTCTAGGGAAGTAGGTAACTACAAGTCTTGGATCAAACCAGACCAGCTCGCCTGATTCTCTGATTCTTAGGTTCAATTCCCAGTCCTGACCGCGGATCATCTTCTCGTCGAAGCCACCGAGCTTAGTTAGAACATCTCTGCGGAATACTCCTAGATAAACAGAATCGCTAGGGCCTGCTTCTCCACCGACGTGATATGTTCCACCACCTAAACCAAATCTGCTGCCATAAGCCCAGGCCACTGCTTTTTGGAAAGGAGTTACCCCTTCGGCTTTCATAAGCCCGCCAACATTGCCAGCACCCGTTTCACTGAGAATCTTGACGGCACTTCTTGAATAGTCAGGGGAGAGGACGCTGTGAGCGTCAACCCTGATTACCACATCATGCTTAGCTTTAGCTATTGCTAGGTTCAGTCCAGCTGGTGTCTTACCGGTTGGGTTTTGAACCAATTGAACTGGGTACTCTTTGCTCAGAGCCTCAGCTATCTCGTTGGTCTTATCTTTCGAAGGGCCTAGTGCCAGAATGACTTCTACTTGACCTTCTACCAATCCCTGCTGTTCGAAGATGGATGCGACAGCACTTCGTAAGTGAGCCTCTTCATTCAACACAGGCATGATGAATGAAATAGAGCTTGATGGGTTAACTGAGTTCACATTCCTACCTTACTCAACGGAGATGGGACTAAACATCTGCTAAATCATGTCGCCCGATGTCTTGTTCTAGCTACGGCTCAAATTTTGTTGAACTAAATCTGCAGAGTCGAACATTCCGCCTAATGAGTTTTGACCAGAGTAAGGAAGGCTCGAGTTGAGGTGACATTTCTAAGTTTTATTCACGTAGTCTTAAGGCTCGATGAAAACCAAAAGAGAATTAGCTAGAAGCCGAGCCATAAAAGGATTGAGCTTCTTGGCCGCTACCACATTCTTAGTTTCCGGCTCAATCCCAGCAAACGCTGCAAATACTGGATGTATTTTCACACCTACTTTAGAAAAGACCAGACAGGCACCCGACGTTTCTCTCGGCAATTTTGTGGCAGCAAAAACTTGGCAGTGGCAACCGGGTACAGATGCGCGTAGCGCATCCCTTTCTTCGCTAGGCGCAAAAGTTTCCGTTGTTACCGGAAATCTTCGCAATATCACTCTCGGCGTTTTACACATGGGTCTTCCACGCTCTGAAGATCTCCGCGTAATGACTGATTCAAATCCGAAAACCATTGCAGCAGTCAATGGTGACTACTTTGATAGCGCAGGACCATGGAGTGCCATGGTTGAGTCTGGACAAGTTTCCTATGCACCTCCAGGACAAACAGAAGTCTTTGGGTTAGTTCGAAAAAGAGTAGTTGATGGCTACGGATATAGAAGCACAGGAACCATGACCATCGGGACGAGGCATTTCCAAGTAACTGGAGTTAACCAACTAGAGCCAGGCCCAACTTCACTTGTCGTTTACAAAACAAATTTCATAAGACCGCTTACCCCTAAGGGGACAACCACACTTCTAATCAAGTCAGGTAAAGTCTCGAAGGTTTACCCTGCTGGCGCTTCTATCTCATCAAAGACAGGAGTGGTAGTCCAGGTCAAAGGCTATCTAGCTCCTCACGTTGCCAAGGTGGCGGTTAATTCAAGCGTGAAATTCAGTCTGCCGCCCGTACCTCAGTATGAAGAGAGAATTTCAGCAGACACCATTACCACTTATGGAAATGTGTCTAGCAAATCAAACACGCTAAACATCGACTCTGTAAACTTCAAAAATCTTGGGCCAGGAGCAACTCTGTTTGATAGTGCATTCAAAGACACAACTCGATCAGGGCGGGCGACACTTCGTATTTTGCCTGATAGCACAGGCAAGTTGATAATCAAGAACGTTTACAAAACTGGCGCTTCACTAAAAGTTGACAATGGCGGTTTCATAATTCAGGCTCGATCAAGCGCTGCCGCTTCTGTGGCTAACAAATTCAAGGCGGGCGATATCGTTAGTCTTTCGAGAGAATACCAAGCTGAAGGAAAGTCTGATTTTATTACTGCAGCAGGACGCGGTCCTCGAATTGTTAAAGGTGGAAAGATGATCTGGATTTGTGCTCAGCACAATAAAGAACACAGACCTAGAACAGCTATCGGTTGGAACCAAGACGGACAAATTTGGTTCATCACCTCTAGCAGAGGCTTAATGGCTTATGATTTTGGACTTCGCCAAGGCGGTTCAACTTCTAGCCAGATAGCTCAGTGGTTGATTGAACTGGGTGCTACAGAAGCTATCTTGCTCGACGGCGGAAGCTCAACAGCAATGTATATCGATCATCCCGAAGAAGGCCCAAGACTAAAGAGGATAGATATTCCAGATACCTCTTGGGTTAGAGACACTGCCAATGGTTTCAGTATCGAGAGAAAGAACTAGCTCTTTTTCCTAGGCTTCATAACACTTGCAGATAATTTAATTGCAAACCTTCTAGTTGAGAACCTGCTGGTTAGAGCGATGATCTTGTTTAGTGGACCGTCAATAACAGCTGCCGGAGAATTTCTTCTAGAAAGAGCGGCAAAGGTACTGTCAATCACATTCTCTGAAGTGCGAATGAATTTTCCTAGAGCAGGATCATTACCGTTTGAATCGAAGAACTCTGTGGCTGTCGGGCCTGGGCAAACTGCAAGTACTTTGACACCTGTTTTCCTTGTTTCACCCCAAAGGGCTTCTGTGAAGGATAGAACAAAAGCTTTTGTCGCGCCGTATACGGCCATGTAAGGAAGGGACTGGAAAGCAGCGGTTGAGGCGATGTTTATTACGATCCCATCCTTGCGCTCAACCATGCCAGGTAGAAAAGCATGAGTTAGTTCAACGAGTGTGCTCACATTTACAGTCAACTCATCAACAATGAACTTGTTGTTCTCCTTGATGAACTCAGCTGTTTTACCAAAACCTGCGTTGTTGATAAGAATGTCAATCTGTGTGCCACGACCTTTTAGAACGTTGGCAAGAGTTGATGCAGCATCTTTGGCACTTAGGTCCATTGGCAGCACGGTTGCAGCATAGATTCCATGTTCTGCCGAAATACGATCTGCAAGAGTTCTGAGTCGATCTGCTCTTCTTGCGACAAGAATGACCTTTACTCCCATAGATGCAAGTTTGAGAGCATAAGCTTCACCTAGTCCTGAGCTAGCTCCAGTAATAAGTGCAGTTTTTCCATTTAAGTTTTCCATCACCTCTATTGTGCCATTTTGCTGGCGACCTTATGTGTATTGCGGGGCTAGGGTTAATTTGGGTTTAAGGAGAAACAAGTGGGCGACCGCATCAAACATTTCAGAGCAGGACTACTTCTGGCTCTTAGCTCGGCAGTTATTCTATGGCCGATAAGTTTTTGGTTTCCACTAGGAGAATATCTTGTTGCTATTGACGATGAAGATTACGCTGACTTCAAACAAACTCTTCAAATAATCATTGGAATTTACGTTTTATTCTTTATTCTGAACATGCTTACCGCTGGTTTGTCTGCAACCAAGATAAGTTACAAGATCAAAATCTGGCTGAGTATCATCCCTGGCTTCGTTTTGTTGGTAGTTCCAGTTCTCTTAGTAATACCAATTGCAGCTAGATACCCAGAACAAAGCTTCTTTGAAGTCTTCCAAGCCCTCTATCGATTACTCAGATTTACATCTCCTGAATTACTCTGGTGGGTTCTGATTCTCACAGTCCTTGCTGTTGCTCTGAATGTTCGAGCAGCCCTGACACTAAAGAATGCAACTAATCCAGAGCGTGTCCCAATGCACTTAAGAAATCGCTACCTTATCTACGCAGGTGTGATGGCGCTGGTCTTTGTCATTGTGTCAGTGCTCGGCATGACAAATGCTTCGGCACGTGCAGCAGATAAGAAAGCTTGCTTGGATTTTGCAGCCTTGCCCCTTCCTGAATACAACGATCAGGTAGACGCTTATATTTCTAGTGTCAGAAGCGTCGCTGACAAGGCTGGTTCAAGAGACTTGAAGAGTTTCCTCGTTGATTTCTCTAATCTGTCAACCGACTACCTTTCCTTGACAATTACTGAGCCAGATAACTCAGCTAAACTCGATCAGTACGGTAAAGCAATTACAGAGGTCAAGGCCGTCATTGATGAGACCTGTTCACAGCTATCAGTCAAGTAACTCGAGCAGTTCAAAACACCTTGGGGTAACCCTTTGTAAAAATTCGCTTTAGCGAAGACTGGCCCGTTCCCTCGTCAAGCGTGTTTATAGACTTGCTTCAAAACTAGGGCTAGGACTCGGATTCAACGATGAACAAAACAGTTAGTAAGTTTGTAAATTCCACCATGGCGTTGACCCTGGCAATTGGTTTTAGCCTTGCTGCTAGTCCGAGTGCTCAAGCAGCCGATGACTGTCTACCTGGCTTCACTCTCGTGGGTGAAACTTGTGAGAAGACCTACAGCCATTCAGACGGTGCCAAATCACTAACTGTCCCAGCTGGGCTAGGGCTCTTTCAATTCGAAGTATTCGGAGCTGCTGGCGGTGCAGGTGGTTTAGATGGATCAAGTTGTGCTAAATCCTTTGGAGGAAAAGCAGGGTACCTGTTTGTTGAATCTGAAAATGTTTCCGGCAAGACTATTGCCTTCTACCCAGGTTCAAAGGGTAGCGATGGAGCTAGCGGAGCAAAAGCATCTGGCGGTGGGCTCGGAGGAACGTCCCTTGTGTCAGACGAATTTGCTGGTGGTAAAGGCGGAAATGCAGGAAACGTTGGTTCTTCAGGTGGTGGTGGTGGCGGTGGAGCTGCAACAGTTTTAGATATTGGAACTGATAGGTATGTGGCCGCTGGAGCAGGTGCTGGTGGTGGATGTGCAAACTCCTCAGGTGGTTCAACTGCAGGTTCGACACTTGAGAATTACACCGAGACAACTAAAGGTGGAGATGGTCTTTCAACTTTGGGAAACCCATACTCAGACGGCGGTGGCGGTGGCGGCGGCGGCGGCGGGATCCTCGGTGGTGCTGGCGGACTCTTGTATAAATCCCCACAGTCAAATGAGTCTGCAGGCTATGGAGGCAATGCGGGCACTAACACTCCTGCAGGGAATGCAGTAACCATCAGCAGGTATCAGGCCGCAACTACTGCTGGAAAAATTATTGTTACCTACTTCCCCGTTCTCGGAACCAAGTCGTTGGCTGTTCTTACAAATTCACCAACTAAATCGAATGTGATTGAGTTCAAAGTGACTCTGAAATCAAATAGAGAATTTACAGCGGACGATATTGAACTAAGTGGTTCAGCAACAACAGCGATGGAATTGAAATCAACAATTACTTCGACTAAACCAAACAAAGCGCCATACGAGTACTTTTTCAATGTCACCACAGAAGATCCTTCAAAGAGAATCAGTGGAACATTAGTTGCAAAAGTGTTTGATGTCAGTTCAAACCCTGTAGTTATTGACGCAGTGGCTCCTCAGGCAACAGTGAGTTTTGAGCAGCCAACTCTGGATCAGCCTTCGAAGGCTTTCAAAGTTGTATTCAATGAACCAGTTCAAGGACTAACAGTAGAAGACTTTAGCCCAGCGATTGGAACCGCAATTGACTGTCAGGTGACAGCTGTTACTGGCGATGGAACCACATTCCTTGTTTCTTTGGCTAACTGTTCTGAAGGAACATTCGGAATTGTTCTAAATGCAAATGCTGTTACTGACTCTCTAGGCAATCAAGGTCCTAGTTTGAGCCTCAACTCTGGACTTTTCGGAAAGGAAGTAATTCTCGGCACCAAGTCGTTGGCTGTTCTTACAAATTCACCAACTAAATCGAATGTGATTGAGTTCAAAGTGACTCTGAAATCAAATAGAGAATTTACAGTTGACGATATTGAACTAAGTGGTTCAGCAACAACAGCGATGGAATTGAAATCAACAATTACTTCGACTAAACCAAACAAAGCGCCATACGAGTACTTTTTCAATGTCACCACAGAAGATCCTTC
>JBILQF010000001.1:0-268865 GCA_044373385.1 Rhodoluna sp.
TCTCAGTCCCAGTGTGGCCGGTCACCCTCTCAGGCCGGCTACCCGTCGTCGCCTTGGTGAGCCATTACCTCACCAACTAGCTGATAGGCCGCGAGCTCATCCTTGACCGAAATTCTTTCCACGCCCGTGGGATGCCCCAAGGCGTCGTATCCGGTATTAGCTACAGTTTCCCGCAGTTATCCCAGAGTCAAGGGCAGATTGCTCACGTGTTACTCACCCGTTCGCCACTAATCCACCGGAGCAAGCTCCAGCTTCATCGTTCGACTTGCATGTGTTAAGCACGCCGCCAGCGTTCATCCTGAGCCAGGATCAAACTCTCCGTAAAAGTTTTTTAGGACCAAAGCAAGCTTTGGCCCAAGTTTTACGAAACCCCCGGAAAATGGGGGCATCAATTTGATCTGACTAGTCAGATTGTCTGACAATCTGTCTAATCCAATTACTACTGAACATTCAAAAAGGCAAGCCTTATTGAAGCCAGGTTCTTGGCATCGACATTGTGCACGCTGTTGAGTTCTCAAGGATCGGATGCATCTGCGGATTCCGGTTAGGGGCCCACGCAGAGCAACTTCACTAACTTACCACTTTTTGAGCATAAGTCAAATAGACATACGCATTAAATCTAGAAAAATCTAGATACTCAAAGTGGAAGTTCAACCTGCCCCAAAGTCGCCAATTTACTGGGTTTTCTGGGAGCTGATTGGTTGCACTTGAGCCGAGATCCATAAAATAGATTTCTCAAACTGTGGGCAACAGGTAAAAGATTACGCCTGAATAACAATCAAGTCAAATCGAAGCCAGGGAATTACTTTACTTTTGGATAAAGATTCCTGCCAAAGTCTTCTTGCCCCTGCGAAGAACAGCGAACTCCCCCATAAGTGCCTGGTCCAGGGTGGCTTTTTCATCATGAATTCTTAGGTTGTTGAGGTAGACCCCACCCTCGGCAATAGCTCTGCGACCAGCACTCAGGCTGGCAACAAGGCCTGTCTCAACCAATAGATCTGCTACCCCAGCTCCTAATTGGGCTTTGGTGTTTGGAAGAGCGGAAAGTGCCGCCTCCAGAGTGCCCTTATCTAACTGGTCTAGCTCTCCCAGTCCAAATAGAGCCTGGGATGCTGCAATTACTGCATCAGTAGCTGCCGCTGAATGAACCAGAGAGGTAACTTCGTAAGCTAGCTTCTTCTGAGCTGCTCTTAGGTGAGGTTCTGAAACAAGCTGGGCCTCAAGGTCATCGATTTCGGCTTTGCTCAAGAAAGTAAAGACTTTTAGGAGATTGATGGTGTTTGAATCCTCAACATTTAGCCAGAATTGGTAAAAAGCGTAAGGAGAAGTCAAATCGGTATCTAACCAGACCGCATTTCCTTCAGATTTACCGAACTTCTTGCCTTCTGAGTCTGTAATTAGAGGGGTAGCGAGGATAAATGAACTCTTGCCCTCAACTTTGTGGATCAAATCTGTACCGCTGGTCAGATTTCCCCACTGGTCACTGCCCCCTACCTGCAAAACACAGTTGTTTCTGCGGTAAAGCTCTAGGAAATCCATTCCTTGAAGGATTTGGTAAGAAAATTCAGTAAATGAAATACCCGCATCAGAGTTCAAACGAGCAGAAACAGCATCCTTGCTTAGCATTTTGCCAACTCTGAAGTGCTTGCCGATGTCTCTTAGGAAGTCAATTGAGCTCAGTGACTCTGTCCAATCAAGGTTGTTCACGAGCTTTGCTCCGTTAGAGCCTTCGAAGGATAGGAATCGTTCGGCTTGCGTACCAATTTTCTGCACCCATTCAGCCACGGTCTCTTTAGTGTTCAATGTTCGCTCTGCATTTGGCTTAGGGTCACCAATTAGACCTGTAGCCCCGCCGATAAGAACTAGTGGGATGTGCCCTGCAAGCTGAAGTCTTCTCATAACCAAAAGCTGAACCAGGTTTCCTAGGTGCAGGCTCGGTGCTGTTGGATCAAAACCACAGTAGAAGGTAAGCGATGAAGACTTTAGAGCACTTTGCAGTTCTGCTTCATCAGTTGAGATAGAAACTAGGCCACGCCACTTCAGTTCTTCCCAAACATCGGAGAAGCCAGAGTCATTGCTCTGTTTTGCAAGTGCATCGCTTGTGGCCATTAGTAAAACCTATCTGTTTTCGCTAGGCACCATTTTACGCAATGCACTGATCTGATCTAGGACTCTAGGCACTGCAGTTCCACCCGTGCCGCTTCTAGAACGAATAGAACCCGCAACATTCAGCACTTCCCTAACCTCAGGAGTTAGATGTTTGCTAATGGCTGCAAACTCAACATCAGATACTTCACTGAGTTCCAACTCATTGCTTTCAGCAAATGCCACTAGCTTTCCAGTAATTTCATGAGCTTCTTTGAATGGAACTCTCTGCTTCACTAACCACTCAGCAACATCTGTTGCTAGTGAGTAACCAGCTGAAGAAAGTTCTTCCATACGAGCAGTGTTGAACTCCATGGTGGCAACCATTCCAGTGAATGCAGGAAGAATCAGCAGCAAGCTATCTGCGATGTCAAAGACAGGTTCTTTGTCTTCTTGAAGATCTCTGTTGTATGACAGAGGCAGAGCCTTGAGAGTTGATAGCAAACCAGTCAGGTCACCGATGATGCGACCAGCTTTACCTCTGGTTAGTTCCGCAACGTCAGGGTTCTTCTTTTGCGGCATGATCGATGAACCAGTTGAGAATGCATCAGCAAGCTTCACATAGTTGAACTCAGCGCTAGCCCAAATAATTATTTCTTCAGCAAAACGGGACAGGTTGATCGAAATCAAGGTTCCGATAAATGCAAACTCTGCAACAACATCTCTAGATGATGTTGCATCCATTGAGTTAGCCATCGGTGCGGTCAAGCCGAGAGCTTCAGAGACAATGTTTGGATCTAGTTCCAGGGAAGTACCTGCTAGAGCTCCTGCTCCATAGGGAGAGAATGATGCTCTCTCTCGCCACTGAGCCAAACGCTCTAGGTCTCTAACTAGAGGCCACACGTGGGCTAAGAGGTGATGGGATAGCAATACTGGTTGTGCATGCTGGAAGTGTGTGCGTCCTGGCATTGGCTCGCTCAGGTGCTCCTGAGCCAAGGTGGTCAGAACATCAATCAACTGAAGAATCTCAGTTCTAATAAGTGTTGCTTGATCCAAAAGGTAGATGCGAATTAGAGTCGCAATCTGGTCGTTTCTAGATCTTCCCGCTCTTACCTTTCCACCAAGTTCTGGTCCAACCATTTCGATTAGTCCACGCTCTAAAGCACTGTGCACATCCTCATCGGTAGCTTTAGCTACGAACATTCCTGAGGTAACTCTCTTGTCTAGTTCTGCTAAAGCTTTATCTAGCTTCACAAGCTCAGCCTCAGCTAAATAACCTGCAGCACGAAGAGCTAGAAGGTGTGCTCTAGTTCCCTTGATGTCATAAGGAGCTAGACGCCAATCAAAATGAATTGATCTACTCAGAGCAGCAACAGCATCATTGGTAGCTCCGGAGAACCTACCGCCCCATAATGAAGATGATTCAGACATGACTACTTCTTATTCCTATTCGCATCTCTTCTTGCAGCAATCTTGCTAGGCAATGCCCATAGCTCAATGAAACCCTTGGCCAAAGACTGATCAAAAGTATCGCCGGTGTCATAGGTAGCCAAACTGAAGTCATACAAAGACTCATCAGATTTACGTCCAGTAACAACTGCTCTTCCACCCTGCATCTTTAGACGAACATCGCCTGTCACATGCTCCTGGGTGTGGTCAATGAACACATCTAGTGATCTCTTGAGCCCTGAGAACCATAGTCCTTCATAAACAAGATCAGCCCAACGAGCTTCAATGCCACGCTTGAATCTGTTCACATCACGCTCAAGAGTTAGGTTCTCTAATTCCTCGTGTGCAGCAATCAGAGCGATACCCGCAGGTGACTCATAAATTTCACGACTCTTGATACCAACAAGTCTGTCTTCGACGATGTCGATACGACCAACACCGTGTGCACCAGCTAGAACATTCATCTTCTGAATCAAATCGATGGCTGAGTATCTAACTCCATCAATAGCAACAGGAATACCAGCTTCGAAACTAATAGTTACTTCAGTTGCTTCTCTAAAAACATCTGGGTCTTGCGTGTATGAATAAAGATCTTCAATAGGAGCATTCCAAGGGTCTTCTAGGAAGCCTGTTTCAACAGCTCTGCCCCAAACGTTCTGGTCAACTGAATAAGGTGACTTCTTGTTCTGAGCGATAGGAAGATTGTTCTTCTCAGCGAATTCGATTGCCTTATCCCTGGTTAGGGCAAGATCACGAATAGGAGCAATTGACTTCAATTCAGGTGCGATAGCAGCAACAGCTGCTTCAAATCGAACCTGGTCATTACCCTTACCAGTGCAACCGTGAGCCACACTGTCTGCCCCAAGCTTTCTAGCAACGCTAGCTAGGTGCTTACCAATCAAAGGTCTAGATAGAGCAGATACCAGTGGGTATCTCTTCTGATACAGACCATTGGCCTTCAGGGCAGGCATTAGGTAGTCATCAGCAAACTCAGACTTAGCGTCAATAACGATGGCCTCAACAGCTCCACAATCCAAAGCACGCTGACGAATCGCATCCATGTCCTCGCCACCCTGGCCAACATCGATAGCTAGAGCAACAACTTCTTTGCCAGTGGCTTCTTTTAGCCAGCCAATTCCAACGGAAGTATCTAAACCACCTGAATAGGCAAGCACTACGCGTTCTGACATCTTTTACTCCTTAAATGCTCTCGATAACAGTCGTCATCGGGATTAGTTTGATTTTACTTGGCACGTTGGTCTAGCCAAACCATTAGGGCTTTCTGTGCATGAAGACGGTTCTCCGCTTCATCCCAGATCACGGCTTGTTTTCCATCTAATACATCAGCACTAATTTCGTACCCTCTGTAAGCAGGAAGACAGTGCAACACAATTGCATCTGCTTTAGCTGCCTTCAAAAGTACAGAGTCGATACTGAACCCAGCAAAGTCTTTTACCCTTTGAGACTTCTCTGCTTCCTGACCCATAGATACCCAAGTATCGGTTGCAAGAACATCAGCTTCAACTACAGCCTCTTTAGGAACATGAGAAACAGATACAGATCCACCAGTGCCAGCTGCAATCTCAGTTGCTCGAGCAACAACGTCCGCAGCTGGTGAATACTTCTCTGGAGTTACTGCAACTACGTGCATTCCAGCCATAGCTCCTGCAATCAAGTAAGAGCTAGCCATGTTGTTGCCATCACCGATGTAGACAAGTTTCAAACCAGCAAGTTTTCCTTTGTGCTCTTGAATGGTTAGAAGATCTGCAAGTAATTGGCATGGGTGAAACTCATCGCTCAATGCGTTGATGACAGGAACCTTAGAGTTCTGAGCCATCTCCTCTAAACCAGCTTGTGCATAGGTTCGCCAAACAATCTGAGCTACCTGTCGATCTAAAACTCTCGCTGTGTCAGCAACTGACTCTTTAGCCCCCATCTGACTACCTTGAGCATCAATAATCAGTGGCACTCCACCTAGATCACTAATTCCAACAGCAAAGGAAACTCTGGTTCTAGTCGAGGTCTTATCGAAAATCACGGCAACAGTTTTTGGACCCTCGAATACCTTGCGAGAGTAAGGCTTCGCCTTGAGTTCAAGAGCTAGCTCAAGAATCTCTGCCTGCTCTGCAGGAGATACGTCGTCATCTCTCAAAAAGTGTCTAGTCATTTATTCCTCTTCCTATTCCTAAGGCAGCACCAAGGTGCCAATTCCTGAAGGTGTGAATACTTCGAGCAAAACGCTGTGTGGCACTCGACCATCAATAATGTGTGCTTTAGAAACTCCAGCTCGCACTGCATTCAAGCAAGCCTGCATCTTAGGAATCATTCCTGATTCAAGATCCGGCAATATCTCTTCTAACTCTGATGCCGTTAGTTCGCTAACCAAGGAATCTCGGTTAGGCCAATCGCTGTATAAACCTGGAACATCAGTAAGCACTACTAGCTTTTCAGCACCCAATGCAGCAGCTAAAGAGGAAGCAGCTAAATCAGCGTTTACATTTATCAACTGTCCACTTGCATCAGGTGCGACAGTTGAGATAACTGGAATTAGATTTGCCTCAAGTGAATTGGCTATTACTGATGCATTTACTTCAACTACTTCACCTACGAGACCTAAGTCCGCTCTTGTGATGGCTGCTTTGAACAACCTTTCAGTTTCACCATTGAATACAGCTGCCTTAGCTCCAGACGCTTCAATCATGTTGGCCAGAGGAGTGCTGATCTGATTCATCAGCACATCACGAATAACAGAGATAGCTTCAGTCGAAGTAACTCTCAGACCATCTACGAATTCACTCTTCAAACCAAGATCTGCTAAACGAGAGGTAATCTGCGGTCCGCCTCCGTGAACGACTACTGCTCTGATGCCAACCAAATTAAGGAACGCGACATCCTCCGCGAAAGCTTTCTGTAGCTGCTCATCAACCATGGCGTTGCCACCAAACTTCAAGACAAATATTTTGCCCTGAAACTTTCTTATCCATGGAGCAGACTCAATGAGGGTCTTAGCCTTGATTCGAGCTAAATCTAGGTTTGTGGCATCTACCTTCAGCACTATGCCTCCCCCTCTGTAATTCCAGTTCCTTCAGAAAATCCAAGAGCAATATTCATGCTCTGCAAAGCTGCTCCTGCGGTGCCCTTTACCAAATTATCTATCGCACTAATTACAACTACTCGTCCCGATGCTTGATCTCTAACAATTCCGATTTGAACCTTATTTGTGTACTCAACATCAGCAGTATTCGGGAAAGAGCCTTCAGGCAAAATCTCTATGAAGCTCTCAGACCCATAAGCATCCGCGAAAGCTTTTCTAAGAGACATTTCATTAGCACCTGCAAATATCTTTGCTGTGTTGACAGCAAGGATTCCTCTAAACATCGGAACTAAAACAGGAGTGAAGGTTAGGGAAACTTTATCCTTCGAAGACTTCTCTAGATTCTGTTGCACCTCAGGAATGTGGCGATGAATTCCGCCAATTTGATAGGCAAACGCAGAATCTAAAACTGGATCTTGGTTTACTTCAGCGTTACGACCTGCTCCACTTGTTCCAACAGAGAGTGTTGAAACTAAGTCTGTTGCGTCAACTAATCCAGCACGAAGTAACGGAGCAAAAGCAAGTGTGATAGCAGTTGCATTACAGCCAGGAACAGCGATTCTCTTTTGACCGATCAGATTTTCACGTTGTTTTGCATTTGCCCCTATGAGCAATTCAGGCATGCCATAGGCCCAGGTACCTGCATGTGGGCTCTTGTAGAACTTCTCAAATTCTTCTGCTGACTCAAGTCGGAAATCAGCTCCACAATCAAGAACCAAAACATCATCTTCAAGCCAAGCTGCGACTTCAGCTGACTTGGTATGTGGAAGAGCAAGGAATACAACATCATGCCCTAGAAGATTCTCTTTTGTGTTTTCTACAAAAACTAAATCAGAGTATTTACTCAGTTCTGGATTCAGTGAACCAAGAGTTTCCCCAACACTCGAATTACCTGTGACAGTAACCAGGTCTATGTTTGGATGATTAGCCAACAGTCTCGCAAGCTCGCCACCAACGTAGCCACTTGCTCCTGCTATCGCAGCCCTAAGTTTCATGGGTTCTCCTTAGAGAATCTTTAGGCTCTAATTGTTGCGCCGAATTTGGCATTAGCGGCTGAGACGGCATTGTCTCTAGCTTCGCTTGCCTCTAACTGGGTCAAAGTTCTATCGCTTGCTCTAAATCTCAGAGCGAAAGTAAGCGACTTCTTTCCCTCTTCGAGATTTGCTCCACGGTAGTCATCAACCAAGGTGATTTCTTCTAAAAGCTCTCCTGCTGCTTGAGAAAGTACTTCCAAAACCTTTCCTGCAGGAATATCCATATCAAGAACCAGAGATAAATCTTGTGTGGCGGCTGGATATGTTTCAACAGCACCTGCCTGAATCAGTTCAGGAGCGTTAGCAAACAGAACCTCAAGGTTCATCTGTAACACGGCAACCTGTCTAGGTAGGTCATTAGCTAGAGCAAGTTCAGGATGTAACTCACCAGCGAAGCCAACTGATACATCGGTTCCCTTGACCTTTAGCTCAGCTGTTCTACCTGGGTGGAAACCTTTAGGAGTGCTCTGCTCCAGATCAAGTTCAACACCAACAGCGTGGGCAGTGATACGAGCAGCTTGAATAGCATCGGCGAAGCCTGCCTTACTAGCCTTTCTTCCGACCTGCTCAGCAATTCTGTTTCCAACAAATAGTGCACCTAATGAAAGTGGCTGATGAGGCACGCTATTGTGAAGTGCCTCTAAGTCCTTAGCACTTGGCAATTGAGTTCCATTCGGAAGAGAAACAGCCTTATTTGATTTAGCTGGATTGAAGACTAATCCAACTTCATAAATGGCCAAGTCGGTAAGAGTTCTAGAAACGTTTCTCTTAGCTGCATCTATCAAGCCAGGCAGAATGCTCAAACGCATTTCATTCACATCTTCTTGCATTGCATTGGCAAGAACTACTCTTGCTGCACTTTCTTCAAAGAAGTAAGAGTTCTGCTCTGCCTTGAGGAATGGGTAAGTCAATACTTCAACGTGACCGGTTGCAGAGAGCTGATTCAAAACTGCTCTACGCATCTTCTGAGGCTTGGTTAGACCTTTACCAGGAGGAGCAACTGGTAAACGTGAAGGAATGCGGTCATAACCTGTGATGCGAGCAACCTCTTCAACAAGATCAGTCTTGTGTGTGATATCTGGTCGCCAGCTTGGCACGATTACTTCAAAGCCACCGTCAACAGTTGCAACAACACAACCGATTTCTTTCAGAGTGTTTGTGATTTCATCAGCTGTGTATTCAACACCGGTTAGCTCAGATGCAAAACCAGCAGGTAAGAAAACTGTTGTTGGGTTAGCTGAGTTGTCGACAAATGTTCCGAGTGAATCAGCCTTAGCTCCAGCTAGTTCTTCAAGAAGTGCAATTGCTCTTGCTGCAGCAAATTCAGCAACCTTAGGGTCAACGCCTCTTTCAAACCTCTTTGACGCTTCGCTTGGAAGTTTGTGACGACGAGCAGATCTAGCAATAGAAACTCCATCGAAGTTTGCTGACTCAATCAGAACCGTTGTGGTTGAGCTACTGACTTCAGTGCTTGCTCCACCCATAACACCGGCAATGCCGATTGCTGAATAGTTGTCAGCGATAACAAGATCTTCTGTGTGTAGAGAACGTTCTTGACCATCCAAGGTCTTGAGAGTCTCGCCTGACTTAGCTCTTCTAACAGTTATTGAGCCGTTCAGCTTTGAAGCGTCGTAAGCATGAAGTGGTTGTCCCATTTCCAACATGACGTAGTTAGTGATGTCAACAACTACCGATATAGATCTCATGCCAGCAAGCTTTAGTCGAGAAACCATCCATGCCGGAGTTGCTGCAGCAGCGTTTATGTTGCTAGCACTTCTAACTACAAACTTGCTTGAACCAACATTGCCTCTAATTGGAGCATCGTCTTTGATTTCAACTTTGAAACCATCACCGTGGAATGGCATTACAGAGTCAATTGGGTCGGTGAACTTAGCTCCAGTTGCGTGAGCAAACTCTCTAGCAATACCTCTGATTGAGAAGCAGTAGCCTCGGTCAGGCGTCACGTTTACTTCAGCTGCTTCATCATCAAGCCCCAGTAGAGCAAGAGCATCAGTTCCAAGCTCAGGATCAAGCCCAAGTGTTACTAGGCGAAGAATTCCCTCGTGGTCATCACTTAGGCCTAGTTCACGAGCGGAGGCAAGCATTCCATCGCTGGTGTGGCCGTAAGTAGATCTAGCAGCAATCTTGAAATCTCCAGGCAAGACTGCTCCAGGCAAAGTAACAACTACCTTGTCATTGACTTCGAAGTTTCTAGCTCCGCAGACAATTCCTCGAACATCAGCTCCGCCATCGGCAGCTTTCTTGCCCGCAGGTGCAACTCTTACCTGACACCAACGAATAGTTTTTCCATTGGTCTGTTCTTCTTCAACAAATTCAAGAACCTGTCCAACAACAATTGGACCTATAAGGTCGTAACCGTGAGAACCTTCTTCTTCCAAACCGACTTTAACTAATTCAGCCATAACTGAATCAGCATTAGAACCTTTTGGAAGTTCAACAAACTCGCCTAGCCAAGACAACGGAACGCGCATTAGAGCACCACCCCGAACTGCTTAGAGAATCGAACGTCAGCTTCGACCATGTCGTGCATGTCTTTGACATCGTTTCTGAACATGAGAGTTCTTTCGATTCCCATACCAAATGCAAAACCTGAATAAACTTCTGGATCGATTCCTGCTGCTAGTAGCACGTTTGGATTAACCATTCCGCAGCCACCCCATTCAACCCAACGAGCTCCACCCTTAGCTCCTGGATGCCAAACATCTAGTTCTGCTGAAGGTTCTGTGAAAGGGAAAAATGATGGACGCAAACGAATCTTTGCATCAGGACCAAACATGATTCTGGCGAAGTGCTCAAGTGTCCCCTTGAGATCAGCCATGGTCAAACCTTTATCAACCGCTAGACCTTCAACCTGGTGGAACACAGGAGTGTGGGTTGCATCAAGCTCGTCTGTTCTAAATACTCGCCCTGGACAGAGAACATAAACAGGTAAGTCTCTTTCAAGTAAGGATCTAACTTGAACTGGAGACGTGTGAGTTCTTAAGACTAGATGTGATTCTTGAGGCTCAATGAAGAATGTGTCCTGCATTGCACGAGCTGGATGATCTGCATCAAAGTTCAAAGCATCAAAGTTGAACCATTCGCTTTCAACTTCAGGACCTTCAGCAATTTCCCAACCCATGCCAATGAAGACATCTGAGATTTCATCTTGAAGTAATGAAAGCGGGTGTCTTGCTCCTAGCACCTGAGTCATTGGAGCAGCAGTAACGTCAACACTCTCTTCAAGAAGTTTGGCATTCTGCTCGGCAACATAGAAAACAGACTCAGCAGATGCGAATGCAGCATTTAGTTCAGCTCTAGCAGCTGTGATTAGCTTTCCAGCATCTGCCTTCTTATCCCCTGGCAGCTTGCCCATTAGAGAGCTCAACTTGGTGATTCCAGAGTTCTCACCAACAGCAGTTGAACGTATTGCCTTTAGAGAGGCAAGGTCAGTAGCTCCTTGAATGAGCTTCAGAGCATCAGAAACAACAGCATCGACTGCTGCCTTAGTGATTTCTGCGTTCTCTAACATTAGACCTCAAGTATATCCACTGTTGTTTTTATAAAGGCTTAGCTACTTGCTGAGTTCTGCTGGAATGCTGAGGAGTAGAGGCAAACACTCGCTGCGGTAGCAAGGTTCAAAGACTCCGCTGCCCCATAAATAGGAACTGCAACTACTCGATCAGCTAGCTTCAAGATTTCAGGTTCAAAGCCCCAAGCTTCGTTGCCAAACATCCACGCAGTTGGGTTATTCAATGAACCATCGATTGCCAATACAGGTAGTGAATCTCCTGATGCGTCAGCAGCTAGAACTTGAATGCCAGCTGCCTTCAAAGCATCAACAGTTTCATTGATGTCAGCATCAACCACGAATGGCAGATGGAACATGGAACCTGTTGTTGATCGGACAACTTTGGTGTTGTAGATATCAACGCTTCCTGCTGTGAAGATCACTGCATCTGCTCCAGCAGCATCAGCTGCTCTAAGCACAGTTCCAGCATTACCTGGGTCTCTGATTTGAGATAGAAGTGCTACAAGTTTTGGCTTGGTAGCAATTACATCTTCTAGAGAGACATCGAACTGGTGACAAACAGCAACCACACCTTGAGGTGTATTTGTATCGCTAAGAGCTGCCAGAACCTGTTCGCTAACAAGCTGAACTTCAATTCGAGCTGCTTTAGCCTTGGCAAACATATCGGCATGACGTGCCAAAGCCTCCTCGGTAGCAAAAGCTTCGAGGATAAGTTTTGGTCTTTCGAGTGCCTCGCGGAAACCTTGTGGTCCCTCAAGCAGAAAGAGCCCGGTCTCACGACGGGCTTCTTTCTTTACTAGCTTGGCAACCCCACGAACCTTAGCGGCTTTGGGATCAATCAGCACTTGGGTTATTTAACCTTCGGAGCTGATGTGTCTGCAGGAAGCGCTGACTTAGCAGTGGCTACCAATGACGCAAACGCCTTTGGCTCGTTTACTGCTAGATCTGCCAAGATACGACGGTCAACTGCAACGCCTGCAAGGTTTAGACCCTGGATTAGACGGTTGTAGGTAAGACCATTCGCACGTGAAGCTGCGTTAATTCTCTGGATCCATAGGCGACGGAAGTTACCCTTCTTGTCGCGACGGTCGTTGTATGCATAGACCAGGGAGTGCAGAACCTGCTGCTTTGCCATGCGGTAAAGGCGTGAACGCTGACCGCGGTAACCCTTTGCACGCTCTAGTGCTGTACGACGCTTCTTCAACGCGTTGACTGCGTTTTTAACTCTTGCCATTAGTTTCTCCTAAATAAATTCTGAATGTGCTTGGACTAGTGGCCGAGCTGCTTCTTGATGGTCTTGAAATCAGCCTTGCTTACAAGCTGATCCTGGTTTAGACGACGAGTACGTCTTGATGACTTGTGCTCAAGGTTGTGACGCATGTTGATCTGCTGCTTCATCAACTTGCCGCTACCTGTGAAACGGAAGCGCTTCTTCGCTCCAGAGTGGGTCTTCTGCTTTGGCATAACTTCTCTCCTGTTTTTCTAGTCTGCGGTTTCAGCCGCAGAATCCTTTGTTTCGGTCTCAGTGGTTGCAGGGACTTCAGCTTTCGCCTTCTTGTCTGCAGCTCGCTTAGCATCTGCTTTCGCATCAGCCTTGTTACGAAGAGGAGCGATAACCATTACCAAGCTTCTGCCGTCTGCCGATGGACTCGACTCAACAACACCTGACTCAGTAACTTCTTCAGCTACTTTCTGCAACAACTTGACACCCATCTCCGGACGTGATTGCTCACGGCCACGGAAGACGACCATCACTTTGACCTTGTCGCCAGCTTTCAAGAAGCGTTCGATCTGACCTTTTTTAGTTCCATAGTCGTGATCATCGATTTTCAAACCGAAACGAACAGTCTTGATGACAGTGTTTGTCTGGTTCTTTCTCGCTTCACGAATCTTCTGGGCTGCTTCGTATTTGAACTTTCCGAAATCCATAAGCTTACAAACCGGTGGTGCTGAGTTTGGTGAAACTTCTACCAAATCGAGGTCCACTTCCTGCGCCATACGCAGTGCTTCTTCGATTTTGATGATGCCAAGCTGCTCTCCGTTAGGGCCAACTAGGCGTACTTCTGGTACACGGATTCGTTCGTTGATACGCGGGTCGCTGATCTGCTGCTCCTTTTGACGTGACTTAATGGCCACGTAGGGACAAGAATATTCTTGCCAACGCGCAGAACTGAAAAGTTCAAAGCTTACCCGGCAACCTAATAAGTCGGTGGACGCGGGTGGGAAATGAATCCACTTCTGACTGAAGACCAGAGATCTCCAGAGCCATGGGTTAGCCTAGCAGAGAACCCATCTGAAAGTGAAGCCCAGAATGTCAGAAGATTTTGAAACCCAAGCCATGCGTGAACTTGAGGAAGTGCCAGCCGTTGAGGTTATCACCGCTACCGCTGTCCACCTTATGAGTGCTGCTGCCGTCCAGGTAGGACTAGCTGAAAATGGCTATAAAGGCGACTTGGATGAGGCTAGAAAGCTAATCAATTCACTGGCAGGTCTGCTGACAGCATCTGCTCCGGACCTAGGCGATCACCACGCTAGACCGCTAAGAGACGGGCTACGTAGCCTTCAATTAGCATTTCGCGAGGCATCAGTTATCAAGGATGAGCCAGGCAAGGGTCCTGGCGAGAAGTTCACAGGTCCAGTTAGCTAGCCTGTAGGAATTTGACTCCAACGGAGTCAACTAACTCAACAAACCGCTCTGACTGTGAAAGTTGAGCAAAGAAGCCCTCTTCCAGAGTCTTTAGATCGTTTTCAGTCAATCCTGGCGCTAAATACAGAACAACCACGAGCTCCTGACCAAGTAGCTTGCAGGTTGGGTCTCCCTCAATCAAGGTAAAACTCTCAACCTGACCCATTTCGCTGAGAATACTGTTCACAAACTCAACAATCTCTGGATTGTTCGCTGGATTTAACCAAGGTAGGTCTTGGGCTATGGCAGCAATACCTGGTCTTCTAACTACAAACTCAGTTTCACTCATTGGATCTAATACCAATCGA
Source organism: Rhodoluna sp. (assembly GCA_044373385.1). Lineage (GTDB taxonomy): Bacteria > Actinomycetota > Actinomycetes > Actinomycetales > Microbacteriaceae > Rhodoluna. Next base: position 14,189 of record JBILQF010000001.1, read on the forward strand.
GTGTTTCCCTCACTCGCTGCTGCGAGAGCCACTTTTCTGCCGTCATTTGGAACAGGTCTAGCCTCAGGGTTCCAATTATTCATGGCAGCAACAGAACTAAATACTGGAAGCGCTTTTTGATTATCAGGAGTTAGAACAGTAACGATTGAAAGGTCCGCACTTTTATCGACTGTTTGACCGTGAGCACCTTCGCCACTTTCACCAAGATTGGCAATAAGAGGAATCAATAACCTTGCTTGACCTAAGGCAACAAGAACTTCTTCAGCTCCAACTTCTTTGGCACGAAACTTAGTCAAAGTTTCAATCAGATATGGATCGGCTTCACCATTGTCTCCGCTGTATGGATTGATATCGAAACTTCGACCAGCCCATGGAACCCCTGCTGAGTCTGTGAATTTAGAACCGTGTGAATCAGACATTACTCACCGGAAACCTTTAGTGCCTGTTCGAGAGTGAACTTACCTGCGTAAAGCGACTTACCTAAAATTGCACCTTCAAGACCTAGCGGAACAAGTTCACGCAACTGCTCTAAATCTCTAAGTGATGAAATTCCACCAGAAGCAATTACAGGCTTGTTCGTTCTCTGCATGACTTCTTTTAACATATCGATGTTTGGACCTAGCAACATTCCATCTTTGGTGACATCGGTAACAACATAGCGAGGGCAACCTGCTTGCTCTAAACGTTCTAGAACTTCGAATAAGTCTCCGCCATCTTCAGTCCAACCACGAGCAGCAAGTGTTGTTCCTCTTACATCCAGACCAACAGCAATCTTGTCGCCATACTTGGAAATAACTTCAGCAGTCCAATCTGGATTCTCAAGAGCGGCTGTTCCAAGATTCACTCTTTCTGCACCAGCTGCTAGGGCTGCTTCTAAAGAAGCAGTGTCTCTAATGCCTCCACTTAGTTCAATTTTTACGTCTTTACTGTTCGCGACAACTTCACGAATGATTGCACGGTTCTCACCTCGTGAGAAAGCAGCGTCTAGATCAACAAGGTGAATCCACTCCGCTCCAGCATCAATGAACACCTGGGCTGCTTCAATCGGTGAACCATAATCTGTTTCACTGCCAGCAACGCCTTGGCTTAGTCTTACTGCTTTTCCATCTGCAACATCAACAGCCGGAAGAAGTATTAGTCGATCACTCAAAATGTTTTCCTCTATAGATTCTTTAGCCAGTTACTCAGAAGAGTAAGTCCTGCTTTGCCAGACTTCTCTGGATGAAATTGAGTTGCGGACAGTGGCCCATTTTCTACTGCAGCAACAAATCTAGAACCGTACTCTGCCCAAGACACAGTTGGTTTTTCAAAAGCTGTTTCTTCTTCGAGAGCAAAAGTTGCCGCCCCATAGGAATGCACATAATAAAACTGCTCTTCAGAAATTCCTTCAAAGAGTTTTGATCCACTCGGTACTTCAACATCATTCCAACCGATGTGAGGAAGAGTTGGTGCATCAAGCTTGGTTACTGATCCTGGCCACTGACCTAAACCTTCAGTTTCAATACCGTGCTCTGTCCCAGTTTCAAACATCACTTGGAGTCCAACACAAATTCCGAATACAGCTTTTCCTGCAGACAATCTCTGATCAACAATGCTCGGAGCACCAACTGCATTTAGTTGTTCCATGACCGTAGCGAATGCTCCAACTCCAGGAATAACAAGACCATCTGCTGCTAAAGCTTTTGCTCTGTCTGAAGTGAGTTCAACAGTTGAACCAACTTCTTCAAATGCACTAACTACCGAGTGGATATTGCCGCTACCGAAATCTAAAACTACGATTTTGGGACTGATCACAAAGTTCCCTTGGTTGAAGGAATTCCAACAGCCCTTGGGTCTTTCTCAACAGCTTTGCGAAGAGCTCTTGCGAAAGCCTTGAACTCTGTTTCAGCAACGTGGTGAGGATCTCTGCCATCCAAGACATTGATGTGAACCGTCATGCCAGCGTTTAGACAAATTGCTTCAAATACGTGACGCACCATTGAACCAGTGAAGTGTCCACCAATCAAGTGCAATTCAAATCCAGCAGGCTCACCGGTGTGTGAAAGGAAAGGTCTACCAGAAAGATCAACAACTGCTCGAACTAATGCTTCATCTAGTGGGACGGTTGCATCACCGAATCTAGAGATTGAATTCTTGTCGCCAAGAGCTTGCTTGATTGCCTGCCCCAGAACAATTGCGGTGTCTTCAACTGTGTGGTGAATATCAATGTCTGTGTCACCGCTTGACTCAACATTTAGGTCAATCATCGAGTGTTTAGAGAAAGCAGTCAGAAGGTGGTCAAAGAATGGAACAGTTGTGGAAATGTTTGATTTTCCAGTGCCATCTAGATCAAGACTTAGCTTGACTGTTGACTCGCTAGTCTTTCTTTCAATTGATGCAACTCTGTTCATGATGATTGCCTTTCAAATTTATGGAATAAGTGAATTACTTGGCTTCAATGGCAATTGCACTAATTCTACTTGGCACCTAGAAGTTCGGTAAGAGCGTTGATTACTGCAGTAGTTTCAGCTTCGGTTCCAGCTGTGATTCTGAGTGTGTTTGGAATGCCAATGTCTCTAACCAGAATCCCTCGGTCCAGTAAGTCCTGCCAAGACTTAGTTGGGTTAGCAATCCCGCCAACCAACACAAAGTTGGCATCACTTCTGTATGGGTCAAGACCAAGATCCTGCATCGCAACATAGAAACGATCTCTTTGGTCTCTAATGTCCGCAACAGTAGCCAGCATTTGTCGACTATGTGTCAACGCTGCTTCAGCAGCAGCTTGAGTTAAAGCACTCAAGTGATATGGCAATCTAACCAATCTCATCGCATCGCAAACAGCTGCGTCTGCCGCTAAGTAGCCAAGTCTTGCGCCTGCAAATGCGAAGGCCTTAGACATTGTTTTGCTTACAACTAGTCGAGGTCTTCCCTCCAAGAGCGACAAAGCACTATTTTCATTGAGTGAGAATTCTGAGTAAGCCTCATCAACTACAACGATTCCATCGGTGGCAGCGTAAGCAGCTTCAATAACTTCTAGCTCTACCGGTGTTCCCGTTGGATTGTTCGGCGAGCAAATAAGAACTATGTCTGGTTTGTGTTCAGCAATTGCACCAGTTACAAGATCCACATCAATTTCATATCTCTCAAGGCGCGGAGATTCAAAATACTGGGTGTCAGTTGACTGAGCAATTAGGGAATACATGCTGTAAGTCGGGCTGAAACTTAATGCCTTACGTCCTGGTCCACCGAATGCCATAAACAACTGCTGCAGAATTTCATTTGAACCATTGGCCGCCCAGATGTTTTGAGCAGTTAGCTCATGCCCAACGTAGGTTGCAAGAAGGTCTCTAAGTGCGGTGAACTCCCGATCCGGATATCTGTTTATGTCCTTTAGGGAAACAGCAATTCTCTGAATAATGTCAACAAGTATGTCCTCAGAAATCTCATGAGTGTTCTCATTGACGTTTAGTGCAATAGGCACATGCAACTGAGGAGCTCCATACGGAGTGCGGCCGCGAAGGCTGTCTCTTATTGGAAGATCATTTAACTCAGTCATTGGTCAAGGTTACTAACCCCGACCAGCAATTTGCTAGTTGATTGGCAGAGCCAGACGCATTCCTGCATCAACTACTGAGTCACTCAAGTTATTCAATGTCATGATGTCGGCAATAAAGTCTCTTGGGTCACGCTCAGGTGCGTACTGTTCAGCAATGCCCCACAAGCTATCTCCGCTCATGATGGTGACATACTCAAATTCCACAACGTCGCTAGTCGTGGTTTCAGATCCGACGGCCTGGGCTGACTGAACTTGCTTTCCGAATCCAACTAGAAGGGCAGCTGCGATGCTCAGAATCAAAGTCCAGCCCAGTACCGCTCTAGCAATTGCTACCGATCGGGATACGTAGGTAGCCTGAGGGGCTGTTCGTGCTCGTGAGCTGGAAGGTCTAGCCACGTGCTGGGCAGGGCGGACTCTATTCATCGGGAACTCGATAATTTGAGCTGACATTTGGAACCTTTCTCCGAACATTTGTTCTAATACGAACAAGATTACGCCTTATATTCGAAAAAAGTCAAGAATATTTGACACTTTTCCGAAAATGTGTTTGATTTTTTGTTGATTTTGGAATACATTGAAGGCAGTTGCCTTAGTAGAGATTTAACTGGTAACCACCGACACGACCCTAAAACCGCTATAAACAGGGCAGAAAGGCACCTCATGACACGCAAGAGCAGCGATTCATTGACTGAGACTCAGAAGGCAATCCTGCAGGCAATCCTGCAAAGCAAGGCTAAATCAGGCATTGTTCCGTCTATGCGTGAGATTGCCGAAGGTGTAGGCCTGAGCTCTGTAGCCAGCGTTTCATACCAACTCGACAACCTTGAGGAAAAGGGTTACATCAGACGCCAGGACAACCTCTCGCGCAACGTTGAGGTCCTTATCGCCCCAGAGGGCTGGGATGACGCAGGGAGCATTGAAGCCGATAGCTCCATCCCTATGGCTGCTACAGCCATGGTGCCAATGGTTGGAAGCATTGCAGCTGGATACCCAATTACCGCAGATCAGAATGTCGAAGAAATCTTCCCGTTACCTAAGTCCCTAGTTGGCTCAGGTGAACTATTCATGTTGAAGGTCAAGGGCCCTTCTATGGAGGAAGCTGCCATTTGCGATGGTGACTGGGTTGTTGTCCGTCAGCAGAAGAATGCTAACAACGGTGACATTGTTGCTGCCCTCTTGGATGGCGAAGCAACTGTAAAGACATTTAGAAACAGAGACGGCCAGGTTTGGTTACTACCTCAGAACAGAAACTACGAGCCAATTGATGGAACCCATGCTGAAATTATGGGAATTGTAGTTACAGTCCTTCGTAAGGTCTAAACCTGAAACTGTTCTAGTTCGCTAGCAATATCTGGTCTAACTAGAGCATCAATATAAGTACCTGTTTCCTGATACTCAATCTTGTTGATCTGTGAGTTCAGATGCATTCGCGAAACTAGGTCTCCCCTGTTGTATGGAATCAAAACTCTAACTGCAACATTTGGTTTAGGAAGACGTGCAGATATTGCAGCTTGTAATTCTTCAAACCCTTCTCCAGTTCTTGAAGAGACGAAAACAGAATTCGGTTCAAGACCTCTAAGAGCTAGAACAGTATCTTCATCAACCAAGTCTGCTTTGTTGAAAACAATTAACTCTGGAATGTCTCTTGCATCCACCTCACCAATAACTTGTCTCACTGTAGCTATCTGAGCTCCTGGATCAACGTGGGAGGCATCAACAATGTGCAAGATTAGATTGCTATCAGCTATCTCTTCGAGAGTAGATCTAAATGCCTCAACTAGTTGGTGAGGTAGGTTGCGAACAAACCCAACTGTGTCTGACAGGGTGTATTCACGGCCGTCTGGAGTGCGAGTCTGTCTGACTGTTGGATCAAGCGTTGCAAACAAAGCGTTCTGAACCAACACTCCAGCTGAGGTAAGCCTGTTCAACAGTGAGGACTTTCCGGCGTTTGTGTAACCAGCAATAGCTACAGATGGAACTTCATACTTCTTTCGATTAGACCGCTTGGTCTCTCGGGCAGGTTTCATGCCTGCAATCTGCTTGCGCAGCTTTGCCATTCTTGTGTTGATTCTTCTTCGATCAAGCTCAATCTTTGTTTCACCAGGACCGCGTGAACCAATACCTTCACCACCGGCAGCTCGACCACCAGCTTGACGAGACATCGATTCACCCCAACCTCTAAGACGAGGAAGTAGGTACTCTAGTTGGGCTAGCTCTACTTGTGCCTTACCCTCTCGGCTCTTGGCATGCTGAGCAAAGATTTCAAGGATGATTGCGGTGCGGTCAATAACCTTCACCTTGACTACATCCTCAAGCGCTCTTCTCTGAGATGGAGATAGCTCAGTATCCGCGATAACCGTGTCAGCACCAATGGCTTTCACCAGGTCATGAAGCTCTTGAGCTTTACCCTTACCTAGGAATGTTGCAGGATCTGGGTGATACCGACGTTGGAGCAATCCATCAAGAACTTCAGCTCCAGCTGTCTCAACTAGTGCAGCAAGCTCTCTGAGGGAGTTTTCGGCATCCTTGAGAGTGTTCTCGCCCCAGATACCAATCAGAACAACTCTCTCTAGCTGAAGGTCTCGATACTCGACCTCAGTGATGTCCTGCATCTGGGTTGAAAGCCCTGGCACTCTAGCCAGCGCTGCTCTATCGAGGAGATCCTGTTGGTCTCCATCAAAGGCATTTGACTGTTGGTCATCGCTTAGCCCCAGAGCCTGAGCTCTCTGGTCTCTGCGGAGAATTCGATCGATTACAGAGTTAGCTTCGTCAGGGCTGGATGAGCCCCTGGTCTCGTCTGAGTCGTCGAAGTCTTTTGAAGTCATTTCGCTTTTAAGAGTACTCGTGTAGGAGTAGTGTGTTGTTCGTGTCCGACAATCATTACTTCGCCTCCTCCCCTGATGGGCCGTTGGTCACGCGCGAAATTACTGTGAACCTGAATGGAAACAAAACACAAGTTCTAACCGCTGGGGGAATATTTAGCCCAGAACACATCGATCAGGGAACCCAAGTACTTCTTGCCCACATTGAAGCTGCCAATCCAACTGGTACATTTCTCGACATCGGTTGTGGCTGGGGGCCAATTTCTTTAGCTTTAGCTCTTCATTCTCCAAAGGCAACAATTTATGCAATCGATGTCAACGAGAGAAGTCTTGAACTAACAAAAATGAATGCCGACAAACTTGGCATCACGAACATAGTTGTTTGCAAACCAGAAGATGTTCCGCATGATGTTCTATTCGATGAAATATGGTCGAACCCACCCATTCGTGTTGGCAAGAAAGTTCTGCACGAAATACTAAATCTTTGGATCAATAAATTGGTTAGAGGTGGAACAGCTCGTTTGGTAGTTCAAAAGAATCTAGGTTCAGACAGTTTGCACAAATGGCTGGTGGAAGAATTTACTCCAGGATTTGAAAGCACCAGAATAGATTCGTCGAAAACTTTCAGAGTGCTAAAAGTTTCAAAGCTTTAGAGTTCCAGAACTCCATCAAAAGAAAGCTCTGCGGGACCGCTGAGTCCGACGTGTTCGCCCTCTTCAGTTGCAAACATTCTCACACCAAGAGTTCCACCTGGAACTTCAACAGTCCACTGGTTCGGAGCCTCTGGGCCTGCCCATAAACGAGTGGCAAGAGCAGCTGCAACAATTCCTGTGCCGCAAGATAGAGTCTCTCCGACTCCCCTCTCGAAGACTCTCATTGAAATCTTTCCCACACCGTTTGTAACCATTGGGTCTGCGGGAACTACGAATTCTATGTTTGCACCTAGCTCCGGTGTCGGTTCCAAGGTTGGAGCAATTGATAGATCTAGAGAACTCAATTCCTCAGAAGAAGCTAAAGCAACAACTAGATGAGGGTTTCCAACATTGATTCCCTGGCTAGGTCTAGCAGCATCTAATCCTCGTGCACTAACTAGCACTTCCTGAGACTCTGGTTTCCAGCGACCCATGTCCACAGCAAAGCCAGCTTTATTCTTTTGAATATCTCTGACTCCAGCGCGAGTTCCAATGTGAAGAACCTGACCCTCTGGAAGATCAACTAATCCTTTTTCAGTTAGATAGCGAGCGAAGACTCTAACCCCGTTGCCGCACATTTCAGCCACCGAACCATCAGCATTTCGATAGTCCATGAACCAATAAGCAGATGGTTCTTCCTTTAGAGCGGCTGAACCTTCAGGTATGAGGTGTGAAGGAACTATGCGAATTAGACCATCTGCTCCAACACCGAAGTGTCTGTCACAAATCTTCGCAACCTGAGTAGGTGTGATATCTATTGAGCCTTCCAGGTCAAGAATGAGTACGAAGTCATTGCCCGTACCCTGACCTTTAGTGAATTCAACTTTGCTCATGTGAGTTAGCCTACTTTGCCTGGCAACTGGAGACTAGAAGTAACAAGTTCCATCACTTCTTTGACTAGATCTTCCGCTTGATAGTCAAACCAGTGAATTCGAGGGTCTCGTCTAAACCAAGACATTTGTCTTCGGGCATATCTTTGAGTTAGCAAAATCGTTTCTGCGATAGCTTCCTCTTCTGTCAAGCGGCCATCAATACTTGCAAGGGCTTGAGAGTAACCAATTGCTTGGCTGGCAGTCTTGGAATCTCGGATACCTTTGTCAACAAGTCCCTTGACTTCATCAACCAGACCTAAAGACCACATGCCTCTTACTCGCTGAGCTAGTCGCTCAACTAAATGTTCTCTTGCTGAGTTCAAACCGATTTCTAGCACTGGCAGGAAAGATTCGAACTGATCAGGAAGCGATGCTGCAAAAGGCTCCCCCGTAATCATGACAATCTCTAGTGCTCTAACAATTCGACGTCCATTCTGAGGCTCAATTCGACTAGCCGCAGTTTCATCCAATAGCTCAAGTCTTTTGTGCATAGCAACAGGGCCTAGATCAATTAGGTCCTGCTCAAGCTGAGCGCGAAGGGCTTCATCTCTGCCAGGGAATTCAAAGGTGTTTATTAGAGCTGCGATGTAGAGCATTGACCCACCAACGACGATTGGAAGAATGCCTTGCTCTATGAGATCTGAAATTACTTTGCGGGCTTCTATCTGATATCTGGCGGCTGTGTTCTCTTCGGCTATGTCGAGCCAGTCCAACATGTGGTGTTCAATACCTGCTCGTTCAGAAACTGGGACTTTGGCTGTTCCAATATCCATGCCTCGATAAAACTGCATAGAGTCTGCATTGACAATCTCTGCTTTGATACCAGACTTTGCTAGCTCCAAAGCTATGTTGATGGCTAACCCGCTCTTACCTGAACCTGTAGGCCCGACTATGCAGAGTAACTCTGGCTTGATTGAGGTTGTCATTTTTACTGATTGACTTTTACATCAACGCTTAGACCAATGGTTCCCTTTTTGGTGGCCGTTGATGTTGTTGGGACAGCGCAACTTTCGGCTTGTGCTCGGTCATAAGCATCACCAGCAATTGTGCGTCTAACCTCAGGGTTTGTTCCAGCATCAGCAATTAGGAAGTAAGGCTTAGCATCTACAACAGTTGCCCACACTAAATCTCCTGGTCTTGGAACATCCAGGTCTAAGGGCCAATCAATGTGAACAAGGCGAGAATCTCTAGCTCTACCGGTTAGACGATTGGTCCTATCGTCTTTGCGTCCTTCATTGTTGCCAACCAATACTTCAACTCTTTTACCAATCTGAAGTTTGTTTTCTTGCCATGCGATGTCATTAACAACTTCAAGTAGTCTCTCGTAACGTTCTTGAACAACTTCCTTGGAAACTTGACCTGGTAGGTCAGCAGCTGGAGTGCCTGGTCTCTTCGAATACTGGAATGTGTAAGTAATCGCAAACCTTGATTCACGAATAACTCGAAGAGTCTCCTGGAAGTCTTCTTCCGTTTCAGATGGAAAACCGACGATGATGTCTGTTGAGATGGCAGCATCTGGAATAAGCTCTCGAACCTTATCCAATATGCCTAGGTACTTAGAGCTTCGATAGCTTCGCTTCATGTCTTTGAGAATGCGATCACTACCGGATTGCAGAGGCATGTGTAGTTGAGGCATGACGTTGTGAGTTTCAGCCATAGCAAGAATTACATCTTCAGTGAATGCTGCAGGGTGAGGACTTGTGAACCTAACTCGTTCTAGGCCTTCAATTTCACCACAAGCTCTAAGCAGCTTGGCAAATGCACCCTTGTCGCCAAACTCAACACCGTATGTGTTGACATTCTGACCTAGCAGTGTGATTTCGATTACGCCTTCTGCAACCAAAGCTTTGATCTCAGCAAGAATCTCACCAGGTCTGCGGTCCTTCTCTTTGCCTCTGAGGGCAGGAACGATGCAGAAGGTACAAGTGTTATTACAACCAACGCTGATTGAAACCCATGCTGCATAAGTAGAGTCGCGCTTGGTCGGCAGATCACTCGGGAAAGTTTCTAAAGCATCAAGAATCTCAACCTGAGCTTCCTCATTGTGCCTTGCTCTATCGAGAAGAGCTGGAAGGGATCCAATGTTGTGAGTTCCGAAGACAACGTCAACCCAAGGAGCCTTCTTGACGATTACGTCTTTGTCTTTCTGGGCTAGACATCCGCCAACTGCTATCTGAAAGTCAGGATTCTCAAGTTTTCTTTCATACAGCTGACCTAGGTTGCCGTAAAGCTTGTTGTCCGCGTTCTCCCTAACCGCGCAGGTGTTGAATACTAGAACATCAGCCAATTCCCCATTTGCCGCTTGAACGTACCCAGCGTCCTCAAGAAGCCCAGATAGTCTCTCGCTATCGTGGACATTCATCTGACAGCCAAAGGTCTTGACCTCATAACTGCGGGTTTTGGTATTCATCTCCCCAATTTTAGCCAAGCAACGGCTTTATCTAGGTACTTCTCCAGCTGCGTGACGAACTGCAGCCCAAACAACACTGCTTGTGTAGCCCTTACGCATCAAGTAACTTGAGAGCCTTCTCGTCCTTACTTCTGGCTCAAGCTTCAAAAGTTGTCTATGTCTTGATTCAGCTAGTTTCTTGGCTGCTTCAAGTTCTGACTCTGTGTCAATCTCTGAAATTGCAGCATCGATAGCTTCTTGTGGGAAGTTCTTTGCTCGAAGCTCCCTTGCGATGACTGACTTGGCTTTGGACTTTCGAGAAACTGCAACCTCTGTGAAGTCCTTAGCCAAGGCATGATCATCGATAAGACCTACTTCGATGAATCGATCTATCATCTGATCAACTAATTGAACTGGAAACTCTTTCTCCAAAAGAAGGGTTCGCAATTGTCCTGAAGACTTGCTACTTCTAGCAATAAGTTTCAGTAACGCCTGGCGCACATCCTCTTCAAGCGAATCAACAGACTTGAGTGAGTACTTAGGCCCTCCTTCAGTAGGAGGTAAGTCCTTGAGGAAAGATTGGATGTCCAAGTTACTTGTTTACAGCTTTGAGTTCTGCAACTTCTTCAACTGGTAGATCTGCAACTGCACGAGGAACACCAATACCAAGCTTGGTCTTGATCTTCTGCTCGATTTCGTTTGCTATCTCAGGGTTATCTAGAAGGAAGTTTCTTGAGTTCTCTTTACCCTGACCAAGCTGTTCAGCTTCGTAGGTGTACCAAGAACCAGACTTCTTTAGAATCTCCTGCTCAACACCAACATCTAGAAGGCTTCCCTCGCGAGAGATTCCAACACCGTAGATGATGTCAAATTCAGCCTGCTTGAATGGAGGTGCCATCTTGTTCTTGACAACCTTGACGCGTGTTCTGTTACCAACAGCTTCCTGGCCATCCTTTAGAGTTTCAATTCTGCGAACGTCAAGACGAACTGAAGCGTAGAACTTAAGTGCCTTACCTCCAGCGGTAGTCTCAGGGGATCCGAAGAACACACCAATCTTTTCGCGAAGCTGGTTGATGAAGATTGCTGTTGTCTTTGTGTTGCTCAAAACACCGGTTAGCTTGCGAAGTGCTTGAGACATCAAACGAGCCTGAAGACCCATGTGTGAGTCACCCATCTCTCCTTCGATTTCTGCTCTAGGAACAAGAGCAGCAACAGAGTCAATAACGATGATGTCGATTGAGCCTGAGCGAATCAAAGTGTCAGCAATTTCTAGAGCCTGTTCACCAGTGTCTGGTTGGCTGACTAGAAGTGCATCAATGTCCACACCAAGTGCTTTTGCATACTCTGGATCTAGAGCGTGCTCTGCGTCGATGAAGACAGCAACTCCACCAGCTTTCTGACAGTTGGCAATTGCATGTAGAGCAACTGTTGTCTTACCTGAAGACTCAGGTCCATAAACTTCTACGATTCTTCCCTTAGGAAGTCCACCAATTCCAAGGGCCACATCCAAAGCGATGGAACCGGTTGGGATTACTTCAATTGGAGCTCTTTCGTCGGAACCAAGGCGCATGACAGAGCCTTTTCCGAACTGTTTGTCAATCTGCGCGAGCGCAGTGTCTAGGGCTTTATCGCGATCTGATGCTGATGGCATTTTCTTTTCCTTTTCTGCCGCCTTGGCGACTGGTTTTATGCTGTCATGACACTACGAAGAAAATCTGCTTTGAAACTGGTGTCCGTCTGAACTGTTGATAACTTCCACCAATTTCTTTATGTGAATAGCCTAGCAATATTCGAACAAAATTACGAACAAAAATCTATTCGGCGTGTCCATTTCTCGGCTTTTTGTTCAGTCCATGCCAACGCTCTTTTGGGACGTTTTGGGCCTTACAAATGGCTTGCCAGATCTCTTTAGGTTCTAGCCCGGCCGCCAAAGCTCCTTGACCCGTCAAATCCCCTAGTTCTGTGAGAACCAGGTCTCTAAGCAGCACGGCAGCGTACTCAGAGCCGAATTCATCGGCCATAAGGGTCTGAAACTCACTAAGTCGCACGTTTAGAAGATAGCCCCTTTATCAGCCCTTTACTGGCAGAAATGCTCACCCAGCTTAAAAAGAACTGCCCCCAAGGATATTGGGGGCAGTATCTAGTTGAAAACTATCTTGAGTTAGCCATGCTTGCTGAATCGAAGCTGGTAACAAACTCTGTTGGCACGGTGTCTGGGATTACGACTGTCTCAACAGCCTCAAATCGCTCAGCAACAAGGTGCATGATCTGGGAAATTGGCACATCCAATGCGTAGGCAACGGAAGCCAGGATCTCAGATGAGGCCTCTTTCTGCCCTCTTTCGATCTCGCTCAGGTAACCCAAAGCTACTGCGGCACGGCTGGCCACTTGGCGAAGGGTGTGTCCCTTTTGCTGGCGAAGGTCGCGGAGAACATCACCGATTTCTTGACGAACTAGAGCCATGTGGATCCCCTTTCAAATAGATGCGAACGCTTAGTTTAGCGAAAGCTTGGTGCACTGGTATTGCTGTAGGAATAACATACCCGCTTCTTCGGACATTTAGCCCTTAGATTGCTGAATGTTACCTTGGAATTTAGGTTCAGTAATTCCGCCTCACAGAAGTAAACCCAATTACTTGGTGAAGTATTCCCGAATGTGTGAAAGTGCTGATTCCACTGTTTTTGAGCGGATAGCAGCCCTATCGCCCTCGAAATGCTCTTCCCAAACTTGGACTCCCCTAGCCCCAGCAACAGCTATAAACACTGTTCCGACAGGCTTGCCATCCTGTTCCAAAGGACCTGCCACTCCAGTGGTTGAAACTCCTAGAACCTGGTCTGTTGAGAGCAGCATTTGAAGTGAAAATCTAGATCGAATTCCTTCAGCCATCTGAGCAGCAACTTCTGGGTCAACAGCTCCTTGCTCCTTCAAAAGACTTCTGTTAACTCCAAGAGCCGAAGACTTGAGATCTGTTTGGTAGGCAACTACAGAACCTAAAACAACATTTGATGCACCTGAGACAGAAACCACTTCGCTGCATAACATGCCACCGGTCAGAGACTCAGCTATGGCAAGCTTCAACCCCTTCTTTTCAAGAAGATCTAGAACCTCTTTAGCACTCATGATCTTGAGTCCTTGAAGTATTGGAAAGCTGAAAACCAAGTAAGGAAGAGAGCTACAAAGACAAGAAACAATCCAATGTCAATGTACTGGTTTTCTAGCATCTTATTCAAAGGAGAAATCAAGTAGCCAATTGCAATGGCTTGCACGATTGTCTTTGACTTACCACTAGCTGATGCTGGAATAACTCTGTTCTTCACGACAATAAGTCGGTAAACAGTCATGGCTACTTCTCGAACCAGGATTAGAACAGTAATCCACCAATCCAAAACTCCCAAAGCTGAAAGAACAATAAACGAACCACCGAGAAGAATCTTGTCTGCAATTGGATCAAGGAGTTTACCGAGCTTGGTTACTGTGTTTTGCTTTCTAGCAATTGCTCCATCGATGCCATCGCTTGCTGCAATCAGAATGAAAGCCAAAAGCAAGATCCAATTGACTGGGTCTCCAGCTTTATAGGTTGTTAGAAGAAACCAAAGGAAAACAGGTGTAACGGCAATCCGACCAAAGGTGACAAGGTTAGCTGCGTTCAACACTCTAAAACACTACTCTTACTGTCTACCCGTAAGCTGCCAAGCGTCGCCGTCATCTTCATCGTCATCAGTGGCCTTAGGAACGAAGTCTGAGAACTCTCCAGCACCCATAGCACTTTGATCAATTGCATCGGCTGCTTGAATCATTGCCTCGGTAGCCTTTGCCCCGGTCTCTCCTCGAAGTTGAGCTAGGACTGTTGGTAGGTCTTCAGGTCTCACCATTACTTCTCTAGCCTTTGAGCCTTCGCTTGGACCAACAATGTTTCTAGATTCAAGAAGATCCATTAGACGACCAGCTTTAGCGAAACCAACTCGTAGCTTTCTCTGCAGCATAGAAGTAGATCCGAACTGAGAAGAAATAATTAGTTCAGCTGCCTGAAGCAAGACTTCTAGATCATCACCGATGTCTGCGTCAACAACATTTCTGGTTGCCACTTCATTCACATCTGCTCGGTACTCAGGTTGCATTTGCTGCTTCACGTGGGTAACAATGGCACCCAGTTCACCTTCACCAACCCAAGCACCTTGAACACGCATCGGTTTGTTGGTTCCCATTGGAGAGAACAGTGCGTCACCTTGTCCAATTAGCTTTTCGGCTCCAGGTTGGTCCAAGATAACTCTTGAATCCGTAAGTGAAGAAACAGAGAAAGCTAGACGGCTTGGGACGTTTGCCTTGATTAGACCAGTTACAACATCAACCGAAGGTCGTTGTGTTGCTAGAACTAAGTGGATACCAGCAGCACGAGCCAGCTGAGTAATTCTCACAATCGAGTCTTCAACTTCACGAGGTGCAACAATCATTAGATCTGCAAGCTCGTCCACTACAACCAAGAGGTACGGGTATGGCTGAAGTTTTCTTGCTGAATTCTCTGGAACCTGAACTTCGCCGGCAACTAGCGCGCGGTTGAAATCATCAACGTGCTTGAAACCAAATGATGCCAAGTCGTCATAACGAGCATCCATCTCTTTCACTACCCACTGAAGAGCTTCAGCAGCCTTCTTAGGACTCGTAATAATTGGAGTAATCAGGTGTGGAACACCTTCATAGGCTGCAAGCTCTACACGCTTTGGGTCAATAAGAACCATGCGAACTTCAGCAGGCTTTGATCTCATCAAGATGGATGCAATCATCGAGTTCACGAATGAAGACTTACCTGCACCAGTTGCACCAGCAACTAGAAGGTGAGGCATCTTGGCAAGGTTTGCAACAACAAAGCCACCTTCAACATCTTTACCGATACCGATGGTTAGTGGGTGCTTGCTCTGGCTAGCAACTGATGATCTAAGGACATCGCCAAGAGAAACTGTTTCTCTGTCAACGTTTGGAATCTCAATACCAATCAGCGATTTACCTGGAATTGGAGCAAGGATTCTTACCTCATTGCTAGCTACCGCATAAGAAATGTTTCCAGCCAAACGAGTAACGGCTTCAACCTTCACACCTGGCTTTACTTCAACTTCGTAGCGAGTAACTGTTGGGCCTCTTGAGAAGCCACTGACCTTGGCATCAACACCAAACTCTTTGAAGACAGAGTCGAGAGATTCAACGATTGTGTCATTAGCAGCAGTTTTAGCTTTAGGAGGAGTGCCAGCAACAAGAATCGAAACTGGAGGCAGTACATAAGCACGCTTTGGCTTTGGTGCTGCAACTGCAGTAGCAGGAGTTGAATCGATTGCTTCCACTTCAGCCGGTTCAGAAACAACCGCGATTGGTTCTGTTGCATTATCAGTAACAATTGCAACTGGTTCAGTAACTTCAGCTGGAATGTCTGTGTCGAAAAGTTCTTCCAAACTTACAGTCTCTTGTCCAGTTAGAACTGGAGTATCAAAGGCTTCCTTTTCGGTTTCCTTAGATCTCTTCCACCATGGAGCTTTAGTGCCATCAAAGGCATCGTCGACTTCTTCTTGTTCTTTTTCTTCTTTAGATTCACGAGCACCTGGGAAGAGCTTGTTATAGAGCTCGGATAATCTAGGACCGATCTTGTTCGGAGCAGTGTTTGTGATGATCAACAAAGAGCCAAGAGCTAGAACAAATACAACTACTCCCGCACCCCAGACAGTAACTGTGCTGATGAAGACTACTGTTACTAGCCAACCGAACAATCCACCAGCCGCAGCCAATGCTTCAGCTCCTTGAGATGGTTGAACCTTCTCGTTGAATAGGTGAAAGAAACCAGAGACGCTAATCAAGAGCGCTACCCAGCCAAGACCAACTCTTGAGTTATCTTTCACAGTTGAAGGGTGTCTCATCAAATACATAGAGAAAACAATCATGAAGACCGGCAAGGCCACAGAGAGCTGACCAAATAGCAAACCACCGGTGTAGTTATTCAAAGTAGCCGCTATAGACCCAGGTTCACCTGCGAAGAACCAGGTGACAATCGCACCAACTACACCTAGCAGGAACAGCAGAAATGGCGGACCGTCTCTACGGTCATCTTTGGCAACCTTGTCTGAGCTAAAGGATCTGGCTAGGAAGCCAATCGTTGCGGCACCCGCTAGATAGAACCAGAAGATAGCTCGCACAACCACGTTGTGCTCGGTGCTGCGAGCCTGCGACTTAGCCTTAGGGCGTCCTGAAGCTGGTCTTGAGCGTGGTTTAGAAGGTTTGCGTGTTGCCATGCCTTCCAAAATAACAGCGACCCCCGTCAATACAGGTCAGGCAGGGCGGTAAAGGTTACGCCAGGGGCTTATTAACCTTCGATAACTACGGGAATAATTACCGGTCTACGTCTATGGCTTCGGTTGACCCAGGTGCCAATTGTGCGTCTAATTACCTGTTGCATCGCATAGGTGTCTCTAACTCCCTCGGCTGCTGCTTCGGCTAGAGCTTTCACAATCATTGGTTTTACATCATCAAAGACGTGGTCATCTTCGGCATATGCTTTGGCTCTGATCTCAGGGCCAACCACAATTCGACCTGAATCCTTGTCCATCACGGCAAAGATCGATATAAATCCTTCTTGAGATAAGAGTCTTCGATCTTTGAGGTCGTCTTCAGTAATCTTGCCAACAGTTTTACCATCAACATACAAAAGACCGCATTCAACAGCACCGACAATCTCTGCCTTGCCGTCAACTAGGTCAACTACCCAACCATCTTCAACAATCTGAACACGCTCTGCTGGGATTCCCGTTTGCTCAGCAAGCTTGCCATTAGCAATCAGATGTCTGAACTCTCCGTGCACTGGCATTGCGTTCTTAGGCTTCAAGATGTTGTAGCAGTAGAGGAGCTCCCCAGCTGCTGCGTGACCTGAAACGTGAACCTTAGCGTTGCCCTTATGAACAACATTTGCACCAAGTCTGGTTAGTTGATCAATCACCCGATAAACAGCGTTTTCGTTACCAGGAATTAGAGAGGAAGCAAGGATGACTGTGTCCCCTTCACCAACGGTAATCTCATGTTCACCATGAGCCATCTTGGATAGAACTGCCATAGGTTCTCCCTGAGAACCTGTACACATATAAACAATCTCATTCTCAGGAATGCTTGTAGCATTCTTGAACTCAATAAAGATATCCTCAGGTGTCTCTAGATAACCAAGGTCTTCAGCAATGTTCATGTTTCTAACCATTGAACGACCAACTAGAGCAACCTTACGGTTATGTGCTGCGGCTGCATTGATTACCTGCTGAACACGGTGAACGTGAGAAGAAAAGCTAGCAACAATTACTTTGCCTGGAGTTCTTGAGATTACATCGTCAATTACAGGACCAATGTCTTTTTCCAGTGGAGTAAATCCAGGCACATCGGCATTGGTTGAATCAGACATGAACAGGTCAAGGCCCTCTTCACCGATACGAGCAAAAGCACGAAGGTCAGTAAGGCGGTTATCAAGTGGAAGTTGATCCATCTTGAAATCTCCTGTGTGCAACACAGTTCCAGCCGCGGTTCTAATCACAACAGCAAGTGCATCAGGAATGGAGTGGTTGACAGCAATGAACTCTAGATCAAATTCAGTGACAACTTTCCTATCTCCTTCTCTAACCACGTATTGCATGCTGTGTAGACGGTGTTCTTTAAGCTTTGCATCAACAAAGGCAAGGGTTAGCTCTGAACCGTATAGCGGAATGTTCTCTCTAAGTTTTAGAAGGAACGGAACGCCACCTATGTGGTCTTCATGTCCGTGGGTTAGAACAACACCAACAATGTCATCAAGTCTGTCGTTGAGGTAGTTGAAGTCTGGAAGGATCAGATCAACACCTGGTTGATGCTCTTCAGGGAATAGGACACCACAGTCAACGATCAATAGCTTGCCATTAATCTCGAAGACAGCCATGTTGCGGCCAATCTCCCCCAGTCCACCTAGTGGAATGATGCGAAGAGTGCCTGGCTTTAGTTTTGGTGGTGCTGGTAACAAATCAAACATGTAGGGACCTATCTGGTCGTGCCCGCAACCTTAGGCAAAGCACCACCTGCAGCAGCATTGCGATCAGGGCGGAAGTTAGTAAAGTCCACTCCAGGAACTTTTCCAACCTTGTCAATATCTGCTTCAATACGTGCAGCTTCTGATTCCTCCGGACCAACAAGTGGAAGACGAACACGTGGACTTGAGATAAGCCCAAGTCCATGAAGAATGTATTTAGCTGCAACTGTTCCAGGAACGTGAGTCATAGTTGCACGGACTAAAGGTTCGAGTGTCTTATGAACTTCAAGAGCAGCATTGAAATCATTTCTATTAGTTGCATCAACTAATTCACGGTAAGCCTTAGGTGCAATGTTTGCGGTAACACCTATAAGTCCTGTTGCTCCTAGAGAAATATGAGGCAAAATGTTGCTGTCATCACCTGAGAAGTAAATCAAATCTGTTTCGTTTAGAACTCTTGATACTTGAGCAAAGTCACCCTTGGCATCTTTGATGGCCACAATGTTTGGATGCTTAGCTGCACGAAGAATAGTTTCAAACTGGATAGGAATACCTGTTCTACCTGGAATGTCATAAAGAATTACAGGAAGATCAGTTGCATCTGCAATCAATCTAAAGTGGGTTAGAACACCAGCCTGAGTTGGCTTGTTGTAATAAGGGGTGACAATCATCACACCATCAGCACCAGCTGCTTCGCTTGCTTTATAAAGCTGAATAGCGTGAGCGGTTTCGTTAGCGCCACCACCGGTAATGATCTTGGCCCTTCCAGCAGAGACACTCTTACCGACCTTGACTAATTGAAGTTTTTCAGCATCGGTTAGTGTGCTGGTCTCTCCAGTAGTACCTGTCACTACAACACCGTCAGCACCGTTAGAGATGACGTAATCGATGTGCTTTTCTGTAGCGGCCCAGTCAACTTCACCCTCAGGGGTCATAGGTGTAACTAGAGCAACAAGTACCTGGCCAAAGAGGCCTTTATCTTTTTCTGACATAGATAAAGATTAGTGGTGAAGAACAGCTATGAGAACTAAAACTATAGGGCTAGCCAAGGGCAGGTAGCTTGTTTAGCGGTTAGAGAGTAATGAATCGTAAGAATTCAAGGAGGTTCCTACTCAAGGCCTATTCTTAGAACATGCCCCTTGACCAGAGAATCGTCTTGCTAGCTGGACTAGTGCTTCTTGCTTCTTTCGTGGGAGTTTTGCTAGTTGCCAAGTCTGGCCTGGCTCGCAAAGTGAGCAACGGTGAGCAAGTTGATCTGTCGAACCTAAGGGCTACCAAGAATGGCAAAGCGGTAGTCAAACTTGGTGAGAAACTCACGCTTTTGCAGTTTTCAAGCGACTTTTGTTCAAGTTGCAAGCAGACCACGATTCTTTTAGAAAACATCGAGAAAGCCCACGAAGGCTTACTTCACATTGACCTAGACCTTGCCGAGAGACTCGATTTGGCAAAAACTTTTAACATTCTTACAACCCCAACCACATTGATACTAGATTCCAAAGGCTCGGTAGTTTCTAGGATTGTTGGTGCTCCAAAACTAGCGACAATCGAAGCAGAGATAGAAAGATTGGTTCAGAAATGACTCAAAGCAAAATTGATCCTCGTGGCCCACGATTCGGAGCGTCAATAACTAGCGTTCTTATGCTTGTGGTTCTTTACCTCGCGTTGGATGCTTCTACTTATCAAGTTGCAGTTTGGCTTATGGCTATGAACACTGCGCTATTTGCAATTGGTGCTAGCTTAGGCAACACTAAACATCCCTACGGTCTAATCTTCAAAGGCCTTGTTCGCCCACTACTTCAAGCTCCCCAAGCACTCGAAGATTCCAGACCACCAAAATTCGCGCAGCTAATCGGATTTATACTTTCTAGCGCTGGGCTGATTTTTGGATTACTGGGTCCGGATTATCAACTTGGACTTATTATTACCGCGAGCTTTATATTCTTCGCAGCATTTCTAAATGCAGCATTCAAATACTGCGTTGGATGCCAAATTTGGTTAGCGCTTGCTCGCTCAAACCTAATTAAGGCCTAAAGAACTACCTTCAGGTTTTCATGATCCCTGTTGAGACAGGTTGAGAAGCTAACTACGGAGCAACGCGTCCATTGTTATTGAATGCCTCATAGGTATAAGGCATTAGCTCAGCCCAGAAATCTTCCATCTTCTCAGCACACATTTCAATTTCACGCTGAGGATATGAAGGGAAGTGAGTTCCCTCACGCTTAGTTCTAAGACTTAGGAAGTTCATTAGAGCACGAGCATTCATGGTCACATACATCGATGAGTAGATGTTTAGTGGCAAAACAATACGTGCAACTTCTCTAGCAATACCTGCTTCAAGCATTCTCTTGTATGACTCGTAGGCCACAGTTGAGATGTTTCTTGACTCCTGCTCTACTAGAGCAATCTGCTCTGCAGTTCCAGGGTGGAATTCATAGTGACCAGTCTTACCAGACTGAATGAGGTTGCGATCTGGAGCTGGAACATAGAACACAGGGTTCAATTCCCGGTAGCGACCTGATTCTTCGTTGTATGAGGCAATACGGTGACGCATGAACTCACGGAATACGAAGATCGGTGCCTGAACATAGAACGTTACTGAGGTGTGCTCGAAAGGTGAACCGTGACGGTCTCTCATCAAGTAGTTGATTAGACCCTTGCTCTTCTTCTCATCCTCGCTAGCGTCAGCTGCAGCAGCTGCACTCTCAAGGGTTTGCTCACCTTGGGTAGAAACACGGGCAGCGAACAGTACATCGCTGTCAGCAGCACTTGCTCTAATAAGCTCGACGGTTACATCGCTACGAAAAATAATCTCAGACACGTCCTAAATCCTACCTTTGAGAACTCTCTATTGCTTTACGCATCGCCATTCTGGCGCGTTTTCTATCTCCACAAGCATCATAAATTAGCCCAAGAGCAAACCATTTCCGCCAGTTCGAAGGGTCCTGCTCAGCAGCTGCCTTGAACTTCTCAAACTCTAGAAGGGCCTCCGACTTGACCGCTCTCCCCGAAGGTTTGAGTGAGAATTCAAAGCTAGGCCAGCCTTTTTCATCTTCTAATGTACGTCCAAGTTCTTCTACTTTGAGCCCGAACCGAAGTTCTCTCAAGATTCCCCAGAAACCGAAAATAGGGAGAATCAGAATGACAATTCCCATGCCTTTACCAACGAGATTGTATTGGATTAGGAAAAGGTAACCCTGTCTTGCAAAAAGAAACAAGTAGATAAAGACTAGAGCAGCCATACCAATGGCACCGAGTTTGGCTCTCGACATGCTTAGATGCCTAGAACTTTATTGAGACCTAGTGTTACTCCAGTTGCTTTAGCAGTGAATCTAATTGACTCTAGAATTCCATGAGCGTAAGCATTTACTGATCCTGCGGTGTGAGAAATGGTGAGTAGCTCATCTGCACCACCTAGATTTACTTCTTGCTTAGCTGAAACACCATTTATACGAAGGCTGTGAATCGGAACTCCAGAAACAACTTCTCCCCTAGCGCTCTGTCCAACACCTGGAATGAGTGATTGAGTGCGTCCAGCTTCTTCACGGCTAGAAGAAATCATTTCAGCTGTTCTAATTGCAGTTCCTGAAGGTGAATCCAACTTGCCAGCATGGTGAGTTTCAATAATCTCAATTGAGTCAAAGTATTTGGCAGCTTCAGCAGCAAACTTGGTAGCCAAAGTTGAACCAACAGAGAAGTTAGGAACGACTACAACTGCACCAGATCCTGAAAGCTTTGTTGAAGCTTCAGCTAGAGCTGATTCGGTCCAACCACTGGTAGCTACTAAAACTTTCATGTTGTTCTGGATAGCAAAGTCAACAACACTCTTGCTCACTTCAAGATTGGTGGCTTCAAAGATTACATCAGCACCAATTGCCTTAGATAGCTCTGACTTTGAATCGAGAGCAGCGTGTAGAGCTAGATCTGATGAGCCTTTGATGATGTCTAAGGCTAGTTTGCCCATACGTCCGGTTGCCCCGATTACCGCTACTTTGATTGTCATGAAAAATAACCTATCAACTATCTAAACAAACTCATCAAAGAGGTCATCTTTTACATCGCCTACAGCAATGAAAGACTTCTTTGATTCACTCATAAGTTTGGCAACTAATTGAACATCAGCCAAACTGACTGCGTCGTATCTGCGAAGCGATTCATCTAGGTCAATAAATTCACCATCTGTAAGTTCTGCTCCAGTGAGCCGAGACATACGAGCCTGAGTGCTCTCAAACTTCAAAGCAAGACCACCTGAGATGTTGCCCTTGGCTAGATCAAGCTCTGCATCAGTAATTCCATCGGATGCGACCTTCTCAAGTTCAGCAAGCATGAGCTTGATAACTTCTTTAGCCTTTTGTGGAGAACAACCTGCATACAAACCAAAGGCAGCAGCATCGCTATAGCCTTGGTTGAAAGAGTAAACAGAATAAGCAAGGCCGCGCTTCTCTCGGATCTCTTGGAATAATCTTGAAGACATTCCGCCACCAAGAACAGTGTTCAAGATAGCCATCGCATAACGACGCTCATCCCCTGCAACAAGTCCCTGTCCGCCTAAAACAATGTTTGCCTGAGCGATTGGTCTGTTGATTACCTTTGCAATTGGTTCTACCTCTAGCTGCTGAGTGCTCTGCTCACGCCAAGGTCTTGGAGTTGCGGTTAGGTTCAAGTCCCAACCAGCTGTTTCAAGGTTTTCTCTAACCAGTTCTAGAAGACCATCGTGGTCTACTCCACCGGCAGCAGCGATAACTAGATCCTGTGGACGATAGTTTCTTTGGTAGTGATCCCATACTGCATCTCTAGAAACAGCATTAATAGTTGCTGGAGTTCCGCCGATAGGTCTACCTAGTGGGTGACCACCTAGAACTGCTTCAAAGAATTCTTCATGAGCAACATCCTGAGGATCATCATCATTCATCGCTAGTTCTTCAAGAATTACTGTTCTTTCATTCTCGAATTCAACTGGATCAATCACAGATGAAGTGAGCATGTCTGCGATAACTTGAACAGCAACTGGAATAGCTCTGTCCTGCACTCTTGCGTAATAAGAAGTGTGTTCTTTACCGGTAGATGCATTAGATGCCCCACCAACAGAATCAAAGGCAACTGCAATATCTAGTGCAGTTCGAGTCTTTGTTCCTTTGAACAAAAGGTGTTCTAGGAAATGAGTGGAACCGTGGTGTCCATCAACTTCATCTCTTGAACCGACTGCTACTGAGAAAGCAACCGATGCTGATTGAGCACCAGGAACAACCTCAGTTAAAACGCGAACACCGCTCGGAAGAACAGTACGGCGAACCGTACTGCCTCCCGAAGCGGTGAACTCAGTTTCGGGTTGATCGAGAATAAATTGGGTAACGCTCATCTCGAACTAACTTTTTTCTTTACTCTTCGTCTTCGTCAGCTGAAGCTACTTCGCCTTCAACAACAGGTGATAGCGATAGCTTTCCTCTGTCGTCAATCTTGGTTAGCTCAACCTGAATTTTCTGACCAACAGTTAGAACATCTTCAACATTCTCAACACGCTTACCAGCTAGCTTGCGTAGTTCTGAGATGTGAAGGAGTCCATCTTTACCTGGGGTTAGCGAGATGAATGCACCGAAGGTAGCAAGCTTCACGACTGTACCCAAGAAACGCTCTCCAATTTCAGGAACGTGTGGGTTAGCAATTGCGTTAACCATGGCACGAGCAGCTTCTGCTGAAGTTCCATCGGTAGCACCAATGTAGACAGTTCCGTCATCTTCAATCGAGATGTCAGCACCAGTGTCTTCTTGGATCTGGTTAATCATCTTGCCCTTAGGGCCAATGACTTCACCGATCTTGTCAACTGGAATCTTCACCGCGATGATGCGAGGAGCGTTTACAGACATTTCGTCAGGCTCATTGATTGCTGCCTTCATTAGGTCAAGAATGCTCAAACGAGCTTCCTTAGCCTGGCTTAGAGCACCAATCAAAACATCGGTTGGAATACCATCAAGCTTGGTGTCCAGCTGGATAGCTGTAACAAACTCACGAGTACCTGCAACCTTGAAGTCCATGTCTCCCAATGCATCTTCTGCACCAAGGATGTCTGTTAGAGCTGCGTACTGAGTCTTGCCATCTACGTTGTCTGAAATAAGACCCATAGCAATACCAGCAACTGCTGCACGAAGTGGAACACCAGCGTTGAATAGTGAAAGTGTTGATGCACAAACAGAACCCATTGATGTTGAACCGTTTGATCCAAGTGCTTCAGACACCTGACGGATTGCGTAAGGGAATTCTTCACGTGAAGGAAGAACTGGAACCAACGCACGCTCTGCTAGAGCACCGTGACCAATTTCACGACGCTTAGGAGTACCAACACGACCAACTTCACCAGTTGAATAAGGTGGGAAATTGTAGTTGTGCATGTAGCGCTTAGAGGTTACAGGTGACAGTGAGTCAATCTGCTGTTCCATCTTCAACATGTTCAAGGTAGTGATACCCAAGATCTGAGTCTCTCCACGCTGGAAGATAGCTGAACCGTGAACGCGAGGAATAACATCTGTCTCACAATCGATAACACGAATGTTACGTAGACCACGACCGTCGATACGTACGCCTTCTTTTAGAACACGTGTACGAACAACCTTCTTGGTTACTGACTTGTAAGCAGCCGATACCTGACCTAGCTGAGCCTCATCTAGAGTCTCAGCCAACTTGTCCTTGACAGATGCCTTTAGAGCATCGTCTTCGTTCTGACGAGTTGTCTTGTCAGCGATCTGGTAGATGCGCCCTAGTTCTGCTTCAGCCAAGTTTGCAACTGCTGAGTAAACCTCATCAGTGTATGGAGCAAACAGTGGGTAGTCAGCAGTTGGCTTAGCAGCTTCAGCGGCAAGCTTCTGCTGAGCCTTAACCAACTGAGCAATGAAAGGCTTAGATGCTTCTAGACCTTGAGCAACGATCTCTTCGCTAGGAGCAGGTGCTCCTTCGTTCTTGATAAGGTTCCATGAACCTTCAGTTGCTTCTGCTTCAACCATCATGATTGCAACATCTTCTTTACCGTTTTCGATAACTACGCGACCAGCAACAACCATGTTGAACACTGCACGCTCTAGCTGTGAGTGCTTAGGGAAAGCAACCCACTGGCCATCGATAAGTGCAACACGCACACCACCGATAGGACCTGAGAATGGTAGCCCTGCGAGCTGTGTTGACATAGATGCTGCGTTGATAGCAACAACGTCATACATCTCGTCAGGGTGAATTGCCCATACTGTTACAACAACCTGGATTTCGTTACGTAGACCATCTGGGAAAGATGGACGCAGTGGACGGTCAATTAGACGACAAGCCAAGATAGCTTCTGTTGAAGGACGACCTTCACGACGGAAGAATGATCCTGGGATACGTCCTGCTGCATACATACGCTCTTCAACGTCAATGGTTAGCGGGAAAAAGTCGAACTGATCTTTAGGTGTTTTACCTGCTGTTGTGGCTGAGAAGAGCATTGTCTCTCCATCAATGTATACAGCTGCAGCTCCTTGAGCCTGCTGTGCCAAACGGCCTGTTTCGAATCGGATTACACGCTTACCGTGCTTACCGTTATCGATGATTACTTCTTGTGCTTTAATTTCTGGACCTTCCATGGTCCCTCCTCTGTTTTTTATTCATACGAAAGCGCATGGCAAAGCCCTTTTTAGGTTACTTTTTGATGCACTTGAGCCCCCGCGACAAAATTTCTGCCCGTTTATATTTGAGGGATGCGCTGGACAACAGTAGAAAAGCTTGGGAAATACGCCCAAGGTTCACAACCGATGACCAGCAAACCTGCCGTTTTGACTCCCCTAAAGCCTAACAGAGGCCCCGACATTCACCTATAGGTTGAATGTTTTGCCTATCAAAAACACCTAAAGGACTGGATATTCAGGACCTTTAGGGGCAACACGCTTGTTGCCTTCTTCAAAGCTCTTGCTGCGTTGGATAGGAAAGATAAAGTTCACTACGAGTGAGGTAAGGCCTAGGTAAAGCAGGCTAAATAGGACTATTAGTACTGAATCTTGCAGTTGAGGGTTTGACATAACTTCTGTGACAAATGCCTGCCCTAATTGCTCATCAGTGAGTGTAAGAGCAAGTTCTTCGAAACCTGCCTCAAAGAGTTGGATGAACATGAGAACGAAACCATAAATAAACGGAATTAACCCTGGAACTGGAAGCAAGATCCATGTCCAAGAAAAGCCCGCATCTCTAAGTCTTCGAACTGTCACTCCTAAGGCAGGAAGCAAGGTGGCCAGGGAGAATAAACCAGAGATAGTGCCAGATCGGTCCAAGGCATTTGCAACTATTGCAACTAGGAAAGAAAATAGCACCCAGTACCAGTACTCAGGACGAGTAGCTGTTCCCCTAAAGTTCGCGTAGTTCTTGAAACCAGCTTTGATTGCACCAACAAAATCCATGATTGACTCCCATCAATTCCTATTACTTTTTAGTTTAGGACTGAAATGCAAAAAGCCACCTCCGAAGAGATGGCTTTTTGAATAAAAACAATTAGCGACGTAGGCCTAGTCTTTCGATTAGGTTACGGTAGCGAGTGATGTCTACCTTCTGAAGGTAGCCAAGTAGACGACGGCGCTGACCTACCATTAGCAGCAGTCCACGACGGCTGTGGTGATCGTGCTTGTGGTCCTTTAGGTGCTCAGTAAGCGCCTTGATGGTCTCAGTTAGAACTGCTACCTGAACCTCCGGAGAACCTGTGTCACCTGGGTGAGTTGCGTACTCGTTAATAATTGCTGTTTTCTTTGATGCGTCCAGTGCCATTTTGTTCCTCTCGGGGCTCGCTGCGCGGCGCTATAAACCTTGTGTCTAAAGCTCTTGGAGATCCGCGGCCGGTTCACGGCAACTTCACAAGCATAGCCAAGAAAGCAGATAACTGCTAGTCGAGGCTCTAATTAGGACAGAATTGCCCTGATTTTGTCTAGGTCATTGTTGATCTCAGCAACCAGAGATTCAACCCCATCAAATTTAGCGGCATGTCTTATGAAGTCCACATATTCAACAGTGATGACCTTGTCATAGAGGTCTAACCCTTGAACATCAATGACGTGAGCTTCTAGAAGCCTTGGCACTGCCTCGAAAGTCTCATTAATTCCTACCGATAGAGCAGCCATGTATCTCTCGCCATCGGCATAGAGCCAACCAGCATAAACAGCATCTAAAGGGAGGAATCCTTCAGCTGCTCTAGACATGTTTGCTGTTGGGAAACCTATTTGGCGACCAATCTTGAGCCCATGCTCAATAACACCTTGGGTTGCATGCAGTCTGCCTAAAAGCTTGGCAGCCCCTTTGACGTTTCCTTCAAGAAGAAGTGCTCTGATTCGGCTAGTTGAAACAATCTCGCCATCAATTAGGAAGTGCGGAATGACTCGGACTGCAAAACCAAGTTGAAGACCAAGCTGTCTTAGAGTTTCAACATCACCCTGCTGATCAACACCAAATCTGAAGCCTTCGCCAATAGTTACAACTCTTGCCTTTAAAGCATCTACTAGAACAGTTCTAACGAACTCTTCTGGAGTTAGTTTTGCTAGGTATTCATCAAATGGAAGATTCAGAACTAGTTCAATGCCCGCTTCATCAAGTAACTCAGTCTTCTGAGTTGGGCCAATCAATGCCTGAGGTTCAGTACCGGGGCTAAGTATTGAGTGTGGATGTCTATCAAATGTAACCACCACTGGCATCAACGAATGTTCTTCAGCAGATTCAATGGTTTCAGCAATTAGTTGCTGGTGACCTAAGTGAATACCATCAAATTTTCCAATAGTCACTGAAGATTCAGGGAGTCCCTTAGGTATTTGATCTTTAGAACTAACAGTTATCATCGCTTCACTCTCCTAACCCACCAGAGTCCAAATATTGGAAGTAATAGAGGAATAAAACCATAACCCATTCCGAAGTAAGACCAAACGCTTGGATGAGCGAAAAGAGCTGGTGTCACAAGGCTCAAAGTTCCGATAATCAAAACACCAGCCAACTCAAACATGAGCGTCTTGTTAGCTAAATCATATTTTCCTTTTGCTAAGGCAAAAGTAGCGATGATGTAAACAACAGCTGCGAGAAGACTTAGCCAATACGCCAGAGGAGCTTCTTCATATTTTCTGAGGAGCTGATAGCTAGCTCTTACGGATGCTGAAAGTGCGAAGATTCCATAAATGGCAATTACAAGTGTGCCAACGCCTCTGCCTTGAAGTTCAGACCTCATAGGCTAAAGCCTAACTTGCTATTCGACAGGTGTCGGTGTTGGCAGACCCTTGCTGATTCTCACAAGTGAAGCTATTCGGATTACCTCAGGCAGCGGTGCAAAGTAGGAACCGCCCAGAGATCCTTGAGAATCAAGTCTTAGTAAGAAACGTCCAATAGCCCTAGTAATCAACTGGTCCGTGCCACACAGGTAGAAGTTCACTGGGTAGATTGCCTGGTAAGGATTGTCAATCATATCCGAGCCTTCTGCTGGAGTTGGCTCTACCGATGGGTCTAGCACTACAGAAATACCAGTTGCTGATTCCGCATACTTCCACTGGGTAGTAGCAGATTGAATACCAGCAAGATCAGCGTTCGCAACTTTTGCTTCCTGAAGCTCTTCATCAAAACCAAGATAAATCGATGCTGGAGTGAGAGCTAAAGTCACGGCGTAGCTGTTTGGCACAAGAGCCATGTAACCCTCATCTAGAGTGGAGTAAATATCAACGCTTGGTGATTCAACAGCCTCAACTATTAGAGATTCCCCAAGCGTGATGCCTGAATTCTTAAGGTAGGTACGAATTGCTTCCAGTGCCATCTGGTCAGCTTCAGGAATAAAACTGATTGCCATATCTGGCATATCGAAACCTGGATTGTCAGAAGCGAGTTGGTTCCAGTTGGTAATACTTCCTTCTAGAATTCCAGCCATACTTTCAGGTGAGAGGCTCAAATAGCCAAGCTCTGACTGAACAAAAACAAAAACACCTGCATCAACACCTAGAGGAACACTCTCAAGGGGTGAGCAGGTGGCTGCATAAGAAGAGATTTGAGCTGAGACCGCTAGATCACTCTGGTCCAAGACGCTCATGGTCATAGTTGGCTCTGGGTCAACGCAGGAATAAGAAAGTGCATCTGCCCAACCATAAACAACATCGCTCATAAGAAGGTCTGAGCTAACAGCTACATCACCTTCAACACAGGTGTAGAACTCTTCGGCTAGCTGTGCGGCCACATCCGGTGGCATTGGAGGGTCACATGCAGTTAGCCCCAAAGTTGCAGATCCTGCTATTAGCAATCCGGCGAGAGTTCTTTTTATCTGCATGGTCCTTTTCCTGTTGTTAGTTTGGTTCTAAGACAAAAGTAGTGGCACAGCCGAATATTCGGCTGCACCACCACTTCTTGAAGTAGTTGACTAACTAGCCAATCTTCGCGATTTGTCCTCTTACTGCTGTCTTTAGAGCTCCTGTGATTGGAACATATCCAAGTCTTGCTGCCTTGGATGGAACACATGAGTTCACGATGTAGCTGAACCAGTTCTGAACTGCCAACTTAGTAGCGTTTGTGCTCTTGGCTGGGAAGTTAGCGTTTCGTGGAGCTAAACCGTAAGTCACGATTGACAACTGGTAAGCACCTTTTACCTTCAACTTGAAGTTGATTGCTAGTGTGCCTTCTGTTGCATCGTCTGTGCTCTTCACTGGAGTCTGTGCTGAAAGGAACTTGGAAGCAGCAGGTGCAGTTGGAGCTAGGTACTCGCCGAATGCGTTCTTCAACTTGGCAATGCTCACATCTGCTGTGATGGCATCTGCTAGATCGAAGTAACCAAACACGTTTGTGTTGTCTTCGATGTATGCAGTTAGTAGCTGTGAGTTAGCAAACGCAGTTGCATTTGAAGAGAATGAAGCTGAACCACCGGCTGCTGCAACCATGTCGCTGTTGCTTGCAGTCCAACCGCCAACTGTCTGGCTTAGGTAGTTGGTTAGGTTTGTGTTGGTTCCTGAACCAGATGCACGGTATGCAACCTTGATGGTCTTGTTAGGAAGCTTAACTCTTGGGTTAATCTTTGCAATGCCTGGGTCATTCCACTTGGTGATCTTTCCCTTAAGAATGTTTGACACGATTGCTGGAGTGATCTGAAGACCATCTCTAACACCGGTTGCTGAGTAAGCGAAAGCTACTGGGCCACCGAATAGTGGAATGGTCTCGTAACGAGAAGTTGGGAAACCGCTTGTGTAAGGAGCATCTGTTGCTGCCCACTGTACGTTTCCTGCAGCGAACTCTGTACGACCAGTACCTGAACCGGTTGAAGTGTAGGTAGCAGTGTTAGTAGTGTACGCAGCGGTACAAGCCTGAAGCATTGAGTTTGCGAATGATGAACCTTTACCTGCAATTGAAACTCCAGCAGCGTTTGCTGGTCCTGCCATAAGTGCTGATGCAACAACAGCTGAAGCTGCTGCGATAGTCAAGAACTTCTTGAACATTTTGCTCCTTTTATTTGAAGTATCGATGTATTCGATGGCTTTAGTTTCTAGGTACTTGGCTAACGAAAGGTTTGCTTTTGTTAGCGGTTTGGCTAAGGAAAGGTTAACTTTCGGTGTCTTAAATTAGCCGAAATGGCCGTTCACATAGTCATTTGTGCGCTGGTCAATAGGGCCGTTGAAGATCTGCTCGGTTGAACCGAACTCCACTACCCCACCAGGAGTGCTGTCATCAGCTAGGAAGAAAGCTGTCTGGTCAGATACTCGTTGAGCCTGCTGCATGTTGTGAGTCACGATAACGATGGTCATTGAAGAGCTAAGTTCTTGAATGGTCTCTTCAATTCTTCTCGTTGAACCTGGGTCAAGAGCTGAGCATGGCTCATCCATAAGCAGAACCTTTGGGTCCATTGCCAGCGATCTAGCAATACAAAGACGTTGCTGCTGTCCACCAGATAGAGAAATTGCCTGGTCGTTTAGACGGTCCTTTACTTCATTCCAGATAGAGGC
Source organism: Rhodoluna sp. (assembly GCA_044373385.1). GTDB lineage: Bacteria > Actinomycetota > Actinomycetes > Actinomycetales > Microbacteriaceae > Rhodoluna. The sequence goes on from JBILQF010000001.1 coordinate 45,463, forward strand.
TCTGCGAAGTGAGGTTTCAACTAGCTCTTCAGCGTTTTCAATCTTTCGACCAGAAAGTTTTAGCCCACTGAGGATGTTGTCCTTGATAGTCATGGTTGGGAATGGGTTTGGCTTCTGAAAAACCATTCCAATGTTGATGCGAACACTAACCGCATCCATCTGCTCACCATAGATGTCTTGTCCATCTAGATAAACAGCACCGGATAGACCTGCACCTGGAATTAGCTCGTGCATACGGTTTAGAGTTCTGATGAATGTCGACTTACCGCAACCTGAAGGACCGATCAGAGCAGTTACTTTGTTGGCTGGGAAGGTAAGGCTCACATCACTGAGAACCTGTCTTTGACCGAACCAGACGCTGATGTCTTCGGTGCTTAGAGTGGAGGCTGTATTCAAGCTATTCATTTGCTTGCCCTTTTCTTTATTGGCTTTGACTTCAAACTCTTCTGCCGACTTACGAGTCTTGCTAGTCCGAACAGAACTGCTACCAGCATCAGTAGAACAAGAGCTGCTCCCCATGCTCTCTGCTGGCTTGTTGCGAATGATGATGAGAGGTAGTTGTAAACATAGGTTGGCAAAGTAGCCATTGGGCCATCGAATGGGTTCCAAGAGGTTCCGTTATTGGCATTCACAGTCACGATCAATGGGGCTGTTTCACCGACCACTCTTGCAAGACCAAGAAGCAAGGCTGTCATGAGACCAGATTTCGCAGCAGGAAGGATTACCTGGAAAAACGCTCTGTAGTTTGGAGCTCCTAGAGCTAAAGCTGCGTATCTCAGATCAACCGGAACTAATCGCAAAGCTTCTTCAGCAACACGAGCAACGGTTGGCAACATTAGTGGGAAAAGTGCAAGGGAACCAGTGAAACCTGAACGACCTATTTGGGTTGTTTCAATAATGGAAAGAATAAACAAGCCAGAAACGATAGATGGCAAACCACTCAATGCTTGGGTGAATGTTCTAACAATGCCTCTTGTCTTTGACTGCGACTGAGTTAGGTAAACAGCCATAGCAATGCCAAGTGGCACTGCAGCCAACGTAGTGAGACCCACCACCATGAGAGTTCCAACTAGAGCGTGACCAACACCTCCGTAATCAAGAGAAGTTGTTGGTGAAACGTATCGGTTGTTCTGACTTATGAACTGCCAAGAAATAGCTTTTGATCCTTCGGTAATAACTGAACCAAGCACAGATAAAAGCAAAACAAGCACAAAAACAGAGAAGAAAATCGTTATTACAACGAGGACTGCATCGCCAATTCCACGTGAGCCGTATGCCCTAAACCCAACCAAACCTGCAGCAAGCAACTGCAAAGGCAAGAACACAAGAATAAGTGAGAGGTTTGGATCTAATCCTGAAAGCAGAGTAATGAGCATCGTGAGGGCCGCAGGAACAACAATTGATGCACCAATTTGGAATCTTCTGCCGATGTTGGCCTTGGCCCAAGGCTGAACAGCTGGTCTAGGAGCAAAACTCATTAGTTCTTCCTCCAAGGCTGTGCCTTGCTAACAATCCAGTTAGCAATGAAGTTGATGATCAAAGTAATAACAAACAGCACAAGTCCTGCAGCCATCAAACCAGACTTCTCTGCCGGTGATGCTTCACCGAAACGTGCAAGAATCCAGGAAGCTACCGCTCCACCTTCTGTTTCCAAGACGTTTGCCCAGTTGATGTTGAAGCTTAGGTTCAAGACGTAGAAGATTGCAACAGTTTCACCAACTGCTCGACCCAATCCCAATAGAACACCACCGACTACACCGCCTGAAGATGTTGGCAGGATAACTCGTCTGAATGTTGTTAGACGTGAACCACCAAGAGCAAGTGCTCCATTGATTAAGTCTCTGTCTAGCTGGCTAAAGATTTCACGTGTAACTGAAGTAATGATTGGAACAATCATTACTGCGACAATCCAACCCGCAATAAAAGGTGATCCTCTAAAACCGTTTTCAGAATTTTCAACAGTGAAGATAGGAATCCAACCAAGGTATTTGTTCAAAACCTCAGCCCAAGTAGCAGCAACCGGAGTGAATACAAGTAGACCCCATAGACCAATAACTACTGAGGGAAGTGCTGCCAGCAAATCAACTAAAGTTGTTGCAACTTTTGCTAAACGATTTGGGAGGATAAAAACAATCAAATAGGCCATTGATAAGGCCATAGGAGTTGCGATTAAGATTCCCAGTACGGAAATCACAATGGAACCCCAAATCATTGGGCCAAGTTGCAAGACCATTGGCTGAGCTTCGGCATCCCAGACATTTCCGTAGACAAACTCTGGTCCTTGAGCTTGTAGAGTCGGCCAGGCTTGAATGAAAAGGAAGACAAGAATTAGGGCAACCAAAACAAAGGCAAAGTTGGCCGCAATTGAAGTTGATCTAAAGAACCACTTGTCCCCACGGCTCAAAGGACCTACCGACAACTTGCGTCTTACCGGCTCAGGCTTAGTCAGGGAAGTTTCGTTCACCCCTAGATTTTGGTCAATGAATCTAACGGAGAGTTAGAAAAATGGTTAACGGGAGGTAAACAAGTTCAGGAACCGAAGCGGATTCCAGTCCAGATCTGCCACATCCTCACCAGCATTACAGCAACTGTAAAGCCTGCAACCCCTAGAACTAGGGTTGACCAGCGAGTTCTCTCAATAACAGCCCAAGCTACAGCTGCCGGTGGAACTACCAGTGCCGTAATGATGTAACCGAAGAACTCAACTGTGTCTCCTTTGGCCTGCTGACCCTGAACAACCAGGACAATAGACACAACAAGCTGAACCAGGAGTAGAGCCTCAACAAGAATTAGTGACCCTACGCTCCACCAAGACGGCGGCCTCTTTATGATTCCGAGGAATAGTGCAAAGGCTCCGGCTAATGATGCGAAAGCCAACTGAAAGCTATATCCCCACTCAAGCATTGGCTTCTCCATCATTGAAAACAACTAGTGACTTTAGGTTTTTGTTTCCTGCAGACTCAGCAACTGCCGCCAACACACCTTGGCAGGTCAAAGCAGTAATCTCTTCCAAATGATGAGCAATTCTCTTACCCTGCCTGATGGCTAAGGTTTCCTCTGAGGTTATTTCAAGAGTTGGCAGAACTGATTTGACGGCTTCTACCGACTTCAAAATAGGTATGCTTCCTTCAAAGCCTTCGAGCTGGATCGCGTTTTTGACATCGAAAGCTCCGATGCGAGATCTTCTAAGTGAAGTTAGATGACCACCAACTCCCAGAGCTTCACCTAGGTCTCTAGCGATTGCTCTAATGTATGTGCCACTTGAACAGTCAACAATCACATCAATGTCGATGAAGTTATCTTCACGACGTATTGCACCAATAACTTCGAGTCTTGAGATGGTTACTTCTCTAGATTTGAGCTCAAAGACTTCTCCAGCTCGAACTCTGTCGTAAGCCTTCTCACCATTTACTTTGATAGCTGAAACAGCAGAAGGAACTTGCTGGATCACTCCCCTAAGTTTTGCTAGCTCTTGGTTGATTTGATCGAGAGTTACTGCAGCTACTTCTCCAGGAGTTGCACTCTTTAGAGTTTCACCTTCTTTGTCATCGGTAATGGTTGATGAACCTAGGCGGATAGTTGCCTCATAAGTTTTATCTGCACCAACAACAAAGGTAAGTAGCTTGGTTCCTGATTCAATTCCTAGAACCAACAATCCCGTGGCCATTGGATCTAATGTTCCAGCGTGACCAACTTTTCTGGTGCCAGCAAGCTTTCTAACCTTAGACACAACATCATGACTTGTCATTCCGGCAGGTTTATCTACCAGCAACAATCCAGGCGTAGCCAAAGGTTAGTCTCTGTCTTCTTTATCGATGACTTTTGGCTCTTTGTAAGGGTTCTCCCCTGCCGCAAACTCAGATTCCTTAGCCATCTTCTTCAATTCATTGTCTCTAGCTCTTGCTTGAGCTAGAAGATCATTCATCTGAGCTGCGCTTTCTGGCACATCATCAGAAATGAATTCAATTGTTGGAGTTAGACGAATAGAAAGCTGATGACCAACTTCACCACGGATTTTGCCACGGTGACGCTCGATTACTTCACTGCTCTTCTTCTGCTGTTCAGTATCGCCAAAGACTGTGTAGTAAATACGTGCGTGAGATAGATCTGGTGTGACGCGAACATCAGTAACAGTTACAAAACCTAGATCTGGGTCTTTGACAACCTTCTCTAGAGCTGCTGCAACTAGTACCTTTATTCGCTCAGCCAGCCTTCTTGCTCTAGCTGCATCAACCATTAGACCCTCGGCTTCTCACGCATCTCGTAGGTTTCAATGATGTCCCCTACCAAGATCTCGTTGAATCCTGCAAGACCAATACCACACTCGAAGTCAGTCTTAACCTCGGTTGCATCATCCTTGAATCTCTTTAGAGAGTCAATCTTTAGGTTCTCAGCAAGCATCGTGCCATCACGAGAGATACGAGCAAGGCTGTTTCTCTTGATTGAACCTGAGCGAACGATAGAACCTGCGATGGTGCCAACCTTTGAAGACTTGAAGATCTCGAGAACCTCGGCTGAACCAAGAGCGGCTTCTTCGTATTCTGGCTTGAGCATTCCCTTGAGTGATTTCTCAATATCATCAAGAGCTGCATAGATAACTGAGTAGAAACGAACGTCAACACCTTCACGGTCAGCACGTTCCTTAGCCTTGTTATCTGGCTTGACGTTGAATCCAATGATGATCGCGTTGTCAACTGTTGCCAAGTTAACATCGCTCTCAGTAACAGCACCAACACCACGGTGGATGATACGTAGTTGAACAGAGTCATCAACTTCAATCTTGAGAAGTGCATCTTCAAGTGCTTCAACAGCACCAGAAACGTCACCCTTGATGACCAAGTTGAGTGATTCAACCTTGCCCTCTTCGAATGCCTTAGTAAAGTCTTCGAGGCTAACGCGCTTACGAGTTTTAGCAAGAAGAGCATTTCTATCTGCAGCTTCACGCTTCTCAGCGATCTGTCTTGCCTGACGCTCATCTTCAGTAACAACAAATGTGTCACCTGCACGAGGAACTGACTGCAAACCTAGAACCTGGACAGGTCTTGAAGGACCTGCTGATTCAACTGCTTCACCGTTCTCGTTGAACATCGCACGAACACGACCGTGAGCAGCACCTGCAACAATTGAATCTCCAACACTTAGAGTTCCTGACTGAATCAGAACTGTTGCTACCGATCCACGTCCCTTGTCTAGGTTGGCTTCAATTGCAACACCGCGTGCATCACGGTTAGGGTTAGCGCGAAGATCTAGGGCAGCATCTGCAGTTAGAAGTACAGCATCTAGAAGTTCAGGAATTCCTGCACCGGTTAGAGCAGACACATCCACGAACAGAACATCGCCACCATACTCTTCAGCAACCAAGTTGAACTCGGTTAGCTGCTGACGAATCTTGGCAGGGTTTGCTCCCTCTTTATCAACCTTGTTCACAGCAACAACAATTGGAACACCAGCAGACTGAGCGTGGTTCAACGCTTCAACTGTCTGAGGCATAACACCGTCATCGGCTGCAACAACAAGGATTGCAATGTCAGTTACCTGAGCACCACGTGCACGCATAGCGGTGAACGCCTCGTGACCTGGTGTATCGATAAAGGTAATCGGACGTTCAACACCTTCGTGCATGCTGTGAACTTGGTAAGCACCAATGTGCTGAGTAATACCACCAGCTTCACCGCCTTGAACATTGGCGTTACGAATCTTGTCAAGCAAACGAGTCTTACCGTGATCAACGTGACCCATTACAGTCACAACTGGAGCACGGAATTCCATGTCTTCGTCGTCTTCTTCGAAGTCAGTAGAAATATCTAGACCGAATGAATCGAATAGCTCTCGCTCTTCATCTTCTGCTGAAACAACTTCAAGCTTGTAACCAAGCTCTTCTCCAAGAATCTGGAATGTCTCTTCATCCAATGAAGCAGTTGCTGTTGCCATCTGACCTAGGTGGAATAGCACCGTGATCAGCTGACCAGCATTGGCATCAATCTTGTCTGCAAAGTCCTGAATAGAAGAACCTCTGCGAAGACGAATAACTGTGGTGCCATCACCGCGTGGAACTACTGCACCACCAAGGCTTGGAGCTGAACGCTGTTCAAACTCTTCGCGTTTGACTCTCTTAGACTTTCTAGCCTTAGATGAGCTCCTTGAGCCACCCTTACCGAAAGCACCAGCTGTACCGCCACCGCGACCACGCCCACCAGCACCTGGACGACCTCCCGGAGGGCCGAAACCTGGAGCTCCACCTGGAGCACCACCCGGCGCACCACCCGGACGAGGAGTAAATCCACCTGGACGAGAAGATCCTCCAGCACCAGCTGGACGAGGAGCTCCACCTGGTCTTGATGGACCACCAGCGCCAGCTGGACGAGGAGCTCCACCTGGACGAGTACCAGATTGACCTGGTCTACTCATGCCCTGATTAGAAGAGAAAGGATTGTTTCCTGGTCTTGCCATCGGACGAGGAATACCCATGCCCTGTGCTGCAGCAAATGGGTTGTTTCCTGGACGTGGAATACCAGCAGTTGGGGCTACCGGAGCAGCAGGACCTGCTGGCTCGGCAGGAGCAGCATCAGCAGGCTTTGCCTCTTCAACAGTCTCTTCTTTAGCAGCAGCTGCCTTAGTTGTCTTTGCCTTAGCTGGTGCTTTCTCCACCTTAGGAGCTTCTTCTTTTGGCTTGGCGTTTGGATACGCTGCACGAAGCTTGTTTGCCACCGGAGGGGCAATGGTTGACGAACCGCTCTTGACGTATTCGCCTAATTCGTTTAATTTGGCCAGTGCCTCGGCAGTTTCAATACCGAGCTCTTTGGCAATGTCGTACACGCGTGGTAGCGCCACTTTATATCTCCTGTCTGGGACCCACCCCAGTCAGGGCAGGCTTATTGCTTTGAGGAACTCATTTCGAGGTGCTCATTAGATCTCTAACATCATTTCGGCCTGTTCTATTTGTTTGACTAAATCAGTTACTTGCTCAAGGTCAGCTTTTCCGCGAAATGCTCGTCCAAAGGCTTTTCTTTCAACCGCAGTTTCAAGACATTTCGTTTTCTTGTGTATCCAAGAGCCACGACCGGGCATTTTCTTTTCGGTATCAACGCTCAGGTTTCCCTGAAAATTGGCTATCCGAATCAAATCTGATCGGTTGCCACGCTGGCGGCAGCCAACGCAAGTTCTAACTGGATACATTCTACTGCCTGCATTCCCTAAAGCTCTAGCCTTTTATGTAAAGGCGTAGGGCTACTGTTTATTCCTCGTCTTCGAGGTCATCAGCCATGATGTCAATCTTGGCTCCGGTTAGCTTGCTGGCAAGTCTAGAGTTCTGACCTTCCTTACCAATAGCAAGTGAAAGCTGGTATTCAGGTACAAGTACGCGTACCTTAGGGTGTTCTCCCCTAACAGCAGCACCGTCATTGACTACGAATGAGGCTGAAACCTTAGCTGGAGACAGTGCCTGAGCAACAAACTTAGCGATATCTTCTGAATAATCAACAATGTCGATCTTTTCATCGTTCAATTCAGCTGTTACTGCTCTAACTCGTTGACCTAGTTCACCAATACAGGCACCCTTTGCATTTAGCCCTGCAACTGAGGTTCTAACTGCAATCTTGGTGCGGTGGCCTGCTTCTCTAGCAACCTGGACGATTTCAACCTGGCCACTAGCAATTTCCGGTACTTCTAGAGCAAATAGCTTACGAACAAGGCTCGGGTGAGTTCTAGAAACGTTGATCTGCACCTGACCTCTCACGTTCTTATCAACCTTGGTCACATAAAAACGCATTCTCTTTCCGTGTGAGTAGTCCTCACCAGGAACTTGCTCTTCTGGAGGCATGATGGCTTCAGCATCACCAAGCTTTACATAAACCATGTATGAACGAGGACCCTGCTGAATTTCACCAGCAACAATATCTTCAACCTTGGCCTTGAATTCTCCATAAAGACCTTCATCCGAGATACCTCTGATTCGCTGAGCAATAACCTGCTTCGCGGCATTAGCTGCAATTCGACCGAAATTTTCAGGGGTCTTATCTACTTCAGGAACCTTTGAACCATCAGGCAAGGTAACGATTAGTTCGCCAGCTTCATTGCGTTCCTCAGTGTCAGGAACCATGATTACGATTTTGCCAGTCTTCTGGTCTAGTACGGCACGAGCTGGATCGCTGTTGCCTACGCTCTTGTGATAGGCGGCTTCAACTGCGGCTTCAATAATTTCAACAAGTTCGTTGAAAGGAATTTCTCGATCTCTTTCAACAAGTCGAAGAGCACCTAAATCGATGTCCATGAAACGCCTCCTGGCCGCTAGTAAGTTATGCAAGCCACAAAGAATGGACTATGTGAGCTCGGCTACCGCCAATTCTACCTTGACAGAGCGTCGCTCGCCAGAGCGTCTATCCCAAAGATCGACTTCCCCATTTTCGAGACCCCTGCCAACAATGACTATTTGCGGGATACCAAGTAGTTCAGCATCACTAAATTTCACGCCGGGAGATACCTTTAGGCGGTCATCCAGAATCACTGACTTACCTTTGGCTTCAAGCTCTTTAGCCAATTTGGCAGCAGTTTCGTAAATTACATCGTCCTTACCAGCAGCAACAACGTGGATATCTGCAGGAGAAACCGCAGCAGGCCAGATCAGACCCTTTTCATCATTGTTTGCTTCTGCAAGAACAGCAATGATGCGAGTAACACCGATTCCATAAGAACCCATTGTCACAGTAACCAGTTTGCCATTTTCATCTAGAACCTTGAGATCTAGTGCCTCTGCGTATTTTCTCCCGAGCTGGAATACGTGTCCAATTTCAATTCCTCTAGCTAATTCCAAAGGTCCACTGCCATCAGGAGCAGGATCTCCAGCACGGATTTCGGCTAAGTCAGCAACTCCATCAGCTTCAAAGTCTCGACCTGCTACCAAGTTGAAGGTGTGCTTGTCCCTTTCGTTTGAACCAGCAATCCAAGAAGTTCCAGTTACCACTCTTGGGTCCAAAAGATAGCGAATCTTTGATTCGGCTTTCTCACCTAAGAACGGTGCGCTGTTTTTAACTGGGCCAATAAATCCCTTGACTAACTGAGGGTGCTTGGCAAAGTCCTCATCATTTGCTGTTTCAACTTCATAGCCAGCAAAAGCAATTTCCGCTCTCTTCATTTCAAGATCACGGTCCCCTGGAATACCGACAACAACAAGAGATCTCTTGTGTTTGATGTCAGTAAGTGCCAAGACAATGTGCTTCAAAGTCGAGGCAGCATCAACATCTTTCTTACCTAAGGAATCTTGAGCGAAAGAAACAACTGCATTGATTGAAGTTGCACCTGGAGTTGAGTGAGTTTCTGCTTGAGGCAATCCATCAATACTCAAAGATTCTGGAGCAGATATAGTTACAGCCTCAACGTTGGCAGCATAGCCACCAGCTGATCTAACGAATGTGTCTTCACCGATAGGAGAAGGAGACAGGAATTCTTCGGATGCTGATCCACCCATTGCTCCTGCATCTGCACGAACAATTACGTACTCAATACCGAGACGAGTAAAGATTCTTTCGTATGCATCCCTTTGAGCCAGGTAAGAAGCAACAAGCCCTGCATCGGATACATCAAATGAGTAAGCGTCTTTCATTACAAACTCGCGACCACGCAATAGACCTGCACGAGGTCTAGCTTCGTCACGATACTTGTTTTGGATTTGGAAAAGAGTTAGTGGCAAATCTTTGTAACTTGAGTAAAGATCCTTCACCAAAAGAGTGAACATCTCTTCGTGAGTTGGAGCTAGAAGATAATCAGCTTTCTTTCTATCCTGCAAACGGAAAAGGTTATCGCCGTACTCGCTCCAACGACCTGTCACTTCAAAAGGTTCGCGAGGTAAAAGTGCAGGGAAGAATACTTCTTGAGCTCCAGCAGCAGCCATCTCTTCACGAACAATCTGCTCAACTTTAGCTTTGACTGCTAGCCCAAGAGGTAGCCAGGTATAGATACCAGGTGCTGCTCTGCGGATGTACCCAGCTCTAACAAGAAGCTTGTGGCTGTCTACTTCGGCTTCAGCAGGATCTTCTCTTAGTGTTCGCAAGAATAATTGCGACATCGAAAGAATCATCAATCAATCTTTCTTCGCGACAACAACCTGAGGGCTGCCGACTAGGCTTGGGTCCATTTCGCCAGCTAGTCTGTTTGCCTCTTCAATAAGAGTTGCAACGATTTCACTCTCAGGCACAGTCTTGATTACTTCACCCTTAACAAAGATTTGACCCTTGCCGTTTCCTGATGCAACACCAAGGTCTGCTTCACGTGCTTCGCCAGGACCATTAACAACACAACCCATAACAGCTACACGAATTGGTACTGTCATGTGCTCAAGCCCTGCTGTTACATCTTCTGCAAGCTTGTAAACATCAACCTGTGCTCGGCCACAAGATGGACAAGAAACAATCTCGAACTTACGAGGACGAAGATTTAGTGCTTCAAGGATCTTTGCTCCAACTTTTACTTCTTCAGCTGGTGGAGCTGAAAGTGAAACACGGATAGTGTCTCCGATTCCCTTGCTCAATAGAGCTCCGAAAGCGACAGAAGATTTAATTGTTCCTTGGAATGCAGGACCAGCTTCGGTTACACCTAGGTGTAGTGGCCAGTCTCCTTGCTCAGCAAGTAACTCATAAGCACGAACCATAACTACAGGGTCGTTGTGCTTTACAGAAATCTTGAAGTCGTGGAAGTCGTGCTCTTCAAATAGTGACGCTTCCCAAACAGCAGACTCAACCAGTGCTTCTGCTGTTGGCTTGCCATACTTCTGAAGAAGTCTTGGATCTAGCGAGCCAGCGTTTACACCGATACGAATTGATACGCCGGCATCTTTTGCAGCCTTGGCAATTTCGCCAACCTTGTCGTCAAACTGTCGAATGTTTCCAGGGTTAACGCGAACAGCACCGCAACCTGCATCGATTGCTGCGAAAACATACTTTGGCTGGAAGTGAATATCAGCGATTACTGGAATCTGAGATTTCTTCGCAATGATTCTTAGGACATCTGCGTCTTCTTGGGTTGGACATGCAACACGGACGATGTCACAACCAGTGGCTGTTAGCTCGGCGATTTGTTGAAGAGTGCCGTTAATGTCAGTTGTCTGAGTTGTGGTCATTGATTGAATGGATACAGGTGAGTCACTTCCCACGCCGACACTTCCAACCTTGATCTGGCGAGTCTTACGTCTTGGGGTCAAGACAGGTGGAGTATTTGGTAGACCTAAGTTAATGGCTGGCACTTAAAATCACTTCTTCCTGATGCCAAAACGACATCGACATGGCTTTAGTCTAAACCGCTCGGCTTAGATGTCCCTTGAACTTACAGGGAAAGCGGATTCAGGATGTCCCTGAGTACTAGAACTATGGTCAAAACAATAAGCAGGCTGGCTACAAAATAAGCAATTGGCATCATCTGGCTGGTGTCAACCGGACGTACCCATTTCTTCCCTCGAACCCTAAAAACCCCACGTTTGATTGACTCGTAAATAGCTCCGGCTATGTGACCGCCATCTAGAGGAACTAGCGGAACCATGTTAAAGACAAACAGAGCAATGTTTAGGGACATCAGTAGCCCGAGCTGTGAAAGCATCTTGTCTTCAAAGCTTATAGAGGCATCCGAGGCTATTTGCCCAGAGAACTGGCCCAGTCCAATGATCGAGATAGCACCATTTTCATTTCGTTCAGAGCCAGGTGCTATTTCAGTTATAGCTGCTCCTGCTTGAAGCGGAAGTTGAATGATCATGGCCGCAGTATCGGACATCATCATTCCTACTTGACCAAGCGCAGCACCAACACTTTGAGGAACCCGCTCAGCTTCTAAATAGACACCTAGGTAGGGTCTTGATTCTCCTGCTGATGTCAGCAAGGTCGGCTCAATGGTCAGACTTACCTGAACGCCATTTCGATCAACGACCATTGAAACGCTCTTACCAACTGAATCTTTCAGCCTTGATTCAACATCTGACCAATACTCAACAGGCTGACCAGCGAAGCTCAGAATCTTGTCCCCTGGTAAAAGACCAGCTTTGCTAGAAGGGGAAACGGGATTTGGATCAGCGCAGTCTTCATTTGTTTCGCTAGGAACACATGACAAAACATCTTTTACGGTCGAGGTTCTTTCGTAGGCACCGAACCCAGAAAACAAGACAACTGCAAGAACCGCTGCAATTACTAGGTTGGCAAATGGTCCACCAAACATGATGATGAGTTTCTTCCAAGGAGCAAGCTGGTAAAAAGTCTTACCTTCATCTTCTTCAGCAATAACAATGTGCTCATTAGGTTGAGCACCCGCAGTAAGTCTTTGCCACCAATTCTTCTTGGCGTTCGCAGCTTGAGTTGGAGGAAGCATTCCTACCATTTGGATGTATCCTCCAAGTGGAATCAACTTGATGCCGTATTCGGTATCCCCTCTTTTTCTAGAGAAGAGTGTTGGCCCAAAGCCAACCATGTACTTAGTGACTTTTACGCCGAACTTCTTCGCAGGCCACATGTGACCAATCTCATGAAGGGCAATTGAGATTGCTAGTCCAATTAGTAAGAAGACCCAGCCACCGATGTTGTTTATTAAATCCATTTGTCTAACCTAACTAAGCTGACCGACATTCAGTATTTAGTTTCGGTTGGCTATCAGTCGATTAGCAGTTTCTCTAGCCCACACTTCAGCTGCTAGCACGGATTCAAGAGACATCTCTTGTTCCGGTTTGTGAGATGCCACAACCTCTTCAATGATTTCTAGAATCTCTGGAAAAGAAATTGCTTTGTCGTGGAAAGCATCGACTGCCTGCTCGTTTGCTGCATTGTAGACAGCTGGGTAGGTAAGACCTGCGGAGCCTACTTGTCTAGCGATCTTTACTGCTTTGAATACTTCTTCATCTAGAGGTTCGAATGTCCAAGTGTGTGCCTTGGTGAAATCAACTGGTGGACTTACGTTCTCAATACGATCAGGCCAAGTCATACCCAGTGCAATAGGTAGCTTCATGTCTGGTGGTGAGCATTGAGCAATGATCGAGCCATCAACAAAACTAACCATTGAGTGAACTACGGACTGCGGGTGAACAGTAACTTCAATCTGTTCAAAAGGAACATTGAAAAGTAGATGAGCTTCAATAAGTTCTAAGCCTTTATTAACCATGGTTGCCGAGTTAGTTGTTACTACTCTTCCCATAGTCCAAGTCGGGTGCTTCAAAGCTTGCTCTGGTGTTACTTGCTTTAGCTGCTCAGCATTGAAGCCTCTGAAAGGTCCACCTGATGCAGTCAGGATAAGTGTTGCCACTTCTTTAGAATCTCCCGCCAAAAGACACTGAGCCAAAGCAGAGTGCTCTGAGTCAACTGGAACTATTTGTCCAGGAGCTGCGGCCTCAGTTACTAATCTCCCACCAACAATTAGAGACTCTTTGTTAGCTAGAGCTAAACGCTTTCCCGTTTTCAAAGTAGCCAGCGTTGGAGCAAGACCAATGGATCCTGTTATTCCATTGATGACAACATCAGCATCTGTATTTTCAACTAGAGCTGTAGCTTCATCCGCACCAACAGCCACGTTCTTTTGATCTACTGAGAACTTGCTTGCTTGAGCAGCTAGTAATTCTTTATTTGAATTACCAGCAAGTCCAACAACCTGGAACTTGTCAGGGTTAGCTTCAATAATATCTAGGGCTTGGGTGCCAATAGAGCCCGTACTGCCCAGGATGATTATCTTCTTCATGTCTCAATCTTGCCACCAACCCCGTAATCCCTGCTGCTAGTGGCCTTGTTCGGTAATCGCCTACAACAGTAAGTCCATATGGATAACGGTGGCTTCACCTACAGATTTTCGAAGTGCTTAGTTTGAAAGATAGTGCAAGGTTTCTACACAGGCAGAACCTGATTACCTGTTTTTCTCAAATTTTAATTTTGGTGTGAAAAGGATTAGCCCACACAAAGCGGTGAAGGTAAGCATAAAGAAAGCAAATTGGTCATTTAAGTACCTAAAATTACTGTCTGAATCTGTGAGGGCAGTCACACAGGCCAAGATTGTCGCGGCAAGTTGGAGAAACAGAACTACATAACCAGCCTTAGTAATGGTTTTCTCTCTTCGAATCCTCTTGCTGAAAACAAGCGCAACAATAGAGAGCCCGAAAAAAGGTATAAAGAGTGCAAAAAGTATGATCCCCATGGACTCAATTTTAGTGTCTTTGTTCCTATTTGGGGTGTATATATTCACTTAGAAACAGCGGGAGCTGTGTTTGCGGGACTTCGAGAAAACTCTATTACCCGATTAAGTTGTGGCTATTGCAAGGGAAAAGATGCCTATATGCATACTCTCCTTTAGTGATGGGCTTCTAGCAAGATAAATCTGCCAGGCGTAGAATTAGGGCATGACAATAGAACAGAAAAGACTTCTTGTTACTGCTATCCCAGGCCCTAAGTCTCAGGCCTTACACGCACACCGTCTAGAGCACGTGGGCCACGGTGTTGGAACCTCACTACCTGCATACATCGAATCAGCTCATGGTGCGATCTTGGTAGACGTTGATGGCAACCAATACATCGATATGGGTTCAGGTATTGGTGTTACAACAATCGGCCACACAAACCCAGGTGTAGTAGCAGCTGTATCAGAGCAGGTAGCAAAGCTAACTCACACTCTTTTCACTGTCACCCCATACATGCCTTACGTTCAGGTTTGTGAAATCCTAAACAGACGCATGCCAGGTAACTTCGTCAAGCGTTCAGCATTGTTCAACTCAGGTGCTGAAGCAGTTGAGAACGCAATCAAGTTGGCCAGAAAGTTCACCAAGCGAAACGAAATCGCAGTATTCGATCACGCTTACCACGGTAGAACAAACCTAACCATGGCTATGAACTTCAAGAACATGCCTTATGCAGATGGCTTTGGTCCTTTTGCTGGCAGCGTTACTCACGTTCCAATGTCTTACCCGTTCCATGACCCAGAGGGCATGACCGGAGAAGAAGCCGCCACTAGAGCAATCAACTACATGGAGAAGAGAATCGGAGCGAAGAACTTCGCTGCAGTAGTAATTGAACCTATTCAGGGTGAAGGTGGATTCATTGTGCCTGCTCCGGGCTTCCTAAAGACTTTGAGCCAGTGGGCTCACGCCAACGGAATCGTTCTAGTAGCAGATGAGGTTCAAGCAGGTATTGCAAGAACTGGTAAGTGGTTTGCATCAGAGCACGAGGAAGGTTTCGAGCCTGATCTCATGACTGTTGCTAAGGGTATTGCCGGTGGTATGCCTATATCAGCAGTAGTTGGTAGAGCTGAGATTATGGACTCTTCTCACCCAGGTGGAATTGGTGGAACCTTCGGTGGTAACCCAGTTGCAGCAGCAGCTGCTATTTCAGTACTAAAGCAGATCGAAGATGGCGGAGTACTTGAGAAGGCGAAGCACATCGAGTCAGTCATGATGGCTCGCCTAGAGCAGATGAAAGCTAAGTACCCAGTCATTGGTGAGATCCGTGGCCGCGGTGCAATGCTTGCAATCGAATTAGTAGTTCCAGGAACTCGCACTCCAAACTCAGCAGCTGTTGATGCAGTTGTGAAGCACTCACACCTAAACGGAGTAGTTATCTTGAATGCAGGAACCTACGGCAACGTAATTCGCTTCCTGCCATCACTTGCTATAAGCGATGAACTAATTCAAGACGCACTAGATGTTGTTGAAGACGGAATAGCAAAACTTTAAATATCAGAGGACAAGACCCAATGCACTCATATGCAAACAGAGACAAATTAGCCAAACTATTTGCAGATGAGGTTGAGCTTTTCATAGCTAAGCACCCTGAATCAGCCAAGCTTCATGAAAGTGCGAAAAACACTCTCATGGGTGGTGTGCCAATGTCTTGGATGTCTAAGTGGCCTGGCCCTCACCCTGTTTATGTAACTAAAGCTAAGGGCTCTAGATTCACTGATGCTGATGGCATTGAATACGTTGACTTCTGCCTGGGCGACACCGGTGCCATGGTTGGTCACTCCCCTGACGCATCTGTTAAGGCAATCGCTGAGCAACTATCAAAGGGAATCACCCTAATGTTGCCTACCGCGGATGCCGCTGTTGCAGCTCAGACACTAGCTGATCGCTTTGGTATGGCTAAGTGGCAATTCACCCTTACAGCTACCGATGCCAACCGACACATCTTGAGATATGCAAGACACGTATCAGGTAGACACAAGGTTGTTGTGCACGACTACTGCTATCACGGAACAGTTGATGAAACATTTGCTGTTCTTGATGACAATGGCAACACTGTTAGCCGTGAAAACAACATTGGCCCTCAGGTTGATCCAAGTGAAACAACAATAGTTGTTCCCTTCAATGACTTAGATGCAGCGGAAGCAGCTTTCGCTACCGGTGAGGTTGCAGCAATGCTTATCGAACCAGCGATGACAAACATTGGAATTGTTCTTCCAGAGCCTGGTTACCTAGAAGGCTTGAGAGAGCTCTGCACTCGCTATGACGTAATCCTGATCATCGATGAGACCCACACTCTAAGTGAGGGTCCTGGCGGAATGACTGCTAGAAGAAACCTTCAGCCAGATGCAGTTGTCTTGGGCAAGACAATCGGTGCTGGTATTCCTGCAGGTGCTTTCGGTATGACAGCAGAACTAACTGCAAAGGTACAGAAGAGTCTTCACCTAGAACACATTGACGTAGGTGGTGTTGGTGGAACACTAGCTGGTAACGCGCTTTCTATGGCAGCTATCGCTGCGACGCTAACCAAGGTTTTAACTCCTGAAGCATTCGTATCTATGGAAGCTCTTTGTGATGTTTGGACTAAGAATGTTCAAGACTTGATCAGAAAGTATGGAGCTCCTTGGCAGGTCAGCCAGTTGGGCTGTAGAGCTGAATACTCATTTAGATCAGAAGCACCTAAGAATGGTAGAGAAGCAGCTGACGCTGATGACTTTGAATTGCAGCAGTATCTTCACATCCATGCTCTAAACCGTGGCATATTGATGACACCATTCCACAACATGGCTTTGATGTCACCAGCTCACACAATTGAAGATGTTGAAAGACACAGAGCTCACTTCGAAGAAGCTCTAATTTCTCTGTTTGCTTAGTGCTTTTTGAGTAAGAGACGGCGTTTACGCTCACCGTTAATCTGAGTCATTAGCACTAGCAAGATTGCTGCAATAAACACAGCACTACCTATCACGTTTGCCTCAGCAGGAACACCTCTAGCTGCTGCTGTGAAGACATAGCGAGGGAATGTCATATCTGCACCGGCGTTGAAGTTAGTGATGATGAAATCATCAAAGCTCAAAGCAAATGAAAGTAGAGCTGCTGCTGCGATACCTGGAAGAAGTAGCGGGAAGGTAATCTTCCAGAACACCTGTCTTGGGTTAGCGTAAAGGTCCTTACCCGCTTCTTCTAGAACAGGATCAAGGCTTGCAACTCTAGCCTTCACAGTTACAACCACAAAGGACAGACAGAACACAATGTGTCCAAGAATGATTGTTCCAATTCCCTTTTCAACTCCAAGACTGAAGAACTGAGATGCAAGTCCTGCGCCTAGAACAACCTCTGGGGTTGCCATAGGTAAAAACAAGAGAAGGTTTGTTGATCTGCGGAACTTGAAGCGGTAGCGAACCAAAGCAATTGCAATCATGGTTCCAAGTGCTGTGGCGGCAATAGTTGAAATAACTCCGATAAGAACAGAGTTGCCGAATGCTTCACAAACACCTTCACGATCACAAACGTTTGTCCACTTATCCAGTGTGAAACCACGCCAAATCAGGTTGGTCTTTAGTGAGTCATTGAATGAGAAAACGAAGGTGTAACCAATAGGTATCAAAAGATAGATGAAAGCAAGAACTGCATACAAAGGAAAAGCGTATTTACCCAAACTAAATTTCATTAGAGCAAATCCTCCGTTCCAGACTTCTTGACGTAGCCTGCAACAAGAATCAAAATCGCACCCATCAATAGAACAGACAGTGCTGATGCTGAAGGGTAGTCATTGATTTGAAGGTAATTGGCCTCAATTACGTTACCCAACATTGCCGTGGAGCTAGAACCTAAGAAATCACCCGAGGCGTTGATGTAGTCACCAGCAATAGGAATAAAGGTAAGCAGAGTTCCTGAAATGATTCCGGGCATTGAAAGAGGAATAGTTACTTTTCTAAAAACCTTTGAAGGAGATGCGTATAGATCAGATCCCGCTTCTAGGTAGCGAGTGTCTAGTCTCTCAAGAGAAGTGTAGAGAGGAAGGGTCATGAAAGGAATGAAGTTATAGGTTAGACCAAAGATAACCATGAACGGTGTACCCACAACATACTGATCTGACTCAAGAAGACCAAGCTGTTGAAGGGTTGTCACAATCCATGACTCGTTAGAGAAGATTTGCTTCCAGGCCAGAGTTCTTAGCAAGAACGAAATAAAGAATGGAGCGATAACCAAGGTAAGCATCAGCTTCTGTAGCAATGGGTAAGGACGAGCCTTCACACCAATGAAGTAAGCCAATGGATATGAAATAACAAGAGCCAGAATTGTTGCAGCCAATGCGTACAGGAATGATCGCAACATCTGCGGCAAGTAATCCGCAATAACTAAGAAGTAGTTGTTTATTTCAAATGCTGGAACGTAGTCTCCAAAACCACCCATTGGATCTGGTGCCTGAAGGGACATCATGATTAGTGCAAACAAGGGTGTTAAGAAGAATGCTCCCAGGTAAGCAAGCCCGGGTGCGAGTAGCGCGATTGCTACCTTGCCCGATTTTGTAGGTTTTGAAAAACCCTTTGGCTTGCTAGAACTGAAAGCTGCGAAGGCCATCTTCGCTAGACCGCTTTGCCTGTGTTAGGTAAATCAGCTAGACCAAATGAATGTTCGACTGACCAAGAAATCCATACTTTTTCACCAAGTTCAGTAACAGGTGACTTACCCACGTTTTGAGCAAAGACAGTTAGGTTTCCAAGACCTGGAACTTCTATTAGGTACTGGTTGCTAACACCGGTGAATCTGATGTCAATGATTTCACCAGGCCCGATGATGTTTGTTGCAGAGCTAGCAGTTGGCTTCTTGCTTGTGAAAGTAGCCTTCTCCGGTCTAAATCCAATCGCAATCTTTCCCTTGTGCTTTTCAGCTCTAGCCTTTGGAACAGAAATCTTATTGCCTGCAACCTCAATGCTGACTGAGTTAGCTGAACTTGATTCAACTTCACCAACCAAAAGATTTGATTGACCAAGGAACTTAGATACGAACACAGTCTTTGGCCTGTCATATAGAGCTTCAGGTGCACCCATCTGCTCGATGCGACCCTTGTTCATAACTGCCACAGTGTCAGCCATGTCCATGGCTTCTTCTTGATCGTGAGTCACGTGCAAGAAGGTAAGCCCCACTTCCATTTGAATAGCCTTCAACTCAATCTGCATCTCGCGACGTAGTTTGAGATCGAGTGCTCCAAGTGGCTCATCTAGCAATAGAAGAGAAGGTCTGTTAACCAATGCTCTAGCTAGCGCAACACGTTGCTGCTGACCACCAGAGAGCTGCTGTGGCTTGCGGTCTGCTAGGTGAGCAAGCTGCACGAGGTTCAATGCCTCTTTAGCTTTTACTAGCGGCTCGTCAATCTTTCTCTGACGCAAACCAAAAGCAACGTTCTCCAACACATTCATATGAGGGAAAAGAGCATAGGACTGGAACACAGTGTTGACTGGACGCTCGTGAGGCTTAGTCTCTGTTACATCCTCGCCACCGATAAAGATATTTCCGGAGGTTGGAGTTTCAAGACCAGCAACTAAGCGAAGAGTTGTAGTTTTACCGCAACCTGAAGGACCTAGCAGAGCAAAGAACTCCCCTGCTGGGACGTGAAGGTCAAGCTCTTCAATTGCGGTAAAACCAGGGAACTCTTTGCGAATCTTCTTAAGTTCTAAGTCAGCTCCGCGGGCAATAAATTCCTTTGCCACTACGCGCCTAGTTTGATCTTTTGGAATGCCTTTGTGAACGCTTGCTCTTCCTTACCGTCAAGAGCTCTAAAGCCCTGAGTTAAAGACAAGAACTCTTCGGTCGGGAAGATCAACTGGTTCTCAGCAAGAGCTGGGTCAAGCTTGATTGCTTCTTCCTTTGCTCCCATAACTGGTGTGATGTAGTTCACGTAAGCAGCCAATACAGCAGCGTTGTATGGGTCGTAGTAGAAGTTCATTAGCTTCTCAGCGTTCTTCTTGTGAGTAGCTCCCATAGGAATTACGAAGCAGTCAGCTGAGATGGTTCCACCTGATTCAGGAAGAACGAAACCGAAGCGGTCGTAACCTGCTTCTGCGTTCAACTGAATGATATCCCCTGACCAAGCGATAGCTGCAATGGTGTCACCGTTTACTAGGTCATCCTTGTAGCTGTTTCCCTTGATTCGAGCAATCTGACCCTCTGCTACCTTCTGGCCGATTACATCAATTGCTGACATGAATGCATCTTCGGTAAGGCTGTTTGCATCACCGATAGAAATACCTTGGGACATCAAAACAATTCCAACAGTGTCGCGCATCTCGCTTAGAACACCAATGCGTCCCTTAAGGGCTGGGTTCCAAAGGTCTTCAATAACAGCAGGAGCTTCTTTACCTGTCGCATCCTTGTAAGCCTTCTTGTCGAAAGCAAAACCAGCAAGAATACCTTGGTAAGGAAGTGACATTGTTCGCTGTGGGTCATATGACTCACCTAGGTAAGCAGGCTGCAGGTTCTTCTTGTTTGGAAGATTTGCATCATCAAAAGTTTGAACAGTTCCCTGATTGATCCAGCGAGCTGCCATCCAAGAAGTTGGGCAAGTTATATCTGCACCAATGTCTTGACCTAGCGCTAGCTGGTCCTTAACTTTTCCGTAGTAAGAGTCGTTGTCGTCAAAGTCTTCGCGGTAGGTAACAGTGATACCTGTTTCGCTCTTGAACTTTTCAAGTGTTGGGTAGTTTCCGTTGTCATCGATGTCTACGTAAAGTGACCAGTTGCTCCAAATAAGAGTTGGGTCTGAATCACTGACATCGGTAGCCGGAGTTAGCTTCGGCTTATCTGATGGAGCACATGCTGCAAGTAGGGCTGCTGCTGAAGTTGCAACTGCACCACCTAGAACTGCTCTACGAGTAACTTTATGGGCTAAAGCTGCTTTAACCATTTCGCGTAGTTGTGGATCTTCTGGAAGGTTTTGATTCATAACCTTTTGCTCCTTATATACAAGGGCCGTCAGACGGCCGAGTTTGGGCACCGACTGCGCGAAAGAACGCATTGATTAAAATAATGCCATACCCCACAAGATTTATAGGCAAAAAGGTCAAATCGGTATAACTCATTTCAATGGGCTGTTGGCCCCAAGCGGGCTCAAGTAAAGCCCTATGAATTGGGGTATTCTTGATTTTGGTTGGAGCAAGGTAGCTCCTACCTAGAGGAGAATCATGAAGATCGCTGTCCCTTCAGAGATCAAGAACAACGAATTCCGCGTCGCAATTACCCCAGCGGGAGTCCACGAACTCGTAGCTTCAGGCCACGAGGTTTACATTCAAAAAGGTGCCGGCGAAGGCTCAAGTATCTCTGATGCAGACTATTCAGCAGCGGGAGCACACATCCTCCCAGACGCTGCAACCACTTGGAACACCGGAGAGATGATTCTCAAGGTTAAGGAACCAATCGCAAGCGAATACGGCTACCTTCGTCCTGGTCTAGTCCTGTTCACCTACCTTCACCTAGCCGCTGATCTAGAACTCACTAAAGAACTAGTTGCCAAGAAGGTAACTTCTATCGCTTACGAGACTGTTCAGACCCCAAATAGACAACTACCTCTTCTTGCTCCGATGAGCGAGGTTGCTGGCCGACTATCTGCTCTTGTTGGAGCACAGACTCTATTTGCTCAAAACGGTGGACATGGAATTCTTTTGGGTGGAGTGCCTGGCACTAGATCTGCCAAGGTGGTTGTTCTTGGTGGAGGGGTCGCAGGAACTAACGCAATCGCCATGGCTGTAGGTCTTGGAGCAGAAGTAACTGTTCTAGATACCAACATCAATCGCCTAAGAGAACTTGATGCGCTTTATGCAGGACGATTGAACACTCTTGCAAGCAACAGCTTCGAGATTGAACGAGCAGTAACTCAAGCAGATTTGGTTATTGGTTCTGTCTTGATTCCAGGAGCAAAGGCTCCAAAGCTTGTTACCAATGCACTGGTAAAGAAGATGAAGCCAGGATCGGTTCTAGTTGATATTGCTATTGATCAGGGTGGATGTTTTGAAGATTCAAGACCAACCACGCACGCTGAACCAACATTCAAGGTTCACAACTCTGTTTTTTACTGTGTTGCAAACATGCCTGGTGCTGTGGCACACACCTCAACCTATGCACTCACCAACGCAACCTTGAGCTATGCGAAAGCTATTGCTAACAAGGGCTGGTTGGAAGCATGTAAGCAAGACGCTGCTCTAGCCTTAGGCCTAAACACCCACGATGGAAAGCTTGTTAGCCAGCCTGTAGCTGAGGCTCATGGACTTGACTTTGTTGATTCAGCGAAGGTTCTGGCATAGCCAACTGAATCGAAAGATTCTTGAACCATCCCCTGCCCGCAGGTAGCTTTTCATTCCATTGATTCTTCGGCAGCGCTGCTGCAAGATGCTGATCTAAGTTTCCTTGACGCAAGTAGATCAGATTTTCAAATCTCCGTTGAAGCGATAGCGGCATCAGGAATGAACTCGACATCGCGCAAATAATCTGTCTCCCACTTTGAAACGCTTCCTCGAGCTCTTGAATACTTGGACAGTCTAAAACAATTGCATCTGTATTCAAGCGGGCGGAATGCCAAAAAGTGCTCTTCCCAGAGCCACTAGCTCCAACAACTAGAAGTGAATCGCCATTTAGTTCTGCAAATCTGAAGTTCTCGAAACGCTGTTGAATAGGAATATCGAAAACTCCCAGCAAGGCATCCTTAGAAATGACTTGCAGAGAAAGTCCCTTCGTCCACCCGTCAACTAAATCGGGAAACAACTTGGTTTCTTTAAGGTTAGGTATTGACTTTGAAATCGGAAAGTCAAAACCGATTGTGCTACTACCCCAAATAGCAATGGCTCTTGATAAGTTAGAGAATCCAGCTCTCACTCCAGGCAGCAGGGAGATGAGATCCCCAGGGTCCATTGCCCCTAAGGCAAACCTCATGCTCAAGTTAGTTATCAGTGCTCTAGGAATTCCAGAAAGTGATTGGCTAGTGGCAATCAAATGAACTCCAAGGGATCTGCCTCTAGCGGCAATTGAATCTAAGGTTCCAATTGCTAGCGGGTGGGAAGTGATGATGGCTGGCAATTCATCTGCGAGAACCAACATCCTTGCTAATTCAGGATAGGCATCTATCGAAGACACTCCTGCTTGAGCCAGAAGACGTTCACGTCTCTTTAGTTCTCCAGCTAGATATAGCCAGAACCTCTCATGCCTGCCTTCGTCTAGGTCTGTCACTAGCGTCAGCGAAGCCGGGTGATCGTTTAGCCCCCTAAGGGCTGCTCCACCCTTGAAGTCCACTAACACCAACTGCAGCTGACCTTTACGAACACTGACAAGCATTGAAGAGGTAATGAGCTTCAGGAACTCACTTTTACCTGATCCTGTTGAACCAACTATCAGTGCATGAGGTCCATCTTTGACTAGGTCAAACTCTAGGTTGTTGCCTTCTGCAACACCTGCCCAGAAAGGTAATTGTCCAACCCGGTTTGACCTATAGAACGAAGCCTCAAGTTCTTGAGTTCGATTCCGAACTTCTCGCTCGGCTGCAAGTTTGCTGAAGTGCTCAAAGAAGATATCGCTGTATTGCTCTCTGAAGAACCAGCCAGATTTGGAGAGGACCTTATCCCCGATGGCTAATGCGTTGGGTGTTACCCAAAGTGGTTGGTCACTGAAGTCTTCATCTGGTTCTTTACGTTTCTTACGCATCAATGCCATGGTCAAGGCGGCAGATAAGACACTTACGAATGTGAAAAGAGCGAACTGCCACATGCCAGTTACTAACGCCATTACTACACCAAGAAGGAGTCCGGGAATGAGAGCAAACCAGCGCATGATTAGATGTTGCCCTAATCACAGGTTAAAACTAATGCCCGCTATCTTTATGTGGATAACGGGCAGTTAGTTGATTGTTTAGAAACTAGTCTCCGATGTAGCTCATGACGTGCTTGATGCGGGTGTAGTCCTCAAAGCCATACATTGAAAGATCTTTTCCGTAACCTGAGTGACGGAAACCACCGTGAGGCATTTCAGCAGCCAGTGGAATGTGAGTGTTGATCCATACACAACCAAAGTTCAACCCCTTAGCAAAACGCATTGCCCTGGTGTGGTTGCTGGTCCATACAGATGAAGCCAAACCATACTTCACATCGTTTGCCCAATGCATAGCTTCTGCATCGTCCTTGAATGATTGAACTGTAACTACAGGTCCAAAGATTTCACGCTGAATGTGCTCATCGGTCTGCTTCAGTCCAGTTAGCACAGTTGCTTCGTGGAAGTATCCCTTACCTGAAATAGCCTTTCCGCCGATAGCGATAGATGCATGATCTGGTAAACGGTCAATGAAGCCAGTTACCTGAGCTAGCTGGTTTACGTTGTTTACTGGGCCAAACAAGATGTCATCTCTGCTTGGGTCTCCAGTGATTGCGTTTGCTTTAACTTCAGCAGTAAGAATTGCAACGAATTCATCATGAACACTCTCGTGAACCAAGATACGTGTTGCTGCTGTACAGTCTTGTCCCGCGTTGAAGAAACCAGCTACAACTATTTGTGCTGCTGCCTTTTGTAGATCTGCATCAGCAAAAACAATGACAGGTGCCTTTCCACCAAGTTCAAGGTGTACTCTCTTGAGATCAAGAGCTGCACTCTTAGCAACTTCCATACCAGCTCTTACAGAACCAGTAATGGAAACCATCTGAGGAATTTCGTGCTCAATCATTGCTCTACCTGTGTCACGGTTACCTGTGACAACGTTGAACACACCAGCAGGTAGGAATTCACTTGCAATTTCTGCCAGTAGCAAAGTTGAAGCAGGAGTTGTGTCAGATGGTTTTAGAACAATGGTGTTTCCAGCAGCAAGTGCTGGAGCAAACTTCCAAGTTGCCATGTTCAGCGGATAGTTCCATGGAGTTACCTGTCCGATAACACCAATGGGTTCTCTTCTGATTGAAGATGTGTGATCTTTTGCATACTCTGCAGTAGCCCTACCCTCAAGATTTCTAGCTGCTCCAGCAAAGAAGCGAATCTGATCAACTGAGACCATAACTTCGTACTCCACAAGTGTGCTTCTTGGTTTACCAGTGTTTTTTGATTCAACATCTGCCATCTCTTCAGCTCTTGCCTCTAGAGCATCAGCGATTCTGAATAGAGCAAGTTGACGCTCACTAGGAGTTGTCTGACTCCAGGTCTCAAATGCTTTGTCGGCTGCCTTGTATGCAGCATCAACATCGCTCTCGTTTGAGACAGGAGAAGTTGCATAAACCTCACCATTAGCAGGGTTGACGATGTCTAGGGTTTCACCTGATTTGGCAGCCACATGGCTTCCATTGATGAAGTTCTTTAGTTCCTGAGCCATTTGAAAACTCTCCTTCGAGCCTTGTAAAAGGTGTAAACATTGGGTGTTTCTGTTGAGTAAAGACTAATACAGCCCTGTGTTTAGGAACCAATCCGTAGGTCAAAAGGCCAAAATGATACGGAATCTATACCAAATTGGTAAATTTCGTGCGATATCTGAAGTGAAATGGCCAAATGTGTGCCAAAATCGCAGTATGGCTAGAATAGAGCGGGCAAAGGCGTCGGTTCTCGATGACATCTCTAAAGAGATCATCGAGCAACTCCAGATTGACGGTCGCAAGCCATACAGCGAGATCGCTAAGGCTGTCGGCCTAAGCGAAGCAGCAGTTCGCCAGAGAATGCAGAAGCTTCACGACACCGGCGTAATGCAGGTAGTAGCAGTGACAGACCCTCTTCAACTTGGCTTCTACCGTCAGGCCATGATTGGTATCCGCTGCACAGGAGACATGACTGAATTAGCCAAAAAACTCTCTGCAATGCCTGAAGCAGACTATGTGGTTATGACCGCAGGATCTTTTGACATCTTGGTTGAAGTCGTAGTGGAAAACGATCAAGACCTAATTGATGTATTGAACACAAAAATCAGGGCACTTCCAGAAGTGGTTTCAACTGAGACTTTTGTGTATCTCAAACTCCACAAGCAGTTCTATAACTGGGGTGTTAGATAACTAAATAGGTTTGGGCATCAAAGTGGTGCTCGAAGTGGATTGTCATTCGGCAATTCAAAAACGCAACACAAACACAATGTAAAGAGTGATATCAAATGGCAACCAAGGAGAGCATAGCCCGAAAGCTTGTCTCAGCGATTACGCGAGGCAAGGCTCCTGCTAAGAAGCAGGCCAAAGCAAGAGCCGACCAAGCCACTCCGCTTCTTAATGCTCGTAGAGCTGGTAAAGAAGCAACCCCGGCAATGCTGCAAAAAGCTGCAAAGGACAACTTGTTCTTGCACTTCACCCGTCACAGCCCTTACCAGAAGAGCGACATTCCTATCATCACTAAAGCTGAAGGACATCACTTCTGGGACATTAACGGCAAGAAGTACTTCGATGGAATTTCATCGCTGTTCGCCGTAAACGTAGGTCACGGTCGTGAAAGATTAGCTGAAGCAGCGGCAAAGCAGATGAAGAAGTTAGATTACTTCCCGATCTGGTCACACACCCATGCTCCAGCGATTGAACTAGCGGAACGCATACTTTCATATGCTCCGAAGAATCTATCTCGCGTGTTCTTCACTACCGGTGGTGGTGAGGCTAACGAGACAGCCTGGAAGCTAGCCAAGCAGTACTTCAAGATGACCGGTAAGCCACTAAAGCACAAGGTTCTAACTCGTGCTGTTGCTTACCACGGAACATCACACGGTGCATTGTCACTAACTGGTATTCCATCTATGAAGAAGATGTTCGAACCTCTAGTTCCAAGCACATTCAGAGTTCCTAACACCAACTGGTACAGAGCTCAGGATGACTTCAAGACAGAAGAAGAGTTTGCGATGTGGGCAGCAGACAGAGTTGAAGAAATGATTCTGTTTGAAGATCCAGACACCGTAGCTGCGTTCTTCATTGAACCAGTTCAAAACTCAGGTGGTTGTTTCACTTCTCCCCCTTCATACTTCAAGCGTGTTCGCGAAATTTGCGACAAGTACGATGTGCTGTTGGTAGCGGATGAAACAATCGATGGTTTCGGACGTATTGGAACCATGTTCGCTAGCGAAAGATATGGATTAGAGCCAGACATGTTGGTTTGTGCAAAGGGTATTACCTCTGCCTACCAGCCGCTTGGAGCTCTAATGCTTACCGAGAAGCTGTTCGAACCGTTCAAGCACGGAACTAACATCTTTGCTCACGGTTACACATTCGCAGCTCACCCTGTGGCTTGTGCTGTGGCTCTTGAGAACCTAGACATCTTCGATGAAGAAGACCTCGTAGGAAACGTTGCTCGTAACGAACGTGCCTTCAAGAAGACCCTAGAGAAGCTCAAGGATCTGCCTATCGTGGGAGATGTTCGTGGAGCAGGTTACTTCTACGCAATCGAACTAGTTAGAGACAAGACAACTAGAGAGACCTTCAACGACAAAGAGTCTGAGAAGCTTCTACGTCAGTTCCTAAGTCACGACTTGTATGACAACGGCTTGTATTGCCGCTCAGATGACCGTGGCGACCCTGTAGTTCAGCTAGCTCCTCCTCTAACCATTGGTCAGAAGGAGTTCGATGAACTAGAGCAGACACTTCGTAACAGCCTTTCCAAAGCAGGAAAGATGTTCGAGTTGATGTAATCAACAAGTTCACAAGAGAACCCGGTTATCCACCAAGATTCACGGATGACCGGGTTCTCTTTTTTAACTAGGTATTCTCTAGATGTGAAACTTAGCAAAGACAACTACATTGCCTTCAGCTCTCCCATAGGGATGATTAAAGTAGCTGAGGTCAACGGCAAAGTAACTTCAATTGACCTGGCAGTATCAGGTACTAGGGCAACAACCAACACAAGCCAAGTGCTCAAGCAAGCTCAAAAAGAGATTGAGTCCTACTTTGCAGGCTCGCTCACTAAGTTCACCCTTCCATTAGATCTGAACAAGGGAACAGAGTTCCAGAGAGCCGTATGGAAAGAGATTGCAAAGATCAAGTTTGGCCAAGTAAAGACATATGCAGACATCGCCAGAGCCATCGGCAAGCCTTTAGCTGCTAGAGCTGTTGGTGGAGCTGTGGGTTCTAACCCAATCCCCCTAGTCGTTGGCTGTCACAGAGTCTTAGGGTCAAGCGGAAAGATCACTGGTTATTCCGGTGGTAAAGGTCTGCCAACCA
Source organism: Rhodoluna sp. (assembly GCA_044373385.1). GTDB lineage: Bacteria > Actinomycetota > Actinomycetes > Actinomycetales > Microbacteriaceae > Rhodoluna. The sequence goes on from JBILQF010000001.1 coordinate 73,777, forward strand.
AAAGGATTCTCTTGAAGCTTGAAGGAATCGCAGCTAAAGAATGAATGACTTCGTAAGAAAGCATGATGATGGTCTTCATCGTTGTAACTGGACAGGAGTTGATGAACTCTATGTCAATTACCACGACACCGAATGGGGTGTTCCGGTAACTGGTGACCAAGAGATGTTTGAACGCATCACTCTTGAAGGCTTTCAAGCAGGACTCTCATGGATAACTATCCTAAAGAGAAGAGAAACGTTCAGAAAAGCTTTCCACAACTTCAACATCAAAAAGGTAGCCACGCTAAATGATGCAGATGTTGAGAGACTGATGCTTGATGCTGGAATTATTCGAAACAGAGCAAAGATCATTAGCACCATCAATAATGCAAACCTTGTCCTCGAATTACAAAAACAAGGCGAAAGCATCAGCGATATTGTCTGGAGCTTCGCCCCTGCTAAGTCAAAGAGAACAACCTCAGTCAACGCATTTGAATGGCGAGCTACTAGTCCTGAATCAGATCAACTTAGTAAGCACCTCAAGAAACTGGGGTTTGGTTTTGTTGGCTCAACAACTATGTATGCTCTGATGCAAGCAACTGGTTTTGTAAACGACCATGCACCAGGCTGCTACCGCAGGAAAGAACTCTCTTAAGAGTTTTACTTCTTTCTAATGACCTCGGAAGTAATCAGATAAATAATCTTGCCTTCAACTTCTAACCCCAACCCAGCCTTCTTCGCTACTGCTTTTAGTTGAGCCAAAGTCTTGGGTGCTTGTTTAGCTCTAACAAAAGCACCGACTAGTTCACCTTTGGCTGTCTTGTTGAAATGGTTTAAAGCTCGACGTTGACCATTGCTGTCCTCAGCTACAACTTCGACCCAATAAGAATCAAGATGATCAGGGATTGGAGCTAGATCAACATAAGCCTTAGACCTCAGGTCAATGATTGGCATGTCAACAAGACGATTGAATGCCGCACCTTGGTGCTCTTGCCAAACCTTCTTGATGCTTAACTTCGGAAGTACTGTGTTGGCTGAGAGTCTGTACCAAGGGATTCGATCTGTTGCAGAGATAAGACCAAATAGAGCACTTTGAATCAAGACGTTTGCTCTCATGAGTTCAACCTCATGACTAGTGAAAGTATCTAGCCCAATGGCTTTGTAGAGGGTGCCCACATAGCGTTCGTACGCTGGCATGGTTGGGGCTTGTCTAATCCCAAGGTTTAGCTCCCTATCCCCTAGTTGCTTAGGGCTTAGCTTGAGAGCCTTCACTGCCTCAGCCTTGGTCTTACAAACCTTGATTAGAGCATCTAGGACTAGATCTCTAGCCTCATTCAGTTGGCCATAACTCAGGTGGACCTGTTCAATGGTCAGATTGGTTCCACCAATCTTCTTGGTTTCGCTGGGAGGCAACAATAGGAGCATCTAACAAGCCTAAACTTAGAACATGGTAAAACTTACGAAGATATACACCCGAACAGGTGATGAAGGACTGACCGGACTGAGTAACTTCAGCAGAGTTAGAAAGACCGACCCACGCATCGAAGCATATGCCGATGTTGATGAAGCTAACTCAGCTATTGGTGTTGCTGTGTCCCTAGCTCAGAACGAGTTCGACAAAGAGACCCTAGACCTTCTTTCTCAGATTCAGAATGACCTGTTTGACCTAGGTGCAGACCTATCAAACCCCCTAAACGAGCACTACGAGTATGAACCTCTTCGTGTTGATGCCATTTGGATTGACGCTCTAGAAGAAGCGATTGATAAATACAACGCTGAACTAGAGAAGCTAGACTCCTTCATCATCCCTGGTGGATCAGGACTAGCAGCTGGTCTTCACCTAGCTAGAACCGTCGTTAGAAGAGCAGAGCGAGCCACCTGGCACGCAATTGAAGAACACGGTACTGAGCCAGGTAAGAAAGGGCACACCACAGGTGGTGTCAGCCTGACCGCTGTGAAGTACCTAAACCGTCTTAGCGATCTTCTATTCGTTCTAGCAAGGTACGCAAACATCAAGCACGGTGGAGACATCAAGTGGGTTCCTGCGGCTAACCGCAGAGAAGCACCTGCTAAGAGAAGACCTGAACAGGACTAATAGCCGTGGAGCTCTTTGTTGCACTTGGTTCGATACTTGCTATTGCTCTAATTGTTGGCCTGCCAGCAAGCCGAAGAAATAAGAAGACTAAGAAGCGACCTGGTGGTTCAATGACCTCTGCGATGTTCGCAATGAATGAGATCTTTGCTCCTTCTGCACACAATTCCGTGCTGATCGTAGAAGAACAGAAGCGAGCAGTGAAACAAACGGGTTCGCCAGAAGATTTATAGGATATTTGCAAGATATAGCTGGCTAAAGACATTTAGTTATGTAGGGGAAATAACCGGAGGTTTCTGTCAGTGGATGAAAATGAGTTTTCCCATCGCATCCGCTTGGCTATCCCCTCGTTGGATTTGTATGTAAGTTCTCGAACTCAAAAACAACACGTGGACGATGTTTGTTCAGATGCCATAGCCATTGCATGGCAGAAAAGGCATAAGATTCCACAACAAGTAACAAATGCTACTCATGACCCTCTAGTTCCATTTCTGATCCTCACAGCGCGCAATCTAATAAGAAACCTTGAGCGACGCCTAAGCACCAGAAACCGACACCTAAAAGACCTCATTCCTCAAGACGCACCCTCTGCCGAGGCAGTTGTCTTAGAGGATTCGAACCTGATCCAGGCAATGCAACTGATGAAACTCAAAGATCGGGAATTACTTCTGCTATTGGCGTGGAACGAGCTTTCTATTGCCGAGATTGCTCAGGTTCTAAAGATTTCAAAAGCAAACGTCAGCGTACGTCTGAACCGTGCAAGAAAGCGCTTAAGTGAGATATTGCAAGAACTTAGCCAAGAGGAACACTAACTAATATGGAAAACAATTTGAATGACACCAATGATCCGATTGAACAACTCAAACAAGCTAGGCCCAAAGACGCTTCAGAGTCTCGAGTGGAGCATCTTCTGCAAAAGAGTGAGTCAAGGCGAATTGACGGAAATCGAAGAATGTTTAGCTCTCGTGCTAAATTGGCCCTTCTTGCAACTCCAGCTCTAATGGCATTGATAGCCGTGCCAATGTTTGTTGCCAACACTTCCTCCACCAAACTCAGACTTGACCTAGGAGAGGCAAACGGCCCCGATACTGTCAATCTCAATGAGGGGTTAGGGTCGATTGCTGACTGTGCCAGTGTGAACCGACGCTGCAATGATGTCGGGATAACGGCTGGTGTGCCTGTTAAATGGAACTACACATTTGCCCCAACCGTAAGTAACAATTCCCCTGATGGTCATATTTACAAACTGTCGAATTTGGGTCGAGAACTCGAAATAGCGACAATGCTGACAGAAGTGTTTAATATCGACAAACCGATTGTCAAGAAAGTCGAAAAGATATCAGCGCTTGAAACCGAAACCCTATACGGTGCAGGCTCTCTTCGTGATGATAAGAGGCTTCACGTATCTATCTTGAATTCAGCAACCTACATTTCATATTTAGATCAAGCGGGCAAGGACTGGATTCGTTGCCAGGATGAGGACAGCAGACCTACTGGAAACTGCTCAGAAGTGGGATTCGAAAAAATGCCACATCAAACCGAAGCCGTTCAATATGCTAAACAGTTCCTTCAGAAGCTCGGGATAGTTTCAAGTAGCGAGTTGGCAGATCTTCAAGACAATGAGTTCCTCATTCAAGTAACCGAGACCTGGTCGACATTGAGCGTTTCGGCAAGCTTAGTTCTAGGTGGTGAACCAACTGCCAGTGCACTGTATTTTCACTGGTTTGCAGGTTCAAATAATGTCTTCATGATTGAAGGAATGCTACATCGCGGCGAAGACATGGGTCTATTCAAAACCTTGAATTCGGAACAAGCAATTGAGCGTCTAAATGGCTACATCACACTTCCGAGTGTTAAAGAGCCTTTTGTGTTGAGCAAGAAATCTATTGATGGCATGCCTTGGGAAGAAAAGCAGCGACTATTTGATGGCAAACAAGGTAAAGCTAATCAAGCCCCTGTAGAAATAGATGTCAAGGTTACTAAAGCAGTCATTGGCCTAGTAACAATTTATGACCTCAAGAGAAACGCTTGGGTTGTTCCGGGAATTCATTACTTTGATGAAACAGGTCACCTAGGTAGCGTCACAAGCTTAGACAGTGACTACATTCAAATGGATGAAGCTGCGAGGTAGACAAAAATACCTTAAAGAGTAAAGCCCCGAGATAACCTCGGGGCTTTTTCTTTAGATCTTTAGGCTAGTTGAGCATCTCTAGCAACGATGGTTACTACATCGTGCTCTACTGATAGGAAACCATCAGCAGCTGTTGCCTTGATGCTCTCGCCTGTTGGCAAGGTGATACGAACATCACCTGAAGCCAAGATTGCAAGCATAGGTTCGTGTCCTGGTAGAAGACCAATCTCACCTTCAACAGTCTTAGCGATAACCATCTTGGCATCCCCTGACCATACAGCTCGGTCAGCAGCTACTAGTTCAACACGAAGAGTCTTCATTACTTAGAGGTCTCTGCCTGAATCTTTGCCCATTGACGCTCAACGTCTTCCAAACCACCAACGTTGAAGAACGCTTGTTCTGCTACGTTGTCGAAGTCTCCGTTAGCAATAGCTGAGAAGCCTTCGATGGTTTCCTTTAGAGGAACTGTTGAACCCTTCACACCGGTGAACTTCTCCGCCATGTATGTGTTCTGGGAAAGGAACTGCTGAATACGACGAGCACGAGATACCGTGATCTTGTCCTCTTCGCTCAATTCTTCAACACCCAAGATGGCGATGATTTCCTGAAGTTCTTTGTTCTTCTGGAGAATCTGCTTCACTCTGGTTGCTGTTGCATAGTGGTCAGCGCTAATAAAGCGTGGGTCCAAAATACGTGAGGTTGAAGTTAGCGGATCCACAGCTGGGTATAGACCCTTAGAAGCAATTTCACGGCTCAACTCTGTTGTTGCATCAAGGTGAGCGAATGTTGTTGCAGGGGCTGGGTCGGTGTAGTCATCGGCAGGTACGTAAATAGCCTGCAGAGATGTAATCGAGTGTCCACGAGTAGATGTGATGCGCTCCTGTAGAAGACCCATCTCATCAGCAAGGTTTGGCTGGTAACCCACAGCAGACGGCATGCGGCCTAGAAGTGTAGAAACCTCAGAACCTGCCTGAGTAAAGCGGAAGATGTTGTCAATGAACAGAAGAACGTCCTGCTTTTGCACATCACGGAAGTACTCGGCCATTGTCAAAGCTGACAATGCAACACGAAGACGGGTGCCTGGTGGCTCATCCATCTGACCGAAGACCAGTGCTGTCTTGTCGATAACACCTGACTCAGTCATTTCGTCGATAAGGTCGTTACCTTCACGGGTACGCTCACCGACACCCGCGAATACAGATACACCATCGTGGTCTTCTGCTACACGGTAGATCATTTCCTGAATTAGAACAGTCTTACCAACACCAGCACCACCGAATAGACCAATCTTTCCACCACGAACATATGGGGTTAGCAGGTCAATAACCTTGATACCGGTCTCGAACATCTCAGTCTTTGACTCAAGCTGGTCGAATGCTGGTGGTAGGCGGTGGATTGGCCAGCGCTCGGTTACTTCAACCTTGTCGCCTGGCTTACCGTTCAGGATGTCACCGGTTACGTTGAATACCTTACCCTTGGTCACATCACCTACTGGAACAGAGATAGGTGCACCTGTGTCAGATACTGCCTGTCCACGAACCAAACCATCGGTTGGCTTCAGTGCAATCGCACGGACTAGGTCATCTCCTAGGTGCTGAGCTACCTCGAGGGTAAGGATTGAAACCTCACCATCCAAAGTGATCTCAGTGGTCAGAGCGTTGTAGATACCTGGGATACCATCGTGCGGAAACTCGATGTCAACCACAGGACCTGTTACGCGGGCAATACGTCCGGTAGCAGTGTTCTTGTTCTCGGCCATTTTCTTCTATCTTTCTATTCTTTGTCGCTGGTGTCGACAAGTGCGTCGGCACCACCAACGATTTCGGAAATCTGTTGGGTAATTTCTGACTGTCGAGCAGAGTTGCTCAACCTTGTGTAGTTCTTGATTAACTTGTCAGCGTTTTCAGTAGCTGACTTCATTGCTTTTTGTCTTGCTGCGTGCTCTGCTGCAGCTGACTGCAACATTGCGTTGAAAATACGTGATTCTATGTAAACAGGAAGCAGAGCATCTAGAACCTTTGATGCATCTGGCTCAAATTCGTATAGCGGGAAGATTTCGTTCTCTTCAGGCTTTGAAACACCTTCAACGATTTCCAAAGGAAGCAAACGAACAACCTGTGGTTCCTGGCTGATCATTGACACGAACTTGTTGTATACCAAGTGAATTTCGTCTACTCCACCGTCTTCGTAACCTAGGTTGAAGGCATCAACAACTGCATTAGAGATCTCTTCTGCTGTTGTGAATACTGGAAGATCTGTTCCACCGGTCCAGCTACGAATAGCAGCACGCTTGCGGAATGAGAAGAAACCAACTGACTTACGACCTACTAGGTAGTAAACAACATCCTTGCCCTGGTCCTTTAGAAGCTGAGTTAGTTGCTCAGATTCCTTTAGAACGTTAGTTGAGAATGCACCTGCTAGACCACGGTCGCTTGTGAAGATAACAACAGCTGATCTGCGAATCTCTTTAGGCTCAGTAGTTAGGGGGTGATCGATGTTAGAGAAGGTAGCAACGGCTGACACAGCACGAGTAATTGCTCGAGAATATGGGTTAGCTGCAGTCAAACGCTGTTGTGCTTTGTAAATGCGTGAGGCTGAAATCAACTCCATGGCTCGAGTAATCTTCTTGGTCGTCTGAGCAGATTTAATCTTCTGCCTATAGACCCGAAGTTGCGCTCCCATGTCTTTGTCCTAATCTTTCTCTTGAAATCAAAAACGCTTGATTAGCGCTTCTGCTTCACAATCTTCTCTTGGTCAACTTCTTCTTCATCAATAGCAGCAACAGACTCGTTACCTACTGATGAAAGAGGCTTACCAACACCGGTTAGGAAGCTCTTCTTGAACTTCACTACATCTGCTTCTAGAGCTGCAACAGTGTCATCCTTTAGATCGTTTGTCTCGCGGATGGTTGTTAGAACCTGTGAATTGCGACGAAGGTAGTCAAGCAATTCGCTTTCGAATCTCAAGATGTCCTCTACTGGAACTTCATCAAGCTTGCCTGTGGTACCAGCCCAGATAGAAACTGTTTGTTCTTCAACTGGGTATGGAGAGTACTGAGGCTGCTTTAGAAGCTGCATTAGACGTGCACCACGAGCAAGCTGCTGACGTGAAGCAGCATCTAGGTCGCTTGCGAACATCGCGAATGCTTCTAGGGAACGGTACTGAGCTAGTTCTAGCTTTAATGTTCCAGAAACCTTTTTGATTCCCTTAACCTGAGCAGCACCACCAACACGAGAAACAGAGATACCTACGTCAATAGCTGGTCTCTGGTTAGCGTTAAACAAGTCTGACTGCAAGAAGATCTGACCATCGGTAATAGAAATTACGTTGGTTGGAATGTATGCAGAAACGTCGTTTGCCTTGGTCTCAATGATTGGAAGTCCAGTCATAGAACCAGCACCTAGTTCATCGTTCAACTTTGCACAACGCTCTAGTAGGCGTGAGTGTAAGTAGAAAACGTCACCTGGATATGCTTCACGGCCTGGTGGACGACGAAGCAGAAGGGAAATCGAACGGTAAGCCTCAGCCTGCTTTGATAGGTCATCAAAAATAATCAGAACGTGCTTGCCGTCATACATCCAGTGCTGACCAATTGCAGAACCGGTGTATGGAGCTAGGTACTTGAAACCAGCTGGGTCTGATGCAGGAGAAGCAACGATAGTTGTGTACTCCATTGCTCCAGCAGCTTCTAGAGCTCCCTTTACAGATGCAATTGTTGAGCCCTTTTGACCAACAGCAACATAGATACAACGAACCTGCTTTGTTGGATCTCCTGATTCCCAGTTAGCCTTCTGGTTGATGATTGCGTCAATAGCAATTGCAGTCTTACCAGTCTGACGGTCACCAATGATTAGCTGACGCTGTCCACGACCGATAGGAATCATCGCGTCAATCGCCTTGATACCTGTTTGAAGAGGCTCGTGAACTGACTTACGAGCCATAACACCAGGAGCCTGAAGCTCTAGAGCACGACGAGCAGAAGACTTGATCTCTCCCTTGCCATCGATTGGCTCACCAACTGGGTTTACAACGCGACCTAGGAAGTCATCGCCTACTGGAACAGAAAGAATCTCACCTGTTCGCTCAACCTTCATACCTTCAACGATGTGGGTGAACTCACCAAGGATGATCACACCGATCTCTCGCTCGTCTAGGTTCTGAGCTAGACCCAAAGTGCCGTCTTCGAACTTTAGAAGTTCGTTAGCCATCACACTAGGTAAGCCTTCAACGTGAGCAATACCGTCACCGGCATCGATTACGTGGCCAATCTCGGTACGGCTAGCCTGAGCTGGCTCGTAAGACTTAGCAAAGTCCTTCAGCGCGTCGCGAATCTCATTCGGACTGATGCTTAGATCTGCCATCTTGTTCCTCTACTTCTGAAGCGTTAGCTTCGGTTGATGCTGCTGGAGGCCTTTACCAACTGCAGCTTTAGGTTTTGCAGACGGGTGCTTACGCTTCCGTCGATTATTTCACCAGCAATTTGAACTACCATTCCACCGATAATCGAAGGATCGATTTCGATGTTCAGGCTAACTTGCTGACCATAAGTACCAGCCAGGGTTGAACGCAAGCGCTCAATTTGGCTTTGTTCTAGTTCTTTAGAAACTGTGACTGTTGCAACTAGTGAATCTCCGTATGCAGCAATCTGCTTAGCAAACTGGTCAATCACAATGGCAACTCGACGACCACGTGCTGAACCAACAGCCTGGTTGACTAGAGCCAAAGTAACTGCGTTTGCCTTTGAGCCAATAAGTGCCTTGACCAAAGCAAGCTTTGTTTCATTAGGGGCACTCTTGTTGCTCAAAGCAAACTGCAGATCTCTGTCGCTTGCTACTACCTGCTGGAAGCTAAATAGCTCGCTCTGAACATCGTCCAAAACGTTAGTCTTCGAAGCTGTTGCAGCTGAAGCGTGAACACCAAGTTGTTCAAGAACAATGACGAGGTCCATGCTTCTAGAGAATCTAAGAGCACAAACCTTCTTCACAAACTCGATTGTGTTTGCGTTGACCTTTGTGTTGAATACGCGCTCGATGAGTGCGTTCTTAGCATCGCTCGCAGTGGAAGTATCTGAGAGGATGCCACGCAACTGGGTACTACCCGAGATTGCATCGGCAACTACAAAGAGGTCTGTCGCAAATGCCAAGTCTGACCCAAGGTAGGCAGATGCATCTGCTTTAGCTTGAGCTAGTGCTTGACGAGTTGAGGAGGCCATTAGTTCTACTTGCTGTCTTTCTCTAGATCTGAAAGGAAGCCTGAGACGATGCTCGAAGCGTTCTTGTCTTCTTTGAGGTTCTGAGCCACTACAGATGAAGCTAGGTCTAGAGCTAGAGCTCCAACTTCAGCTCGCAATGAAATGATTGCGGACTGACGTTCTGCTTCGATCTGCTTCTTAGCTGTCTCTGTCATACGAGCTGCTTCTAGTGAAGCCTGCTCCTTCAGTTCAGCAAGAATTGCTGCACCCTCCGCTCTTGCAGATTCACGAATCTGGGCTGCTTCGGCACGTGCCTCAGCCTGCTCAGCTTCGATGTTTGCTGTCTTTGCCGCAGCTTCAGCCTGAGCCTTCTCTGCTTGAGCTAGACGACCTTCGATCGCCTCAGTTCTTGCATCGATGTTCTTTTTGAAGTTAGGCAAAACCTTAAGCCAGAAGAAGACCAACAGAATCGCGAAAACGACTGCAGACCAAACAATGTCAGCTACCGCAGGTATGAGTGGGTTAGCTGACACCGTTGGCATCAATAGTTCGTGAATTCCAATAGTCATTTATGAAACCTTAGGCTGCGAAGATGAATGGGGTTGCAAGACCGATAAGAGCCAATGCTTCGGTAAAAGCGATACCTAGCCACATTGTTACCTGAAGTCTTGCTGCAAGTTCTGGTTGACGAGCAATTGACTCAATAGTCTTTGAAACTACTAGTCCTACACCGATACCAGGACCAATCGCTGCAAGGCCGTAGCCAAGAACTCCGAGGTTACCTGATACCTGTGATGTCTGAACTGCGACTTCTGCTGCTACTTGAATAATCTGCACTTTGTTTTCCTTCCATGGTTTGAACTAACGGTTTGTTAGCCCAGTTTGTTCCTAGTGTTCATCTGCTAACGACAGCTGAATGTAAACAGTTGTCAACAGGGTGAATACGTATGCCTGCAAGAATGCCACCAAGATCTCAAATAGAGTGAAGGCAAACCCGAAGGTAAATGTTCCTATTCCGAAGAACTTGAAGAATCCATCGGAGTATAAGAAAAAGTAATGTGTTGCGGTGAAACACAGAACCAAAAGCAGGTGTCCTGCAATCATGTTCATCATCAAACGAAGAGCCAAAGTGACTGGTCTAAGGATGAAAGTTGATAGGAACTCGATAGGAGTAACCAGTACGTAGAAGGCTTTTGGAACACCAGCTGGGAATAGTGCATTCTTGAAGAACTTCATACCGTGACGTTTTACACCCGCATAGATAAAGGTTACGTACGCAACTCCAGCCAGAAGCATTGGTAGACCAATAACGGAGGTTCCAGCGATGTTTAGTCCAGGAATAATACCTGTGATGTTCATGCCCAGAACAATGAAGAAGATTGTGGTTAGCAGAGGTAGGAATCTATCTCCGTCTTTTTCACCCAGCTGTTCGTGCGCGATTGACTTTCTAACAAAGTTGAGAGAAATCTCACCCATCATTTGGAATCTGCCTGGAACAAACTGACCAGTTGCAGTGCTCTTACGGAACTTTCCAGCCCAAAGAGTGAAAACAACGATCAGAAGAGTCATCACCAATAGACGAATCAACATGATTCTGTTGATTTCAAATGGAGTTCCTGCAAACGCGATTACCTGAGGATAAAACTCTTGAATGGTTGGCGCCTGAAAGTCGCCTTCACCCGCGGTGTAAGGTCTAAATCCTGCGCTAAGCAGTGACAACTTTTCAGTGAACAGCTTTGACTCCTGTTTCGGGGCAGGCCATGCCTAACCTTGCGGCGATTTACAGTGGGTACCGCTTCGACTGGAGCAAGCGATACTCAAATCGTATCAGCATCTGAAGACCCAAAAACCGGTTATTGAGCCAAATTTTCAGCAATTTAAGGGTTTAGACCGAAGGAGCAATTCTGGCTTTAGTGACCACTATTGTGTCCAAAACCAGCCCTCCGATGACTGCAGCAACAACCACAAAAAAGACCACAGGCCTGGCACTCAGTGTTAGCCATTCTGCTCTGTTTAGGAAGCTGAAAAGTACTAAGAACAGGAGTACTTTGACAAGCCAGCCTCCTAGAACCACTCCTAGGAAACCACCTAGGTTCAACTTCGATCCAAAGAGCAGGCTCAGAACTGTTAGCGCAGTGAAGGCAAAGGCCGCCGCTCCCCCAGCTAAGGCTGCTAGAAGCCCTGAAGTCCCAGCGACTATAAAGCCTATGACCGAACCAAGCACGGTTATACCAACGACAAGTAACGAACCCAGTTTTAGAACTCTGGTCATTACAGATTTTAGATCATCAAACATTAGCTAACTTCTTTCTTGATCGGAATCTAATAATTGCAGGCCACAACGTATACAAAAGTGACAGAGATATTGAACTCACTGCAAATATTGCGACCCAAACAAAGTCAGTAAGGAACAAAAGCAGGCAGCTAACCGATACAGATGCACTCCAGAAGTAGAAGACCAGAACTGATCCAACATGGCCATGTCCAAAGTCCTGAAGTTTGTGGTGAAGGTGAAGTCGGTCAGCAGCAAATGGTGATTTACCAGCCGCAAGTCTTCTAGCAACTGCCAGAGCAAAGTCCAAAAGAGGCAACAGCAAAATTGAAATAGGAAGAATCAAAGGCAGAACAGCTGGCACAAGGTCATCTCGCTTCAAAGAGGCAGGGTCAATCTGACCTGTGACTGTCAATGCTGATGCGGTCATAAGAAGTCCTAAAAGCAGAGCTCCACCATCACCCATGAAGATTTTCGCTGTATGCCAGTTATGTGGCAAGAAGCCAACACACATACCAATCACAATGGCTGAGATGACTGATGCGAGGTTGAAGTAGTTGGTTGGTGAAATCTGTTGAGCAAGAAGATATGAATAGACAAAGAAGACAACAGTTCCAATCAGGACCACTCCAGCCACCAAACCATCTAGTCCATCAATAAAGTTGACCGCATTCATCACCAGAACAGCTAAGAACACCGTAACTACAAAAGAAACGCCAAACGAACCAACAGTTATTCCAAAGATTGGTAGAGAAACAATCTGAACTCCATTCCAGGCTAGAACGCCTGCGGCTAGGAACTGCCCAGCTAACTTGATGGTCCAGTCCAGATCGTAGAGGTCATCAAGGAAGCCAATAGCCATAACAACAAGTGCAGCTAAGGAAATAGCAATGATTGGCCCCGGATCTGCAAACACTACTTCAAACCAGCCAATGGGTGCCGCTATCGAAACTGAAACTACAAAACCTATAAACATAGCCAAGCCACCGATACGCGGGGTTGGCTTTGAATGCATATCTCTAGTTCTGATTGCCTTTGGATAAATGTTGTATTTATCAGAAAGTTTTCTAACCAAAAAAGTGGCGAAGTAAGTGACCACCCCGGCAATAGCCATTAGAAGAAGATACGCGCGCACTAGCCCGCACTAACTTCAAGTAAATCTCCAACGACAGATCTAATCTTTGCTTCCGCTAGTGCTCCACGTCTAACAATCTTGATTAGACCTGCTGTGCTGATATTACCCTCAGAGTCGTAAGTATCAACCAACTGAGTTAGGTCAAGAATTGTTGATGCTTCACCTTTTGGACTTGGTCCACTATCTAGAAAAACTTGCACTGAACTCTCAAGATATGCGTGAGCCTGTGCACAAGTAGTAGCAGCTGGTTCACCAGTTAGGTTCGCTGATGAAACAGCTAACGGACCTGTCTCTTCAATAAGAGCTAAAGCAATCTTGTGATCAGGAACTCTTAGTGCAACTGTTCCCTTGGTCTCCCCTAGATCCCATGAGAGAGATGGCTGAGCCTTAAGAATTAGAGTCAATGCTCCTGGCCAAAAAGTCTCAGCAAGTTTGATTGCAGCATCAGGAAGAGTTTCAACTAATGCACGAGCCATATTTAGATTGGCAATAAGAACTGGAGGAGGAGACTGTCTTCCTCTTCCTTTTGCATCAAGAAGAGCTTGGACTGCTTCAGGAGAGAATGCGTTAGCCGCAATTCCATAAACAGTGTCGGTTGGAATAACAGCAAGTTCGTTTCTACCTAAAGAAACTTTCGCTAAACGCATTCCGGTTAGTAGTTCAGTATCGACTGAGCAATCAAAGACATTCTTCATAACAACCACCCGCCTACCTAATCGCTGAGGTCGCTCTGTCGCGACCTGATAAATCCTTATGGGTTCTTGCTTGACGCCAACCCAAACTCAATATTAGTTCTCTAATGGCATCGCCTTGCATGTCAGCGTGCTCAATGACTAATGCTCCGCCTTCTCTCAGCAATCTCTTAGCCGTAGCCTCAACCTTGCGAACCAGGTCAAGCCCATCATCTCCCCCATACAAAGCTAGGGCTGGGTCATGTAGATGCACCTCTGGATAGATCGGGATCATGGCATCAGGAATGTATGGAGGGTTAGAAACCAGCACATCTACCAGACCATTTAGTTCAGGGAAAGCATCGGCTAGATCACCTTGAACCAAGATTGCCTCTGGTGCATATCGATCAAAGTTTGCTCTGGTGTATTTCAAAGCATCTTCGCTGAGCTCAACTGCGTAAACCTTGGCATGTGGAACCTCGTGAGCAATAGATAAAGCTATAGCTCCAGATCCAGTTGCTAGATCGACTGCAACAGGATTTTCCGAAGGAATTGCTCTAAGTGCATCAATAGCAATCTGGGTAACAACTTCAGTTTCAAATCTAGGTACGAATACTCCAGGCCCTACCTTTAGTTCAAGTTGCCTGAAGTGAGCAACTCCCGTTAGGTGTTGAAGAGGAAAACGTTCTTCTCTTTTACTAACAAGTTCTTGGAACTTGAGTACATCATCTGGATTTAGTTCTTCGCCAGTAATTGCCTTAACTTGAATTTCACCTCTTGATAAACCAAGTACAAAACCTAAAAGTATTTCTGCATCGGCTTGAAAGGATTCAATGCCTGCTTTCTCAAACCTTGCAGATGCCGCTTCAATAGCAGCAGATAGTTTCATTACTCGCTCTCACCGAGAGCAGCAAGTCTTGCTTCTTCGTCAGCTTGAATAGCTGATTGAATAACAGGTTCTAGTGCTCCATCCATTACCTGATCAAGGTTGTATGACTTGTAGCCAGTGCGGTGATCAGCGATACGGTTCTCTGGGAAGTTATAGGTTCTGATTCGCTCGCTACGGTCAACGCTTTTAACCTGAGACTTTCTTGCAGCACTTAGTTCTGCTTCTAGAGCTTCCTGCTGAGCTGCAAGTAGACGTGCTCTAAGGACACGCATAGCTGCTTCACGGTTTTGTAGCTGAGACTTTTCGTTCTGCATCGATACTACGATTCCGGTTGGAATGTGGGTTAGACGAACAGCAGAGTCTGTTGTGTTAACTGACTGACCACCAGGACCTGAGGATCGGAACACATCAACGCGAATTTCATTCGCAGCAATTTCAAGTTCTTCAGGAGCATCTACTTCAGGGAAGACTAGAACACCAGCTGCTGAAGTATGGATTCTGCCTTGAGTTTCAGTTACTGGAACACGTTGAACTCTGTGAACACCACCTTCATACTTCAGGTGAGCCCATACTCCTTCAGCAGGATCTGATGACTTGCCTTTGATAGCAATCTGAACATCTTTGTATCCACCAAGATCTGATTCGTTCTTGTCTAGGATTTCTGTCTTCCAGCCCTTGCTGTTTGCATACTGGATATACATTCTGAAAAGGTCTGCTGCGAATAGTGCAGACTCAGCTCCACCTTCACCAGCCTTGATTTCCATAATGACATCGCGGCCATCATCAGGGTCTCTAGGAATTAGTAGGCGACGAAGCTTCTCAGTTCCTTCGTGCAAAGACTCTTCCAAAGCAGGAACTTCAGCTGCAAAGCTTTCATCTTCCTTAGCCATGTCTTTAGCCGCATCAAGATCTGCCTGCAATGAATTAACAGCATGGTAGGCAGAAACGATTGCGTTTAACTCGGCGTACCTACGGTTAAGTTTTTTTGCTAGAACTGGATTGGCGTGGACTGAGGCCTCTGAAAGTTGGCTTTGCAACTCTGCATGTTCAGCCAGCAAAGCCTGGACTGAAGATAACATTATTCGCTTTCAGATCCGCTTGCTACAGGCATAGACTTCTGAACCATCATTAGGAACTCAACGTTGCTCTTAGTTTCCTTTAGACGGTTTAGAACAAGCTCAAGTGCCTGCTGCTGTTCAAGACCAGCTAGTGCACGACGAAGCTTCCAAACAATCTTTGTCTCGTCAGGGCTCATCAACATTTCTTCACGACGAGTACCAGATGCATTCACATCAACTGCAGGGAAGATTCTCTTGTCTGCAAGTGAACGTGAAAGACGAAGTTCCATGTTTCCAGTTCCCTTGAACTCTTCGAAGATAACTTCATCCATCTTCGAACCAGTCTCAACCAGAGCTGTTGCAAGGATGGTTAGTGATCCACCATCTTCAATGTTTCTAGCAGCACCAAAGAAACGCTTTGGTGGGTATAGAGCTGATGAGTCAACACCACCGGAAAGAATACGACCAGATGCCGGAGCACTTAGGTTGTATGCGCGACCAAGACGTGTGATTGAGTCAAGCAACACAACAACGTCGTGACCCATCTCAACTAGACGCTTGGCTCTTTCAATTGCAAGTTCTGCAACTGTTGTGTGATCTTCAGCTGGACGGTCAAAAGTAGAAGCAATAACTTCACCCTTAACGGTTCTCTGCATGTCTGTAACTTCTTCTGGGCGCTCATCAACTAGAACAACCATTAGGTGAACCTCTGGGTTGTTTACAGCAATTGAGTTAGCAATTGCCTGTAGAACCAAAGTCTTACCAGCCTTAGGTGGTGAAACAATAAGTCCACGCTGACCCTTACCAATAGGAGCTACAAGGTCAATAATTCTTGTTGACAGCTTGTTTGGCTCAGTCTCTAGACGCAGACGAGTCTGTGGGTATAGCGGAGTTAGCTTGCCGAATTCAACACGGTTAGCAGCTTCTTCTGGAGTCTGTCCGTTTACTGTGTCAACACGAACAATCGCATTGAACTTAGTTCTTGAAGGTGAATCGCCTTCACGTGGCTGACGGATTGCACCAACAACTGCGTCACCCTTACGAAGTGAATACTTCTTGACCTGACCAAGTGAAACATAAACATCGTTTGGACCAGCTAGGTAACCGGTAGTACGAACGAATGCGTAGTTATCCAGGATGTCCAAGATACCTGCTACAGGTACTAATACATCGTCTGGAGAGATCTCGGTGTCAACTTCATCACGCTCGTTGTTACGACGTGGACCACGGTCACGGAATCTATCGTTTCCACCATTGCGGTTACGGTTGCGATTACGGTTACGGTTCTGACCCTGACGATCGTTTCTTTCAGAACGCTCTGGACGTTCACCATCGAACTCACCGCGAGCTGGACGCTCAGAAGTGGATTCTTGTGAACCTTCAGCCTTAGGAGCTGATTCGCTAGGTGCAGCTGAACGGTTACGAGTTCTTGTGTTTGAACGCTCTGCAGGTGCATCTGTTGATTTAGCTTCTGGAGCAGCAACAGGTGCAGCGTCTTCGCTCTTACGAGAACGGGTTGGCTTCTTAGCTTCAACCGGTGCGTCGGTTGCAGGAACTGCAGTTACGCGACGAGATCTCTTTGGAGAATTTTCTTTTTGGACTTCATCCATGTTTGTTTGACTCTTTCTAAGTTAGCAATCGGTTTCTTATTTGAGGTGGATTGCTTGGTGCACGACCCTTGTCATGCTCGAACCGTAAGTTTTTACGGGATTTGGATTTTGGATAGCTATTGATTAGCCCCAAGATTTGTGTACGTTGCAACAGTAGCACCTTTGAAGTCAACAGCCAACATTAAAGGGCTCCAAGTTGGGAACTTCTCAGCTGCCAGGCTAGCTGCAGCCAGTCTTTGAGCGGGATCTGAGGCTAATACCAAGACCGATGGTCCTGCCCCTGAAACAACAGCAGCATGGCCTGCGTCTCGCAAAGCAGTGATTAGAGCATCAGTTTCAGGCATGGCTTTAGCTCTGTATGCCTGATGCAATCTATCCTCAGTGGCAGCTAGAAGAAGCTCTGGGCTCTGGGTTAGAGCTGCAATAAGTAGAGCAGAACGAGAAACGTTGAAAACAGCATCATCGTGAGGAACTGAATCTGGCTGCAGAGATCTAGCTAGTTCTGTAGACATCTTGTTCTTAGGAACAAGAACTAAAGGTGAAACACCTCTGTGGACAAAGAGCTTCTTGTGCTTAGGTCCAGTCTCATCCTGCCAAGCAATAGTTAGTCCACCGAATAGTGCTGGAGCAACATTGTCAGGGTGACCTTCAAGCTTTGTTGCAATTTCCAAAAGCTGACCAGGAGTAATTTCAACAATTCCTTCAAGCAAACCTTTGGCAGCCATAATTCCAGCTACCACTGCAGCTCCTGAAGATCCCATTCCTCTACCGTGAGGAATAAAGTTATGAGCTCGAAGCCTTAGTCCTGGAAGTGGCTGTCTCATGTATTGGAATGTGTAGGCAATAGCTTTCACAACAAGATTTTCATCTCCAGTTGCAACTTCACCTTGGCCTTCACCAATTACTTCAACCTGTGCATCGAGAGCGTCAACCGCTTGAACTTCAAGTTCATCATAAAAAGATAGAGCCATACCTAAAGTGTCAAAACCTGGACCTAGGTTTGCAGTTGTTGCTGGAACTTTAACAACTACTTTTCTACCCAGCATGGCGTTAGCTTGATCTAAACGCATTAGTTTTTATCCAATCCAAGAAGTTCTGCAACTTCACTGGTTTCTTTAGAGCAAGAAACTGGAGAAATGTCTTGACCGTTCGCATCTTTCAATGCCCAACCAACATCCTTTAGTCCGTGACCTGTAACAGTGACAACAATCTTTGCTCCACTAGGTACTTTGCCAAGCTTTGAGTTCTTGAATAGGCCAGCAGCACCGGTAGCTGATGAAGGTTCCACGAATACGCCAACTTCATTAGATAGGAATCGGTGCATCCACAAAATCTCTTCATCGCTAACAGCACCAAACTCTCCCCTGCTGCAATCCTGAGCGCTTAGGGCTAGATCCCAAGAAGCAGGGTTTCCGATACGAATAGCCGTAGCAATGGTCTCTGGGTTAGCAATTGGGTGTCCAGCCACGAAAGGAGCTGAGCCTTCTGCTTGGAAGCCCCACATCACAGGAACACCCTTGATAGTTCCTGCGTTGAATTCTTCTAGATAGCCCTTGAAATAAGCACTGTAGTTTCCAGCGTTACCAACAGGCAAGACATGGAAGTCAGGTGCGAAACCTAAGGTTTCAACAACTTCAAAGCTAGCTGTCTTCTGGCCTTCAATACGATCTGGGTTCACTGAGTTCACCAAGTGCACCGCATAGTTTTCGCTCAGTTCACGAGCAAGCACTAGACAGTCATCGAAGTTACCTCTGACCTGCAATATCTCTGCCTTATGAGCAACAGCCTGAGCAAGCTTGCCCATGGTGATCTTGCCCTCTGGGATAAGAACAACAGATTTGATGCCTGCAGCAGCTGCGTAAGCAGCAGCACTGGCAGAAGTGTTTCCTGTAGAAGCACAGATAACAGCCTTAGCTCCATGGTGAACAGCCTTGGTAACAGCCATGGTCATGCCTCGGTCTTTGAATGAACCAGTTGGGTTCATTCCTTCAACCTTTAGCCAAACTTCATCTGCACCAACTAACTTGGCAAGAGCAGGAGCAGCTACAAGAGGTGTTCCTCCTTCACCCAATGTAATTACCTTGGTGCCAGTTTCAATATCTAGTCGATCGAAGTACTCGTTGATTACTCCACGCCAATGATGAGCCATGTTTATACTCCTTCAACTCTGATAACAGAGGTGATTTGTTCAACGGCAGCACTGGCGTCGAGTTCACTTACTACAGCAGCTAGTGACTTATCAGTAGCCTCATGCGTTCCAATTTCCAACCAAGCAGTTGTTTCAGCTTGAATCATCTTTGAAGACTGCTCGACTGTTTCGATAGAAACATTGTGATTAGCAAAAATGTTTGCAATCGATGCAAGCACACCTGGTTGGTCAGTTACTTCAAGAGTGATTTGGTATCTTGTCTTGATCCTGCTGATTGGAAGAACTTCTAGATCAGCGTGAACAGAGTCAGCAAGACCTGGACCACCTGCAACGTGCCTCTTCGCAGCTGAAACTAAATCACCCATAACTGCTGAAGCAGTTTGAATGCCACCAGCACCTGCACCATAGAACATTAGGCTTCCAGCAGCTTCTGCTTCAACGAACACAGCGTTGAATGCACCACGAACTGCAGCTAGTGGATGCTCTAGTGGAACCATTGCTGGATAGACGCGAACAGAAATACCTTCTTCAGGGTGTTCTGCATCTGCGGCAATCTTTTCGCAGATAGCCAGAAGTTTGATTACGTAACCATCTCTTTTGGCTGCTGCCATTTGAGCTTGGGTAACTTTTGTAATTCCTTCTCGGTAAACCTTTTCCAAAGGAACTTCAGTATGGAAAGCGAGAGATGCGAGGATGGCTGCTTTCTGAGCTGCGTCATATCCTTCAACATCCAAAACTGGATCTGCTTCTAGATAGCCAAGCTTGGTTGCCTCTTTCATGGCTTCTTCAAGAGTTGAACCGGTTGAATCCATGCGATCAAGAATGAAGTTGGTTGAACCATTTACGATTCCCATGATCCGCTTGACTTTGTCTCCAGCCAAAGATTCACGAAGTGGTCTAATGATTGGAATTGCGCCAGCAACAGCTGCTTCAAAGTAGAGCTGAGCTCCTACTTGTTCAGCAACATCAAACAACTCTGTTCCATGGGTTGCAAGTAGTGCCTTGTTAGCGGTGATGACATCGCTACCTGAGTTCAATGCAGCAAGAATGTAGGTACGAGCTGGCTCAATGCCGCCCATAACCTCAATAACAATGTCGGCACCAAGAATTAGCTGATCAGGTTCGGTTGTTATCAGTTCTGGAGGAATACCGTAGTTTCGTGCTGCTCTCTTATCTCTAACCAGAACTCCAGCCAACTGAAGTTCGGCACCGACACGAGCTGCTAACTCGTCCTTGTTTTCAATAATGAGCCTTGCAACCTGTGAACCTACAGAGCCCGCTCCTAAAAGGGCAACTCTTAGCGGTCGATATTCAATCATCGTGACACCTTCACATCTCTTGAAAGCAGGTCTTCCTCTGTTTCAGCTCTAACTATTAAATCAACCTTGCCATCTGAAACAGCAACAACTGCTGCTCTAGCCAAGTAGTTGTAGTTGCTGGCTAGCGAGAAACAGTAAGCGCCTGTGGTAGCAACAGCTAGTAGATCGTTTGGAGCAACATCTTCTGGAAGGTAGGCATCCTTAACTACGATGTCCCCTGATTCACAGTGCTTACCAACAACTCTTGAAAGAGCTGGCTGAGCATTTGATTCTCTTGAAGCAAGAGTGACGCTGTAATCAGCACCGTAGAGAGCAGGTCTAGCGTTATCGCTCATACCGCCATCGATGCTGACATACTTTCTAACAACTGCTTCTTCCCCAACAAGAACATCTTTAGTAGTTCCTACGTTGTAGAGGGTTATTCCAGCTGGACCAACAATTGCTCGCCCTGGTTCATAGGCAAGAACAGGAATAGGAATACCAAACTTTTTACATTCATGAGCAACTGCATCAGTGATTGCCTTGGCAACTTCTTCAATAGCAAGAGGTGAATCAGCGGGAGTGTAAGCAACACCGAATCCTCCACCTAGGTTCATCTCAGGAACTGGCCCACCCTTTAGAAGTTCTGCTTGAAGAGCAACAAGTCTCTTGGCGGCTTCAACAAAACCTTCAACAGCAAATATCTGAGAACCGATGTGTGAATGGAGACCTAGGAACTGTAGGTGCTTGTGTGAGCGAATCTTCTCAACAAGAGTTGGTACATCCGCCATAGCAATACCGAACTTCTGATCTTCACGAGCAGTAGCTAGGTATTCGTGGGTGTGTGCATGCACTCCACTGTTTACTCGTAGTCTCACTGGTTGAATGCGGTCTTGAGCTCCAGCAGCAGAAGCAATTCTTTCAATCTCAATGTCGCTGTCAATAACAATCACACCGACACCAGCAGCTACTGCACGACCGATTTCACTGTGTGACTTGTTATTACCGTGCAGACCAATTCTCTTTGCATCAATACCGCCAGCTAATGCAACAGCAAGTTCTCCTCCTGATGAAACATCAACATTCATACCAAGTTGGTCAACCCAGCGAACTACTTCAGTTGAAAGGAATGCTTTACCTGCGTAGTAAATCTTTGCTGAAGTGCCGTGCTCTTCAGCTTCTTTAGAGAAAGCCTTGATGATCTGTTTTGCTCTATCAAAGAATTCTGTTTTGTCTAAGACGTAAAGCGGTGAGCCAAACTCAGCAACTAAATCACCAACAGCGTTTCCACCGATAGACACATGTCCATCTGATTCACGCTTGAAACTCTTAGGCCAAATGCCAAACTGGATCGCATTGACATCTTTTGGCACTTCTAGCCAAGACGGAGCTAACTGGTTGTCGTTCATTACATACGCTCCGGTGCACTAACGCCAAGAACCTTTAGACCGTTAGCTAGAACAACAGATGCTGCGTTGTTAAGCCAAAGTCTGGTTCTGTGGACTGATTCAACTTCATTTCCCGATAGCGGAGTGACGCGACAGGCGTCATACCAGCGGTGATATGCACCAGCGGCTTCCTCTAGATAGCGGGCAACCAGGTGAGGCGCACGCTCTGTAGAAGAGTGAGCCATTACTGCTGGGAAGCGAGCAAGGGCAGCTAGAAGGTTTGATTCACTCTCGTGAGTAAGCAGACTTGGATCAAACTCGCTGTCATCAACACTCAGAGATTGAGCATTGTTGGCAACCTGCTTGGTTCTTGCATGAGCGTACTGAACATAGAAGACAGGGTTGTCATTTGTCTTCTTAGACAACTGATCAAGGTCAATATCAACCATTGAGTTAATTGATGATCTAGTCAATGCGTATCTAGCAGCATCAACACCGACGGCATCAACCAAATCTTCCATGGTTACTACTGTTCCTGCACGCTTAGACATACGCACTGGTTCACCATCTTTCACTAGGTTCACCAGCTGACCAATAAGAATCTCTAGATTCACTCCAGGCTCATCTCCAAAGGCAGCACACATTGCCATCATTCTCTGGACGTAGCCGTGGTGATCTGCTCCAAGCATGTAGATGGCCTGATCAAAACCACGTTCCCGCTTGTCTAGGTAGTAGGCAAGGTCTCCTGCGATATAAGCAGCTTCGCCATCGCTCTTGATGACAACGCGATCCCTGTCATCACCGAAAGTTGTTGATCGAAGCCAGACAGCACCATCTTGGTCATAGATGTGACCTAGGCCTCGAAGTCTTTCGATAGCTTTCTGAACAGCACCTTGTTCGTATAGAGAATTCTCATGGAAGAACACATCGAAGTGAACTCCAAACTTTTCTAGAGATTCACGAATCTCACCAAACATAAGTTCAACGCCAGCTGCTCTAAAGGTTTCTTTAGCTTCGTCTTCTGGAAGTGAAGCTGCATTTGGATGCAGTTCTAAAACTGCCTTAGCAATTTGATTTATGTATTCACCCGCATAACCATCTTCTGGAGCATCCTCTGATCTAGCTGCAGCAAGAAGTGAACGAGCAAATCTATCAATCTGTGCGCCGTGGTCGTTGAAGTAATACTCACGGGTAACTTTTGCACCCTGTGCTTCAAAGATTCTTGCGAGTGAATCTCCAACTGCAGCCCATCGAGTTCCGCCAATATGGATAGGGCCTGTTGGGTTAGCGGAAACAAACTCTAGGTTCATCTTTATTCCAGAAAGCAAAGTTCCTAGCCCGTATGAATCTCCAGCCTGAACAATCTGCTTTGCAAGTTCTCCAGCAGCTGCTGCACTAAGAGTGATGTTGATAAATCCAGGACCAGCAATATCAACCTTTGAGACCCCAGAAACACTTTCTAGTTCTTTAGCTAGCAGGGTTGCCAATTCTCTTGGGTTTGAACCCAACTTCACCCCCCACTGCATGGCAACGTTAGTTGCCCAATCTCCGTGATCTCTATTCTTTGGTCTTTCAACGACAACCTCAGAAGGCAGATCAATAACAGCCAACTTGCCCTGGGTCTGCAAAGAGCCCAAGATGGCAAGAATGTGACTGGACAGATCTGCAGGGGTCACGTAATGCACCTTTACTTTGGGGAATGAATTGATTGGGTTTCAAGGCCACAACGCCTTCACCGGTAATCCCCTAAGTCTACCAAAGTGCCTCCCGAGGCCATAAGTGGCTCTGCCTGTTTAGACTAGGTGGCTGGTAGACTCAAGATATCCGCTAGCCCCCATAGCTCAGGGGATAGAGCACCGCCCTCCGGAGGCGGGGGCGCAGGTTCGATTCCTGCTGGGAGCACATGAACATAAACGATATTTTGCACTTTGACCTTCAAGGCATTCTGAGAGATCTTGGCCCTTTGGCCATGGTTATCGTCTGTCTCATCATCATCGCTGAAACTGGGCTACTAGTAGGTTTCTTCCTGCCTGGCGACTCCCTGCTCTTCACAGTTGGGCTGATGATTGGCACCGGATACATAGATGTACCTATTTGGCTGGCCTGCATACTGATTTCCGCTTCAGCCATAGTTGGAGATCAACTTGGCTACTTCATTGGAAGAAAAGCAGGTCCTGCCGTCTTCAAGCGACCTAATTCAAGGTTCTTTAGCCAGAAGAATGCTGATAGAGCTCAACAGTTCTTTGTGAAGCACGGAGCTAAAGCAGTTATCTTTGCTCACTATGTTCCAATTCTTAGAACATTCGTGCCAGTGGCTGCTGGTGTTGGCAAAATGCAGTATTCCTATTACCTGAGAAACAACTTGATTGGAGCGATTAGTTGGGGCATTATCGTTCCGCTGATTGGTTTCTTCTTAGGCCAAATCCCGTTCGTTAGAGAAAACGTGATTTTGGTGACCGTAACATTGGTGGCTATTTCTTTGATTCCCGTAGTTCTTGAGGTAATCAAAGCTCGCAGAAAAAACCTAAGATCTAAAGAAACTAATTAGTCCGCTCAGAGCTAGTGCTCTGTGGCTAAGTGCATTCTTAACCTCTGGATCTAACTCAGCTGCTGTTTGCTCGAAACCTTCTGGGATAAATACAGGATCGTAACCGTGACCATTAGTGCCACGCTCTTCAGTTGCAATGCTTCCTGGCCAAACTCCAGTGAAAGTAGTTTCACCTTCTTCTGTTACCAAAGCAATCGTGCAAACAAACGATGCTGCTCTGTGCTCCGGATGAATGTCTTTGAGTTGAGCAAGTAGCAATCTTCTATTTGCAACATTGTCTTTAGCGCCTGACCAGATTGCGGTAAAGATTCCGGGAGAACCACCAAGTATTTCAACCGCTAAACCAGAGTCATCAGCAATGGCTGGAAGGCCTGTGTGCTTGTGAGCAGCTCTTGCCTTGATTAGAGCATTCTCAAGAAAACTGATTCCATCTTCAACAGGTTCAGGTCCGTCATAACCAACTAGGCCTAAACCAACTGGTTCCAAGATAGCTTTTAGCTCTTGAACCTTGCCTTGATTATGGGTGGCTAAAACTAGCTGCATGCTTAGTTCTGTTCCAAGCTTGATTGCTGGATTGAAGTTAGTTCCTTAGTTCCAAGCAAAGCCAAATCTAGAAGAGCATTTAGTTCATCTCTATCGAAAGCAACGCCTTCTGCTGTTCCTTGGACTTCAACAAACTTTCCACTTCCTGTTACAACAACGTTCATGTCTGTTTCGGCTCTGACGTCTTCTGTGTAGGCAAGATCTAGCATCGGTGTGCCATCAATGATGCCCACAGAGATTGCAGCAATAGAGTCAACGATTACCTTGTTCTTTGCAGGGATGTGGCCATGCTCAATTCCATAGTTCACCGCATCTACTAGAGCAACATATGCCCCCGTAATGGCAGCAGTTCTTGTTCCGCCATCAGCTTGCAGAACATCACAGTCAATAACAATGGTGTTCTCCCCTAGTGCCTTAAAGTCAACTGCTGCCCTTAAAGCTCTACCAATCAGACGAGAAATCTCGTGGGTTCGACCACCAATTTTTCCTCTAACAGATTCACGATCATTTCTGTCGTGGGTTGCACGTGGAAGCATTGCATACTCAGCTGTTACCCAACCCTCACCCTTGCCAACTTTCCAACGAGGAACTCCTGGAGTGAAAGATGCGGTGCATAGAACTTTGGTTGAACCAAATGAAATTAGTGCTGAGCCCTCAGCGTGCTCACTCCAGTTACGCTCGATAGTTACTTTGCGTAATTGATCTGCACTACGGCCATCTACTCTGCTCATTTGTTTTCCTTGTTTGTTATTGAATCTGTTCAACGTTTTGAACTTCTGGCCCTAAGAACCTTCTGGCCAGTACTGCAAAACTCTTTGCGTCTCCAGTTGCCT
The DNA here is from genome assembly GCA_044373385.1 of Rhodoluna sp. GTDB lineage: Bacteria > Actinomycetota > Actinomycetes > Actinomycetales > Microbacteriaceae > Rhodoluna. The sequence goes on from JBILQF010000001.1 coordinate 99,564, forward strand.
GGAATCTAAGTTCTGGTTTAGTGCTTGCGGTTCTTAGAAGATTATGAGCAACCAAGGTGCGATAAACATCCTTGGCAGTTTCCTCAGCACTGGAAACTAGTGTCACGTTATCTCCCATGACATAAGACAAAGCTCCAGTTAGAAGTGGATAGTGTGTGCAACCTAGTACAAGAGTGTCCACATCTGCACTCTTGATCTCCTGTAGATAGGTTTCAGCCAGAGCAATTACTTCAGGACCAGAAGTAATTCCTCGTTCTACATAGTCAACAAACTCTGGGCAAGCAGCACTGACTAGTTCAAAGTCAACAGCAGCTGCAAAAGCATCGTCATAAGCCCTAGAGGTGATGGTGGCTGAAGTGCCAATAACGCCAACCTTGCCATTACGAGTAGAGGCAACTGCTCTTCTAACTGCAGGTTGAATAACTTCAACAACAGGTATTCCGCGACCTTCGGTGTACCTCTCTCTAGCATCACGAAGAACAGCAGCTGATGCAGTGTTACAAGCAATAACGAGTAACTTCACTCCCTCATCAACCAAGCGGTCCATAACATCAAGGGCAAGAGTTCTTACTTCTTGAATTGTTTTGGTGCCATAAGGGGTGTTTAAAGTGTCACCTAGGTAAATCACTGACTCGTTAGGGAGCTGATCGATAATTGCTCGGGCTACGGTGAGACCACCGACGCCTGAGTCAAAGATACCTATAGGTGCATTGTTCACGGGTTTAGTCTATTGGCGAAAGATTATTCGTCGCCTGAGCCCTTACCATCTTCGTTTTTCTTCATTTCTTCATAAATCTCTTTGCACTCAGGGCAAACAGGGAATTTCTCTGGGTCGCGACTAGGAATCCAAACCTTTCCGCATAGAGCAACAACAGGGTTTCCCATAACAGCAGACTCAACTACTTTGTCTTTTCTTACATAGTGAGAGTATCTCTCGTGATCTCCTGGCTCAATGTTTTGAGTCTGTGGATTTAGGGAGACAGAAGGCTTGTTGATTGTTTGCTGTTCCATTTATACCTTTACTGCTTAGAAGCTAAACGAACCGCATCAGCAACTCTTTGAGTTACATCAGCGTGGAAAACACTAGGAACAATATACGATGCATTCAACTCATCAGCTTCAACGCAAGTTGCCAGAGCATCTGCTGCTGCTAGCAGCATCTTTTCTGTGATGATGTTAGCTCCGGCATCAAGTAATCCTCTAAAGAAACCAGGGAATGCTAGAACGTTATTGATCTGGTTAGCAAAATCACTTCTACCTGTTGCAACAACCGCAGCGTACTTAGCTGCCTGAGCTGGATCTATCTCAGGGTTTGGATTAGCTAGAGCAAACACAATCGATTCTTTTGCCATCTTCTGAATGTCTTCAGCAGTAAGAAGGTTTCCTGCAGAAACACCAATGAACACATCTGCTCCAACAATTGCTTCTTGAAGAGTTCCCTCCATTTGCTCGAGGTTAGTGTTCTCAGAAATCCAGGCTAGCGAAGTACCAGCTTGAATGTCTTTTCTGCTTTTATGAATGATTCCCTTTTGGTCAGCAACTGTTGCATGCTTTAACCCAGCTGCAAATAGCAACTTCAGGACGGCTGTTCCAGCTGCTCCTGCACCACTCATTACTAGACGAACATCACCGATGTCTTTGCCGACAACCTTCAGTGCATTTCTCAAAGCTGCTAAACAAACAATCGCAGTTCCATGCTGATCATCGTGGAAAACAGGAATGTCCAGTTCCGCACGAAGACGTTCTTCAATTTCAAAACATCTAGGCGCAGAAATGTCTTCTAGGTTGATTCCAGCAAATACAGGCGCAATAGCCTTCACTGTTCTAACAATTTCCTCAAGATCTTGAGTGTCCAAACAAATAGGGAAAGCATCGATATTTGCAAAGCGCTTGAATAGGGCTGCCTTACCTTCCATGACTGGAAGTGCTGCGAGAGGCCCGATGTTGCCAAGACCTAGAACAGCGGAACCGTCAGTGACAACAGCAATGGTGTTCCTCTTGATGGTAAGTCTTCTAGCATCTGATGGGTCATTCACAATCGCTTCACAAATGCGAGCGACCCCAGGTGTATAGATAAGTGAAAGGTCATCACGGTTACGGATCGGAAGCTTTGACTCGATGGTCAGCTTGCCACCTAGGTGAGCAAGGAATGTGCGGTCAGAGACCTTTCCTACAACTACGCCTTCAACTTGCTTTAGTTTCTCTACGATTTGCTCAGCATGCTCAGAGTTGGTGCAGGCACAGGTGAGGTCAATTCGAACTCGTTCAGCATCAGAGTGGTTCACATCCACCGCAGTGACCGAACCACCTGCTCGTTCGATAATCGAAGTTAGTTCACTAACCGCTGTGTTTTTCGCAGGTGCTTCCAAGCGGATAGTAATTGAGTACTGAACAGATGGCATCGTTGACATACCTTTAGTCTGCCAGAACTACCTGCAGATGACTAACTCTTACTTGATTGTTGACGCGTCGCCTAGAGTCACTTCGATGGTGATTTCGCTACCTTCGCGGATGGCCTTCAAGCTAACTTTGGCAAAAGCTTGGTTTGATCTAATTGCCGCAGTGAGGGTTTTTGCAGTGTCTATTGTCTTTCCATCACACTCAACAATGACGTCACCAACCTTGAGACCAGCCTTTTCAGCTGCCCCACCAGGAGAAAGCTTCTCAATTTGTGCACCGACACTGAAAGATCCTGCAGACTCAGAGAACTTCGCATCACTGACAATTGCACCTAGCAAACCGTGGCTTACTTTTCCTGTTTCAATAATTGCATCTGAAACACGTTTGGCAACATTTGAAGGAATGGCGAAACCAACACCAATGTTGCCAACTTCACTTGAAGTTTGAGCAGAGCTTGCAATGGCTACGTTAATTCCAATTAGCTGTCCTTTGTCATTAACTAGAGCACCACCAGAGTTACCTGGGTTGATAGCAGCATCCGTCTGAATTACATCAAGATTTACTGGAGGAACGTTGCCTTGGTTTTGCCATAGCTGAAGACTTGAACCCCCATCGTCAGGAGCAGAAGCTGATTCAACTGAAATGGTTCTGTTCAATGCTGAGATAACTCCTGAAGTTACGGTGGCGTCATAGCCAAGAGGTGCTCCGATCGCGACTGCGAAGTCACCAACATTCACATTAGAGCTGTCAGCAAATTCAATAGGACTAAACCCAGCACCTGTGGCTTTGATTACAGCTAGGTCATTAGTTGGGTCTGTGCCAATAATTGTTGCTCGGAATATCTTGCCTGCAGAAGTTTTGATTTCAATCTTTACGCCATCAGTTTGTCCATTCATAGTGACAACGTGAGCGTTAGTGAGAATGTATCCGTCAGTAGTGAGAACGACTCCTGATCCAGTTCCTGCAGAGGTCTTTGATGATGCTGAAATAGTTACTACCGAAGGAAGCCCTTTAGCAGCTGCAGCTGAAACCCAGTTGACGCTGCTTGGGTTATTGATAACCACATTCTGAGTTGAAGATATGAATGGCAAAGAACCTGTGGCTCCATAAGCTCCGAGGTAAGCACCAACAATAGAAGCGATGCTTGCTAGCAGCACCACAACCAACGTGGTCGGTGCTTTACGATTTACTGGAGCGGTGGTGCCAACATTTTGAACTGGCAGTTTCACCGAATCTCCTAGAAACTGAGTATTAAAGTGACGCTTGTCATCAGTCATTCCAGACTCCTCTATCTATGCCCTCGGTCTCCTACTTTATGCAGGGAACTAGATAATTGTATGAACAACGCCTGACAAAAAACTGAAAGTTAGCATCTCCAAGCTTTTGAGCCCAATAGACAAGGCTGATTAACCAGACGAGGAGGATCTTTGAGTGTCTCTGGCACAGCTGCCGAGTCTACTTGAAAGCTCAAAGGGCTGGCAACTAATCCAATATTTGGTTTCACTTGTGTCCAAGGAGTAAGTCCGGTGAACGAATACTCAATTGAATACCAAACCGAAAGTGAAACTTGAGCGCCTCCTCTGACTGATGGAGCGAAAGTCCAAGAAGACTGATTACTGGTAATTGGCTTTAGCACTCCTTGGAGAACCTGCCAAGAAAAACGCACTGGCCTAAATCTAATTTGAGCCGGAAGAGTAAGTATCTTGGTTTTGATTGTCTCTGGCTTGGCAGATGATCTGATGCTCACTTTTGTTCCAACTTCGATGTTCTTTGAAGGCTTTAGGAATATTCTCGGAACCTGGGGGCGGAAAGACCGAAGGGCTGAGGAGAGCTTACTTTGGCTAGGTTTTCCTACATTCACAATTGCAACGGCTTGGTTAGGTGGATACAAACTCCAGCAACCCACATGCCCGCTGGTCAATAGTCCATAGGTGAGATCTAAATTCAACCCATTCGGATAAACCAAACACTTTGGAGAATTGTTTGAACTACTTCCCAAAACCAGATTTAGAGAACCGTTTGAACCTTTGATGAAAATGGCGTTAGAAACACAAAGGTTCAATTGACTCGAATTACTTATCGCACCAATAGTGGTGTTCACAACGCTAAAAGCTGCTGGGCAACTAGGAGCGGAGGCAAAGCTAGCGGATGAAAGTAGGAGGCTAGCAAGGATGAGCATTCAAGGAGCATACAAAGTTCATTGAAAGATGTTGAAAGTTATGAACATAAAGAAAGGGTCCCAACAAATGTTGGGACCCTTTTACTTTTGGTTGCGGAGGCAGGATTTGAACCTACGACCTCCGGGTTATGAGCCCGGCGAGCTACCGAACTGCTCCACCCCGCGGCGAAGTTTCATCATAACACAAACTAAGTGCTACTTGCTAGCCTCCAAAGCTGCAGCAATCGCAGCCTTTAGACGAGCATCAGCCTTGCCGTATGCGGTCCAGTCTCCAGCCTTCATAGCCTCATCTTTATCAATCATTGCTTGACGAGCGTTCTGAAGAGCTGTTGCCAACTGCTGGGCAGTAGTTTGACCAGGATCAACCGGTGGAATTACTCCCCCGCCTGATCCACCGCTTCCGGTGAAGAGGGCATTCAAAGCTGAATCCAGGTTGTCTTCGAATGCAATCTTGTCACCGAAGGCAACTAGAACTTTCTTTAGAAGTGGGAATGATGTTTCTCCAGTTGACTGAATGTAAACAGGCTGAACATAAAGTAGTCCACCACCGATTGGAAGAGTCAATAGGTTTCCGTTGAGCACCTTGGTCGAACCTTGTCTCAGAATGTTTAGAAGTTTTGAAACTTCGCTATCTGAGTTGAAGTTGTTTTGAACCTGACCAGGACCTGGAACAATTGTCGTCCTCGGAAGAGTCAATAGTCGGAGCTTTCCGTAGTGCTCGGAAACTACTCCATCCTTATCTCCCGCATCCGAATCGGCAACTAGATATCCAGTTAGTACGTTTCGGCTTGCATCACCAGTTGATTTAGGGATGAAGGTTGAGTAAATCGAGAATGACGGACTTTCCTGGGTAGGAACTTGCAGAGTCAAGTAGTAAGGAGGCTGCAATGAACCTGTTCCCTGACCCTGATCAACTGGATCATTAGGTGTCATCCAAGCGTCCTGCTGGGAGTAGAAAGCTCCAGCGTCAGCAACGTGATACTGACCTAGAATTCCACGCTGCATCTTGAAGAGATCTGCAGGGTATCTAATGTGTGAAAGTAGAGAACCTGACATTTCAGAAACTGGCTTGACGGTGTTTGGGAAAACTTTCATCCAGGTCTTCAAGATTGGATCCTTGTCATCCCATGCGTAAAGCTTCACTGAACCGTCATAAGCATCAACAGTTGCCTTGACAGAGTTTCGGATGTAGTTGATTGCTCCACGCCTAATCGGAGCAGTGGTTGAGCTGTCCGCAATTGTGCTGTCGAAGTTTTCAGCTCTTGAGTATGGGTAGTTTGCTGATGTGGTGTAACCATCAACAATCCAAACAACCTTACCCTCAACAATTGCTGGGTAGATGTCGTTGTCCAGTGTTAGGTATGGAGCTACCTGAGCAACACGCTCTCTAGGGTTTCTGTTGTAAAGAATCTGAGAAGAGTTGCTAACTGCATCAGACAAAAGAATCTGCTCGCTCTGGAACTTCAAAGAGTAAGACAAACGCTTGAAGATGTCATCTAGCTTTGGTCCACCATTACCCTTGAAAGTTGTCATGGTCTGCTGGTCTGTTGAAGCACTGTCTTCACCAGCAGGATAGTCAAGTTCCTTGTCTGCTGCTCCATCTGGAGCACCAACGATTGAGTAAAGAGGAGAACTTTCTCCAAAGTAAATGCGAGGTTCGTAATCACCTAGAAGTCCCTTTGAAGGAATACCAGACTGCAAGAACACTGGTTGGCCATCAACTGACCGTTGGTTACCGTATGCAGCGACCATTCCATATCCGTGAGTGAAAACGACTACGTTGTTATACCAAGACTGTGAAGAACCAAGTCCAGACTGATTCAATTCACGAACTGCAAGAACAGTGTCTTGAACTTTTCCGTTGATCTTGTAGCGATCAACATCTAGGTGATTCTGGAAACCGTAATACTGGCGGTACTGCTCTAGTTGCTTGAATGAAGAGCTAACCAGGTTTGGATCGAGAATTCTGATCTGTGCTGCTGTCTGAGCATCTTTCTTTAGGGCGTCAGCAGTTGCTGTGGTCTTAGCGTCATACTCGACGGTCTGAACCTTGTCCAAGCCATATGCAGTTCTAGTTGCTTCAATGTTGCGTTGGATGTATTCAGCTTCAAGGGTTCTTTCGTTTGGAACTACCTGGAATGTCTGAACGATTCCAGGCCACACTCCACCAAGCACAACAGCAAGAACCAGCATTAGAGAAGTACCTAGGATTGCCAGTCTCCACTTAGCGATTACAGCAACCGCTAGATAAATGATGGCAACAACAAAAGCAATTGCAGTAAGAATCTGTGCAGCAGGAATGCTTGCATTAACGTCAGAGTAAGTTGCTCCAGTGAATAGACCTGCAGAGCTTGTGAGTGTTTCATACTGGCCCAGCCAAATGGTTGCTCCAAGTAGAGCCATGAAGACCGAAGCCAAAACTGAAATCTGAACACGAGCAGTCTTTGAGAATGATGACTGCTTGCCATTGAACTTAATTCCGCCATAAACCAAATGGAACAAAATCACTGGGATTAGAGCTAAGAAAGTGACCACCATTAGGTAAGAAACCAACAGGATGTAGAAAGGAAGATCAAATAGATAGAAGCTCACGTCCATGTTGAACTGTGGGTCTGTTACACCTGATGCGGTGCTGTTCAAGAAAAGAACAACGGACTGCCAATCAGAACTCTGCGAAGAGCCAACAAAGATTCCGATAGCAATTGGAACAATCAACAGAAGTCTCTTGCGAAGACGATCTAGAACTTGACGGTATTCAGAAAGGTCTCTTCCAAAGAAGTCATTACCAGTTACATAAATTGGTCTCAATCTCCAGGCCAGGTAAATGTTGACCCAGACCACTGCTGCAGCAAATATTGCAGTTACAGCAAAGACACCTACTTGAGCCCAGATCTGTGTAGTGAACACAGATAGGAAGCCAAGCTGATCGAACCACAACACATCTGTGTAGACACTTGATCCGCTTACTAGAGCAATTGCCAAGACGGCGACAATACCAACTGATATTGCTAGAGGCGCTCGCTTGCGAAGGTCTGCTGCATTTATCTGACTCATTGATTTTCCTTAGCTGTTATTTGTTTTGTGCAAGATGGAAACTGGTCGATGCCCTTGTTGCTGGCAATCGCCTCTACTACCTTTAGTGAATCCTGAATTGTTGAAACCTTTATAACTGTAAGTCCGTCAGGGATGTTTCCAACGACCTGATCACAGTTATCGCTAGGAGCTAAGAACCACTTCACTCCGGCTCTTTGAGCTCCATACATTTTTTGCTTGACTCCACCAACTGGGCCAATCTGACCATCGGGGGTAATCGTTCCTGTGCCAGCAATTCTCTTCCCACCGGTTAGTTCACCTGGAGTCAATTTGTCGTAGATTGCCAGGGCAAGAACTTGACCTGCACTCGGCCCTCCTACATTGCCAACTTTGACATCAATAGGGAATGGAAAAGTGGGCACAGTCTGAACGTAAATACCCATTCGCCATTTGCTATCAATAAGTTTTGGCAGAACACTTAGTGTGAGCGTCTTACCATCTCTAATTACTTCAAGTTCAACTGGTCTTTCACCTTTTGTTTCGGCAACAAGTTTCTGCACTTGAGTCAGCCCTGTTGCCTTTTCACCTTGGATAGAAACAAGTGTGTCCGCAGCTTTCAGAATTCCTCCGGAAGGACCTTTCTTTTCAACCATGGTGACTTTAATCACTGCAGTGTATGGAATGTCCAAAAGATTAAGTGCTGCAGCTTTTGCGTTGGCTTGAGAATCCAACATCATCATGTCTGCCTCATCGCTGAGCCTCTTATCATCCCAACCCTCAGGGTAAATATCTGTGATCTTCACAACGGTCAAGGCAGTATCCAACTGAGCAAGACCAACTTCAAGCCAAGAAGCTCCTTTAGTTGAGTTACCTCTCATGGTTACGGTGAGCATATCTAGATCACCTGAAACTGGATAGGTCTTTTGCTCGGAAATTGAAATCATCGGTTCACCGTTAATCTCTGACAGCAAGTTATAGACAGGCCCTGGTTGCTCAACCAAGTAAGGGGTCGGAGCCACGACTAGAAAGAGCCCGCCACCAACAATTGCGGCTGTGGTGAGCCAACTAAATAGTCTCCCCAATGGGACTCTTCTCCGAGGTTTTAAATCATTAGACATCATTATGTTCAGCCTAAACGAGCCCTCAGACTGACAGAGCCATCTTCAGGAAGTTCTAGGCTTTCAGGCCCCACACAGCAACGCTTATGGCGAACAAGGCCCAAGTTGACTAGAGGGATATGGTGTTTTGAGAGAAATTGCGTTTAGCGTTGATACTAAGAGGACACATGAGCGAAGACAATCAAAACGGACTACCTGACCCAGAAGAACTAAGACGTATCTGGGAAGAGATGCTGAGCCAAGGGTTTGACCCAGAGGCTCTAGCTCAGGCTGCTGGCTTTGATGGCACACCTGAGTCCCTGCAGAAACTCTTTTCCAACATTCAAGGTGCTTTTCTAATTCCTAATCCCCCAACAGAGGGATCAGGAGTCAATTGGCAAGCTGCTGCTCAAGGAGCTAAAGAGCTAGCCAAGGTTGGGGCAACAGCTGTTGATGACAAGGGCCGAAAAGAACTAAGTGAGGCAATTGGTATTGCCAACCTCTGGCTCAACGAGGCAACCAGCATTTCAGAAGTGATTCTTGAACCTAAACTTCTTAGCCGAACCCTATGGGTAGATGATGCACTTCCTCTATTCAAACTTCTAGCAGAGCCAGTAGCTGATCGAATGAACAGATCTCTTGGCGAAGCCATCCAAGAGCAACTTCCTGAAGAACTTCAAGAATCTCTCAAAGGTGCAAGTGAGATCATGAGATCTGCAGGAGCCATGATGTTTGCTATGCAATTGGGTCAAGCTCTAGGCCAGCTATCAAAAGAAGCACTAACTGGTACCGAAATTGGTTTACCTATTTATGTTGACCAGAGACCAGCTTTTGTAATTCAAAACTTGCAAGAGTTCATCGAAACCCTAGAACTAGATAACGATAAAGACCAGGCATACATCTATCTAGTTCTTAGAGAACTTGCCCACACAAGATTGTTCAAGCACTCACGATGGCTAAGAGAAAAAGTAGTTGCCCAGATTCGTGAATACGCAGCAGGTATTACTTTTGACACAAGTCGCATGCAAGAAATTAGTGAAGACTTTGATCCACAAAACCCAGCTGAACTGCAAGCAGCATTGGAGTCAGGAGCGTTCCTGGCTTCAAGATCTCCAAGTCAACAATCCGCTCTAGACAGCATTGAAACAAACCTTGCTCTTATTGAAGGCTGGGTTGATGCGGTAACTAGTGAAGCTGCAAAGCGTTTGCCTAAGGCAGATGCAATTAGAGAAGCAGTAAGAAGAAGACGTGCAACCGGTGGACCAGCTGAAAGTACTTTCCAAACACTTGTGGGACTTGAACTTAGACCTAAGCGAATTAGAGAAGCCACTGCTTTATGGCAACTAATCGGTGAAGCGTTAGGAAATCAAAAACGCGATGAACTGTGGGATCACCCAGACTTCCTGCCAACAGCGGAAGATATCGATAACCCAGATAAGTACGTTGCAAGAATTAAGGCTGACTTAGGTATTCCAGATGCAATGGATCAAGCACTGAGAGATTTACTCGGCGAATAGCTGTTGAGAACAAGAGCAGTGTCTAAAGAATTTAGGCAGACTGTAGAACGTGTTTCATCGAATCAACAAAGCCCAGCCTTCAGTATGGCGTGACCCAAACACAATTCAGATTAGTTTAGGCAACACAAGTGTCTCTATCTCAGAGTTATCTTTAGCTCAACAACAGATAATTGCAGCCCTCTATAGCGGAGTGGTTGATGGTCAACAAGACGTTCTAGATGAAACCTTCAAAGCTGAGTCAGGAACTACTCAATCACTAATTGAAAAACTCTCTCCTGTCATGGAAAGAGAAGGTTCGACAAGTAACAGCTTTGGGGCTTGGCAAGAGTTAGCTTTTGCCGAATTAGCTAGAGCAGCTCTGGACTATGAGGTAAATCCAGAGATGGTTTTAGCTGAAAGATGGCAAAGAGTTGTTCATATTGATCAATTAGATAAAAGTGGCTCCTTGTTAGCTAAAGGTCTACTCGCCAGTGGAGTTGGCAAAGTAGTGACCCACGATGATGGCAAGGTTCTAAGAACCGATCTAGGTGAACTAGGTTTCAAATCTGAAGACTTGGGGAAATCACGTCTTGAAACTTTGAAACAGGAATTAGTGAAGCTCTCACTTGTTAAAGACGTCAGTGAAAGATTTATAGACCTGAACTACAAACCCAGCAAAGACTTAGTGATTTCCTTTGTCATCACAGTAGGTCACCTAGCTACTAGACCCGTCTCCTACCTGCGCTGGCTAAATAGAGATGTTCCTCACCTGAATATAAATTTTGATTTGTATGAAGCACAAGTTAGTCCGATTGTTTTTCCTGGAGTAACTCCATGCCTCAACTGTCTTGCTGAATCTAAAGTTGATGAAGATCCCGCTTGGCCCGCTATTGCCTCCCAACTGATTGATCTACCCAGAACTAGAGATGACAGTTCAGCCCTCCTTGCAACAGCAGGGTTAGCTTTGAGAGTGATTCTTCGACAGCTTGATCAATCGGCTGGATTTTCTTTGTCAAAAGATGAAGATAACAAGTTTCAAGATGGCTATCTCATTGATTATGCAACCGGTGATGTTTCTCGAACTAAGTACAGTTTCCATAAACTCTGCAACTGCAGAATCTTAGATTAGGTCTAGGTATCTACTTCTAGTTCGCTGTCTGTCATCAGCACCATCTTTGTTAGCCCATGTAATGAAAAGCAGATCTTTTGCTCTGGTGACCCCAACATAGAAAAGACGTTGCTCTTCTGAAATCTGTAGTTCAGTCTTGGCATAACTAATTGGCATGTAACCTTCAACCGCACCAATGATAAAAACCGCTTTGTATTCAAGACCCTTAGCAGCGTGAATGGTACTCAAAGTAATTGATTCTCTAGTTGGTTCATGCTGAGATCTTTGGCGTTCTTCTAATTCATTAGCAAAGGTTTGAATTGTTGCCTCTTCGCCAAGTTCATCAGCAATTTGAACCAAAGAGTTAAGCGCTTCCCATTCCTCTAATGCTCTACCTGAAACATTAGGTGCGATGCTCTGCCAACCAAGGCTTCTAGCTATTGCTGAAACAGTTTCGTAGAGAGCTTTACCTGTTGGGTTAGCAGCTTCAGCTCTAACCATTCGAACAGCAGACATAATCTCTGGTCTACTGAAATAGCGTTGGCCTCCCCTGACCTGATACTCAACACCTGCTCTACTCAATGCATTCTCAACGTGTTCAGATTGAGCATTGATTCGATACAGAACAGCTATCTGGCTTGCCTTCATTCCAGATGAAAGTAGATCCTTGATTTTGTTAGCAACAAAATCACACTCTTTCTCTCTGTCTTGGAACTCTAGAACCTGTGGTTCTATTCCTCTTGGTCTGATTGCTTCAAGAGGCTCAAACTTTTGATTTCCTCTTACCCTGTTCGCTACCCCAATGATTTCTGGAGTGGAACGGTAGTTCTTGGTTAGTTCAATGACATTCGCCCCTGGATACCTTGAGTCAAAGTTCTCTAGGAATGATGCATTAGCTCCGCTAAAGGAATAAATAGTTTGGTTGGGGTCACCCACAACACAGAGGTCGCTTCTATCCCCTAGCCAGGTATCTAGAAGTTCCTGCTGCAATTTAGAAATGTCTTGATACTCATCAACAGTGAAGAAGCGATACTGCTGATGAACATGAGCGAGAGCTCTAGGTTCAGATTTCAGCATGCCAGTGCACAGAAGTAGCACATCTTCCCAGTCGATCTGCTTGGCTTTTACTTTCGCATCTTCATAAGCAACCTGAATTTCAAAAGAGCGAATAGGAGCAAGCCCTTGAATTACAGGCCTAGTTGAAATGACATCTAGGTACTCTTCCAGGCTAAGCATTGAATACTTTCGCCATTCAATCTCAGATGCGATATCTCTAATTGTGTTGGCATCTAAACGAATCTTTAGAGCTTCGGCTGCTTTGCCAATAGCTTTTGACTTGGAGTCAAGAACCCTAGGAGCTTCAATACCGAAGAAGTCTCGCCAAAAGTATTCAAGTTGAGACAAGGCAGCAGCGTGAAATGTTTTGGCATTTACTGAGTGAACACCCAAACCTCGAAGTCTTGCTCTGAGTTCACCTGCTGCTCGGTTGGTATAAGTGAGAGCCATTACGCGATTCTCAGAGAAATCTCCACGCAAAATTCCATAGGCAATTCGATGTGTAATTGTTCTGGTCTTACCAGTTCCCGCTCCAGCCAGAATCACGGTTGGTCCTATAAGTGATTGAGCGGCTTCACGTTGCTCTTCATCAAGAGCATTCAGGATGTCTTCTGCTTCGTACTGCATAGCTACCTGCTGAGTTCTGTAGCTGAAATGATTTCTTCACCCATCCAGTGTTCAATGAGTGATCGAGCGATTGAGATCTTTGAAGGTAGCAGAATGCTTGCTGCTTCCGCTTTTAATTCTTCTCTTGAGAACCAGCGAAGCTTGGCAATTTCAATTCCATCGGGTCTGATGCTTTCAGGACCATTGCTTGGATCTAGTTGTGCTGTGAAGCCAAGCATTAGTGAGTAAGGGTAAGGCCAAGATTGGCTAGCAAGATAAACAGGGTTAGTAACAAGTAACCCAGACTCTTCTAGCATCTCTCTAACTACTGCTGCTTCTAAAGATTCCGCTGCTTCAACAAAGCCAGCCAAAATAGACCAGCGGTTTTGCTCCCAACTTCCTTGGGTGCCAAGAAGGATTCGGTCTTGACTATCTGTAATGCAGACAATCACCGCTGCATCTGTTCTAGGAAGTAGTTCTATATCTTCAGAAACACATAGTCGCGACCAACCACCCTGTTGCATGACAGTTATCGCTCCACATGCAGGACAGTGTTGATGGGTTTCATGCCAGTTATGAATAGCTAGAGCTTGAGTAAAAAGTGCTGCATCTCTTGGATGTAATCCAGCACCAATTCTTCTAAGTTCATGCCACTTAGATTCGTCGGGCTCTATGGCTTTAGCAGCGTTATCGCTTAGAACCGAAAGTACAACTGCTGTGCCAATCTTTTGATCGCCAAGTTCAACAGTTGTTCTACCTAGGTAGACCCTGTATTTGCCAGCAGTAGCTTGCTCAGTAGTTAGAAGTTTTAGATGGCCATCATGGATAAGCGTCTTACCTTTATACAAAACAATGATTCGGGTCTCTGGTTCAAGCCACAGTTTGTCAAAAAGCTCAGCATCATCCCGTGCTTCGGCATCACGGTTAAGTACCGCTTGGGCCATTGGCAAAACTAAAGGGACGCTCATGATTCTTTCTTTATGTTCGGTGTCTAATGCGTGGCGATAACAGGGGTTCTCGAAGTTTTTGTCTAACCTAAAAACTATGGGTCAACCTTCCTTGATTTTAGCGGCGTTAGCAGCCGATGCTCTGCCCGGTCTTCATTTCGTCCAGGTTCAGAACCTCACTAGAGATGATGCGGCAGTAGCTGTTGAACTATTGACCACAGACGATGGTCGCCTTATCCTTCTGAAATCCCCATTGGACTCACTAGCCAACACCGATCTGGGCACAGAGGTCAGAGCCCTTCAGGTGCTAAAGAACGTTTCACTGCCTTTTGGCATCTCTTCATACCTAGGCAAAACCTCTCCAAAGGCAATCAGAAATGCTCTTGCCTTTGAATACGTTCCAGGTGCTCCAGGTGATTTATCTCGATTGAGATTAGATGATGGGCTAGTTAGCTCTATCGGCCAGGCTATTTCCGCTATTCACTCAATCCCTGCTTCCCTAGTTTCTGATGCTGGTCTACCTGAGTATGAACCTGCTGAGCGAGTGAGAACTCTGGTTGCTGAATTCGATAGAGCGATGGATACAGGCAAGGTTCACCCAGATCTTCTAGAGCGTTGGCAGACTGCGCTATTTGATGTGAACTTGTTCAAATATCGCCCAACCGTTGTTCATGGCTTCCTAAAGAGTGACTTCCTGCTAGCCGAAGGCGATCAGGTCGTTGGCGTTATTGAATGGGGTCAGCTATCTATTGACGACCCAGCTATTGACCTAGCTTTCTTCTACAACGAAGCATCTCAAGAAACAGCTGAAGCTTTGGTTCTTGCTTATGAGGGCTCAACTAAGGCAGATAGGAACCTAAGACAAAGAGCACAGCTTCACTATGAGCTAACCCATGCCACCTTCCTTCTTGAAGCATTGGCTCGAGGAGATGAAGATGAGATTGAAGAAGCCATTTCAACAATTACCTGGCTACACGAAAGGCTAGTTGCTGGGGAGCTTCCTTCCCTAAAGCCAACTGATTTCACCACCAGCTCTCCTGAGGTCATTGTTCCAATCTCCCAGGCAGCGTCTTTCACCGCTCCTGTGACCATAGTCAGCGAGTCAATTGAAATAGTTGACCTAGCAGAGGCTACCCCTGCTGCATCTGCCCTAGAGCCAGAGCCTAAAAAGGACGAAGACGAAGTTTTCTAGAGGGTTCTTTTCTTTCCCTAGGTGCAGGTAATCTAGGGAGTAAGAAAAGAAAGAAGCGTCATGGAAATCAGAATCGGTCTACAAAACACCGCTCGTGAACTGTCCTTTGAATCAAAGCAGAGTGCAGGCGAAATCGAGAAGAGCGTTGAAAGCGCTCTTAGTTCTGGTGCAAAGCAACTAAAGCTAACCGATGAAAAAGGTCGAGTCTTTATTGTTCCTGTTGACGCTCTTGCCTACGTCGAGATCGGTGCTGAAGAAGCCCGAAGAGTTGGATTTATTGCCTAATGGAAATTGCATTCATTCTTGTTTACGGTTCACTACTTGGACTAATGGCCCCTTACATCATCTCTGGAAGCGAAAACTACGGCGTGCTACTTCCGCCAGCCCTAGCACTTATCTACGGTTACTTCGTATGGGCAGTGTTCACCTGGGTTGGACTTAGCTACAACGAGTTCTGGATCTGGGCAATCACAATGCTGGGTATGCCGGTAGTGATGATTGTTGGAATTCGAATTATTCGCCACAGAAGGTTAGCTAAAGAGACTGTAACCGTTTAGGTTTTTAGGCAGCTAAACCAATAGCTTCCATGCGCAGACCATGTGCTCCAGTTAGTTCAGAAATAAGTGGCTCAAGTTTTGCATAGGCTGCCAAGTTAACCTGGTTCTCTTCTTCAACACTTAGTTTTATGGTCTTGGTCACGTGAGCCAGTTTGCGGTTATCGAAAGCTGCTCTTAGTTCTAGAAGAACATCACCCATCAGTCTTCTCCCCCATAGGGCAAGACGGTGACCTAATACAGGATCTGCCTGAATAGATTCATTCAAAACTCTCTTGGCAAACTTTTCGAAAGTCTTATCCTTCAAAGCCTTCTCAACTTCAGCCTGAAGATCATCATCCAAACCAGATGCAAGACGTGAATAGAAATCATCCAGAAGACCTGAAGTTAGATAAACCTTGATAACTACTTCATACCAATCAAGACCACTGGTGTTTGAGTGGAAGACAGCAATACGTTCTTTGAACGGATTCATCTCAGCAGCAGGATCTGCTCCTAGTTCAACTAGCTTCTTAGAAAGTTGACGATACTTATCAAAACTCTTTGCAGTTGCTTCACTTAGTTCTGCTTTGTATTGGGTGTTAGGTGAATACTTCAATGCAGCAGTCAAGATTTCAAAGTTAGCTAGCTGAAGGTAAGCCAATTGACCAAGGAATGCTTTAGGTTCTGGTGTGTATGGCTTGAGGTTGATCGACTTGGTATTTCTAGCAACCTTCTCCTCAGTGCGAGGAGCGACAGTAAGTTGCTTGGCAACCTTACGTAGACGCTTAAACCATTCGAACACCGAACCATCTTAACCTGCCAAATAGATGGTTAGACTTGCCTAGATAAGACAGGCGGCCAAAACTATTGGATTTTAGCGAATTAGGCATCGATTCAGACATCGTTGCTGCCCTTGCCTCTAAAGGCATAACCCAGCCATTCCCTATTCAGGAGCAGGCTATTCCCCTTGCCCTGACTGGCCAAGACCTAATTGGTCAGGCTAAGACAGGTACTGGAAAGACTCTAGGCTTTGGCCTTCCAATCATTCAAAGACTTGGTACTGACCCAGCTCATGGAGCTAAGGCACTAGTTGTTGTGCCAACTCGTGAATTAGCTATTCAGGTAGCAGAAGACCTTACTTTGGCATCTTCTAACAGAAACCTTCAGGTTGTTGCCATCTACGGTGGTAAGTCATACGAAGGTCAGGTAGCTCAGATTGATGCTGGAGCACAACTTATTGTTGGAACACCTGGTCGTCTAATCGACCTAAGCAACCAGAGGAAACTAGATCTTTCAAAGATCGAGTGCATGGTTCTAGACGAGGCAGATGAAATGCTGGACCTCGGATTCCTACCTGATGTTGAAAAACTGTTTGCTTTCACACCAGCTGGACGCCAGACCATGTTGTTCTCAGCAACAATGCCTGGACAAATTGTTTCTCTTGCTCGTAAGTATCAGAACAAGCCTGTCCACATTAGAGTAAATGACCCAGATGAAGGTCACACCAAAGCAGACATTAAGCAGTTCTTCTACCGTGCTCACGCAATGGATAAAGATGAAGTTGTTGCAAGAATCTTGCAAGCTGAAGGCCGTGGCAAGACAGTTATCTTTACAAAGACAAAGAGACAAGCTGCCAAAGTTTCAGATGAACTATCTGATCGTGGCTTTAATGCAACAGCACTTCATGGAGATATGTCCCAAGAAGCCAGAGAAAAGTCCATGGACGCATTTAGAAGTGGCAAGAAAGACATTCTTGTTGCAACTGAAGTAGCAGCTAGAGGTATTGACGTAGATGATGTTACTCACGTGATCAACTACACAGTTCCAGAAGACGAGAAGGCTTACCTACACAGAACTGGAAGAACAGGTCGTGCCGGTAGAACAGGCATCGCAGTTACATTCGTTGACTGGGAAGATCTTGCTCGCTGGTCACACATCGATAAAGCTCTGGAACTCAACACTCCGGATCCAATCGAAACCTACTCGTCATCTCCACACCTTTTCACTGACCTAGATATTCCAGCTGGAACTAAAGGAAGAATTGCCGCAACTAAGCGACCTTCTGATTGGAAGCCAGGAGATCACGAAAAGCCAAAGGGTCAAAGAGGTGGCAACGGATCTAAGCCGCAGAGAAAGCCTCAAGGTAATTCTTCTAAGCCTCAGAGGTCAGCACCGCAGACTCCAAAGACTCCAAGCAATCGTCCACCAAGGAACAGAACTAGAACTAGAAAGAGCGGCGAATAGTTCTTAGAACTCGTGGTTCAAAGTTGGTTTAGTTCCAGTTCCTAATTCAAGGACTCTTTTTAGCATCTCAACTGATGTTGTGTGAAGACCAAGCGGATTATGTGCCTTCACACTAAGCCCGTGATAATCACTAGAGCCTGTAGTTATCAAACCTTTTTCTAGAGCAAATGCTTCGAGCACTTCTCTTGTTCCTGGGCCTACTTCTTTATGCTCTGTCTCTAAGCCCAATAGCCCGGCTTCAACCATTGCTTCAAAGTGTTCCCTAGGGAAGAAGCTTGGCTGAGTGTCTTCGGTGCTAGTTCTAGCCAGCGGGTGTGCAATTACTGGCACTCCCCCAGCTCTTCTTACGATCTTGATTACATCCAGCACATCAGGAGCTTCATTTCTTACGTAGTAAGGGCTGTGTTTTCCGATTGGAGAATCAACGGCACCAAACACATCTCCAACGCTGTCGAATTCCCCAAGGTGAACTAGAGCGGTAGCAATGTCAGGTCGTCCCAGTGTCGAACCATCTTGAGCAAGCTCTAAGACCAGTTCATAAGAAAGATTTGGGTATTTAGCCTTCAGGTTCTCAACGAACTTCTTAGTTCTAACCTGGCGATTGGCCTGGTTCTTTGCTAGAACGTCCTTGAGCTCTTCATTTTCTGGATCAGGAAGGTAAGCAAGGAGGTGTACCCCGAAAGGATGAATGCTTCCGTTACTAGAAGGAACTCTGCCCTCTGTTGTTATTTCAATGCCAGGGATAAAGGAAAGATTCAACTCGTTTGCTAATTCAGCGGCTTTAGCCCAACCATCAGTTCTATCGTGGTCTGTAAGCGCGAATACATCGACGCCTGAAGCCTTGATTAATGGGATGAGCTCTTCAACTGTGTCTGCACCATCTGAGTTTTTGGAGTGAATGTGGAGATCAATTCTCATAACGATTCCTTTCCTACTCTTTCAAGATACAGGCAACTACCGACAGATATTCGGGAAAACTGGCAGAATACCTTTTATGAGCAAAGACGCAACTGAAAAACTGAACTCCAGAGGAACAGCTAGATCACATCGCCCTACTGGAAACAAATTCGTGAAATACATCGGAAGCAACTGGGCTCCGGATAATTCCAAACTACCTGCCCAGGATAAAGTTGCTCCTTTCGCAAACAAGCGTAGAGAAGCAGTTGCTAAGGCTTTCCAAGGCAAGGTTCTTGTAATCCCTTCTGGTGGCGAGATCACTCGATCTAACGACACCGCCTATCGCTTCAGAGCACACTCCGCTTTCGCTCATCTAACTGGTTGGGGTTCAGCAACTGTTCCAGATTCAGTATTGGTAATTGATGCCAGGGGTAAGACAGCTAAGTCTGTCCTTTACTTCAGAGAAACAGCAGGCAAGAACACCGATGAGTTCTTTGCTAACTCAGCTATCGGAGAGTTCTGGGTTGGTTCTCGCCCAGGACTAAAGCATGTCGCAGCTTTACTAGGCATCCCAACCAAGTCACTAGCTAAGTTTGAAACAGATCTCAAGGCTATTAACGCTAAGCAAGTTCTAACTTTGGAAAAGAGCACCGCTCTTGTTGAATTCGTTAGTGAACTTCGTCTCATCAAAGACTCGTATGAAATCAAAGAGATGCAGAAATCTATTGATGCATCTGTCTTAGGTTTTGAAGCAGTAGTGAAGAACCTCAAGGCTGCGACGAAGCATCCTCGTGGTGAACGAATTGTTGAAGGTGCTTTCTTTGCTCAAGCAAGAGCTGAAGGAAATGACCTGGGCTATGAAACTATTGCTGCTGCGGGAAACCATGCCTGCACACTGCACTGGATCATCAACAATGGTCCTGTAAAGCCAGGAGAATTACTTCTTCTGGATGCAGGTGTTGAAGTAGATAGCCTCTACACAGCAGACATCACACGAACTCTTCCTATCAATGGAAAGTTCAGCAAGATTCAGAAAGAGATCTACCAAGCAGTTCTAGATGCAGCGGATGCTGTGTTTGCTATGGCTAAGCCTGGAGTTACCTATTCTGAAATGCACAAGACAGCTATGCGAGTTATTGCTCAGAGGACTGCCGAGTGGGGTTTCTATAAGGGTGGCTACGAAGAGTCATTAAAACCTGAGAACCAGTGGCACCGCCGCTACATGATTCACGGCACAGGTCACCACCTAGGTCTAGATGTTCATGACTGTGCTCAAGCTAGACGTGAGATGTATCACGATAAGGCTCTTGAAGAAGGAATGATCTTCACCATTGAACCTGGTCTTTACTTCCACAAAGATGACCTCACTGTTCCGAAGGAATTTAGAGGTATCGGTGTGCGTATTGAAGATGATGTTTTGGTTACCAAGAATGGTGTGAGGAACCTAAGTGCAGCTCTACCTAGAGAACCTAAAGCTATTGAAGCTTGGATGAAGAAACTTCAGGCCTAAGCCTGCTCTTCTCCACCTTTTTGATATGCAGAGTTAGCTTGGCTAACTAGTTCACTTGGAACGAGTACTTCATACTTAGTCGCAACTATTTGAGAAGTACTGGCAAAGCCTCTTTTGGTTTTGGACAAGCTGAATCGAATAACTTGAAAGAGCATGCCTAGACCTGCTCCAACTAAAATCGCTGAGCCTAGGTTGAATAAGGGTTGAGCAGGGTCTTCAGGAGTTGCTCCAGGAACTGTGCCAAAGATAATGAATGCCAGAAGACCTAACCAAACACCCATCATTGCTCCATTGAGGGCTATCTTGCCGTAGCTGATCTTTGCTCGGATGCGTTCAACTGAACTGAGGTTGGATCCTACGATCGCAATAGAGGACACTGGAAAATCTCCCATGATGATGCGTTCAACATATGAAACAGCGTCTTGATAATTGTTGAAATCAGCTACAGCTGAGCCATTTGGTAGTGAAGCTTGTAATCCCCGTAGGTTTCTCTTTGCCATTTAACCAGTCTGCCAGATTATTGGAGTGTGCTCTAAGGTTATAAGGTGAGTGCCTCAAGAGTTTTTATCGCCCGTTTAGTGGGCTGTGGCGTCTTTGACCCTGTCGGTGATCGAGTAGGTAAAGTCATTGACGTTCTAGTGGCATACCGTAATTCAGGTGCTCCAAGGACTACTGGAATGATTATTGAGATCACCGGTAGACGCAGAGTATTCGTTCCTATTGCCAGAATTACCTCGATTGTTCCAGGCCAAGTCATTACAAATGGCCTTGTTGACCTAAGAAGATTCACTCAAAGAGGGCAAGAAGTAAGAGTTATTGCAGAGATGTTGGGTAGAAAAGTTACCCTTTCTGATGGCTCAGGTCAGGGAACCATTGAAGATCTAGCCATTGAGCAGAACGAAAGAAAAGATTGGCTAGTTAGCGATCTGTTCATTCGCAGACCAAAGACCTCAAATACGCCATTTGGTAGAGGTGCAACCATGTTTGCCAAATGGAACCAGGTTACTGAAGATGGCAAGAGTGACGAGAGCCAGAGTGCTGAGCAGCTGATTGCTACCTATTCAGACATGAACCCTGCCGACCTTGCCTCTGCCCTACTCGATCTTCCTGAAGAGCGAATGATTGAAGTAGCTGAAGAGCTTGATGACGAGCGTCTAGCAGATGTTCTAGAGGAGCTTCCAGAAGAAGAACAGATTGAAATTGTTCAAGATCTTGATGATGAAAGAGCTGCTGAAGTACTAGACCTTATGCAACCAGATGATGCTGCTGACCTTATGCAGAACCTTCCTGGGGAGCGTGCAGAAGCCATTCTTGAACTGATGGATGAAGAAGAAGCTGATGACATTCGTAGATTGATGTCCTTCGGTGAATTCACCGCCGGTGGTCTTATGACCACAGAACCAGTTATCTGCTCTTCAGAAGCAACTGTTGCTGAAGCCATGGCTTTGATTAGAAAGAAAGATGTTGCACCAGCATTAGCTGCATCAGTATTTGTCACCCTGCCACCTTTTGAAACTGTTACAGGCAAGTACCTGGGTATGGTTCACTTCCAAAGACTGCTTCGTTATCCACCACATGTTCGTCTTGGAACTATTTTGGATACCGATGTCGAGCCAGTAATTGCTGAAACTCACATTTCAAAGATCCACAGAACCATGGCTAACTACAACCTGGTTTCTATTCCTGTTATTGATGGTGAGAAACGCCTTATTGGTGTAGTCACAGTAGATGACGTTTTGGACCACCTGCTACCAGATGACTGGAGAAGCGAAGATGGAGGTGAACTAAATGGCTAAATCTCGTAACCGACTAGATACCCCGCTTTCAACAAAGCGTAAGCCGCTAGTTCCTCGCATCAACCGTGAACAGTTTGGTAGAGCTTCAGAAGCCTTTGCACGTGCCCTTGGCACCGGAGGCTTCCTTATTGGCCTAACCATCTTCTGTATTGTTTGGATTCTCTGGAACTCAACTGCACCAATTGAGTTAGCTTTTGACCCAAGAGTTACTAATTTCACCCTGCTAACGCTTCTACTTTCATTGCAGGCTTCCTATGCTGCTCCGCTGATTCTTCTGGCTCAGAACCGTCAAGATGACAGAGACAGAGTAAAGACTGAACAAGATCGTCAGCTAGCTGAAAGGAACCTTGCTGACACCGAATACCTTGCTCGTGAAGTTGTTGCATTGAGACTAGCCATGAGTGAAGTTGCAACTAAAGAGTTTGTTAGAGATGAACTTCGTGATGCTCTTGAAGAGATCCTTGCTGAACTAAAGAGAAACTCAAACGACTCTAAGTGATGAGTGATTTAGCAAATAGAGTCCAAGCTGCCCTTAGTTTGGTTATTGATCCAGAACTTAGAAGACCAATCACTGAACTAGATATGGTTGGTGCCATCGAGGGCTCAGAAGATAACTTCAGCGTTGAAATCAAGTTAACGGTAAGCCACTGCCCTCAAGCTGTTGAGATTGAACAGCAAGTCACAGAGGCTCTTTCAAAAGAATTCAATGGCTCTCAGATTCAAGTGAAGATGAGTGTCATGACTCCTGAAGAACTTGATGCTCTAAAGGTAAAACTTCGTGATGGTCGTGAACCTAAGTCCAATCCGTTTGCTCTTGGCACTTCAACCAAGGTATTCCTAATTGGTTCAGGTAAAGGTGGAGTTGGTAAGAGCTCACTAACGGTGAACCTAGCTGTTGAACTTGCTAAGCAAGGTCATGAGGTTGGTGTTCTAGATGCAGACATCTTTGGTTTCAGTATCCCTGCTCAACTAGGAACTACCGATAGACCTACTCGTCTTGATGACATGATTTTGCCCCCTATTGCGTATGGAGTGAAAGTTATTTCCATTGGCATGTTCTTACCGAGCAACGAACCAGTTGCCTGGCGTGGACCTATGCTTCATAAAGCAGTTGAACAGTTCCTAACCGAAGTTCACTGGGGAACACTGGATTACCTATTGATTGATATGCCACCAGGAACTGGAGATGTTGCTATCTCGGTAGGACAACTGCTACCTAACGCTAAGAGCATTGTGGTTACTACCCCTCAAGAAGCAGCCTCTTATGTTGCTCAACGAAGTGGTTCAGCAAGTCACAAGATCGGCCAAGAAATCTTCGGTGTTATCGAAAACATGAGTGGGCTAAAAATGCCTGATGGCTCAACTCTTGAACTCTTTGGTTCAGGTGGTGGTCAAGCAGCAGCTGATGCTCTTACAGAGTTCTCCGGCACTCCAGTCTCACTTATTGGACAGGTCCCTCTAAGTGTTGAACTAAGAACAGGTTCTGACTCAGGTAACCCTGTGGTTCACACTAATACTGAAGATCCTGCCTCCGTAGAGATAGCCAAGATTGCCCAACTCCTAATAGATTCCAAGCTTCCACCGGCTAACCGCACCTTAAAAGTCGACATCGCCTAAACTTTCGGGTATGACCGAAACTTACATCGAAGAGCTCATCTCCCACCTTGGTGCAACCTCAACAACTGTTGGAATCATCAACCCAAACACAGGCAAGGTGTTCTATGAACTACCTCAACACAATGCCGAACAGGTTGCTTCTGCTGTAAAGGCAGCAAGAGTAGCTCAGAAGGCATGGGGCAAGACTGACCCAAAGGTAAGAGCTAAGTTTCTATACCGACTTCACGATCTGCTTCTCAATGAACAAGATGATATTCTAGACATCGTTCAGTTAGAAACAGGAAAAGTTAGAGCTCACGCTTTCGAGGAGATTGCCGGTGGTCTAGGAGCCGCTCGTTACTTCGCAAAGATTGGCCCTAAAGCTCTAAAGCCAAAGAAAACCAAAGCAGGCGTTCCAGTCATCACCAAGACTTGGGTCAACCATATTCCGGTCGGCGTAGTTGGAGTGATTACACCTTGGAACTATCCACTCGCTCTTTGCATGCTAGAAGTATTACCTGCACTTATGGCAGGAAACGCAGTTGTTCAGAAGTCTGATAACCAAACAACTCTCACTGCGCTAAAGGCAAGACAGATGGCTATCAAGGCAGGACTTGATCCAGCACTTTGGACTATCGTCGCTGGTGATGGAGCAACAGTTGGTGATGCGCTTACCGATAACGCAGATTACATAGCATTTACCGGTAGCGCTGCAACAGGAAGACATGTTGGTGCAAGAGCCGCTGCCAGATTGATTCCTTTCAGCCTTGAACTTGGTGGGAAGAACCCTTTGATTGTTTTGCCTTCAGCAGATCTAGATGCTGCAGCTGAAGCTTTGATTGGTGGAGCTTTTGGAAGTGCCGGACAACTTTGTGTATCAATTGAAAGAGCCTACGTTCCAAATAACCTAAAAAACCAGTTCCAAGAGATCCTGGCTAAGAAAGTAAACGAACTAAAGCTAGGAAGTAGCAAAGACTTCAGCTTAGATATTGGAACTCTAACTGGAGCAAACCAGTTGGCTAGAGTTTCAGGGTTCGTTGATGATGCAGTGAACAAGGGTGCAAAGGTTCTAGCTGGAGCAAAAGCTCTTCCTGAACTTGGTCCTTACTACTACGCTCCGACCATCGTTACCGATGTTGATTCATCGATGAACATGTTTGCTAATGAGGTGTTTGGTCCAGTTGTTGCTATCTATGGTTACGACACAATCGATGAAGCTGTTGAACTAGCTAACGACACAACAGAAGGTCTAAACGCATCTGTAATTGGAAATGCTCGTGAGGCTAAAAAGGTTGCTGAACGAATCATGGCTGGAACTGTAAACATCAACGAAGGCTTCAGAGCAACATTTGCCAGCCTTGATACCCCTATGGGTGGAATGAAGAACTCAGGTTCTGGTAGAAGAAATGGTGTTGACGGTCTTTTGAAGTACACAGAGACTCAGGCTATTGGTGTTCACAAAGGACTATTGAACTTCCCTAGCCGTGGTCACCAATACAACAGGATGGCTCCGCTACTGAACGTACTCTCAAGAGTTATGAGAAGGCTCTAGGTCGCTTCGTTATCAAACGGTGGAGCTTCACCAAGATCTAGTCTTGACTGGCTTCTAGTTTTCACTTGATTCAAATCTGCATGCTTCACAGCAGGGGTGTCATCTAGGAGAGCTTCTCTAATGATTCTTCTAGGGTCATACTGTCTTGGGTCAAGTTTCTTCCAGTCAAGATCTTCAAAACCTTCGCCTAGTTCGTCTTTCATCTGAGCCTGAGCAGAGTTAGCCATGGCTCTCATCTTCTTGATGAATTGAGCAAATGATCTTGCATAGCCAGGAAGTCGTTCCGGTCCCAAAATGAATAGGGCTAGCACCAGCAAGATCATTATCTTTTCGCTGCTTAGTCCAAACACCCTTTTAGGTTACCTGCTTGCCTACCATCTAGAAAGCCAAACCATAGATATGCTCGTCTTAGACCATGATTGACAAGATATCGAGCTGGAAATATACCGAGGAATTCCATCAGGAACCCGAAGTAATTGCCCGTGCTCGGGCTAGAGCAGATGAGATGGGCATTGAGTCCATTACCCCTTCAGTTGGCTCTCTGCTAGCAGTTCTGGTAGCAAGCACCAATGCCAAAGCAATCGTTGAAGTTGGCACAGGAGCTGGTGTATCTGGGCTTTGGTTGCAATCTGGCAGCAAGAATTCAATCTTGGCAAGCATCGACACAGAGACCCAGCATCAAGACTTAGCTAAAACTGCTTTCGAGCAAGCTGGTATTCCTAACTCAAGACTCCGAATGATCAACGGTAAATCAAGCGAGGTTCTAGTAAACCTAGCCGACGAAGCCTATGACCTAGTTCTACTAGATGGAGATATCGAATCTCTACTGACCCAGGTCAAAGAAAGCCTTCGCCTACTAAGAGTTGGTGGCATCTTGGCTATCCCTCATGCTTTATGGAGAGATCGAGTTCCTGACGATGTGCTTAGAGATGACAACACCGAAGAATTCAGAACAGTCTTAGATTTCATCAACCTAAGTGGTCTATTCATCACATCACTAAGCACCAGCGGTGATGGATTACTAATAGCTGCCAAGAAATAGATAAGAAAAAACCACCTGATCACTCAGGTGGTTTTATTCAAAGACTTACTTAGCGCTTCTTTATTCCAGCTAAGACCTTCTTCAGCTGATCTACCTCATCATCATTAACTGAGATAACTAGTCGACCGCCACCTTCTAGAGGAATACGCAAAACTATTAATCCGCGAGCTTCGCGCTCGGCTTCCATTGGACCGTCACCGGTACGTGGCTTCATTGCTGCCATTAGAGACTCCTAGATACTTGGAACTTCTATTAAACCACGCTTTGGGGTCGAAAATAATGCCTGTTCACAAACCTCAGGTATCCATTTGATTACTTTTTAGGCTGAAAGCCAATCAGAGAGCGCTTTTTCGCAAGCGTAAATCTGGTCAATCTCAACGCCTTCATCGTCAGCATGGGCCTTATTTGGGTCTCCAGGGCCGAAGTTCACGGCAGGGATACCAAGGGCACTAAATCTAGCCACATCGGTCCAGCCATACTTAGGGAAAGGAACTGTCCCTGTTGCAGCCACGAAAGCAGCTGCCTCAGGTAGATCAAGCCCTGGTCTTGCTCCATCGGCAAAGTCAGTTACCTCTAAGTCAAAGCCAGCAAACAGCTCTCTTAGGTGAGCTTCAGCATCAGTACTACTCTTACTTGGAGCAAAGCGGTAGTTCACAGTTATCAAGGCTTCATCAGGAATGACATTGGCTGCTATTCCTGAGTTCATTAGAACTGCATTCAAACTCTCTTTATAAACAAGTCCATCTACTTCAACTTCTTGAGGAACATAGTCAGCCAGGATAGCTAATGGCTTCGCTGCTTTATGTAGAGCATTCTCACCCATCCAAGGTCTAGCTGAGTGAGCCTTCACACCAGAGAGTTTGATAACTGCTCTAAGGGTTCCATTACAACCACCCTCAACTCTGGCATTGCTTGGCTCACAGAGAACAGCAAAGCTGCTTTCTAGAAGATCTGGTCTATTTCGAGCAATACGGCCTAGTCCATTTAGAGCTGAATCAACTTCTTCATGGTCATAGAAGACCCAGGTGACATCAACATTTGGGGATACCAGTGCTGCAGCAAGCTTTAGCTGAACAGCGACACCTGCCTTCATATCCACTGTTCCTCTACCCCATAGAACATGAGATCTTTCAAGATTGATGAGTTTGGTAGGTAGGTTATCGGCTACTGGCACGGTGTCGATGTGGCCTGCGATAACCACTCTCTTGTCTCTACCTAGGTTGGTTCTAGCGATGATGGCATCAGCATCACGAATAACCTCTAGATGGCTATAAGCCTTCAGGGCAGATTCAATGGCATCAGCCATTTCCTTCTCATTACCTGAGACTGACTCGATGTCGCAGATGACTCTGGTTAGGTCAACAACATCGCTTTTTAGATCAAGATTTACACTCACCTTACGAGCCTACTTGTAACCTTGTAGGGATGAATAACTTAGACGCACCTACAAAAGCCTGGGGCATGGGCTTAGCTACCATTGCAGCCGATGGCACCATCTTGGATACCTACTACCCAAAGCCTCAACTTGGAGCTTCTCCAACAGGTGATGAGGTCTACCTCATGGATAAGAACTTTGATGCTCTAATCGGTAAAGACCCAAGAAGAAACGTTGAGGTCAAAGCTGTTAGAACTGAAATCAACCTAGCTGATCCTGTTTCATCCACTCCTGACGCTTATCTAAGACTTCACCTACTCTCCCATCTGCTTGTGAAGCCAAACACAATTAGCCTTGAGAACCTGATGGCTCATCTGCCTATCGTGGCATTTTCATCTATAGGCCCAATTGCTGTTTCTGATTACGAGAAGCTTTTGCCAACCCTGACAAGAACTGGCGTAAGTGTTCACTCAGTAGATAAGTTCCCAAGACTAGTTGACTATGTAGTTCCTAAGGGTGTTCGTATCGCAGATACGAACCGAGTAAGACTAGGTGCTTACCTCTCTCCAGGAACAACGATCATGCATGAAGGCTTTGTTAACTTCAACGCTGGCACTTTAGGAATTGCAATGGTTGAGGGAAGAGTCTCTCAAGGTGTTGTTGTTGGCAATGGATCTGACATAGGTGGTGGAGCATCAATTATGGGAACTCTATCCGGTGGAGGAAGAGAAAGAGTTCAGATTGGTGAACGTGCTCTTCTAGGAGCTAATGCCGGTATTGGCATCTCTATCGGAGATGACTCAGTAGTTGAAGCTGGTCTATATGTAACAGCAGGAACTAAGGTAACCATCATTGATGGTTCAGAAGAGAGAACTGCAAAGGCAGTTGAACTTAGTGGTCAACCAAACCTTCTCTTTAGAAGAAACTCACTAAATGGAAGAGTTGAAGTTCTACCTAGAACTGGTGCGGGGATTACTCTAAACGCTGCTCTACACACTGGCAGTTAGTTCTTTAGCTAAAGCATTAGCGTCAGAACAACCAACAATTACTTTTTGGTATGGGCCCGTCTTTAAATCCAAGATAACTGCCTGCTGGCCTCTAACCCAATAAACCATAACTCGCTTCTTTGATTTACGGAAGTGTCCGAGAATTACAACTTTTGGCAAAGCGGTCCCCACTACCCGATACCCAAATATGTCTAGAGTGACTTTCTGCACTGCTTCAACACCAGTAATGTCGGAGAGCTTTATGGTGAAGTTTCTAGAAAGTGATCCAATCCTCTCCCAGAATCCAAGTTCAATCTGAAGAGTACCTCCTGCAACAGTAACTTTAGCCACGGATTGAATCCCATCCGTTAGCTTGTAATTCAACATCATCTAAGAGAACCAACACATCACTTGATTGAAGCACTCTTCCAATTGGTTTGAATTCTTTAGGAATGTCGGAACCTTCAGGGAAGGTGGCTAGTAGAGCATGGTCTTCCCCACCAAATAGGACCCAGTTCTCTGGTGTGACTTCTAATCTCAATGCTGCTAGTTCTACTACAGCTTCAAAGCCTAGAAGTGCTGACTTATCAATTTGAACTGTCACACCAGACGCTTTAGCGATTCTTGATGCATCTTTAGCTAGACCATCTGAAACATCAAGCATTGATGTTGCTCCTGCTTTGTTAGCTAATACTCCAGAGAAGATAGGTGGCATAGGTCTCAGCTGAACAGAAACTAAATCATCAAAGGCATGCTTAGCATCGGCTATGTCTGATTGCAGAAGAGATAATCCAGCTGCGGCTTTACCTAGAGTTCCAGCTATTGCCAAGATGTCCCCTGGCTTTGCTCCACTTCTCAATACTGGTTCTAAACCTTCAAGATCTCCGTGAGCTGTTACAGAAATGAATACCTGATCAGCACTTGCTAGATCTCCTCCAACAACAGAGGCACCTGGTGCTAGTTGAGTAAGACCTGCATTGAGGCCATTAGCAAAGTCTTCAAGCCAAGATATTTGAGTATCCCTTGGTAAAGCGAGAGCAACCACTAGTGCTGTTGGCTTTGCTCCCATGGCAGCAACGTCAGCAACATTAGAAGCAATGGCTTTGAAACCTAAATCAAAGCCTTTACACCAGTCAAGTTTGAAGTCATGTCCTTCAATCATGGTGTCGGTGGTAACAACAAATCGACCATCAGAACTAGTAACTACTGCTGCATCATCGCCTGGGCCAACAATGGCGTACTCGCCTTGGATTAGCTTTCCAATGGTGCGAGCAAGCGACTCGCTTTCGCCTAGATTGGCCAGGGTGTTATTTTGCTCCACATTTCAAAGGTAGCCTGTTATTGATGAAGATTTTGCGAATTTGGCTATTAGCGTTGCCGCTATTACTTACAGGCTGTTCAGCAACAGTAGTTATGCCAGCTGCTCCCCTAGCCAATGATCCAGATTGTGCTGAGGTTATTGTGAGACTCCCTGGCGAAACAGATGGTCAAACCAAGAGAACCACTAACTCTCAGTCAACAGCTGCTTGGGGTGAACCGGTGGCGATCACACTTACCTGTGGCTTAGAACCTGTCATGGTTAGCGCTCTTCCTTGCATTACTGCAGGAGATGTTGACTGGATTGTGGATGATTCAGCTAAGCCAAACTACACATTTATCAGCTTCGGTAGAACTCCTGCAACCGCAGTAACCATTGATTCAACAAAGTCTTCAGGAGCGAATGTTCTAGAGGATTTAGGACAAGCTGTTCAGTTCACTAAACAGACTAAGAAGTGTCTGGACTAATTACGTTCGAAAGCTAACTGAATCAAGTTATCGATTAGCTCAGGATAAGAAACACCTGATGCTTGCCAACACTTTGGATACATCGAGATTGGTGTGAAGCCTGGCATTAGGTTCAACTCATTCACAAAGAAACCATCTTTAGTTAGGAAGAAGTCTGCTCTGGCTAGACCAAAACAACCCAAAGCATTGAATGCTCTTCTAGCTAGTTTTTGTAATTCAAATAGTTCTTCGGAAGAGAGATCTGTTGGGCAGACAAGTTCAGCTGCTTCAGCATCTCTGTATTTTGCATCAAAGTCATAAAACTCTCCTGAACGAACAACAATCTCACCGGCTAGAGAAACACGAGGTTCTCCTCCACCAAGTTGAGAAAGCACAGCACACTCAATCTCACGACCAACTAAACCTTTTTCAACTGTTACTTTGCTGTCTTCAGCAAAAGCTACTTCTAATGCTTTATCGAAGTCAGCCATGTCTTTGACTTTAGAAACACCAATAGAAGAACCTGCTCTTGCTGGCTTCACAAACAAAGGTAGAGCTCCAAGAGCCTTAACCTTTTCCAAAGTACTCTCGGGATCTGAAAGCCAGCTTTCCTCAGTAATCACTACGTGAGGTGTTACAGGTAAACCTGCAGCAATAAACAGAGCCTTAGAGAATTCTTTGTCCATACCTGCAGCACTAGCGAAGACTCCATTACCAACATAAGGAAGGTTATGTAGTTCTAGAAAACCCTGCATGGTGCCATCTTCACCGTTAGGCCCATGAAGTACTGGGAAGACAATGTCAACGTTTCCTAGAGAACTTAGGGTTCCGTTTTCATCTTGAACCTTTAGTTCTTTAGAAGATCCAGTAGGCCAGATAACTGTTTTACCTTCAAAGGTGACCTCAGGTAATTCACCTTCAGTAAGAGTCCATTTACTTGAATCATCTACCGCTGGAACAAAGATGCCTTCACGAGTGATTCCTACCGGAACAACTTCGTACTTGTCTCTATCGATAGCTGATAGAACTCCACCAGCGGTAGCACATGAAATAGAGTGCTCACTTGAAGCTCCACCAAATAGAACTACAACTCTTTGTTTAGCCATTACTCAGCCTCAGGTGCATCGTTGCCTCTGGTAAGAGACGGGCCAATATCTTTAGGGCTCATCTTGCCTTCAATTACCAACTGGACCTGTTCAACAATTGGCATCTTCACTTCTTTTAGAGCAGCAAGACGAAGAATAGGAGCGACCGAGGTTAGACCTTCAGCTGTCTGAGATAAGCGCTTTAGAACTTCACGCTTTGAATAGCCCTTACCAAGCATCTCTCCAGCTTTGTGGTTTCTAGACAATGGAGATTCTGAGGTGGCAATAAGATCTCCGAGACCAGCAAGACCAACCATGGTCTTCTTCTTGGCTCCGTGAGCCACAGCAAACCTAGAGATCTCAGCAAGACCTCTAGTCATAATTGAAGCCTTAGTGTTCTGACCGTAGCCAACACCGTTCACAATTCCAATGGCAACAGCAATCAGGTTCTTTAGGATTCCACCGAACTCTGTTCCAATCACATCCTTGTTTGTAAAGGTAGTGAAGTAACTGTTAGTCGAAGCTGCAGCTACCTTTGCTGCGTTCTCTTTAGAAGTACAGGCAGCTACACAAGCAGCAGGCTGCTCACTAGCAATCTCAAGGGACAAGTTAGGTCCAGATACAATACAGATTCGATCTTCATCAATCTTTAGAACATCAGCAATGACCTCGCTCATACGAAGAGAAGAGCCCTGCTCAACACCTTTCATCAGAGAGACAACAATTGCATCTTCTTCAATGAACTTTCCCCACTCTTCAAGGTTTGCTCTTAGAGATTGGGATGGCACAGCGATATAGATCTGCTCAGCGCCTTTGAGTACTTCTTCAATGTTTGAAGAAGCTACAAGTTCTTTGGGCAGGTTGATGCCGGGCATGTAGTCACCGTTACGGTGAGTGCTGTTGATTTCTTCAGTCAACTCTTCGCGACGTGACCAAAGCATTACATCATTGCCTGCATCTACTAATACTTTGGCGAAAGTGGTTCCCCAGGAACCAGCACCAATAACAGCTATCTGAGCCATAACTACTTGCCCTTTACTTTCTTCACAACAATCTTGCCGTTAGTGACCTTTGCATGAGCTGGTAGTGGCTCAAGACCTTGTTCCGCTCTTCTGTCATTCTCAGCTTTGATAACTAAGAACTTCTTGTAGTTACCATGCTCAGGTAGCCCATGCTCTGATGGAACAAATCTTTTATCTGGTGCTTTTTCTCCACGAAGTTCTTCAACAAGTTTTGTAATTTCAACCATCACGTCATCGCTTAGCTCTACTAACTCGTCTACATTGAGTTTCTTGTCCTTATAGACAGACATGTCAATTGGCTTACCAATAATCATGTTGACCTTGTGCCAAGGCTTAGGTCTAATCTTTGAAGAATAGGTTTCCATAACCTTTTCAGTTCCCCATTGACCGAGAGGAACAATAGGAACACCAGTTTCTAGAGCTAAACGAATTGCTCCAGTTCTTGCTCGCATAGGCCACTGGTTTGGATCTCTAGTTAGAGAACCTTCAGGGAAAATACCGATACAGTGACCTGCTCTAAGAACTTTGTATGCAGATTCCATAGGGTCCTTATTGCCACGACCTGTTCTAAACACAGGAATCTGACCACAGGCCAAAAGGATAGGGCCAATAACAGGCGTTCTAAACAAACCCTCTTTGGCTAGGAAGTGTGGAGCACGCTTTAGTTGGAAGAACATCATGTATGCAACAGCTACTGCATCCAAAGTAGTTACGTGATTACCCGCAAGAACATAACCACCTGTTTTAGGAAGGTTCTCTTTGCCTGTTACTTTGATTCTGAATAGCAAGGCAACTGCTGGTCTTAGGAACCAAGCCAGTAGGAACATCTGCCAGGTACGCTCTACCCCTGGGCGAAGCTCAGGCATCTTTACAGATTCAGCACTCTTCTTAGCCATCTGTTACTCCGAGTAGGTGAACTGCGCACCTAGGGCAGTTAGCTTGTCTAGGAAGTGCTCATATCCTCTAGAGATTAGTTGAACGTTACTTACGTTTGAAGTTCCTTCAGCAGCTAAAGCAGCAACGATGTGGCTAAAGCCACCACGAAGATCAGGAACTCTAATGTCAGCACCCTTTAGCTTGGTAGGACCTGAAATAACTGCTGAGTGGTTGAAGTTTCTCTGTCCGAAACGGCATGGGTGACCGCCTAGACATTCACGATAGATCTGAATCTGAGCACCCATCTGAACTAGTGCATCAGTAAAACCAAATCTGTTTTCATAAACAGTCTCGTGAACAATAGACAATCCCGTTGCCTGAGTTAGAGCAACAACCAGTGGTTGCTGCCAGTCAGTCATAAAGCCTGGGTGAACATCTGTCTCGATAACAACTGGCTGTAGTTCTCCGCCTGGGTGCGAGAAGCGAATACCGTCATCTTCGATTTCGAATGCTCCACCAATTTTTCTAAACACGTTCAGGAAAGTGGTCATCTCCTGCTGACGTGCTCCGCCAACCATGATCTCTCCACCGGTAGCTAGAGCAGCTGCAGCCCAAGAGGCAGCTTCGTTTCTATCAAATAGTGCACGGTGTGAATAGCCATTTAGTGTTGCAACACCTTCGATACGAATTACACGATCCGTATCAACAGAGATGATGGCACCCATCTTTTGCAAGATAGCAATAAGGTCCATAATCTCTGGCTCAACAGCAGCTCCGGAAAGTTCGGTCAGGCCTTCTGCTCTAGTAGCTGTAAGGAGAACCTGCTCGGTAGCTCCAACGCTTGGGTATGGCAGAGAAATCTTTGCACCCTTCAAACCATGTGGAGCTGACATGCGAGTTCCATTAGGAAGCTTCTCAATTACTGCTCCGAAGTTACGAAGAACTTCTAGGTGGAAGTCAACTGGTCTATCACCAATGTGGCAGCCACCAAGGTCTGGAATAAATGCTTCACCTAGCTGGTGAAGTAGCGGACCACAGAACAGAATAGGAATTCTTGAAGATCCTGCGTGAGCATCAATATCAACCATGCGAGCAGACTTCACATTAGTTGGGTCTAGCTGCATAACTCCGTCATCGCTGAAGTTGATCTTCACACCGTGAAGTTCTAGAAGTCTTTGAACTACTTCAACATCGCTAATCTTTGGAACGTCACGTAGCTCGCTAGGTGTATCACCTAGCAAAGCAGCAACCATGGCCTTGGTTACAAGGTTCTTAGCACCGCTTAGCTCAACTCTTCCGTTGAGTGGGCGGCCACCTTGTATTTGAATCTGACTCATGCTGCTCCTACTGCTTCGCTGGTAACGTTTTAGGCATCCAATTAGGTCTTCTTGCTTCGAAGTCGGTTATCGAACTCTCATCTCTAAGGGTAAGACCGATATCGTCTAGACCTTCTAGCAAACGCCACCTGGTGTATTCATCAATGGAGAATGGGACAGTCAATTCACCTAAAGTCGCTGTTCTATTGACTAGGTCGATAGTGATTTCTACTCCTGGGTTATTTAGAATTGCTTCCCAAAGCTTCTCGGTATCTTCCTCAGTAATCTCGCCTGCAATAAGACCTTGCTTACCTGAGTTGCCCTTGAAGATATCTGCAAACTTAGAAGATAGAACAGCTTTGAAGCCATAGTCACGAAGAGCCCAAACAGCATGCTCTCTAGAAGATCCTGTGCCAAAGTCAGGACCTGCAATCAATACAGAACCATGCTTGTATGCAGGGTCGTTTAGAACGAATTCAGGATCGTTTCGCCAAGATGAAAACAGCGCATCTTCAAAACCAGTCTTTGTAATTCTCTTTAGATAAACCGCAGGAATGATCTGGTCGGTGTCAACATTTGATCTTCTAAGTGGAACTGCGATACCGCTGAAGGTAGTGAACTTCTCCATTAGTTATCCTCCAAATCTGCAGGAGCAGACAGAGTGCCGCGAATAGCAGTTGCTGCAGCAACGAGAGGAGAAACAAGGTGAGTTCTAGCTCCTTTACCTTGACGACCTTCAAAGTTTCTGTTTGATGTAGAGGCTGCTCTCTCCCCTGGAGCTAGTTGGTCTGGGTTCATACCTAGACACATTGAACAACCAGCAAATCTCCACTCAGCACCAAAGTCTTTGAAGATCTTGTCTAAGCCTTCTGATTCAGCCTGCAACCTAACCCTGGCAGAACCGGGAACTACAAGCATGCGAATGTTGTCTGCTTTAGTTTTACCGTCAAGGATTGCTGCAGCTGATCTTAGATCTTCAATTCTTGAGTTAGTGCATGAGCCTAGGAAGACAGTGTCAACCTTGATGTCTTTCATCTTGGTTCCAGCAACAAGGTCCATGTATTCAAGAGCTCTAACCGCTGCTGCTTTTTCATTCGGGTCAGTAAATGAATCTGGTGATGGAACAACATCATTTAGTGAAACGCCTTGACCAGGGTTAGTACCCCAAGTAACAAAAGGATCCAAAGTGCTTGCATCTAGGAATACTTCAGCATCAAATACTGCATCTTCATCGGTAGCTAAAGAGTCCCAGTACTTAACTGCTGCATCCCAGTCTTGACCCTCTGGTGCGTGAACTCTTCCCTTTAGGTAGTCATAGGTAGTTTGATCAGGAGCGACCATACCTGCTCTAGCTCCGGCTTCGATTGACATGTTACAAATAGACATTCGAGCTTCCATAGACAAATCTCTAATTGCTGAACCACGGTATTCAAGAACATAACCTTGCCCACCACCGGTACCAATCTTGGCAATCACAGCCAAGATGATGTCCTTAGAGGTAACACCTGCTCTTAGCTTGCCTTCGACATTGATAGCCATGGTCTTGAAAGGCTTTAGTGGCAAAGTTTGGGTAGCCAAAACATGTTCAACTTCACTTGTGCCAATACCTAGGGCAAGTGCACCAAAAGCACCATGGGTTGAAGTGTGTGAATCGCCACAAACAACAGTGATACCAGGCATGGTCAAACCAAGCTGAGGTCCAACTACGTGGACGATACCCTGCTCAATGTCTCCTAGAGAGTGGATACGAATACCGAACTCTTTAGCGTTATGTCTAAGTGCTTCAATCTGAGTTCTGCTGGTCGGATCAGCTATTGGCTTATCGATATCCAGGGTTGGAGTGTTGTGATCTTCGGTGGCGATTGTTAGATCAGGTCTTCTCACCGGACGGCCAGCTAAGCGAAGACCATCAAAAGCCTGAGGGCTAGTTACCTCATGCAAAAGGTGAAGGTCAATGAACAATAAATCGGGTGCGCCGTTTTCCCCTTTGACCACAACGTGGTCATTCCACACCTTTTCGGCGAGGGTTAGGTTCGTTTTAGTCACTTTGACACCTTCAATATGGCTGAACTCAAAGTTTACCAGCGTGGGCTAGATTGACTAGGTGAGTGATATCGAGCAAATTCAGCGTAGAACCATCAAAGTATTGGCTTTAGGCCAGGTTTTAGGCGGATTTGGGCTTGGTTCTGTGCTTTCAATTGGCTCTCTACTGGCTAAAGACCTAAGCGGATCTGAGGCCTGGGCAGGCTCTGCAGCCACCTTCAGCACCCTAGGTTCAGCCATTTGGGCTATCCCCTTAGCCAGATTGGCCTATGGCAGAGGCAGAAGAGTATCTCTGGCAACAGGTGCTGGCTTTGCAATAACCGGAGCTATCGCAGTTATAAACGCTGCAGGACTTAGATCATTCCCACTGCTACTTATTGGCATTTTCCTTCTAGGAGCAGGTTCAGCTACCTCCCTTCAGGCAAGATTTGCTGCTACCGATATCCCATCTGCTGGCAAAACGGGCAGATCCATTGGACTAGTTGTCTGGGCGACAACTGTAGGAGCTGTAACGGGACCTAACCTCTTTGGTCCGGGCGAAGAGCTGGGCAGAGCAATAGGTTTAGCACCCTTAGCTGGACCATTCCTATTCACAGTGGCTGCTCAAACTCTTTCAACACTTGTCTTCTGGTTTGGGCTCAAGCCAGACCCTTTGAAATATGCTCAGCAGATCCAGAAGGATGCCGGCAAGGGTAAACACAAGATCTCATTCAAGTCAGCAGTTGAAACTCTGAAGGCTTACCCTGTCGCAAGATTTGCTGTTATGGCTATCGCGCTTTCACACATGGTCATGGTTTCAGTAATGGCGATGACACCAGTTCATCTTCAACATATGGGTTATGACATTGTTGTTGTTGGTTTCACCATCAGTTTGCATATCGCTGGCATGTATGCTCTTTCCCCGCTGATGGGATATTTAGCTGACAAGGTAGGAAAGCTGCAAACCATCTTCTTAGGACAAGTACTTTTTGTAGTAGCACTTCTGTTCGCAGGCTTAGGTCATGCAGACAGAGTGATGGTTACCATCGGACTAACACTTCTAGGTCTTGGCTGGTCAGCATCCACAGTTGCTGGATCCGCGCTTCTGTCAGCAACACTTCCTGCCGATGAGAAAACAAATGTTCAGGGTCTAAGCGATTCAGTGATGAATCTAAGCGGTGCTTTTGGTGGAGCAATCGCGGGGCTACTACTAGCCAGTTTCCAATTTGAAGGCCTCAACGCAGTAGCGCTTGTTCCAGTAGCGGTCATTACTCTCTTAGCTTTTGCTATCTCTAAGAAAAAAGTATTAGCGAATAGCTAGAAGCTCATCCCAGGTAGGACCTGAGCAGCCACCTTCTTTTTGAATTGAAAACTCTGCTGCTCTACAAGCAAGTTCTAATGACTCTTGTAATGAATTACCTGAAGCTAATGCTGCTAGGAATGCTCCTGTATGGACATCTCCTGCGCCGTTAGTATCTACAACAGGTACTCTTCTTCCAGGAGCAACAGCAACAGTCTTGCCTTGGTGATGAAGTTCTGCCCCTTCTGATCCTTTTCTAAGAAGTAGCCAGCAGTCTTCAGAAACAAAAGCAGATAGTCTCTCGAATTCACTCTTGTTACATGAGATCAAACTCGCATTCTTACCAAGCCAAGTTAGAACCTCATCAGTTAGTTCAGCTGTTGTTGGTCCTGGATCAAAGACAATCTTGCTCTTGATGATTCCGCTCTCAAATAACTTCTCGAATGCGTCTTTAGAAGTTGGATAAACCAGTTCATAACCATAGATAACAACCCAGACATCTTCTGCATAGTCATATTGTTTGAGCTCATCAAAGCTTCTAATACCTTCAGCTCCACTTTGAGTCACAAAGCTTCTCTGCCCATTAGGTTCCACCAAAGTAATACAAAGACCTGAATCGCCAGATGAGTAATCCTCAATACCCAGGGCTTCAACGCCTTCTTGAGCCATAGCCTCTTTGATTAGGTCTGCTCTAGGGCCTTGTCCAACTGGTGTGCAATGCGAAACAGCAACACCGAGCCTTGCTGCTGTGGCTTCAAGGTTTAGAGCCCCGCCAACACGACTGAATGTCTTAGTAGCCAACACATCCCCGCCAGGGGTAGGCAGGTGTGGGACATAAGTAACCTGATCTACTAGCCCACTTGCTAGAGAAAGGATACGTGAGGGGCGAAATTCATCTAACTGCATTGCCTCTAGCCTAGCCTTTGCCTTAAAGCAAAACGCCTCCAAGATCCTTGGAGGCGATACTTGTGACCCCAGCGGGATTCGAACCCGCGCTACTGCCGTGAGAGGGCAGCGTCCTAGGCCGCTAAACGATGGGGCCGAAGAGCAACTTCTCTATTATGCCAGAGTCTTTGGAGGCTTGGAAGAGTCAGGCTAATTAGGCCATTACATTCAAGGATTTAGGAGAAACCACACAGGTAACAGGTGCTGCTCCAACATGCTCGCCATCTGAGTAAGCAGGCATACCCGGAGAGTGAAGTTCAAGGCTATCTACCCTAATGATCTCAACCGCAGGATGGTCAACGTGACCACCGTAATAAACCTTAGGGAAGAGCTTGATGAGCTCTATTCGGCTAATGGCATTAAGGATAAATAGATCCAGCTTGCCATCATCAACCTTGGCTTCAGGAGTGATTAGTAATCCACCACCGTATGAAGGTGAGTTAGAGACTGTACAGAGAATGGCTTCAAAAACTCTTTCAACTCCATCAACTACTGCTCTGTAAGGAATTGGCTTGAATGCCGCTAGCTCACGATACATAGCAAAGCGGTACTTAATTGGACCTGTGATCCACTTCCACTTATTTGCACGAGCATTACAAAGTGCATCGAACCCAGCCGATACTGCTCCGAAAGAATAGAAAGTTCTGTCATTTGACTTTGATTCAATCAAGTCGACCTTACGTGGCTTACCTATCTTTGAAATAAGTGCCGCTACTCCATCAACAACATTGTGGATAGGAAGCCCTAGCGCTCTTGCAGAAT
This sequence comes from Rhodoluna sp., assembly GCA_044373385.1. Lineage (GTDB taxonomy): Bacteria > Actinomycetota > Actinomycetes > Actinomycetales > Microbacteriaceae > Rhodoluna. The sequence goes on from JBILQF010000001.1 coordinate 139,304, forward strand.
CATTTCCTGTTCCAGCTGCAATTAGACCAACAGGAATGTCGCTCTTCACAACAGCATTCACGCCCAGGTGGAACATGCCATCGCCACCAACAACAACTAGGCCATCAATGATTTTCTTCTCAACGGCATCTTTAGCATTCTTAGCTGCTGCTTTGAAGTTCTCGGCTGAGAGATCAATAATCTCAATTGCGTGTTTAGCAAATTCAGCTAGTGCCTGTTCCCCAAAAACCTTTCCCTTACCTCTACCTGAGGTTGGGTTAATAACGATTCCTAAAGTGGTCATTTCAACTTTCTAAGTGAATAAGTATTCAGTGTTACAACAATCAATGAAAGTGACCCTAGCATCGCAGTAATGGCAGGAGGGGCAACAAATTGCAAAGGTGACACAATCGCAACAAAAGCACCCATAGACACAAGGCTGTAGCCAAGCCCAATAGCAAGGCTCTGGCTAGTCTTCTTTCTAAGCCTTGCACTCAGCGCAACAGCGTCAGCCGCAATTTCTGGGTCTTCACTTGCAACCGACACATCAGCAGTATCTGAACCTTGCGCTCCTAGTGCAATGCTCACATCGGCCCGATCAAGAAGAGAACTGTCTGTTTCAGGGTTAGCAATTACTCCAACCAAAGCGCTCCTAGCCTGCTGACTTGAAACAAACATTGCCTTCATCTCCGGAGATAACTCTCCATAAACCTCAGAGATGTTCAGCTGCTCAGCTTTATGTTGAGCAGTGCCAGCAGAGTCTCCTGTAATTAGTCCTACCCTGATTCTCTCTCGAGCAACTAGATAGACAGCATCAACAGATGATTCCTTGACTACATCAGTGAATCTAAGGATTCCCTCTAAAACACCATCAACTACTACACAAACAATCGAGTAGCCACTCTTGGTACTCTCATCGGCATAGATAAGTTCTTGAACTTCCATACGAATGTTTCGCTGCAACAAAAGAGCAGTTGATCCAACAAGGACACGCTTGCCAGAAACAACCCCTTCAACACCAAAGCCCGGAAACTCTCTAAACGTTTTAGGTTTTGTAATTCTCAAGTTTGAATTTTCAGCTGACCTGATTATCGCCTTAGCGAAAGCATGCTCTGATAGAGATTCAACGCTCGCTGCAAGGGCTAGTAACTTATTCTCATCCTTGAACGAGCTCCTTGTGGATAGTCGAACAGAGTTAACACCTTTAGGCAGGTCCGTTAGAACTCCACCTTTGGTAAAAAGCAAAAGATTCACCTTGGCTAGCTTTTCAAAAGCAGCTCTGCTTCGAATTACAACTCCTGAGGTAAATGCCAATCGAATAGTTTTTGAAAACCCGAAAGGAATAACCAAAGCCAAAGCATGGCTGTTTGTTAGAAGTAGACAAGCAGCAAACACAGTTAGAGCAGAAACAAAATTGAACTGCCCACCTGCCGATAAGACTACAGCGACAATTGATAACACCACGGTTGCTGCTGGCCAATACTTAGCTAGAAGAGCAACTCTCTTCTCTTTTGCTGAAGGTTGCGAACTAGCCAGAGCCACAAGCTCTTGTTCTTCTGGTGAGCCAAACGGTTCAGTAATCAATCTGTTGACTAGTGAAGTGATAAGAAGATTTAGAGCTACCAATGCTATTGCAACTCCGAATTGAATCCATAGATCTGCATTCAAGATTGCTGCTACCAATAGAGCTAGGAGGGCTATAACGCTTACTCCGGTTTGGCTAAGTGCCTTAGCTAGAAGGCCTATAGCCCTAGATGGCTCTTTGGTTTCGGTGTCCATAACCTTACAAGGTTACCTGAGCGACTAAGGTCAAAGCATGAAGATAACAAAGCAAGGTCATGCCTGTCTAATCTTTGAAGAGTCAGGAAAAAAGCTGGTTCTAGACCCTGGTTCCTATAGTGAACCTCAAGTAGGGCTTCCGGATGTTGTGGCAGTTGTGATTACCCATGCTCATGATGACCACTGCTTTGAAGCTCAGCTGGACCGTCTTCTAGCTACTAACCCAGACCTAATGATCTTCGGTCCCCCTCAGGTTTGCACTCGCCTTGCTAACTACAAAACAACTGCTGTTTATCACGGCGATCATTACCCAGTTGGTCCATTCACCATTGAGTTCATGGGAGATCTTCATGCTCAAATTCACCGCAGCATTCCTGTAATAGAAAACAGAGCAGTACTGATCAATGACAAGGTTTTTTATCCAGGAGATTCATTTACTCTTCCAGACCGTGAAGTTGAACTACTAGCTGTTCCAACTAGTGCTCCATGGCTCAAGATTGGTGAAGTGATGGATTTTGTTGCAGCTATCAAACACAAGAAGTCCATCGCAACCCATAACGCTCTACTAAGTGATTTTGGCCATGCTCTCAACAATGGTCGAGTGAAGCAGCTAACTGAAGCTCAAGGTGGAGAATTCACCTATTTACTAAATGGTGAATCAATAGAAATCTAGTGAGATCTCTCCAGTAGCTCTTTGGTCTTGGCTGCAATAAGAAGTTTTAGTGTCTTATCGGTAACCTTTTCATCCCAAGCAAATCTGAGTGCCGACTTGTCTAGATCACCCTGAGTAAGAGAACCAGCAACTTGCTTCCCAAGAGAACCACTAAGCAGATAAATGGAATAGAAGTTCTTCCAGGCTGCAAAGGCTAGGAAGTTCTTACCCTTTACTCGAATAGTAGGTAACTGATAGCTAATGATTAGCTCAGGCTCAGCCTTGGCTAATTTGACCATTCGGTCTCTAAGTTCAATTAGGACCTTGGCTCTAGCTGGCTCTAAGAGTTCAAAGTAGAGATCAGCTTCATCTCGCTCTAGTTTTCGCATAGCCCTATTAAAGCAAAACAGTCAGACTTTTTAGTCTGACTGTCAAAGCTGGGGTACCAGGACTCGAACCTAGAACAAATGAACCAGAATCACTCGTGTTGCCAATTACACCATACCCCAAGGGATTTGCTTCGAGCTTTCGCTCGACTCCCCATTCTATCTAGGACTATAAACCTCGAGCAAACAGGCTCAAGCGAGCAAGGGTCTCTTCCTTGCCCAGAATCTCCATAGATTCAAACAAAGGAGGTGAAATTCTCTTGCCAGAAATAGCTGTTCTTAGTGGGCCAAAGGCGTTTCTAGGCTTCTGAGCCATCTCTTCGATTAGCTTCTGGTTGAGAACCTCTTGGATCTTGACTGTTTCAAACTCTGCTAATCCTTCAAGGGATGCGATAGCTGCCTCGGTGATTTCCTTACTGTTTTCAGGTAATCCTGCCTTTGCATCATCTTCAATAGTGATATCTGCTGCCTTCACAAACAGGAAGGAAAGCATAGGAACTGCTTCACTCAGCACAACAATTCGCTCCTGGATAAGAGGTGCTGCCTTGGTGAGAATGTCCATTTCAGCATCTGTAACAGTTGAACCCAGAACTCCAGCCGACTGAAGGTAAGGAATGATTCTCTTGGTGAAATCTTCAAGAGATAGAAGTCTTAGGTGGCTTGCGTTGATGGAATCTGCCTTCTTCTGATCAAAGCGAGCAGGGTTAGGGTTCACATCCTTCACATCAAATGCCTTCACCATTTCATCAAGGCTAAAGACATCTCTATCTGCACTGATGCTCCAACCAAGAAGAGCTAGGTAGTTCAAAAGACCTTCAGGGATAAAGCCTCTGTCTCTGTGGTGGAAGAGGTTAGATTCAGGATCTCTCTTAGAGAGCTTCTTGTTTCCCTCTCCCATAACAAATGGCAGGTGACCAAACTGTGGGATGAACTTAGTAATGCCTGCTTCATACATAGCGTTATACAAAGCAATCTGTCTAGGAGTTGAAGATAGAAGATCTTCTCCTCTAAGCACATGCGTAATTCCCATAAGTGCATCATCAACTGGATTTACCAAAGTATAAAGAGGCTGACCATTCGGTCTAACCACAACAAAGTCAGGGAATGAGCCAGCCGGGAAAGTAATCTCTCCTCTAACTAGGTCATTGAAAGTAATGTCAACATCTGGAACACGCAATCGAAGTGCAGGTGATTTGCCTTCTGCTTTATAGGCAGCCTTCGCTTCTTCAGACAGGTCTCTTTCAGAGTTGTCATAACCTAGCTGTACGGCTCTGCCGTTAGCTTTGTTACGTTCATCAATTTCTTCACCAGTTAGGAAACTCTCATAGATGTGTCCTGTTGCCTTGAGCTTCTCAATAACTTCTAGATAAATGTCTGTTCGCTCTGATTGACGATACGGCTCATTAGGCCCCCCAACACCAACACCTTCATCCCAGTTCAAACCCAACCAGCGAAGCCCATCAAGAATCATTTCAAATGATTCTTCGCTGTCTCGCTCAGCATCGGTATCTTCGATACGGAAGACAAAGGTTCCACCGGTGTGACGAGCATAAGCCCAGTTAAACAGGGCTGTTCTAACTAGTCCAACGTGAGGAGTACCTGTAGGAGAGGGACAGAAACGAACCCTGACATCAGATCCAGTGGCTGTAGTGAAAGGTGCAGTAATTAGGTTTGTCATAACTTGACAAGTCTAGGCGAGCAAAGACTTTCTGGCTCGAGAAGAACGAACCAGAACAGAAAGCATTATGACTGAACTAGAAAGTGCAGCCGAAAACCAACCAATCAGGATTGATAGGCCGACTCCCTGATTTTGACCTAGTGATATCTGCCAACTCACACCTAGAACAGCTAAATATTTTGAGCCGCCTAGCATCAAGAAAATCATTAGGAGTTCAAGGCCAAAGGCCATTAGAACCAAAGCTAATTGACGCCAGAGCCCATTCGAAATCAGGGACTGCATGACCCACAGAAACGAGATCAAAACGCTGAAAGCTAACATGGACACAAACACAGCTGAACTAAACACAAACGGCAATAGTGCCGAACTTGAGCCAAGGTATGGACCTGAGCAATCAGAGCAACTGATGGTCTCTCCCATTGTCAAAATCAGCACTAAGACCAAACTTGCTGAAGAACTTATGAGCAACAAAATCGAGCTCTTCGAGCTAGCCTTCAAATCTAGGTAGAGACTTCCTAGAATAGCCTTTAGCCCCATCAGGAAGAGAAGTAGAACAAGAACCCAGTCCATGCCAGGCTGTCCAAGGATTGAAATCAAATACAAGGCCCCAAGAACGTAGAGCGCAAATGCTTGGAAAGAACGTCTAGTTAGAGCCCTCTTAAGCGATTGAATTGCAGCACCCTTAACAATCGCTTCTTCACCCATACCCATGCTGCCTGCATTGATCAGGTCTGACTCAGTCACTTCAACAAATTCATCACGTTGTTTGCCTTTTGGAAATGCCTTTGAGAGAAAGCTCAATAATCGCCTATGCATGCCTAACCCCAATAGCTTTTTCTTTTCTGATGTCGCCATCAACAGAAACGATTTTCTCTGCGACAAGAATGGCTTCATCTCTTAGGGAGTAATACTTTCTCCTTGGACCACTTCGATCAGAAGAGATCTCCCAATAACTATCAACCCAACCCAGTTCTTCTAATCTTGAAAGAATCGGATAGACGGTGCCGGTGGGCAAGTTCACTTGTTTCGTTAGAGCCAAACCCCAGATTCCGTCTTTTGTTCTTAGTAAAGTCTCCAGAACCAACTTTGTTGGTTTTGTAATTCTCTTGATCGTTTCCATTGGACCCCTTGTCTGTGGCACATCACCTTATTCTACATATGTAGTATAGAACTATTTCCAAGTTGGAAAGTGAAAACTCAAGAGCTAGGCGACAGGGTTAGTTAGAGTCCCGATGCCTTCAATGGTTATCTCAACAGATTGACCAGACTCTATCTGGCCGATACCTGCTGGAGTTCCAGTCAGAATTACGTCCCCTGGTAACAAGGTCATTGCTTGTGAGACATGCTGAATAATCTTAGGAACCTTATGAATGAGCATGTCGATAGATGAATGTTGCCTAACTTCACCATCAACACGGGTTTCTAACAATTGACCATCAACAACAAACTCTGTTTCAACCCAAGGTCCTAGTGGACAGAAGGTGTCAAAGCTCTTAGCTCTAGTCCACTGCCCGTCTTTGTTTTGAATGTCTCTTGCTGTCACATCGTTAGCAATGGTGAAACCCCAGACATAATCCAGTGCTTTATCTTCTGGAACATCTTTAGCAACTTGACCTATGACAATAGCTAGTTCACCTTCGTGATCTACACGCTCTGAAATCTTAGGTAGGACGATTGATTCATCTGGACCAATAACTGTGGTGAGTGGCTTGATGAAGATAAGTGGCTCAGGGGGCAACTCCCCACCCATCTCAGCTGCGTGATCTGCGTAGTTCTTCCCAATGCAGATGATCTTGCTGGTTGGAAGTATTGGAGGAAGTAGTTGAACATCCTTTAGAGGAACTCTCTCCCCTGTTGTTTCATAGCCTTGGAAGATTGGATGACCTCTGAATACAACTACCTCAGGACCATCCACTACACCCCAAGACACTTTGTCTTGAACTATGAACTTTGCAATTCTCATTAGCTAAGTTTTACAAGCCAGTTGTGACGATCTTCGATAAGACCATACTGAATACCGGTTAGTTCTTGACGAAGAGAAGTAGTTAGCTCTCCAGGCTCTGGGTTCTCAGGACCAATAACTCCTTGCTTGGACTTGAACTGACCTACTGGAGTAATTACAGCAGCAGTTCCACAAGCAAATACTTCAGTGATCTCTCCTGAGTTATAGCCTTCACGAACTTCATCCAAAGTAACTGCACGCTCCTCAACAGTTATGTTTCTGTCTTTTAGAAGCTGGATGATTGAGTCTCTGGTGATACCTCTGAGGATGGTTCCATCAAGTGATGGAGTCACTACGTGGCCATCTTTGTAGACGAAGAAGACGTTCATGCCACCTAGTTCTTCGATATAGGTGTGAGATTCAGCATCTAGGAATAGCACCTGAGAACAACCATTCTCATAGCCTTCATTCTGAGCTAAAAGGCTAGCTGCATAGTTTCCACCGGTCTTAGCTTCACCTGTTCCGTATCTACCTGCTCTTGCTGAATCTAGAGCAATCCAGATACTCACTGGCTTTAGTCCTCCTGTGAAGTAAGGTCCAACAGGAGATGCAATGACTCGATACTCAGCTCTGTGAGCTGCTCTAACACCTAGGAAGTTCTCTGCTGCTATCTCAAATGGTCTGAAGTAGAGAGTCTTCTCATTAACTGGCTTTGGCACCCATGCTGCATCAACAGAGATAAGAGCTCTAAGGCTTTCTACGAATAGTTCTATAGGTAGTTCAGGAAGTGCCATGCGGTGAGCAGACTTTTGTAATCTTGCTCCGTTAGCTTCTGGTCTAAAGGTGTGAATAGAACCATCTTGATGTCTATACGCCTTGATACCTTCAAAGATCTCTTGACCATAGTGAAGAACAGCACTTGATGGGTCCATCATGATTGGGCCATAAGGTTCTACTCTGGCATTCTGCCAGCCACCATCTTTAGTCCACTCAATGATTACCTGGTGGTCTGTGAAGTTCACACCAAAAGCAGGGTTTTCTAGTAATGCTTCACGCTCTGCATCAGGCACTGGATGTTCAGACTTGATGATCTTGAATTCCATTTATCTACTCTTTCTAAAGTTGAGCGAAAATACTTTGAGCTATTTCAGAAGTTGATCTCTTTGCATCACCACGGGTTGATAAATCAATTGCAACAGCTCTTTCAATTCTTGCTGCAGCAACTGGGTTACCTAGGTAATCCAAAAGCATCGCTGCCGATAGAACAGCGGCGGTTGGATCTGCTAGACCCTTACCTGCAATATCAGGAGCTGAACCATGAACAGGTTCAAACATTGAAGGGAATGCTCCAGTTGGGTTGATGTTTCCTGAAGCAGCAATACCAATGCCACCACCAATAGCAGCAGCTAGATCAGTCAAGATATCACCAAAGAGGTTATCTGTGACAATCACATCAAATCTCTCTGGGTCGGTAACCATGAAGATGGTTGCTGCATCAATGTGTAGGTAATCAACTGTTACTGCAGGAAACTCTTGAGCTACTTCATCAACAGTTCTCTGCCATAGCCAACCAGCATTTACTAATACGTTGTGCTTATGAACAAGGGTTAGCTTCTTACGCTCACGGTTAGCTGCTAACTCGAATGCATATCTAACTGTTCTCTCAACACCGAACTTGGTGTTCACTGAAGTTTCGTTAGCTACTTCATTCTCTGTGCCAACACGAATAGATCCACCATTGCCAACATAAGCACCCTCGGTGCCCTCACGAACAACAACAAAGTCAACGTTGCCTGGCTCAGCCAATGGACTAATTACTCCTGGGTATAGCTTGGTTGGACGTAGGTTGATGAAATGATCAAAGCTGAATCTAAGTTTTAGAAGTAGTCCACGCTCTAGCACCCCTGATGGCACACTAGGGTCACCAATAGCTCCAAGCAAGATGGCATCATGAGTCTTTAGAGACTCCATGTCTTTATCGGTAAGGATTTCACCAGTAGAGGCATATCTTTTAGCACCTAGGTCATATTCGGTAGTTACAAACTCAACACCTGAACCACGAGTAGCTAAGTTCATAGCCTCAAGAGCTACTGCTGTGACCTCAGGACCAATACCGTCCCCACCGATGACACCTATGTTTATTTGCTTAGACACTTGGCTCTTATTCCTACTCGTTTTCTATAACTTTACTTGAGAGGAGTATCTCTAGAGGGGTCTGTGAGCCAATAAAACTAAGGTAACTGAAGGCTTCAGGCCTTCTTTAGTCTGGATTTGCCCATCTCGGTTCTCTAGAACCTCGATCTCAAGCCCAGTTCCAACTAAAGCTTTAGTGATGGTCTCAACATTAGGTAGGACCTGAGGATCTCTAGGCCCACCAAAACCTCCTTCTAGATTCTCTCTTGAATGCCAAACTCCAACCAGATTTCCACCTGGGGCAACATGTGAACTCAATCTTCGAATAGCAACTTCTAGATCAGGTTCAGGAATCTGTAGGTAGGCAACAACAGCTAGTTCAACAGAATCAAGCTTCGGAACAAAAGACTCACCATCTGAGCAGGTTGCAAGACAGTTGTCTTGTACTCCCTCATCTTTAGCAAACTGAAGGTACTTATCTAAAGCAACCTGGGAGAAATCAATGTTTTCTACCTGCCAACCACGTTTAGCTAACCAAACACTGTTTCTACCTTCACCGCCGGCTAGATCAATGGCTTTCTTATTGGTTCCATCTAGGTCTTTGCAGAATTCAACAACAAATCTGTTTTCAATCTTGGTATAGATGAACTCATCTGTTGAATACTTCCTATCCCAGGTAGTTGGATCCATTACTTGTTCACTTTGAGTGGAAGAACATTCTGGGCATCAGCGAATGTACCAATGTTTAGTACGCTCTTGAAGCCAAGTTCTCTCATGTTTATAACTGCTTCAGCTGCTTCCTCTACTGTTTCTCCATAAACATAGATGGTTCCCTTGTTTTCAACTTCAACAGCCTCAGCTATGAAGCCACCTGTTGCCATCTCTATGTTTATTGCCCCTACTATGTGTGATTTGTTGTATTCCTCGGCAGTACGAGTATCAATAATCTCAGTGACGTTATCCATGCTGAGTTTGGCTGGAGCACATGCACTCAAGCTAGTTAGTAAAACTAAGGCTAAAAGTGCAGCAATAGAAACCTGCAATTTCTTCATTTCAACCCTTTCAAGTACGTATTTCAAGAATAGTCCAACCAGATTTAGTTAAGATATAGGAAAAGGATTAGGAGCTCTAATGGCAACCGAAGTAACCCTAGATGAACTAGCTGATGTTATTGATCGAGGAGGCTTTGTCCTTGATGTTAGAGAAGACCATGAATGGCAAGAAGGCCATGTTCCTAATGCTCACCACATTCCTATGAATGATGTGGCAGAGAACCTAGACAAGCTAGACGATGGAGCAAGAATCTTCATCATCTGTCGTTCAGGTGGAAGATCTATGACTGTAGCCAACTACCTAGAAGCCCAAGGCTATGACGTAGTCTCAGTAGCTGGCGGAACAGATGGTTGGGCAAATTCAGGTCGAGACCTGTCATTTGAAGAAAGCCTTTAGTCAAGCTTTAGGTCTATTGCCTTCAATACATCAGCTTCAATAGCAACTCTTACAGCCTCTAGAACTTCAGCATCGACTTTAGAGTCAACGGTGATAACAGATAGAGCTTTGCCGCCCTTAGAGTTTCTAGCAATCTGCATTGCTGCAATGTTGATGTTGTTCTCAGCAAATGCTTTTCCATAAACAGCAACGATGCCAGGTCTATCTGCATAGACCATCATCACTAGGTGTTCTGCCATCGCTAGTTCAACGTCGTAACCGTTTAGGTTCACAATCTTCTGCTGAAGCTTAGGTCCGATAACAGTTCCTGAAACAGATGATGTTGTTCCATCAGCAAGTACTGCTCTAATGGTTGTTACATTTCTGTATTCATCACTGTTGGCATCTACTGAGAGCTTTACATCTACTCCTCTAGATTCAGCCATGAGCGGTGCATTCACATAAGAAACCTGCTCAGTAACAGCATTCTGATAGAAGCCCTTTAGACCAGCAAGTTTCAATACTGAAACATCAAGAGATGCAATCTCTCCTCTTACTTCAACTTCAATAGAACTTACATTGCCACCTGAGATAGCAAACAGCAGCTGTCCCATGTTTTCCATGAGTGCAATTCCTGGTCTAACAGCAGCATCGATAATTCCACCTGCAACGTTCACAGCATCAGGAACTAGATCTCCCGCAAGAGCAAGTCTTACGCTCTTAGCAACAGAGATACCTGCCTTCTCCTGAGCTTCATCAGTAGAAGCACCTAGGTGAGGAGTAACAATAATGTTTTCTAGTTCTAGAAGTGGAGAACCGATTGGAGGTTCATTCACGAACACGTCTAGTCCTGCTCCAGCAATACGGTTTGACTTCAATGCAGCATAAAGAGCATCTTCATCGATGATGCCACCGCGAGATGCGTTGACAATACGAAGATTGGGTTTAGCAATTGCAAACTCATCGGTACTGATAAGACCTGTGGTCTCAGGAGTCTTAGGAATGTGAATAGTAATGAAATCAGATCTCTTCATTAGATCTTCCAGAGATACAAGTTCAACACCCATCTGCTCTGCTCTTACCTGAGTTACATAAGGGTCATAACCAATAAGAGTTGTTCCAAAACCACTTAGTCTTTGAGCAACAAGAGTTCCAATGCGACCAAGACCAACAATTCCAATGGTCTTCTCATAAAGTTCAACACCCGTGAACTTAGATCTCTGCCACTTGCCTGCCTTTAGAGATGCGTTAGCATCTGGCACAAAACGAGCTAGCGAGAAGATGTGAGCAATAGCTAATTCAGCAGCTGAAATAACGTTTGAGGTTGGAGCATTAACAACCATGACACCTGCATTAGTAGCTGCCTTGATGTCCACGTTATCTAGACCAACACCTGCTCTAGCAATTACCTTCAGGTTAGGAGCAGCTGCGATAGCCTCCGCGTCAACCTGAGTAGCTGAACGAACAAGGATTGCATTAGCGGTGGCAAGCTCTTTAAGAAGTGCTGTGCGGTCAGTGCCATCAACGTTACGCACTTCAAAGTCTGGCCCTAGAGCTTCAACGGTTGCAGGTGAAAGCTCTTCAGCAATAAGAACAATAGGTTTAGCCAAGGTATAGATCCTCGAAGTTAGTTGGGTTGGATGTTTGCTGCCACAGCGAAGCGTGCTTCAATCTTACCCAAGCCATGACTAGTCTTTTACTGTGAATGAACGTATCTTCTATGCCGCTATCTCTAGCGATGGCTATCTAGCTGGCCCTAATGGAGATATGTCCTGGGCTGAGAAGTACCTATCTTCTGGGGAAGACTACGGCTATTTCAACCTAGTAAGCACTTCCTCAGCAATCCTCCAGGGCAGGGCAACTTTTGACTTTGAGATTGAAAGTGGAGTTCAAGGTCCAAGACCTCTGCCCACATACGTCCTCACCCACATCCCTGAACTCTACGAGAATGTAGTTCAAGAGAACATCTATTTCACCGGAGGTGAAATAGAGAGAGTCGTTGAACTCATTGAAGAGAATCACCCAGGCAAGCTTTTTGTAATGGGTGGAGCTGACGTAGTCAGACAACTACTAAAGGCGAACCTGATCACCACCATGAGATTGTTTGTTTGCCCTGAAGAACTGGGAGATGGGACTCCAGCATTTGAAGATGACTCTATTTATGACAACTTCAAGCTCACTGATGAGAAACAGTATTCCTCAGGAATCATTGAAGAGGTTTACACGCTCAAGTAAACGATTTACTTATCTGCGCCTACGAACCAGTGGCCCTGGAAACCTTCGGGACCGCCCTTGCAGTACTCTTCTACAGAATCCTTAGGTAAGTCGCTGCACCATTGGATGTCCTCGTACGCTGGAAGTTCATGAATTTGTCGGGCTGGGCTCTGGCTTTGTGCCGAAGCAACCTGAATCCCGAATGCTACAACTGCAGCTAGACCTAAAGTCAAAAGTAATTTTGTTTTCATTTCCCCTACCCGAATCTCTCGATGCCCCAACACTAGCACCAAACCTAAGTTCTGTTTCCATTAGGGAATTTGGGTAAAGGAAAAAGCCCCCGTCTTTCGACGAGGGCTTTATCTTGTAAATCTTTAGCGAGCTGCTTTACCTTCTTGGTAATCATCTGAGTTCTTGATCCAAGAGAAGAGCTTACGTAGGCTACGACCAACTGCTTCAATTGGGTGAGCCTCGCCCTTTGCTCTAAGAGCTAGGAACTCTGGAGCACCTGCATCCTGGTCAGCTACGAAACGGTTAGCAAATGTTCCATCCTGAATGTCAGTTAGGACATCGCGCATGCGCTCTTTAACCTCTGGGCCAATAACTCTTGGACCTGAGATGTAGTCACCGTACTCAGCTGTGTCAGATACTGACCAACGCTGCTTAGCAATTCCACCTTCATACATAAGGTCAACAATTAGCTTTAGCTCGTGTAGAACTTCGAAGTAAGCAACTTCTGGCTGGTAACCCGCTTCGATAAGAGTTTCGAAACCGTACTGAACCAACTGTGATGCTCCACCACAAAGAACAGCCTGCTCACCGAATAGGTCAGTTTCTGTTTCTTCAGTGAAGGTTGTCTTGATAGTTCCAGCTCTGGTTCCACCAATAGCTTTTGAGTAAGAAAGAGCTAGGTCAAAAGCGTGACCAGTGAAGTCCTGCTCAACAGCAACTAGGTTAGGTACGCCTCTACCATCTTGGTATTCACGACGAACGATGTGTCCTGGACCCTTAGGTGCTACTAGGAATACATCAACATCAGCTGGCGGCTTGATGAAGCCGTAACGAATTGAGAATCCGTGACCGAATACAAGTGCCTTACCTGCAGTTAGGTTAGGTGCAATCTCGTTTGCATAGATGTCTCTCTGACGTGGGTCTGGAGCAAGAATCATGATTACATCTGCCCATGCAGCTGCATCAGCAACGTTTAGAACCTTAAGGCCAGCCTGTTCAGCCTTTGCCTTGCTTGCAGATCCGTCTTTAAGACCAACAACAACATCAACGCCTGAGTCCTTCAGGTTTAGTGAGTGCGCGTGACCCTGAGAACCGTAACCAATTACAGCTACCTTCTTTGCTTGGATCAGCGATAGATCGGCATCTTTGTCGTAAAAGATTTCAGCCATTTGTTTTCTCCTTGTTTTTTGTTTTTGAAATTACTTAAGAACCTTCTCAGTAATTGACTTTGAGCCTCGTCCAATAGCCAATACACCTGACTGCACCAATTCCTTGATGCCGAAAGGTTCGAGAACTTTAAGAAATGCTTGGCACTTGGCTGTTTCACCAGTGACTTCAATAATGAGAGCATCGCTCGCGACGTCAATGACGCGGGCACGGAACAAGGTTACTGCCTCTAGCACCTGTGAACGGGTAGCGGCATCAGTCTTGACCTTGATCAGCATGTGATCACGCTCAACGGTAGTTTCAGGCTCTAGTTCAACAACCTTGATTACGTTTATCAGCTTGTTCAGCTGCTTAGTGACCTGCTCCAAAGGAAGTCCATCAACGCTTACAACTACTGTGATGCGAGATAGGCCTTCAACCTCTGTAGTTCCTACAGCCAATGACTCAATGTTGAATCCACGACGAGCAAATAGACCCGCTACGCGGGTTAGTAGACCTGGACGGTCCTCTACTAGAAGAGATAGTACATGCTTTGACATTTACTCCTCCTCCCCTTCTTCCCATACGGGTCTGGTATCTCTAGCGAACTGAACTGCATCGTTTGATAGACCAGCTGGAACCATAGGCCAAACCATTGCATCTCTACCAACGATGAAATCGATAACTACTGGACGGTCGTTAGTTTCAATGGCTAGCTTGATTGCTGCATCAACGTCTTCTTCTTTTTCAACTCTGATACCAAGGCAGCCATATGCTTCCGCTAGCTTCACAAAGTCAGGAACCATGATGGTGTCTGTTCCAGTGTTTAGATCTGTATTTGAATACCTTGAGTTATAGAACAGTGTCTGCCACTGTCTAACCATTCCAAGAGAAGAGTTGTTAATGATGGCAACCTTGATTGGAATGTTGTTAATGGTGCAAGTGGCTAACTCTTGGTTAGTCATCTGGAAACAACCATCTCCATCAATAGCCCAAACTAGACGCTCTGGTTCAGCAACCTTTGCTCCCATAGCAGCAGGGACTGAGTATCCCATAGTTCCAGCGCCGCCTGAGTTCAACCATGAGTTAGGGCGTTCATACTTAATGAACTGAGCTGACCACATCTGGTGTTGACCAACACCAGCAGCAAATACTGCTTCTGGTCCTGATATCTCACCAATACGACTAATTACATACTGAGGAGACATCTTGCCATCATCTGGCTGGGTGTAGCCAAGAGGGTAGCGAGAACGAAGATCATTTAGGAATGTCCACCACTCAGCAATGTCTGGCTTAGTTCCCTTTAGATCTGATATAAGTTCTGCATTTAGTTCATTAAGAACTTCTCTAACATCACCAACGATAGGAACATCAGCAAAACGAATCTTGCCAATTTCAGCAGGATCAATATCTACGTGAATAACTTTTGCTCCAACAGCAAAAGTCTTTACCTGACCTGTAACACGGTCATCAAATCGTGCACCAAGAGTAATTAGCAGATCGCTTTTCTGCAGAGCAGTAACAGCAGGTACTGTTCCGTGCATACCTGGCATACCAAGGTTCTGCTCATTTGAATCTGGGAAAGCACCCCGTGCCATAAGTGTTGTTACTACTGGTGCACCAATGATCTTTGATAGCTCAAGTAGTTCTTTAGAAGCACCTGCTCGAATAACTCCACCACCAACATATAAAACAGGACGCTTTGCTTCTTTGATTAGTTGAGCAGCAGCTTGAACCTGCTTGCCATGAGGCTTAGTCACTGGCTTATAGCCAGGAAGATCTACTTTAGGTGGCCAGATGAATTCCATCTTTCCAACTTGAGCATCCTTAGCAATGTCAACAAGAACAGGGCCTGGTCTACCAGTAGTTGCAATTAGAACAGCAGCAGCTAACACTCCTGGGATATCTTGTGCCTTAGTTACTAGGAAAGAGTGCTTAGTAATTGGCATAGTGATACCAACAATGTCTGCCTCTTGGAAAGCATCGGTACCAATAGAAGTTGAGTTAACCTGACCAGTAATTGCAAGCAGTGGAACAGAGTCCATGTGTGCATCAGCAATAGCTGTTACTAGGTTGGTTGCCCCAGGCCCTGAGGTAGCAATACAGACACCAAGTTTTCCTGATGCTGATGCATATCCTTCAGCTGCGTGACCTGCACCTTGTTCGTGACGAACAAGGATGTGTCTGATCTTTGTTGAATCCATTAGTGGATCATAGGTAGGCAGGATTGCTCCACCAGGTAAACCGAAAATGTCGGTTACACCTAGTAACTCAAGGCTTCTAACGATTGCCTGAGCACCTGTTAACGTTTCGTGCGCCATAATTCATCCTTGTTTCATAAAACCTTTGAGGCCCGAACTAACTGCAGTAAGCGCCTTCAGATGCTGAATGCACTAACTTCAAGTATTTAGCTAGGACGCCGCGAGTATATTTGGGTGCCAAAGGTACCCATTGAGTTTTCCGGGCTGCCAACTCTTCCGGCTCAACTAGTAGTTCGAGCGTTCGAGCTGCGATGTTAACTCTTATCAAGTCTGAATCGCGCACTAGAGCAATTGGACCGCCATCGGTCGCCTCTGGTGCAATGTGTCCGATACATAAGCCGGTTGTGCCGCCTGAGAATCGTCCGTCAGTCAAGAGTAATACATCTTTACCTAAACCGGCACCCTTGATAGCTGCTGTAATGGCAAGCATCTCGCGCATACCAGGTCCACCCTTAGGGCCTTCATAGCGAATAACCACTACATCTCCAGCCTTGATTCTGCCTTCGGAAAGAGCTTCCATGGCAGCAACTTCCCTATCAAAGACACGGGCAGGGCCAGTGAATTCGGCCAAGGCGAAACCAGCGGTCTTCACAACAGCACCATCTGGAGCAAGAGAACCCTTCAGGATTTCAATTCCACCGGTCTTGTTGATTGGGTTTGACATAGCTCTGATGATCTTGCCATCAGGGTCTGGTGGGTTAATGCCCGCTAGGTTTTCAGCAACAGTCTTTCCTGTCACCGTCATGCAATCGCCGTGAATTAGGCCTGCATCAAGAAGAGCCTTCATCAAAACAGGAACTCCACCAACGCGGTCAACATCGTTCATTACATACTGACCAAATGGCTTTAGGTCTCCTAGGTGTGGAACCTTGTCTGCAATTCTGTTGAAATCATCAAGAGTTAGATCTACTTCTGCTTCTCTAGCAATTGCTAGGAAGTGAAGAACAGCATTAGTTGAACCACCAAAGGCCATAGTCACAGCAATTGCATTCTCCAAAGACTTCTTAGTGATGATGTCTCTTGCTGTAATACCCTGAGCAATTAGGTTAACAACAGCTTCTCCTGAACGATGAGCCCAAGCATCTCTTCTTCTATCTGCAGAGGGAGGGGAAGCTGAACCTGGCAGGCTCATGCCCATAGCTTCAGCAGCAGATGCCATGGTGTTAGCGGTATACATTCCACCACAGGCACCTTCACCTGGACAGATTGCTCGTTCAATACGATCTAGGTCTTCTTCACTCATGGTTCCAGCTTTGCAAGCACCAACAGCTTCAAAAGCATCAATGATTGTCACTTGCTTTTCTGTGCCATCAGTTAGCTTTACCCAACCTGGAGCAATAGATCCTGCATAAAGGAACACAGAAGCCAAATCCAAACGAGCTGCAGCCATCAACATACCTGGCAGTGACTTGTCGCAACCGGCAAGCAATACAGATCCGTCTAAGCCTTCGGCCTGCATCACTGTTTCAACTGAGTCAGCAATAATTTCTCGAGAGACTAGTGAAAAGTGCATGCCATCGTGTCCCATAGAAATACCGTCAGAGACAGAAATAGTTCCAAATTCAAGTGGATAACCTTGAGCCGCGTGAACACCCATCTTGGCTGCATCAGCTAGACGATCCAGGGATAGGTTGCAGGGGGTTACTTCATTCCAAGAGGATGCAACTCCAATTTGAGGCTTTTCCCAGTCCTCATCGCCCATTCCAACTGCTCTAAGCATTCCTCGGGCAGCTGCACGTTCGATACCTTCGGTAACAACGCGGCTTCTAGGCTTCATATCTCTAGTCATTTACTAAGTTTAGGCGAATATCCATACATATAAGAAGGGAGCCTTTTATGTGGTTTAGCCTAGAGATGTGCCAACACCTCAAGAAACCTTAGACAAAGAGAGCCTTGCTAGATATACCAAGGCTGCTATTGTCTCCAGCCGTGAAGTAATCCGGTCATACTCAACCTCATTTGGGCTAGCCACCAACCTATTAGCTAAGCCAATTAGAACTCATGTTCAGAACATCTATGCCCTAGTTCGTGTAGCAGATGAGATTGTTGATGGAGCTGCAGCCGGTGCATTAGGGCCAAACAGCAGAATTGAAGCTGGTTCACAGCTGAATAACTTAGAACAAGAAACCTATAAGGCAATGAACCTAGGTTTCAGCACAAATCTTGTAGTTCACGCTTTTGCCGCTACTGCTATTGAAACTGGAATCACTAGAAAGATTGTTGAACCTTTCTTCTACTCAATGCGTCTAGATCTTCAGAAGACCAAATATGACCAAAAAGCTTTTGATACCTATGTTTATGGATCAGCTGAAGTTATTGGATTGATGTGCCTTCAGGCATTCATCCAAGAAAAGAGTTTTGCTCCTTCAGAACTAGAAACTCTTAGAAAAGGTGCCCAAGCTTTAGGAGCAGCTTTCCAAAAGGTTAACTTCCTCAGAGATCTAGCAGCAGATTTTGAACAACTTGGTAGAAGCTACTTCCCTGATGTGAATGTAACTACTTTCAATGAAGAAACCAAGGTAAGACTTGTTGAAGACATCAACAAGGACCTTGCTCTTTCAGCAAGAACTATTCCACTTCTTCCTAAGTCTTCACGAAGAGCAGTAGTTGCTGCTCAGTTCTTGTTCACAGCCCTAAACAAGAAGATTGCTAAGACTCCTGCAGAGACTCTTATTCGTGCTCGAATTAGAGTCAATGATCTTCACAAACTTTTCATACTCTTTAAAGCAATGATCGGAGTAACACCTAAATGACCCAAAAGACCGCAATTATCGTCGGTGGTGGCATCGCAGGATTAGCAACAGCAGCAATTCTTGCTAAAGCAGGAATGAAAGTTCAGCTGTTTGAAGCTAGAGAAAAAGTTGGCGGTCGTGCTTACATTTGGGAAAAAGACGGTTTCACCTTCGACATGGGTCCTTCTTGGTATCTAATGCCAGATGCCTTTGATCAGTTCTTCAAACTGATGGGGACAACAGCAGCTGAACAACTAGACCTGGTTCGCCTAGACCCTGCATACAAGACCTACTTCGAAGGCCAGAAAGAACCTATGGTCATGCACGAGAACTTGGCCATGAACCTAGCTGAGTTTGAAGCAGTAGAACCAGGTTCAGCCAAGATGGTGCAGAAGTATCTAGCCAGTGCTGAAGAGACTTATCTACTAGCCAACAAGCACTTCCTCTACACAAACTTCCAGAACGCCAAGTCGTTCATACATCCAGATGTTGTGAAGAAGGCTGGAACATTTGTGAAGCACCTACTAACTTCTCTCTATGATTTCTCTTCAAAGCACGTCAAGGATGAAAGATTACGCAAGGTTCTAAACTTCCCTGCTGTATTCCTAGGAGCGTCTCCTTACGAGACACCAAGCATGTATCACCTAATGACACACATCGACATGAACGTTGGAGTGTTCTATCCGCAGGGTGGTCTCTACAAAATCATCGAAGCTATTGAAGCTCTTGCTAAAAAACATGGAGTTGAAATCCACACCAACTCCCCTGTTTCAAAGATTGAGGTTGACTCCTTCGGTCAAGTAAAAGGTGTCCGTGTTGGCAATGCGCTATATGAAGCAGATGTAGTAGTAGCTAACGCTGATCTTCACTTCGTTGAAACTCAACTGCTAGAGCCTAAGTACCAGAGCATGCCTCAGAAGTACTGGGACAAGAGAGTACCTGGACCATCAGCTCTACTTATGTACTTAGGTGTCAAGGGCAAGGTAGACAACCTAGATCACCACACTCTTCTATATACAGACAACTGGAGTAAGAACTTTGCTCAGGTCTTCAAGAAGGCTGATGGCAAGAGCAAGATTGCCTCTCCAGCTAGCTTGTATATCTGTGCTCCGAGCAAGACAGATCCATCTGTAGCACCTGATGGTTATGAGAACTTATTCGTTCTGGTTCCAGCAGCTGCTGATCCTTCTATTGGTAGAGGTGGAATTGATAGATCAGGAGATCCTGCTTTTGAAGCAGAAGCAGATCGCATCATTGAACAGATTGCAGAATGGTGTGAGATTCCAGATCTAGCTGACCGCATTGTGGTTAGAAGAACCATGGGTCCAGCTAACTTTGTTGAAGAACTAAACGCTTGGTCAGGTACTGCACTAGGTATGGCACACACTCTTCGTCAGAGTGCATTCTTTAGACCTAAGAACAAGAGCAAGAAGGTTAAAGGTCTCTACTACGCAGGTCACCACTCAATCCCAGGTATTGGTTTGCCTATGTGTCTTATCGGTGCTGAGCTTGTCTACAAGCTCATGATTGATGACAAATCAAGTGGACCTACTGAGAAAGAAATTGCTCCTATTGCTGAAGGTGGCTGGAAGGGCCTGAACTAGTGGCCCAAGGATATACCTATCTGGCAGGGCTGATCTTCTCTCTAATGGGATTAGCTCTAATGGATTGGCGTCACAAGACTGCTTTCACTATCAATAAGAAAGCAGCCAGCCTAGCCATCTTCATTCCACTGGTGTTCTTCATCATTTGGGATGTTGCAGGTATTGCAACAGGCATCTTCTTCAGAGGAGACACTTCTCACCTATCAGGGATCTTGTTAGCTCCTGAGTTCCCTATTGAAGAACTATTCTTCTTACTTCTTCTTAACTACTCATCGCTAACCATCTTCACAACAGTGAGCAGAGTAATAGCTAAGAGGTCAACCGAATGACTCAGTTCACCTACCTAGCTCTAAACGTTGTATTCATGCTGATTGCTTTTGTGACACTCAATCTATTCAGCAGAAAAAGTCCTTGGCGAGCAATTGGTTTCACATTGTTCTGGATGCTTCTAATGACCTTGGTCTTCGATAACGTCATCATTGCTTTAGGCATAGTTGGTTATGACGAAACTAAAATCAGTGGATTGCTTCTAGGCCTAGCCCCAATTGAAGACTTTGCCTACACAGTTGTCTCAGTGTTAGCAGTTGCAATCATTTGGACAAGAGTGACAAGGTCTTCTAAATGAAAGCATTGAATCAGCTCTTTTGGTCATCCCGTCCTATCTCCTGGATTAACACTGCTTTTCCTTTCGGAGCAACCTATCTGCTTATCAACAAAGAGATGGATTTAACTTTCTTTGTTGGAACTCTGTTCTTTCTAATTCCATACAACCTTTTGATGTATGGAATCAACGATGTATTTGACTACGAGAGTGATCTAAGAAACCCTCGTAAAGGTGGCATCGAAGGAGCACTTCTAAACAAGAAGTATCACAAGCTAACCATCTGGTCAGCAGTGCTTCTATGTGTTCCATTCCTGGATTATCTCTATGCGATATCTGATCTAGCCTCTAGTGCTTGGCTCACTCTCTTCATCTTCACTGTCATTGCCTATAGTGCTCCTAAGCTTCGCTTCAAGGAGCGTGGCTTCCTAGATTCAATAACTTCAGCTAGCCACTTCGTAGGCCCGATGATTTATGCAATGTCGCTAACAGGGCTAGACATGGCTCAACCACAAGTTCTGTTCATTATCTTTGCCTTCACCCTTTGGGGTGTTGCATCTCATGCCTTTGGTGCAGTTCAGGATGTTAGAGCGGATCGTGAAGCAGGTATCTCCAGCATCGCAACCATGATTGGTGCAAGAGCAACTGTTTGGTTTGCTTTTGGTTGTTATGCACTTGCTGGAGTTTTAGTTCTAAACACCACCTGGCCAGGACCACTAGCAGCTATCGGAGCTCTTCCTTATCTTTTGATTCTTACGCCTTATCTTCGAATCACAGATGAGACATGTGAGAAGGCCAACAGAGCTTGGCGTCAGTTCATTTGGTTGAACTTCTTTGCTGGTGCTCTAGTTTCTTTGATTATTATCTAGCTGACCAATCAATCATGTATCGGCTGTTATAGCCATTGCTGCAGTGCTGACAACTGTATAAACGAGATGGTTTTCTGTATCTAAAGTGTTCATGCCCATTAGGACAGAGTCCTTTATAAGGAGCATAGGCAGCAGCAATTTCTTGACCAGTGTATTTATCGTTTCGATAGCCAATCTTCTTAGCGGTAGCTAACCACTTCTTGCTGTGACCTTCTTTAGGACCACATAGAGCATGGGCAATCTCGTGAAGAACTGTCTGCATAACATCATCAATTGAGTGAACCAGAGCAAGATACTTGCTAACAGTAATCTTCTTGTCGTTATAAGAACACATACCTGCTCTCCTACGACCACTATCAAAGCCAAAGGACCATTCCCGATCTTCGAGCTTTTCTAGCATCTCAGTCTCAGCTAGAGCTCTGATGTAATCCCAGCGATCAGCGACAAGACGTATCTTCTTGCCTTCGTTACTTCTAGATTTCTCTACAAAACCAAAGTCTTCTAAACAAGCAAGTAAAGACAACTGCTCAACATTCGCTCGAGCAGTTACTTTTCCTAACTTGTATTCATCAAAGGCATAATCCATCAAGACACGAATACCTTCAGCCACCCAAGCCATGCTCCCCTGCTGGCTCTTGCCAATAACTAAAGAAGCAGAAGGTCCTTGATCCTTAAACTCTGCGAACCCAAGTTCAGCAACTGGTTCCCCAGATCTTGTGACCGCCCACATGCTCTCACCAATAGGTTCAAGCTCAAGCCCTGCTCGGCTTAGCCTTTTAGTTGGTTTAGTCATGGTCGCAATCATCGCAAAGACAGGCTAACCCTGAATAGGTGTTTGGTGTTGGAGTTATACACGGTCCGACGGTGGGTCTGGGAATGCCTTAAATGAATGAAACCCCAGTCCTCGTGAGAAGGAACTGGGGTTTCGTGCGCTCCCCGGGAATCGAACCCGGAACCCACTGATTAAGAGTCAGTTGCTCTGCCGATTGAGCTAGAAGCGCGTATTGCCTAAGGCAACAGTTTCCAAGAATAGCAGTTAAAGCCATGGTATTCAAAGTTGGACACTTGCTAGATTAGAGCCATGGATCAACTAACTTCTGGCTCTAAAGCCCCTGCTTTCAAACTAATGAACCAAGATGACGCTCCTGTCTCACTCAGCTCCTATAAAGGGCAGAAGGTCATTGTTTACTTCTACCCAGCAGCCTCAACCCCAGGTTGTACCAAACAGGCTTGTGATTTCCAAGAGAACATGAATGTTCTGAAGAAGGCTGGCTATGTTGTCTTGGGCGTATCCCCTGACTCTGCTGCCAAGCTGACTAAGTTCCGTAAGGCTGAGAGTCTAAAGTTTGATCTTCTAAGCGACCCAGACATGAAGACCATCAAGGCCTATGGTGCCTTTGGTGAGAAGAGCATGTACGGGAAGGTCTATGAGGGTTTGATTAGATCAACTTTTGTCATTGATGAAAAGGGCAAGGTTGAACATGCTCTTTACAACGTCAAGGCAACCGGACACGTTGCTATGTTGCGTAAGGTTCTTGGGCTCTAGTCTTCTAGGTCTCTGGTTGCTTCAGAGACAGCTTTAGTAAATAGAGTAATTAGAACAGCTCCTGCTGGCAGGGCTATTGCAAGGGAACCTATGACGCTGACTTCATAGATACCAAATGAAACAGTGATCAGCATTAGCTGCCAAAAGATCCCTGCAGATCTTGCCCAGCGCTTTCCCGCTCTGATTCCCTTAGCAGCCATGGTCATCCATAACCCTGCTCCCAGAGCCATAACGGCTAAAGCAACCACTGAAGGGAATGATTTAGGTTCATCATTGAATAGAGCCATAACAGCTCCTGCAGAGGCTAAATAGAGGACTAAGGCTTCTAGCAAATAGGCAACTGCAAGGATGTTTAGGGTCTTCTGAATCGATGGTTTAGGCATAGATACAAGCCTAAATCGGGTATTTACAAAAGGTGCTGAATGTGAAAATATAGGTCTTGTCGCCATCGCGAACAAATCAAGAATTAAGTACTGATTTAGCTCTTTACGGTGACAATTCTTATTCGATCTAAGGAACATAAATATATGGAACTGCCATGGCTAACCGAAGCTCGCTGTCGAACAGAAGACCCAGAACTGTTCTTTCCAGTGGGAAACACGGGACCTGCAGTAGACCAGATCGAACAGGCAAAGACTATTTGTAGAGAATGTAAAGTAGTCAACCACTGCCTTGAATACGCCATCAAAGAAAACCAGGACAACGGTGTTTGGGGCGGTCTTAGTGAAGATGAGCGCAAGTCTCTAAAGCGTAAGTACGCAAGAGCTCGCAGATCTGCTTAGGCTATCGGGACCTCAAGAGCCACTGTAGTTCCCCCAGTTTTATCTGATTTGAAATCAATTTTTCCTCTTAGTTCACCCTCAGCCAGAGTTGTAACAATCTGAGTTCCCAAACCACTTTGAATCTTGCCGGACTCGATTCCAACACCATCATCAGCAACAGTAATAAAGAGCTTCTTTGACTTTCTAGTTGCTGTCACAGTCAGATGACCAGTCTTATTGGCTAGACCATGCTCATAGGCATTAGTAATAATCTCAGTCAAAACAACCGCGAGAGGTGTTGCAATCTCTGAAGGTAATCTTCCGAACTTACCAATACGTAGATTAGTTACCTTGGCGTTGTATCCAGCTGCCAGCTCCCCTACCAAAGCAATAATGCGGTCAAAGATCTCATCAAAGTCAACATCCTGAGCTAAGCCTTCAGAGAGTGAATCGTGAACAACAGCAATAGCTGCCACTCTTCTCTCTGCATCACCTAGAGCTTCTAGGGTCTCTGGGGATTTACTTCTACGGCCCTGGATTCTAAGAAGGCTAGCTACGGTTTGGAGGTTGTTCTTCACTCGGTGGTGGATCTCACGGATGGTTGCGTCCTTAGTTACAAGCTCACGCTCTTGTCTTCTAAGTTCTGTTACATCTCTACACAACAGGATTGCTCCGGTGTTCTCTGAGTTCTCAAAGATCGGAATAGATCTAACTGAAAGCGCAGCTGAGTTTCCTTCAATGTCTGCTCGCCAGGCAACTCTTCCTGAGACCACCATAGATAGACCCTCATCCACGTTGCGTCTGTCTTTGTTGAGCTTGTTTGTTACCTCAAGTAGAGATCTTCCTTCAAGCTCACCATCTACTCCTAGTTTCTGGAAAGCAGAAATACCGTTAGGTGAAGAGAAGAGCACCATACCCTCAGCATCAATGTGAACAAGTCCATCGTTCACACGAGGAGTTCCTCGTCTTGGTGAACTTTGTTCAGATGCAACAGGGTAGTTTCCATCAACCACCATGTTCAATAGCTTCTCGCCAAGAGCAGAAAGACTGATTCTTGTCTTTGTTGGAGCAGCAGCATCTCCTAGGTTGATGTGTTTAGTGACAACAGCGATAGGGCTAGGCGTGATGTCTGTTCCACTTGCAGCATTCAATCTTCTGAATACTGGAACAGCGCTCAATCTTGCTGGCATACCCTGGTATTTATCTAAGCCACCTAGTTCAACAGGTTTACCTGTCTTGAATGCTTTAGAAACTAATTGAGACCAAGCTTTTTCAACTGGCTTACCGGTGATGTCTCGATAGAAAACTGTTGCAGCTGATGAAGGTCTTGCATGCCCTGCTGCAATAAAACCATTCTTGCCATCTGAAATCCAAAGCACTAGATCTGCAAAGCTAAGGTCAGCAATTACCTGCCAGTCTCCCAAGAGGGCATGAAGCCATTCAATGTCAGCAGCATGGCTATTGCCATGTTGCTTCATTAGATCGGTAAGTGCAGACACTCCTAAAGTTTAGCCACGCTCCTTCTTGAACTGCTACCCACAAGTAGGTGCTTGGCAAGTTCTGCAATGGCCACCCTGGCAGGTGAAGACCTTTTCAGAAGTGCTAACGGCAAGCCATTGAGCATTGCTTTATCTAGGTTCTCCCTATCTTCTGGGATAAAGACATCCACTCTGAGTTTGGCAAGAGTGAGGAAGGTTTCCTCTAGTTCTTCTCTTGCACCTTTGCCTAAGGCTGTTGTTCTAAACCTGTTTACAGCTAGCAGTGGGTTAATACTTTGGTCAAGTTCATCAATGAACTCTTTGGCGATTAGAAATCTTGATGCAGCAACTGGATCTGCCCCTGCCACAAGTATCACTTTGGCTGCTTTACTAAGAACACTCTTCAAAAGAGCATCTCTGCTGAACTCGTTCTTAACCAAGCTGGAGGGATGAAACAGACTGGTCTTGAACGTTGTTGCCTGAGGTAAATCAACAACTATGTGATCCGCTTCTCCTTGAAGGTCAGAAACTAGTTTCTCGAATCGCTCAGGAGTAACCTCAGGCCAGCGATGAGGTGAACTCAGTCCAGGCATGAAGCTCAGTTCATGCCTACCCAGAGAGATTGAAATAGTTAGTCGCTTGTATTCATCGTGGGTGAGCCTGTTTTGCTCAGCTAATCGCAGGCAAGCACTTAGCCCTGCTGGAGTTGCTACTAGACCTAGCCCCAATGCAAGGGAGGGAGCAAGAGTATCCAGATCAATAAGCAGAACTCGCTCTCCTGCTAATGCCAACTCGGTTGCTATGTTCACTGCCACGGTGCTCTTGCCAGGAGATCCTGCAGGACCCCAGATGGCTGTAACGGGTATTGGGTAACTCGGTTGTTTTACTTGTTTAGCAACCGGAGGGGAAACATCTCCTACAACAGCTAGGTGTGCTCTTCTTCCCCGCTGCCTAGTCTCCATTAGCTCTAATTCCTATGACTGTGGACTTAGTTGCTATGGCTGCAACAACTGAACGTACTTCTGCAGGGGTGACACAGACTTCAACCTGCTGAGGAAATTGGCTATAAGTATCTGTATCCACTTTGATGTTCACCAACTCAGCTGAGCTAACAACTTGAACGGGAATTGTTTCACTGCTTGTTACTTGGTTGGCAGCCCATAGATCGATTCGGTCACCAACTTTGATGTTGCTGGCAAGAGCAACTCCTAGAGCTACTGAAAGCTCAGAACAAGTCGAGCGGGTATCTGGCGTAATGGAACTCAGCGGTATTAGCTCTCCCGCGCTAACCGGTCTAATTAGGGTCCACTTAGAGAGATTCTCTTGGCTTGCTTGAAGGTATAGATTCTCTGTCTCGCTCAAGTCCATGGGTAATGACAATAGATTCGCTGCGGTTAGGTCTGAGTTAGAAGACAGGTTGGTTGCTGCAACCAAGTACTGATCTGCTGGAACTTCTGAGCTAATCGAGACAACCCAAGAAGCCACAGCAATTATGCAGAGAGTTAATGCACCGAGTATTCGGTTCCTACGTGAGCCTCTTCGGTTGTTTAATTGCACACTTCTCTTGCGCTTGCGAATGAAGAAAGACATTCACCTATGTTGGCTAAATCTGCATTTACATGCTGAGCTTTTCCACAACCAAAGACTTTATTGACTTCATTGGAATCAATAACCTCTGAGCATCGAAAGTTACAAACTCGAGTATCCCGCCAGAGGTTCCAACGATGTAACCGGTGTACTCGGATTCACTTGCACCTAGCGAAATCTTGGCTGCGGAACCAATGAGATGCATCTTCACGATCTTTTTCAATGTTGCTTCGGTTTTTTGAATACTTGTTCCAAGATCTTGGGGCATCATGAACATGTAGTCCTGAATTACCATCCAGGAACTTTTAGATGTTGTTGCGGTGAAGCCCGCAATAAAGTTTTTTCCAAGAAGAGGTAGCGACAGATACAGATCAGGTTTGTGTTCTCTAACTACAAGAATCAGTTTGCAGTAGTCCTGATTATCTTCATTCACTTCGCTATCGCTGCTGGCGAAGTAGCCTTCGGCTTCTAGGTCTTCTATAAGAGCATCTAAGTTCATGGTGTATTTATGACAGATGTTTAGTCTTGAGATTTCACTTATCCACATCCAAAAAGATTTATTAGGTGAATTGGGTATTTATCGGTATTTTTGCTCTATTCGTGCTGTGGGAGAAGATAAGTGCCAAATGAACGCTGTAGCAGCTGCAAAGAGAAAAGTAAGCACGCCCCACGAATCAGACGATTACTTTGGCATGGAGTTTGCCAAGTCTGCGGACTTGGGAGATCCAAAACCCATCCTGGCTTTCCTAGCCCAATCAATAATTGAAACTCTTGCTGGCATTAGAGACATCGAGCAGTGTGCCAGATGGCTCTCTGATGGGGTCTATCAGCAGATTAGACAGAAGTCATTGGCATCAAACAGATCTAGGGCTGAAAGCTCGGTTAAAGCTCTAAGACCCAACCTCGCAGTTGGAAAGATCTCGGTATTTAGCCCACGTGAAGGCGTTATAGAGGGCGTAGTAATTATCCACAACATTGGCAGAGCTAGAGCCGTAGCGATAAGGCTAGAGGGTTACAACGGCCGTTGGCGAGCCAAAAGCGTTGCAGTGCTATGAACTCTTACTTCTTGAAGAAAGAACTGCCTGCAGTTGACTCTGGTGGGTTCTTGCCCTGAGTCTTTACTTCCGAGTCGCCTTCTTCTGTTGGAGCTGAGTAGGTAAGATTCTTAATTGGCTGAGGCTGTTCTACCTGAACTTCTAGGTTGAACAAGAAGCTAATTGCCTCTTCCTTGATAGCACCCATCATCTGGGTGAACATGTTGAAACCTTCACGCTGATACTCAACTAGAGGATCACGTTGAGCCATCGCACGAAGACCAATACCTTCTTTCAGGTAATCCATCTCGTAAAGGTGGTCTCTCCACTTTCTGTCTAGCACAGAAAGAACAACTCGACGCTCAAGTTCGTGCATCGCAGACTCGCCTACATTTTCAGATCTCTTCGCATAAGCAATACGTGCATCAGCAACAATCTCTCGTGCTAACCATGCTCTTGTAAGACGTGATCTTGTGCCAGCTTCAGCTAGAACTTCGTCAACACTGATTCCAATTGGGTAGATAGTTTCAATATCTTTCCAAAGTGCTTCTAGATCCCAATCGGTTCCAGCGTTCTCAACAATTTGAGAGTCAACAATGTTTGTGATGACATCCTCTAGGAATGTGTCTACTCGACCAGTTAGGTCATCTCCACTAAGGATGTGTCTGCGGTCTGCATAAATTGCTTCACGCTGACGGTTTAGAACATCGTCATACTTCAAAACGTTCTTACGTGTTTCAGCGTTACGAGCTTCAACCTGTGACTGAGCGCTAGCAATTGCCTTGCTAACAACACCAGACTCGATAGCCATGTCATCTGGAATGTTGGTTCTGTTCATCAGAGCAGCTGCTGCACCTGAGTTGAACAAACGCATTAGATCATCAGTTAGAGAAAGGTAGAAACGTGACTCACCTGGATCACCTTGACGACCTGAACGACCACGTAGTTGGTTGTCGATACGTCTAGACTCGTGACGCTCAGTTCCTAGAACATATAGACCACCAACGGCAACAACCTTGGCTGCTTCTTCAGCAACCTGAGCCTTCATCTTCTCGTAAGCATCTCCCCAAGCCGCTTCATATTCCTCAGGCTTCTCAACAGAGTCAAAGCCCTTCTTAGCTAGAACTTCAAAAGTTAGGTACTCAGAGTTACCACCGAGCATGATGTCAGTTCCACGTCCAGCCATGTTGGTAGCTACAGTTACAGCACCCAAACGACCTGCTTGAGCCACAATAGAGGCTTCTCTAGCGTGGTTTTTAGCGTTTAGAACTTCGTGGCGAACTCCACGCTTGGCAAGAAGATTAGATAGATACTCGCTCTTTTCAACGCTTGTAGTTCCAACTAGAACTGGCTGGCCTGTTGCGTGACGGGCTGCAATATCTTCAACTACCATCGCAAACTTCACAGCTTCGTTCTTATAGATCAAATCAGACTGGTCAATACGAACCATCGGTTTGTTGGTTGGAATAGGCACAACACCGAGCTTGTAGGTGCTCATGAATTCAGCTGCTTCAGTAGCTGCTGTACCGGTCATACCTGAGAGGGTCTTGTATAGACGGAAGTAGTTCTGCAGAGTAACAGTTGCCAAGGTCTGGTTCTCAGCCTTAATAGCAACACCTTCTTTAGCTTCAATAGCTTGGTGCATACCCTCGTTGTAACGGCGACCTTCAAGAATACGTCCGGTGTGCTCATCAACGATTAGCACTTCACCCTTCATGACAACGTAGTCCTTGTCAGCTTTGAATAGTGCCTTAGCTTTTAGAGAGTTGTTTAGGAAAGAGATTAGTGGAGTGTTAGCTGCCTCATAAAGGTTTGAAATGCCTAGGTAGTCCTCAACCTTTGAAATACCAGGCTCAAGAATTCCAACAGTTCTCTTCTTCTCATCAACTTCGTAGTCGATAACTGGCTGAAGTTTTTCAGCAATCTTTGCAAACTCACTGAACCAACGGTTAGCTTCACCAGCAGCTGGGCCAGAAATGATCAAAGGAGTTCTAGCCTCATCAATCAAGATCGAGTCAACCTCGTCAACGATTGCGAAGAAGTGTTCTCTCTGAACAATCTGGGCTGCACTCTGAGCCATGTTGTCGCGTAGGTAATCGAAACCATATTCGTTGTTGGTTCCATAAGTAATGTCGCAAAGATACTGTTCACGTCTAACTTCTGGATTCTGACCAGAAAGGATAATTCCTGTTGACATACCAAGAGCTCTGAAAACACGACCCATAAGTTCACCCTGGTATTCAGCCAGGTAGTCGTTTGTAGTAATAACGTGAACACCTCTGCCAGCAATGGCATTTAGGTAAGCAGGCAAGGTAGCAACAAGAGTCTTACCTTCACCAGTTTTCATTTCAGCGATGTTACCCATGTGAAGTGCTGCTCCACCCATTAGCTGAACATCGAAGTGGCGCATTCCAAGAGTTCTTCTTGCTGCTTCACGAACCGCAGCAAAAGCCTCTGGAAGAAGATCATCTAGGGTTTCTCCAGCAACGTATCGCTCTCTTAGAGAGGCGGTTTCGTGGAGTAGGTCTTCGTCAGTTAGAGCAAGGAAGCTCTCTTCTAGGCCGTTTACTTGAGTAACTATTGCCTTCAACTTGGCAAGGATTTTGCCCTCGCCAGCTCGCAACAGACGATCAACTATTGATGCCAAGGTTAACTCCAAACGCTATTTAGGGGGTTCTACTCCATCTTAGACTGGGTAGAGGTGTCCCTCTCCCCCTTATAAACACTGGGCTTTAGCTCGCCAGCCCTAGCAAATACAAAGAAACTGGCTACCTCAAGCCCAGAGGCTCTAAGGCAGGTTATCGCCTCAGTCATAGTGGCCCCTGAGGTCAGAACATCATCAATCAGCATCAGAGGTCTTCCATTCGGGTGAAACCCTCTGAGATCGGCTCTAAATGCCCCCTGCATGTTCTCAACCCTCTGGCCTGGACTCAGTCCCACCTGATCCCTTCTCTTGTTCTTAGACCTCAACAACTCTCGTGTTCTCAACCCCGGCAATTGCCGAACCAGTGCCTTCGCGATGAGCGAGGTGTGTGAGAAACCTCTCTTCTTTGAGTTTGAAGGAGATGAAGGAATTGGAACCAAAATTGCATCCTTGAATTCCTCAGGCCAGAACTGTTTAGCAAAAGTAGCAATTGATGGAGTGAGAGATGTAATTCCTTTTTCCTTCAAGTTATTGATTATTGAAGCAGCTTCAGTGCTGTAATCAGATATTGCAAAGCCACTGACTTCAGACAATTCGATTTGCCTAAAGTTCAATTGGAAGTTTTTGCTGCATTGCCTACAAAGCGGAGCTCCAAGTTTGGAACAGATTACACATGGAGTCGGAAGAATCACATTAAGCAGATTGAACATCTCAAAAGTATCGAACTCATTTGTAGCTGATAAATGTGTTTATGAAGAACTGTTGAAAACTATGGCTTCAAAACAGCAAGAGGTAATGGGGATTCAATATCTGTGATGTCATGACGCTTTGGCAGAGTCAATCTGAAGCAAGCTCCAAGACCTGGTTCAGCTGCTACTTCTAGTTTTCCAAGGTGAAGTTGAGCATCTTCGTAAGAGATGGCAAGACCAAGACCTGTTCCACCGGTAGTTCTCTTTCTAGATGGATCTGCTCTCCAGAATCTATCGAAGGCTTGAGAGAGTTCTTCTTGGCTCATACCAATACCTTGGTCTGTGACACTGACTGCAACTGCTCTTTCGTTCTGAGCAACTCTAATCAGCACTGGCTTACCTTCACCATGTTCAATTGCATTGGTAAGCAAGTTGTTGAGGATTCTTTCAATACGTCTTGAGTCAACTTCACACTGCACAGCTCCTGATGGAATATCTGCTTCAAGGTAAACGCCCTTTGAATCAGCAAAAGGCTGAATAGCAGTTAGACAAACTCCAACAATTCCATTCAGATCATGAACCTCAAACATAGGTTCAATACCTTCAGCGTCATACCTAGATATCTCTAGAAGGTCAGCTAAGAGCATGTCAAAGCGGTCCATCTGACCATGCAGGTTCACAATGGAACGCTCTGTGAAAGGAGGAAGACCGTCTTTGTTGTCGTTCAAATAGTCAGCAGCAAGCTTCATTGTGGTTAGTGGTGTTCTTAGTTCGTGAGAAACATCGGATACGAATCTCTGCTGCATCTTGGAGAGTTCACCCATCGCAGTTATCTTCTCTTGCAGGCTATCTGCCATGTGGTTGAAGGAGGTGGCTAGAACAGCTGCCACGTCTGTTCCACGAACAGCCAATCGTCTATCTAAGTCTCCATTAGCTAGAAGCTCACTGGCATCCGCTGCTTCCTGAACTGGTCTAACTAGCCAGCTAGTAACCAAGAAGGAGAAGAAACCAATAATCATCAGGGTTACAAAACCACCGAGAACTAGGGTTCTCTGCACAAACATCAAAGTCTGTTGCTCGTTATACATGTCATAGACCAGATACAACTCGTATCTATGTCCACCTGGAAGAGTGAACTTTTGACCTATCAGGATTGCTGGAGTGGACTCTCCTGCTCTTGAGATCTGAACTGTTCTTGTTTGCAGTTCTTCTTCGCTAATTACAAGATTCCTGAAATCTTCAGTAATCAAGGTCAAGTCGATACCAACTGAGGTCGGGCTAGATAGATTCTTCGGATTTGATTGGCCATCGGAATGAAGAAAGGCGACTTGTCTAGTTTGAGAAACACCGATTGATTCAAGTTCAGGAACAACTTCCTGAAGTGCCTGCTCTAGTTTCCAAGAACCTGGACCGGAGGTACCTTCAAACAATCTTGAGACCGTGAACTTTGCTCGGTTACTTTCAATTACAGCTTGTTCTGTTTTTCTACTGAATAGACCATTACCGATAGAAACACTTAGAACTCCACCAAGGATGATTAGCGCTGTGCCAGATAGAGCAACTGTATAAACCAAAGCTCGAAGAGTCAGCGAAGATCTAAAACGATCTAGTGCCGCTTTGGTGATGCGGCTAATAATCATTTACTCAGGTCCCGCTTTGTAGCCCCAACCGCGAACGGTTACAACTAGCTTTGGATCTTCCTGGTCATCTTCAATCTTTGAACGTAGACGCTGAACGTGAACGTTCACTAGACGAGTGTCAGCCTTATAGGTGTATTCCCAAACCTGCTCCAAAAGCATCTCTCTGCTGAATACCTCATTTGGATGCTGAGCGAGAGTTAGCAAAAGCTTGAACTCAAGTGGCGTAAGTGCAATCTTCTTGTTACCCTTACGCACTTCGTGGCTAAGGGTGTCCATCTCGATAGGACCAATCTTAATGATTGGGTGTTGTGGTTCCTGGAGTGGACGAAGACGAGCCTTGATTCTTGAAACAAGAACTTCAATCTTGTAAGGCTTAGTTACATAGTCATCAGCACCAGCCTCAAGACCACGAATCATGTCGGTGTCTTCTGTTCTAGCTGTCAGCATAATGATTGGCACACCAGAGTTTCTTCTAATCTCTGTACAAATCTCAATACCGTTTTTACCTGGCAACATCAGGTCCAAAAGAATTAGATCTGGCTTGTTCTTTTCGAAAGCTGGCACAGCATCTAAACCATTGGATGCATAGCAAACTTCAAATCCGCTGGCCATTAACCCAATTTCTAGTTGCTCTCTAAGAGCATCATCGTCTTCGACGATAAGGATTTTAAACATGAACTGTTCTTTCTAGTAACGGTAGTGATCCGGCTTGAATGGGCCCTGAGGCTCCACTCCGATATAGCGACCCTGATCACTGGTTAGCTCTGTTAGCTCAACATTGAGGGCTTTGAGGTGAAGACGAGCGACCTGCTCATCAAGGTGCTTAGGCAAAATGTAGACGCCGATTGGGTATTCCGACCTCTTAGTAAATAGCTCGATCTGAGCTAGTACCTGATTGCTAAACGATGTGCTCATGACAAAAGATGGGTGGCCTGTTGCGTTACCTAGGTTCATCAGACGTCCTTCAGAAAGGATTAGCACTGAGTTACCGTTTGGTAGCTGCCATTCGTCAACCTGAGGCTTTACTTCAACCTTCTTTATGCCAGGAATGCGTTCAATACCTGCCATGTCAATTTCATTATCGAAGTGACCGATGTTTGCAATAACAGCAAGGTGTTTCATCTGCTGAACGTGTTCGGTTCTAATAATTGCCGGGCTACCTGTTCCAGTAATAAAGAAGTCTGCTTCTTTCACTACCTTCTCAATGGTAGTTACTTGGAAACCATCCATTGCTGCCTGAAGTGCACAGATAGGGTCAACTTCGCTGATGATGACGCGAGCTCCCTGGCCACGCATAGCTTCAGCAGCTCCCTTACCAACATCTCCGTAACCGGCGATGAATACTGTCTTTCCACCGATAAGGATGTCAGTTGCACGGTTTAGACCATCTGGCAGTGAGTGACGGATTCCATACTTGTTATCAAACTTAGATTTGGTAACTGAGTCGTTTACGTTGATACCCGGGAATAGCAGTGTTCCACGCTTGAACATTTCGTATAGACGCTTAACACCTGTTGTTGTTTCTTCAGTAACACCGTAGATGTCTGCTGCAATTCTGGTGAAGCGATCCTTCTGAAGTTTCAACTGTTCAGTTAGAAGGTTGAGGATTACGCGATACTCTTCGCTGTCTTCAACCCCTGCTGGTGGAACTGAACCAGCTAATTCAAATTCGCGACCCTTGTGAACAAGAAGAGTTGCATCTCCACCATCATCCAAGATCATGTTTGGACCAATGTAATCTGCGCCTTCAGCTAATGCTTCTTGGGTCCAGTCGAAGATACGCTCAGTTGCCCACCAATACTCTTCAAGGGATTCACCCTTCCAAGCAAAGATTGGGACACCCTGAGGAAGCGCAATTGTTCCATGAGGACCAACTACAGCTGCAGCAGCGGCTTCATCTTGAGTTGAGAAAATGTTGCAAGAAGCCCAACGGACTTTAGCTCCTAGAGCTACCAAAGTTTCAATCAGAACAGCAGTCTGAATAGTCATGTGTAGTGAACCAGCAATACGAGCACCGCGAAGTGGTTGGTGAGGACCGAACTGTTCACGCATTGCCATAAGTCCGGGCATTTCATTTTCCGCTAAACGGATTAGGTGTCTACCGTAATCTGCTAGTGATAGGTCTGCGACCTTGTGCTCGATTTTGGTGCCGGTCTTGCTGTTCAAAGAAGTCATGGACTCTATTATCGCCCTTATTTGACCTCAAAAGAAACCAAATTGTTACCTAAGGATTAGCCCCAAAACTTCATCCCGTATGGCTTCCATGCTTGCCTTAGCCTTGGCTTCAACGTTTAGACGCAGCAGGGGCTCAGTGTTTGAGGCTCTAACGTTGAACCACCACCAGTCCCCTTGGGAGTCAGTTCCTGAGACAGTGACACCGTCTAGGTGGTCAAAAGATGCTCTATCTTTGAAGGCTTCTTCAATCCTTGCTCTAGCAGCTGGAACATCGGTAACTGTTGAGTTGATCTCCCCCGATAGGAAGTAAGGGTTGTATTGCTTTGAGATAGCACTCAAGGTTTCTGGCTGTGAACCAAACTCAGCCAAGACATGCATGGCTGCCAACATACCGTTGTCGGCTCCCCAGAAGCTTTTGAAATAGTAGTGAGCTGAGTGCTCGCCACCAAAGGCGGCATTGGTTGCTGCCATACGATCCTTAATTAGCGAGTGGCCAACCATAGTCCGCTCTCCAATAGCGCCTTCAGAGGCAATAACTTCAGAGACAACTTTTGAAGTAATGAGGTTATACAAAATAGTGATCTCTGCATCTTTATCTCGAGATCTAGCTCTAGCAATCTCACGCTTAGCAACCATGGCTGTAACAGCACTAGGTGTAACAGGGTTACCGTTCTCATCAACAACAAAGCAACGGTCAGCATCACCATCAAAGGCAAGACCTAGATCTGCTTTGTGTTCAACAACCGCTTTTTGAAGATCAACTAGGTTCTTCGGTTCTAGTGGGTTTGCCTCGTGGTTAGGGAAAGTTCCATCTAGCTCGAAGTACATGTCAACAATTTCAATGGGCAACTTAGCAAGCCCTGCTGCTTGACCTAGAACAGCAGGGACAGTGAGCCCACCCATACCGTTAGCAGCATCAACAACGATCTTCATTGGCTTCACATTAGATAGATCAACTAATGTCCTCAGGTAAGTTGCATACTCAACCAAAACATCTTTCTTGGTATATGAACCAGGGGTTGCTACCGCTTCAATTCCTTCAGCAAGGATTACTTTTGCTCTATCTCGAATGGCAGCAAGACCGGTGTCTAGTGAAATACCTCTAGCACCTGCTCTAGAGAATTTGATTCCGTTGTAGCTTGCTGGATTGTGGCTTGCAGTAAACATGGCTGCAGCTAAATTCAAATCCCCCGAAGCAAAGTAAGACTCATCAGTGGAGCAAAGACCAATGGAGATTACATTCGCTCCACGAGCCTGAGCACCCCTAGCGAATGCTTGTTCAAATAGCGGAGAAGAGTCACGCATGTCATGGCCTACAACAACTGACTTACCGGCTAGCTCTAGCTCATCAACAAAGCCAGCAGCTAATGCTTCAACAACGTCTTCGGTTAGATCAATGTTTACTAAGCCACGAACATCATATGTTTTTACCATTGCATCCCAATTGACACTCATAGGGGCCCCTTCCAATCAACAAACTAAAGAATACAATGTCCCCATGAGCTTAAGACCCAAAGCTAGAGACCGCCACGGCCGTGGCATCCGTCATTCGCTATCAGGTGCTCTTTATAAGACTGGTGGCTCTAGCCTGGATTCTTTCGCCTCAATTGTCAGCTCGACCTGCGAATACCTAAGAGAACGCTGGCCGGAGGAACTCGGAGATCTTCAATATCGCATTCAAGATGCGCCAATCCTTGGTGCTAACTCAAAGTTTGTGAAGCGTTGGTCGGTAAGAGCAGAAACCAAGACAATTGTGATTTATCGACTTCCGATTCTAAGATTGAATCAGAATCAGAGCTCTAACCCAACTGAGGAAAGAGTTCGAATAGAACACCATGTGTTTGAAGCGGCTGCTGAACTTATTGGCAAAGAACCTTGGGAACTTATATTCGGTGATGACGAATAGTTAGTGAACGCTAACTTTTACTTGACCTGAGATGTTCTTGTCATCCAACACAGGAATAACACCAATTCGACCATCAATATCAATTACTAGATTCGCAAACACTTCCTGATCACTTGGAATGATGCCCATTGATAGACCAGGGGTTGCTCTAATTACCTCAGTTGAAGATGCGCCAATGGTTCGCTTGATAGTCTCCCCACCAATCTTTATTGAAATGGTGGTTGGTTTATCACTCGAGTTAGTTAAAGATAGTTTGCTGATGCCTACTTTAGGCACAGCAATGTATCTAGGAGTTGTGAAGGCTTCTGCTGGATTGATCCAGGAGAAGTCGGTGTATGCACCAGGGATAGTTTTACTTCTAACCAGACGAACGCTTGAATTCACTGGCACATCAGAATCCAAGATTCCAAAGTAGTCTCCATCGTCCAAAGCAGGTATTGGGAAATCAGTAACCTTGCCAGCAATAGCTGTGACAGAGAGAACAGTTCCAAAGGTTTCAGAGGAAGTTCCTAACACTTGGAAAGTGATGGTGGCATCTTTCTTACCTGGTACGAATACTCGAAGCATTTGTTCTAGGTCTGAATACTTATCCGCCGCTGCCATGAACTTTGCACTGCCCTTAGAACCTCTAATCAGAATTCCTGGAATTACTGCGTTCGTGCTGGCCTCTGGAGCAGGAGCAATGTAGTCAGCTCCAGCTGCACTGTTACCTCTAACGGCCTTCTGTTGAATAAGAGCAGTGATTGAACCACCACGGCTGACCACATGAACAGCAATGGATTCTGCTCTCAAAACAAATGATGAAATAGGAACAACCGTTGTCTTATTTGCTGGGACAGAGATGCCTGAAAGTCCAGCACTGTTTGATGTTCCATTCTCAGTGAAGATCTCCAGGTCAACTGTTGAATCAATACTTGTTGGGTTAGTCAGAACAAGTAGTGCTTCTCTACCAACAGCCGTTGATCCACCAACTAGCCAGAACTCACTCTGTGGTCTAAGACAAGGAGCCGCCAACAAACCTCTAAGACTCTTGTTTCTGGCGAATTGAATTTGGTTAGCAGCCAGAAGTTCTGAACCTTGAGCCGTCTTGCCTGTTTCATCTAGGACAGTAAATGAAGACTCTTTGGTTAATCTCTTGAAGATGTCTTGTCTGACACCAAAGCCAGTTACTGGCTTAGTTGAATACCCCTTAAGGGAAGTGCCTTTTCTTGCTGAATAAGAAATCGATGCGCTTGCTGTTGCTGCTCTAATGAAGGTAGAAACAGATGTCTGATTCTTCCCCCCTGGCACAAAGGCAGGGCCTGAGCAAGTGATCTGAAGATCCTTGGCACTAACTTCATGAACCTGAGGTTCAACACTTGGTGTGCTGAGAAGAGCTAAAGGGGAACCGTAAACAACAACAACAGAAGCAAGAGCTGCAACAAAAGAGAAGCGAATTATTCGAATAACCATTACTGCTCCTCCTCTACCTGAAAGCTATCTTCGTTGGCTGCTTGGATTTCAGTTCTAGATTTACGTCCTCGAGAAGTAGGAAGTGCAAGAAGAACATAACCAAAGATGATTCCCAACTGAACTGATTTGGTTATCGACCAATAGGTCTGGTTATCTTTTACCTCAAAGCTGTCACTTGCCTTGACTCTCCAAAGCTGACCAAACTCAGTCTTACCAACTTGGTCCAGTTCCTTAACTGAGTTCAAGCTAACTGCAAGATCGGCATTGCCATCACCATTAGTAACAAGCACATAGCCAATTCCTGCTTGTTTTAGAACAGGGTTAAGATCTTTGCCATTAGCTGAAACAAGATTTCCAACTAGAACTGAAATAGAGCTCTTTAGTTCATCGGTTGAAACGTTGCCCACATTCTGTGAGCTAAAACGATATGCAGTTGACACTGCATCGAGTCTCAGCCCATTAGGTCTAACTAGTTCGGCTCGGAACGATTGATCTCCGGCTTCACCAAGGCTCGACAGAATTAGAAGTCTCAGATCATTTCCTGCATTAGATTCAGCTTCAAAGATTGCTGGAAGATTTCTAGAATCTCCAAAAGTTACCTTTGCTGGAGTGAGTGCAGAGCTGAACGCAAGTGGAAGCAGGCCTCCAACAACAGCGACTGTAAGTAGCGCTCTTCTCAAGCCAACTCGAGTTAGAGAGTCAAGCCAAATACCTATGGCTGCAATCACACAAACCATAGCAAGCATCACCAAAGGTGTTGGGCTATCAAACACTGCCTTGGATGAGTTCAAGAAGATAGATCCAGTTCCACCAGATGTGAAAGGTATTCCTTGAATCAACCAAAGGTTTGCTAGTGCCAGAAGAGCTAGTAGCCAAAGACCAAAGACTCCCTTTGCTTTAGCAAGAAGAGAAAGCAGGCCAAACGCTACTAGACCTATTGCAGCCCAACCAAGCAACTGATCCTGACCAAGAAGTGCTTCCAACAAATTCTTCTGCTTGCTTGGATAAGAAATAGTTGGATCAGCTAGAACCGCAAGTGGGGTTTGATTGACAAACACTTGGTAGGCAAAATATGGAAAGACCAGAGCAGAAGCTGGTAAAACGACTACCGCTGTTGTTGCAAATCTTCCCCTTGATAGAACTGCATAAACAATTGCCAATATCACAAGCATGGGCAGAGTGCTTGGAGCGCTGGCTGCAGCAATCGCAAACAGCAATGAGCTAGCTGCTATCCAAGACCAGGTTTGAGCATTTGATCTAACCGAACTAGCGATACCAAATCTTCCTGCTCTAGCTAAAGCAAATAGCAACCATGGCAAAGTGATTGAGAAAATCACTGCTGGGAAATTGCCTTCTGACTGAGAAATAGTAAGTGCCGGCCAGAAAGCATAAATCATGGCAAGTGGAATCTTCAGTGAGTTTCTGAGAGTGATTGTTGATAGAAATCTCCAAGCACCAAAGTAAGCAAGTGGCAGTGCTAGAAAGAGGACAGCCGACAAGGCAAGGTTAGGAGCAAAGAAGGTAAGTGAACCAATAATCAACAACACCCAGGTAAATGGATCGCTAGGGGCAGCAAGACCTAGTCCAGCGAACTGATAACTAGCTCCTGTATTTGCAAATAGTTGAAGCCAACTTTCGCTTAGAGGCAGTGCGAATCCTCCCTTGACCGCTCTCTCTAGAGGGAAATACTGGAATGACACAACCAAGAGTCCAAGCATTACCCATAGCCCACCACTAGCCGCAAAACTACGTTGAACAACACTTGCTCTGGTAGTTGGAGATTCCTGGAAATTAGCCAGGTTTGTCTTCTGCTCCTCAAGCTCAAGAGCCAATCGACTTCGAGATTTGATCTGAGCAGACGTAGCAAACAATTGCCTCAGAGACTTGAGCTTGGCTCTATGTCTATCTCTGAGTCTTGCCCGAACTGTGAAGAAAGCCCAAAGATTTGCTCTGAGTGTGAAGAGAATTCGGTCTGGTCTCTTCATGAGCAACAGTGTTGCCACCTGAATAACGGACAGAGCTGGCAGGGATAACCAGTAGAGGAATGAAACAAAGAGTGGCAAGTGGGCTAAACGCAAGTGGTTGGTGGCTTTTGCCAAAGCAAACTTAACAGATCCGCCTAACCACTTCTTATCTCTCTTGCCATGCAGAGATAACTCGGCATGTCTAACTCTTGCTGTTGGCACAACAACAACTCGGAAGCCCAGTTGATGAGTTCTAATTCCTAAATCAATATCTGCTGCTAGTTCTGGTGCAACAAGTGAGAAGCCTCCGAGCTCTGCCCAGACATTGGCTCTAATCAACATCGCATTGCTTGTCACAGCAAGCACATCGCTCATCCAGTCATGCTGCTTCTGATCAAGTTCATTGTTCACAAGAGAGAAAGGTTTTACTGACCTGGTTACTGTGAGACCCTGCTGAACAATTAGTTTCTGGTTTTCATAGCCAACCTGCTTTGGTGAAGCAATTGCAACAAGTGGCGAAAGTTCTAGTGCTCTTACTAGTTCAGCTAGTGCATGAACTTCAGGAATTGAATCGTCATGAATAAGCCAGATTGCAATGTCATCAAGATTTTCTAATCCTTCAAGAACTTGTTTTATGCCAAGAGCAGATAGCTCTGCAAAGTTTGCTTTTTCTTGAATTGCAAGAACGGCATGCTTCTTAGATTCTGCAATGAATGAATCTAGAAGATTAGTTGTTTCATTTGATTTGGAACTGTCCACTACTAGAGTGCGTTCAATTCTAAAGCTCTGCTTCTCAAGAGCTTCTAAGTTTTTTTGTAAATAGAGCGGTTGTCCATTTGAAACTACAACCGCCACCACACGCATACTCATGCCGTGGCCAGTCCTTAGACTAAGCGCGCTTCTTTAGCTTGCGACGTTCGCGCTCGCTTAGGCCACCCCAGATACCGAATCTTTCATCGTTAGCAAGTGCATAGTCCAAACACTGCTTCTGAACATCGCAACCTGAGCAGATACGTTTTGCGTCTCTGGTTGATCCACCCTTTTCAGGGAAGAAAGCTTCTGGGTCTGTCTGTGAACAAAGAGCATCACGCTGCCAA
Organism: Rhodoluna sp.; assembly: GCA_044373385.1. Classification (GTDB taxonomy): domain Bacteria; phylum Actinomycetota; class Actinomycetes; order Actinomycetales; family Microbacteriaceae; genus Rhodoluna. Next base: position 180,912 of record JBILQF010000001.1, read on the forward strand.
GCTAGAGGGTTGTGATCTCCACTTAGATCTCCACCAAGCATTGAACGGAGGAATGGATCCTTAAACCAGTCTTCGGGTACTTGGCCAAAGCTCTCGTTCATCGACATGCGGTTCCTCTCAAATCTTTCTAGCTTGAAAGCTAGATTTCACAGTTGTAATTACAACGCTGTAAGTATTGTGGTGTCAACTTGAGAATAGGTCAAATCGAGAACCGTTATAAAGGCTTAATATTCGATATTTGCCCTATTTACAGGGCATTTGGCGAGCCCATTTGGAGATAACCTAGAACTATGAAGATTTTAGTTACCGGCGGTGCCGGGTACATTGGTTCCCACGTGATCAGGCAGCTTATTGCCGCAGGACACGATCCAATTGCCCTTGACGATCTCACCAATGGCATTCAAAAACGCCTCGGTGAAACCCCTTTGGTTCAGCTAGACCTAGCTTCCCCCGAAGCCACCGCTTCTCTAATCAAAGCTTTCAATGAGCACTCAATTGATGGGGTAATCCACCTGGCTGCCCGAAAGGCGGTTGGGGAATCTGTTGAAAGACCTGAGTATTACTACCAGCAGAACATCAACTCTGTAGCGAATCTTCTTCTAGCCATGCGCGAATCAAAAGTCATGAACATGGTCTTCTCTTCAAGTGCTGCAACTTATGGATCTCCCGATGTAGACCTTGTGAACGAAGACTATCTAGCTAGACCAATCAACCCATACGGTGAAACCAAGCTCATTGGCGAATGGATGATGGCGGATGCCGCTAGAGCATGGGGACTAAAAACTGTAAGCCTTAGATACTTCAACGTTGCAGGTGCTGGCTTTGATGATCTTGCTGACACATCTGTAGCTAACCTGATTCCAATTGCTTTTAACGCAATTAAGAACAATCTACCAATTCAAGTATTTGGAACAGACTGGCCAACACCTGATGGTAGTTGTGTTCGTGACTACATCCACGTACTAGATCTTGCTGATGCACATATTGCTGCTCTGGATTATTTAGATCAAGATGTGAGAGAACACTCAGTATTCAATGTTGGAACAGGAACGGGTTCTTCTGTTCTTGAAGTTATTGCAGCCATCAAAGATGTAATTGATTCTGACTTTGCTGTTGACCTTGCTCCTAGAAGAGCGGGTGACCCTGCATTCTTGAGTGCCGATGTTTCACGAATTGAAAAGACTTTAGGTTGGAAAGCAAAACAGAGTTTGGAAGATATTGTTTCTAGCCACTACAAAGCTAGCTTGAACTAACCGCCATAAACACAGTTCCATTTCCAGCAAGGCTAAAGCTTCTAGCGTCCCCAGCCATAAACAGTGCTTCGCCACTGTTTATGACTTCACGCTCACCTTGGCTATTGCTAACTGCGACAGACCCTTGAGTGCAAAGAACAATTGAATCCCCTGGAAGATTTAGATCAGCCAGCAGATTGCTTGAACCCACCTCACCACGATAGAAATCAAACTCTGGAGTTGGCAAGTCAAACTTCTCAAATCCAACCGCTAATGTTTTAGATCTTGCGAGAGTAGGTTCAGTACTTTTAAAGACTAGAACTTTAGATAGCTCCCCAACATCTATGTGTTTAGGGGTTAGCCCACCTCGCAAAACATTATCGCTAGCAAGCATTACCTCAACACCTAATCCTGAAAGATATGCATGCGGCATACCTGCTGGGACAAATACACCTTCTCCTGTTCCTAGAACCATGTGGTTCATAAGTAGTGCTGTCGCAATACCTCTATCTTTTCCATGATGCTCGGCTAGGTGCACAACTAGATCAACAAGTGCTGGGCACTGCTCAGCTGCATCAATGAGATTAGTTATAAAACTCTCATCACATTCAGGAGAGGTAAGCGTTGCTAAAAATACTTTTTCTATACCCGCCTCGCTATCAAGTAAATTAATCCACTTAGTCAAAACTTCTGTGAGGTTCGCATTCGTGCTTGCTTCTAATAGTTCCGCAAATCTCTCTTGGATTAGGGCCCTATCGCTGAATCCAACCAACGCATCAAAGCGATCGGTCAGAGAAACAATAAGCTCAGGCTTAGCCTTGTCATCTTTGTAGTTGCGGTTTGAAGCATCTATAGGAAGACCTTGAGCATTCTCACGGTTGAAACCTTCTATGGCTTGCTCGGGGTTTGGATGAGCCTGAATAGATAGTGGAGCGTCAGCAGCCAAGATCTTTAGAAGAAAAGGAAGTCTTGATTCTCTGCCCTGAGCTAAGAGAACTTCATGTAAAGAATGGTCTTGCCCAACTACTTCAGTTGGTGATCCATCGTGGGTACCAAACCATATTTCAGCCATCGGCTTGCCTGTTGCAGTGATTCCGAAGTAGTCACTGATTAGGGTTTTTGAACCCCACGCATAGTCCAGGGCTTGGTTAGATAGTTTGACTAGCACCTACTAAGCCTAACTAAACAGCCTTTCAGGCGAGGGCTTGCCACCCATAGACTTGTGGGCAGGGATTATGACTAAGCAGAAGCAAAGCAAACTCAAGAAACCGGGGAAACTAGCCCGCTCTTTGGCATACCTGTCCCTTGTAGTTCTAATCTCTGGAGACTCCCTATTTGGTGAGGACTACATTAGAGCAAACCCAGTTTGGATCTTGTGGCTACTTGGTGCTCTAACAACAGTTGCAGGCTCTGCCTACTTCCTATTCACTTCTGATTGGAAGCGAGTTGTCAGGCAGATGCCGGTTGAGCTAACGCTTTTACTTGTTCTGATGATTGCAAGTTCAACGTGGTCAGTATATCCAGTTCAAACTGTTAGTGGCTTCACTCTGCAAATTGGAATTACCATAGTCGCTTTATTCTTTGCAGTGACATTCACCTGGAGACAAATCTTAGTTATCTTTGCCAACACAATCAGAGGCATTGTTTTTGGAATGCTAACTCTTGGCTTCTTGAGTTGGATTTTCCCAGCAGCTAAGACTGCTTTTGCTCAAAGCGACATTGTTTTCGATGCCGGAATAGTCAAGTTGATGCTTGGCAATCCAAACTTAGTTAGCAACAACTATGTTGCTGCTTGGGCTTTGATCGGTGTAATCACATTTGCCATAGAAGCGGCAATCAAGAAGAAGACTCGCGTATTGAGTCTTGTGAGCTTGGTTGCATCATTTACTCTTATTTTTGTTTCTAAGTCAGCAGGGATGATCTTTGCTTCTGTTGCCGTATTGCTAGCAGCAATCGTCTCTCTTGCAGCTGAAGGCAAGGATAAGGCAACACGCCATCGTTACTACCGAATTGCATGGTCGGTTGCCGGCGTTGGGGTCTTCTTAGTCTTGGCATTTAGAAGACAGGTGTTTGAGTTCCTAGGTAAATCTCCGGACATGACTCACCGGACAGATATTTGGAGAGACGTTGCATTCCTTATTGAGCAGAATCCTCTAGAGGGCTGGGGCTTTACTGGGGTTTGGGTTCCAGGAGTAGCCCCCTTTGAAGGTTTAGTTGTAATCAATGGTGAGAAGTACTACCAGGCACACAATGCATATCTAGACATGTGGATGCAGCTAGGTGCTGTTGGATTGATCCTCTTTATTGTTCTACTAACCAGACTCTTTGTAAAAACTTGGCGTCTAGGTGTTCACCACAGCAACGCTCTTTATCTATGGCCGCTACTGCTTCTGGTTACACAACTGGTGAGAGGTATCACTGAGTCGAGACTGCTTATCCAGTCAGCCATGATGATGTTGATCTTGTTTGCCGTGAAGTCCTATGACCCAGAAGAGTTATTGGAAGAGAACTTCAAAAAGACTAAACGTAAACAACTTGAGCAAATGAGTAAGCGGCCAATCACACGTCTTATTAGGCGGTAGGTAACTTCAATACCTGGCCGACTGAGATTAGGTTTGAATTAGTCAGGTTGTTCAAAGCCATTAGCTTGGCAACAGTTGTCTTGAATTTAGCGGCAATCGAAGATAGCGAATCCCCTGCTTTGATTGTGTAAGTTTTTGGCTGAACTAATTCAGGCTTCGGTGCAACAACAGCCTTGACCGGCATCTGTGCTCCAAGTGGAAGGTTTTTCACGAAGCTGTCATTTACCCACATCAATGGAACATCTGTTTTATTGTCTGCCTTGTATAGAGCCAAGCTCTTGAATGGAAGTCTCTTGCCCTTGACTATCTTGTAGGCCTTCTTAATTGTCTTCTTTGAGATTGGATCTACATAACGGTGTCCAATGTATCTTCCGAATTTCTTATCTGAAACTGTTAGCAGAGCACAGGTAGAGGCACTTAGTTTGGTTGATACTCCTGGAAGTTCTTTAGCGTCTGATAATTCTGTTTCATGCAAAACTGAGTTAGCAGCAACATAAATCTGACCATCACATGAGACCTTGTAAGGGCCTAAGGTCGCACTACTCGGGTAACCAAGGAGTTGGATTGTCTTTAGCGATCTAGGTTGTGCAAGCTTTAGCTTCATTGACTTAGCGCCAAAGTTGATCATGCTGGTAGGAGAATCGATAATTCCTGTTACGCCAGTCTTTTCATTTTTGACGACTAGTCCAACTGGTAAAACCATCACACTCTTAGGAATAAAACTCATGCCCGAGATGCTGACAGGAATGATGTCAATTGTTGAAAGTAGAGGTTGTAAAGCCACTCGGTCAGCTTCGTTGAATGTGGCCCTAATCACACCATCTTTCAAGAGATAAACAGTCATCTGAGTATCGGCTTTTATGAAGTGTGAATCAGTGATGACAGATTCGGTAGTAGGGAATTTATCTGCCAACGCACTCGGAATAGATACTGCTGAACTAGTCCAGCTAGAAGCACTATCAATTAGAGTCTTGCCTGCCTTGGTAAGCATCCAAAACTTGTTCTGGTCATCAACAACCAGACTCTTTAGTGGTTTAGCTGCAGGCAGTTGGCTTAGTCCGTTTGCACTCAGCTTTCCAGCGCTGGCTCTAAACAACTTAGCGAAGTCGATATCTTTTCTGGTACCAGGGTCAATTTCATATATCTGTCCACCGGTGAGAATGACATCTGCCCCAAGATCTTTATTGGCAAAGAGGCTGCCATCCATAGCTATTGGATTACCCCAAGGAAGGTAGTTGAAGTCTTGCAATGTTAATGGTGACGGAGCGGTAGCAGGGATGGCTTCTGCCGTTAGTGATGCGTCATCTAGAACCTCACGCTTTTTTCCATTCTGCAGGTAGACCTTTGTTCCATCTGAGAGAGTAATCATCGAGGAAACACCCAAAGCTGCCGCTCCGAGTCTCGTTGTCGCTAGAGCATCAAGCTCGGCTGTCTGTAGCGCTTGAGCACCTGTGCAGCTAAATCCGAGTAGATGTATCTTTGCGCAGTCAACCGGATACTTTCTTGTTGAGCTTGTTAGGAAGAATGAAGTCTTCGCTGGAGCAACGGGAATGTTTTTGACTACCCCTGTGATGTCGGATCTAAAAGGACCCGTAGGTAGCGCATCCAGCTGCACTTGGGTAAGCGTTACTGCCTTGGCACAGTCCAAACCTAGATTTGTCGCCTGATCACAGGATGCAATCAAATACTTCTTGCCATCACTGATGAAGTAATAGGTACTGACATTGTTAACAGGAGCAGTCTTGATGATTCGAGTCAACGGTGTCCCTGTTTCAAAAGAATCTAGATACTCTTTAGAAATTTCACCGAGAGGACCAAGTGGACCAAGTTCACTAACCAGATCTGGGTCAGAGAGTGGGTACTTGATGTCGTTAGAAATAAAGTACGGGTCGCTTGTTGAGCTCTTTAGTAAGAATCCTCCACCGATTGGACTACCAAACCAATCCCAATAAAAACGCCAGAAGTTTCTATTTCCATAAGATGAACAGTTATCCCCTGTTCCACGAAGGTTAGCAAGGGAAGCTTTGTTAGGAACAAAAGGCGTGTAGTAGTAGAGGTTTGCAGTTGCTTGGTTCTTCAGTGTGAATGTTTGCTTTCCACATTTTCTTGATGCAGTTGGGTGATAAGAAATTGAAACCTGTCTACCAGGACGCAGGTAGGTAAACGATCCATTTGGATCTCCGTACCACTGATACTGTCCTGCCGCTTTGTAAAGCTGATTGAAAAGACCAGTCCAAACTTTTCCACAAATACCTGGGTCGCTATCAGGGCATCCATATCCCATAGCTGCTCTATACATATATGGAGAAGGAATTTTTGCCTGAACAAGACCCTGTTCTTTTTGGAGAGTTACAAGCAAAACTCTTGGGTTAATCCCACAGGCTCTAGAGATGTTGTAAATAATCTGGGCTGCAGAAATGTTCTTCTGTGGAGCCATGTAGTTACATTTGCCAACTTCAGCAATTTTCTCTGGGGTATCTGTTTTGTAATTCTTCAAACAGGGCATGCCCGTTGAACTAGAACCACAGACAGGAACCTGAGATTCCAAAAAGCGTTGAATGTCAGCAGCGGTCATTGTGCCGAAATCAAAGAACACACTGTCGCTAATAATGAGCCCTGGGTCAAAGTTCTTTCCGTCAAGAGCAACAGCTGGTGTTATAGCGGTTAGGCCAAAAGAAGTAAGCAGTGCTACCAGCACTGCTACTACTGCTTTGGTCAACCGACTGAATTTCACGGGATAACTACCGGCATATCTAGGGTGGTTTGACCTGCGTGAAGAGTTGATTCATATTTTACGGAAACTACTCCTGAACCCTTAGGCAAATTACCTAGAGGAAACTCCATAGTTCTACACTGCGTATTTGCAGCATTTGACTCAGCTCCTACTGAAACTGAGGTGCTCTTGACCCCAGAGGTGAAAGTAGCGGTGCAGGTTCCGCCGTCTTCGCTGAAGTTAGTGACTTGAGCAACAACTAGCAACACTCCACCTTGAACATCTGCATAGGCATCAAGGATCTCAACTGTTGCTGGCTCCTTAGTTGGTTCAGGAGTCTCTGATTCTGTCGGGGTAACAGTTGGAGTTGGGGTGTCAGTATCGGTAGCTGTTGGTGTTGGGCTGTCCGTTGGTTTACCAATGTTTGGGTAAAGCAGAGAGCATCCGGACAAGGTGACTGCCAAAATTACTGCAAGAACTGCAATTCTTAGGTTTTTCATAAATCCAGACTAACTTTTATGGCTGGGAAATCTCTTGTGCGAAACTGGGAGAAACCTATTTATACTTCTTTATTTTTTGTTGGATTAGTTGCCTCATTAGGCGGAAGTCTGGATTATTAGCCGAAATTATCGGGCTAGTTAGTTGAAGGCTCTTGAGTCCTGACGACCTTGCTTTGAGTGCAAGATCAATCAATGTAGGAACACTGCTACCAGGAATGTCTGTTTTGATTAGCTTTGCACCAGCTCCAGAGACAGCATTGAGTCTAAATAGAAGTGTTTGCAGATCTATTTTCTTCAAAACTAGGTTCTGGATTTCACGCTGACGCTTCATACGGTCATAATCATTGGTGTTGTGCCTAGATCTTGCATACCAAAGTGCTGTACGACCATCCATGTGCTGTTTACCTTTTTCAATCCAACCCAAAGCATCAGGACATATTGATTCATGTTCGTTATCCGCGGGATAACAGTCCTGCTGCCCACCAATTGGTAAAGCTTTCTTTACGTTCACAGTTATTCCACCGAGAGCATCAATTAACTCAACAAAGGAATCCATGTTGATAAGCACGTATGCATCAATCTCAAGACCGGTAACCCATTCAACTGCTGATCTAGTGGCTTCAATTCCTGCTGTGGAATTCTTCTTAGATATTCCTGGATAGAGGTCTTTGTGGTTATCCATGGTGACTTTGTAGATAGAGCTAATGAAGCATTCACCTTCGCAATTGTTGTTGAAGCCATATGGATAGACACTTCTAATTGGTGTGCCCTCTTTGAATTGAATCCTCTGCAGGTTTCTTGGCAAACCAATGTTTACTGCCATCCCCGTATCTGCACTGACGCTTAGTATCGAGATGCTGTCGGGGCGAAGTCCCATTCGGTTTGAACCTGAATCTCCACCCAGCACAAGAATGTTGTATCTACCCTTACTTGGTTCAAAGGCATCTGGATTCTTAAAAGCAGTTGAGGTGAAATTAGATGCAGCTAACGCTGTTGAACCAATAGTTCCGGCAATGTAGCCATTTATTGTTCCAGTTAGAAGAACTAGAACTACAAGAATCGATTTGAACCTTGAAGTGATCCTGTGGACATACATTAACCTCAAAGCATCTAATGTCGAAACAACAATCAGAATTGCATAAATTACAAAACCAATCCCAATCGGCGTAGCCAAAACAGGTGATGTAACAAGAGTGAACAATGCCACTTTAGAAACTAAAGCAAATAGAAGTGAAAGCGCTAAGAAAGCCCAGAACCCAAAAGTAAATAGGATTCCTATTCGACCAAATCTTTTATTCCCCGCTACCACCTGAACTGAGCCAGGAACGAAAAGGTTTAGGACAATAATCCAACGAGCTCTTTTTACTAATTGTCTTGAGTGAGCTCTATCTACGTTGCGAAAAGGAGTATTCGGTTCGCGAGAGTTATTTCTTGAACTCATATCTTTGATTTGAGGTTCTTATTCTTTGTTGCTACCTGTGCGGCTAGGTCTACGCTGAAAGCTTCCAACGCTGTTGCAACTTTTTGATCAAATGCTCCAATAATGCGGGCAGCTAGAATTCCAGCATTTCTAGCACCATCAATAGAAACAGTTGCAACTGGAATACCTGCTGGCATCTGCACTATAGAAAGGAGTGAATCCATTCCATCAAGACTCTTTAGCTTCACAGGAACACCAACAACAGGAAGTGTTGTTACAGAAGCGATCATGCCTGGGAGGTGAGCTGCCCCGCCAGCTCCAGCAATGATTACCTTGATTCCACGTCCTGCTGCAGCCTTGCCCCACTCCATCATTAGATCAGGGGTTCTGTGTGCTGAGAGGACTTCCACTTCGTATTCAATACCGAATTCTTTGAGGGCTTGAGCTGCATCACTCATTACTGCCCAGTCGCTATCAGAACCCATTACAACACCAACCAGTGCTTGAGCCATGGGTTTCTCCTAAGTAGATGCTGCCTCTAAGGCAGATATGTTCTTCTCTATGATTTTAGATTCGCATCCAGCAAAATCAGGTTAGGCTTGCAGCCCTTTCCAGACCCTGGACGCTATTTCTCTAGCATCAGCCAAGGATTCATTTGAAATGGCAGTGATGTGTCCCATCTTTCTTCCAGCTCTAGGAGCTTTTCCATAGACGTGGACGTGAGCTCCATCAACATCACGATCTTCTAAACCAAAGTCATTGGTGTCATTCTGCCCAAGCAGATTGAGCATCACTGAATAGGCCTTTGTTGGAGATGTGTCTCCTAGAGGCATATCTGCAACAGCTCGAAGGTGTTGTTCAAATTGGCTGGTTGTAGATCCTTCAATGCTGAAATGCCCTGAGTTATGTGGTCGCATAGCAAGTTCATTGACCAGCAGCATTCCATCTTCTGTTTCAAACAGTTCCACTGCTAACACACCGGTTACATCCAAACCAACAGCGATTGTTTTTGCTATTTGTGAAGCAAGTTCATAGTTTGCATTCGGAGCAGGTGAGTTAACCTCTGCGCAAACACCATCTTTTTGAATGGTTTCAACTAAGTTCCAACTCGACCAACTACCTGATCTGTTTCTTGCTGATAGCTGAGCTAGTTCTCTTTTGAAGTTAACTTTCTCTTCAACAAGTAGTGGTTGATTCTTTGAAAGCCAATCAGCTGCATCAGAACTTGATCTAACTACCTTCACACCTTTGCCGTCATAACCACCGGTAGGAGTCTTGAGTATCGCAACGCCACCATGGGATTGAATAAAGTCATCTAGTTCTGAAACCGTAGCCACGTTTGCCCACGCAGGACAAGGAACTCCAAGTTCAGTAAGTTTTGCTCTCATCTCTAATTTGTTTTGAGCAAAACGTAATGCCTTAGAAGAAGGCTCAACCACAACCCCTTCTGACTCCAGACTCTCAAGGACACTTAGAGGAACATGCTCGTGATCGAAAGTGATTACATCAACTGTTCTAGCGAACTCGCGAACTACATCTAGCTGGTTGTAGTCACCGACTTGGGTTGCTGCCTGCTTAGCTGGGCTACCTTCAGTTTCGGCTAGCACCTTGATGTCTAGGCCCAAAGCTTTAGCAGGTGCAATCATCATCCGGGCTAGCTGCCCGCCACCGATAACTCCAACTGATTTAGCCACGGTCTATTTTCTCATGCCTGTAGTTCGAGATCTCTTCGAAAGAAATAGCTCGATTTCTTTAGAAAGCTTTTTTGCCCTTGGCACGCGAGCCAGAACCAGGTCTTGTCCAAACTCACGGTGAAGTCGGACATCCCCTGCTCCTTGAAGCCAAGCACTAACTCCCCTGGAGATACTCACTCCAGTTACTTCTCCCCAGGCCGCTTCTTCGGTCTTTGTTCCAAAGAGCCCTGAGTGAGCAACCACTCGAGTGCTTGTTAGTTCATATCTATTGGTAAAGAACTTGAGAGATGGAATGAACCACAGCAATAGACCAATTACGAGAACAAGACCTAGAAGAACTTGGTGCTGCCAGATTTCAGTTAGCTTCGAATCAGCGAAGAAGAAGAGTGCCCCGTCTAAGAATAGGAAGACTACTGGATAGATAAGTGCTGCCCCATGTCTTCTGAGTAGAACAAAGCTCTGCTCTTCGAAGGCTTGTGTTGAGGACATCTAACTATTGTCGCAAGTGTTGAATGTCGCCCGCTGCAACGGCACGAATCTCAAGGGGATCTGACATAGCAACCAAAAGACGACCGGTGGCATCTAGCCCAACCGCTTTGCCTGAGAAGTCACTGCCGTCTGGCAAAAGTACTTTGACGCTTGTCCCAATTGTTGATGTAGCTTCCTGAACAGACTGCCTCAAACCTGAACTCTCGGCATCACCTGAGGCGTCAGCGAACTCTTCATACAGTCTCTTGAATGAGGCAAGGTATCTAACTAGGACATCATCGAGTTCAAAGTTTTCCACCCCATGTAACCTCAGGGAAGTCGCATTTTCAATTGGCAACTCCTCTTTACTCTGTTTGAGGTTTAGCCCCGCTCCGATTACTACCCCATCCCCCTTAGGCAAAACTTCAGCTAGTAAGCCAGCAATCTTCTCGCCTGCCACTAAAACATCATTAGGCCACTTGATGCTTACCTGCGCTTCTTCAATAAGAGAGGAAACGGCGTTATTCATGGCTAGACCTGCCAGAAGAGGTAGCCAACCAAAACTGTCCATTCCAAACTTTGTGGGCCTCAGTAATACTGAAATGGCTAGACCAGCTCCTGGCTGGGCAATCCACTGTCTATCTAGTCTTCCTCTGCCTGCAACTTGGTTATCTGTAACAAGAACTGAAAAATCAGTCCATAATTCAGGTTTACTTACTGCAAAGCCAAGTAAATCGCTGTTTGTAGAGCCTGTTTCAGGTAAATACTCAATTCTTGAGGCGAATTCGCTACTCAGTTTTAGTTCCATAGCCTCTAGGTTAGACCCTCCAACCGACACGTCTTGGATAGAGTTGCAGTTGAGCCAGAGAACCTCTGCACAACCTAAATTGGAGACAAGCTTTGACCGATAAGAATACGCCTGACCTTTCTACTACTGCAGGCAAGATCGAAGACCTACGTAACCGCTACCACGAAGCTGTTTACGCAAGCGGTGAGGCTGCTATTGCTAAGCAGCACGCTAAGGGTAAGAAGACCGCTCGTGAGCGTATCGAGCTATTGCTTGACCCAGGCTCATTCGTTGAGATGGACGAGTTTGTTAGACACCGTTCAACAGCTTTCGGCATGGATAAGAACCGCCCTTACGGTGACTCTGTTGTCACAGGTATCGGAACTATCGGCGGTCGTCAGGTTGCCTTGTTCTCTCAAGACTTCACAATCTTTGGTGGATCTCTAGGTGAAGCAGCTGGTAACAAGATCATCAAGATTATGGACCTAGCTATCTCAACAGGTGTTCCTCTTATTGGAATTCTTGATTCAGGTGGTGCTCGTATTCAAGAGGGTGTTATCGCTCTAGGTAAGTACGGTGAAATCTTTAAGCGTCACACCATGGCATCAGGAGTTATCCCTCAGATTTCTATCATCATGGGGCCTGCTGCCGGTGGTGCTGTTTATGGTCCTGCTCTAACTGACTTTGTGATCATGGTTGATAAAACTTCAAACATGTTTGTAACTGGTCCAGATGTAATTAAGACTGTTACCGGTGAAGTAGTAGAAATGGAAGAACTTGGTGGGGCTCTAGCTCACAACAAGACTTCAGGTGTTGCTCACTACCTAGCAAGCGATGAAGATGATGCATTGGATTATGCAAGAACACTTCTGAGCTTCCTTCCAGAAAACAACTTGAGTGAACCTGTTCATTATGAGAGTGAAGAAGCACTAGAGATTACTGATGAAGACCGTGAACTGAACACAATCATTCCGGATTCACCGAACCAGCCTTACTCGATGATCAAAGTTATTGAGTCAATCGTTGATGACAGCCAGTTCTTAGAAGTGCAACCACTATTTGCACCTAACATCCTGATTGGTTTTGCTCGCGTAGCTGGACAATCAATCGCTATCGTTGCTAACCAACCAAGCGCTCTAGCTGGAACTCTAAACATTGATGCTGCTGAAAAGGCTGCTCGCTTTGTTAGATTCGCTGATGCATTCTCAATCCCAGTACTTACTCTCGTTGACGTTCCAGGATATCTTCCTGGAGCAGATCAGGAATGGGCTGGAGTTATTCGTCGTGGAGCTAAGTTGCTTTATGCATACGCCGAAGCAACTGTTCCTCTAGTAACTGTTATCACTCGTAAGGCTTACGGAGGTGCATACATCGTTATGGGCTCTAAGCAACTTGGAGCCGATATCAACCTTGCTTGGCCAACAGCTGAGATTGCAGTTATGGGTGGACAGGGCGCTGTAAACATCTTGTTCAGAGACAAGATCAAAGCAGCTGAAGAAGCTGGTGAAGATGTTAAAAAGGTAAGAGCACAACTAGCTGCCGAATACACCTATAACGTTGCTAGCCCTTACCTTGCTGCTGAGCGTGGTGAGCTTGATGGAATCATTGAACCTGCTGCTACTCGCATCAGTGTTATCAAAGCTCTAGCTGCTCTAAAGACCAAGCGTGCAACCACTCCTCCTAAGAAGCATGGAAATATCCCACTGTGATAAACCCAGAACCTATCTCTGAAACCATCAAGGTGCTTGCTGGTAGTCCAACTCCTGAGGAGTTGGCTGCTGTTGTTGCCATCTTGGAGGCTGCTCACGCTGAGCAGGTCACAGAAGGTAAGAAGAAGATAAAGAAACCTGCTTCTTCTTGGAATAGAAACACCTCTATGTTTAGACACGATCTAACCCCTGGCTTTGGCCAGTGGCGAGCCCAGTATCGCCCAGGGCTCGACTAACAACACCCTAAAACAGGACTAGATTTGTCCTTAGTGATTTCGCCTACCTGAAAGGTACCAAGATGACCCGTGAACCATCCAAGTTAGACCTGCTAGCTGAAGATTGGGTAAAGACCCTTGTTGATCTAAGTCCTGAATTTGCTACCTACGCAGGTTTCAAAGTTGGCGAAGACAGACTTGAAGACACCAGTCCGGAAGCTGCTGCTCACCACAACAAACTTGAAAAAGAAATGCTTGCCAAGGTTGAGGCAACTGAAGTTCGCGATGATGTGGATAAGGTAACCAAGCTTGCAATGACTTCAACATTGAAGCTGAGCGGTGAGATTTACGACTCAGGTCTCGGTAATAGAGACCTAAACCCAATTGCATCTAATGCTCAAGGAATTAGAGATATCTTTGACCTCTCCCCAACTGCAACTGAAGAGAACTGGTCAAACATCTCTAAGCGAATGAAAGCAGTTGATGGTGCTATCGATGGTTACATCGAAACTCTTCGTTTAGGTATCCAAGCTAAAGACACTCCTGCTATTCGTCAGATTGTTTTGGCAACCACCCAGGCTGAACAGCTTCTAGCAGCTGATGGTTTCTTCAGAAAGTTCGCTAAGAATGCAAAGCCTGAAGACGGTGAACTACCTGCATCTCTAAAAGCAGAACTTAAATCTTCCGCTGAACAAGCAACAGCCGGGTATGCAAAGTTAGTTGACTTCTTCAAGAATGAGCTGCTTCCAGCTGGTAACTCAGAAGATGCCATTGGTCGCGATCGCTACAAACTTCTTAGCGCTAGATTCCTAGGCAAGCGAGTAGACCTTGATGAGACTTACGAATGGGGAATCGAAGAACTTGCTCGAGTAGTTGCTGAACAGAATGCAGTTGCTAATGAAATCAAGCCAGGAGCTACCGTTCAGGAAGCGATTGAATTCCTAGACAACGATCCTTCAAGAAAGCTGCATGGAACTGATGAACTTCAGCGTTGGATGCAGAAACTAAGCGATGCTGCTATCGAAAAACTAAGTGGCACACACTTCGACATTGCTGAGCCATTGAAGAAGCTAGAGTGCATGATTGCACCTACCCAACACGGTGGTATCTACTACACCAGCCCTACCGATGACTTCTCAAGACCGGGAAGAATGTGGTGGTCAGTACCTGTTGGTGTAACTGAGTTTGATACTTGGAGAGAAACCACAACTGTTTACCACGAAGGTGTTCCAGGACACCACCTTCAGATTGCTCAAAAGGTTTATAACAAAGCAGAGCTAAACTCTTGGCGTCGTCTTGCTTCATGGTCTTCAGGTCACGGTGAAGGCTGGGCTCTATACGCTGAGCGCTTGATGCAGGAACTTGGTTTCCTAGATGATCCAGGTGATCGCCTAGGGATGCTAGATGGTCAGCGTATGCGTGCAGCTCGTGTAGTTCTAGATATAGGTGTTCACCTTGGTAAGCCAAGACTTGATGGCACTGGCAAGTGGGACTTTGACTATGCCCTTGATTTCATGAAAAAGAACGTGAACATGAGTGAGCAGTTCATCAACTTCGAAGTGCACCGTTACTTCGGTTGGCCAGGACAAGCTCCTTCATACAAGATCGGCCAGAGAATCTGGGAAAACATCCGTGATGAATACAAGGTTCGTCAGGGAGCTAACTTCAACATTAAGGACTTCCACATGAAGGCCTTGAACTTGGGAAGCGTTGGGTTAGATACACTAGAAGCAGCGTTGCTGGGATAGCAAACGACGGTCCGAAACCCCCTTCCTAGAAGGGGGTTTCTACTTTAACCTGTCCCCTTAAATGGGGACTTAAATAAGAGCCCGATTTCCACAATATTTATCCCAATGGAAATAGTTTTTAATTAGGTGATGACAGTTAGATCTAAGGGGTCTGAGAAATCACTACCAGGGGACGGGCCAGGTTCTGCGAAAGTAGAGCCCAGGCCCGTTGGGGTTTAAAGACGAAGTGAAAGAACCGGTTGAGCTTGACCCGGAATGGTTGCAACAACTGTCAATCTAAAATCTTCACCTTTAGGGCTTCTAATTGTTACTCGTCCTTGAGTAACTACTTGAAGAGAATCAACAGCTCGACTCAACAGTTCATCTTTTTCTTGGGCTGATAGAGATTGAGTTCCACCCTCATCCAGAATCAACACTTCAACCCCAAGGTTTCTAAGTCTCTGAATCTCTTTGCTCATAGCTCGATTTAGTAATTCTCGTCCTCGAAGGTTATCCCGAAGAGTTGCTTCCACTAATTTTGCTGATTGTCTAAGGTCTTCATTAAGTGGACCTTGTGAATCTTTAATAACTGATAGCAGTGGAACTGCTGTTCCTAACACTTGAGATAACTGTTGTTGACGTTCACGAGAGGCAGCTTCCAACTCAGCGATCTTGGTGCGGGTTTCAATTTCCTTCGCTCTGAACTTCTCTGATTCACGGGTTGCTCTAGCGATACCTCTTGAAACCGCAAGACCTGCCAGAACGAACACTAGTGCGCCAGCTAAACCTGCGGTTGCTATTGCCGCTTGGCCATATTCAATGATGAGAACCGATAGCAGAACTGCAAGGCCAAGCAAAGCTAATAGAGCCTGCTGTCTAACCGCTGTTGCAGTTAACACCAAGGCCGTACCCATAACAACCCAACCTCCAATGCTGTAATCATCGATCAACTGTCTCTGAGTGATGACCAGAGTTGGCAGTGCTAATGCAGCACCAATATTGAAAAACGCTTGCCATCTAGGCAACTGCAAGCCTCTAAAGAAAAGTAGCGTAGCGGTAGTCGCGTAGACATAGATAACTAGAGCGATGATCTCTAGATAGCGAGCGCTAAAGCCAGGCAAGAATATCGACTGAATTGGTAGATACAGCGCGTAGATGTATGGAACGAGAGAGGCGATAGTTCGATTGATTGAAATCATTTCTTGCTCCACTCCAAGACAACAGTTGTGCCCTGTCTTGGTTGAGAAACGACGTGAGCTGAACCGCCAACAGCTTCCATACGACCGATAATCGAAACTTTGATTCCCATTCTGCTTCGATTAACTTGGCTCACCCTAAAGCCCTTACCGTTATCTAAAATCACAATCTTGATTCCAGCGTTGCTGGATTTGAGGCTTAGTTCTCTAGAAGCATTAGGACCTGCGTGCATTAGGGAATTGTGGATGGCTTGAATCGTTGCTTCAGTAAGAGCGGAAACTGCCTCTGCGTCCACAGAAATACTGGTTCCGCAATTCTTCTTGGATTTGATCTTTGGATCAATACGTTCAGCCGCCAAAATAATGGAGTCAAAGAGTTCGCTGCAGTAAACAGGGGCTTGGGTCATGTCCCCTCTTTGAACTTCAGAAAGCTTCCGTAGTGCGGTACCAGCAAGTTCAGCGCTAGCCTTTGCTTCTTCCACGTTCTTGGCTTGGGTTGCACTTATTAGTGCCGTTAATACACTGTCGTGAATTAGACCATCTAGACGCAGTCTCTCTTTAGCTTTTGCTTCTGCTTCCGCCTGTTGAACTTCAGCTCTAATAGCTTCTGAGTTTGCTTGATCAGATCTATTTGCTGCACCTCTAATCATTAGCGCAATAACAGAGATTGAGGCATTGGTAAGGAATGTGTAAAAACTATCGGTGATTAAAGTTACTCCCGTATGTGAACCACCCATTGGTAGGGAGAAGATTAACTGCATCAATCCAATTAGAGAGACATAGTAAAAAAGTGCAAAGCGCCAGCCAAAGCTCAGCGCTACCGCAATCCAACCAGTATCTATTCCCCACCAAATCCAAGGATAGAAAGAACCGTCCTGAGGAACATCAGAGTTGAGTACAAATGGCCAGCTAAGCACCATGACAACCATGTAGAGAGCATGGATTCTAAGAAAGAGATAGTTGGCCTTACCAAACCAGAAAGAGTAGGCGAAGGCGATGGTGGTGCTCCACAAAACAATGGTCAAAGCCCAAGCAAAAGGTTGGTTCAAGTACTTGAGCTGACTGTAGAAGTTCAGTCCACTCTCAACACTCAAAGCAATAGCACCAGCTGCGAAAGTACGTCCAATCAAACGATCGACTCGAGCTCTTGCAACCGTTGCTGAGATAGGCATTAGATGAGATCTTCTCCGAATAAGCCATCTTCGATCAGTCTGATTAGTAACTCTGATTTACCGGTGACAGGCCTTCCAACTTTTGAATACTTATCTCTTGCTCTATCGATGTGTTCTTTAACTGTGTATTTACTCAAGGAAAGTTCATAGGCAACACTCTTCAATGTCATACCAGATGCATAAAGTCTTACAACTTGTAATTCACGTTCAGATAAATTTGCTCTGAAGGAAACGTCATTATCAATAGCAGCCACTGTCTCTGTTGTATTGATGGTAATTCCGTTAGCACTTAGTCGAATGGCTTCAAACAGGTAGCTCATGTCTTGACCCTTAGCTACAAGACCTTCTGCTCCTTCACGTAGAGCTTCATTAACTTTGTCCTTGTTATCAGCAATGGAGTAGATCAGAACCTTAGTTCCATACTCGACAAGTGCCTTCACATTGCTTGCCGGAGTTGAACCATCAGCAAGCGAAAGATCTAAGACAACTACCATTGGTGGTTCTTGTAGTTTGGCTAACAATGCTTCAACTGAATCAGCATGATCAAGAACCACATAGCCAGCCTCTTGAGCTCCTGCCTTAACGCCAAGCCTTACTGAATCGTGGTCATCCACGATTGCAATAGTGATTGGGGTTTGGCTTGAACTCATCGAACTAGGCTCACCACGGTTTCAAAGTGATGGGTGTGTGGGAATAGGTCGAAAGCCTTGATGCTGGCAATCTTGTAGCCACCTTCAGTTAGCGGAGCAAGATCTCTAGCAACAGCAATCGGATCACAGGCTACATAAATCAGGTGATCTGGAGCGAGAGTAAGCAATCTCTCAATCACATGCTTTCCAGCACCTGATCTTGGTGGGTCAATAATGACTGTGCTGTTTGGTTTTAGCTTGCCGTGAGATGCTAGCTCATCCAGAAATCGCTCTACTGGAGTTGCAACAGATTTAGCTCCCTTGATGTCAATCAGGTTTCTTCTGGCATCTTCAGCTGCACTCTTGCTGGCTTCAACAGTTGTGATTTGTAGATCTAGTCCGAAAGCAGCAGCTAGAGCGCCGCTAAATAAACCAACACCACCGTAAAGATCATAGTTCTGAGCATTCTTATCAAAGTTCTCAGCCTTAGCTAGAAGAACTATTTCTTTCGCAAGTACGTTGGCTGCTTCTTTGTGAACCTGCCAGAATGCCCCTGCAGACAATCTAAATGTTCTACCGCCAGCTCTTTCTAGGAACTTTTCTTCACCTTTAAGTTTCTTATCTACGGTGTATTGAATCTGACCTGTGCTTGATGCAGCAATTTCAATCTTTTTGACATCTTGCCAATTCTTTAGGTGCAAACCTAGTTCTTGGATTTCTGGAACAGCAAGTGGCAGAGTCTTTACTCGAACTACTTCGTGGCTACGTTCTCTGTATGGACCAACATCGCCATCTTCATTTACATGAAGCTGGATACGGGTTCGATATCCCAAACCATTGGTCTCATCATCGCCAGGAGCGGCTAGAACTGGAACTCGCATTTCAATTCCAGCAAATCTCTGCAGTGCTTCAGATAGAACGTCTGCTTTCAATTCACGTTGACGAGAGAGTTTGATGTGTCCGAACTCTGCTCCACCAGCTTGTTCAGCATTTTTCCAAAAGTGCTTTACGCGATCTGGGGAAGCAACAAGAATCTCAGTTGGTTCAGCTCTACAGAAAGAGCCACCCTTATCTTCATAAACTCTGGCTTTTACCTTCTCACCAGGAAGCACGTGAGATACGAAAACAACCCTGCCCTCGTGTCTTGCAACGAAGATGCCGCCATGGGCGACCTTCTCGATGTCTAGTTCGAGTACCTGGTCAAGCCAATTAGTTGTTTTATTCACTACACAAGTGTTCCACACCTGCTTCGGTAGTCTGGTCTTGTGACCAAACTTGTCTTAGCTTCCACATCCCCTGCCCGCCTTCGATTACTTCGAGATGGCGGCATTGAGCCTGTGACCATCTCCCCTGGTGTTGATGAAGACCTAGTCACTCAGAATGCAATTGATGCAGGTGAGATCTCAAATACCCAAGACATGGTCCTACTTCTAGCCCGAGCTAAAGCAGAAGCAGTTCTCAATCACCCAGATGCTCAAGGAGCTCTAATCATTGGTTGTGACAGTTCTTTAGATCTAGATGGTGAATCTCTTGGGAAACCTCATGAACCAGAGGTGGCTATTGAGCGGTGGAAGTCCATGCGAGGTCGCTCAGGCAGGCTCTACACAGGACATTGGCTTATAGATAACCGAGATAATTCAGCTAACCCTCCAGCTGTTGGGCTGGCCACAAACACCACCGTTCACTTCGCTAACCTCTCAGATTCCGAGATTTTGGCCTATGTGGGGACCGGAGAACCCCTGAAAGTAGCTGGTGCATTCACTATTGATGGCCTTGGAGGGGCCTTTATTAGGGCTATTGAGGGTGATTCTCATACCGTTGTTGGCCTTAGTTTGCCTACCCTCAGGGAGCTTTGCATCAAGCTTGGGGTAGATTACCCAAGCCTTTGGAGCTCTAAATAGGTAGGCTTGAGTCTTATGACTGCCTCAAAATCAGCCAAGATAACCAAGGTCCTCGTTGCTAACCGCGGAGAGATTGCCGTCCGCATCATTCGAGCCGCTAAAGATGCCGGAATCGCTACAGTTGCAATCTACGCCGACCAAGACCGAGACGCTATGCATAGCCGCATGGCCGATGAGTCTTATGCCCTAAATGGTCTAACCAGCGCTGATACCTACCTTGTTATCGACAAGATTCTTTCTATCGCTAAGCGCTCAGGTGCTAACGCGATTCACCCTGGCTATGGATTCCTTGCCGAGAACGCAAGCTTCGCTCAGGCAGTAATTGATGCAGGCATCGTTTGGATTGGTCCATCTCCTAAAGCAATCGATCAACTAGGCGACAAGGTTTCTGCTCGTCACGTTGCTGAAAAAGTTGGAGCACCACTAGCTCCTGGAACACTAAACCCTGTAACAGGAGCTGAAGAAGTTCTTGAGTTTGTAGCAAAGCACGGACTACCGATTGCCATTAAAGCTGCCTACGGTGGCGGTGGTCGTGGAATCAAAGTTGTTTACGAGAAGAATGAAGTAGCAGAAGCTTTCGAATCAGCAACTCGTGAAGCAGTTGCTGCTTTCGGTAGAGGCGAATGCTTTGTTGAAAAGTATTTAGAGAAACCACGCCACGTTGAGACTCAGTGTCTAGCAGATGCTTACGGCAACGTAGTTGTTGTTTCAACTAGAGACTGTTCTCTGCAGAGAAGACATCAGAAACTTGTTGAAGAAGCTCCAGCTCCTTTCCTAACCGATGATCAGGTGAAGCGACTTTACGAATCTTCAAAAGCAATCTTGAAAGAAGTTGGTTACCAAGGTGCAGGAACTTGTGAATTCCTAGTAGCCCAAGATGGAACCATCTCATTCCTAGAAGTAAACACTCGTCTTCAGGTTGAGCACCCAGTATCAGAAGAAGTTACCGGTCTAGACCTAGTTCGCGAACAGTTCAGAATTGCTGAAGGCGGCAAGCTTGAATACGGTGACCCTGTTGTAACAAGCCACTCATTTGAATTCAGAATCAACGGTGAAGATGCAGGTAGAAACTTTATGCCAGCACCAGGTTCTATCCACACCTTTAGAACTCCCGGTGGACCTGGTGTTCGTATCGACACCGGTGTTGAAGCAGGATCTGAAATCAGTGGTTCATTCGACTCTATGATTGCCAAGCTAATCGTTACCGGTGCTACTCGTGAAGAAGCTCTAGAGAGATCAAGAAGAGCTCTAGCTGAACTTCACATTGAAGGAATGCCTACAGTTATTCCTTTCCATAGAAAGATTGTGAACGACCCAGCCTTTATTGGTTCAAAAGGTAAGTTCGGCATCTACACCCGTTGGATTGAAACCGAATGGAACAACGACATCGAACCATGGTCAGGTGTAGCCCAAGCAGGAGCACAAGCACCCGCTAGAAACAGCGTTGTTGTTGAAATTGATGGCAAGAGAATTGAAGTAAGCCTTCCTAAGCAGCTATTCCTAAACGGTGGCTCTAAGCCAGCTGCTCCTGCCCCTAAGCGCAAGGCACACACAGACGTTCAGGTTGATTCAGGTAAGCACCTCACCGCTCAGATGCAAGCAACAGTAGTAAAGATTGCTGTAGCTGAAGGTGACAAGGTTGTAGCCGGTCAACAACTCCTAGTGCTTGAAGCTATGAAGATGGAATCACCTCAGAGCGCTGCCAAAGACGTTGTGATCAAGAAGATTCACGTAGCAGTAGGAGCTACAGTTCCAGCCGGAACTATGCTCATTGAGTTTGAAGAGTAGTCTGCTCAAAGCATCTGCGACTGCATCAAGAATGACAATTCAGTGCTTTATTCGTTGATGATTGCTCTACTCCTAATTGTGTGGAAGATATGAAGATTAGACTTGACGTATGAGCAATCCATTAGATGATCCGAAGGCGGATCCATTCCAAATAGCCCAACAAGCAGCCCAAGTTATAGCTGAGAAGTCTGGTGTAGCCCAACACGATATAGCTCTTACCCTGGGTTCAGGATGGGCCAAGGCAGCAGACCTTATTGGTGAAACTGTTTCAACCATTGATGCTTCTGAGATTCCTGGTTTTACTAGGTCCGAAGTTGTTGGGCATGTTTCAACTATTCGCTCAATTCTTTTGCCATCAGGTAAGCACGCTCTTGTTCTAGGAGCTAGAACTCACTACTACGAAGGTCATGGCGTTAGAAGAGTTGTTCATGGAGTTAGAACTGCAGCTGCAGTTGGAGTGAAGACCATGATCTTGACTAATGGTGCAGGTGGTATCAAGACTTCTTGGAAGCCTGGCACACCAGTACTAATCAGTGACCACATTAACTTCACTTCCGCTAGCCCTATTGAAGGAGCTAACTTTGTTGACCTAACAGATCTCTACTCTCGTCGTCTAAGAGACATTGCTAGAACAGTTGATGCATCCTTAGATGAAGGTGTCTACATGCAGTTCCGTGGACCTCACTATGAAACTCCTGCTGAAGTTCAAATGGCTAAGGCTATGGGAGCACACATCGTAGGGATGTCTACTGCTCTTGAAGCAATTGCAGCTCGTCAATCAGGTCTAGAAGTTCTAGGGCTATCTCTCTCAACTAACTTGGCTGCTGGTATCAGCGATAGCCCACTTAGCCACAAAGAAGTTCTAGAAGCAGGTAAAGAGGCTGAGCCTCGTATCAGTGCTCTCCTAGCTTCGATTGTTGCCAAACTATAAAGATGACTCAAGAACTAAAGGAACAAGCACTAGCTTGGCTTAGCCAAGATCCTGATCCTGAAACAAGGGCTGAATTACAAGAACTCATCGACAATAAAGACGTAGCAGGGCTCACAAGTAGATTCCATACTCGTCTAGAGTTTGGTACCGCAGGTCTTCGCGGAGAACTTGGTGCTGGTCCAAACAGAATCAACAGAGTTCTAGTAGCTCAAACGGCAGCAGGACTTGGAAACTACCTACTAAAGCAAAACTCAAAGGCAAGTGTTGTCATTGGTTTTGATGGCAGAGTCAACAGCGATGTATTTGCCAAGGACTCAGCTGAAGTTCTATCAGGTATGGGCATTGAAGTATTACTTCTAGATGAGATGGGTCCAACTCCTCTTGTTTCCTTTGCTACCAGGTTCTTGAACATGAGTGCTGGCATCATGGTTACTGCATCACATAACCCACCTAGAGATAACGGCTACAAGGTTTACCTTGGTGGAGATTTCAACGGTTCTCAGATAATCTCTCCGGTTGATAATCAGATTGCTGATGAAATAACGCAGGTTGCCCAAACACAAACCTTTGATTCCCTACCTAAATCAACAGATTACAAATTGATTGGATCTGAGATTAGAGCTGAGTATCTAGAGAGTGCTCTCATCGCAGGTGGTAAATCTGATGGCACTGAGTTAAGGATTGTCTACACACCAATGCACGGTGTTGGTTGGTCAGCTATTGAACCGTTGTTCCAATCTTCTGGTTCAGAAGCTCTTATCCCAGTTCCTGAGCAAACAAAACCAGATGGTCATTTCCCAACCGTTGCTTTTCCTAACCCTGAGGAAAAAGGTGCTCTTGATTTAGCGATGGCTTTGGCTGAATCACAAGATGCGGATCTGATTATTGCTAATGACCCAGACGCTGACAGAGTAGCTCTTGCTTTGCCAACACCTTCGGGCTGGCAAAGACTAACTGGAGACCAGGTTGGTCTTATCCTTGCCGATGAGATTGCAAGTAAAGCTAAGAGTGGAACTCTTGCCTGCAGCATTGTTTCAAGTTCTGTTCTTGCTAAAGTTGCGGATCACTACGGTTTAGATTTCAAAGCAACCTTGACAGGGTTTAAGTGGATCTCAAAGATTCCTAGTCTCATCTTTGGATATGAAGAAGCTCTTGGTTATTGCATTGACCCAGATCATGTTGCTGACAAAGACGGTGTTAGTGCAGCTCTTCTTCTTGCCAACATCGCTAGAAGAGAAAAGGCAGCAGGCAGAACTCTTTGGGATCTACTCGATGACCTTGGGTCACGCTATGGCTTCTATGCAACCGGTCAGATCTCTATTCGTGTGAGTGACCTGAGCATCATCGGTAAAGCTATGCAAAGTATCAGAAAAACTCCCCCTTCAGAACTTGCTGGGTTATCTGCCTCATTCACTGACATGAGTGTTGGCAGTAAAGACCTTATGCCAACTGATGGTTTGAGATTTGATTTAGCCGATGGTAGAAGAGTGATTATTAGACCTAGCGGAACAGAGCCTAAGTTGAAGTGTTATCTAGAGGCTGTTTCAGATTCTAAGGCTGGAGCTAGAGAGCTTCTAGATTCTTTAGAGCAGAGCTGCAGAGAGCTTCTGGCGGATTTCAGTTAGATCAAAGACGTGCTCAATAGGGACAATCTTCCCTGGCATTCCTTCAAGTAATACAACTAGTTCAGGGGTGGTCAGAATAATGTCTGCCCCTTCACCATCACGTTTGGCTTTGGTGATATCTGCTGCAAATACCTCAGCTTGAACACCCATTGCTTCAAGAACTTTCTCGGCGTTCATTTTTAGTAGCACTGACGTACCAATGCCCATCCCACAAACCGAAAGTATCTTCACGTTCCCAGTTTAACTAAGGTATGAACGAACTTCGCTCTCATTCTTTGCATTGAGCAAGAAATTCACAGTATCTTCACTCATTAGCAATTCACTAAGTGCTGCCATCAGCTCGATATGGCTATCGTGATCAACTGCTGCTAATCCAATAACAAGTGAAACAGGGTCATTAGATGTGCTGCCAAACACAACAGGAGTTGAAAGTGTGACTAGAGATAAACCTGTCTCTATTACAGCTTCAGATGGTCTGCCATGGGCTAGAGCAATACCGGGAGCGATAACCATGTATGGGCCAAGCTCTTCGAATACTTGAATCATTTCGTTCGTATAGGCAGAGGTAGCTCTACTACTTTCAACTAGACCTAAGCCAGCTAGTTCAAAGGTCTCTCTCCAGCTAACACAGCTTTGCTGAAGCTTTATCGACCCTTGCCCTAAAGCCTGCTCCAAGACCGAACTCATTGTTACTGAGCAGCCTCAAATGCATCTGAGATGCGCTCAATAATCTCAGCTCTAACATCCATGTCCATAAACCCTGCGTTAGCAGCATTAAGCATGAACAACTCAATGTCATCCAGGTCATAACCAAATGTTTCAGTTAGAAGTTCTAGTTCACGAGTAAGTGTTGTTCCACTCATCAAACGGTTGTCAGTGTTTACAGTTACATTGAAACCTAGACCATACAAAATATCGAATGGGTGATCGCTCATCTGTGGTTGGTCAATATCGGGAAGTGCTCCTGTTTGCAGGTTTGATGAAGGGCTTAGTTCTAGAGCAATGCCCCGCTCAAGTACCCAAGCAGCAATATCTCCAAGAGCTTTCTGGTTCTCATCCTCAGCATCCACGAAGATGTCTTCAATGATGCGAACACCGTGACCTAATCTCAAAGTTCTACCATCAACAAGAGCGTCCTTGATTGAGTCTCTACCATCACCTTCACCAGCGTGAAGAGTTACTGGCATCAACTGTTCGTTCAGCCACTTGAATGCACTTGCGTGACGAGATGGGCTAAAGCCTGCTTCAGGACCTGCATAGTCAAAACCAACTACTCCACGATCTCTGTAGGCAACAGCAAGTTCAGCAATCTTCTGCGCATTGTCAGCTTGTCTCATAGCTGTTACAAGCTGGCCGGTTACTAGGTAACCACCGTTAGCAGCTACTTCTGCTCTTCCTTGGCTTAGACCTTCTTCAACATACTCAACAACCTCTTCAAGGGTGAGACCCTTTTCAAGGTGCTGCTCAGGTGCATAACGAACTTCCCCGTAGATAACGCCATCAGCTGCTAGATCTAGTGCAAACTCGCGAGCAACTCTGATGAGTCCCTCTTTAGTCTGCATAACAGCACAGGTGTGTACGAATGTCTCTAGGTATCTAGGCAAAGAACCTGAATCACAAGATTCTAGGAACCAGTCACGAAGATCTCTTGCATTATCTGCAGGAAGTTCGTGGCCAATCTCTTTGGCCAAATCAATGATTGTTTGTGGGCGAAGACCGCCGTCTAGGTGATCGTGTAGTGAAACCTTTGGTAGAGCCTGGATATTAAGTTTAGACATTCTTCATTTCTCTTTATGCGTTGATACGGTCAAGGATAAGCGGTGTGAAACTAGTTGAGAGTTCACTCTCAATCTTGATTCCACCAGATAGAGCTTCGACCGCTCTATCAAAACGTTCTGCTTCATCTGTGTAAAGAGTCATAAGTGGAGCACCCTTTTCAATCTTCTCCCCACGCTTAGCGTGAAGAATAATTCCTGCTCCGAACTGAACTGGATCTTCTTTACGAGCACGACCTGCTCCTAGACGCCAAGAAGCTGTTCCAACCGCTAGAGCATCTAGTTCGTTCACGAAGCCTGAGCTTTCAGCCAAGATAGTGTGCTCATGCTTAGCAACTTGAAGTTTCGCTGTTGGGTCTCCATGCTGAGCCTTAATCATTTCGTTCCACTTGTCCATGGCACGTCCATCATTCAAAGCAGCTACAACATCAACATCTGTCTTACCTGAAAGACGTAGCATCTCTCTGGCTAGTTCAACAGTGATATCAATAAGGTCTTGAGAACCGCCACCAGAGAGAACCTCAACTGCTTCGTCTACTTCTAGAGCGTTACCGACTTTGCGTCCCAATGGTGTGGACATGTCTGTAAGTAGTGCACTTGTCTTTACTCCAGCATCTGCACCTAGTTGAGTAAGTACCTGAGCTAGTTCCTGAGCTCTCTCAAGTGTCTTCATGAAAGCACCTGAACCAACTTTGACATCTAGTACTAAAGCAGAGGTTCCCTCAGCAATCTTCTTGCTCATGATTGAGCTAGCAATAAGAGGAATTGCTTCAACAGTTCCAGTTACATCTCTCAATGCATAAAGTTTCTTATCAGCTGGTGCTAGACCTGCTCCAGCAGCACAAATAACAGCATTAACCTTCTCTAGTTGATCGTGCATCTGCTGATTAGTTATAGATGCCTGCCATCCTGGAATGGCTTCTAGCTTGTCTAAAGTTCCACCTGTGTGACCAAGTCCACGACCACTTAGCTGAGGAACAGCAACACCAAATACTGCTACCAACGGAGCAAGCATCAAAGTGATCTTGTCCCCAACACCACCGGTTGAGTGTTTGTCAGCAGTTGGCACAGTTAGAGAGCTGAAATCTAGTCTTTCACCAGAGGCAATCATTGCGAGAGTTAGATCTCTGATTTCTCTTCTGTTCATGCCATTTAGCAAGATGGCCATAGCCATTGCCGACATCTGCTCATCAGCGACGACACCTGATGTGTAGTTAGCTATCAACCAATTGATTTGCTCAGTAGATAGTTCTTGTTTCTCTCGCTTAGCAACAATTAGTTCAACAGCAGAAAATTCTTTAGACAATTAATCCCTAGTTTCTTTCATCAGCGCCGAAACCTTCGGCTAAATCACGAGGACCAAAAGCATCAGGGAGAACCTGATCGATTGTTTTGATACCTGAGACAGTCTGCAGAAGCATTCCCTCAGTTGAGTGTTCGAACAACAGTTGACGGCATCTACCGCACGGCATCAGAATGTTCTCTGCTCCATCAACACAGTAGAAAGCAACTAGTTTGCCACCACCAGTCATGCTCAGGTTGCTTACCAAACCACACTCAGCACATAGTCCAACACCGTAACTGGCGTTTTCAACATTGCAACCAGAAACTATTCGACCATCATCAACTAGTGCTGCTGCTCCTACTGGGTAGTGGCTGTATGGAGCGTAAGCCTTCTTCATGGCAGCTATCGCTGCGTCCTTCAACTCGTTCCAGTTGATCTCTTGGCTCATCTTTAGCCCTTTACGTAAGGTTGACCGGATGCTGCCGGTGGTTTCACTCTTCCAGCAAAACCAGCTACTGCTACCAGGGTTACAAGATAAGGAACCATGGTGATGAAGTCCACTGGGATACCAGGAGATACCTGGTTAGCCCATACTTTCAAGATGATTGTGAAACCAAAAAGCAATGCCCCTAGTGTCACATAAATTGGCTGCCAACGTCCAAGGATAACAACAGCCAAAGCGATGAATCCAAGCCCGGCTGACATTTCACGTCCGAATGAACCCACGTTTCCAATTGTCAGCGATGCTCCACCTAGACCTGCTACAGCTCCACCAATAGTTACCCACCAGAATCTAGTTCTAGCAACATTGATACCTACGGTGTCAGCAGCGAGTGGGTGCTCTCCTACTGCACGAGCTCTCAGACCCAACTTGGTTCTAAACAATACATACCAAAGCAGTGGAACAAGAATAAACATCAGATAAACAGTGATTCTGTTGTTGAACAGCACCTGACCAAGAACTGGAATCTCTGAAAGCAATGGGATAGGCAGCTTCTCAAAAGTGCCAGGGAAGTTTAGGTTGATGCTGTCATCATCTACCCATGCTGAGTAGAGGAAGTTTGTAACACCGATAACCAGAACGTTCAAAAGAACACCGATGATGATCTGCTCAACCAAGTACTTAATAGCAAGAGAGGCAAGAACTGTTGAGAGAAGTGCTGCAGCAATCATCGCTGCAATCAAACCAACATAAAGATTCTTGGTCATAGAACCAACGATTGCTGAAACAAATGCTCCAGTTAGAAGCTGTCCTTCAATAGCAATGTTTACAACACCAACACGTTCTGACATGATGCCAGCCATACCACCAAAGATAAGTGGAATAGCTAGAACCAAAGTGTTACTCAAGATAAAGATCATCTGAACACCTTGGGTAGCTTCTGTTGCAAGCCAGCCAAGAAGAGCCATCATGGCACCAAGTGAATAAATAGCAATTAGCCAGACTGGAGTTCTACTACCACGAATGCTCAGAGCAATTGAAAGCAAGCCAATCAGGAGTAGTAATGCACCAACAATTGTGCAGAAGAACATCGAGTTCACAATAAATGGAGGTAGCTGCAAAGCTTCACGCTTATCGCTCCAAACAAAGCTGATGTCTCCAGGCTTACCTAGGAAGCCAAAGAACACAAGAACAAATAGCGATGCTACAACCAATGTGATTGGAGTCTTTAGACTCGGTCTCACTTCAGCGGCAGAGAACATACCTGGGGTGACTTCTACATTTTTCATTACTTAATCACCTTTGCTTCTTTAGCTTTCTGTGTTGCTTCAATAACTTTTATTCCTGGAGCAGGAAGTCGATAGAAGGCCCGAATAATCGGTGGTGCTGCAATGAAGAGAACAATCAACGCCTTCACAACACCTAGAACCTCAGGAGATACACCAGCTACCTGCATGGTTGCAGATCCTGCCTTGAATGCACCGAACAAGAGTCCAGCCAATACAACTCCACCGGCTCTTGAGCCACCTAGGAGAGCGACAGTAATTGCATCAAAACCAATGCCCGCTTCAATGCTTGTGGTCAGACCACCATCAACGCTTAGGCCTTGGTTAGCCGCCGCTAATCCAGAGAAACCAGCTGAGATTGCTAGTGCCCAAACGAAGGTGTTCTCTACCTTGATACCAGCTGCTTTAGCAGCTGATGGGTTGTGTCCAACCATTCTGAATCTAAATCCGAATGTCGACTTCTCCATTAGCCACCAGTAGAAGATCACGGATAAGACAGCAAAGATCAATCCATAGTGCAACTGGAAGTCAGGACCGAATAGCAACCCAAGGCGAGCGGTGTCATCAGGGTTATCTGACTTAGGTGTTCCACCGCCACCTTCTTCTAGAAGAAGGTTTGGTTGTCTTAGAAGGTATGTGAAAAGAGATAAAGCCACGTAGTTCAACATGATTGTGACGATAACTTCGTGAGCACCTGTTCTAGCCTTTAGAACACCAACAATCATTCCCCAAACCATTGCACAAACAACAGCTGCAAATACAGCTGCCAGCATGTGGATGATGATCGGCATTTCTAGTCGAGTAGCGACAAATGTTGAACCAGCAAGACCTACAAGAATCTGTCCTGTTGCACCAATGTTGAATAGTCCAACTCGGAAAGTTAGAGCCACTCCCAAACCAGCCATGATTAGAGGAGCCGCGAATCTAAGAGTTTCAGTGAATGGGCGAATGGCTGTTACAAAACTATCTGCACCGAAGTTGATGATTGAGCCAGTGAATAAAGCACCATAACCATCTTGGATGGTCCACCAAACAGTTGATAGCGCCATGCTTGGATCTGAACCAAAGTTAGCCCAGGCCTTCACAACGCTCTTATCAAAGACCACCATGAAGATTGCTCCAATGATGAATCCAAGAAGAACTGACAGAGCAATTCTTACTGGATCTCCGGCCATGATTTCGTGAAGAACACTGGTGGCTTTGTCTTGCGCAGGTTTTGCTGCTACTTCTTTTTTCTTACTCATGCTGCAATACCTGCCATCATCTTTCCAAGTTTTTCTCTTGTGGTCTTAGCATCAACGATTCCAACAATTCGACCTCTATACATAACGGCAATTCGATCTGCTAGAGCAAGAACTTCATCTAGCTCTGTTGAGATAATCACAACTGTCTTGCCAGCATCACGTGCAGCAACAATTTGCTCATGGATGAACTCGATTGAACCTACGTCCACACCACGTGTTGGTTGCGAAGCTATTAGCACTCTGAGGTCTCTACTCATCTCTCTAGCAACAACAACCTTCTGCTGATTTCCACCAGATAGTTGCTTAGCAAGAGTTGTTGCTGATGGAGTTCTGATGTCGAACTCCTGAATAAGCTTCGAAGCTATTTCGTCACGCTTAGCAAAGTCAATCTGGACACCTTTAGCAAAAGGCTTACCGAAAGAGCCGTCAAGCATTAGGTTCTCAGCAATAGTGAACTCACCTACGAGACCATCTTTCTTCCTATCTTCTGGGATGTATCCCACACCTGCTTGAAGCACTTGTCTCACATTGCTCTTGGTCAAGTCTTTACCAGCAACTGTGATGCTGCCGCTGTGGATTTTTCGCAAACCTAAAATAGCCTCAGCTAATTCGGTCTGCCCATTTCCTTGAACTCCAGCGATAGCAAGAATTTCTCCGTCATTAACGGAGAAGCTAATTCCATCAACCATCTGTTGGTTACGGTCATCCAGAACGGTTAGATTCTTCACAACCAAAGTTTCAGAACCAAGTTTTGCTGCTTTCTTCTTTGTATCTAGATCAACTTCACGACCAACCATTAGAGAAGCAAGTTCTCCTGCAGTTGTCTTAGGGCTAGCTTCAGAAACAACCTTGCCTTGACGAATAACAATGATTCGGTCTGCAACTTTCTGAACCTCACGAAGTTTGTGAGTAATAAAAATAATCGAAGTTCCGTTTTTGCTAAGCCCTCGCATGATGTCCATGAGCTCATCGGTTTCCTGAGGAGTAAGAACTGCAGTTGGTTCATCCAGAACAAGAATCTTTGCGTCTCTAGCTAGAGACTTAATAATTTCGACTCTCTGTTGAGCTCCAACAGGAAGGTCTTGAACTTTTGCATCAGGATCAATATCAAATCCAAAACGATCAGAAATTTCTTTCACAAGTTTGCGTGCTGCATCTAAGTCAAGGTTGCCAACTTTTCCAGTTGGCTCATGTCCCAGAACTACATTCTCTGCAACTGTAAAAACAGGAATAAGCATGAAGTGTTGATGAACCATTCCGACACCGGCAGACATTGCTTCCCCAGGGCCGGCGAACTTGACTGGCTTGTCATCAATGAGGATCTGGCCTTCTTCAGGCTGCAAGAGTCCATAGAGGACGTTCATCAGGGTTGACTTACCTGCACCATTTTCACCTAGCAGGCTAAGGATTTCCCCTGGAGCGAGGGTAAGGCTGATGTTGTCGTTTGCGACAAGAGTACCGAAGCGTTTGGTGATGTTTCTCAGTTCAAGCTTCATTTGAGGGTGTAGCTCCTTTGCGATTCCTTTTTACTAATCTACCCCAAGTTAGAGGGGGGCTTAAAGCAAGAACTGCCGAGGCATAAGCCTCGGCAGTTCCTAAACTACTTGTCTAAATTAGCCAAGTGGGTTGATTGAACCATCGATAATGCCAGCCTTTAGTTCAGCAAGCTTTGTCTTTAGTGCCTCATCTAGGAACTCAGTGTCCGAGATGTCAGTTCCCGCGTTAGCCAATGTACCGGTGTAAGCGTTGTCCATTCCACCAGCGAAAGCTTCCTTGTCAACTGCAAGTGCCTTCACGATGTCGTAAACTGCTGAACCCATTCTCTTCTCAATTGAGGTAAGAGTTAGAGGTGCATACTCTGGGCTAGTAACGCTGATGTTCTTGTCAACACCGATCATCTTTGCGTCAACACCTGACTCAGCGATCGCTTCTGAAAGAGCACCGAACTGGTCTCCACCAACTGGAACTAGTACGTCTGCGTTAGCAGCTAGGTGACCAGCAGCAATTGTCTTGCCTTCTGGAGCGTTAGGAGCGAATCCACCAATGAAGTCACCCTGCTGTTTTACTGCATCCCAACCAAGAACAGTCACTGGTGTGCCTGTCTCTTTTTCGTATGCCTTTGCACCGTAGTAGAAACCATCCATGAATGCGGTAACTGCAGAAATCTGTACACCACCGTAAACGCTAACAACCTTTGTTTTTGAGTAGTAAGCCGCTGCATAACCAGCTAGGTATGATGACTCAGCCATGTTGTAACCAACTGGCTTTAGGTTTGTTGCTCCGTTTGACCAACCATCGATTGTTACGAAGTTAACCTCTGGGTTTGCTTCAGCTGCTGCGTTAACTGCGTCAACTAGGTTGAAACCTACTGCGAAGATAACGTCACACTTAGCTGCAACCATTGCATCTAGGTTTGGAGCGAAGTCTTCTGAAGATGTTGACTCAGCTGAGTTAAGTGTTACACCGAACTCTTCTGCAGCCTTCTCCATACCATCCATTACAGATTCGTTGAATGACTTGTCAGCCCATGAACCTTCGTCAGAAACACCACACTCGATGAATCCTGCACCTGGCTTTGCAGCACAGCCTGATAGAACTAGCAAGCTGGCTGCTGCCATTGCTACTCCTGCTATTGCCTTACGTGAAACTTTGTTCACTTGTGTCCTCCTGATTTTTTGAGTTGATGCCAATCACCAACCACACACATCTAGACACTACTAGCCCCCGCCGACACTTTTGGCCTCTAACACAAGGTATTTATCTAGGCGTTACAATTCCTTAATTGGATGGGGATATCAGTGACTGCCTATAGGTTTCCAAAGACCCCAAAAGTGAGCCGTCAATGGAATCTGGCTGGCTGATCCTAAGTTCTACGGTGTTGAACTTCAGTGCCCCAGGCTTTCTATATAGAGGGTCAGCTGAAAACTCCCGCTCCATCAAAGATGCCACGGCGTTCAGGACGTATTTGCTGGTATTTCTCTCAACTGAAACTTGAACTCTAGAGCCAAACGGTAGATCGGTATCCCCTAGCTGCAGATCTGCTCCTATTAGATAAGGCCCATCCGCAAGCTCTGCTTCAACGCTCTGCCAGATACTCTTGCCTCCAAAAATGGTTGCTACATCTGTTGAATCTAGAGTTGCCAGCTTGGTTGCGAGGGTATTGGAGGAAGCAGTTCTAATAAAGATCGTCTCTGTTCTAGTTCCAGAAATCTCATCAAAGTCTCTAACACCACTTATAAATGATGTTTGAAGCTTCGTCGATTGAGAATAAACCGGCTGTATAAAGAGGTGAACTCTTTCAGTCTTTGACTTACCAGCTGCGAAGAAGCCTGCTAGGCGAGCACCGCTCAATGAGTCATCGGCAACCCATCTAAAGTTTGCTGGTTGAGCATCAGCTGAAATGGCGCTGCCAACAAAAAGCACCATCATCTTTGAGTGTTCAGAAGCAAACTGGGCGAGATCATTCAGATAGCTTGGGTTAGCTGAAACCATCAGAACGCAACCGTTCTGCAGAGCTTCAAGCAATCGCGCTGGAACCTGCTCCGTGCTCTCATCTATCTTTACTTCACGAACACCAAGCCCATAAACAATTCTTGCTTCGACTAAATCTGCAGCCAGCTGCTTTTCTGGAGTGCCCGGAACGATAGTTGCTGAGCGGATCAAACATGCAGAAGTCTTTGCTTTGACATCAGGCTTGACTATCTCAGCTGGGGCACACGCACTCACCCCAACGGTTAAGCCAAGAAGGATTGCTCCAGCAACTAGGTTTCTAAACTTCTTCATGAGCAATTGCTATAGAACTTCGCTATGGCCAGTGACCTTAAGCGAATCAACAAGATTCTTTACCCTCTGAGCATGTTCCTTGGTGGTAACCAATAGAGCATCAGGGGTATCAACAACGATTACGTCTTCTAGGCCAATAAGGGCAACCAAACGACCTGTCTCAGAAACTAGGATTCCACTTGATTTGTCGGATAGCACTGTTACTTCACCCAATACAGCTAGGTGATTACGCTTGCCACCTGATTGCAATTCAGCGATAGCTGCAAAGTCTCCAACATCGTGCCAACCAAACTTGGCTGGAACAACAGCGACTAGACCCTTGGCAGCAGCAGGTTCTGCAACAGAGTAGTCAACGGCAATCTTCTTTAGAGTTGGCCAGATGTCTTCAAAAGCCTTTTCTTGACTTGGGGTGCCCCAAGCATCAGCCAGGGCAAGGATCTTGTTGTGAAGTTCTGGCTCTGTCTCTTGAAGAACAGAAAGAATAAGTGAGGCAGGAGCAATGAACATACCTGCGTTCCAGAGGTACTTACCTGAAGCTACATACTTACGGGCACGTTCGATATCTGGCTTCTCAACAAACTTCGCTACTTCTCTTGCGTGCTTAGCAAATGGAAGATCCATCTTTTCGCCAGCTTTGATGTAGCCAAACCCAACTGAAGGTTCAGTTGGCTGGATGCCAATGGTGACAATCTTGCCTGTAGCAGCAACTGCTACTGCTTCTCTAACGCAATCGCTGAATTCTTTATTGTCAGTGATCACGTGATCTGCTGCGAATGAACCGATGATTACATCTGGTTCTCTTTTTACAAGAATTGCAGCAGCTAAAGCGATTGCTGCAGTTGAATCTTTAGGACTCGGCTCAAGAAACAGGTTGTTTTCAACTAATTCTGAACACTGTTCGGAAACAGCACTTCGGTGAGCAGCACCTGTGACAACGACAATTCGATCTGCTCCAGAAAGTGGAGCTAATCTCTCCCAGGTATCTTGCAAAAGGGTCTGTCCAGATCCGGTTAGGTCATGCAGAAACTTAGGTGCGGATGCTCGAGATAGCGGCCATAGCCTGCTACCAATCCCACCAGCTGGAATCACAGAATAGAAACGAGCCATTGGCTCTTTAGGTTCACTCATACTCTCAAAAGCCTAACCCAGATGGCTGGTTTACCGATTTTTGTTTAGGTTCATCCGTTATCATTAAGGAAATTAGGCAAGCGATTTGCTGCCATTCGAGGAGGAGTTTCGTGGCTAGAAGACCTGCAGGTACTTTGTATCGAGGCAAAATAGGCATGTGGTCTTGGGTTTTGCACCGTATTACTGGAGTTGGAATCTACTTCTTCCTCTTGGTTCACATCATGGACACAGCCCTGGTCCGAGTAAGCCCAGAGGCTTACAACTCTGTAATGGCTGTTTATAAGACTCCAATCGTAGGTTTAGCTGAAATTGGCCTAGTCGCAGCCATTCTTTTCCACGGTTTCAACGGTATCCGCGTCATTCTTATCGATTTCTGGAGCAAGGGCTCTAAGTACCAGAACCAGATGTTCTGGGTAGTCCTCGTAATCTTTGTGGTCCTAATGGCCGCTTGGGTCCCTCGCCAACTAATGCACACATTTGGAGCGTAAATTGAGCGTCGTTATTGAACAACCAAACCAGCCAAGAAGCCGCAAGAACGCTCAATGGGAAAAGCGTGCATGGATCTTCATGCGTATCTCAGGAGCAGTTCTACTTGTAATGATCTTGGGCCACCTAATGGTCAACCTTGTTCTTCCTGAGCGTGGAGTGAAATCTATTGACTTCGCATTCGTAGCTGGAAAGTGGGCCGACCCGTTCTGGCAGGTATACGACGGCATCATGCTGTGGCTAGCTCTTATTC
The DNA here is from genome assembly GCA_044373385.1 of Rhodoluna sp. Lineage (GTDB taxonomy): Bacteria > Actinomycetota > Actinomycetes > Actinomycetales > Microbacteriaceae > Rhodoluna. The sequence goes on from JBILQF010000001.1 coordinate 216,883, forward strand.
ATGGAACCAACGGAATGAGAACTCTAGTTAATGACTATGCAGAGCGTGAATGGGTTAGAAAGACTCTAACCATTGCACTGTGGTCTGTAGCTGCAATCTTGCTGATTCTCGGAACTTTAGTAATCACAACATTTGATCCATGCATCGACCCAGATGTTGAGAACTATCTACCTAACGTATGTAAGGCCTAAGGAAAAAATTGTCCGAAGTTAAAGTCCACCACTACCAGTACGACGTTGTAATCGTTGGTGCCGGAGGTGCAGGTATGCGTGCAGCCATTGAAGCAGGCCCTCATGCCAAGACTGCTGTTATCTCTAAGCTCTTCCCTACTCGTTCACACACCGGTGCTGCTCAAGGTGGTATGGCGGCAGCTCTAGCCAACGTTGAAGAAGACTCATGGGAATGGCACACCTTTGACACAGTTAAAGGTGGCGACTACCTAGTTGACCAAGACGCTGCAGAAATTCTTGCTAAAGAATCTGTTCAGGCAGTTATTGATCTAGAGAACATGGGTCTTCCATTCAATAGAACTCCTGATGGCAAGATCGACCAAAGACGTTTCGGTGGTCACACTCGCGATCACGGTAAAGCACCAGTTAGAAGAAGTTGTTATGCAGCTGACCGTACTGGTCACATGATTTTGCAGACCCTTTACCAAAACTGTGTGAAGTTAGGCATTGAGTTCTACAACGAGTTCTATGTTCTAGATCTAGTAATGAACACAGTTGATGGTGTTGAAAGACCAGCTGCTGTTGTTGCTTATGAATTAGCTACCGGAGACCTACACGTATTCCAGGGTAAGTCGATTGTGTTTGCAACCGGTGGTTTCGGAAAGATTTTCAAGACTACTTCTAACGCACACACTCTTACTGGCGATGGTGTTGGCATCATTTACCGCAAGGGTCTTCCTCTAGAAGACATGGAGTTCTACCAATTCCACCCAACTGGTTTGGCTGGTCTAGGAATTCTTTTGAGTGAAGCAGCCCGTGGTGAAGGTGCTATCCTTCGTAATGCTTCAGGTGAACGCTTCATGGAGCGCTATGCCCCAACTATCAAGGATCTAGCCCCTAGAGACATGGTTGCTCGTGCGATGGCTAACGAAGTGCGTGAAGGAAGAGGAGCAGGTCCACACAAGGACTATGTTCTTCTAGACCTTACCCACCTAGAGCCTGCTGTTATTGATGCCAAACTTCCAGACATCACTGAGTTTGCTAGAACCTACCTAGGTGTTGAGCCTTACACCGAGCCAGTTCCTGTATTCCCAACAGCTCACTATGCAATGGGTGGAATTCCAACCAACATCAAGACTGAAGTGCTTAGAGACAATGACACTGTTGTGCCAGGTTTATATGCTGCCGGTGAATGTGCTTGTGTATCTGTGCACGGAGCTAACCGTCTTGGAACTAACTCGCTTCTAGACATCAACGTATTCGGTAAGCGTGCAGGTATCTACGCAGTTGAGTACGCAAAGGATGCAAACTTTGTTGATGTTCCAGCTGACGCTGTTGCTGAAACAGTGAAGCTAATCGAACACATGCGTAATGCTCGTGGAACTGAAAAGATTGCGGTTATCCGTAAAGAACTTCAGGACACCATGGACAAGAATGCCCAGGTTTATAGAACTGAAGAATCCTTGAACGAAGCACTAGAGAAGATCAAAGAACTACGTAAGCGATATGAAAACATTCAGGTCCAAGACCGTGGTCTTCGTTTCAACACTGATCTTCTAGAAGCTATTGAACTTGGTTTCCTACTAGACCTTGCAGAAGTTCTAGCCTTCACTGCTCGTGAGAGACGTGAAAGCCGCGGTGGTCACTACCGTGAAGATTTCGAAACTAGAGATGACGATAAGTTCATGGTTCACTCAATGGCCTACAAAAAGGGTGAACAGATTGATATCGGCTGGAAGCCTGTTGTTATTACCAACTACCCACCAATGGAGCGTAAGTACTAATGAGTTCAACTATGGAAGCTCAAGAGATCGGGGTAATCCCTTCTTTCACTGTCACCTTGATGGTTCGTCGTTTCGATCCTGAAACAGATGCTGAACCTAAGTGGCAAGACTTTGATGTAACTATGTTTGGAACCGATCGTGTTCTAGATGCTCTTCACAAAATCAAGTGGGAGCTAGATGGAAGTCTTACTTTCAGAAGATCATGTGCTCACGGTGTTTGTGGTTCAGATGCGATGCGCATCAACGGAAGAAACCGTTTAGCTTGTAAGACTCTGATTAAAGACCTAGACATTACTCAGCCGATCTATGTTGAACCAATCAAGGGTCTAAAAGTTGAGAAGGACCTTGTTGTTGACATGGAGCCTTTCTACCAGGCTTATAGAGATGTGAAGCCTTTCCTAATCGCTTCAGATACTCCGGTAGCGGAGCGTATTCAGTCACCTGAAGACCGTGCAAGATTTGAAGACACCACGAAGTGCATTCTTTGCGCTGCCTGCACAACCTCTTGCCCTGTGTTCTGGACAGACAACCAGTACTTCGGTCCTGCAGCTATTGTGAACGCTCACCGCTTTATCTTTGACTCAAGAGATGAAGCAGCTGAAGTGAGACTAGATATCTTGAACGATAAAGAAGGTGTCTGGCGTTGCCGCACTACCTTCAACTGCACCGAGGCTTGCCCTAGAGGCATTGAAGTTACCAAGGCTATCGCTGAGGTAAAACAAGCGGTCCTTCGCGGTCGTCGCTAAAATCACCTGAAAGTTATCTAAGAGATACCCTCATTTACTGCGTTAGATAATACCTCTTGCCTATCCTTGAGTTATGACCAAATTCAACTCTTGCCCTGTCGATGGGGCACACAAAGAGGTCACAGAGTCCCTTTCTGGAGTTAGTCGTAGGTCTTTCCTAACCAAGATTGCTATTGCTGTTGGAACAATCGGCCTCAGTTCCATTTCATCTTCAGCACTAGGTGCTCCTAAGAAATATAAGATTTGCGCAACTAAAGCCGTTAAGGTTGGCGGTGCAAGCTCATTCCGAGTGGCTGGCTTGAAAACATTGGTACTAGTGACTCAACCGAGAAAAGGAACATTTAGGGCTTTTGATCAACGGTGTACCCATGAAGGCTCTGCCGTGAATAAGTTACAGGGAAAAAATCTAATGTGTCAGAAGCATGGTGCAACTTTTGATCCAGATTCGGGTTTAGTAAAAAGAGGTCCGGCCTCCCGACCTCTTACAAAGTTCACCGTTTCAGTTGTTAAGGATTTTATCTACATAACTATTACGAACTGAGTGCTCTAGCCAGGCTAGGTAGTAATGCAGGGGATGCAGATAAAGATGTAACTCCAAATTCGATAAACAGTTTTGCAGAAACAGGATCACTGGCAGCCTCACCACAAATTCCAATTGGCTTTCCTGCCTTAACGCACGCTTTGGAAACTCTCTCAATCAGTTTCAAAACTTCCGGTGAACGTACCTCTGATACCGGCAAGGGTGAATTCATTCGATCATGATTCAAGGTGTATTGAGTTAGATCATTAGTTCCAATGCTTAGAAAATCAACTTCTTCTACTATTTGCTCAAGCACACATGGTTCACAAACTTCAGGAACCTCAATCATCACGCCAACAGTTTCAAGACCTAGCTTCTTTGCCATGCTCACAAACTCAACTGCTTGGTCTGCTGTTGACACCATAGGGGCCATCACCCAGAGCTTTGCAGTTGGATACTTTTTTGAAGCAAGGCTAAGTGCCGTTAGTTGAGTGATCAGAGCTTTAGGGTTTGCTAGTAGTGCTTGGAATCCTCGGTTGGCATACTTCCCCTTCTCAGTGAGCTTTAGGAAAGGTAGTGGCTTATCGGTATCCAAATCTAGAACTCGAACAATTACAACCCGGTCAGGGAACTGCTCGAGCAACCTTGAGTATTCCAGTACTTGGGTATCCAGAGATGGTGCAGTTTTTTCACCCAGGAAAAGTAGTTCTGTTCTAAAGAGGCCTACCCCTTGAGCTCCAAAAGCTAGAGCGGCATCTCCTTCTGAACTAGAACCAAGGTTGGCATACAGCTTAACCGGCAGGTTCAATTCATCAATGGATAATCCCTGCTCGGGCTTGCTGTATTCAGCAGCTTTTGAGTATTGATCTAATTCCTGTTGATCTGGGCTAACTAGAACCTGACCACTTGAGGAATCAACAATTAGTTTGTCTCCAGATTGGATGAACTCAGTGCCGCTCACAGAAACAACTGTTGGCAGATTCATGCCTCTAGCCAAGATAGAAGTGTGTGAGGTTGGACTACCCAAACTTGACACCAGTCCTACTATTGAACTCTTCTGAAGTTTCACCATTTCTAGCGGACCAAGATTGTCGGTAACTAAAACGAAAGGTTGTGTTGGCCAAATCAAATCTTCTTTACCCGTGAGCTTGTCTAAAACTCGCTCACCTAATTCAGTAATGTCATTTGATCGCTCAGCAAAGTATTCGCCCAACTGAGCAAGAGCCTCGGCGGCTAGTTTAAATGCACCCATTACTGCTCTTTGTGAATTAGCTCCATCAGCTAATCGAACCTTGATGCTCTCCATCAAAGACTGATCTTCTAGTACTAGTTTCAAAGCATCAAGAATGTCCGCTGACTCATCGTTGGTTTCTGCTCTAGCCTCATCAATTTCATTCGCAACATCAGCTAGTGCTGCTCTAATCGCTACTAGCCCTCTATTTGCACCTTTGGCTTCAATATCCCAAGGCACGTAACGTTCTGATTTAAAGATGAACGCTGGCGCTATGGATAGACCTGTGCCAACACCGGCACCAACTAATACGCGTTCACTCACCTAACAAGTCTAAGATGACCTTAAACTTGTCCCATGCCAACTAATCTCTCAGTAGTAACCATCAACGTCAACGGTGTTAGAGCCGCCTTCAAGAAGGGCTTTGCCGAATGGGTGGTCGAGAACTCCCCTGATGTGATTGCCCTGCAGGAAGTAAGGGCTGAAACTACAGATTTAATCGAGATTTTCAGTGCTATCGAAGCTCTTCAGAATGATGGCACTAAGTGGCATATCCTTCATGACTCAGCATCTGCTAGAGGCAGAGCAGGAGTAGCAGTCATTTCTAAAGTCGCTCCAGCGGCTTCAAGAACAACACTTGGACCAAAGAGCTTTGACAGTGCTGGAAGATGGCTAGAAGTGGATTTCAAGATCAAGAGCAAGACAGTAACTGTGATCAGCACCTATGTTCACTCAGGTGAAGTAGATACTCCTAAACAGGTTGAGAAATACAAGTTCCTAGATGCCATGACCAAACGCATGGCAGAACTAAGAAAAGAAGATGGTCTTGTTGTTGTAGTTGGAGACCTAAATGTTGGTCACACCGAACTAGACATCAAGAACTGGAAAGGCAACCTCAAGAACGCTGGGTTCCTTCCTGAAGAGCGTGCTTACTTTGATACCTGGATGCACAAGCAGGGCTGGATAGATCTAGGTAGAGCCGCTCACCCAGAACAACCAGGTCCATACACCTGGTGGAGCTACAGAGGTCAGGCTTTTGATACCGATACCGGTTGGAGAATTGACTACCAATTAGCAACTCCAAAGCTAGCCAAGGTTGCATCCGGCTACAAAGTTCATAGAGCAGCTAGTTACGATACCCGTTTCACAGACCATTCCCCCGTCGTTGTTGAGTACGCTATCTAACATGAGTGGCAAAGCAAATCTTCTAAGCGGCATGCAGCCGAGTGCATCTTCCCTGCATCTAGGCAACTACCTTGGTGCGCTAGTTAACTGGGTCAACATGCAGAGAGACTTCAACGCTTTTTATGTAATCGTTGACCTACATGCCATCACAGTTCCTCAAGATCCAAACGAACTTAGAACCAACACCAGAAGAACAGCTGCTCAATACATCGCAGCAGGTATTAACCCGCAGGATTCTGCACTATTTGTTCAAAGCCATGTTCCAGCTCATGCTGAACTTGCTTGGGTTCTAAACTGCATCACCGGTTTCGGTGAAGCAAGTCGCATGACTCAGTTCAAAGACAAGTCACAAAAAGCCGGAAGCGATTCCGCATCAGTTGGATTGTTTACTTACCCAATTCTTCAAGCAGCTGATATCTTGCTATACCAACCAAAAGCAGTTCCAGTTGGTGAAGACCAGAGACAACACCTTGAACTAACTCGCGATCTAGCAGAACGCTTCAACACAAGATATGGTCAAACCTTCACTATTCCTGAAGCACACATCTTGAAAGAAACTGCAAAGATTTATGACCTGCAGAACCCAACAGCAAAGATGTCTAAATCAGCGGGGGACCCTAAGGGCCTTGTGAACCTCATGGATGATGATTCAACCATTATGAAAAAGATTAAGAGTGCTGTTACCGACACAGACTCATCCATCAGAGTTGACTGGGAAAACAAACCAGGAGTCACAAACCTTCTTTCTATTCACTCCTCTATAAGTGGTGAATCTCTAGCTTCACTAGAAGATAGATTCCAAGGTGCTGGCTACGGTGTATTAAAAGGGGAAGTAGCAGATGTTGTTATCAGTGCTCTAGGCCCAATCAGAGATAGAGCAAACGATCTCATGAGTGACCCTGCAGAACTAGATCGTCTTCTAGCCTCGGGTGCAGAAAAAGCTCGTGAGGTGGCTGAAACCACTTTGGCCCTGGTTTATGACCGCGTAGGGTTTATCAGAGCCAAGTAGCCATTTGGGGATGGCATATCCTTAAAAACCAAGGGACATTGCCTTAGTCAAGGCTAGTAATCAACTAAAAACCCTGATTTCTAGAGGGATTTAGCCCTTTCCAAATCGTTATCTAGGCGTAAACTTCCAAGGCTAAATGGGGTCAAATCTCAACTAGATTATGGGTGAGGCGTTATCTACGCCCCGCCCATTACTATCAAGGAGAAATTAATGAGCTTTAAATCAAAGCGCGTTCTAGCAGCTACTGTATCTGCAGCTGTTGCAACGCTTTTTCTAGCAGGCTGTGCTCCGGCAGACAACGGCACCGCTGCCGGTTGTGAAGCCTACGCAGATTACCAAGGCTTCGAGGGCACTGAGGTTGAGGTATACACAACCATCATCGCTCCAGAAGCTGATCTATTCGTCGAGTCATTCGCTGAATTCGAAGAATGTACAGGCATCACAGTTAACTGGAACGGTACTCAGGAGTTCGAAGCTCAGATTGCTGTTCGCGTTGAAGGTGGAACTGCACCAGACCTAGCGATCTTCCCACAGCCAGGTCTTCTAGCACGTTTCAAGGACAGCCTTGTTGCAGCACCTGCAAAGGTTAACGAATCAGTTGATGCTAACTACTCACCTGACTGGAAGAACTACGGAACTGTAGACGGAACATTCTTCGCTGCGCCACTAGGTGCTAACGTGAAGTCTTTCGTTTGGTACAACCCGAAGGTATTCGCAGACAACAACTACACAATCCCAACAACTTGGCAGGAACTGCTAGACCTATCTGACAAGATTGCTGCTGACGGAAAGATCCAGCCATGGTGTGCTGGTTTCGGTTCTGGTGAAGCAACTGGTTGGGTTGGAACTGACTGGATGGAAGACATCATGCTTCGTACCGCGTCAGCAGAAACCTACGACAAGTGGGTTACTCACGGTATTCCTTTCAACGACCCAGCTGTAGCTACAGCTATCGGTGAAGCAGGAAAGATCCTAAAGAACCCTGACTATGTTGGTGACGTAGCGTCAATCGCGACAACCACATTCCAGGATGGTGGAGCAGGAATCGTTGACGGTTCATGTGCAATGCACCGTCAGGCTTCATTCATCGGTGGAATCCTAGCCGCTGACCACGGAGCTGAAATCGTAGAGCCATCAGACACATCAAAGGCAAATGGAATCTCAGTGTTCTACTTCCCTGGTACATCTGCCGACAACAAGCCAGCTCTTGGTGGTGGAGAGTTCGTAGCAGCTTTCGCTGACCGTGGCGAAGTTCAGGCTCTACAGCACTACCTAACAACTCCACTATGGAACAACGCGAAGGCAAAGCTTGGTGGCTGGTTCTCAGCTAACAAGGGCCTAGACGAAGCAAACGTTGCTGACCCAGTAAACAAGGTTGCAGTTCAGATTCTAAAGAACGCTACAACCTTCCGTTTCGATGGTTCTGACGTTATGCCAGCCGCTGTTGGTGCAGGTACATTCTGGAAAGAAATGACTGCTTGGGTTGCAGAAGACAAGTCTGACAAGGCTGTTCTTGATGCAATCGAGAAGTCATGGCCTAAGAACTAAATTAGGCTAGAACTACCCTTGCAGTGGGGTGTGGTGGACACGAAAGTGAAAACCACACCCCATTTCAACAAAGTCAGGAAATAAATGATCAACACCGCGTTCTCGTTAGCACGCAAGACACCTTGGGAAGTGATTTTCCCTAACCTCATTCTTTTGATTGTGTCTCTAGCAGCTTTCGCAGCTGTCATCTATCTAGTCTTCTTACTCGCATCTCGAGTAAATGTCAGAGTTCAGGAATGGCTCAAGTATGGAGTGTTCCTAGCTCCTGCTGTTCTGTTCCTTCTAATCGGTTTGGTTTATCCAACACTTAGAACTCTTGTTATGTCTTTCATGAATGCCGACAGCACGGAGTTTGTTGGATTCGATAACTACGTCTGGTCTTTCACAATTCCAGAAATCTTAGTTGTGCTTAGAAACACTTTTGTGTGGGTTCTATTCGTACCAATTCTTTCGACCTTCATAGGTCTTTCAATTGCTTACCTGACCGACCGCATGAAGCGACCAGGTGTAGTTAAGTCTCTAATCTTCTTACCAATGGCAATCTCTTTCGTTGGTGCTGGTGTTATCTGGAAGTTTGTTTACAACTTCCAGCCAAACCTAGACAAGCCAGACATCGGTTTGTTCAGTGCTATTTCAAAAGCTTTTGGAGTCAACCCACCGAACTGGTTGCTTGAAGCTCCAGGTAACACTCTGCTACTTATCTTGGTAATGATCTGGATTCAGACTGGTTTCGCAATGGTTGTTCTATCAGCAGCTATGAAGAACGTTCCTGATGAAGTTGTTGAAGCAGCAATGCTTGATGGTGCTGGCAACTGGCAGCGATTCATCAAGGTAACTGTTCCAATGATTAGATCAACCATCATCGTTGTTCTAACCACAACCGCTATTGGAACTTTGAAGGTCTTCGACATTGTAAGAACAATGACCGGTGGTAACTTCGAGACCAACGTTATTGCTAACGAAATGTATTCACAGAGCTTTAGACAAATGAACTATGGTCAGGGAAGTGCTCTGGCAGTAATCCTTCTAGTGTGTGTCTTGCCAATCATCGCCTACAACATTAGACAACTTAGACGTGAGAGGGCTGAAAGATAATGAGCACTCGGAGAAAAGCTAAAGACATATTTGCATCCCCGATAGCATCAGCGGTTGCGATCATCATCGCCATCCTCTGGACTATACCTACCTTTGGTCTTCTAGTTTCATCCATTAGACCTGAGAAGGACATCAACAACAGCGGTTGGTGGACATTCTTTACTAACCCAAGTTTTACTTTGGAAAACTACGCCCAAGTACTTTTCCAGGGTTCAACTACCAATCCACCTCTAGCTCAGTTCTTCTTCAATAGCTTTGCTCTAACAATTCCAGCGGTGATCTTCCCTATCACTCTGGCTCTGTTTGCTGCCTATGCTCTTGCTTGGTTCAACTTCAGAGGTAAAGACACCATCTTCTTCATCATCTTTGGACTCCAGGTTGTTCCTCTTCAGCTAACCCTGATTCCTTTGCTACAGCTTTTCTCAAAGGGTCTAGTTATTGGAGATACCGTAATCATTCCTGATCTTGGAATTACCGGGACATTCATTCCAATCTGGATTGCGCACACAATCTTTGGTCTGCCATTGGCTATCTTCCTTCTTCACAACTTCCTAAGCCAGATTCCTAGGGAACTAATTGAGGCAGCACGTGTTGATGGAGCTAACTGGTTCACCCTGTTTAGCAAGATCATTCTTCCGCTATCAGTTCCAGCTATCGCTTCCTTCTCAATCTTCCAGTTCCTCTGGGTCTGGAACGACCTTCTAGTAGGTCTAACCTTCGGTGGTGGTGTGAAGCAGGTAGCCCCGCTAACAGTGCGTATTGCTGAGATGGTGGGTTCTAGAGGTAGCGGTTGGGAACTACTAACTGCAGGTGCCTTTGTGTCCATGATTGTGCCTCTAATCGTCTTCTTTGCCCTCCAGCGTTACTTCGTTAGAGGCTTGCTAGCAGGCTCTGTAAAGGGCTAATTAGCTCTATTTAGCCCAAGGCGAATAAGGTCGCATTTGTTGTCCTAATCTGCCATGATTTACAGGTAATAACAGTTCTTCGGGGTCAGTGTAAATCTGAACCGGCGGTTATAGTCCGCGACCCGACAAGCTGCCTTAGATGGCAACAAATACTTAGGTAAATGGTTTGGCGGTTGATCTGGTGAAACTCCAGAACCGACGGTTAAAGTCCGGATGGTAGAAGAACAAAAGGTTTGGCTTATCTTGGCCTGACCTTTGGTCGTCTACCGACCCTACCCCGAAGCCCTTTAAGAAAGGCTCGGGATGACCGACACTAGGCAGTTTGAACCGATGATGCATCGGGCACTTGAACTTGCCCTACTCGGACCTGCCTATGGTGCTAACCCTCAAGTTGGGGCAATCATCCTTGATAAAGATTTAAACATCATTGCTGAGGGCTGGCATAAAGGTGCAGGTACTGCCCACGCTGAAGTTGACGCTCTGAGTAAATTACCTAATGGAGTTCCTGAAGGAGCAACAGCTGTTGTCACACTAGAGCCATGCAATCACACAGGTAGAACTGGACCATGTGCGGTGGCTCTAATTGAAGCTGGTATTTCAAGAGTTGTTTACGCAAGTAAAGATCCAGGTAATGAATCTGCCAATGGAGCACAGACACTTCTCGATGCTGGTGTAGAAGTTATCCAAGGTGTTCTTGAAGAAGAAGCAGAAAAGCAATCAGTTGTTTGGCTAACAGCTATGAAGAAGCAGAGTCCATACATAACTTTGAAATGGGCTCAAACTCTTGATGGCAGAACTGCAGCTAGCGATAAGACTAGTAAGTGGATTTCAGGAAATGAATCTAGAGAAGATGTACATCTAAGAAGATCACAACTAGATGCAATCCTGGTTGGCACTGGAACAGTAAAGTATGACAACCCTGATCTAACCGCTAGAAAACCTGATGGCACAAGGTACGAGCACCAACCGCTTCGTGTTGTTGTTGGCAACACTGAACTAGCTCAAGACCTTCGTGTCTTCAACGAAGATGCTCCAACAGTTCACCTAAAAACTCATGATGTAAAGGATGTTCTTGCTCAACTATGGGACAGAGGCATGCGTCACGTTCTTGTTGAAGGTGGAGCTCAGTTAGCCAGTGAGTTTATCTCGCTGGGTCTATTTGATGAGATTTTGATTTATCAAGCACCACTACTTGTTGGTGGAACAAATGTTGCAGTAACAGAGATTGGTATCTCAACCATGAAGGATGCCTTAGCTCTTGAGTTTGTTGAGATAAAGAAGCTTGGACCTGATGTCTTTATTAGAGCCATCCCGAAAGAAGGAAACTGATGTTTACCGGAATCATTGAAGAACTTGGTGAAGTAGTAGCCATTGAGCAGCAGCCTGATGCAATCAGGCTGACTGTCAAAGGTCCTCTTGTTACAAGTGATATCAAGCGTGGAGACTCTATTGCCTGCAGTGGCACATGCCTTACTGCCGTTGAAATTGTCAATGGCACATTCAGTGCTGATGTGATGCATGAGACTCTAAGACTTACTAGCTTGGCTGATGTGAAGGTTGGCGATCCAATTAATCTAGAGCGTGCGATGACTATGCAGACTCGCTTTGGTGGACACCATGTTCAGGGGCATGTTGATGGTGTTGGTGAATTCTTATCTAGAGAACCAAGCGAGAACTGGGATTGGGTACGTATCTCTGTTCCTAAGGAACTGATGAAGTATGTGGTTCTAAAGGGTTCAATTACCCTTGATGGAATTTCACTAACAGTCAATGAACTAGGTGAAGACTTTGTAGGTCTAAGCCTGATTCCTGAAACCCTAAAACTTACCACCTTGGGCTATAAGAAGCCTGGTGACAAGATCAACGTTGAAGTTGATGTAATGGCAAAGCACATAGAACGACTACTAGAGATGAGAAATAACTAATGGCACTATCAACAATCGAGCAAGCATTGGATGCTTTACGAAACGGTAAGCCGGTTCTAGTAGCGGATGATGAAAATAGAGAGAACGAAGGCGATGCAATCATTGCTGCCCAGTTCGCAACTACTGAGTGGATGGCTTGGCTAGTCAAGAACACTACAGGTTTCCTTTGTGCACCTATGGAAGATGGCAAAGCTAATGAGCTAGAGCTTCCACTTATGACAATGGACAATCAAGACCCTCACGGCACTAGCTACACTATTACAGTTGATGCTGCTGCTCGTGAGTCAACCGGTGTTTCAGCAAGTGATAGAGCTCTGACTGCTAGAACACTAGCCAGTGAATCTTCTGGTCCTGAATCTTTCATCAGACCAGGACACATCATCCCTCTTCGCGCTCACCAGCATGGTGTGCACGGTCGTCCAGGTCACACTGAAGCAGCTGTTGATCTTCTAAAGCTAGCTGGGTTGATTCCAGTTGGAATAATCGGTGAGATGGTATCTGCTGATGGATCAATGATGAGACTGCCTGAACTAATTGAAGTTGGTGAGAAGGAGAATCTTCCGGTTATCACTATCGCTCAACTTGTTGAGCACCTAACTGCTCACAACATCAACCATGTTCACCGCGATAACAACCGAATCAGATTTGAAGCAGAAGCTAACATTCCTACTATCCACGGTGACTTCAAGGTTCGTGGCTACTACGACATCAAGACTGGTGCTGATCACGTAGCGATCATCAAGGGAAATCCAACTGGTGAAGATGTTCTAGTTCGTATGCACTCTGAATGCATTACTGGTGAAGCCTTTGGTTCTTTGAAGTGTGAATGTGGACCACAGTTGCAGTATGCACTGGACATGATTGAAGCTGACCCTAAGGGTGGAATAGTTATCTACCTAAGAGGGCAAGAAGGTCGTGGTATTGGTCTTCTAAACAAGCTCAAGGCATATGCTCTTCAGGAGCAAGGCCTAGACACAGTAGAAGCAAACCTAGCCCTAGGTCTTCCTAGCGAAGCTAGAGAGTATGGAGCAGCATCATCAATCCTTAGAGAACTAGGTGTGAAGAGCGTTCGACTAATGACCAACAACCCTGCCAAAGCTAACTTCCTAACCGATGATGGTATCCCTGTGAACTCATACGTTCCTGTCATCGTTGGCGAAGCAATTCAAAACCTTGGCTATCTAGAAGCAAAGAGATCAAAGATGGGTCACCGTCTTCCTGAAATCGTCGCAGAAATGGAAATGTAATGGCAGGCCACGCACCAAAACTAGAAATAGATGCAAGCGATCTAGCAGTAACCATCTTGGTAACCAGCTGGCACACAGAAATAACCGACGCCCTGCTTGCAGGAGCAGAGAGATCTCTAAAGGCTGCCGGTAACGATGTCTACAGCATCGTTAGAGTTCCAGGAGCCTTCGAGCTACCTCTTGCAGCTAAGTGGGCAGCTGAGGACGATGCTGATGTAATCATCGCTCTAGGTGTTGTTATTCAAGGTGAGACTCCTCACTTTGAATACGTCTGTAATGCAGCTACCGATGGTCTAACCAGAGTTCAACTGGATTATGGAGTGCCAATTGGTTTTGGTCTTCTAACAGTAGATAACGCTCAGCAAGCCCTAGATAGAGCCGGTTTACCGAACAGCAAAGAAGACAAAGGCGCAGAAGCAGTTGAGGCTGCAGTGATGATGGCACGCCTTCGCTAGAGTGGAAATAACTTCTACCAAAGGAAACAAATGGAAGACTCCACAAGAGAATTAATCGTTCACATATTTCTAGTACTACACATCCTAGGTATCGCATCTTTGCTAGCTGGCTTCTTCACTTCTATGAAAGACATGAAGACAGGTATGAAAATCAACGCCGGTGTTTTGCACGGTGCTTACACAATGTTGATCACTGGTCTAGTAATGGCTGGGGTAACCAAGCCAGCTGAACTAAACACAGTTGTGATTTCACTAAAGAGCATTGCACTGACAGCAATCTTCTTTATTGCCTACACATACCGCAAGAAGGAGAACACTCCTAAGTGGGCTATGCCAGTTATCTTCTTGCTAACAACTGTAAACATTATGTTTGCAGTTCTAGTTGGAGCGGCTGAATAGTTTTAGCGCAAGAACAGCGCTGTTAGTCGGCGGGTTGTGAAATACAGCCCGCCGATTATCATTACCACGAAGTAAAGCACATGTCCTAGCATCGCTAGGTTCAAGATGCCAAGTGTCAATCCCCTGATCAATTCAATTGCTTGCCATAAAGGCAAAGCTTGAATCAACCATTGAATTGGTTCTGGGTAAAAATCTAGCGGGAAGAAAGTTCCTGAGAATAGGAACATCGGAAGCAGAACCAACTGAATGTATTGCATTTGCTGACGGTGCTTCAGATAACTTGTAATTCCCATACCAACTGCAGCAAAACCAAAAGCTACCAATACAGAAGCAGGTATTGCTAGTAATCCCCAACCTGATGGGACTAGGCCTAACGGTGTGACAATAGCCATGAATCCAATTGCATATGCCAAACCTCTAAGCAGTGCCCAGCTGATTTCACCTAAGGCAACATCAAGGGTTCCCATAGAAGTTGAAAGCATTCCGTTATAGATTCTGCCGAAGTGCATCTTGAAGAATACGTTCCAGGTTGAATCGTAGATTGCTCCATTCATCGCACTAGTAGCTAGCAGAGCCGGAGCGATGAACTGAGCATAAGAGATTGGATTACCGTTATCATCGACAGTTCCTTCAATGAACTGACCAATTCCATATCCAAAGGCAACCAGGTAAATCAATGGCTCAACAAACCCCGAAGCAACCACCATCCAGGTTGAAGACTTTAGAGCGAAGTAGCCACGTTCTAGAACTACTCTTGCACGACCCGAATAAACTCCAGATCCCAGCTTGCCTCTTCTGCTTTCAGCTATTTCTATAGCACTTTCAGCATTGACATTCATTGAACTCATGATGCCAACCTCTTCTCAAACACTCGGTGTGCCCAAAGCATTCCGAATACGGTCATTAGAGCCATGACTCCCCAGTGGAGGATCAATAGCCAGGTTTCAATAGGCATTCCATAAGAAAGAGCTCTACCAAGGTTGGTTGCATGCCACTGCGGAGAGATCCAACCAATCCATTGAAGATAAAGAGGCATTGAGGTGATTGGGTAGAAAGTTCCAGAGAACATAAACATCGGGGTAACAATGAATCTGCCAACTAAAGCAAATATCCCATCATCTTCTTTGATGTTTCCCGCAAAGCCCAGCATGATGGCTGCAAAGCCCAATCCTGCAGTACTGGAGACAAGAACAAGAATTGGCAGTGACGCCCAAGTAACAGAACCAAACGCCAAGAGACAAAGACCATAGAGAAATACCTGAAGTACTGCTCTTGCCATAGCTGCAAGCAGAATTCCATTAACAATCTGCTTGCCTGTTATGGCAGTTGCATTCATTGAGAAGAATGTCTTATCCCAGTTAAAGCCCTGCAGGGTAGGCCAAGTAACTTCATCCATAGCCCCTTGAATACCAGCGGTAGCTAGTAGAGCTGGGGCTAGGAAGGTTAGATAGCTAACACCATCAATAGCATTAGCGCCAAGAGATGAATCAACCAGTGCACCAACACCGATTCCAATAGATAGTAAATACAGAGTTGGGTTACCTAAACCAAAAGCAATGATGGACTTCCACCACTTCAACATGTTCAGCAACCTGTTTTCAGCGATATACAAAGCTCCGCGCTTCATGCTGACTCTAGGATCAACCAGTGTGGCTGCTCCAGTCCAAGTCATTGCAACTTTAGATTCAACTTCCATTGCCATTAGTCGACCAGAGTCCTACCGGTTAGGCGAAGGAAAACATCTTCAAGAGAAGATCTTCTAACCAAAGAAGTAACAGGGTGTAAGCCCTTCTTGATGATCTGCTCTAAACACTTTTCACCATTCTCTGCATAAACAAGAATTCGGTCAGGAAGAATTTCAAGACGTTCACCAATACCTTTTAGGTCTTTAGCAACCTGTGCATTGTTTTCGCTTCCGAAACGAACTTCAAGAACTTCTTTAGATGAATACTTCTTGATTAGTTCAGCTGGAGATCCTTCAGCCATAATCTTGCCTTTGTCCATAACCATCAAACGGTCACAGAGCTGCTCTGCTTCATCCATGTAGTGAGTGGTGATAACCAGGGTCACACCCTGTTCTTTTAGTCTGAATAATCTGTCCCAGAGAATGTGTCTTGCTTGTGGGTCTAAACCTGTGGTTGGTTCATCCAGCATCAAGATCTCTGGTTCATTAACCAAACCTCTAGCGATAGTGAGTCTTCTCTTCATACCGCCAGATAGCTCTTCAGTTTTGCTGTTTCTCTTATCAGCTAGTTGAGCGAAATCTAGAAGTTCTTCAATCTTTACCTTCAACCACTTACGGCTTAGTCCGAAGTAGCGACCATAAATCATTAGGTTTTCCCAAACCTTTAGTTCACGGTCTAGGTTGTCTTGCTGAGGAACGACACCTAGGTGAGCTCTAATCTCTGGACCCTGGTCGTTAGGGTCTTTCCCCAAAATAAGTAGCTCGCCACCGCTTCTTTGACTGGTAGCAGCAATCATCTTCATTGTTGTTGATTTACCAGCACCGTTAGGTCCTAGTAGCCCGAAGGACTCTCCCCTAGTTACTGTGAAGTCAATGCCATCAACCGCTTTGAAGTCCCCATAAACCTTGGTGAGCCCTTTAGCAACAATCATTGCCTCTGGACTGGTACTTTTCTTAGCCAAATTAACTGTCTTTCTTCTTTGAAATAATCAGATGCTCAACTTTGTAAGTCTAATGATTGGCAGTGATATCCTTTAGATTATGACCCCTGCTCAGACTGACAAGGTTCTCCCAGGCAACCGCAGGGTGACCGGCAAAGAGCAGTTCTATACCCCAGTTGAGCTAGCCCTAAGGCTAACAAAGAAGATTGAACCTCTGGTAGGCGGTCTAAAGGGAAAGTTAGTCATTGAGCCAGCTGGAGGCACGGGTGCTTTCATCAAGGCAGCCAAAGAATTAGGTGCAACCAAGGTCCTGAGCTTCGATATTGAACCCAAGTCAGATGGGGTCCAACTAGGTGACTTTCTAGAGTCAAATCTAGATGGGATCAATGGGGCAATTACCATCTCTAATCCACCGTTTGGTAGAAACAACTCTTTGAGTATCCCCTTCTTTAACAAGGCTGCTAAGCACAGCGACTACATCGCATTCATTGTTCCTAGAAGTTGGCGTAAATGGTCTGTGATTAACAGACTGGATCGAAATTTCCACCTAGTTCATGACGAAGATCTGAGCATTGACTATGTCGATGACCTCGGTGAAATGGTTTGGCAGAAATCCAACCTTCGTACCTGCTTTCAACTATGGAAGAGACAAGACACTGAAAGAGAACTAATCAAGGTTCAGGATTTAGGGCTAGTCTCAAAGGTAAGACCTGATGAAGCAGATGTTGCAATTACAGTTTTTGGCTATAGCTGTGGGCTAGTTCGAACAGAGTTTGACCGCAAACCCAACAGTACGGTTATGTTTCTCAAGATTCACGATGAACTAGTACTTCCTGCGCTTAGAAAAGTGGATTTCAGTAAGTTCTATCGCAATACCGCTTATACAGAGGCATTGTCCCTGCAAGAGATTAGATTTCTATTAAACGAAGAAATACTAGGCGATCCATCCCTAGCTAAATGAGAGAGTAAAGAATGAGCATGACAGGCAGACGCGGACGAGGACCAGCCGTTAAGGACACCGGACCTAAGGCTAAGTTCAGTCAACTTTTTCCATACATGAAAGAGCAAAAAGGTCTTCTAACTTTTGCTGTCATGTTTAGCGTGCTTGCCGCAGGTGTGAACTTGGCTCAACCTCTTGTGGTGGGTCAGATTATTAGCACTGTTCAGGCAGGTAAAGATGTTCTCATTCTCGCTATTGCTCTAATAGTCATCACATTGCTTAGCGCTCTTCTTAGCGGTGCGATGTATCTGGTTCTTGCCAAAGCAGGAGAGGGCGTTGTGCTTTCAGCTAGAACATCACTTGCTACTCGCCTACTTAGATTGCCAATTGCGGAGTATGACCTCAGAAGAACTGGAGACTTAGTCTCTCGAGTGGGTTCAGACACGACACTGCTTAGAGCGGCTCTAACCCAAGGTTTAGTCAATGGTGCCGGTGGTGCTCTTATCTTCATCGGCTCGGTTATTGCTATGGCAATTATTGACTGGCTACTTCTAGTTCTTACCCTCGGTATGATTTCAATCGCTGTTGCAGCTATCGGCCTAACCGCAAGAAGAATCAAGGCAGCAACAACCAAGGCTCAGGAGCGTGTAGGCAACATGTCAGCTTCTGTTGAACGTGCCCTTTCTGCTGTTAGAACCATTAGAGCTGCAAGAGCAGAAGGTAGAGAATCTGCCCAGATTAAAAAGGACGCTGAAGATGCTTACGAGCAAGGTGTAAAGATTGCCAAGATCAACTCCTTTGTTCTTCCAATTAGCGGAATTGCTGCCAACGGAGCGCTAATTGCTGTTATTGGTGTGGGTGGATACCGAGTTGCAACTGGTGAGACCCAGGTTGCATCTCTAGTCACATTCATTCTTCTCATGTTCCTGTTGCTAAGGCCAGTTGGACAATTCTTCGAAGCATACTCATCTGTACAGTCAGCTCTTGGAGCTCTTGCCCGAATCCAAGAAATCTTGGATGTCCCTCTCGAAGATACTGATGCCGAAAGAGCTCAAGTTACTAGACGAAAAGCCGTGAACTCGACAGCTATTGAATTCAGGAAAGTTAAGTTCAGTTACCCAGCACGACCAGAAGTCGCTCTCGACTCCGATGGCAAACCTATTGAAGGTGCTGATCCAATCATGAGCGAACCTAAGGATGTTCTAAAAGGAGTTTCATTCAAGATTGAACGTGGCACACGTGTTGCCATCGTTGGCCCATCCGGAGCTGGTAAGTCAACCATCTTCAGTTTGATGGAGAGATTCTATGAATCAACCGGTGGAGACATTCTGCTAGATGGTCAGTCAGTTGGTTCCATGCTTAGATCTGATCTACGTGCCCAAATTGGTTATGTCGAACAAGATGCACCAGTTCTTGCTGGAAGCATTCGAGAGAACCTTCTAATTGGTTCACCTGATGCAACAGAGAAGGACCTGAAGCGAGTTCTTGCTGAAGTTAACCTAACGACTGTTCTCAAGAGAGACAAGCGAGGCCTGGATGCTGAAGTTGGAGAGCAAGGAATTATGCTCTCTGGAGGAGAACGTCAAAGATTAGCTATTGCTAGAACGCTGCTGAGTGCCCCGCCAATTCTTTTATTGGATGAGTCGACTTCTAGCCTGGATGGTATCAATGAGCAACGTATGCGTGAGGCTATCGATGCTGTTGCCAAGAACCGAACCATGATCGTGATTGCCCACAGACTCTCAACTGTTGTCGATAGCGACCAGATCATAGTTATTGATGGCGGTAAGGTTATCGGCTCTGGAACCCACAAACAGTTGCTGAGATCCACCCCACTTTATAAGGAATTAGCTGCGACCCAAATGCTTGACTAGTCCCGTGTCAGAGCCTCAAATTAGTATGTTCAAAAAGAATTTCAAAACCTAGGAGATGTAAATGGTAGCCAAGAAAATGACTGAAAGACTCGCATTACCGATGTTTGTATGTGGCATTATTGCCATGATTTCATCAGCTGGAGTTTCCCTTGGTGCCTCCGCTACTGCAACTAGCCCGATTGAGTATGAAAAAGTCACCATGACCTACCTATCTTCTGGCTATTCAGCTAGCGACAGTACGTGTGGATCAACTCAAGATGTCTACTCTGGAAGCAGCAAATATTCATCGTTCAGATCTAAGAACTTGAGAACATCTGGAAATGATGAAGCGTTTCTTTGCACCGCAACTTTTTACGTTGTTACCAATGTCGATATGCCAACCCCTAAGCCGATTCCGACAATTACTGTTATTCAGTCACCTCAGCAATCTGCAACTCCTCGACCTACAAGGACTATCTACGTGACTCCTACTTCTTCCCCGAGTCCGACTTACGAACCAAGACCGACCAATTCACCTCGACCATTCCCAACTGCAACTGGGAACCCAAGACCGACTCCTTCTTTCTTCCAAAGTCCGACTCCAAGGCCAAGCTTGTTTATCCCTGCTCCGACACCAACAAAGTCGCCAAAGAAATAATTTTTAGTTGATTCGCCCTGCGGATCTGACTACATTTCTAACAAGCATTGCTCTAGTCATTGGCCCTACTCCACCTGGGTTAGGCGAAACAAAACCAGCAACATTGAATACACCTGGGTCGACATCTCCAACCAGAGTTGTTTCCCCGTTGCTGTCAACACGAGTAATACCAACATCAAGAATTACAGCACCAGGCTTAATCCACTCAGCTTTCACAAAGTGAGGAACTCCAAGGGCAGCAACAACTATGTCTGCCTGTCTAACAGATTTAGCAATGTCAGCAGATCTTGAGTGAAGAGATGTTACGGTTGCGTCAACACCCTTCCGGTTTAGAAGTAAACCTAAAGGTCTTCCAACGGTGATGCCTCTACCGATTAAAGCAACTTCGGCACCTTTAAGGTTGATTTCGTAGCGATGAAGTAGTTCAAGGATTCCTGCAGGTGTGCAAGGTAGTGGTGACGTCATCTCTTCTGAGCCTGCAAGAACTAAACGTCCTAGGTTGATTGGGTGAAGACCATCGGCATCTTTATCAGGATCTATTAGCTCAAGCATTTCATTGGCATTAAATCCAAAAGGCAAAGGAAGTTGAAGGATATATCCGGTCACATCGGATGCATCATTTAGATCTTTGATTGCTGCTCTAACATCAGCTTCTTTAGCATTAGCTGGCAAATCAATGCGTACTGAGTGCACTCCAACCTCAGCACAGTCTCTGTGTTTACCTGAAACGTAACTATGTGAACCTGGGTCATCTCCAACTAGAAGAGTGCCAAGGCCAGGGGTAATCCCCTTTTTCTTTAGTTCTATGACGTCCTGCGTTAGCTCAGCTTTTATTGCCTTCGCTACTGCCTTGCCATCAAGTATCTGGGCAACCAATGGACTACCAGTTCTCTAGGCCGTTATAAAGCGGAAATTCAGCTGTCAATGCACGGACTCTGTCAGCTAGGGCATCGATGTCAGGGTTAGGCATAACTACGTGAGCGATGATGTCAGCCACCTCAGTGAATTCCTTATCACCAAAACCACGGGTAGCTAGAGCTGGAGTACCAATACGAACACCTGATGTTACTAGGGCAGGTCTTGGATCATTAGGAACTGAGTTACGGTTCACTGTGATGCCTACATCGTGAAGTAGATCTTCACAGGTCTTGCCATCAATTGGAGAATTTCTAAGGTCCACTAGAACTAGGTGCACATCTGTTCCACCGGTTAGAACATCAACACCGTTGGCTCTAACATCAGCTTGCATAAGACGCTCAGCAATAATCTGAGCACCACGAATTGTGCGCTGTTGTCTTTCTTTGAACTCTTGGCCCATTGCTGCCTTGAAGGCAACCGCTTTACCAGCAATAACGTGCATCAATGGTCCGCCCTGTTGGCCAGGGAAAACAGCTGAATCAATCTTCTTCGCGTACTCTGCTTTACACAGAATCAAACCTGATCGAGGTCCACCTAGTGTCTTGTGAACTGTAGTTGAAATTACATCTGCATAAGGAACTGGGTTCGGGTGCACTCCTGCTGCAACTAGACCTGCGATGTGAGCCATATCTACCCAGAGAATTGCACCAACTTCGTCAGCAATCTTTCTGAACTCAGCAAAGTCAATATGGCGAGAATATGCCGACCATCCAGCAATAAGGACTTTAGGCATTACTTCATGGGCTCGTTTACGAATAATATCCATGTCCATCAGGAAAGTTTCTGGGTTTAGTTCATAGGCATGAGCCTCGTATGTCTTACCTGAGAAGTTCAACTTCATGCCGTGGGTTAGATGCCCACCGTGAGCGAGTTCTAGTCCCAGAATCTTGTCTCCTGGCTTACAAAAAGCTTGAAGGACAGCAGCGTTAGCGGTTGCTCCTGAGTGTGGTTGAACGTTTGCGTGCTCGGCACCAAATAGTTCTTTCGCTCTATCGCGAGCTAGGTTCTCTGCTAAGTCAACAGCTTCACAGCCGCCGTAGTAACGCTTACCTGGATAGCCTTCTGCATACTTGTTAGTTAGAACTGAACCCTGAGTTTCAAGAACTGCTCTGGAAACAAAGTTTTCGCTAGCAATCATCTCTAGGAAGTTACGCTGGCGATCTAGTTCTGCCTGTAAAACAGCAGCAATCTCTGGATCTGTAGCTGAAAGTGGAGAGTTGAACTCCTGTGGTAATTGGGACATTGGGAACTCCTTAACGGCTTGTGCTGGTTTGGCCCAGGCGTACGACCAAAATGCCTTCGCTCCCTGATGGAATCCCATCTTTAACGCCAGTTGCGATAGGTCCATTGTATAACAAGGCCTAAACATGGCATTTAGCGGTCATTTTAGACACGGGGCTCTTTCGGATAAGCGGAAAAACGAATGTTTAGGTATTCTTACCAGAGGGACAACGAACAGTCAGTAAGGAATCCGCGTGGAAATAGGGACCATCATCGGGATCAGTATGATCGCCTCTGGATTGATGCTCTTTGGAGTAGTCATCTGGAAGAGCGTGACATACCGAAACAAGCAGCGCGAAATGCGACTCAGTCAAGACGACTAGCAAACCCTAAACTTGACCCTATGAAGACGCCAACAAATCACTGGGTAATAACCTTTGTCTGCCAAGACCAACCAGGCATAGTTCACTCAATTTCTGGAGCTATTGTTGGCGCTCAGGGAAACATCACCGAGAGCCAGCAGTTCACCAGCACTGAAAGCGGCAAGTTCTTCATGCGTCTACAGGTTGAAGTCAGTGGTCCTAAAGAAGAATTTGCTATGAAGATTTCTGAAGTGGCTGCTAAGTACAGCGCCACTTGGCACCTAGATGACGTCAACCGCAAAATCAAAGCACTAGTTCTAGTAAGCAAAAGTGCTCACTGCCTAAACGATCTCTTGTTCAACCAAAGATCAGGTCAAATTCCTATTGAGGTTCCTGCTGTTTTTGGTAATCACTCAGAGCTAGCTGAACTTGCTGGTTTCTACGGCATTCCTTTTCAGTCTCACCCAATGACCGATGAGAAAACCAAAGCGGCATTCGAAGCTTTGCTTCGCAAATACATTGTTGACAATCAGATTGAACTGATTGTTCTTGCAAGATTCATGCAAATTCTAAGCCCTGAATTCTGTAGAGAATTTGAAGGCAAGATTATCAATATCCACCACTCATTCCTACCTGGCTTCAAAGGTGCTAATCCTTATTCCCAGGCACATAACCGCGGTGTGAAACTTATTGGTGCTACCGCTCACTTTGTAACCGCTGATCTTGATGAGGGTCCAATCATTGAACAGAATGTTATTCGAGTAGATCACGGTAAGTCTAAGAAAGACCTGGTTGCTATGGGTCAGGATGTAGAGTCAAAGACCCTCGCCCAAGCGGTTAGATGGTTTGCTGAACATCGAGTACTTCTCGATAACGAACGCACCATCATCTTCCACTAAGACGAGGGCCTACTAGCCCTTTGCTCTAATGCCTTTTGCGAGTTCTAGCTGAACGGCTCAATGCAAAAGCACTGAGGACTAATGAGAGTGCAAGTAGTGCAAGCGTTATGGATGACTGCAAATCATCTAGATTCATAGATTCCAAATCTTTGACTTTGTCTTCTCCTAGTTCTTTATAGGTTGAGTCATCCCGGTTTTTAGAACTAATGGAACTTTGGCTATCACCTAGTAGGAGCTCCTTACCCGCTAACAACTCATTTCGCTCAATACCCTGTTCTACTTCTGAAGATCCGGGGCTTTCAACTACTGCTCCAGTTGGTTGTTCAGGCAAATCAAAGGTTTCATTAACTACCTCGTCAGGAGTTATTTCAATGATGTTTGAAGCTAGAGCCGCATTGGGACCTGTGTTACCTGACCCATCCGTCACGGCGTTAGCTGCTAAGGTGACTTGAGTTGAACCAACTCCACAACCTAACAAACTGATCTGCCAACCAAGGTTCTCTCGAAGTACTGCATAGTTCATCGCACAGGATGTTGCAGTTCCAGAGAAGGTGAACTTAGCCGCACTCATCCCAGTAGCTGGCTCTTCACTATCAAATACCCATATTGGTAAACCAGCTGCACCAGGAGCCGTGACATCGGTCACTCTAAGAATTGGTGCTGTTGTGTCAATCTTTGTTACTCCCGTTTGGTTGATAATACTGGGTCCGATATTTCCTGCAGCATCTTGAACTGCTAAAGAATTCAACACAAGACCTGCTAGATCTCCATCAACACAGTTTGAAATAGTAATTGTGTATTGTGATCCTGAACCAATCATTGACTGAATCACACAGCCATTTCCTTTAACTAGCCAGTCAGTGTTATCCGCAACAAGACCAGTAACAGGTTCAGAGAATATAGCTTTGTAAACAATCAAAGCATTACTGCTTGGTTGTTTAGTTAGTGAACCAACTTCAGGAACAGTTCTATCCAAAGTTATTGAAGTAGTTGAGTATGTTCTGACTGGACCGATGGCATTACCAAAGACGGTATCCACTTTTAGTGTCAAAATGACTGTTCCATCAGTGCAACCAGTAACTGCTGCCGCATAGTTAGCTCCACTACCGGTAAGAGTTGAAATGTAGCAACCTTGAGCTGTGCCAGAGATTATGAAATCGTCTGCTGTTAGCCCAGTAACACTTTGCCCGAAGGCAATATTGAATACTGGAAAGGTTGCTTTGCTCGGAGATGCAGGACCAGAGAAGTAAATGACTGTTGGCCCGAAGTTGTAGGAAATACTCGCAGCTCCATTAGCTGATTGAAAGCCTGCAATGTAGACAGGTGTTGAGAATTTAGTCGCATTGATAAAGCTAGATCCGCTTCCGCCACCGCCACCGTCAGTACCAGAACTATCGGTATCAGCTCCTCCACCGCCACCACCGAAGTAGCCACCGCCTCCGCCTCCTCCACCAGAGACAAGGCTAGAAGGAGTATTGGCTCTACCTCCAGCACCACCAACTCCTAGCCCTCCAGCACTACCTGGGGTGGTCTGAGAGCCATTTGATGCTCCTCCTGCTCCACCAGCTACCGCTGTGCCTGCTCCACCACCAATACCTTGACCATTACCACCTTGAACACCGGTAGTTCCAGAACCTGGGGCACCAACACCACCAACCCAACCACCGGTTCCACCACCGCCACCAGCTACCGCTATGCGATCAGTTAGGAATGGGCTGGTACGAATGTCTGTTGCTCCACCACCGGAACCTTCATCGTTATGTCCAGAACCGGCTACTCCTCCACCGTTATAGCCTCCTGCTGCTCCGCTACCAGTTGAACCCTGGCCACCAACAAAAATGTATAGCGGTGTTGTTGGCACAGTTTTGAAAGTGGCAGTAGCTCTCGCTCCATTGCCACCGGCTCTGCCACCTTGAGCTCCGGCTAGCGAGATAGACATACTCCTCACATCGCTAGGCGGAGACCAGATGTAGTTATCGCCTGTGTATGGGAAAGAGATGGTGCAGCTCGTACCGGTTGCATTACAAACCGGGGTTGGATTAGTTGCCGCTGCCTGAACAGAAGGAACAACAACAGATCCAAGGACTAATGAAAATGTGCTGGCCAGAAGGAATGCTTTTGGCAGTTGTCGTTTAGTTATTTGCATGAGGATAAAAGTAAAACTCCAGCAGAAATCCTGCTGGAGTTTTACACAGTCACTTAGATCTGTGACTTATAAACATTTATGACAAACGAGCCTTTAGGTTCGTAGCAAGTGATGCCATGAATTCCTCAGTTGTTTGGTAAGCCTGCTCTTTACCAATTAGAGCTGCCAGGTCCTTTGTCATGTGACCTGACTCAACAGTCTTGATAACAACATCTTCCAAAGTCTCAGCAAAGCGGGTTACCTCTGGAGTGCCATCTAGTTTGGCTCTATGCATCAAAGCTCTAGTCCATGCGTAGATAGAAGCAATTGGGTTAGTGCTTGTCTTCTTACCTGCTTGGTGATCACGGTAGTGTCTGGTTACTGTTCCGTGAGCTGCTTCAGCAAGAGCTGTACTGCCATCAGGGGTCGTAAGAACAGAAGTCATTAGACCAAGAGAACCAAAGCCCTGAGCGACGATATCGCTCTGAACATCACCGTCATAGTTCTTACATGCCCAGACGTAGCCACCTTCCCACTTCAATGCAGCAGCAACCATGTCATCAATCAGTCTGTGCTCATAGGTAAGGCCCGCTGCTTCGAATTGGGTTCTGTATTCAGCATCAAATACTTCTTGGAAAGCATCCTTGAATGCTCCATCATATGCCTTCAAGATTGTGTTCTTGCTTGAGAAATAAACTGGGTAGTTGCGAGATAGCCCGTAGTTGAAAGACGCTCTAGCAAAGTCGCGGATTGAATCCATGTAGTTATACATACCCATAGCAACACCACCGGTCTCAGGGTAGTCAGCAACAGTCATGGTCTTAGGTTCTGTCCCATCAGCTGGAGTCCAGGTGATAGTTACAGTTCCTGCACCTGGAACTTTAAAGTCAGTTGCCTTGTACTGGTCTCCGTGGGCGTGACGACCAACAATAATTGGCTTGGTCCAACCTGGCACCAGTCTTGGCACGTTAGAAATAATGATTGGCTCGCGGAACAAAACACCATCAAGCATATTTCTAAGAGTTCCGTTTGGTGACTTCCACATCTTCTTCAAGCCAAACTCAACTACGCGGGCTTCATCAGGAGTGATAGTTGCACACTTAACACCAACACCGTGTTTGGCAATCGCATTACCCGCATCAATAGTGACCTGGTCATCGGTTGCATCGCGGTGCTCGATTGAAAGATCATAGTATTCAAGGTCAACATCTAGAAAAGGCAAGATCAAAGAGTCTTTGATGTTCTGCCAAATGATGCGGGTCATTTCATCGCCGTCAAGCTCTACGACCGTGCCAACTACCTTGATTTTTTCCATGAGAGTGCTTTCCTTACCTATTGTGTTCTTGTCTAAGCCTAAACGAGCGAATCGCGCCAAGCCTTGTGCATCTTTGCAAACTTACCTGTTCCGGCAATCAAAACCGCAGGCTTATCATCTTCAATGATCTTTCCGTGCTCCATCACTACCACTCGGTCAGCGATAGACACAGTAGAGAGGCGGTGAGCAATGATGATTGCAGTTCTACCCGCTAGCAGGGTCTGAAGACCCTTCTGGACCATACGCTCACTTGGGATATCCAATGAGCTAGTTGCCTCATCAAGGATCAATACAGTCGGGTCAGCAATGAATGCCCTAGCGAATGAGATCAGCTGACGCTGACCTGCAGATACTCTTCCACCACGCTTATTCACATCCGTGTTATAGCCATCAGGCAGGCTCAAGATGAACTCATGAGCACCCACAGCCTTAGCCGCCTTCTCAATCTCTTCTTGAGTTGCTTCTGGTTTACCTAGAGAAATGTTTTCAGCAACAGTTCCGCTGAATAGGTATGCCTCTTGGGTAACCATGACAACAGCAGTGCGAAGATCATCATCAGAAAGCTTTCTTAGGTCAACCCCATCAAGTTCAACTGTTCCTGAGCTTGGGTCATAGAATCTTCCGATTAGCTTGGCAAGAGTTGACTTACCTGCACCGGTTGTTCCAACTAGAGCAATGGTTTGACCAGCTGGAATATCCATATCGAACTTAGGTAGCACTACCTTGCCGTTTGAGTAAGCAAACTGAACAGTATTGAAGTTGATGTGTCCCTTACGCTCTGCAAGAGGAGTTGGGTTTTCTGCCTCTGGTACTGATGGTTCTTCTTCTAGAACACCTGAAATCTTTTCAAGAGCTGAGTTGGCTGATTGATAAGAGTTATAGAACATAGCCAGGTTTTCCATTGGCTCGTAGAAACTTCTTGCATACAAAATACAAGAAATCAAAACACCGATACCAAGATCGCCTTCCATGACTCTAAAGCCGCCCCATAGCAACACAAAGGCAACAGTGATGTTACCAATCATGATTAGACCTGGATCGTAGATACCGAAGAGCTGAATAACCTTAGCGTTCACAGAACGGTAGTCCTCAACTAAATCCTTATAGGTATCTTCGTTTCTCTTTTCCTTACGGAAAGCCTTCACTGCACGGATACCGGTCATTGACTCAACGAAGTGAACAATCAACTTAGCTGAAGCAACACGAGTCTTACGGTAGCTAATTCTGGTGTTCTTCTGGAACCAACGGGTTAGGAAGAACAGTGGGATAAAGCTAACCAACATGATTAGGAATGATGTTGCATCAAGAGTCACCAAAGCAATAGCGGTAAACAGCATAAACAAGATTCCGGAGATCATCTCGCTACCACCAGAATCAAGTAGTTCCTTGATGGAATCTAAGTCGCTAGTTTGACGAGCAATAACTCGACCAGAAGTATAGGTCTCGTGGAATTCAACCGAGAGTCTCTGCGTGTGACGGAACAATCTCTTACGAAGGCCAAACATGATGTCTTGGCTCACTCTTGCTGCAAATCTTAGGAAGTAGGCAATCGTGAATCCTGCTAGAACTGCAGTTGTGACGTAACCACCAACTGTCCAATAGAGAAGACTTAGATCTCCCTTTTGAGCAGCTGGCAAAGCATAGTCAACAGTCGCAGCAATAAGCCAAGGACCTGAAACTCTAAGTGCCTGGCTAGTGATAACTAAAGCTAGAGAGACAAAGAGTCTGTTCTTAACTGGCTTGATGATTTCACCGAGAAGCTTCAAGCTTCTCTCGCGAACACGAGCTTGCTCTTCTTTGTTTAGTTCAATCTTTTCTTCGTTCTTAACACCCTGCATGCTCATTATTTGTTCACCTCAATCATCTTTCCGGCAGCATCTAGGCTGCTGATGACGTATCGGTAGTGATCATTTGTAGCAATCAAATCGCTGTGCTTACCGAAGGCAGTAATCTTTCCATCCTGCAATAGAGCAACCTTGTCAGCTAGCTGAACAGTTGATGGGCGGTGAGCAACAATCAAAGCAGTGGTTGCCTTCAACACAGTTCTAAGAGCATCTTCAACCATGGCTTCGGTATCAACATCAAGTGCTGATAGTGGGTCATCCAGAACTAGTACCGCTGGCTGAGCAGCCACTGCTCTTGCAAGAGCAATACGTTGTCTTTGTCCACCAGAAAGAGAAAGACCCTCTTCACCAATCTTGGTATCAAGTCCATCAGGAAGGTCATAGACGAAACCTGCTTGAGCAATCTCTAGAGCTTGAGCTAGTTCTTCTTCAGTGCTCTCAGGTCTTCCAAGCAGTACGTTGTTGCGAATGGTGTCACTGAACAAAGTTGAGTCTTCGAAAGCCATAGCAACGTGAGCTCTGAGTTCTTCTCTAGATAGATCTCTGACATCAACACCGTCAAGTTTTACTGAGCCACCTGTTACCTCATAAAGTCTTGTGGCAAGAGCAGTAAGCGAGGTCTTACCTGAGCCTGTAATACCAATTAGAGCGACAGATTCACCAGGTTCAATTACAAGGTTTACTCCATCAATCAAATCTCTTTGTGCAGCCGGAGCATCTGCATATCTAAAGCTGACATTCTCAAACACCAAGCGACCCTTAGGTTCCTTGATGGTCTTTGGCTGCTCAGGATCAGAGATATCAACCTTGGTATCAATTACTTCAAAGAAACGCTCAACAGCAGATCTAGCATCAATGGTCATCGACAACAAGAAACCTAGAGAGTCGATTGGCCAGTGCAGAATACGAGTTGTCAGGATGAAGGAAAGCAGAACACCAATGGTCATGTTGCCTTCAACAATTTGCCAAATACCCAGAGGAAGATAAATACCTGTTGCAAGGCTAGGAATTGTTGAGAAGAAGAACCATAGGTTGGCAACCATCTTGGCTTTGTTTAGTTCTGTGCCTCTGAGCTTTAGAGCATCTTTAGCAAACTTCTCTGTCATAAATGATCCACGACCAAATGACTTGATAACACGAATACCGTGAACGCTTTCCTCAACTGAGGTAGCTAGGTCTCCAGCCTGGTCTTGGCTCATACGAGCAGTGACGTGGTATTCCTTTTCAAATCTAAAACCTAGAACCCAAAGAGGTGACATCACAACGACGAACACTGTTGCTAGTAACCAGTTGTATGAGAACAGCAGTGTGAAACCAACAACGATGGTGAATAGGTTAGCTACCAAAAGAACAAGACCGAATGACAACCAGCGTCTAATCATGCTCAGGTCACTTGATGCACGAGAAAGCAACTGTCCGCTTGGCCACTTGTCGTGGAAAGCTACCTCAAGATCTTGGAGCTTTGCATAAAGAGTTCTTCTAAGCCCTGCTTCAACATGTGTACCTGGAGTCAGCACAAGCCATCTACGTAGTAGAACCATCACTGCTTCTAGAAGACCCATTCCAAGAACTGCAAACACAGCAAAGAGAAGAGTCTCAAATGTGGTGTTACCTTCCAAAGTGTCAAACAGACTCCTCAGGTAGCCAGGGATTGCCAAGGCAAACATATGGCCTCCGATGGCTGCCAGGGTACCCAAAACTACCCTTGGCAACGCCTTCTTGGCGTATGGGAAAATTCGGAGCAAGGTCCGAACCGTACCGAGTTTCTTCGTTTCCAAAAAAAGTACCTAAATCTGTAAGTGGGCTTTCACCGGGGGTAAGTTGGTGCCTTACCAAAGCCTTTCAGTCTATCTATAAGTTGTAGGCTATACATTGAAATATACCTTCCCAAGCACCTCATTCAGCCCAAAAGGAGCAAATGCATCATGGCCCGCCACGGTAAAGTCTCAGTTATTGGTTCAGGTTTCTACGGAACCACCACAGCCCAGCGTTTAGCTGAATATGACATCTTCGACACCGTTGTCCTAACCGACATCCTAGAAGGCAAGCCAGAGGGTATTGCCCTAGATATCAACCAGTCTCGCTCAATTGAGGGCTATGAGACCAAGGTTGTGGGAGCTAGCACCCAGGCTGATGGAACAGGCTATGAGGCCATTGCAGACAGCGATATCGTCATCATCACAGCCGGTCTTCCTCGTAAGCCAGGTATGAGCCGCATGGATCTGCTTGAGGTCAACGCAGGCATCGTTGGTGGCGTAGCTAAGAACATCGCCAAGTACGCCCCAAACGCAGTAATTCTTGTAGTGTCTAACCCACTGGATGAGATGACTGCCCTTGCTCAAAAGGCTTCTGGCTTCCCTAAAGAAAGAGTTATCGGTCAGGCTGGAATCCTAGACACCGCTCGTTTCACCAACTTCGTAGCAGAAGCTGCTGGAGCCAAAGTTGGAGATGTTAAGACCCTTACCTTGGGTTCCCATGGTGAGACCATGGTTCCAGTTCCTTCAGTCTCAACAGTTAACGGCAAGCCAATCATCGAAGTGCTTGGAGCTGGCAAGGTTGCTGAACTAGTTGATAAGACTCGTAACGGTGGAGCAGAGATTGTTGCTCTTCTAAAGACCGGCTCTGCCTACTATGCACCTAGTGCTGCTGTTGCTCGAATGGCTAAAGCAGTTCATGAAGACAGTGGAGCTGTATTCCCTGTATGTGCATGGGTTGATGGTGAGTTTGGTATCTCAGGTGTTTACCTAGGTGTTGAAGCCAAGCTAGGTAAGGGTGGAATCAAGCAGATTGTTGAAACACCACTTAATGCTGAAGAACTTGATGCCCTAAAGGTTGCTGCTGAAGCTGTTAGAGCTAAGCAAGCGGACGTCTCTAACCTCTAGTGATAGAAGTGACGCTCACCGGTAAAGAACATGGTGAGCTTCGCTTGTTTAGCTGCGGCAATTATCTCTTCATCACGAACTGATCCGCCAGGCTGAACTACCGCTTTCACTCCTGCATCAATCAGAATCTGTAGTCCATCAGCGAATGGGAAGAACGCGTCGCTGGCAGCAACAGATCCCTTAACGCGCAGATCCCCTCTTGTAACAGCAAGCTTGCATGAGTCAACTCTGTTTACTTGACCCATACCAATTCCAATAGATGAACCTTCTTTAGCTAGAAGAATTCCATTGGACTTCACTGCACGAACTGCACGCCAAGCGAAGATCAGATCATCCATGGTCTTCTCATCTGGCTTAGCTCCGCTAACAAGCTTCCAGTTGTTGGTTGAAAAGTTTAGGAAAGAGTCAGTCTCTTGAACTAAGAAGCCTCCAGAGATATGTCTAATCTCATGTGATTCACGACTGTAGTTCTTAGGTAATTCCAAAATTCTTAGATTCTTCTTACGTTCAATTAGTAGTCTCAGTGCCTCTAACTCATAGCCAGGAGCAATCAATACTTCAGTAAAGATGTCTTCTAGGTTCAAGGCCATACCCATGGTCACAGTTCTATTGGCTGCAACCACTCCTCCGTAGGCACTAGCAGAGTCACATAGGAAAGCAGCTGAGTGAGCAGCAGCAATAGGATCTGTTGCATCCTTAGGTGCAACAGCAATACCGCAAGGGTTAGCGTGCTTGATAATAGCTACCGCTGGTTCATCAAAGTCATAGGCAGTTCTAACTGCAGCATCAGCATCAACGTAGTTGTTATATGACATCTCTTTACCGTTGTGGAGCTTGGCTTGCGCAATACCTGAAACAGCTAGCGGACTTGTGTTTCTGTATATAGAGGCAGCCTGATGGGAGTTCTCACCATATCTAAGAACACTCAGTAGTTCAGCATCAAGCTCAATGTGCTGAGGGAAGCCAGGATTCTTAAGCTCTGTAACTTTCGGTTGGTTTGACAAAGCTGCTGTTTCGACCTCATCAGCAAACCAACTAGCAACAGCACTGTCATATCTTGCTGTGTGAGCAAAGGCTAGTGCTGCTAGATCTTTCCTTTCAGCAAGCAGTGTGCCACCATCAGATACAGCCTTGATGATGTTCTCGTATTTACTTGGGTCAACAACAATTGCCACGTTGGCATAGTTCTTTGCAGCTGCTCTAACCATCGCTGGACCACCGATGTCAATCTGCTCAACAACAGCATCGCCTTTGGCTCCACTAGCAACAGTTGAAACAAATGGATAAAGGTTAACTACAACTAGTTCAAAAGGTTCAATCTGAAGACCACGAAGTTGCTCTTCGTGATTTACCAAACGAAGATCAGCAAGAAGCCCTCCGTGAATCTTTGGGTGAAGGGTCTTCACTCGACCATCAAGCGCTTCAGCAAAGCCAGTAACTTCAACTACCTCAGTTACTTCAATGCCAGCACTTCTAATTGAACTTGCTGTTGAGCCAGTAGAAACAATTGAAACTCCAGCTTCAGATAGTGCTGTGGCTAGTTCGATAAGACCTGTCTTGTCGCTAACAGAGATAAGAGCTCGTCTAATTGCAACACGGTCACGATGACGATAGTCCGCCGGAGTGTATTCATTTTGTGCTGACAAGGTAATCCCTAACTCTAGAGTTTTAGTGCTGGTAGTTGTTTGTAGGCAATCTGTTCAATAGTTGAAGCAAGAAGTTCATGCTCGACCTTCTTGATACGTTCATGCAATACAGACTCTGTATCACCTGGCTCAATCGCAACTTCACTTTGAACAATGATTTCACCAGTGTCAACGCCTTCGTCAACATAGTGAATGGTTACACCTGTCTTTGTAGCTCCAGCTTGTATAGCATCTCTCACAGCGTGAGCACCCTTAAACTCAGGAAGAAGACTTGGGTGAATGTTGATTAGCTTGCCCTTTAGAGCAGAAACAAAGTTAGCTGGTAATACCTTCATGAATCCAGCTAGAACAACAAGATCTGGTTGGTGGTGTTGAACATTAGCTAACAAGGTTTCAGCCCAAAGTTCTTTAGTAGCAAATCTTTCGGGGCTCACAACAAAAGTGTCCGCTTCATAAAGCTCAGCATGCTCTAGTCCTGGGGCATTCTTGTCAGATCCAACAGCAACAATCTTGGCTGG
The DNA here is from genome assembly GCA_044373385.1 of Rhodoluna sp. Classification (GTDB taxonomy): domain Bacteria; phylum Actinomycetota; class Actinomycetes; order Actinomycetales; family Microbacteriaceae; genus Rhodoluna. The sequence continues at coordinate 250,908 of JBILQF010000001.1, forward strand.
GTAAAGAGGGTTTTCGCTCTTTTTTAGCAGCGCGAGGAGGTTAGATCCGCTGCCTGAGATGAGAACAACAACAGATATCATTTTCTAACTTTACCGCCCGAGTTTCTCTTGATAAGTTCTGTGTCAGCACCATCAGGTCTTGCGCTGAAGAACGCTGCCAACACTGAAGCAATGCTGACTTCTATAAAGGTAACTCCGGCAACTACCCAAGGGTTAGCTCCAACTAGACTCATGCGTCCAGGCCCTAGAGAGCCACTTGCTAACTCAACCAATATCCACATCTCAACAGCGGCAACCAAACCAATAGAGAGCCCCAGAGAGATGGCTGCTGATGTGGCAGACGAATAGTTGAATCTGAGTTCTGCTGTGTGTGACTTCACAAGCAATGTGCCAAAGAACGCTGCTAGCAGTGGTACGAGAATGAACAGCACACCCAAACTGCTACTAGAAGTAGGAAGAGAAGCCAACATTGGAATAGCAGGCAATGGTCCAAGTTCAGTCACTAGAGGGCTGACTGTTGATCCCTGTCCAACAGAAAAACCCACTCCGGTTAGCCACGCATTGCCAAAGGCAATTAGGTTTGGCATCAAGGCCAGCTGACCTGTGCTGACTGTAAAGGTACCTAAGAAGGTCAATTGCAGTGACTGATATAGCTTGATGATTTCAATCCAGTTCACAGCCAATAGAACTGAAATCATGATTGCACTCACAGCACTCATTGCTGCCACCACACCGGTACCAGCACGAAGTGCTGGACCAATCAAAGGTTTGATTGCCCAAGGCAACTTGTCAAACAAACCTGTAAAGAAGTTTCGTATTCTCTCTCTAAGTTCAGATGGTTCAGAATCCTCGAAGAGCATGGAATCGCCAACAACTGAGCCAACAATGAGCATTGCAGCAAACAAAGCAACAGGAATGAAAACTCCTTGCCACTGAACAACAAAGATGTCTTTGGTAACAGCAACACTTGTAACAATCACAGAAACCAAAAGGTAGGTAAGGATTGCTCCAAGCCAACCAAATACAAGATATTTCTCGCCGCTTAGCTTCTTTCCTGATCTAAACATGGACCAGCCAATAAGAATTGAGAAACCTAGTGGGATTAGGTCATAGATAAATGCAGGAACTTTTAGTCCAGCAAGTTTTCCTTCAGCAAAGAATATTGTTACTCCATGAGAGCTCAACCAAGTTCTAGAAGAGTCCTGCAAGACAGTCTGAAAGGTTGCACCTTGAGTTTGCTCAATGAGCCAAGTTGTAATGTTTAGGGCAAAGACGCTAAAGAAACCTATGGCAACAACAAAAGCTGCACCAAGTGCTCCTCTAGCGAATGCCTTTATACGCATGAGCTATAGGCTTGCGATAACACCGCGCATTAGGGCTGCAGTCTCACTTGGAGTCTTGCCTACCTTTACACCGACTTTTTCGAATGCTTCTTTTTTAGCCTGAGCAGTTCCAGCAGAACCTGAAACAATTGCTCCCGCGTGACCCATGGTCTTACCTTCAGGAGCAGTGAAGCCAGCAACATAAGCAACAACAGGCTTAGTTACGTTGTCCTTGATGTATGCAGCAGCTTTCTCTTCGCTGTCACCACCAATTTCACCGATAAGCACGATTGCCTTAGTTTCTGGATCTGCTTCAAAAGCAGCAAGAGCATCAATGTGTGTAGTTCCAATAACTGGGTCTCCACCAATACCGATAGCAGTTGAAATACCAATGTCACGAAGCTCAAACATCATTTGGTAGGTCAAGGTACCTGACTTACTTACTAGACCAATAGGACCAGGACCCGAGATGTCAGAAGGAGTAATACCGGCGTTAGATTTTCCTGGGCTGATGATACCTGGGCAGTTCGGACCAATGATGCGAGTCTTGTTGCCCTTTGAAACGCTGTATGCCCAGAAGCTAGCTGAGTCATGCACTGGAATACCTTCGGTGATTACAACAGCAAGTTCGATTGAGGCATCGATAGCTTCCATAACAGCTGACTTGGCGAAAGCTGGTGGCACGAAGATTACAGAAACGTTTGCTCCTGTTGCTGCCATGGCATCTGCAACTGATCCAAACACTGGTAGTGAAGTTCCATCAACATCAACTGACTCACCTGCTTTACGAGGGTTCACACCACCAACAATGTTTGATCCACCCTTTAGCATTCTTCGGGTGTGCTTCATGCCTTCAGAACCGGTCATACCCTGAACGATTATCTTGCTGTTCTTATCTAGAAAAATAGACATTACTTAAATCTCTCTTTAGCGGTTAGCGAGTTCAGCGGCTTTATCAGCAGCTTCATCCATAGTGTCAACAACGGTTACTAATGGGTGATTTGCATCAGCCAAAATCTTGCGGCCTTCAATTACGTTGTTGCCATCAAGGCGAACAACCAAAGGCTTAGTAGCAGAAGAACCGAGAGTAGCTAGCGCTCCAACGATTCCATTAGCAACAGCATCACAAGCAGTGATTCCACCGAAGACGTTAACAAACACGCTCTTTACTTGTGGGTCACCAAGAATTACGTCTAGACCTGCAGCCATAACTTCCGCTGAAGCTCCACCACCGATATCTAGGAAGTTAGCTGGCTTCACACCACCGTGTCTTTCACCGGCGTAAGCAACAACGTCAAGTGTTGACATAACAAGTCCTGCACCGTTACCGATGATTCCAACTTCACCATCTAGCTTCACGTAGTTCAAATCTGCTTGCTTAGCCTTAGCCTCTAGAGGATCAAGCTGATCGCGTTCCATTGTTTCTCTTTCGTGACGGAACTCTGCGTTGTCATCTAGAGAGACCTTGCCATCAAGAGCGATGATCTCGCCATCTTTACTTAGGATCAATGGGTTTACTTCAACCAAGGTTGCATCTTCTTTAACAAAGACGTCGTATAGCTTCACAAATACTGGAGCCACCTTGGCAGCAATGTCATCGCTGAAGCCACCGGCTTTAGCGATCTCTAAAGCCTTAGCCAAATCAATTCCCTGAATAGCATCAATAGCAATCTTTGCTAGAGCATCTGGACGCTCTTCAGCAAGTTGCTCAATTTCCATTCCACCTTCAACGCTGCAAAGAGAAAGGAAAGTTCTGTTGCTTCTATCTAGCAATACTGAGAAGTAGTACTCCTTATCAATGGCAGCACCTTGAGCAATCATTACTCGATTGACAGGAAGGTCTTTGATGGTCAACTTCAAGATTGATTCCGCAGCTGCTCTAGCCTCTTCAGGGTTATGAGCTAACTTAACACCACCGGCTTTACCTCGGCCACCAGCTTTAACCTGGGCTTTGACCACAACAGTGCCGCCAATCTTGGCTGCAGCTTCAGCTGCTTGCTCTGGGGTGTCTGCGATTAGGCCCTGTAGAACAGGGACTCCGTGTGCCTCGAACATGTCTCGGGCCTGATATTCAAATAAATCCACTTATGATTCCATTCACAAAAAGGGCACTGAAGAGCGTGCACCAAAGACCAGTTTAGAGCCTCTCGATAGGTGCTACCCGCACCATCAAGCGCTTAGTGCCCACCTTTTCGAATCTAATCTCAGCGGTCTGTCTGGCTCCCTCGCCTGTGGTCTCAAGAACTGTTCCAACACCAAAGGCATCGTGCATGACCTTGTCCCCAACGGAGAGAACTAGCCCCTCATTGTTCCTGACAGTGGTGATGGCGTTATCCCAGACCTTCTTCTCCCTGACCGGTCGGTCATAGCCACTACCCACAGCCCTTGGTTGGTACCTAGGGCTTTCTCTTTCAGCTCCTCTTTGATCAATTAGATCTGCAGGGATATCAAGCAGGAAGTTAGAAGGCATGGTTGAGTTCAACTGACCAAAGAGGGTTCTCTGCATGGCAATGGTTAGATACAGCAATCTCATCGCTCTAGTAATACCCACATAGAACAATCTGCGCTCTTCGGCTAGGCCGCCAACCTCTTCGAAAGAGCGCATGTGCGGAAGAGTTCCCTGCTCCAAACCAGCAATGAAGACAACTGGATACTCAAGACCTTTGGCAGTGTGAAGAGTCATTAGAGAGACCTGGCCTGAACCATCATCAATCTCATCTGCTGCTGCAGCCAGAGTAATTTCAGCCAAGTAATCAGCCAAGGTAGCATCAGGGTTTCTTAGTTGATACTCAACAACCTGACCTACAAGAGCATCAAGGTTTTCTACCCTTGCCTCATCCTGAGGGTCTCGGCTCATCTCCAAGCCATAGCGATAGCCTGATCGAGTTAAGGCTTCAATCAAGACGTCGCTGATTTTTGATGTGTGTGACATCTGTTCAAGAGAATCTAAAAGGTTTGCAAACTTTGTAATTGCTTCAGTTAGCTTTGGGCCTAAGCCCAGCTCAGTCGAATAAGAGAGAGCATCTCGGAAACTTATGTCATTTCTTCTTGCTAACTCAGCAACCTTTAGCTCAGTCTTATCTCCGATACCTCTACCAGGTTCGTTGATAATTCTTCTAACTGCTTCATCGTTACGACCGTTAGATACGGCAGTTAGATAAGCAAGAGCATCCTTGATTTCTTTACGCTCATAAAATTTCAAACCACCAATAACTGCATAAGGAACTCGCTGGGACTTTAGCTCAGCTTCAATGCTTGGGGTTAGAGCGTTAGTTCTATAAAGAATTGCCATTTGAGAATAAGCAACTCCATCGCCATGGTGTTCTTGAATCTGATCAACGATGAAGCCTGCTTCATGTCGTTCATCTACAGCTGTGAACTGAACTATCTTCTCTCCAGCACCAGCATCAGTCCATAGGTTCTTATCTGGTCTGTCAAAGTTCTTAGCAATAACGGCGTTAGCTGCAGAAAGAATGTTTTGGGTTGAACGATAGTTCTGCTCAAGCAGGATTGTGTGAGCACCTTGGAAGTCTTTGCTGAACTCTGAAATGTTTCTAATGTCGGCACCACGGAAGGCATAGATCGACTGGTCGCTGTCACCAACAACCGTTAGTGATGCTGGTCCTACTAGTTCTCCTGTTTTGCCTTCAGGAAGTGCAAACTTCGGATCAATCGGTTTAGTCAATTCACGAATCAAAGCGTACTGAGCATGGTTAGTGTCCTGATACTCATCAACAAGAACATGTCTAAATTTGCGCTGGTAGTTAGCTGCCACCTCAGGGAATGCTCTAAGTAAGAAGACGGTCTCCCCAATAAGGTCATCAAAGTCAAAAGCGTTGTTTCTCTTCTTCTCTGACTCATAGGCAAGGAATACTTCAGCAATAGCCTGAGACTTAGGGTTCTTGGTATCAATGTTTGCTGCGAAGTCTTCGGCTGTCTGCAACTCATTCTTAGCCTTGCTAATTACTGATGCGACTACTTGAGCTTTTAGGCTGTCGATGTCATGACCACTTGATTTGATGAGTCTCTTGATTAGAGCTCTTGAATCGCCAGTGTCATAAACAGTGAAGTTTGAGTTATGCCCTAGACGCTCAGCCTCTCTTCTAAGAATTTGAAGACAAGCAGAGTGGAAAGTGCGGATCCACATTCCTTCTGGGTCCCCCACCAGAAGCTTGATTCGGTCTCTCATCTCACTGGCTGCTTTATTGGTGAAGGTAATAGCCAAGATCTGGGATGGCCAGGCTTCTCTTTGCTCTAGTAGGTGAGCAATGCGGTGGGTAAGCACCTTGGTCTTACCTGAACCTGCTCCAGCAACAATCAATAGAGCCGGTCCTCTATAGAGGACGGCTTCAGCTTGTTGAGGGTTTAGACCTTCAAGGAGCTTTGATGGGTTATTGGGTTCAATCCAAGACATGACTTAGTAATTTTAGGTTGCTCAACCGACAGATTAGCCACGCTCGGTCAACACACGCCGCAAAAGGTCTGGCTGGTCAGCGAATATGCCATCCACCCCAGTTTGGATAAGTTCTTCGTAGTAGGCCTCGATGGTGGTTGTGGCCTTTTCGGCTCTGGCTGTATAGACCCAAACATCAAGTCCTAGCGAGTGACAAGAATCAACCCAAGTATCGGTAGATAGGAGCATGTGTGTAGCAATTGATAGACCATCGAAGTTCTCAGCAAGAAGCTCTAGATCGCAATCAACCATCTTGGTTGAATCAATAGCTAGAAAGTATTGGGCAGGTATGCCTGCTTTGGTGAAAACTGCCTTTGCATCCATATTCAAATCCAAATCAAATGACTCGACATAGAGCTTCACTCCACGTTCAATTGCATTTGACTCTAAAACCTGTTTAGCTGCGAATTCAGTAACACTTCCCTCAAACTTTTCTAGGTGCGTTCCACTCTTAAATTCCAAAACAGCAATCTTTTTGTTTATAAATTCTGATTGCAAAACTTCAAGAAGAGTTGGGATTGTGAATTGACCATCAAACTTTGCACTGCCTGGTCTGATATCGGCAATTCGTTCTATGGCTCGCAATTTCTTTATGTCTTCAAGATTTAGGTCTTCTGAAAACCAATCGGAATGTTCAACTCCGTCAACGAATCCATCACGGCGTAGAACTTTAAATTCACCAACATCCAGAATGTTTGTTGTTTGGCTCAACACGTTTTCGTGTCTAATGATGAGCTGAGAATCTTTGGTGCTGACAATATCGAACTCAATGCCATCTGCTCCTTGAGCAATTCCTAGTTCAAAAGCTTCTAGTGTGTTTTCCGGACGATAACCTGAAGCCCCTCTGTGAGCAAAGACTAAAGGTATCTTCTCGTTCAAATCATTCACCTAGAACCGAAGCTATTCCCACTCAATAGTGCCAGGTGGCTTGCTAGTGATATCTAGAACTACTCTGTTTACTCCAGCTACCTCATTGGTAATGCGGTTTGAGATCTTGGCAAGAAGGTCATAAGGAACTCTTGACCAATCAGCAGTCATAGCATCTTCACTTGAAACAGGTCTAAGCACAATTGGATGACCGTAGCTTCTGCCATCGCCCTGAACACCAACAGATCTAACATCGGCTAGAAGAACTACTGGACACTGCCAGATTTCACCATCAAGACCCGCAGCACTTAGTTCTGCTCTAACAATTGCATCTGCTTTGCGAAGAAGATCTAGACGTTCCTTAGTAACTTCACCAACAATGCGAATACCAAGGCCAGGCCCTGGGAATGGCTGTCTACCAACGATTTCCTTAGGAAGACCAAGTTCATAACCAATGGCTCTAACTTCATCCTTGAATAAGGTTCTAAGAGGTTCAACCAGTTCAAACTGGAGGTCCTCAGGAAGCCCTCCTACGTTGTGGTGGCTCTTGATACCTGCGGTAACACCACCACCTGATTCAACAACATCTGGGTATAGGGTTCCTTGAACCAGGAACTTAACTGGTCGGTTATCGGCTTTGGATTCGGCAATTAGTTGAGCTTGAGCTTCTTCAAATGATCTGATGAACTCTCTACCAATAATCTTTCGCTTGGTCTCAGGATCAGTTACTCCAGCAAGTGCATCTAAGAACTTCTTCTCGGCATCAACTGTGATTAGTCGAACACCAGTTGATGCAACATAGTCACGTTCTACCTGCTCTACTTCACCTTCACGCAATAGCCCGTGGTTCACAAAGATACAAACCAGTTGGTCTCCAACTGCTTTGTGTACTAGAGCTGCTGCTACCGCTGAGTCAACTCCACCTGAAAGCCCGCAGATGACTCTGTCACTACCGACCTGGTTCCTAATCTTTTCAACCTGCTGCGCAATTACGTTTTCGCTATTCCAGTCAGAGGGAATACCGGCTGCGTTGTGTAGGAAGTTTTCTAGGACGTTCTGTCCGAATTGTGAATGCTTTACTTCTGGGTGCCACTGCACTCCATAGATCTTCTTCTCACTGTTAGCAAAAGCTGCTACTGGAGTTGTTGCAGTTGAAGCAAGAACTTCAAAGCCTGCTGGCTCCTTCATGACCTGGTCACCGTGACTCATCCAGCAGATCTGCTCACCGGGTTGACCTGCAAGAATCTCTCCTCCAGCAGTTACCTTAAGTTCTGTTGCTCCATATTCACGAAGACCTGTCTTGTCTACACGACCACCTAGAGCGGATGCAAGAATCTGGAAACCATAGCAAATGCCTAGAACAGGTATTCCTAATTCAAGAATTGCTTTATCAAGCTGTGGTGAAGAGGGTTCGTAAACACTTGATGGTCCACCGGAGAGAATGATTGCCAAAGGATTTTTACTCTTGACTTCTTCAGCAGTTACGTTGTGGTGAACAATCTCGCTGTAGACACCAGCTTCTCTAACTCGACGAGCAATTAGCTGGGCATACTGAGCACCGAAATCAACGACCAGAACAGGTCTGTTTTCAACAGAAGCGTTAATGATTAAGCACCTGTCTTTTCAAGTCCAAAGATCTGAACAAACTTAGCTTGGTACTTACGCTCAATAAAGAAGGCAGATAGCGGAACAACTCCACCCATAGCGATAACCAAGAAGTCTTGGAATTTCATGTTCGCTAGTCTCCAGATACGGAAGTCAGCAAACAAATAAACAATGTATAGAATTCCGTGCACCTGAAGTAAAAGCTTTGAGATGTCCACACCGGAAACTGGAAGTCCTGTGCCATCAACTGAGTCAGGGACCAGGCCTAGGACGCCAGCAGATCCACCTGACCAAATTAGTAGACCAAAGAAGTATTTGAGCACCATCTCAACTCCGACCAGGATCAAGAAGACTCCGGTGATTTTAGAGCTGACGCGATAGAACTTTAGAGCTGAAGCAGCTTGGTCTTTGGGAATCATGTCCTTATTTTACTTGGGCTTTGGAGGCTATTCAGCCAGCAGAGCAGCCTGCTGCTTCTTATATGCATCGGCTAGAAGTCTCCACCACATAAAAACAGCGAATCCAGCAAAGACTGTCCACTCAATGGCATAAAAAGCACTTAGCCAATTCACTTCACTATCAGTCTTAGGCATGCCAATAGTTAGCTCTTGAACATCCTCAATCTGACTAAACACGTTCTGATCGGTTAGAGCAAGGAAGCCTGTGTAGGTAGCAGATTCAGAGCCCTCATCTAATTCATTGTTGATGAGCTGTGGCACAGACAAAGTCGAATACAAATCTTTGCCGAGAGACTGAGTAGGTGCTTCGCTAGGTAAGAGTCTTCCTTCTATCGGCATAAATGCCTGAACTGTGAAGAGCTGCTTGATCTGAGCTAAAGCTTGCTTAGCTTTCTCTTCACCTTGAATAAAACCTGCAGCAGCAAAGAGTTCTGCCTTTTCTGTCCGGGTTGGAACTACTACCCAGTAGCCAGTATCTCCATTTAGTTGAATACGATCTGCTATCAAAAGAGCTCTACTTGGATTGAAAGTTATCTTCGTTCTCACCTTAGTGAGAACAGTCTTTTCACCCTCAAGAGAAATCTCATTGAAAGTAAATGGCGAGTTTGGCGTTGCAACAGTTTCTAGGTCAACTACTTTAACTTCAGACCAGGCTTCATTAGATGCGCTTTCAATGAAGGTTCTGTTTATCTGCCACTGAGCTAACAAAGCAAAAGCAACAGCTAATAGCAAACAAAGAACTAGGGCTGCAATCCACCTAGCGGTTAGAGCAAGTTTGAGCATAGATTATGCGCCGTAAGGGGCAACTACTGTGTCTACTCTTTGGAATTCTTTTAGGTCAGAGTAACCAGTTGTTGCCATTGCTTTACGCAAAGCACCCATGAGGTTAGTTGAACCATCAGCTGAAGAAGATGGGCCCTGAAGAATTTGCTCAAGAGAACCAACAGTTCCAACCTGAACTCTTTCGCCTCTAGGTAGTTCTGGGTTATGAGCTTCTGCTCCCCAGTGCCAACCCTTACCAGGAGCTTCATCCGCTTTAGCTAATACAGAACCAAGCATGACTGCATCCGCTCCACAAGCTATTGCCTTGACGATATCTCCCGAAGTTCCAAGACCACCATCTGCAATCACGTGCACGTAACGTCCACCTGATTCATCCATGTAATCTCTTCTTGCTCCAGCAACATCGGCAACCGCTGTTGCCATAGGTGCGTGAATACCAAGAACCTTACGAGTAGTAGAAGCTGCTCCTCCACCGAAACCAACTAGAACACCAGCAGCGCCAGTTCTCATTAGATGCAGAGCTGCGGTGTAGGTAGCTGCTCCGCCAACAATTACTGGAACATCTAGTTCATAGATAAATTCTTTAAGGTTCAAAGCTTCTTGAGTCTTTGATACGTGCTCTGCTGAAACAGTAGTTCCACGAATAACAAATAAATCAACACCAGCAGCGATAACTGCCTTAGCATACTCTTTAGTCTTTTGAGGAGATAGAGCTCCTGCAACAGTAACGCCAGACTTACGGATGTAGGCAATACGCTCTTTGATTAGTTCAGGCTTGATTGGCTCGCTGTATAACTTCTGCATGGCAGCTGTTGCTGATTCTGGAGACAACTTAGCAATCTCTGCAAGCTGCTTAGTTGGATCTTCATATCTAGTCCATAGACCTTCTAGGTCTAGAACACCAAGGCCACCTAGCTTGCCAATAGCAATAGCTGTGTCAGGAGAGACAACAGAGTCCATTGGGGCAGCTAGAACAGGGAGCTGGAAGCTGTAGGCATCAATATTCCATGCTGTTGAAACATCTCTAGGGTCACGAGTTCTTCTAGAAGGAACAATCGCAATGTCATCAAATGCCCAACTACGGTTACCGCGCTTACCGCGACCAATCTCTATTTCGCTCATTAGTCTCTCCTAGCGGTTGTTGTAATTCGGTGCTTCAACGGTCATCTGAATATCGTGCGGGTGGCTTTCCTTTAGCCCAGCAGGAGTAATTCTTACGAACTTACCCTTAGCTTGAAGCTCTGCAATAGTTGCTGCTCCGACATAACCCATGGCTGCTCTTAGACCACCAATTAGTTGGTGAGCAACTGTGCCAACAGTTCCACGGTAAGGAACCCTTCCTTCGATACCTTCAGGAACTAGCTTGTCTTCTCTAAGAACATCATCTTGGAAGTAGCGATCCTTTGAGTAGCTCTTTGCTTCGCCTCGAGACTGCATTGCACCGAGAGATCCCATACCTCTATAAGTCTTGAACTGCTTGCCACCTACGAATGTGATATCTCCAGGTGCTTCATCAGTGCCGGCTAGTAGCGAACCAATCATCACTGCATTAGCTCCTGCAACAAGAGCCTTAGGAATATCTCCTGAGAACTGCAAACCACCATCTGCAATTACTGGAACTCCGAATGGCTTACAGGCCAAACTTGCTTCGTAAACTGCAGTGATCTGTGGCACACCTACACCTGCGATAACTCGAGTCGTACAAATAGAACCTGGGCCAACGCCAACCTTCACACCATCAGCTCCAGCTTCAACTAGAGCAGCAGCACCTTCACGAGTTGCAACGTTTCCACCAATAACATCGACGTGCTTAGCTACTGGTTCTGCCTTTAGCTTTGCCACCATATCTAGAACAGCAGTGTTGTGTCCGTGAGCGGTATCGACAATAAGAATGTCTACACCTGCATCAACAAGAGCCATTGCTCTTTCCCAACCCTGATCGCCAACACCAACTGCAGCTGCTACAAGTAGACGACCCTTAGAGTCCTTGCTTGCCAAAGGATACTTCTCACTCTTATCAAAGTCTTTGATAGTGATTAGACCTTTTAGTTTGTTGCTTGGATCAACTAGAGGAAGTTTCTCAATTCTGTGCTGAGCAAAGATAGCAATTGCTGTTTCTGGTGAAACTCCAACTGGAGCTGTTACCAAAGGCATTGGAGTCATTACATCTTTAACCAAAGTTGTGGTCTTTTGAACTTCGTTTACAAAACGCATATCTCTGTTGGTAACAATTCCAACTAGAGTTCCATCTTCATCAATTACTGGAAGACCTGAAACACGGTAAGTTGCACAAACAGAATCCACTTCCTGCAAAGTGGCTAACTGATGGGTAGTAACTGGGTGAGTAATCATTCCAGCTTCTGATCTCTTGACTAGATCAACCTGAGTTGCCTGCTGGTCAATTGAGAGGTTTCTGTGTAGAACACCTAGGCCACCCTGTCTAGCTATAGCGATAGCCAGACGAGCTTCAGTGACTGTGTCCATAGCTGAAGACAGCAAAGGGATATTGATGGATAAGCGCTTGGTTACCTGAGTTGCTGTAGATACCTGGCTTGGGACAACATCGGACTGGCCGGGCATGAGCAATACGTCGTCATAAGTGAGACCAGTGAAGCCAAATGGGTCATTTTCAGTCATTTTCAACCTGTCAGGAGTTTAGATTAGCCAATTCTACCCTGACTACTTCACTCTTGTTTAGGGTCAATTTGGGCTGAAGACTGACCCTTGAGAAAAGGTGCCTGAACTGCCGTATCTAAAGACCGAATACTCCCTTTGCTCAAGGAACCCGTGCTCTGTGAACAGATCTTTCCCCCTGACTTTTGCGTCGGCTAATGCCTGCCTCAGTTTCTCAGGACTATCGCTCTTTGCATCTCTAAAGGCATCTGCTGCTAACTTCACAGCCTCACTTGTCCTTTGAGCCAAGCTCAGCAAAGTCACTGAACGAGGTCCAACCAATGACAGATTTCCTAGCTTTTTAGATAGGTCAGATCTCAGCGCAGGGTCTATCTTGTGTTTCGGATTCAAGGCTCTAGCACCTTTGAGCGACTTAGCCCAAGGGTAAAACGAATAATCCCCCAGATTGCTAGGCACTAGATAAACATCAGGGACTTGGGCTACCCAATCTGATAGTGCACTAAAAAATGCCAAGGACTCTTCCATTGAAAGCAGAACCAGCGCATCGGGTTCGGTTTTGGCAATGGTCCTCACGTCCTTGATGCCAGCTGTTTGAACCTTCATCCCGTTAAGGATTAGCCCAAAGGATAAAGACTTCTGTTGTTCTCTATTCTGAGGCAACGAGCCAGAGACAACCAGTACGCTCCTAGGAGTTGAATCGGCTATGAACTTTGCTAAAGCAAAGGAGTCCTGGCTCGGGCTAGTAGCCAATCTAAAGTGCCATTGCTTTGGGTTTGTTGGACCTAGATCATCGGCAAGTGGAGTAGTTGAAATGATTGGAAGCTGTTTCTTCTCATTGGTTTCAACTAACACTTCAGCCGAAGCAGACTCTATTGGTGCGATTAGAACATCTACACCTAATGCTCGAAGTTTGGCTATGGCACGTTTGTTTTCGGTTTCTGTATCTCCGATATCTGCATAGCTAAGTTCCACTTTCACAGGATTTTCTGCAGATGCTAAATCTCTAGCGGCTATCTTGGCTGCTGCTCTTTGAACAGGTCCTGCGAAACCTAAAGCCCCGCTATCTGAAACTAATACTCCGACTTTGAGTGCTGGAGCTAAGGGTTTAGCATTGCCTATCGAAACAAGGTAGATCACTCCTGCTGTTACTAGAAGTGCTGATCCTATGCTTTTTGCTTTTCTCATCTCAAGAGAATAGAAAACTAATTCAATGTCTGCTTATGTTTTCAACAGGTAAAAGAAAACGGGCCGGCACTTTCATGCCGACCCGTTTTTAGTTAGAAACTAATTATTCCTTGGTGCCGTTGATGCTTGCGCTTACAACTGCGTTAGCAGACATGTTCCACTTAGCCATAAGAGCTTCGTACTGTCCGTCATCAATTAGTGACTGAAGTGCGGCCTGGATAGCGTCGCGTAGTTCAGTGTCCTTCTTCAGGATTGCAATACCAACAAAACCAGCGTCATAACCGTTAGGAGCATCTGGATCGTTTACAACGTCGAAGTACTCTCCGTTGCCAGCCTTAGCAGCTGCACCTTGAGCTACGAATGAGTCCATCATTACTGCATCGCCTTGACCGGCACGAAGTGCGTTCTGCATGCTCGGAGCATCAGGTAGCTGAGTAAGAGTGATCTCCTTCTTGCCTGAAACCTTACAGCTTTCAGACATTGTGCCGATTAGGTCAATCTGGATTGTTCCGTTCTGGACAATAACAGTCTTGCCACAAAGGCTCATAGGGTTTGTGATGTTCTCAGGGTTACCCTTAGCAACGATCATCTGTGAACCACCGATGTTGTAGTCAACAAAGTCAACCTTTGCCTGACGCTCGACAGTGTCGCTCATTGAAGAGATGATGATGTCGTTAGTTCCTGATTCAAGAGAAGCGATGATGGTGTCGAATACTGCATCGTTGATGCGTAGTTCTGTTCCAAGCTTCTGGCCGATTAGAGCTGCTAGTTCTACATCAACACCGGTTAGAACACCGTTCTCATCGATGTACTCGAACGGCTCGTAAGGGATGTCGCTGGCAACATCGATACCATTCTCAAGATATTCAGCTGGCAAAAGTGCCTGAGCTGCTTTGTCAACCTTTGACTGGTCAACACCATTGTTTGGTCCGCTTGCACAACCAGTTAGCACTAGAAGGCCAGCTGTCATTACGGCTACGAAACCTAGTTTCTTTATTGCCATTGTCTTCTCTTTCTATTGTTTGGTTTTTTACTTGGGATAACTCTAGAGGACTTTATTTAGGAACGCTTTAGTTCTTGATTCTTTCGGGTTGTCCAAAACCTGCTTAGGAGTGCCAGATTCAACGATCTGACCTTTATCTATAAAGACCACCTTGTCCGCTACCTCCTTGGCAAAGCCCATTTCGTGGGTAACCACGATCATGGTCATACCTGCTTTAGCCAAGTTCTTCATGACATCCAGCACATCCCCCACTAGTTCAGGGTCAAGGGCTGAGGTTGGCTCATCAAAGAGCATCAGCTTAGGTTTCATGGCTAATGCCCTGGCAATAGCAACTCTCTGCTGCTGCCCACCTGATAGCTGAGATGGGTAGTGTTCACCCTTGTCCCCTAGACCTACCTGCTCAAGTAGTTCTAACCCAAGAGCCTTTGCTTCTTCAGGGCTCATTCCGGCAACTCCGATTGGAGCTTCAATGATGTTCTGCAGAGCAGTTAGGTGAGGGAATAGGTTGAAGCGTTGGAACACCATTCCAATACCCTGACGAGCTTTAGCGATATCCTTTGACTTCATTTCATATAGAACATTGCCAACCTGGCGGTAACCCATGAGTTCACCGTTTACATAGATACGTCCACCATTAATTGATTCCAGGTGGTTTAGACATCTTAGGAATGTTGACTTACCTGATCCAGAAGGACCGATGATGCAGAGTACCTCACCTTGCTCAACAGTTAGAGAAATACCATTCAACACATCATTAGAACCGTAGCTCTTACGAACGCTTCTTGCATCCACCATTACTTGATTCATTAGCGCTTGCCTACCTTAAATGTTCTAGGAGCAGGTCTACCGCCTACAGCTTCAAAACCTTTGCCGTACTTTTTCTCTAGTGCTCGCTGAGGGAAACCTAGAACTGTTGTCATGAGCAAGTACCAGAATCCGCTGACGATTAGAAGTTCGATCTGAGCTAGGTTCGCGGAGGAGATAGTGCTTGCCTGTGTGTAAAGTTCAGCAACTGCAATAACTTGTAGCAATGAGGTGTTCTTTAACATACCAATGAATTCATTACCCATTGGTGGAATGATTACTCGCATTGCTTGTGGAAGAACAATTCTTCGCATTGTGTATTTGCTTGACATACCTAGGGACTTAGCAGCTTCTGTTTGACCGTGATCAACAGCCAAGATACCTGCTCTAACAATTTCTGCTGAGTAAGCTGCTTCGTTTAGAGATAGAGCGATAACACCGGCAACAATGGCAGGAATAATATCGCTGGTCTCACCACTAAAGAAAACTATGTCAGTGAATGGAATGCCTAAGAACAGTTCCGGGAAGATGATTCCTAAATAACCCCAGAACACAATCTGCAAAAGCAACGGTGTTCCTCTAAAGAATTCAATGTAGCCCGTAGCTAACCAACGCAAAAGTGGGTTGACGCTCAGCTTCATGATTGCAAGCAATGTTGCAAGCACAGTACCAATTGACATACACACCACAGTAACCAAGACAGTGACAAGAGCACCTTGCAGGATGCGGCCATCAAAGAGGAACTTAGCGACAATGTCGTGCTGGATGGACTTGGCTGAAACTACTGAATAAATAAAGTTCAAAAGCAAAAGTACAGCTGCTATGCCGGATATCCAGCGCCATGGGTGTCTTAGCGGCACCGCTACGACGTCATCGTCGTTTACGAGTTCCTCTGATTTTGCCATGCTGGTTATTCCTCAATTATTTACAGATAATTACTAACCGTATACCTCTTTAAAGAGAAAACCTCGAGCTTAGCTCGAGGTTATTCTTTGGCTTAGATTGGGTCTTTAGCGCTCTACGATGGCTAGAACGTCTCTAGCTGAAAGCACTAGGTACTCTTTGCCGTTGTACTTTAGCTCTGTGCCGCCGTACTTAGAGAAAATAACTCGGTCTCCAACTGAGATGTCCAGTGGGACGCGGTTACCGTTGTCATCAACGCGGCCTGGGCCAACTGCAACAACTTCGGCTTCCTGAGGCTTTTCCTTAGCGGTATCTGGGATTACCAGACCTGAAGCAGTAACCTGCTCTGCCTCAACTGGGAGAACGACAATACGATCTTCTAGTGGCTTGATTGAAACCGACACGTGAACCTCTTCTTTATTGACTGGATTTAGGTGAAAACACACCTTCGGCACAAGTTTATCTCTTTTTAGCACTCATGCAACCAGAGTGCTAACTCTTCGCTGTTAGCGTTAGTTTATGGACCGCACCGGCTTTTTGAGCCTCATCAGCCCCGAAGGGCAGGCTCTTTTAGCCGAAGTTGGGGATATCGACTTCAAAGCAGACATGGTCAAAATCGTCTCCAAGCTAAGAGGCAAAGGTCACCCGGCTGAGCTAGTTGCAACTGTTCTAACTCAGGTCAAACTCAGAAGAAGAGCTAAAGCCAAGTTCGGAGAATTTGCTGAACGAATGTTCTTTACCGAAGAAGGACTAGAGCAAGCCTCAAGACTAAAAGTCGCAGCCATTCATGCTGGCAGATTTAGATCTAACGGCATAACAAAGATTGCAGATCTGGGTTGCGGGATAGGTGCAGAAACTTTAGCGTTTGCCAGTCTAGATATAAATGTCACGGCGATTGAACTAGATGAAGTAACTGCGGCTATTGCTACCTATAACCTTGCAGGCTTTGACAATGTAACTGTTGAGCAAGGCGATGTTACAAAATTAAACCTTGAGAAGTACGAAGGGCTATTTCTAGATCCTGCTAGAAGGGATCTAAAAGATGCAAAGACAACCATCAATAAACGCAAATACGACATCAATAATTTCAGTCCTTCTTTTGACTTTGTCCTAGAAGTAGCAAGATCAAAGCCAACAATTGTCAAACTGGGTCCAGGTATGGACCATAAAGATATCCCTGATGATGCTGAAGCGGTTTGGGTATCTGATGATGGCGACCTAGTAGAGCTAACACTCTACTTCGGTTCTCTAAGAAGAGAAAACATAAAGAGAGCAGCCCTCCTCCTCACACCAAGTGGCACTCATGAGATCACAAGTGAAAGTATTGAAAGACTAGATGCTCCCATAGGAGATTTAGGTAAGTATCTCTACGAACCTGATGCTGCTGTTATTAGATCTCATCTTGTTGGTGACCTTGCTCAAGAATTAGGACTAAACATCTTCTCTAATGAGATTGCTTACCTATCTGGAGACAAACAACTTAGTTCTCCATGGCTCAAGGGTTATGAGGTACTAGAGAACCTAGTTTTTGACAGAAAGAAGTTGAAGGCATACCTGCGAGAAAAGAACATTGGAACTCTGGAGATAAAAAAGCGTGGAGCAGACATTACCCCTGAACAACTAAGAAGAGAACTAGACCCTAAGGGATCTGAATCAGCAACTCTAATTGTTACCAGAGTTGATGGAGCTCACAGAGTGCTAGTGGTCAAGCCTCTTTAGGACTGGACTGTTGTCACAGGCAGAGTTGACTCTGCTGAGAAGTTCAGTGTGCTTGGTGCTCGACCAGCCATTATCAACTGAGCACCAATTGCAGCAATCATCGCTCCGTTGTCTGTGCAGAGAGCAAATGGTGGGATTCTTAGTTCAATCCCATTGGCCTCACACTGTTCCTTAGCTACCTCACGAAGCCTTGCGTTTGCGACTACCCCACCACAAGAAGAA
>JBILQF010000012.1:0-37280 GCA_044373385.1 Rhodoluna sp.
ACAGAAAGTTATACCTCATGGCAGTTTTAGCTCGCTTCCGTTGGATAGGTCTTCTATTCATCTCATTGGCAATTTCTATCGTCATAATCGATGGAACCATCGTCAACACAATCTTCCCTTCCCTAATTAATGCACTAAACCTATCCAGTAGCGAGGTGCAGTGGGTTAATGAAAGCTATGTTCTAGTCTTTGCAGCCCTTTTACTTATCTGGGGATCTCTAGCTGACAGCATTGGTCGCAGAAGACTCCTAGTAATAGGTATCGTCATCTTCGTTGGTGCATCTGTGTGGGCTGGATACTCAACCGATGCTAGTTCTCTAATCCTTGCTCGTATCCTTCAGGGTATTGGTGGCTCAATGGTGCTACCGACAACACTTTCTTTAGTAAATGCAAACTTCCAAGGCAAAGAGCGTGGCATTGCCTTTGCTGTTTGGGGTTCAACCATTGGTGGAATGGTGGCACTTGGCCCAGTTCTTGGTGGTTGGTTTGCCACTAGCTTCGGTGAAGATGGCTGGCGTCTAGCCTTCAACATCAACCTGCCAATTGGTCTAATCATTGTTGCTGGTCTGTTGCTATTCGTTGGTGAATCAAAAGTTGAAAAACGTGCGGGAGCACCAGATTTCCTAGGAGCGTTTCTTTCTGTTGGATTGTTCCTAACTCTTGTCTTCGGTCTTATTGAAGGAAGAAACTACGGTTGGTGGAACGTCAATCAAGAGTTCACAATCGGTTCATGGTCATGGGGGGATCCAGGCATCTCTCCTATTCCTGTTTCTCTAGCTCTATCAGTTCTTTTTGGTATTGCTTTTGTTCTTTGGGAGAACAAGAGAGAAGCAGCCCATAAGCCAGTACTTCTTGATCTAAATCTTTTCAAGGTCACATCATTTAGAAATGGTTCTATAGCTGCCCTAATTATTTCAATGGGTGAGTTCGGAATTCTTTTTGCAATTCCACTATGGCTACAAAACATCATTGGTTTATCTCCAATTGACTCAGGTCTAGTTCTTCTATGGCTAGCCGGTGGTGCATTCCTTGCTTCAGCAGTTGGTGGAGCAATGAGCGGAAAGCTTGCTCCTGCAATGGCTGTTCGTATTGGTGTTGGTCTTGAGCTTCTAGGCGTTATCGGTGTTGCTCTATTTGCTAATGATCAAGCTGGCTGGTGGCCACTAGCTCCTGCGCTATTCCTATATGGAATTGGTATTGGTCTAGCAACTGCTCAACTTACCGGTGTGATCATGGTTGATGTCCCAATGCAGAAGATTGGTCAAGCATCTGGATCACAAAGCACTGTTCGTCAAGTCGGTTCAGCTCTAGGTATTGCAGTTCTAGGAACTGTTCTGTTCACACAGATTCAGTCGAGCTTGCTGTCTAAGCTTTCAACACTAGGAATGTCCAACACAGAAGCAGAAGCGTTTACAAAGTCTGTTGTTGAATCTTCAGGTGGAATTATTCCAGCCCTTACAAACATGGGCACACAAGAGTCATACATCCAGGCCGCTAAAGATGCATTCACAGAAGGCACCAAGTGGTCAGCAGTTGCAGCCGGAGTATTCCTTCTTCTAGGTTTCGTTGCAACATTTAGATTATCTAGTCGCAAGCACGGCGAACCAGCTAAGAACTAGAAAACTATGTCAGAACTCAACAACTCATCTCGCGGTAAGCCAGTTATCGCGAATGAGTTGTTCCTGGTATTTCTAGGTGGAGGAATAGGTTCTCTACTTAGGTATGCAATTGGTAGCGGGTTAGAACTCTCTCTTGGGTCAACTCTTGCAGGAATGTTGTCGCTGTTCTTTGTGAACGTGGCAGGTGCATTTTTCTTAGGTGTTGTTTCTTTCCATCCTTTCTTTGCAAGTGAGCGTAGAAAGTCATTCTGGGGATCAGGTTTCGCAGGTGGCTTTACAACCATGTCAGGTGTTGCTCTGTTTGTTTACCAGCAGGGCAGTGTGGCCATTACATCAGTCATGTTTGCTCTAGGGTTCTTCGCATTCGCAGCAGGTGTTGCCTTGGGTAAGAAGAAGGCGGGACTCAATGAACTTGGCTGAGGTCTTCAACCCGATGGTAATTCTGGGAATCTTCGTAGCGGGTGGACTTGGTTCAGCTCTTCGAGTGCTTCTAAGTAAATTCAATGGCTTCTGGCCATGGGGAATCCTGCTCGCCAACGTAGTTGCTTCATTCTTCGCTGGTTGGGCAGTTACATCCTTTGAAGCCAACGTCACTTGGGTGGCAATCCTGGTTGTTGGCCTTGCAGGTGGCCTTTCTACCTTTAGTTCATGGGCTGCAGGGGCAGTTCAGCTTGTGGCTAGAGACCGCCCACTTGCAGCCACCCTATACACAGTAGTTACCTTGATTCTTTCCTCCACAGCCGCTTGGGTTGGGCTCCTACTGGGCTGAAGCCTGATATACTAGGGTCCAGATTTGCCGTTTCCTGAGCCTAAATAAGCTCAGCCAAGAATAAAAGAGGGGGTCTCGACATGGGTCGTGGCCGTCAAAAAGCGAAAAACACCAAGGTGGCTCGCGAGCTGAAGTACTTCAGCCCTAACACTGACCTAACTGCCCTGCAGGCTGAACTAGGCACCACCTCAGATGAACAAGAGTATGAAGACAAGTGGGCAGATCTTTATCCTGAGGATGAGACAACCGAAACTGAAGCCAATACGGATTCTGGTGACGCTGGCAGTTCATCTGCCGACTAAAGCTTTTAGCTAGTTCTTGTAATTCCCAAGAAGCCTTACAGCTCCTCCATCAACACCCTTAGCCCCTTGGATATATCCTTCAAGGTTGCAGTCATTGGATTCGACTATTCCTAGCTGCCAAGTTTTAACGCCTGCTGCAATTAGTTGGTTTTGGATGTTGGCTGCTTGATCTGCTTTCACGATTACTGCGAAACCTAAACCTAGGTTCCAAGTTGATTCAACATCCTGAAGTGATAGCTTGCCCCACTGGGTAAGAACCTGGAATACATCTAGAGGCTTCCATGAACTTCTATCAATATCTAGAGTTGTGTTCTTAGGCAATACTCGAGCAAGGTTTGCTCCAATGCCGCCTCCGGTGATATGGCTCATAGCTTTTACTGAAGAGCCAAGATCGCTTTCAAGAAGGTTGTTTAGAATTCCTGTGTAGAGCTTGGTTGGTTCAAGGAGTGCTTCACCTAGAGATATATCTCCGAACTCTTGCACTGACTTTGTGTAATCCAGTTTGCTGTCGCTAACAATCTTTCTCACAAGAGAATATCCATTTGAATGTAACCCACTTGATTCAAGTCCTAGAACAACATCGCCAACTTGTACTTTGTGTGGACCAAGAAGTTTGCTGTATTCAACAGCTCCTACTGCTGCTCCTGCAACATCGTATTCATCTGCCTTTAGTAGTCCTGGGTGTTCTGCTGTTTCACCACCGATAAGTGAAACACCAACTTCTTTACAAGCCTTAGCAATACCTGAAACTATGTCTGCAATTCTTGTTGGAACTACTTTGCCTGTTGCAATGTAGTCAGTCATGAACATGCTCTTAGCTCCAACAACTACGATGTCATCAACCACCATGCCAACTAGATCTTGACCAATGGTGTCGTGCTTATCAATTGCTTGAGCAATAGCAACCTTGGTGCCAACACCATCGGTAGAAGTTGCAAGTAGTGGTCTATCAAATTCTTTTAGGAATGAAACATCAAACATTCCTGCAAAGCCACCAAAACCACCAACAACATTCTCTGTGAGAGTTGCGCCAATAGATTTCTTCATCAACTCAACAGCAAGATCTCCTGCGTGAGTATCTACTCCAGAGGATGCATAAGCGTCAGTCATTTGCTGCTTTCACAATTGCGTCTAGCTCACTATCAGGACCTGGTTCACAAGCAGCAGCTGGCTTTTCTAGAAGATTCTTGCCCAGTCTGTCTTCAGCAGGTAATTCAATTGGGTAGGTTCCTGTGAAACAGGCTGTGCAGAGTTGCTTCTCTTCTTGGTTGGTTGATGCAACCATCCCATCCTTAGATAGGTAGCCAAGAGAGTCAGCACCAATAGATTGTCTAACTTCTTCAACACCTAGACCTGTGGCAATCAGCTCTGCGCGGGTAGCAAAGTCAATTCCATAGAAGCAAGGCCAGGTAATCGGAGGTGAAGAGATTCTTACGTGGATCTCTAGAGCTCCTGCTTCACGAAGCATGGCTACCAGTGCTCTTTGAGTGTTTCCTCTAACAATGGAGTCATCAACAACAATTATTCTCTTGCCCTTGATTTGTTCCTTAAGAGGATTGAGCTTCAGACGAATACCGCGTTGGCGAATAGTTTGTGAAGGCTGAATGAAAGTTCTACCAACATAAGCATTCTTTACAAGTCCGTGACCGAAAGGAATACCTGACTCTTGGCTGTAACCAATAGCGGCAGGAGTTCCTGATTCAGGGGTAGGAATAACCATGTCTGCATCAACTGGATACTCTTTAGCAAGAGTTTTACCCATCTCGACCCTTGCATCGTAAACAACTCTGCCGTTGATGGTGGTGTCGGGACGAGCTAGGTAGACATATTCAAATACACAGCCGGCTCTTTTGGTCTCAGCAAATCTAGATGAACGAAGTCCATGCTCATCAATTGCAATTAGTTCACCAGGTTCAATTTCTCTTACGTAGCTAGCACCAACAATGTCCAGCGCTGCTGTCTCTGATGCAACTACCCAACCACGTTCTAGTCTTCCTAAAACAAGTGGTCTAACACCCTGCGGATCACGAGCAGCATAAAGAGTTGTTTCATCCATGAAGACTAAACAGAAAGCACCTTTTACTTTAGGAAGTAATTCAAGTGCCGTTGATTCAAGTGTGTGATCCATGTCCCCTGCAAGAAGAGCAGTTAGAACAGCAGTGTCGGTAGTGTTACCACCAGTAATTTCATTCTCTGTTTGGTCTGGATACTTTACCTTCAGCATCTCTAATAGGTCTGAAGTATTAGTTAGGTTTCCGTTGTGTCCAAGAGCAACAGTTCCTGATGCTGTTCTACCTAAAGTTGGTTGAGCGTTTCGCCACGAAGATGCTCCGGTAGTTGAGTACCTGTTGTGCCCAACAGCAATATGTCCAACTAGTGATTCAAGAGATGATTCAGAGAAAACTTGAGAGACAAGCCCCATGTCTTTATAGACAAGAATCTTCTTGCCATCAGAGGTGGCAATACCCGCTGATTCTTGTCCTCTGTGTTGGAGTGAGTAAAGACCAAAGTATGTGAGCTTTGCTACTTCTTCCCCAGGAGCCCATACCCCGAATACACCACACTGATCTTGCGGACCCTTTTCATCGGGTAGCAAATCGTGATTAAGTAGTCCATCTCCACGAAGCAAGGGCAGTTTCCGTCTCTATGAGTGGGGGTTGCGTGCTTGTAAAACTCAAGTTTTTGACTTCATTGTCGCCAATAACTTGGCGTTACGTTGATAGTTTAGCGGTCTAGTTCGAGGCGCTTTTGGAGACTTGCACATCCTTGGATCTGCGTGCTGTTACAGAATCAGATATCACTGCTGCAACCAATCCAACCCCTGCTCCAAGGCCTAGGCAATAGACCAGAATCTGGGTTATAAAGCCTGCTGTCTTACCTTCTTGAGTAGTTATAAGAAGAGTTAGAGCTATTGCCACAACCCCACCTAGCAACACTCCTGTGAGCATAAAAGGGATGAACTTAGGAGCTCTACGGATCTTTACCGTCTCAGTTTTATCTTTGGACATGCTTCAAGGTTAGCGGCAACACTTCATCCAAAGATGCCCTAACTCCGCTAGAGCTAACTAGATGCCCATTCGACGCATCAGCCCAACTGATGTTTCCAAGAGCCAAATCAAACCAAACCCTTGGGCTCATCTCGACCACATTCGGAGGTGTTCCTCTTGTATGCCTAGGACCTTCAATACACTGAGTTGCTCCCAGCGGTGGCACTCTAACCTCAACAGAGTTTCCTGGAGCTACTTCAGCTAATTCTTCAAGAAGATATCTGACCGCGGTAACAAACAAAGGATCTGAAACAGCCAAAAGTAGAGCATCTTTATCAGCTTGAATCACAGCGTTGATTGAGGCGATGCCTTCATCATGTTTGATTCTTCTTCTAGCCACAAAACTAGGTTAGTGAAAGAAACTGCAAATCACACCAAAAGACTTGAAAGCATTCTCCGATTAGTTGGATCAGAGCATTCACAAATAGTGTTGGCCGAACTTAACCAGTTACAATCTTTAGTCTCTTTGAGGCTGGTGAGTTACCGACATCGTTTACAGCTGTTACACGGAACAGGTAACTGGTTTTGCTTTTTAGGCCCTTGACTATCAAAGAACGGCTAGTAGATACAGCTTTAGTGACTTTCAACCAAGAAACACCATTGTTTTTAGAATATTCGACAACATAGTTTCTTACAGCACTTCCACCAGTTACCGCAGGAGCTTTCCAACCTAAAGTCACAGAAGTCTTAGCAGCCTTCACACTCAAAGAAGTAGGAGCTAATGGAGCATTACCAACAGTAGTGACTTGAAGAATAGAAGAAACAGTTGAGAAGCCAATCTCATTCTTAGCGGCAACACGGAAACAATATTTAGTTCCAGCCTTCAAACCAGTTACCTTAAAACCTAAATTCACAGAAACAACTCGATTGATAGCTGTATATGTAGAACAGTTACTAGACACCTCAACCCGGTAATCAGTGATAGCTGAACCACCATTAGAGGAAGGTAGCTGCCATTGTAGATTGAGAGAAGTAGAACTCAAACTACTAGCAGAAACACTTTGAGGAGCTTTGGGAACCCAAGCTGGGGTCTCAACTTGCAAAGTAGCAAAGTCGCTAGTGCCAGCTGCGTTCAATGCTGAAAGTCTTAGTAAATAAGAAGTAGCCGGTACTGCACCAGTAACCTCGACCGAACATCCCTCTTTTAGTGCAGAGCTTAGCCTCGACCAAGTCAGGCCGTTATCTCTAGACCATTCAGTCAAGTAAGAAGTTATTGTTGACCCACCGTCATCCCAAGGCTTATCCCAACACAGATTGAAGCCATAACCTGTCAAAGACTCAACTCGAGGACTCTTTGGTGCTGATGGATTGGCAATAATCTTTCTGGTTTCAGTGATTAACTGATCGCCCAGTCTAAATGAAATGAGAACTTGATACCCCATACCGTAGGAATACAAATAAGTGTTTCCGTTAACGTCGGTGTACGTCGGAGGATTTGCCGCCATAAGGTTCAACCTCGAAGACCCATGAGCCTGCAAACCGGAACCTAGATCATAAGTCAATCCAGCAGTAGGGTCATTGCTTGCATGCAGGACCCCAGCGCCAGCTATTGGATTACCATCTCCATCCTGAACATGAAGCAAAGTCTTATTTGGCTTAGGGAGCCGCAAATTTAGTTCTAAATCTTTAGTAACATCCAGAGACGCTCTAAAAGACCACACCGCTGGAGAATCCGGAATCATGGAATAGCTAGTACCAAACGTTAGCGAATACTCTCCTGCAGGAACAGAAACAATAAAATTACCAGACGCGTCAGTCCTTGCCTCAGCACTGCCACCGCCTCCAACAGGTGCCAAAGTAAATCTAAAATTAGAGACAGGAACACCATCCCAATCCAACAAAGTACCAGAAACCGTGTAAACGAACTTAAGTTCTATGGTGACAAAAACTGAACATCCGATTGTGGTATCAGTTGAGGCAACACATACGTTATATCCAGCGCCGCCATCAACAGTGTCCCTACCCTCATCTCCACTTAACTTGTCATTGCCGTTCCCACCAAACAGGCTGTCATCCCCAGAATTCCCCTGCAGCAAGTCATTTCCTGCATTACCTTGAAGTTCATCTGCTCCTAAACCACCATTTAAGGTGTCGTTGTTTGTTCCACCAATAAGAGTGTCATCTCCATCGCCACCATTGATTAGATCGCTGCCGTCACCACCATCTGCTGTGTCATTACCAGCTTCACCATTAAGATTGTCATCTCCTGCGTTGCCTTGGAGCTCATCTGCTCCTAAACCTCCGTTGAGGGTATCGTCGTCTTCACCACCAATAAGAGTGTCATCCCCATCGCCACCGGTAAGTTCATCTTCACCAGGAGTACCTGTTATCTCGTCATTACCTGGACCACCATCAACAGTTGAACCATCACCACCTGAGCCATCATAAATATCGAATCCTTCACCAAGGTTGATGGTGTTATCGTTACCGTCATCGATAACAGTGTCATCGCCACTTAAAGCATTAACAATGTTGTTATCTCCGGTAATACAAATAACATCGCCAAGATTGGTTCCTTGAACAGTGGTGTTAGATTCTGTGATGTTTATAGTGCAGACAGGAACATCAGCATTAGCTAAAGAAACAGGAACAAAACTTGCTAAAAGAGTAAGGATTGTTGTGGCAACAACAAAAAGAGGCCTCTTCATAAACACAGTTCGTTCCCACATAGTCCCAGTGTATTGGGGTGGGTGGTTGGAGGCTATACATATTTGGGCCCCTCTTAGAAATCTAGAAAACCCAGTCCTCGTGAGAAGGAACTGGGTTATGTGCGCTTGGAGGGACTCGAACCCCCAACCTTCTGATCCGTAGTCAGATGCTCTATCCGTTGAGCTACAAACGCTTGGGTGCCATGGGCAACTTAGATAGTTTAGCCCAATAGAGGCTTATCCTCAATGACTATATATAGGAGGTTGTTTTTCGGGTAAACTGGTGAAGTTCTGGAGACGTCGCATAGCCCGGTCGAGTGCGCCTCACTGCTAATGAGGTAAGGGTCTTAAAAGCCCTTCGGAGGTTCAAATCCTCTCGTCTCCGCCAGAATAGAAAAGCCCTAGGTAACTAGGGCTTTTTCTTTATTTGGCTAAGTGCCAGAAGTAGACCTGAGTTCGATCATCTTGCTCCGCTAGCTGATCAGTTATTGACCAGTCGAATGAGGCAGGTGAATGAGATGAGAGCAGTATTTCTCTCTTGTCACCATCAACCTGGATTCCGGAAACTATCGCTGTGTGGTCTCTGTCTCCAGAGTTATCCCAATCAAACTGAACAACATCTCCAACCTGGACTAGGTCTCTGTCTTTCCAAGTAAGTTCAGTTGCTAGATCAGGTTTAGTTTGAAGGTATTCACGGAACCCTGTTGATGAAATCCAAGGACGTGAATACTCTGGTGTGTAGGTCCAGTCAGGATTTAGGTTCCAGCCTCTAGCTAGAAGTGTTTGTGAAACAAAGTTCACACAATCCGTGCCGCCCAGATCTCCAAAGGTTTCTTTGTTAGGTGATTTGTAATGTTTTTGGGCGTAGTCGATTTGATTGATGACGTTTGAGTCTTCAGCTCTGAGGACAGTTCCCTCAGGTTTAGCATCGTGGACTGTTGAGCAACCTGTAAGTGTCATTGACACTAGAAGAATTGCAGGAATAAGTTTTTTCATTTCAACCCCCGTTCTTTATTACGTGAGGTTAGTTTATCAACTTACTAAGAACGGTCAGCAGGGCTAAGTACTGAAGTGTAGAAGTTGAGGATTGTTGGAGCTATTACAAGTGATGGTTCTAGCTGTTGAATCTTTGCAACATGTTCTGTTTGCATGTGGTCATCCCAAGCTGCTTTAGATTCCCACTTTTCGAACATGTGCCAAACACTTGGGTTCTCAGGATCAACAACTAAGTCATATAGAAGGCAGCCTGGTTCAGAAAGAGATGCTCTCATCAGTTCAGCGTAAGCAGCTTCTACTTCTTCTCTCTTAGAGAGATCTGGGTATATGTCTGCCTTTAGATATAGGTAAGTCATTGGTTTTACTTTTCTTCTTTTACGTAGCTACCGGTAATTGTTCCGATAAGAGAATCTGCTGTGAATTCACTTGTTGGTGCATCACGAACAATTTGACCGAGTCTTAGAACAACAATTCTGTCGGTCACAGCAAGTACGTGCGGAAGAGTGTGTGAGATGAAGATAACTCCAAGACCTTTAGCTTTAGCTCTCTTGATTACTTCAAGAACTTCAGCAGACTGTCTTGCACCTAAGTGGTTAGTTGGCTCATCAAGGATAAGAACTTTTCTTGCCCATGAAACTGCTCTACCAATAGCAACAGCTTGACGCTGTCCACCAGATAGTTGAGAGACAGGTCTATTTGATGAAGGGAAGGCAATTCCTACTGCTTCTAGATCTGCTTGAGCTTCTTCTTCCATTTGCTTCTTAGCTAGGAAGCCAAGTTTTCCAAAGATCCCTTTAACAAACTTTTCTCTACCAAGAAATACGTTCTGGCTAACTGTTAGGTGTTGAGCAAGACCTGAGTCCTGGTACAAGGTTTCAATACCTGCTTCTAGTGCTTCACGAGGGTTAGACCAAACTACTGGCTCTCCTTCTAGGAAGATTTCTCCACCATCAGGAGAGTGAGCTCCAGATAGAACCTTCACAAGAGTTGACTTGCCAGCGCCGTTGTCACCGACTAGTCCAATAACTTCACCTGCATGTAGTTTCAAACTCGCACCATCAAGAGCAACAACTGCTCCATAGTTCTTCGATGCGTTTCTTACTTCGTAAATAACTTTCTTAGCCATGATCTACTTCCTCGCTGGCTTCTGTAGGCCTTGGATAGCAACAGCTGCGACGATTAGAAGTGCAACGATTACCTGCTTTAGAGATGGGCTAACGGTAACTACCTTGACCATTAGCAAACCTGATTGAACGGTGAATAGAACTAGTGTTCCTAGAGCAATACCGACGATTCGTCCGACACCACCCATTAATGAAACTCCACCGATAACTACTGCAGCAATTGCGTATAGTTCCATACCGGTTCCGTTAGAAGGAGAACCAGCTCCTAGTCTGATGTATGCGTAAGCCCCAGCAAGACCTGCTAGGCCACCTGAGAGCATATAAACTTTTGTGATTTGTCGAGCTGGTGAAATACCAGCAGCACGGGTAGCGAATGCATTTGAACCTAGAGCAAAAGTGTGAAGTCCGAACTTGGTCTTGTGAAGAATGAAACCACAGATAACTGTGATGATCATCACTGCAAGAACAGTAGTTGAGATAGGTAATTTAATACCGAAGATTTCGTAAGGGATGCCGAGCTCCCAGTTGTTAGGTCCCTGCAGTGGCATACCGCCAGAGATGATGATGGCAAGACCTGTCATAGCACCCATAGTTGCCAAGGTTGCGATGAATGGAACAATCTTTAGAACATTTATGAGGAAGGCATTTATTGCGCCTACCGTGAGTCCCACTAAAAGTGAAACAAGAACTGCTAGAAGCACATAAGGAGTTGCATCGCTGCCGCTGGTTGTTGAGTCAAGGCCTAGACCTTTAACTAACACCCAGCCGGCAACGACAGAACTCAAGCTCACAGTTGCACCGACCGATAGGTCGATGCCACCTGTGATTACAACAAAGGTTTGAGCAACAGCAAGCAAGATGTAAGAACCCCAATCATTTAAGACTGTTCCTAGTGTGCCGGTTGACAGAAAGACACCTTGGGAGGTGATCTGAAATACAACACCTAGGACTACTAGGGTCACTACTAATAGAGTGCTCTGGTTACTGAATGAGGCTCTCACCTGATCCAGGAAGCTTTGCTTCTCTACGTTTGCTTGCTTGCTGTTGCTCAATTTGTGTGTCCTTTATTTATCGAGGAGTTGAATTCGCTTTATTTACTTAGCAACGTAAGTGTATTTAGCGAAGTCTTCGTCTGTTGTGTTTGCATCCAGAGTTACGTTAGGAATAACAACATCCTTTACATCTGGGGTTGTTCCGTTCTTGATGTACGCAACTAGAGTCTGAAGAGCTAGACGTGCTTCTGCAGCTGGGTCCTGAGCAATAAGTGCAGTGAATACACCTGACTTGATCAGTTCAACGTTTGCAGGGTATGCATCGTAACCAACTAGGGCAATCTTGCCTGTTAGACCCTTAGCCTGAAGTGCAGCAGCTGCACCTGAAGCGTTGGTTCCATCAATAGCGAAGATACCTGCTAGGTCTGGGTACTTTGTCAACCAGTTGTTTACGTTGCTGTTAGCTGTCTGTGGGTTAGCAGCTGAGTAAGCAACGTCAACGATCTGGATGCCTGGGTAAGTTGAAGCTACGCGAGCTTCGAAACCGTTCTGGCGTCCAACGTTAGTTGTTGCAGTAGCTGAGGTTAGACCAATAACAACCTTGTATGTCTTGCCGTCTTCGTAACCGATTGCAGCAGCAATTGCGTCAGCAGCCTTTGCTCCACCATCAGCGTTGTCACCAGTGATAGTGATAACAGCCTTTGAAGTGTCGTTGATTGTTGTGTCAACTAGAGCAAGTGCGATACCTGCAGCAGTAGCCTTGTCAGCTGATGCCTGAAGACCAGTTGGGTCAGTTGGGATTAGAACTAGACCGTCAGGAGACTGTGCTAGTACGTTGTCTACGATCGGAACCTGAGTTGCCACGTCGTAAGCTGATGGGTCTCCCTGCCATACAAGGTCAACACCTAGAGCCAAAGCTTCAGCTTCTGCTCCAACCTTCATTGCCTGGAAGAATGGATCTGATTCTGCACCCATTACGAATGCGATTGTTAGCTTCTTTTCAGGAGCACAACCTGTGATGCCGAGGGTTAGAGCCGCTGCGGTTAGAGCAGCGAAGCTAACCTTCAAAATGCGCTTGTTCATAATTTCTCCTTGTTATTTGCGAGAATTGCGAGACCGTTCTCGCATTCCGTGCTATAATCATCGCAGTAAGTGATTTTGAATAACAACTTATTTAGGTAACGGTTTGGTGACAAAGCCAAATCGCTGGATTGGCAGGTAATAGATGAGCCCCAACAAGAGCACGACAATCAATGATGTCGCGGCTGCCTCTGGTGTTTCGAGGGCTACTGTCTCTAGAGCCCTGTCTGGCTACGGTCGCATCAGCAAGGAGACCGTAGATCATGTAAGAGCGGTCGCAGATAGCCTTGGCTACCGCCCTAATGCACTTGCAGTTGCGATGCGTGCTGGTAAAACTAAGACCATCGGTCTTGTTGTTATCTCTGATTTCACTAACGCCTTCTTTGATAGAGCTACAAAGTCAATTATTGATAGAGCTAAAGAACTTGGCTTTAGAGTTTTGATCCAACACAGCGATGAAGATGTTGCCGTTGAAAGAGTTGCAGTTGAAACAATGCTTTCCAACCAGGTAGATGGAATCATTCTTGTCCCTGCATCAAAAACAAAGCACTCTCATCTAACTCCTAAGAAGATCGGTGGCAAGCCAGTAGTCATCATCGACAGAATGTTAGACATTCCACGTTTCACTACTGTCACGACCGGTGATGAGGTAGCAGCTGAAGAGGCAGTTGCTTATGCATCTGAAAAAGGCCATAGCAAACTTGGTTTCCTAATTGCCGTTCCTGGGACAACAGGCTTCACTAGTGACGAACCTGAAATACCTATTACCTCTGTCCAAGAACGTGTTGATGGTTTTGCTAAAGGTGTTACCAAAGCAAAAGCATCAGCTCTATGGATCTATAGCGAAGACAAGCAGAGCATTGCCGAAGCAGCCGTTGAAAAACTACTTGACTCCCCTAAAGCTCCAACCATCATCTTCACATCAAACAACGACATGCTTTTAGCTGTTTTGAAAGTTGCTGGCGACAGAGGACTGACTATAGGTAAGGAGCTTTCTGTAGTTAGTTTTGACGATAGCCCATGGGCTGCTGCCATGGTTCCAGGAATCACTGTTGTTGCTAGGCCAGTTGAAGAACTAGGACACATAGCTGTTACTGAACTGGTTGAAGCCATTGAAGGTAACACCAAGCCCAAAGAGATTGTTCTGCCAGCCAACCTAATCAAACGTGGTTCGGTAGCCAACATAACCAAGTCAAAATAGACTTATATCTCTCCGCTAATAAAGGACGAGATATGAGAGACGGCATTAGAAAGCCCCTGCTTTCAACGCTTCTCGTTTTCGCTTTGGCGATTATCCCTACTCAAACTGCAAGTGCAGCAAAACCTGTATCAGGTATCAGCACTACAATTTACAACGAAGGCACAGATAAAGCGGCTGTTTTTTACAACCCTGTGGTTGTTTCTAACGTGGATCTACAAATTCCCCAAGCATCTATTCAAGCTCTAAATGCAGATCCAAATTCCAGCATTTATAGAACCGCTGATGTGAAGATCACAACAGCTGATGGTGTGATGACCACCCTAACTAACATTGGGGTTCGACTCAAAGGTCAAGCCACTAGAAAGCTCATCAATGACTCTGAAAAAGCACCTCTGAAACTCAAATTCGATGCCTTTGTGCCTAACCAAAAGTTTCTAGGGTTATCTCGTATGACTCTAAACAGCATGGCTCAAGATCCTTCATTTATCAGAGAAGATACTGCTTACAGAATCTATAGGGCAATGGGATTGGTTGCTCCTAGAACTACATATTCTTGGGTGACGCTAAACAATGCTGACTTCGGTCTTTATATGAATGTTGAATCAATTGATGGACAGATGCTGAAGAGGTGGTTAAATCCGGTCCATGTTTATAGCTCTGACTGCTACTTAGCTGACCTTACATACAATCAGGATGATTGTTTCGACACGAACTATGGAGATCCCTCCGATAGATCAGACCTAAATGCTGCTGTTGCAGTTTCAGTTCTCAACGGCGCAACCTGGTGGACAGAAGTAAACAAGATTGCTGATATGACATCGGTAATCAACCTAATGGCAACCGACATCTACACATCAAGCTGGGATGGATATACAGATGTTGTTCAGAACAACTACTACATAGTTTTTGACGACACCGGCAAGCTAAGGATTATTCCTTGGGGGCAAGATTCAACTTTCCCAATGACTGATGATGCTCAGCTAGATTGGCTGGGTCGGGGGCCTGCATACAGGAACTTTGGAAACCAACAGAGAAGCGTGATGCTCAGAAAGTGTGTGGCCTATGCACCTTGCAAGTCGCTGCTGATTAAAGCTCAAGTAGCTGTCAAAGATAAAGTAGCGACTCTTGACATCCCTAGCTTCAAGAATAAAGTTGCCTCCGTCATCAACAACGCTTATGTTGCCCATGACACTAGGTCTAAGTCCAGTCTCACCACAGTTGTTGCCTTACAAAACTGGTTAGATCAGTTTTTCCCGCAACGCACTGCCTCTCTAACAGAATTCCTGAACACTCTTAACCCAGAAGCTCCGGAGCTAAGTGTTAGCGGATCTAATGGTGTCGGTAGTACGCTCACGGCATCCGTTGTTAATTGGGACTACACGGCAACACTGAACTACCAGTGGTTGAGAAACTCCGTAGCCATTCCTAATGCCACAGCAACAAGTTATGTGACAACTGCGGCTGATGTTGGTGCTCTTGTTTCTTTGAAGATACTCGCTACAAAACCTTCAAAGCCATCTGCCACCATATCTTCAGTCCCAATTCTTGTAATTAGGCCTGCCCTTGCTGCAGCATCTATAACTGGTGAGGCCAGAGTCGGAGTTCCATTAGTTGGTGCTCCGCTAGCAGAACCATCAGCAACTGTTGTCTATAAGTGGCTTGCTGATGGAAAAGCAATTCAAGGAGCTGTCAGTTCTAGCTACACACCATCTCCTGGCGACTTTCAAAAATCAATAACTCTTGAAACAACCGTGACCCAAGACGGTTTCCCCGTTGCGGTAACAACAAGTGCTGCAAAGACTGTTCTCGGTGGTGTGATTGAGAAACCTTCAATCACAGTTAGCGGCACAGCCAAAACTGGTAGCCGCCTCAGTATCAACACAACTGTACCTACATCAACTACAGCTACTTATCAATGGTTGCGTAATGGCAAGGTAATCCCAGGTGCTACTAAATCTATTTACACACTGCAGTCGGGGGATTACAAAACATCTGTTTCAGGAAAGGTGACTCTTACCAGAGATGGCTATATCGCCACATCAAACACTTCATCAACTCTGAAGGTTGGACTTGGGGAACTTGTAAAGACTCCTGATCCAAAGATTGTTGGAACAGCAAGAGTGAATAACACTTTGACTGCTGTGGTGGGAACTTGGGATAGTGGCGTAGTACTTACCTATCAATGGATTAGAGATGGTGCAAGGATTTCGAAGGCAACAGGTAAGTCATATCGTCTGAGCGCTGCAGATAGAAAAGCCGAAATAGTCCTAAGAGTTAAAGCAGTGAAAGTTGGCTTTGAATCTGTAACTATCGATTCACGTCAAGTGATTGTCAGATAAGTTTTACAAAACTTTTGCAAAGAGTGTTGATAGAGCTATGAAGATGGGGATTCCAAATAGCAAATTGAACGGGAATGTCACTCCGATGCTGGCTGTCAGTGGCAGAGCACCATTTGCTTTAGGCAATGCAATCTGAACTGTAGCTGGAGCAGCGATGTATGAAGCACTTCCAGCAAGTACAGCAAGAATTGTGCTTCCTCCAACTGATAGACCACAGAGCGTTCCTAGAAGTGCACCTAATGAACCAGCGAAGATAGGGAACGCAATCGCGAATGCAAACACAGGTAAACCAACGTGCTTGATTTCTTCCCAGTTTGATCCAGCAATGTAACCAAGGTTCAGAAGGAATAGAGCTAGTAGACCGCTCTGAGTTTCAACGAAGAATGGCACGACACTTTGGTAGCCGCTCTCACTAGTAACAACTCCTAATAGAAGTCCTCCTGTAAGAAGTAGAACTGTCTTACCGAAGAGAACTTCAACAGCTGTGTCTTTCCAGTTCACCTTTGAGGTAGCTGTTCTAGATCCGAGATAAATACCCACGATTAGTCCTGGTATTTCAAGCAAAGTAAGTAGCGCTGTTGCAAAGCCCTCAACAGGAATACCGGTGTTTTCTAAATACAACAAAGCTGCGGTAAAGGTGACTAGTGAAGTTGAGCCATAGTGAGCAGCAAATGCTCCTCTATCTTCTACTGATAGAGCCTTGATTCTTCCTAGAACATAGAAGGCCACTACTGGGATGATTACCCCAAGAGCCAAAGTCACGCTAGCTGCTGGTAGGAAGCTCTCTAAGCTCACACCCTTTAATGAGTGACCACCCTTGATTCCTATACCAAGAAGTAGATAAACAGAAATGAACTGGTAAACCTGTTCTGGAATTCTGATGTCACTTTTTAGCCTTGAGGCTACAAAACCCAGTAGGAAGCAGAGCGCCACAACAGAGGTGAGGTTAGCTTGGGCTATAGACCAGTCGATTTCCATGGTAATTTCTCTCCTTGCTACAGCTTGAACTAATGCATGTGGGTTTGACTCTATTGCTTTAACTAAAGCCCTTCGCGAACCTGAATGATATTGCCATCAGGATCGTTGCCATCGGCATAGGTCCAGTTGTTGTGTTCCATAACTTCACTCTTGATTTTGCCACCAGTTCTACCAGCAGCAAGCCTCGCCTTATCGATGCTTTGAACATCAAAGACAGGTTTGATTGGATTATCTTCACCAAGAGTTGGCTCTGAACGGTATTGCTCAGGTAGCAGGTGAATAAGAACTTCATTCCCTAAGCCTTGAACACTTGCAAACTCAGGTGAAAGGTAAGGGGAGTTATCTTCAAAGAGAGCTGAATAGAAATTTACAGACTTCTCAAGATCAGAGACCCAGATGACTACAGTTGACATTAACACTCCACAACATTCACAGCTAAACCTCCAAGTGAGGTCTCTTTATACTTGCTAGACATATCTAACCCTGTTTGTCTCATTGTTTCAATTACCGTATCCAATGATATCTTGTGGCTGCCGTCTCCCAGAAGAGATAAGCGAACAGCAGAGACAGCAGTTCCTGATGCAATAGCGTTTCTTTCGATGCAAGGCATCTGAACAAATCCACCAACTGGATCACAAGTTAGTCCGAGGTTGTGTTCCATTGCTATCTCAGCTGCGTTCTCTATCTGCTCTGGTGTTCCACCTAGCACAGCAGCTAAACCTGCTGCTGCCATTGAACAAGCTGAACCTACTTCACCCTGACATCCTGCTTCTGCACCTGAGATAGATGCATTCCTCTTATAAAGAGAGCCGATTGCAGCAGCAGTTAAAAGATAATCTCTGGCAACAATTCTTGAATCAAGGCCTTTGAACTTTATAGACCAATACCCAACTGCAGGAATAATCCCCGCTGCCCCATTGGTTGGAGCTGTTACTACTCTCCTACCTGATGCATTCTGTTCATTAACAGCAATGGCGTATGCCTGAAGCCACTCATTAGATACCTCATCTTGATTAGCAACTCTGTTTAGTTGCTCAGCCATATCTGCTGCTCTTCTGTCTACAGCGAGGTAGCCAGGCAGAACACCTTTTGTCTTTAATCCTTCTTCGACACATAACTGCATGGCTGACCAGATTGAATCCAGTTTTGAAACTAGTTCTTGTTCTCCATGAATAGAGACTTCGTTGGCGAAGGCAATCTCCGCAATTGACATGTTCTCCCTATTGCAAATTTCTAGAAGCTCGGCACCACTAGTGAAAGGGTAAGGAACTTCTCGTCTTTCAGCCTTTTCAATGTGGTGATCAGCTTCGACAAATCCACCACCGACAGAATAGTAGGTCTGCTCAATTAGCACATTCGAGTCATTGTCTAATGCTTGGAACCTAAGTCCGTTGGAGTGCTTAGGTAGTTTGATTAGAGGTTGGAAGCTGAAGTCTTTTTCTTCAAATGAGATTTTGTGATTTAGAACACGTATCGAAGATGTTTCTATTGCTCTATCCCAGGCAGTGAGAACTTCATCAGGATTACAAGTTTCAGGGGTATCACCTTGTAAGCCAGCGACGACGGCATTAGTTGTTCCGTGGCCTGGCCCAGTTGCACCAAGCGATCCGAATAGTTTGACGCTAACTCTACTTGTCAGCGCGATATTGCCTTCAGCTTCTAAAGCCTCAGCAAAGAGCAACGCTGCTCTCATAGGTCCCACCGTATGCGAACTTGAAGGTCCGATTCCGATAGTGAATAAATCTAGCGCCGAGATGTAATCTGGCATGGTTTAAGCCTAACCAGATTGTGCAACTAAATAGTTATTTTGAGCAAGTAGTTGTTTGAGCGTTTGTGCCCTGAGCCCAGTCTGGAAGGGGTGTCACTGTAGGAGTTGGGGTTGGCTTTGGAGTTGCAGTCGAAGATGGCTTCGGGGTTGCAGTAGAAGTTGATGAAGGCTTAGGTGTTGGAGCTAATTCTGATCCAGCACCTGTGTTGTTAACTTCGCCAAGAACGAGTGGTTGATCGTTTTTCATTAGATCAAAAAGAATTTGAGCCTTTTCATAGTCAGGCTTAACTCGACCTTCGTTAGGTGCTGGCAATCCAGATACAGATGGTAGCTGAAGGAATGTAACTTTCTTCATCGGAATATCTTTCAATGCATTAGCAATGGCCATCAAAGTAGTTGGTTCAGCAAGAGTGTTGCTGAGCTTCATGTGCTCAGCGGCTGCTTGGGCGAGGCTGTATAGAGCAACCGGGTTAGAGAGAATGTCTTTGCTCTTTAGTTTTCTAACTAGTGAAGTTAGATAGACCTGCTGGTTGCTAATACGGCCTAGGTCTGAACCATCGCCAACACCGTGTCTAGTTCTAAGGAACTGAAGTGCCTGAACTCCCTGAAGAGTGTGCATACCTTTCTTTAGAAATGTGTTGGTGTATTCATCTTCAATATCTTGAGCGACACAGACTTCAACTCCACCAACAGCGTTAGAAAGTTCAATAACTCCATTGAAGTCAACCATTGCTAGATAAGGAATATTTAATCCAGTAAGCATCTCGACAGTTAGAAGCGTGCAACCAGGACCCCCGTTAGCAATGGTTGCGTTGATCTGGCCAAGTGATTGTGGCAAGTATCCAGGACCACCTGAAGTACTTGGACAAGCAGGCCATGCAACTAGAAGATCTCTCGGGAAAGACAGCGCAACTGCATTCTGTCTGTCTTCAGAGATGTGCATAAGAATTATTACGTCAGCAAGATTTC
Organism: Rhodoluna sp.; assembly: GCA_044373385.1. Taxonomy (GTDB): domain Bacteria; phylum Actinomycetota; class Actinomycetes; order Actinomycetales; family Microbacteriaceae; genus Rhodoluna. The sequence goes on from JBILQF010000012.1 coordinate 19,833, forward strand.
CTTCGGTGTCACCAAAAGCTGAGTTACCGGCACCTTGTCTTGAGTCGCTTCCAACCAGAAGCATGTTGATCGGTCCACTAATTGGCGGAATCTTTCTTGGAGCTCCGTCCCCACCAGGAACTTCAATTTCTCCATCACCAAACTTTCCAGCAAGTTGAATTGCTGAAACAGTTGTGACAGTCAGAGTTGAAACAAGGACAACGATAAGGGCTTTACCTAGAATGCCAAGCAGGGCTCTGAAACGGCCGGTAGCTTGAATGTTGCCATGACGTGCTACTGCACGATCTAGCTTTACTTTCTTCTTGGACTTTTCAGACAATTCAATAACCCCTTAGGTGAGTTGGCTTAAGTCTCAGTTAGACAAAACTGGCGGAGGCCGTGGGATTCGAACCCACGGAACCTTTCAGTTCACTAGTTTTCAAGACTAGCTCCTTCGGCCGCTCGGACAGACCTCCGTGGAATAGTCTAACTAATCCTTAGTGCTAATAAAAATACAGGGGCAACCTGCACTTAGCCTGTGAGCTAGCTTTGGCTATAAATAATGCCCTCTAGGCCTTCAAGGACCTTGGCTACACCATGTTCTTCAACGCTGGCGGTCACCATTGTGGCTGCCTGCTTTACCTCATCTGGGCCCTGGCCCATAGCAAATGAAAGGCCTCCTCCAGCATTAGCCCACTCAAACATGGAGATATCGTTTCTTCCATCGCCTATGGCGATGACTCTGTTGGTTGGAACATTTAGTGCTTTTCTTCTTTGTTCAAGAGCACTTGCCTTGGTCACTCCCTGTGGAGAAATATCTAACCAAGCTGTGTAGCCAATTGCATAAGAAACTGAATGTAGTCCTACTGACTCAACAATCTCTAAGAAGTCATTTACATTCTGCTCAGGAGACAGAACAACCACTCGGCTTACTTCTCCGTGCATGAGTTGATCAAGTGGAGTCTCAATGTTTTCTGCACCCAATGCATATGCAGGAAATGGCTTATGAAATCTGTATGTGCCATCAACATCTTCTACTGCAAAGTGTGCTTCAGGAAGTTTTTCAATTAGTTGAGTAAGCACTGGTGCCGGATCAAATCCAATAACTTCTCTTACTGAATAGCCTTTGTCGTCTCTGCTATTAACTTCAACTGTCACTGCTCCGTTAGAACAAATAACGTGGCCTGATTCAATGCCAATATCTTGAACTACAGGAATTGCATTAGCTGCTGCTCTTCCTGTTGCAACAACAACGTGGTGCCCAAGGTCCCTTACTCTTGTCACTTCTCTAATTACCTGAGGGGCAAGGAAGCCATCATCGTGCACAAGTGTGCCATCAATGTCGATAGCAATTAGCCAAGGTTCAAAAGTCAACGCTTAGCTCTTCTTCATTGGAGAAATAACTTCAGCTCCGCCAAGGTATGGACGAAGTGCTGCAGGGATACGAACTGAACCATCTTCTTGCTGGTGGTTCTCAAGAATTGCAACTAGCCATCTAGTTGTAGCAAGTGTTCCGTTAAGAGTTGCAGCAACAGCAGTCTTGCCATCTTCTTTTCTGTAGCGAACATTTAATCTTCTTGCTTGATATGTAGTGCAGTTAGAAGTTGAAGTTAATTCACGATATGTTTCTTGAGATGGAACCCAAGCTTCAGCATCAAACTTACGAGCGGCACTTGAACCTAGATCTCCAGCTGCAGTATCAATAACACGATATGGGAGTTCACACTTCTTCAACATCTCTTCTTGCCAGGCAAGAAGTTTTGCATGTTCTTCATCTGCTTGCTCTGGTGTTACATAAGAGAACATCTCTAATTTATTGAACTGGTGAACTCGAAGAATACCTTTGGTGTCTTTTCCGTGGCTACCAGCTTCACGTCTGTAACAAGTTGACCAACCTGCATATCTCTTTGGTCCATCAGCAAGGTCAATAATCTCGTTGCTGTGATATCCAGCAAGAGCTACTTCGCTAGTTCCAGTTAGATACAAATCATCTGCTGGTAAGTAGTAAATCTCATCAGCATGCTCGCCTAGGAAACCGGTACCAGCCATTACTTCAGGCTTGACTAGTGTCGGTGTGATTAGAGCCGTGAAGTTAGCTTTAGCTGCCTGGTCTAGAGCTAGGTTCATAAGAGCAAGCTCTAGTCTTGCTCCCCAACCCTTTAGGAAATAGAACCTAGAGCCAGAGATCTTTACTCCACGCTCGATGTCAATAACATCTAGTAATTCACCTAGTTCAACGTGATCTTTAGGAGTGAAGGTGAACTTTGGCTTAGTGCCTTCTTCACGAATTACAACAAAGTTCTCTTCGCCGCCAACTGGAACACCCTCGGTGACAACATTCTCAATCTTTTGAACAATAGAGTTCAATTCGTTTTGGAAATCAGCTGCTTTTTGTTCTGCTGCCTTTACTCCTGCTGCAAGTTCTTGTCCTTCAGCTATAAGTTTTGTTCTCTCTTCAGGAGTTGCTCCAGCAACAAGTTTTGCTTTAGCGTTCTGCTCTGCTCTTAGGTTTTCAAATTCAGCTTGAGCCTTGCGCCAGTTGTCATCAGCTGCAGCCGCCTTGTCGACAAGCTCAACGCTTGCTCCTCTAGCTCTCTGAGAAACTTTAATAGCCTCAGGGTTTTCTCTCAGTAGGTTTGCATCAATCATTTATTTACGTTTACCTTTAGCGTCCTTGACGTAGTTTGTTTAGCCATGATTCAGCAGAAGAGAATTCTTTATTTGAATTATTTCCTTCGTGCTCACTCTTCTTTTTATCTGCTCTTGGGTAAGAACCCAAGAAAGTTACGTGCGGGCTAAATCTGTGAAGACCCATGAGTGCTTCTGCAACAGCATCGTCATCGATGTGTCCTTGAGCATCAATATTGAATCTATATCTACCTAGTTGATCACCGATAGGTCTTGATTCGATTCTTGAAAGGTTAACTCCACGAGCAGCAAACTGTTCAAGCATTTCTAGAAGAGCTCCTGGACGATCTTCTGGAAGTTCAACAATCACGGAGGTCTTATCTTTGCCTGATCTCTTGGTTGGCTTAGCGCTAAGTCCTATTTCAATAAATCTGGTTTGAGCATTCTTGTTATCACCAATGTTTCTTGCCAACGCAGTTAGCTTGTAGTGATCTGTAATGCTCTTAGCTGCGATAGCAGCATCTGCAAGAGGATCTTTAGAAAGTAGATCTGCCGCTGCTGCAGCTGTTGAAGTTGAAGGTAAGTATGAATGAGCTGATATGTTCTCTTGCAACCAGCCACGGCACTGAGCATAAGCAGTTGGGTGTGTACTAACTACTTTTACATCAGCAAGTTTTGTGCCTGGCTTGGCTACCAAGTTAAAAGTAATTGGAACTAAATACTCGCCATATATACGTATGTCAGTTGTGTTAGCTAATGCATCGAGAGTTGCAGATACACCACCTTCAATGGAGTTTTCTACTGGAACAATCGCTCTTTGAGCTTTTCCTGAAACTACAGCGTCGATGGCTTCGTTGATTGTTGAAACTGGAAGATGCTTGGCTGATTTGGCTTCTTTTACCTGAGCCAAGGCTAGCTCAGTAAAAGTACCCACAGGACCTAAGAAGGCGTAAGTGGGTTTCTTGTTATTTACTGATTTAGCCATAGATAAAGGTTAATGCTTAGTTAGTAGTTCGGGGCTGCTGGGAGGTCAAAGAACTTCTCAAGGGTAAGCACTCTGTCATCATGCATTACCTTGGCTAGACCCTTGCCAACATACCTAAGGTGCCAAGGCTCATACTGATAGCCCGTAGTTGGGGTCGCATTGTTTGGATATCTGATTATGAATCCGTATTTATAGGCATTCTTGGCTAGCCATGAACCTGCTTTGGTTTGACCAAAGCAGACTCGGATCTGACAGCCCTGTCCTCTAGCTGAAACATCTAAAGCCCAGCCAGTCTGGTGCTCTGAGTAACCAGGTCTAGCAGCTAGGGCTTCTCCTGCTTTCAGGCCATACTTCTCTACCTGACGGGCATGAATGGTCTTTTGCTCTGCATAAGATCTGTAGGCACTTTGAATGATTAGGCTGCCTTGACCCTCGGCTCGCATAGCCATGGCTAGGCGATAAGAGGCAGTTGATGCTTCTTTTCTTAGTTTTCTTCCATATGGGTTGGCGTTTAGGGTGCCGAACTTTGGGGCAACTAAGTCTTTAGGGACGTATTTGATTGGGTTTAGAGGCCTTAGCTTGTTCACAACAATCCAAGTGGATTCTGGTTCATCTATTGATTGCCAAGCAAGGCTGGTGGCCTGAGAAGGTGTAGGGTTATTTACCGCGGGAAGTAATACGAGGGCTAGAAAGCATATGCCCAAAGCTCTAAAGCTTGATTGCCTGAAATCTCTTCCCATTAATAAAGTCTAACTTTCACAACCGAAGAAACGAGATCACCATGGCACGCGCAGAACGCAAAGCCGCAGCAGCAGAGTCAGCACTTACAGGTGTAATGACCCACAGACAAATCATGTTCGTATTATTTGGCCTTATGGCTGGAATGTTCTTATCAGCACTAGATCAGAGTGTTGTTGGAACTGCGATGAGAACAATTGCAGATGATCTGAATGGTCTATCTGCTCAAGCATGGGTAACAACTGCTTACCTAATCACTTCAACTATTGCTACTCCTATTTATGGAAAGCTCGGTGACATCTTCGGTAGACGTAAGTTGTTCATCACAGCCATCTCAATCTTTATCTTCGGTTCTGTGATTTCTGGTTTAGCTAACACCATGTATGAACTTGCTGCTTATAGAGCCATCCAAGGTATTGGTGCTGGTGGTTTGTTTGCTCTTGCTCTAACAATTCTTGCTGACATTGTTCCACCAAGAGATAGAGCGCGTTATCAGGGATTGTTCCTGGCTGTGTTTGGTACATCAAGCGTTCTTGGTCCACTAATTGGTGGACTACTAGCTGGTGTTGATAGCTTCCTAGGAATTACAGGATGGCGTTGGATCTTCCTAATGAATCTTCCTATTGGTGCAATTGCATTGCTACTAGTTCTTTCATTCCTTCACGTTCCACACATCGAATCAAAGAGTAAGCGCATTGACTGGTGGGGTGTTCTTACAATCATCGTTGGTGTTGTTCCACTGCTCGTCGTTGCTGAGCAAGGACGTGAATGGGGATGGACATCACCTAACGCATTCATTGCCTATGCACTAGGTGTAATTGGAATTACATCTTTTATCATCATTGAAAGAAAGATGGGTGAGGATGCAATTCTCCCTCTACACATCTTCAAGTCAAGAACATTCTCACTAACAACTCTGCTTGGAGTAATTGTTGGTATGGGAATGTTTGGTGGAATGATTTCACTTCCACTTGTTCTACAGATTGTTTATGGCGCAACAGCAACTGAAGCTGGTTACCTAATGATTCCTATGGTGATGGGTCTGATGATTTCATCAATCATGAGCGGTCAGATAACAAGCAAGACCGGTAAGTACAAGATTTTCATGGTTCTTGGAACAGCGCTTATGTCTCTCTCATTCCTCTACCTAGCAACCCTTAGCTACACCTGGGCTATCTGGCAGATCTCTATCGGAATGGTAATCATGGGCTTAGGTCTAGGCCAGATGATGCAGACACTAACTATTGCTTCTCAGAACGCCGTTGAAGCTAAGGACATCGGTGTTGCAACATCTTCATCGACCTTCTTCAGACAAATGGGTGGAACTCTAGGTGTTGCAGTATTCCTCTCAATCCTCTTCAACAGCCTTGCTGATAAGGGTGCTGAGATTGGAGCAAAGATTCAGGCTGCAATCACTGCTAACCCAGGACTACTAAATGATCCACGTAACGCTGTCTTCACATCAGGACAGGACGTTAGCGAGCTCATTCAGTCGGACTCATCGTTCTTGAAGACAGCTAGCCCTGAGCTTGCTGATCCAATCAAACAGGCATTTGCTGAATCAACAGCAAGCGTATTCATTGCAGCCAGTGCTGTTGTGATTACAGCCTTTGTTCTGTCCATCTTCATTAAAGAGGTGGCCCTTCGCACCAAGTCTGGTGTTCAGGAGAAAGCTGAGCAGGCTGCAGCCTCAATGCACTAGCTGTTACTGAACTAAACCCTTGGTAGCCATTTCTGGTACCAAGGGTTTAGTCTTTTAACACACGGGAGTCCGAAGCATCGGACTGAGATGAAGCTACTGCCAAATACCGTCAAACCTGAACTGGATCATGCCAGCGTAGGAAGGAAATATGAAACGCATATTCGCATTACTAACTCTTGCTCTATCCCTTGGGCTATCTGCCTGCACTAACAACACAGTTGCGATGCTAACTCTTGTTGCTCACGACTCTTTTGTTATGAGTGATGAACTGCTTGCAGAACACAAGAGGACAGTAGGACCTGAATTAAGAATTGTTAGAGCTGGTGATGTCGGTGAGATGACCGGCAAGCTTGTGCTTACTAAAGATGCGCCTATCGCAGATGTTGTTTATGGCATCGATAACACTTTTGCAAGTGTTATAGATGAGAACAAAGTACTTGGAGAGAACAAACTAGTTCCAATTAACTTTGCAGATATTTGCTTCAACGTTGACATTCAATACTTCAAGGAAAAGAACCTAACTGTTCCAGGTCACTGGAAAGAATTGATTCAACCTAAATACAAGAACCTGACTGTTATTGAGAATCCAAATCTTTCTTCAACTGGTTTAGGTTTTCTAGTTTCTACTTTTGCTGCCTTCTCAAGTGAAGACGAAACTACATCTTGGTGGAAATCATTTAGAAACAATGGTGTGAAGGTTGCTGCTAGTTGGGAAGACGCTTACTACACAGACTTCTCTGGTTCAGCGGGTAAGGGTAAGTACCCGGTAGTACTTTCATATTCTTCTTCACCGGCAGATGAGGTTGATGAGAATGGAAATGCTAAGACTGTTGCCCTGAGAAAAGATTGCTTTAGACAGATTGAGTACGCAGGTGTTCTGAAGAATTCGAACTACCAAGCTGGTGAAGCGTTAATTAAGTTCATGCTTAGAAAGTCTTTCCAAGAAGCATTACCAACAGCTATGTATGTATATCCAATTGATGAAACAGTTGATTTGCCAGAGTCTTGGGCTCTAAGAGCACCTGCAGCAATCTCAACTATCGGTGGAGATTTGGATATCGCTAAGAACAGATCTGCCTGGCTATCGGCGTACAACAAAGTATTTGATGCTGCGCCATAGAAAAGTTTTGCTTTGGAGTGCCCCAGTTCTATTCATGGTTGTGCTCTTCTATTGGCCTTTGCTTAATATTTTCTTTCTTGCATTAGGGCCAGAGCTTGCTGGCGCGGTAAACAATGAAGCAAGTGTTTGGCCAGTTCTCTGGTTCACCGTTTGGCAAGCTTTTGTGTCAACTGCTATCTGTTTAGTAATAGGAATACCTGGGGCATACGTTCTCTATAGAAAGAGCTTCAGAGGTGCGCAGCTAATCCAGTCCATCATCACTGTTCCATTCATGCTGCCTAGCCTTGTTGTAGCAATTGCTGTTACTGAAGTGAGTGCAATTATTGGCGGCATTGATCCGGTTATAGCGATTATCTTGGCTAACGTTTTTGCTAACTATGCGGTTGTAGTTAGAAACATTGGTTCTCAATGGCAAACCCTCTCTAAGTCAACCGAAGAAGACTCTGAAGTGTCTGGAGCTGGACGCTTTAGAACTGCTCTAAAGGTTTCACTACCCCAGCTAAAGAGCTCAATTAGGGCATCAAGTGCAATCATCATGCTCTACTGTGCTTCTTCTTATGGAATAGTCCTTAGCCTTGGTGGTGGTCAGGTAAACACTCTAGAAACAGCCATTTCTATCTCTGTCCTAGAGCGTTTGGACTTTGCACATGGAGCTCTGCTGGCTCTACTTCAGATTGCCTTCTGTCTCGTTGCCTTCACAATAAGCCGCTGGGGTGGGACTAACCCATTGAGCTTTGCCCCATCATTTTCTAAGTCCAAGACACTAGATAAGAGGGATGCTCCAGCAGCTATTTTTAGTTTTCTTGTAATTTCGTTGCTGGTTGTAGTTCCTCTAATTCTTGTAATTAGCAAAGCGTTTGTGTCTTCCAATGGGTCATTCACCTTTGAGAACTTTGGACTCCTTGACACTCGTGGTGCCAGAGATCTGTTGAACCTCACTTTCTTTGATGCGGCTCTCAACTCACTTCGCAATCTTCTTATCTCAACTTTTGTGTCAATACTTCTTGGTGTGTTAGTTGCTTTCTTGCTCGCTGAGCAATCAAGAAAGCGTCATCTTAGAAAGACAGACTTTCTTGGAATTTCACTTGATGCTGCATTCCTATTACCGATAGGTGTTTCATCGGTAGTTATCGGTGTTGGCTATCTAATTACACTCACCGGTGATCTTGCATGGTTACTGAGTAGCTGGATACTTGTGCCACTAGTTCAATCGGTGTTTGCGATTCCACTAGTAGTTCGAATTGTTTACCCAAGTCTTATAGCTGTTGATGCTAACACCAGAGAACAAGCTATGACCGATGGAGCTAATGGATTCCAGTTGTTCAAAAATGTTGACTACCCGTTTTTGAGACCTGTGATGAGAACAGCCATTGCATTTAGCGCTCTTGTTTCTCTAGGAGAGTTTGGTGTTGCTAGCTTGCTTACCTTCGGTGATCAAGCGACTATTCCTGTCTTGATGTATCAACTTATTTCAAGACCTGGTGCTCAGAACTATGGAATGGCCTTAGCTGTAGCGAGCATTCTCACCTTGCTAACTATCCTGATTGTTTTATCGGTTAGCCAGGATGGCTCTAGAAAGTCTCAAATGAAACTGGCAAGGCACTGAATCTGTCTTTCATTACAGCAATAGATTCTGGATTCTGATCTATCAAGATAAAGTTTCTACCTAATTCAGCAGCAGCTGCTCCTGTAGTTCCAGAACCTGCAAAGAAATCAAGAACCAGATCATTTTCTTTGCTGCTTGCTTGAATTACTCTTCTTAGTATGCCTAAAGGCTTTTGTGTTGGGTAACCCGTCTTTTCTTTACCGGTTGGAGAGACGATGGTGTGCCACCAAACATCAGTTGGTAATTTACCCTTGGCAACTTTTTCTGGAGTGACTAGACCTGGAGCCATGTAAGGTTCGCGATCAACACTTTCATTGTTGAAGTAATACTTATCTGGGTTCTTCACATAGACAAGAATTGTGTCGTGCTTAGCTGGCCAACGAGACTTAGCTTTGCCTCCATAGTCATACGCCCAAATGATTTCATTGATAAAGCAATCTCTTCCGAATAGTGCATCTAGCAATACTTTGGCGTAGTGAGCTTCACGGTAATCAAGGTGAAGATAAAGAGTTCCTGTTTCATTAAGTAGACGCCATGCTTGTTCAAGCCTTGGCTCTAGAAAACCCCAGTAGTCCTTGAACTCATCGTCATAACTAAGGATTGTTTCTTTTACTATCTCGTAGCGTTGACCCTTGAAGCCAATTCTGTTACCTGTCTCGGTTCTTGTAGTTTTAGAGCTTCCTCTTGATTGAACTCTGCCTGTATTAAAGGGAGGGTCAACATAAATCAGTTGAACGCTTTCATCCGGCATAGACTGCAGAACAGCAAGGTTATCGCCTTGGATAACTCGGTATTTAGAATTGTTCTGCACAGAAAGAGATTAACATCATGAACCCACATGTTTTGCACAATAAGGAACTATCTCGCTACGAGATCTGGCTAGGCGAAGAGAGAATCGGTCTCATTGACTATGTGGATGTGAATGGTGAGTTACAGATCACCCATACAGAGGTTGACCCTGCTCATCAGGGCAAGAACTATGCAGCTATCTTGACCCGAGAGGCCTTGGCTGACATTGAGGCTAATGGTCTAGGCAAGGTGTGGCCTGTATGCCCTTACACAGTTGTTTATATGAAGAGGCATCCAGAAACACACCATCTGCTATCTAGAGAGCTGAACTAAGCGACGTTCTCTTTGATAAAGCCGATGAGGTCATGAATGACTTCGTCTTTGTTTATCTCGTTATAAATCTCATGTCTTGCATCGTGATAAATGATTGCGGTGACATTCTCTAGCTCTGACTTATTTCTATATGTGTTAGCAAGCATCTGGTTTCCACGCTCACCACCAATAGGGTCATCGCTTCCAGCCTGGATTAGAAGAGGAAGTTCTTTGTTGATTTTCCTACCAGGGGTAAAGAAAAGTTGAATAGCATTTGGAACTCCAAATACTTTTGCAGCTGCTGCATAGAAAGTGTGCTTGTCTGCTACAAAGTCAAGACCAACCTGCTTATCTCTGCTTAACCATTCATAACCTGTAGCACCAGGTTCTTTATCCCACTTCTTATTGAAAGCACCTGCACCAAGAACACCCGGTACTAATAGTGAAGAGCCAGAAAGAACAACAGCATCATATTCATATGAGTATTGGTTGATTAGTTTCTGAGCAATGAATGAACCATATGAGTGTCCGATTAGAACAAACTTAACTCCAGGGTTCTCTTCTTTGATTAGGTTGCTGAATTCATGCACTTGCTCAAAGGCAGCTTTGATTCCGCCAGGACCTAAGTTTCCTAAAGTTTTAGTTTGACCACTAGCAACTTGTTTTTCCCCCGTAACTCCGTGGCCTCTGTGATCATCTGCGTAGACGCTGTAGCCAGCATCGTTGAGTGCTTTAGCAACATGGTCGTATCTTCTGCCGTGATCTCCAAGACCGTGAGCAATCTGCACTACAGCTTTAGGTTTAGCAACAGGCCAAACGTAATAGGTAATTTCAACGCCGAATGAATCTGTGAACACTCTTGTAATTGGTAGGTCAGTCATGCCTTTACCTTACTCTCTCTAAAATGCTGGCTAGCTCTGATTGAATAGCTCCGAACCGATGCTGTGTAACTGAAATAGCTTGCTCTCTCATTAGAGCCAAAAGGGTTATGCGTCCTGACTTTGTAATGTCTGGGCCAACAACGAACAAATCTGGGTTTTCTTGTAATTCGCTTATCTTTTCTTCTCTAGGTCCAACTAATAGAAGCTTGGTACCCGGAAGAATTGTGGGGCTGAAATCTTGCTCTTCTGTTGAAGAATATTTGAATCCGCCCGTTAGCAATTCAAGATCTTTAGAACCGAGTTTGTTCGATGTGAGGAATGTTTTCGCGAAAGAGATTTGAATATGAGTTCCTGCTAACATCGCAGATATCACCACTCTGGCGATATCTGCATGTTGAGCAGTTCTACTAACACGCACGATAACGGACGTTTGAGGCAGATATCTGTGATAGTTAGCTTCGCAATTCATTTCTGTTCGTGCTAGTTGCAGGCCATATTGGTCTCTGGCATAAAGTTCGCGATGCCAGCGGGCATCACTTGATGCAGCCTGTTCTAACCACGATGTCTCTCTAACGCTATTCATGAATGGAGCAACGTTAGCTAGATATCTCTTTACGTCGTTGCTTACTAATTCATTATTTGGAAATTGAGTAGCTGTAGTTTCAACGAAGCGACCAAACTGAAGTAGATGGTTTCTTCCTCCAGCTTTAAGCCCCCAGCCAACGCTTGATCTCTTGAAACCTCCGAAAGGTTGTCTTTCAACAATCGCACCAGTCACACCGCGGTTGACGTAAAGGTTTCCTGCTTCAATTCCTCCCAGCCATTCTTGTAATTCATCGACATTGAGTGAGTGAATTCCTGCAGTAAGGCCGAAGTCTGTGCCATTTTGTAATTCAAGAGCGTGCTGAAGATTTTTAGCCTTCATCAAACCGAGTACCGGTCCGAAGCATTCGTTCAGGTGATAGAAACTGTTTTTAGTTACACCAATCTTTACACCTGGTCGCCACAGTCTGCCTGTATCGTCCAATTGCTTGGGTTCAATTAACCAACTCTCACCTTTATCCAAGGTTGTTAGAGCTCGATGAAGTTTTGGGCTTGGAGCTTCAATAAGTGGCCCTACACTGGCATCGCTTTGAGACCCGTAACCTACTTTCATTGAAGAAACTGCGTCAACTAGTTGTTTCAAGAACTGCTTATTCTCATAAACAGACCCGACTAAAATGCCAAGGCTTGCGGCGGAACACTTCTGCCCCGCATGACCAAAAGCGCTCTTCGATAAGTCATTAGCAGCCTGATCTAAGTCTGCGAATGGAGAAACGACAATGGCGTTCTTTCCACTAGTCTCCGCAGCAAGTTGCATGCGTGGTCTATAGCTCTTGAATAGCTGTGCTGTCTCAAAAGCGCCCGTCAAAACCACAGCATCGACCTTGTTATGCCCCACTAGGTGTAGCCCTAGTTCATTATCTGGAACAAGAGCAACGCGAAGCACATCCTTGGGGATACCTGCTTTCCATAACGTCTCGACCAACGCCAGCACACAGTTGACTACTTGAGGTGCTGGCTTGACGATCACAGAAGAACCCGCAGCTAATGCAGCGAGAGTTCCGCCAGCGGCAATAGCAACTGGGAAGTTCCATGGCGGTGTAACAACAATTAGCTTATGAGGGATGAATTGAACACCATCGGTTAATTCTGTTTCTGTAATTTCAGAGATTGAATGTGCGTAGAAGTTAGCGAAGTCGATTGCCTCGCTCATTTCAGCATCAGCTTCGCCTATGGTCTTGCCGCCTTCGGCAATCATGAGTGGAAGTAGTTCTCCCCTGGATTTAGCTAATTCCCTTCCACACTGCAGCAACATGTCTTTGCGAAATTGGGGATCTGAACTCCAAGACTCGGCAGCACTCCTAGCCCCAGTGATCATCTCTTCAATCTCATAAGTATCTAGATTCGCTTCCTTAAGGAAAATATCATGGGTCTTTAGATTTCCTTCTAGAGATTTAGCTCCTGCCAATACTTGTCTGACCCAATCACGATTGTTTCTCAAAGCTGTATCTGTATCTGGTGCGTTAACAAATTCTTGAACTATTGAGAAACTGTCACCGAGTCTGTTCTGTTTACGATGAGGGCTTGAACTTAGCTGATCAATAAGTTCAAGGGAGTTTTTAAATCTTGTTTTCTCCCTTTCAAAAACTTCTTTGTTGTTAGTGATGTCGAAAACCCCCGACATAAAGTTCTCTGGGCTTCCGTTTTCCTCTAGTCTCCTAGTTAGGTAGGCTACGGCAACTTGGAATTCACTAGGGCGAACAACAGGAGTGTACAAAAGTAATGAACCCACGCTGTTCTTGACCTCTGCACTTAGGTGCTGTGCCATACCCTGAAGCATTTCAAACTCAACCTTGTGGGACACATTCACTTTCTCTGCCAACACTTGCCCATAAGCCAGGTCAAATAAATTGTGCCCCGCTATTCCAATTCTCAAGCTCTTGATTCGTTCAGGATGGATTGCGTATTCAATCAATTTTTTGTAATTCGCATCGCTTTGCGCTTTAGAACCAAAAGTTGACAAACTCCAACCATGCAATTCGGCATCTACCAATTCCATTGCTAAATTTGCACCTTTAACAATTCTGACCTTGATGCCTGCTCCGCCTTCAAGAGTTCTCATCTGCGCAAACTCAGTGAGTTCCTTTAGAGCTTCAAAGGAATCTGGCAAATATGCCTGCAGTACGATTCCTGCTTCTAAGTTTTTTAGCTGAGGCTTGGAAAGTAGCTTCTTAAACACCAACATGGTTAGTCCTAGGTCACGGTACTCTTCCATGTCTAGGTTTATAAACTTCTGGCTTTTACTTTCTGCTGCATATTCATAAATAGGTGTCAGTTTGTCGACCATTCTTGAAACGGTAGTTTCAAAACCCCACATTGAAAGTTGGCTTGCAACAGAAGAAAGCTTTATGGATACATAATCGACATCATCTCTTCTAAGAAGGTTGAAGGTTTCGGTGAATCGATTGTTGGCTTCTCCTTCGCCAAGCACAGCTTCACCTAAAAGATTGAGATTAAGTTTTACCCCAGTGGTTTTTGCTCTTGCAATATGTTTGGCTAGTTTCTTTGGTCGAGCGTCGGCAATTAGATGGCCGACTAGTTTCCTAAGTGTTGCTTTAGCAATTGGAATGACAATGTATGAAAAAGGCTTTGCTAGTAAGCTGCCTAGCCTAATCGCACTTCGATCTATAATTCCAAGACTCTTTGGCAAGCTCTTGGAGATTCTGCTTAGTTCCGCAGCTGCAACTTTTCTATCACTAGGACGAATAACTCTGTCCACGAACTTGAGTGTCCAGTCCAAGCCCTGTGGGTCTTTCAGGATCTTTGCCAGTCTCTTTTCAGCTGGTGATCGTGACTTGTTTCGATTGGATTCATCAAGCCATTGGCTAACTAATGAAATCGCTTCTTCAGCTATTTCTTGCCGCTGTTCTCTCATCATTGAGATTCTCCGTTTGCCATCAAATCCCTTCCATCTTCCCAGAAGATAGCGGCTAATGGCCTGAAACTAGTGGCCCGTGGCTAACCAATCTGAAGGTGCTGGCTCTCTGCCCTTGGGAAGGGCTGCCGCTTTATTCCATTGAATAACCCATGCTGGAAGTACAGGTACTTCAGCATTCCAACCGCCAGCTAGTTCGTTGATCTCATGAGGGGTTGGGGTTCCCTTAGGGGATTTTAGGAATCTAAGCTTCACAACAGCTTCAGCATAGATTTCACCTTTAACAACAAAGCGTTGTCCAACAAAGAATGCTTGCTCATCCCAACCAAGTACCTTAGTTTCAATCTGAAACTTCAACCAAGGAGTTAGGGATTTTCTAAATGTGATGGTCTCCTGGACTACAACAGGGTGAACCTTGTGTTTCTTTAGTTTCTGCCAAGTTCGCGCACGCTTCAATAAATCAAATCGCGCTAGGTCCAGCAGTGTTAGATAAATTCCATTGTTCATGTGTAGGAAGATATCGATATCTGTTGGCCACACTCTAAATGTGCGTGTGCTTGAATCTCCTGGTACTAACTTGCTACGCCAGCGCCAACTTAGATGAGCCCATACAAGGCGGAACCAAAGTCTCACTTATTTACTAGTGCTTACCAAATAGAGACGCGCTTGTCAGGCTCTAGCCACATCGCATCGTTCTCTGTGACATCAAATGCCTCGTAGAAAGAATCGAAGTTACTTGCAACCTGGTTACAACGGAACTCGCTTGGTGAGTGTGGGTCTGTCGCTAGACGCTGGATAGCAATAGCTTCTCTTGACTTACCTCTCCAAATAAGACCCCATGACATGAAGAATCTCTGAGCTCCAGTTAGTCCATCGATTACTGGTGGCTCTTCACCCTTCAAGCTCATTAGGTATGCCTTGTAAGCAATTGTGATTCCACCAAGGTCACCAATGTTCTCACCAATAGTAAGAGCACCGTTTACTTTGTATTCGTCACTCAAACCTTCAGGAGTTAGTTCGTCATACTGAGCAATAAGCTGCTTGGTTAGTTCTTCGAAAGCTGCGCGGTCTTCATCGGTCCACCAAGAAATAAGTGCACCGTCTCCGTCATACTTTGATCCCTGGTCATCGAAACCGTGACCAATCTCGTGACCAATAACTCCACCGATACCACCGAAGTTAACTGCATCGTCAGCATCCAAACTAAAGAATGGTGCCTGCAGAATTGCAGCAGGGAAAACGATTTCGTTGAAACCTGGGTTGTAGTAGGCGTTGACTGTCTGAGGAGTCATGTGCCACTCTTCACGATCTAGTGGAGCGCCAATCTTCGCTGCTTCCTTAGCTAGCTGCCAAGCAGAAGAACGGTTGATGTTTCCAACCAAATCGTTTCTGTCGATAACTAGAGCGGAGTAGTCCTTCCACTTGCTTGGGTAACCAATCTTTGGGTTGAACTTAGAAAGCTTAATTAAAGCCTTCTTCTTAGTCTCTTCTGTCATCCAAGTTAGGTTTGTGATGCTCTCGCGGTAAGCCTCGATCAACCAGTGAACTAGTTCATCCATCTTCTCTTTCGCTGCTGGTGGGAAGTGCTTAGCAACATAGATTTCTCCAACTGCTTCACCAAGTGCACCTTCAACAAGCTGCACTCCACGCTTCCAGCGTGCACGCATCTCTGGCTGACCTGTAAGAGTCTTGCCATAGAAATCAAAACGTGTGTTTACAAAATCATCGCTTAGGTATGGAGCAGTTGAGTTAATAACCTGCCACTGCAACCACAATCTAACTGCATCAAGGTTTCCCTCGTTGTACACAGAATCTAATCCTTCAAAGAATGAAGGTGTCATTACAACGCTCTCAAAAAGAATCTTGGAATCTAGTTCCATTCCCTTTAGGTAAGCGTCCCAATCAAATGTTGGAGTCATCTTCTTTAGGTGCTCGAATGTAATTAGGTTGTAAGTCTTTTCTGCATCACGAGTCTCAACAACATTCCAGTGCAGCTTTGAAAGGCTAGTTTCAAATTTCATGATGGTCTGTGCATCTTTATCTGCATCTGCTGCTGACCAACCTGCGTGCTGCAACATGTTTGAGATGTAAGGAACGTAAGCATCTCTATATGCTGCGTACTTTTCATCGTGGTAGTAAGACTCATCAGGTAGACCTAGTCCACCCTGATACATGTTCACTAGGTAACGCTCTGGGTTACCTGGATCGTTGTTGACATACATGCCAAAGATTCCACTAACTACTCCGCGCTCTAGTTCACCTAGAAGATGTGTAATTCCAGAGAAGTCTGTTGCTTTGATGCGAGCAAGGTCTGCAGCAATTGGAGCTGCACCTAATTCATTAGCTCTTGCCTCATCTAGGAATGATGCATACATGTCACCAATCTGTTGGCTAACACCTGGCTTTGATTTTGCTTGAGCCTCTTCAAGGATTGCCTTAACAGCATCTTCAGAGTCATCACGGAGCTTATAGAAAGAACCGTGCACAGCCTGATCGGCTGGAATGTCCTCATTCTTGAGCCAGTCACCATTGGTGTGGCGGAAAAGGTCGTCCTGTGGACGAACGTTGTGGTCGAAACCTTTAGTGTTAATTCCTTTAATGTCAGTCATGTGGTAATTCTAGGGCTGTTGAGAGCTCAGAGATATCCCTAAACTTAGAAGCGTGGAATTACAAAAAATCATCCTTTACTACGGCTTCACTCCTATCTCGGACCCGGAGGCTGTAAAGCTATGGCAGCAGAACCTCTGCGAGAGCCTTGGTTTGAAGGGCAGAATCCTGATTTCTAAGCATGGGATCAACGGAACCCTGGGTGGGGACATGTCTGCCCTAAAGAAGTATGTAAAGACCACAAAGCAGTACACAGGTTTTAGAAAGATCGACTTCAAGTGGTCTATGGGTAATGGAAACGACTTTCCCCGCCTAAAGGTCAGAGTTCGTAATGAGCTAGTGGCATTCGATGCCCCAGATGCCATCAAGGTAACTGAAAAAGGTGTGACCAATGGTGGTAAGCACCTGAAGCCTGCTGCAGTTGACCAGCTAGTAGCTGAACGAGGCGACGAAGTCGTCTTCTTTGATGGCAGAAATGCTTTTGAGGCAGCTATCGGTAAGTTCAAGAACGCTATCGTTCCAGATGTTCAAACAACCCACGACTTTGTTGCTGAAATTCAGAGCGGTAAATATGACGACATTAAAGATCGTCCGGTAGTTACCTACTGCACAGGTGGAGTTCG
>JBILQF010000005.1:0-106183 GCA_044373385.1 Rhodoluna sp.
AGCCTTACCACCGTTACCGCCAGCTGGAGCATCGGCGATAACTGTTACAGCACCTTCGAATGAACCGTCCGGCTTAGAAGGGTTTGACTCTCCTACCGCTTTGGCACCTAGAGTGTCACTGGACTCGAAGGTAAGAAGTGTGCTTGTAGCCGCACCTGGAACTGGAATCGCAGGAGTTGATGCTCCGTTGAAACCAACGTTGTCAACGAAGTAGAACTTGACAGGAGTCAACGGCGTAACAGCTGGAGCACCAGTGTAACCAGGTACGTCTATTGCGGTGTTGACGAAGTTAGGGTAAAAAATAGCAATTGTGTACTGCTTAGCATCGTTGTAAGAAGCTGTGAAGTCGAAGGTTAGTTTTGACCAACCAGGAGCAGCCTCTACCGCTTGATTAATCGTTGAACCATCTGTAGCTTCCAACTTGAACTGGACCGGAGTGGCAACAGTCTGTGGTGAGTAGTAGTTCAAAGTCACAGTCTTGTTAGTAGCGTCTAGGAACTTCACGTTTGACGGAGCAGTTGCTAGAACGATACCTGACCATGGGTCGCCAGCTTTTTCAATCTCTAGAGCCTTGCCACCGTTACCGCCAGCAGCAGCATCCTTGATTACAGCTACAGCACCATTAAAGCCAGGACCTGCAGCGGCAGCGCTAAGAGTGTCACCAGTTTCGAATGTCAACAATGTAGATGTTGCTGTTCTACCAACTGGAATAGCTGGTGTTGTTGCTCCGTTGATACCTAGGTTGTCAACGTAGAAAACGTCGCCAGCAGCAACAACATTGAAGTCAGGGAACAGGATAACGTTCAAGAACTCTTCAGTAGATGTCCAACCTGCAACATCGGTGAAGTCAACAGTGATCTTTGACCAACCTAGAGGAGCTGTAACAGTCTTACCTAGTGCATTTGGGGAACCTCTAAGTTCGATACGAACTGGTGAGTCAGCCTTTGGTGAGTAGTAGTTGAAAGTTACTGTCTTGTGAGTTGCATTGGTCACACGAGTAGTGTTCGACATGGCGGTGGCCGCATCGAATGCCAGCACGTTTACACCAGCGTATACCTCACCGTTCTTAACAATTTTCAGTGCTTTTCCACCGTTACCTCCAGCAGGAGCGTTTTCGATAGTAGTTGCAGTACCAGCGAATGAACCTTGCTTCTTAGTTCCTGATGCTTCTCCGACTGCGCCGGCACCAAGAGTGTCGTTAGCTTCAAAAGTAACCAGGGTGCTGAATGCAATAGCCTGTGGAACGTAAACGTTTGCCGCAGTTCCACCGTTGATTGAGATGTTGTCGATCTCATAAACCTGACCGGTGTTTGCTACAGGTGGTGCACCTATATAGCTCGAGTCCGCAGCTTCTCTGAAGTTAGGGAAGATGATTAGCTTGGTGTAGTCACCAGTCCAACTGGACACACCAGTGAAATCAACTGTGATTGTGTTGAATCCAGGCTGAGCTTCTACAGCTTTGTAAGTTGCAGCTGGTGCTTCAAGCTTGAGCATCACAGGTGATGGCCCAGCGTCTGGTGACCAGTAATCAAAAGTGATGACCTTCTTGTCGGCAGATGTATAGCCGTAAGGAGTCGATGTTGCACCCAAGATGTTGACACCAGACCATGGGTCGCCATTCTTTGTGAAGTGCAGAGAGTCACCAGTAGTTAGGTTGGTGCCAGCCTTAATTTGAGTTGAAGCACCGGAGAATGGACCGTCAGCGCTGGTAGCAAGAGCTTTTAGCGGATCGTTCGATTCGAAGTTTATGTAAAGAGGAGTTGCATCTAGTGCCTGAGCAGGAGTGATTCCTGTTGCAAGGAGTGAACCAGTTGCCAACAGGAGAGCTACGCGGCTAGAAGCTTTGCGTAGTTTCGCTTTGTTAAGAAACATGTGTGCCTTTCATTACGATGTGGATTTCCCAGTTCAAGGGGAAACCCTTCAACTGTTACTTCGTTATACGCGCGCACACACGTCTAATAGAAAGAGTAAACCCGAATATTCACTCGCGAAAGCGGTTTCGCGGAATTTGGCTTTTGTGTTATCAAATCTTTACAGAGTGCCCAAAAGTAGCTCAAAAAGCGAACATAGGCCCGAGATTTGGCCCTTTTAGCTTGTCTTTATCTTGATTTCTTCAGCACCAATGCGGTTGGCCTTAAAAGTGTTTACTTCAGCATCATCCGGGTACCCAATAGCAATTCCATAGATGAGCTTGTAGCCCTCAGGGATATTGAATTCTTCATGGACAGCCTTGGGCCAGATAGCTACTGCTCCTTGAGCACAGGTTCCCAGCCCCTTAGCGTGAGCACTAAGCATCAGGTTCTCAGCGAAGAGACCTGCATCATTGGCGGCGAATACCGATAGTCCTTTATGGATAAAGACAAATATCTCAACTGGAGCATTGAAGAACTCATAGTTCTTAGCCCACTGAGCATCCCTAGCCTTCTTATCGCCTCTGGCAACGCCCAACATTCCATACAGTTCTTTACCTACTCTTTTGGCTCGAGGCTGAAGAGATTTTGGGTATGCCTTCATGATTGGGTAATCACTTAGCGGCCAGGCTCTAGGGGTGAATAGGAACTTGATCTTGTCTTTCAAGCTTCCGCTTGTCACACCCGAGCCAACAGCCCAGCGCTCAAGCATGTCTTTAGAAATACGATCTCTAACCTCACCTGATGCAACAGCAACCATGAAAGGTCTGGTGTTGCTCCAGCTAGGAGCGGTCAGACCATCTTCGATGATTTCATCGATGATCTTGCTGTCAACTGGAGTGGACTTGAAGGAACGGGTAGTTCTTCTACTGGCAAGGAACTCGCTGAAATCTTTAGATTTGATCATGGCTCTAGGCTACCAAGAGCACTAGCCGTGTAGTTTGCGAAGCTCTACTTTTCTATTGCAGGCCTTAGACCCCCAGGCAGCTAGTTCTTTAGCCTCTGCTTCAGACCCTGCCTTGATGATCCAGAAGCCTGACATGAATTCTGTGTTGTTATGAAGAGGACCATCAGTTACCTGTCCAGCACCTGCTCTGTTATCTAGAACGTTTGCCGAACTAGGGTCTTCAATCCCACAGGCCATAATCAACTGACCTTTCTCGGAGAGATGATCGTTGAACTCATCAATTGCAGCCATCTCGTTGGAATCTGCTGAATTGCTTCTGTCATCTATAACAGCAATTAGAAATCTCATAAAAGCCTTTTCACTTGGAATCAAAAACATTCTAGCCATGCAATTCTCAGCGGATAGTCTTCTTTCATGGCTAGAGTTGCACAATCTAAAGGAGGGTTTCCTCCAAAGATTTGTGTTACCTGCAAGAAACCATTTGAATGGCGCAAGAAGTGGGAAAGGGACTGGGACAACGTTCTCTACTGTTCCAAGAAGTGTAAGTCAGCATGATTGAAAGAATCATCTACGTTCCTTTTGACCACCTGAACCTAAGTCATGGCGCTCTAGCTAAGGCCAACCCTCAAACAGACTTAGTTGTTCTAGTCGAGAGCAAGAGGATGGTTTCTGGCAGAGATTGGCATAAAGAACGGTTGTTCTTCATGATCTCCTCAGCTAGACACTTTGTTCTAGAGCTAGAAGCTAAAGGTTTTGAAGTTCAATACATAAAGGCAGAGAACACAATTGCTGGGCTTGAGGAAGCTCAGAAGTCTTTGAAGAGTAAGGCACCTATTGTTTGTGCTGAACCTTCTTCTATAAAGCAGTTCGAACAACTTCAAAACTACGGAGTTCAGTTTGTAACTAATGACTTCTTCCTAACACCAAGGGAACTATTTAGAGATTGGGCTTCTAAGCAGAAGTCATTCGTTATGGAGAACTTCTATCGACTTCAGAGAACGCGTCTTGGCATCTTGGTTCAAGATGGCAAGCCTGTTGGTGGTCAATGGAACTTTGATCAAGACAACAGACTTCCACCACCAAAGAACTACACCTGGCCTGCCTATCTTGAGCAAAACAGAGACTCAATAGATGTTGAAGTTGCTAAAGAACTTGGCCTTGAGATGTCAACTACCTGGGCAACCACAAGAGCAGGAGCTTTAGCTCAGCTCAAGCACTTCCTAAAACACCACATGAATGCTTTTGGTCCTTATGAAGATGCTGTTGCTAAAGATAACTGGGCTATGCACCACTCACTGATTAGTCCTTATCTAAACAACGGATTACTTCATCCAGGAGAAGTCATTGCAGAAACTATCAAGGCATATGAAAAGAATGATTATGCAATTCAATCTCTTGAAGCTTTCATAAGACAAGTAATTGGTTGGCGTGAATACATCAATGGAATGTATTGGTTCTTAGGTTACGAATATCGTGAAGCAAATGCTTTGAATGCAAATAGAACTTTGCTCACTGTCTTCAAGAATTCAAAAGCGACTTCAATGAACTGTGTTCAAGGAGTAGTTGGAGATATAGAGAAACGAGCTTGGACACATCACATTCCAAGGCTCATGATCTTAAGTAACCTGGCTCTAATTACTGGAGTCAATCCTCAAGAGTTCTTGGACTGGATGAGAGAGAACTTTATTGATGCAACCGAATGGGTGATGGTTCCAAACATTATCGGGATGGGCACATACGCCGATGGTGGAAAGCTGATGACCAAGCCATATCCAGCAGGCGGTGCTTACATCTCAAGAATGACCGAGTTCTGTAAGTCTTGTGTTTATGACCCTAAGCAGAGATCAGGTGATGATGCATGTCCGTTCTCAACTCTTTACTGGGACTTCTTGGATAGACACAGAGAAACGTTCAAGATGAATCACCGAATGGCTCAGCAGCTCAAAGGTTTAGATCGTCTATCTGATCTAGAAGAACTAAGAGAACGAGCCAAGGTAGTTCTAAAGGGCCTAGATAAAGGGACCATCTAGCCCTTTATCTAGCCTTGAGTTAGTCTTTAGATATGCAAGCAAAGCCTTTACTTATCTTTGATGGTGACTGCGGCTTCTGCACGACAGCAACTAATTTCATTCTCAAACATACAACAACCCCTATTGAGGCAACGCCTTTTCAGTTCATAGATCCAGCTGTGCATGGGCTAACTCTTGAGCAAGTACAGGCAAAGGTATATCTAGTTGTTGATGGCAAGAACTATGCAGGGCATGAGGCTTTCGCCAACTTATTCAAGATTCAAAACAACATGATTCTTAGAGCTTTTGGAAATCTAATCCTGATTCCACCATTTGTTTGGTTAGCAAAGCCTGGCTATGCACTAGTTGCTAAGTATCGCCAGAAGCTTCCTGGGGGAACACCGGCTTGCAAGATGCCTAGAAACTAGTCGCTACTTCTTATAAGCAAGTAGTTTTTCTAATTCACCAAATATCTCTAGCGCAGCTGCTGTTCCAGTTCCAGAAACAATCTGCTTTCCGTTGTTGTCAGTTACTGTTATTTCAACTGTTGAATCCATAGTCTCTTCAACTCTTCTATGCATATCTTTATGTAGAGGTGCATGAAGGAGACCACCTCGTGTTCTCTCTGCTTTTAGATCCAGTGTTCCGTCAGGTCCAGTTACTGTCCAATACACGTGAGTGTCATCAACTCTCAGTTCTAGTTCCTTAGCACCGTTATATGTGGTCCAGCTATAAAGCTTTCCTTCATGCATTAGACCCATGATGAAACCTCTGAAGGACTTACCAATCCAAGGAATGACTGCACAAGATGCAATAAGAGATGTTTCATTGTTGAAATCAAAATGATTGGTTTGCATCCAGATATATCCAGAAGGGAATCCTTTGCCCCAATCTGTTTCTATGTAGCCTTTGCCTTTAGAGAAAGATTGTTCTTTTCCTTCAACTTTTAGCGAACCTTCTAGTTGATGACCAAAGCTAACAATGCCGTGGAAGCATTCCATGAATGGAACTAGTCCATACCAACCCATGATGCCTGGACTTCTAAGAGTTACTGGCCATGGAACAAAAGGTGTTGTGATGGAGATGGTTCCTTGGAGTTGAGGAAGATCGAGTCTTACTTCAGTTTCACTGAAGAAGTTGTTTCCTATTTGAACTTCAAACTTGTCAGTTGCTGCTTTGAACTCAGAGCTATCAAATGAGTGAAACCAACTTCTTCCTGTTGAACCATCAAGAACTTGGATAAAAGCTTCATCTTTACTTTGACGTTCATTGCTGTCAGCTTTATCAATGCCCTTAAAGATGCCTGGGATAACAGCCCATCTTTGAGAGAGATCAGCTGAGACTAACTTCACATACCAGCCTTCAAAGAAAGGACTGTCCTTGCCTTTACCGTGAAAGGCTTCTGGATGTCTAACACCTTCAAGGAAACTAAGTGGGCTCTGCATGCTTTGATGCTATCTCCTATAGAGGTGGGTTAACCTTGACGTATGAAACCTTTCCAAATCTCAAAAGAAGTAGCCGCTGCCCTAGATGCTGGCAAGCCAGTAGTAGCCCTAGAGTCAACAATCATTTCTCATGGTCTACCGAGACCTCAGAACCTAGCTGCTGCAATTGAATTCGAAGAGATCCTTAGAGAGCAGGGTGTAACACCTGCAACTATCGCCATTTTGGACGGTGTTCCTCAGATTGGTTTGGATTCAGTTGGTGTTGAACGTATTGCTAATGAAGATCTAGCTAAAGCAAGCGTTAGAGATATTCCTATCCTTGCTGCTCGTAAAGAAAGCGGAGCAACAACAGTTGCTGCTACAGCTCACCTAGCGTCTCTTGCTGGTATTCGAGTATTTGCTACCGGTGGTCTGGGTGGAGTTCACAGAGGAGCTAACACAACCTTTGATGAATCAGCAGACCTTTCCACTCTTGCTGTTACACCGATCACTGTTGTTTGTGCTGGTGTGAAATCAGTTCTAGATATCTCAGCAACGCTAGAAAGACTCGAGTCCCTTTCTGTTCCAGTTATTGGTTGGCAGACCAAAGAGTTCCCTGCCTTTTGGCTAAACCAATCTGGTCTTCAGATTGACTGGGCTCTAGACACAACAGACCAGATTGCTCAGGCTATGAAGGCTCAAGATGAACTAGGTCACAACCAGGGAATTGTTATCGCTAATCCAATTCCATTGAACCTTCAGTGGGATCCAGCAGAACACGACCGCGTTCTTCAGATTGCATTCAAAGCAGCAGAAGCCGCTGGTGTTCACGGTAAGGCTGTAACACCATTCCTTCTTGGCTTCATCGTTGAAGAGTCAAAGGGTAGAAGCCTTGAAGTGAATCTTGATCTTGCTAGAAACAACGTCAAGCTTGCAGGCCACATTGCAACATCCTGGTCGAAAGTGAACTAGTGGAAAGAGTCTTAGTTATTGGCGATGTCATTGATGACATCATTGTTGTCCCTGAGGGACAAGTAAGAGCCAATACTGATACCAATGCCCAGATCACTCAAACACTTGGTGGATCAGCTAGCAATATGGCTAGCTGGGCTTCTCATGAAGGAGCAAAGGTAACTTTCATTGGTTGTGTTGGTGCTTCTGATGAAAATCGAGTGACTAAAGAGTTTGAAAGCTTTGGCGTTCATGCCCAATTACAAACAAGTGAAACTCTAAAGACCGGATCACTTGTTGTTTTAGTTGAAGGCGCTTCAAGAAGCATGCTCACCGATAGGGGAGCAAACAAAGAGTTATCTCTTGAATATCTAGCTATTGATTACCTAAGTGATTTCTCCTATGTGTATCTATCTGGCTACACATTGTTTGGTAGATCAGAAGCTGAGATAAAGAACTTTATCTTTAGAGTTCAAGATGCTGGAGCACTATTAGCAATTGATCCTGGTTCTTCTGGGTACATCAAAGACTTTGGTGTTGAACAATTCAAGTCATGCATTAACGGCGTAGATATTCTTTTGCCTAATGAAGAAGAGTTTGCACTTATATCTACTGAAGCTTCACATATCACCATCGTTACTAAGGGTAGTCACGGAGTTGATCTCTATATAGAAGGAATAAAAACTAATTCTTTTGAAGCAGAGCAGGTTGATGCGATAGATCCAACTGGTGCTGGCGATGCCTTTGCTGGTTCACTAATTGCAAACCTGTCAAAAGGTGTTGAGCTTCATAGTGCAATTGCAAATGCAACAAAGACTGCTGCAAAAGCAGTTACTACTATTGGTGCCCGCCCTCAGCTTTGAATCTTTCAATAGATTCATCGATTAGACGCTGAGCCTCATCCTTACCTGCCCACTTACCAACTTTGACCCACTTGCCTGGCTCTAGATCTTTGTAGTGAGTGAAGAAGTGCTCTAGCTCATCTTTAGTCTGCTGAGGCACATCGTTGATGTCCTGGATGTGTGCCCAACGCTTGTCCTTGACTGGAACACAAAGAATCTTCTCGTCGATGCCGCCATCGTCTTCCATAGGCAATACACCTACTGGTCTTACCTCAACGATTACACCTGGGAATAGTGGGTATTCAAGAAGAACTAGTGCGTCTAATGGGTCTCCATCGCCACCTAGGGTGTTGTCAAAGTATCCGTAGTCAACTGGATAGACAAAAGGGGTAAAAAGAACACGGTCCAAACGGACTCGTCCTGATTCGTGGTCAACCTCATATTTGTTGCGGCTTCCACGAGGAATCTCGATGATGGCGTCAATAGACATGCTTCTCCTAAATAGGCTAGTTACAACAAGAATACCGAAAGGCGACAATGTCCGAGCGACCTAGGCTAACCCCAGCAATGGCGGATGTCCGTCGTGCTATTCGGGTTGCCTGGGATCAAGTAGGGCTAACTAAGGGCTCAACTGTTGCAGTTGCCTGCTCCGGAGGAGCAGATTCACTAGCTTTGGCTAGTGCTGCTCTATTTGAGGGAAATAGAGCGGATATCAAAGTCATTGCTGTGATTGTGAATCACAATCTCCAAGAGGGCTCTAGAGATGTTGCTCTAAGAACTCAAGGAGTTCTTACGGAGCTTGGGTATGAAGTTGTAGAGATTATGGACGTAGTAGTCCAACAGAACTCCTTAGGCATGGAAGCAGCAGCTAGAACTGCTCGTTATGAAGCATTAGCTAGCTTTGCGGAAAAGCATGGTACTACTTTCACGATGCTAGGTCACACTCTCGATGATCAAGCAGAGACTGTTCTGCTTGGATTGGCTAGAGGTTCTGGCGCTAAGTCAATGGCTGGTATGCCAACACTTTCATCTGATGGAAAGTATCTTCGACCGCTGCTTCGAATTAAAAGAAAAGAAACAGTTTCTTATTGTGAAGATTCGGGATTGAAGTATTGGTCTGACCCTCAAAACCTAGATACTAAATTCTCAAGAGTGAAGGCAAGGCTAAAAGTCTTGCCAGTTCTTGAAGAAGAACTAGGCCCTGGTATTGCTCAAGCGCTTTCTAGAACAGCAGAGATTCTGCAGGATGACATTAGCTATCTAGAACTCCAAGCAGATCAGGCTTTCAAAGAGGTTGCTAAGACAACTAACAACTCAGTGCTGATTGATGTTGCAGGTTTTGAGAAGTTGCCTAAAGCTCTTGCTACTCGTGTGATTCATAAGTCCCTTTCCCTTATGGGAGCAGAACCTGCCAAGGTTCAGATTGATGCTGTTATGGACTTAGTAAATAATTGGCATGGTCAAAAACCTTTGACCCTTCCCTCCGTTAGAGTAGAGCGAAAGGGCCAAGAGATTATTCTCAAAAGCACTAAAACTATGAAGCCAGGAGCATGCTAGGTGAACCTCGATAAGGTCCAGAAGGACATCACTAAGGTCTTAGTTACCGAAGAACAGATTGCAACAAGAATTGAAGAGCTAGCTCGCGAAATAGAAAAGAAGTATGAAGGTAAAGACCTTCTACTTGTTGGAGTTCTGAAAGGTGCAGTCATGTTCATGGCTGATCTTTCAAGAGCAATCCAACTGCCAGTAAACATGGACTGGATGGCTGTTTCTTCTTATGGCTCAGGAACCCAGTCTTCTGGTGTTGTGAGAATTCTCAAAGACCTAGACGCTGATGTTCTAGGCAGACACGTACTTATTGTTGAAGACATTATTGACTCTGGTCTGACCTTGTCATGGCTAATGAGCAACCTAACTGCCAGAGGAGCAGCTTCTGTTGAAGTTGTAGCCCTTCTTCGTAAGCCAGATGCAGCCAAGGTTGAGGTTAATGTTGCCTGGGTAGGTTTTGATATCCCTAACGAGTTTGTTGTTGGTTATGGCCTTGATTATGCCGAGCACTACCGCACCCTCAAGGATGTAGGGGTCCTAGCCCCAGCTGTTTACAGCTAAATCCCCTTTAATCTCTCTGCGAACAAGCCCCATTCGGGGTTTGACCAAGGCATTTGGGCTTGTAGCCTATTACTTGGTCTTGTTGTATTAGGAAGGTAGGGGCTGGAGCCTCTTTTATGAAATCACGCAAACTTTTTAGAGGTCCATTTATCTGGATTTTGGTGGCCTTTGCTGTTCTAACAATTGGGTTGAACTCAGTAAACACATCAGGCTTTACCAAGGTGGACACCTCAGTCGGTCTTCAGTTCATTGAAAACGGATCAGCCAAGTCTGTTCTAGTCATTGAGAATGAACAACGCGTTGACGTTGTTCTGAACACCGCTGATTCAAAGTATGGCGACAAGGTTCAGTTCTTCTATGTCACACCTCGTGGCACACAGGTTGCCACTGTTATTTCTGAAGCAGCTATTACAGGTGGCTTCAACGATCAGGTGACCAGTACTCCTTGGTACCTCTCCCTGTTGTTCTCAATCTTGCCTTTCATTTTGATTTTCGGACTTTTCTGGTTCCTAATGTCAAATGCTCAAGGTGGCAACAGCAAGGTTATGCAGTTTGGTAAGTCAAGAGCAAAGCTCTACAACAAGGACATGCCTAAAGTTACCTTTGCTGATGTTGCTGGTGTTGATGAAGCAATTGAAGAACTTCAAGAAATTAAAGACTTCCTAAAAGAACCACAGAAGTTCCAAGCTGTAGGAGCTAAGATTCCTAGAGGTGTTTTGCTCTATGGCCCTCCAGGAACGGGTAAGACTCTTCTTGCAAAAGCTGTAGCTGGTGAAGCTGGAGTTCCATTCTTCACAATCTCAGGTTCAGACTTTGTTGAAATGTTTGTTGGTGTCGGTGCATCTCGTGTTCGTGATCTATTTGAACAAGCAAAGGCTGCATCTCCTGCGATTATCTTCGTGGATGAAATCGATGCTGTTGGACGTCAGCGTGGTGCTGGTGTTGGTGGCGGTAACGATGAGCGTGAGCAAACTCTTAACCAGTTACTAGTTGAGATGGATGGTTTCGATTCAAAGACCAACGTAATTCTTATTGCTGCAACTAACCGTCCTGACGTTCTAGACCCAGCACTTCTTCGTCCTGGTCGCTTCGATCGTCAGATTGGTGTTTCAGCTCCTGACCTTATTGGTCGTGAACAGATTCTCAAGGTTCACGCTAAGGGTAAGCCAGTTGCAACCGATGTCGATCTAGCAACTGTTGCTAGAAGAACTCCTGGTTTCACTGGTGCCGACCTAGCTAACGATTTGAATGAAGCTGCATTGCTAACTGCTCGTTTGGGTGAGAAGCAAATCACTAACTCAACTTTGGATGAGTCAATCGATCGTGTTATCGGGGGACCTGCAAAGAAGACACGTTTGATGCAGGACACTGAGAGATTGAATACTGCTTATCACGAAGCAGGTCACGCACTCGTTGCTGCTTCTCTAAATCACAGTGATCCTGTTTCTAAGGTGACCATCCTGCCTAGAGGTAGAGCACTTGGTTACACCATGGTGCTTCCACTAGAAGATCGTTACTCAGTTACTCGTAACCAACTACTAGACCAGATTGCATATGCCATGGGTGGTCGTGTTGCTGAAGAAGTAGTCTTCGGAGATCCAACTACTGGAGCATCTAATGACTTCGAGAAGGCAACTTCTATTGCTAAGGCAATGGTGATGCAATATGGAATGTCTAGCCTGGTTGGTTCTGTTGCCTATGGCACTGCAGGTGAAGTATTCATTGGCAGAGACATGGCTAGCACCAAGGAATACAGCGATGTAACAGCTCAGAACATTGATAAAGAGATCAGAGCAATCCTTGATGCAGCTCACGATGAGGCCTACAAAGCAATCAACCTAAACCGCAAGGTTTTAGATGCAATGGCTAAAGAGCTGATGGAGAGAGAAACTCTAAACGCTGAAGACATTGCAGTTATCTTCAAGCCGGTGAAGAAGCTACCTAAGCGTGCTCAATGGCTTTCAAAGAAGACCAGACCAAAGCCTAAGCAAGGTCCTATCGCTATTCCTAAGAAGGGTTCAACTGCTTCTAAGAATGCAGCAACCAAAAAGGAAGCAGCTAAGAAGCCTGTCGCAAAGAAAACAGCTAGAGCTAAAAAGGCTTAGTAATGGTGGACGCCGAACGCATTAAAAAGGCAGTAGTTGAGCTTATCTCTGCTATCGGCGAAGACCCTAACCGTGAAGAACTAAAAGCAACTCCACAAAAGTTTGCTGATGCATACAAAGGTTTCTTCGCAGGTGTCGGCGTTGATCCGCTAGAAGCACTCAATGAAACATTTCCTGCTGAACACAACGATGTTGTAATTCTCAAAGACATTGAACTAGTAAGTATTTGTGAACATCACCTATTACCTTTCACAGGTGTGGCACACATCGCTTATCTTCCAAGTGATCGAGTAATTGGTTTAGGAAGATTACCTAAGCTAGTTGAAATACTTTCGGCAAGACCACAACTCCAAGAAAACCTAACCGCTCAGATTGCTGATGCATTAGAGCAAGGCTTAGGAACTAGAGGAGTAGTTGTTGTTATTGAAGCAAGACATCACTGTGTTGCATCGCGTGGAGCAAGACAACCAGAAGCCAACACAGTGACCCTGGCCACTCGTGGTGAATATAGCGAAGCTGCAACAAGAGCAGAAGTTATGGCTCTAATAGCAAAATGAAATACAACCCAACTGCTCCTAAAGTAAGACCACTAGTAATGGGTGTGTTGAATACCACACCAGACAGTTTTAGTGATGGTAATCAATTCCTTGCTCTGCAAGCAGCATTAGATCACGCCAAGTTATTGCAGATGTCTGGAGCAGACATCATCGATGTTGGTGGTGAATCAACAAGACCAGGTGCTACTCGTATCTCGGTTGAAGAAGAACAAGAGAGAGTACTTCCAGTTATCGGCAAGATTGTTGATGCTGATTTAGGTTGTGCTATTTCTATCGACACCATGAATTCAGAAACTGCTCTAGCTGCAGTATTACTTGGAGCAACCATCATCAATGATGTCTCTGGTGGACTAGCCGATGAGAACATGTTCAAAGTTGCTGCTGAAACAAGTGCAACTCTAGTTATCTCTCACTGGAGAGGTCATGCTGATGTCATGGACACAATGAGTTCATATCAGAACGTAGCTCTTGAAGTAGCTAATGAACTCAAAAGTAGGGTGGATGCGGCAGTAGCTGCTGGAGTAGCTCTAGACAAGATTGTTATTGATCCAGGTCTTGGCTTTGCTAAAGACATGAAGCAGAACTGGCAACTAGTTGCCCGGTTAGATGAACTAGAGAAGCTTGGGCTTCCGATCCTGGTTGGAGCATCTCGTAAGAGATTCATAGCTGGAGCTCTAGATCAAGAAGAGCCTAATTCTGTCTCTCATGAGAGAAGAGATGTTGCTACAGCTGTTCTAACTGCCCTACTTATGCAGAGAAAGCTTTGGGGAGTCAGAGTCCACAATGTACTAGCTACTACCGATGCAATCAGTATTGTGGGGGCTTTGCACGAGGGTGAAGCAGATAAGAAGTCTTCCTAGGGCAGAATTGACCTATGCTTCACAAAATATCCATTACCGGCCTTAGAGTCTTTGCGCACCACGGAGTCTTTGACTTTGAGAGACAAAACGGGCAAGACTTCTATATAGACGCCAGTATTTGGGTTGATGGGGATAAAGCAGCCTACTCAGATGATCTAAACCACACAGCTCACTATGGTGATTTGGCTAAGGGATTGGTTGAACTAACCAAGAACAACCCAGTAGATCTATTAGAGACGCTGGCTCAAAGACTCTTGGATTACGCATTGAACTTCGGTGGGGGCAAAGTCCTAAAAGCAAAGATTACGGTTCATAAGCCAGGAGCTCCGATTCCCTATGAATTTGAGGATGTAAGCATCACTGTCAAAGCCAAGAGACCCCTCTAATGACAGCAGCTGTTCTAGCTCTTGGAAGTAATTTAGGGGATAAGCGTGAGTGGCTAGTAAAAGCCCTAGCTCTGATCTCAACTACTCCAGATATCTACCTAATAGATATCTCACCTGTTGTTGAATCAAAGGCTTTGACCCTTGCTGGCGTGGATTCATCCAAGCCAAGCTTTTTGAACTGTGTAGCGGAGATAGAAACTCCACTAGAGCCAGAGCAGTTACTGAAGGAACTGCAGGCAATTGAACTTGAGCTAGGAAGAAAGCGTAAAGAGCGTTGGGGCGATAGAAACATTGATATCGACATCATTACCTATGGCAAGACTGTAGTCCGTTCTTCTGATCTTGTTATCCCTCACCCAGAAGCTAAGAACAGAGCATTTGTTATTGTTCCTTGGTACCTCATGAATCAGAAGGCAACGCTTCCTGGTGTTGGCAGAATAAAGAAGTTAGCTAGAAGATTTGCAGATCAGGTGGAACTCAATTGAAACCAATAAGGCCAATCATGATTGTCCTATGGATAATTGCTGCTGGAGTAATCTCCTTCGGATACAGCACCTATGCAGTTAACAATGGTTTAGAGATTCCTATTACAGGAATTTCACTGTCTATCTCAACAGTATTAGTTGCAATCATTCTTCTAGCACTTGCTGTTCCTATCTGGAAATACAAGAGAAACCTAATCAAGCTAGCAACTTCAACAAACAAGCTTCTTCCTGTAAATCCTTTCTATGCTGTTCGTGTTCTGCTGCTTTCTAAAGCAGCAGCTATCACCGGAGCAATCTTTATTGGTTGGCATGCAGGTGTATTGGTGAAGCAGTTCACTGCTCCTGTTGTTGTTACCGATGCAACAACTCCTAACGTAACTGCGTTAGTGGCAGCAGTACTACTTCTACTCGTTGGCTTTGTAGTTGAACAAATCTGCAAGCTGCCTAGTGATAAGAGTAAAGATGAGTAGCCGCCTAAACGTTGCTGTCATTGGTGCAGGGCCAGTAGGTCTAGCCATGGCTAAAGCCATCTCAGATGCCGGACATTCCATCATGGCGATAGCAACAACAGATCCAGCCAGAGCAGAACAGGTTAGTGCCGTTCTGCCTGGTATCAAGGTCTCTCCTGTAATTGATGCTGTTCAGGGAGTTGATTTAGTTATCTTTGCTATTCCAGGTGGAGAGCTCGGTTCTTTAGTTTCAGGTCTAGTAAAGACAGAATCATTTTCTAGAGGGCAACTAGTTTCTCACACTTCACCTGATTATGGTTATGAAGTATTTGATGAAGCTTTGTCATTAGGTGTTGTCCCAATGGCTATTCATCCAGCAATACGTTTCACAGGAATTAGTTCTGTTGATAGAACCAGACTTATGGATGCATACATTGCAGTTGATTCACCTAAGGCTGTGCTTCCTGTTGTTCAGACACTTGCTATTGAGCTAGGGGGAGAACCTGTTCATGTTCCAGCAGAAGCAAGAGCTAAATATGCAGAAGCAATCTCTGTTGCTTCTTCCTTTACTTCTTTGATTGTTGGTCAAGCAGTGAATCTGTTAGAAGAAGCCAACATCGATAAGTCAAGACAAATACTTTCTGGCATCATGCGTTCAGCTTTAGAAGAATCACTTCGCAGCGCTGTTGTTGAAATAGATCCAGCAGATTTACTAGAGGGCGAAAACGATTGAAGTTAGTTGAAACCGTAAGCCAACTACAGCAGGACATTGCTGAAGCTAAGTCTTTAGGTAAGAGCGTAGTTTTTGTGCCAACCATGGGTGCTCTACATGAAGGTCACTTATCTCTAGTTGAAGAAGCAAATCAAGTTCAAGATGCTTTTGTTGTTATGAGTATCTTTGTGAACCCTACCCAGTTTGGTAAGGGCGAAGACTTCGATAGATATCCAAGAACTCTGGAGAGCGACATCAAGGCTCTTTCTGCTTTGACTGCTCCTCCAGCTTTACTGTTTATTCCTTCAGTTGAAGAGGTTTATCCAGAAGGCATGGATTCTCCTCTAAAACCAAGAGCGGGTGCTTTGGGTTCTGTGTTTGAGGGCGTTTCTAGACCTGGTCACTTTGAGGGAATGCTCCATGTTGTTTCTTGGTTCTTTGAGGTCGTTAAGCCTGAGGTTGCTGTATTTGGAGCTAAGGATGCTCAGCAGCTATTCCTGATCAAGAGAATGGTTCATAGGGAGTTCAATGACTCAATTGAGATCATTGAGGCTCAGACAGTTAGAGAAGATGACTATCTAGCCAGATCCAGTAGGAATAGGTTCCTAACCGAAGATGGCAGGCGCTTTGCTCCTGCGTTGTTTGCCACCTTGATTCAAGTTCAAGAGCAGATAACTAATGGTGAACTACCTTCCGTGGCCCTTGCTTCGGCTAGTAGTGCCCTAGATAGCCCACCGCTGGCTAAACTTGATTATCTAGCCTTAGTTGATAAGAGCACCTTTTCACCGATAAGCGATGGGTTCCATGGCGAAGCCCAACTACTTGTTGCTGTTGTTGTTTCAGGTGTCCGCCTTATTGACAACATAACTTTCTATATTCAGGAGCCGGCATGACCGACGAGCAAGTAACCCCAAACGAAGATGAACAGGACCTGCCTGAGCAGATTGCTATTCGTTTGGCTAAGCGTGAGCGACTAATTGCTTCGGGTACAGACGCATATCCTGTCAGCCTTCCTATTACCCACACCATCGATCAGGTAAAGGCTAAGTATCCTGACCTAGAAATCGATGTTGCAACAGGAGACAAAGTAGCTCTTGCTGGTCGAGTAATGTTCCAGAGAAACACAGGAAAGCTTTGCTTTGGTACTTTGCAGTCAGGAACTGGAACACGTATCCAGGTAATGCTTTCTCTAGACAAGGTTGGTGAAGCAAGCCTTGAAGAATACAAAGAACTAGTAGATCTTGGCGATCACTTGTTTGTTTCAGGTGAAGTAATTACTTCTAAGCGTGGAGAGCTTTCTATTCTTGTTGACAGCTGGTCAATGGCAGCGAAAACTATTCGACCTCTACCTAACCTTCACAATGAACTTGGTGAAGAGTATCGTGTTCGTCACCGCTTCGTAGATTTGATTGTTCGTGACCGTGCTCGTGAAGTAGTTCAGATTAGAAGCAAGGTAATGCAGTCTCTTCGCAACACCTTTACTAAAGATGACTTCATTGAAGTTGAAACTCCAATGCTTCAGACCATTCACGGTGGAGCATCAGCTCGTCCATTCAAGACTCACTCAAATGCTTTTGACACAGAGCTGTTCCTACGCATCGCACCAGAGCTATTCCTAAAGAGAGCTGTAGTTGGTGGCATTGATCGTGTTTATGAGATCAACAGAAACTTTAGAAATGAAGGTGCAGACCGCACACACTCTCCTGAGTTCGCAATGCTTGAAGCATATGAGGCATACGGTGACTACAACACCATGGCTGAACTTACTCAAGCTCTAATTCAGAATGCAGCCATGGATGTGTTTGGAACTCTAAAGGTTGAACTTGAAGATGGAGAAGTCAATGACCTTTCAGGTGAATGGGCTCGCATCTCAATGTTTGAATCTCTATCTGAAGCAGCTGGAGTTGAGATCACTCCAGAGACAGACATCAAGGTTCTAAAGGCTCTTGCTGATAAAGAAGGTCTAGAAATTGATCACCCGCTTCACGGTAAGTATGTTGAAGAGCTATGGGAGCACTTTGTGAAAGGTGATCTACAGAAGCCAACATTTGTTATGGACTTCCCAGTAGATACTTCACCTTTGGTTCGTAACCACAGATCAAAGCCAGGAGTAGTTGAGAAGTGGGATCTATACATCAGAGGCTATGAGCAAGCTACCGGCTACTCAGAGCTAGTAGACCCTGTCATTCAGCGTGAAAGATTTGTAGCTCAGGTTAAGTTATCTGCTGCTGGAGATCCAGAAGCTATGAAGCTAGATGAAGATTTCCTAAAGGCTCTTGAGTTCGGTATGCCTCCAACTGGGGGTATGGGAATGGGTATCGACAGATTGCTTATGAGCCTTACCGGTCTCGGTATCCGTGAAACAATCATGTTCCCGTTGGTGAAGTAATCATGCAGGTAGTTCTTGATGCACTTCTAGCCACCCTGCCACCAATCAGCATGGCTGTTATCGTCTACATCCTCTTCAAATCAATCATTGGTTCAGACGCTAAAGAGCGTAAAGTAAGAGCACAGATTGAGGCTGAAGAGCGAGCCAAGCTCGCTGCTAAGACCAAAGCCGAGTAGGGCAAAGGCCCTTACGGCCTTCTTTAGTTCTCCCATTGGCGAACAGCCCTAACAAATGGGTCTTTTGAGGGTTATCTTCTTTGTAAGCACTAAAAGTGTCGAAGGAGAAGTAAATGTTCGAGAAGTTCACCGATAAGGCCCGCAGGGTAGTTGTATTGGCTCAAGAAGAAGCCAAGTCACTAAACCACAACTACATTGGCACAGAGCACATCCTGCTTGGTCTGATCCACGAAGGCGAAGGCGTAGCCGCTAAGGCGTTAGAAGCACTCGGTATTTCTCAAGAAGCAGTTAGAGACCAGGTCAAGGAGATCATCGGTCAAGGACAGCAGCCTCCAACGGGACACATTCCTTTCACTCCAAGAGCCAAGAAAGTTCTTGAGCTATCTCTTCGTGAAGCTCTACAGCTAGGTCACTCATACATTGGAACTGAACACCTTCTACTAGGTCTTATCAAAGAAGGTGAAGGTGTTGCAGCTCAGGTTCTAACAAAGTTAGGTGCTGACACCAACAAGGTTCGCGCACAGGTTCAGCAGATGCTTCAAGGATTTGAAGGTAAAGAATCAGCAACCGTTGGCGGCGAAGCTATTCCACAAAAGGGTTCTCAGGTTCTAGATCAGTTTGGTAAGAACCTAACTCAGGCTGCTGCTGAAGGAAAACTAGATCCTGTTATCGGTCGTGAAAAAGAAATTGAAAGAGTCATGCAGATTCTTTCAAGAAGAACTAAGAACAACCCAATTCTTATTGGTGAACCAGGTGTTGGTAAGACGGCTGTTGTTGAAGGACTTGCTCAAGCAATTGTTGCTGGCAACGTTCCAGAAACACTTAAGGGTAAGCAGCTTTACACACTAGACCTTGGTTCCCTTATCGCAGGTTCCCGTTACCGCGGTGACTTCGAAGAGAGATTGAAGAAGGTCATCAAGGAGATCAAGGGCCGTGGAGACATCATCACTTTCATTGATGAGATCCACACACTAGTTGGAGCAGGTGCAGCTGAAGGTGCTGTTGATGCTGCATCTATCTTGAAGCCAATGCTTGCTCGTGGTGAACTACAGACTATTGGTGCAACTACTTTGGATGAGTTCAGAAAGTACTTTGAGAAGGATGCTGCCCTTGAGCGCAGATTCCAATCAATCCAGGTTAACGAGCCAAGCGTTCCACAGACCATCAATATCTTGAAGGGTCTTCGCGATCGTTACGAAGCGCACCACAAGGTTTCAATTACCGATGGCGCAATCGTTGCTGCTGCAAAGCTTGCAGATCGTTACGTCTCTGACCGCTACCTACCAGACAAGGCAATTGACCTTATCGATGAGGCTGGAGCGAGACTACGTCTATCTATCCTTTCTTCACCACCAGAGCTACGTGAACTTGAAGAGAAGATTGCTGGTGTCCGCGTTGATAAAGAAAAGGCTATTGATTCTCAAGACTTCGAAGGCGCAGCCAAGCTTCGTGATTCAGAGAAGAAACTTATCTCTGAAAGAGCAAAGATGACCAAGCAGTTCCGTTCAGGAAATGTTGCTGCTCACGGTGTTGTAGATGAAGGACTTATTGCTGAAGTTCTAGCTGCCGCTACCGGTATCCCAGTATTCAAGCTAAGCGAAGAAGAGTCAGCGAAGTTGATCTTCATGGAAGCAGAACTACACAGAAGAGTTATTGGTCAGAAGAAGGCTGTTGACTCTATCTCTAAGGCAATCCGTCGTCAGCGTGCTGGCTTGAAAGACCCTAACCGTCCTTCAGGTTCATTCATCTTCGCCGGCCCTACAGGTGTTGGTAAGACAGAGCTTGCTAAGGCACTGGCTGAATTCCTTTTCGAAGATGAAGGTGCACTGATCTCACTTGATATGAGCGAGTATGCAGAGAAGCACACTGTCTCTAGATTGTTTGGTGCTCCTCCGGGCTACGTTGGATTCGATGAGGGTGGTCAGCTAACTGAGCGTGTTCGTCGCAAGCCATTCAGCGTTGTTCTATTCGATGAGATTGAGAAGGCTCACCCAGATATCTTCAACTCTCTACTGCAGATTCTTGAAGAGGGTCGCCTAACCGATGGTCAAGGACGTGTTGTTGACTTCAAGAACACAATCATCATCATGACCACCAACTTGGGAAGTAAGGACATCTCTAAGGGTGCTCTTGGCTTCAACCTTGAAGGCGACCAGAAGAATGACTTCGACCGCATGGCTGCCAAGGTGAACGATGAACTAAAGAAGCACTTCAAGCCTGAGTTCTTGAACCGTGTTGATGATGTCATTGTCTTCCCTCAGCTATCTAAGTCTGAATTGCTAGAGATTGTTGATCTATTCATCAAGAAGCTAAACGTACGTCTAGAAGAGAGAGACATCACTCTTACTCTTACAACAGCTGCGAAAGAACGCTTGATTGAGCTAGGTTACGACCCAGCACTAGGTGCTAGACCGCTACGTCGAGCAGTTCAGCGTGAAATCGAAGACCAGATCTCTGAGAGCATCTTGCAGGGTGTAATCAAGAATGCAAGCGATGTTGTTGCAGATCTAGTTGGCGGAGAATTCATCTTCACGTCTAATGTGAGAGAAATTGCTAGCATTTAGCAATGCCCCACAAAGATTTCATTCTTAGACCTGCGAGAACTAGCGACATCGTTGCCATTCAGGCAATGCGTGCTCCGCTAGTTGACACCAACGTCTTACTTCAGCATCAACTGGTATCTCTCTATGAGCGTGTCCAGGAGTTTGTGGTTGCTGAAAGCAAAGACGGTCGCATTCTCGCAGCAGGTGCTCTTCACGTAATGTGGGGGGACCTAGCTGAGGTTAGATCTTTGGTCGTTGACCAGAATGCTCGAGGCATGGGTCTTGGTAAAGAGATTGTTGAGGCTTTAGTTGAACGTGCATACACCTTAGGCATCAGAAGAGTTTTCTGCCTAACCTTTGAGGTTGACTTCTTTGTTCGCTGCGGTTTTGACATCATTAGCGATGTTCCTGTTGATGAGGCTACCTTCGAGCAGATGGTTCAGTCAGCCGATGATGGCATTGCTGAGTTCCTAGATCTAGCCCGAGTGAAGCAAAACACACTAGGCAACACCCGCATGCTTCGCTTGCTATAGCAATCTCGCTGGCAAACTTGTCTTATGTTTGCAAGATATCCTTCCCCTCTCGAATTACTTATTAGACGCCTAGTATTCCTAGCTGTCGTCATCGGACTTATCTGGGCACTCATAGCTGGAGTAATGTCCTTCTTTGGCTGGGTTGGTTCAATCTTTAACCCCAACCAAACTCCAACTATTGTCGCTGGTGCTGATTGTCAATCACAGCAGCTAAGTATCGAAGCTCATGTTGGTACTGATAAAGCACAAGAGCAACTAGCTTTCAACCCAGGAGACACTCCTTTCATTTGGTACTCAGTGACAAACATTGGCAGCGTTGAATGTAAATTCAACGTTGGTTCAGATGTTACTTTCTACAAGATCACTAGTGGCACTGATGTTGTTTGGAACTCTAAAGACTGCAACACCCCACGCTCTTCAGCAGAACCTATTCTCTTATTACCAAACGAAGAGGTAGCTGCACCACCAGGAGGTTGGGACAGAGTTAGATCTGGAGATGCGGGGTGTTCTTCCGCGGATGGATTGCCTGCTGTGACAGCTGATGGTGCAAGTTACATCTTGCAAGCTGAGGTAAATGGAATTCTGAGTACCAACAAGCCTCAGTTTGTGTTGAACTAGTCCTATGACACAAACAGTTGCATTCCTAGGTACCGGCTCGATGGGCTCGGCAATCCTTAATGGCATGATTCAAAACGGAACTAAAGGTTCTGATATTCGTGCAACAACTAAGACAGTTGCTAGCTCACAAGAACTTGCTACTAAGTATGGTTTGTCAGCTTTCGCGACCGATTACCAGCCAAACGCTAATGCTCTTGCTGTTGAAGGTGCAGGCATTGTTCTAGTTGCTGTCAAACCTGCATATGTCGTTGAAGTGCTTGAAGAGATTAGAAATGTCATCTCTAAAGATGCTCTAGTTATCTCGGTTGTAGCAGGTGTTGAGATTAAGACTATGGAAGCTCATCTTCCCGAGAGCGTTGCTGTTGTAAGAGCAATGCCCAATACCCCAGCACTTATCCAGCAAGGTGTTACCGGTATCTCTGCCGGAAGCAGAGTGTCAGCAGAACAACTAGCTCTTGCAGTTTCACTGTTTGATTCAGTTGGCAAGACTCTCGTTATTCCTGAAAAACAGATTGATGCTCTATCAACTATTTCTGGATCTGGTCCTGCCTATGTGTTCTACTTCATTGAAGAATTCATCAAGACTGCTCGTAGTCTCGGCTTTAGCCAAGAAGATGCTTACCTAATGGTTTCTCAAACATTCTTAGGAGCAAGTGAACTTCTAGTGCAACAACAGGGAGATCCTGCTGAATTGAGAAGACAGGTCACTAGTCCTAATGGAACAACCATGAAGGCGATTGCTGTATTGCAAGAAGGCAACCTTCATGACCTATTCTTGAAAGCAACAAGCGCAGCGTTAGCTCGCGCTAAAGAAATAGCCCAGGAGCAAAAATAATGACCGATGTATTCGACGCTTTAGCCGATAAGAACCGCCGCAGCATTCTTGAACTAGTAGCTGCTTCTGAATCTCTAACTACAGCCGCTCTAGCTACTAAGACCAAGCTTTCAGCAACAGTTCTTGAGAAGCACCTAAAGGTATTGGTGGAAGCAGAACTGCTAACTGTTGTTACTAAAGGTAAGACCAATACCTACACACTAAACAAAACAGGTTTAGGTGTAGCTGCTAAGTGGTTTGGAAAGTTTGGTTTTGCATTTGTATCGAATCAAGCTGATCAGCTGGGTGAGAACATCGGAAACTTATTGTCTTCAGCTGCAGACTGGCTAGAAAAGCGTGTTGGAGCAAAAATCAACTTAGACATAGATCCCGAACAAGCCGGAAGAGAGTTAGGTAAAAAACTCTCTGATGCTAAGCGTGAAGCAACTGTAAAAGTTGGCGATGCAACAGTAAAGGTAAAAGTTGCTGCGAAGAAGGTAACTACAAAAGTTCCTGCTAAGAAAGCTCCTGCTAAGAAAGCTCCAGTCAAGACTGCAGCAACTAAGAAGCCAGTCGCAAAGAAGACTGTTGCTAAAAAACCGGCTGCTAAGAAGCCTGCTGCTAGAAAACCTAAGGCTTAGCGTCGATTTCTGCTACTAGTGCAGTAACTAGTTCTTTGATCTTGTCTCTGATAGGTCTAACTGATTCAACACCTAAACCTGCTGGATCATCTAATACCCAATCCAGATAAGTCTTACCTGGGAACCAAGGGCATTCATCCCCACAACCCATTGTGATGACATAGTCGCTTGCTTTCACTGCTTCTTCTGTAAGAACCTTTGGTTGCTGATTAGCAATGTCGATTCCAAGTTCAGCCATAGCTTCAATGGCACTTGGGTTGATCTGGTCTTTAGGTTGAGTTCCAGCGGATAGAACTTCAACTCGATTTCCAGCTAGTTCTCTTAGAAAACCTGCTGCCATTTGAGACCGACCAGCATTGTGTACACAAACAAATAGAACGCTTGACTTCATCATTTCTCCAGACTAGTTTAACTTGCAGGCGGTGAGGCTAAGAGAGATAAACAATTAGGTTAATACTCGATTAACTTGCTTTCGGGTAATTCTTGAGGGCAACAATTGCTTCATTCCTGCGAAGAATGCCTGGCTTCCAAGGTGGATCAAATCGTGCGTAGTATGGCTCACCATCGGCAGTTAGACCTTCAGCTTTGATGGAGGTCATCAATTTATCTCCATGAGACTTGAAGTGCTCGTAGTTAGCCAAGCCTCTGAACTTGATGGCTGCTGCGTAGTGAGGGTCTACCTGAATGGTTGATACTTGGGCATCTGCAGGCAGGGGAATGTCTTTGATGGAAACGTCTTTAGGTAGGACAAAGGAGACCACATGGGTCTTTGCTTCTTTGTCAGGAGCATGGATAACAGGTGCAGTCATCGCAAACTTCTCACGAGTTTCATTACGACCTGAGATGTAATTCACCAGGGGACTAAATGCTGCGCTAGCAGCTCTGGAGAATTCGCCTTGGGTAGAAACCTGAACTAGGACGTAGCTCGGATAGTGCCTAATCTCAAAGCAATTCTGTTTGCTAACTAGTGTGTAGGGCTGCTCTTCTGTCATGCCCTTGAGTTTACTTGAGTAGTCTGTGCCTAGGTTTAGCAAGATTAGGCGGTTTAAGAGTTGGGGCTTGGGTGGGTTAGAATACTAGAAGTCGAAAGAACCCCTGAATCACAGGGGTTTATCTAAATAAAGAGGTCTTTGTGGGATCAGTTGTCAAGAAGCGTCGTAAGCGTATGTCAAAGAAGAAGCACCGTAAGTTGCTTCGTAAGACTCGTCACCAACGTCGTAATAAGAAGTAAACACTTCATGATTTAGCTCTAAGAGCGAAGAGAGCCCGCAGGTTATCCTGCGGGTTTTTCTTTAACCGCGTTTACCTATCTTGATTTCTTTCTTGACAGTCTTCTTTTGAAGGCGGAGTTCTCTGCGCTTGAAGTCGTAAATCTTCCAGCCTGCAGCCTTGGCATAAATCTTCAGTAGCTTGTCTGGGTTTACTGCTACCGGGTGACCAACGAGAGTGAGCATCGGTAGATCATTGTGGCTATCGCTGTATGCGAAAGACTTCTTTAGGCTGAAGCCGCGTTCTTTAGCTAGCTTCTTGATGGCCTTTGGCTTTTCTTTACCGTGCAGAGGCTTTCCAACTAGATTGCCTGTAAGAATGCCATCGATGTGTTCAAGTCTTGTGCCAAGAGCACCAGTTAGCCCAAGTGCTCTAGCTATCTCTTCGCCCATCTCTTGAGGAGCTGCTGTGATCAACCAAACTTCTCTACCTGCTGCAATGTGCTGTTGAGCTAGACGAGCTGTTTCAGGCCAAACCTTAGGTTTGATGTTTGAAGAGTAAACATCAGAGACAAGCTCCATCATGAGTGAGTACTCACGACCCTTAACCAAAGCAAGAGCTCTGTCCTTAATGGCTGACAGCATGTGCTCAGTCTCACCCTTAGTTAGGAAGACGATCTGGTGCCAGGCGAAAGCAATGAAGTCTTTGCGAGGGAAGAATCTGCGGCGATATGCCTCTTTGCCAAACTGATAGCTTGTCGACCCACGCACTAGCGTGTTGTCGACATCGAAGAAAGCAGCTGCTTGCTTCTTAGGGGATTTAGGCACCTGTCTAGTCTAGGGATGATAAACCGAATAATCTGGAGTCATGAGCACAACGATTGACCTGACCCTTATAGGCAAATCTGGCTGTCATCTATGTGATGAAGCCAGGGTCACAGTCAATGCTGTTGTTGGGGCTTTTAGAGCCGAATACACAGGAGTAGCAAGACATATCCAAGTGAACCTAGTCGAACATGACATCTTGGTGGATGAAGACCTTTGGAACAAATACTCAGAAGAAGTTCCAGTTCTACTAATCAATGGCAAAGTCCATAATTACTGGCGGATAGATCCAGAAAGGCTCAGAGGAGCATTGGACGAGTTCGTTCGATAAAACAATCCTCAGGACCTGGACTGCAAAACGCCAGAGAGAGTAAATGTTGCATTATTACTACATAGTAATTATGCTACATACATGGGACGTAAACCTAAAGCAGATGAAGAGCTTGTTTTCAACAGGCTAGAAGCAATAAGGACGAAAGCGGGCTTTACCCGGCAGCAGCTAGCTGATGCCGTGGATGTCCACTATCAGACCATCGGCTATATCGAGAGAAACGAATACAGCCCGAGCCTTGTGCTCGCTCTGCGCATTGCCAAAGCGCTAAACAAAAAAGTAGAACAAATATTTAGTTTGGAGGAAAACTAATGGCGAACAAAACCAATAAAACACTTGAGCAGCAGATTCGTGATCTAGAAGCTCAAATAGAGAAACTCACTAAGCAAGCAGATATTGAATGGCCATCGAGAGAGGTTGGAGAAAAACTGGAAGCCAGGATAACTGGATGGTTCCGCAACGATGAATTCTTTGCTGGTTTCAGAAGCACTCCAGCTCGGGCATTAATAACATCTTTTTCGGTACTTATTCTGTTCGGCTACGGGTACTACGC
Organism: Rhodoluna sp.; assembly: GCA_044373385.1. Taxonomy (GTDB): domain Bacteria; phylum Actinomycetota; class Actinomycetes; order Actinomycetales; family Microbacteriaceae; genus Rhodoluna. Next base: position 26,338 of record JBILQF010000005.1, read on the forward strand.
ATTTACTAACCCAGCACAAACCTTTTGGTATCTAGGCCTTGTCTGCTTAGTTCTGATGATGCAGGCAATTTCGGTGAGGTTTGTCTTCAACATGGACGGATCCTCTACAGAGAAAATCCTTGACGAATATCACAGGAAGCGCAGGAATAAAGCCCTAAGGCGCGCGAATAAGTCTTACGTGAACATGATGGGGTTATTTCTTATCGCAGCTTTCCTCTACGGCTACAAAGACTATTTCTTTGGCGGAAAGGACCTTAATTTCCCAGAAGGAGCAGACGCTGTTTATAACTTCTCACTTTCCGGTTGGCAATTCCTCGTGGTTGCAATCTTTGTTTCGGGGTGGATTGCATTGCAGAAGTATTGGTCTTACGGAATCAAAGGTGAACCAATGCTCTCCAGAGAAGAAGCTAGAAAACTACGCGATAGCTAGGAAAGGTTTTGGTCAGCCCAAATCTCAATAGCTCTTTTTAAATATGCTGCTAGGCCCGGCTCGAACGCCTCATAGGTTGCTTCGAATGCCGGGTCTAGTACATATGAAAGAGCTAGAGATTTATAGGCCTGTTGGTTAGGTGTCCAGAACTGTTTCACAAATGCGTAGTGATCAGCGATAAGTTTCTGAACATCAACATCGTCAAACTGAGCACCTTTACGCTTTTGATCAGCAATAGCTTTAGCTATAGCTTCATGCTGAGCTTTGTATTGTTCTTGTTGTGCTTCTGTGTACGAGGCATTTACGCCTTGTATTTGAGAAGAACGTTCGAACATGACTATGGCTCTAGGCGGTTAGGTCCACGGAATAGGTAACCAACTTCACGAATGTTTGTTTCATGAAGTAGAAGCATTACAACTCTTAGAAGACCCATACCGAATCCACCGTGTGATGGAGCACCGTACTTGAAGAAGTCCATGTATGACTGAAGACCAGCTGGGTCTAGACCCTTTGACTTAGCCTGCTCAATAAGAACTTCTAGTCTGTGTTCACGTTGAGCACCTGTAGTGATCTCAGTTCCACGCCAGATTAGGTCATAGCTGTTAGTTAGGTTCTGGTTGTCAGCGTGACGCATGTGATAGAACGGGCGTACTGATGATGGGTAGTCGGTTAGGAAAACAAACTCGTGGTTATAGGTTTCAGCTACGTGAGCTGCAATCTGTCTTTCACCTTCAGGGTCCATGTCTCCGCCACGAGTAATCTCGTGACCACGCTTAGCAACAATGTCAATTGCTTCAGCCAGAGGAATACGCGGGAAAGGTGTTGTTGGGATAACAACATCGATATCAAACAGTCTCTTGATCTCTTCACCATGCTGCTCTTTAACAGCAGTGATGGCAGCAACCATTAGGTCTTCTTGAATCTTCATGATGTCCTCATGAGATTCAATGTATGAAACTTCCATGTCAACAGAGGTGAACTCTGTTGCGTGACGAGAGGTGAAAGAAGGGTCTGCTCTAAACACAGGACCAATCTCAAAGATTCGACCGAATCCAGCCATCATCGCCATCTGCTTATAGAACTGAGGAGATTGAGCTAGGTAGGCAACAGTCTCGAAGTATTCCATCTTGAATAGCTCGGCATGAGATTCAGAAGGAGAGCTCATTAGCTTAGGAGAGTGAATCTCAATGAAGCCATTGTTTACCCAGTAGGTTCTCCAGGCATGCTCAATGGTGGTCTGAACTCTGAACACTAGGTTCATCTCTGGGCGACGAAGATCAATGAATCTCCAGTCCAAACGCTTATCAATACCTGAATCTTCAGCAATAGGGGTTTCAGGGTCAGCCAGGGTAACAACCTCCAGGCCATCAAGCTGAATCTCAATGCCGCCTAGTTTCACTCTTTCATCGTGAACTAGACGTCCGGTTACCCAGACAAAGCTTCCTGAGGTAAGGGTTGAAACGGTATCGGCTAGGGCATCTACTTCTTCACGTCTTGGGTAGGTGACCTGAACAGATCCTGTCTCGTCTCTAAGAACGATGAACTGGATTCTCTTTTGGTCTCTGAGGGTCTCAACCCAGCCTCCGATGACCACTGGGCCATCTTCACTTTGTGCTAAATCTTTGACCAGAATGCGTTCGCGCATGATTTATTTGTCCCTTGTTCTTGATGCCTAAACCCCAAGTTTAGCGGGCGATAGACTTGATGCCATGCCCGCAAAACGTATCCATCTAGTTCGCCATGGAGAGGTTCATAACCCAACAGGTGTCCTATACGGCAGGCTTCCTAACTTCCACCTCTCTGAAACAGGCCATCTAATGGCTAAAGAGGCAGCAGAACAACTAAAGGCCATGGGCATCAAGGTTTCAGCCATCTACACCTCTCCTTTAGTAAGAGCTCAAGAGTCAGCTAGACCAATTGAAGAACTGTTTGGGGTTGACGCTAAAACCAATGAACATCTGATTGAGCCATACAACGTATTTGAAGGTAGAAAGCTAAGCGTCAAAGCTATTGCTACTAAACCGCAGTGGTGGTGGCACTTCAGAAACCCAGCTAAGCCAGCCTGGGGAGAGTCTTTCAAAGAGATCATTGCTCGAATGCATTCAGCAATCATTCAGGCCTCTGAGTCAGTATTAGACGGTGATGTTGTTTTAGTTACTCACCAGTTGCCTATCTGGGTAATGCACCTAAGTAGCAGCGGTAAGAAGCTAATGCACGATCCTAGAAAAAGACGATGTGCTTTATCTAGCATCACAACTTTTGAAATACAGGACGGCAAGCTAGTTGAAGTTGGCTATCTAGATCCAGCTTCTAACCTTGCTTCTATAGATAAGGGTGCAGTGTGAGAAGAACAGTATTAGCAATAGCTGCTCTATCCCTTGCCCTGGGTTCTCTAACTGCCTGCACAGAGACACCTGCCATGAACAACACTTACCAATCAGGTGATGGAACTGTTACTGAAATCAAACCAGCGAACCGAGCACAAGCAGTTGCTTGGAGTGGTATTGCTAATGATGGGTTGCCATTAGGTTCACAAAATCTTCAAGGAGTTATTACTGTGATTAACTTCTGGTACGCAGCCTGTGTTGCTTGTCGAGTTGAAACTCCAGACTTAGTGGAACTTGCAAATGAGTTTGAAGGACAAGTTCAGTTTGTTGGAGTGAACGTAAGAGACAGTGCTGACACAGCAAATGCTTTCAAGAGAAAATTCAAGATCAACTTCCCAAGCATCATGGATGCCAACACAGGTGATGTTGTTCTAGCCTTTACAGGAGTAGTTAGCCCTTCTGCAGTTCCAACGACTCTAGTTATTGATAGAGAAGGAAGACCAGCTGCAAGAGTTCTTGGCATCGCTGAAAAGTCAACACTTAAAGCTCTAATCGACTCTGTAATCAAAGAAGGTTCAGCAGATTGAATTTTGAAGCGATAACAACAGGACCGTTATGGGTGGCAGCACCTATAGCTCTGCTTGCTGGTTTGGTTTCATTCTTTAGTCCGTGCGTTCTTCCACTACTTCCTGCCTACCTAGGAATTGTTTCTGGATCTGCTAACACAAAATCAAGAATGGTTGTTGGATCTCTCTTGTTCGTTGCAGGATTCAGTTCCGTGTTTGTTGCATTAGGTGCAGGCTTTGGCGGATTAGGTTCAGTCTTCTCAGGGGAGGTAAAGAACTGGTTGCAACGAGGATCAGGTGTTCTAGTTCTACTTCTAGGAATTGTTCTTATCGGTGGCTTTGATTTCGCTCAAAGAACCTCAAGGCTGAACATCAAGCCAAGCGCTGGTTTAGTAGGAGCACCACTACTAGGTATTGTCTTTGGTCTTGGTTGGACCCCTTGTATTGGCCCAACCCTAGGTGCTGTTCTAAACCTTGCCTTTGACACTGGCTCTGTAGGCAGAGGAGCATTCCTTGCTGCTGTTTATTCAATAGGGCTAGGCCTTCCTTTTGTTCTAGCTGCAGCTGGATTCAGCTGGGCTACTAAGTCAATTGGTTTTGTGAAGAAGAACATTAGAGCCTTCAACATAACCGGTGGTGTTCTACTTATTGTTCTAGGACTATTGCTTCTAACAGGCCTATGGCAGTTCGTTATCGACTACATCTCGGAGGTGAGCGGTGTCTTCATCCCGGCAATCTAAATACGTAGTTCGCAAGGAATACAGCGAACCTATTGAAGCTCCTGATTTATCTTTCAAATCTTGGCTCAGATGGCTATGGCGTCAGCTAACCAGCATGCGCATTGCTCTGTTTTTACTTCTCTTCTTAGCTATTGCTTCTGTGCCAGGATCTGTCTTCCCGCAGAGAAGTGCTGACCCTAACGGTGTTGTTCTTTACTTCAAGAACAATCCAGATTTAGCTCTATGGCTGGATAACTTCCAACTGTTTGATGTTTACTCATCAACCTGGTTCTCAGCTATCTACATTCTTTTGTTTATCTCTTTGATTGGCTGTGTAATTCCTAGAGTTGGAGTTCACTACAAAGCACTTAGATCTGATCCACCTGCAGCACCAACTAACCTTTCAAGACTTCCTTCATATAAGAAACTCGATGCAACTGAGAAGAATTTAGAAAAGGCTATTGAGTATCTGAAGAAGAGAAAATTCAAAGTCATCTCAACTAAGAATGAACTTAGAGCTGAAAAGGGTTACCTAAGAGAAACGGGAAACCTGTTCTTCCACCTATCTCTTATTGGAGTTCTTATTGCAGTTGGTTTGGGTGGCGGACTTAGCTATGCAGGGCAAAGAGTTTTGGTTGAAGGTGAAACCTTTGTAAATAACGAAGCATCTTTTGACTACTTCGCACCAGGACTTCTCTTTGATAAGAACAACCTAGAACCATTTAGTTTGAGACTTGAATCATTCAAGACAACTTATGATTTCAAGAACCCAAATAACTACGGAAAGCCAATGGACTTCAAGGCAACCGTCACAACTAAAGATTCACCAACTAGCCCTGAAGCAAAAGGCTCAATCAGAGTTAATGAACCTCTAGCTGTTGGTGGCTCTAAGGTCTACATCACAGGTAACGGATATGCTCCAGACATAGTAGTTAGAGACAAAGACGGGGTTGTTTCATTCAGTGGACCTGTAGTCTTCCTCCCTCAAGATGGAAACCTAACTTCTCTTGGAGCCATCAAGGTTCCTGATGCTAACCCTGATCAGTTCGCAATGCTTGCTTTCTTCTATCCAACAGCTGCTGAACTAGAGTCAGGTGCTCTAACCTCTAACCACCCATTCCCTTTGAACCCACTAATGACCATGAACGTCTATGTTGGTGACCTTGGTCTAGATAGTGGAATGGCAGTTAATGCCTACAAGCTAGACACACACTCAATGAAGCAGGTGGCTGGCGGTAAGAGTGGCACTAAGGCACTTCAACTTACCTACGGTGAAACAGTCGAGCTACCTAATGATCTAGGAACTGTTGAGTTCAAGAACCTTAGAAGATTCGCATCTATTGACATCACCTATAACCCACTGGATGTCTGGGTACTTATCTTCGCTCTAACAACTTTGTTTGGTTTAGTCTTAATGCTCATCATTCCTCGAAGAAGAGTGTGGGTGAAGGTTTCTAAGGACAGTGTTGAAGTTGGAGCACTAACCAAGTCAAAAGATAAAGCACTAGACAAGCTAGTGAAAGATGTTGCCAAGTCACTAAAGAAGAAGAGTAAATGACACCAGAAATTGCACTAAATCCAGAGCTCGCTACCATTTCTAGAATCATTGTTCTAGTAGCGCTCACTTTCTATGCCTTCTCATTCATTGTTCTAGCTTGGGCTCTAACTAAGAGAGCTGGTGGCAAGGGTAAGAAGGATGCATTCGCTAATCGTCTAGACATAATCGGTCTAGCTCTCATGGGTATTGGTGTTCTAGCAAACGGTGCTGGTGTTCTAACTAGAGGTATTGCAGCTAACCGAGTGCCATGGGCAAACATGTATGAGTTCTCTATTTCTGGAGCATTCGTAGTGTCAGCAATCTTCTTACTTGTTCTCTTCTTTAGAGATCTAAAGTTCATAGCTCCATTTGTTGTTGGTTTCGTTGTTCTAGTAATTGGTTCAGCTAACACCTTGTTCTACGTTCAGGTTGAATCTCTAGTTCCAGCTCTTCAGGACTACTGGCTAGTTATTCACGTAAGCGTAGCCATCCTGGCTACCGCCTTCTTCACCATTGGAGCAACTCTTTCACTGATCCATATCTTGAAAGAGACAAAGAGAATCAAGAACTCTAAGTCCAAAGCAGGTATTGCTTTCACCAAACTTCTCAAGGTGTTCCCTAAGTCAGAGAAACTTGAGAGAACCTACTACCAGTTCAACATCATTGGTTTTATCCTCTGGTCCTTCACCCTCATCGCAGGAGCTATCTGGGCTGACAAGGCTTGGCACCGCTTCTGGGGTTGGGACACCAAAGAAGTATGGACATTCATCATCTGGACTATCTACGCTGCCTACCTACATGCCACCACAACCAAAGGTTGGGATGGCAAGAGAGCAGCATGGCTAAGCCTGATCGGCTTCCTAGCCATCATCTTCAACTTCACCATCGTTAATCTGTACTTCAAGGGTCTGCACGTTTATTCAGGAATATAGAAATCCCAAGTTGTTGTTGTGTGGTGAATAGAATTTCACCATGGAAAATACAACTAAAGCACTATCAAAGCGTTTCGCCTTCATCAAAGCACTCTTTGACTTCAAGTTCGAAGAGTTCATTTACATCAAGGTCGCGAGATTCCTATATCTAATATCAGTGATTGTTATTGGACTAGCAACAATTGCAATGATGCTCATCTCACTATGGGGCATCATTCAGGGTCTATTCCTAAATGATTACAGCAGCTATGGGTTTGAATACTATGGCTACTTTATGAGCAGCTTAGGCTGGCCACTTGTAGGACTCTTCTTTGCTTCTCCGGTAGTGGGCCTTCTAAGCATCATTCTTTTAAGACTTGGTTTTGAGAGTGGAATTGCTCTAGTAGCAATTGCAGAAAACACAAAAAAAAAATAGATACTTTCCTAGGCTAAGGACCTAGACAAACAACGCTCTAATCTTTCTAACCACCAAGTAGTTCTATCTGCTGGTGCTTGGAGTTTGGTTAGAGCGTTTTTGTTTGGGGTGATTCTGGTTACTGGTATTTCTCCGTTGACTGGGATTAGTGGAGTGTCAGTTACATCTTCTGTTAGTAGAGCTGCTGTTGCTAAGCCGCTTGCATAATCACTATTTAGTAGTGCAGCTAGATAAACACCCATGCTGATTCCCACAGATGTTTCAAGAGCACTTGATACAACTACTGGTAGTTCTGCTTCTCTTGCAATTCTTAGAGCGTTGTTTATTCCCCCTAGAGGAGCCGCCTTGAGAACAAGTAGATCTGCTGCATTGGCTTGGGCAACTGCTAGAGGGTCACTTACTTTTCTTACTGACTCATCTGCTGCAACTTTGATGTTGAAAAGTTTTAGTTTGAGCCTTAGTTCAGCTAGTTCAGCAATGGTCTTTACTGGCTGCTCGAGGTATTCCAAAGGAACGCCTTCTTCATACATGGTCTTAGCTAGGGTTAGTGCTTTTTCTATGTCGTAGCCACCGTTAGCGTCGAGTCTTATCCTGGCGTTAGGGAAGTGTTTTCTAACTTCATGGATTCGATCTAGGTCTTCTTGAAGTGTTTGACCTGGTTCGGCAACTTTGATCTTTACTACTTCAAAGTTGCCGAAGGGCTCTAAGGCTGCTCTTACATCTTTGACTGCAGCTAGGGTTGCGTTGACTTTGATGGTCTTTACTGTTGGCTCAGGGATTTGACCAAAGGCAAACTCGATGGCTGCTCTGAGCCAGATACTGGCTTCTTCGTCTTCATACTCAGTGAATGGAGACCATTCAGCCCAGCCATTAGGGCCCTCAAATAGAAGTACTTCTCGGGTAGTGATACCGCGGAACTTGATACGCATAGGAATAGATAGGACCCTTGCTGAGTCAAGTATCTGCTGGCGCATTTCGCTGGTTATCTCCACATTGTTAGTCTAGGAGTATGTCCAAACACGTATCCGAGCTCTTTGATGCAAGCATCTGGTCTGAAGTCGATGGCTTTAATGATCTAACAGACATCACCTATCACAAGCATGTATCCCTAGGGGTGGTTCGTATTGCTTTCAACCGTCCAGAGGTTAGAAATGCCTTTAGACCACAGACTGTTGATCAGTTAGCTCAAGCCCTTACCCATGCTCAAGGTCTAACTGATGTTGGTGTTGTTCTGCTAACTGGTAACGGTCCTTCTCCTAAAGATGGTGGCTGGGCATTCTCATCTGGTGGAGATCAGAAAGTAAGAGGTCGTGCTGGTTATGAGTATGGGGACAGCACCTCAGGACGTCTACACATTCTTGAAGTTCAAAGACTTATGCGATTTATGCCAAAGGTTGTTATTGCTCTAGTTCCAGGTTGGGCAGCTGGTGGTGGACACTCACTAAACGTTGTTGCTGATCTTTCTATTGCTTCTAGTGAGCATGCCCGATTCAAGCAGACCGATGCTGATGTTGGTTCATTCGATGCTGGATACGGTTCTGCTTATCTTGCTCGTCAGGTTGGACAGAAGTTTGCCAGAGAAATCTTCTTCTTAGCTCAAGAGTATTCAGCCCAGCGTGCTTATGAGATGGGAGTTGTGAACGCTGTTGTTCCTCACGCAGAACTTGAAGTTAAGGGTGTTGAGTGGGCTAAAGAGATTTTGACTAAGTCACCACAATCGATTCGTCTATTGAAATATGGAATGAACATGATTGATGACGGTCTAGTTGGTCAGCAACTATTTGCTGGTGAAGCTACTCGTATGGCTTACGGAACAGACGAAGCTAATGAAGGAAAAACTAGTTTCTTAGAAAAAAGAGCACCGGACTGGTCTCCATTTCCTTGGCACTTCTAAAACATGAGTCAAATACCCGTACGAGTTATTCCAGCTAATGATGTAGTTGCTGCATTACTTGCTTTAACTGATGCTCTTGCAGGTAAGTGTGCAGTGTTTATTTCACCTAGAGAAGTAAATGGTGAAAAGGTAATTGTTGAAGGAATCCCTGAGTTTGTTGATACAAACACTGCAGTAATTGTTGAGAGCAGTGGATCAACTGGAACTCCAAAGAGAATCAGTATCAGTGCTAAAGCCCTGATAGCTAGTGCTAAAGCCACAGAAGAATACTTTGGAACACAAGGTCAGTGGCTACTAACTCTTCCCATTAACTACATTGCAGGAATTCAAGTTCTAGTTAGATCAATACTTGCTGACGTTCCACCTATTCAAATGAACACAGCAGTTCCTTTTACTCCTGAGGCTTTTGCTCTATCTTCAACACTTCTAACAGCTGATGCTAAGTTCACATCAGTTGTTCCAACTCAATTAATTAGATTGCAGCAGCTTGCTTCACAAGATCCATTCCTTGTGAAGCTATTGCAACGCTTCAAGGCAATCCTTGTTGGTGGTCAGGCCACAAGCCCTGAAGTACTGGAGTTCTTTAGAGATAAGGGCATCAACGTAGTTGAGAGCTATGGCATGGCTGAGACTAGCGGTGGCTGTGTCTATAACGGTCAGGCACTTAGTGGGGTTGAGCTAAAGCTGGTTGGTGAAGGAACAGTAGCCATTAGGGGAGACGTTCTAGCTAATGATGTTGCTAGTGAAGATGGGTTCTTATTTACTCAAGACATGGGTGAATTCAATGAAGAGGGACTACTTCGCATTCTCGGCAGAGCAGATCGAGTAATCATCTCTGGTGGATTGAAGATGAGCCTAGATAGCGTTGAAGCGGTAGCGGCTAGTGTTCCAGGGGTAGTTGAAGTAGGAGCAACAGCTGTTAGTTCAACTGAATGGGGAGAGCGTGTGGGGATTGCTTATGTTGGTTCTCCTGAGGTAGCTGACTACATTGCTAAGGCAGTGTTTGAACAACTAGGAATACCTGCTAAACCAATTAGGGTTATTCGAGTTGATAGGTTGCCTAGGTTAGCTAATGGCAAAACAGATTTGATTACGTTGAGACAACTATTTAGTGAAGGTATCTAATGAGTGATTTGAAGTTATGGATTAAAGGGGCAAGGCTCAGAACTCTTCCTTTAGCTGTTGCACCAATCTTGATTGGTGCCGGTACTGCTCAACTAGCAGGAAAGTTCAACCTGGGTTACGTGCTTCTAGCACTAGCTGTTGCACTGTTTCTTCAGATTGGGGTGAACTACTCAAATGATTACAGCGATGGCATCAGGGGAACTGATGACAATAGAAAAGGTCCAGCTCGTCTAACCGGTGGAGGATTTGTTCCACCTAAGAAAGTTAGAAATGCAGCATTCGCTTCATTTGCTGTTGCAGCTGTATTTGGTTTAGTGATTACTGTTCTAACTCAGCAGTGGTGGTTTGTGGCCGTGGGTGTTGTTTGTATTTTGGCTGCTTGGTTCTATACCGGAGGTAAGAACCCTTACGGTTATGCAGGCCTTGGTGAAGTTATTGTCTTTATCTTCTTTGGTCTAGTAGCAACTATTGGTACCGATTACATTCAGACTCTTGAGATTACTTTCTTGAGTGTTCTAGGTGGAGCAGCTGCTGGATGTTTTGCAACTGCTGTGCTGCTTATTAACAACATCAGAGACATTGAAACTGATCGTCTCAGTGGCAAGAAGACTCTCTCAACAAGAATTGGTAAGACTGCTTCTCTTGTTTTGTTTGTTGTTCTGACCTGGGCACCATTCACACTGGTTGCTCCACTATGGTTTGTTGCTCCTGCAGCTTTTGTTGTGAACCTGTTTATATTGCCGGTGCTAATCATCAACGTGATTGCTGTTTCAGCTAAGAGCCCTAAAGATCAGATATTGGCTTTGCAGCTAACTAGCTACACAGCTCTGCTATTCGCCTTTGGGCTTAGCTGGGGTCTTTTTACCCTTAACTTCTAGATCCACGATTTCGTTCTCTAGATCGCTTTCAGGATCTCCTGAACCTAGTGTGTTTGTCTTCTTCTCATAGAGGTCTTTGCTTATCTGGTCACGAAGGCCATTTAGGAACAGTAGAGAATAGGCGAAGGACAGCATTCCAGCTAGCAATACTGCAGCCAACCAAGGCATGGCTAGAAGCCCAAATACGATGCAGAGGCCAATAAATAGACCAAGTCTGATGGCTGTGTATTTCACCCAAGCGTTTTTCATGGCTTAAGTCTATGTTTCCCGCTCGGTTAGAATTGACCTATGAACAGAGTCCAGTTAGCCGTTATTGTTGCTGTTGCCATCTTCCAGATCTTCACAACTGTTTATGCTGCTAGTGCTAACCGCAACCAGGTAAGAGTTTTACCTAAGTTCGTATGGGTTCTACTTTGTCTATTCATCCCAATTATTGGTGGCCTCCTATACATCACCATCGGTAGACCTATTGATGGTGACTCAGGTAAAGGAGCTAAGCGTTCAAGACCTGTAGCCCCAGATGACGATGAGGACTTCCTTAGAGATTTAGGAAATCGTTTCAAAAACGATAATGACAACTAGTATGCCCTTATCTCCGGCTCAAATATTTTCAGCACATATCATTGCCGAACTCGCTGCCAGGGGTAGAGATTTCTGGTTAGCCCCTGGCGCTAGATCACAAGCACTTGCTATTGCAGCAGCTCAGGTAGCAGATGCTGGTGGAGCCAATCTTCATGTTCGTATCGATGAGAGATCTCTGGGCTTCAGTGCTCTAGGAGCTTCCGTCTATGGTGGACCACAGGTAATCATCACCACCTCAGGAACAGCAGTTGCTAATTTGCATCCAGCAGTCCTAGAAGCTCATCACTCAGGTCTTGGACTTATCTTGCTAACTGCTGATAGACCAGCAGAACTTAGAGATAAAGGTGCGAACCAAACAACAAACCAGGTTGGCATATTCTCTGACGCTGTTATTGAGTGCATTGATGTTCCTGCCCCTACAACAGAAGACATCGATAAGTTACCTCAGCTAGCCAAAGAACTAGTTGAGAAAGCAGTGCTACTTGCTTGGGGTAAAAGATCACAACCAGTTCAACTAAACCTTCAATTCATTGAACCGTTATCTGACACTGAGCCAAACGCAGCAGACATTCTTGAACTACTTTCTAAAGGTGAAGATAAAGAGTTAGTTGAAGTAATTCCTAGTGAAAATACTTACGCTCTAGATCTTTCTAAGCCAACAGTTGTTGTTGCTGGAGCTAACGCAGGCGAGTATCTAACTGAAATAGATAACCTTCAGCTGCCAATCTTTGCTGAACCAACATCTGGAGTGAGACATCTAACTTCATCAGTTATTGGTTACAGAACTCTTCTTGCCAGTAACTCTGAATTGGTGAAACAGATTCAACAAGTTGTTGTTTATGGGAAGCCAACACTTAGTCGTCCAATCATTGCTCTACTAAAGAGAATCGATGTAAAGGTATTTGTTCGTGAAGGACAGATGGGTCCTTACGAGATTGGTAATGAAGTGACTAAGGTCTCAGAAGTTATTGAAGGAACTTCTGATTCAGAGTGGCTGAACTCTTGGCTTTCTGAACCTGACCATGTTTCTGTTTTGGGTTCTCTAGATAGACATTCAATGATTGCTAAGACCTGGGAAGCATCTCCTGCTTCTAGCTCAATCCTTGTTCTAGGAGCCTCACAGCTCATCAGAGAAGCTGAATTCTGTGCTCCTAGAAAGGAAGTCAGGGCTTGGGCTAATAGAGGCCTATCAGGCATTGATGGCACTATTGCTACCGCTACTGGCATAGCCATTCAAGAGCCTGACAAGCAGGTTAGAGCTCTTATGGGGGACCTAACCTTCCTGCACGATGTTGGCTCTCTGGCTATTGATCCAAATGATGGAGCATTAGATCTGCAGATTATTGTGGCTAATGACAATGGCGGAAAGATCTTTAGCAATCTAGAAGTTGCTCAAAGTGTTGAAGCTAATACCTTCAAGAGAATCTTCCAGACTCCACAAAACGTAGATCTATCAAAGCTTGCTGAAGCCTATGGTTGGGGTTATGTGAATCCTAAGACGGTAAGTGATTTTGAGTTAGCTCTGTCTCTAAAGGGCAGAGTAATTATTGAAGTTGTTCTTGACTAACTAAGTGAGTCAACAATGGGCTTGAACTTGAGAATAGCTTCATCTAGTTCTGCTTGAGCATCAGAGCCAGCAACAATTCCGCAACCAGCAAATGCAGTTAGCTTTTCATTACTTAGTTGAGCACCTCTAAGAGCAATAGCCCAAACACCATCACCATCAGCACCTAGCCATCCAACAGGTCCCGCATAGCGACCACGATCAACATTCTCAATCTCTTCAATAACTTCTAATGCTTTATCTCTAGGAGTTCCCGCAACAGCTGCACTTGGATGCAAAGCATTTACAACCTGTAGTGAAGTTGAGTCAGAACTCAACATGGCCTTCACATCACTAGCTAGATGCCAAAGGTTAGGCAGAGCAATGCTGAATGGTTCTGAATCTACAGTTATCTCTTTAGTGAATTCAGATAAAGAAGCAACTAAAGAATCAATGGCAAACTTATGTTCTGCTCTGTTCTTAGGAGATTCAACAAGTGCAGAACCAATTGCTTGATCTACACCAGGGTCTGTTCCTCTTCCAGCTGTTCCAGCTAATACTCGAGCACTGAATTCAGAATGACTTACTTTGACTAACAGCTCAGGGCTTGCCCCAAACATTCCAGCAACAGAGTAGATGTAGCAAGAGTCAAACTTCGTCTCTAGTTTTCTAAGAGCTGGATTAATGTTGAAATCTTTTGATACTGATGCAGACAGATCTCTTGCTAGAACTACCTTCTCTATTTGTCCGGAAGAAATAACTTCAAGACCTTTCTCCACGTTGAGCAAATATTGTTCTGTTGAAATCTGTCCAGGGCCAAAAGAAACCGCAGTGAAGTTGGTCTCCAGGTCAATTAGTTTTAGGGCTTCAGCTTCATCAATGTTGATGGTTGTGAGCCAAAGTGTGTCGCCTTGTTTACCAACAACAACTTTTGGAATTACAAGAACGCTCTTTGTTTTGCTCTGGTCTGAGAAAGCGATAGACCCGAATGAGATCAGTCCTGAGCCTGAGAGATTTACCTCATCGGTTATCTCTGCTTGAGCAACAAGGTCTTTCCAGAGGCTATCTAGTGCAAGAACTCGGTTTGGTCCTGTGGTCTCTAATCTGTGTTCTTCACCCCAGCCAATCAGTCCTTGTTTCTCATAGATACAGGCAGAGCTGTTGGAACCTAAGAGATCTGCAAAGGTGTAATCAGGGGATAGCCCTAATTCAGCGGCTGTAATAAGCCTTGAATGCACCTTGAGAGTCAACTAAATCTTTCCAAATCTGGTTCTGTATGTTGTCTGTGAAATCCCCAGCGAGCCTAAATTAGTCTCTTTTGACTGGGATATCCTAAATACAGGTCACTTGAAGTCTAAAACAGCGAAGGGAGTGCCAGATGCGGAAAGTTCTAATTACCGCTACTTCGGCTCTACTTCTAGCTGTCATAAGCCTCCCCCTAGCTTCATATGCTGAGGAAGTTGACGGCGATAACACAGTTCAGATTCTCGAAGAGAATCAGGGCGACCCAGTTGTTGACTACAAGCACTATGAAATTGAAGAACGTTACGAGCAGCACTCCTGGCTACTAATCCCACCGACAGTTATGAGAATGGGTCAGCCAACAGACCCAAATATCTATGTCCTTCCTACGCTACCCATGGGTGATGCAAGCGTGACAATCTTGGAAATCGCAGAGCGTACAAAATTGGAACAAGGTGGACTCATTGGAGAAGACCCTGCATCCACTCTGGACCCATATAGACATACCCCTATTCCAATTGATTCGCTAAACAGATCAACTGCTACTCCAACTGAAGAATTCATCGAAGGAGCAAGAGTGTTTGGTGTAGCTCTTGGGCTAGCAGCCCTAGTTCTTTCAACTGTGACTGGTGTGAACACATTTAGAAGCAGAAGACGCAAATTACGCTACCTAAAGGCTTCAGGGCAGTAGATACTCATTCAGGCAAAGATTAGACTTAGCCTTGTGAATAAAGCGGATATGGCTAAAAAGCCGGCAGAAGTCGCAGCCATGTTTGATTCGGTTGCTGAAAGCTACGACCGCACCAATGACCTTCTTTCCTTCGGACAAGACCGCCTATGGCGAAGACAAGTTCTTAAAACTGTTAACCCTCAATCAGGTCAAACTGTTCTAGATCTAGCTGCAGGCACAGGTTCTTCATCAGTTGTCTTTGCTAAGCCTGGGGTAAAAGTAATTGCCAGTGACTTCAGTGAAGGAATGCTAGCTGTTGGTAGAAAACGCCACCCTCACCTTGAGTTTGTATTTGCTGATGCAACTAAGTTGCCTTTTGCTGAGAATTCAGTTGATGCTGTAACTATTTCTTTTGGACTGAGAAACGTAGTAGACCCTAAGAATGCTCTAACTGAAATGCTAAGAGTTCTGAAGCCAGATGGAGTTGTTGTTATTTGTGAGTTCTCACATGTAAGAACTCCAGTGATTGGAAGTTTGTATCGCTGGTACCTAGCCAACATCTTGCCAACGCTAAGCAAGCTCCTTGCTAAGAACAAAGGAGCTTACGATTACCTTTCAGAATCTATTGCTGCTTGGCCTAAGCAAGAAGTCTTAGTTCAGTGGTTAGTTGATGCTGGTTTCACGGAAGCTAAATACAAGAATTCAAGTTTGGGAATCGTTGCAATACACAGCGCTAAGAAAGCGACTAAATGAGCAAAATAGTTCTACCTCCACAACTACGTAAGGTAGTGGACAAGGCTCTACTGAAGAAGATTCAGTCAGAGTTAGAACAAGTAGAGGTACAACTTCTAGAAGCAGTTACCCATACCGATCCTGTTGCCAATGTAACTTCAAGACATCTACTTGAAGCAGGTGGTAAGAGACTACGTCCAGTTCTAGTTCTTTTAGGTGCTGCTCTTGGTGACGACTCTAAAGATTCCGTTATTAAAGCAGCTGTAGTTGTTGAGCTTACTCACCTAGCGACTCTGTATCACGATGATGTTATGGATAGAGCACCTATGCGTAGAGGTGTTCCAACAGCACATGAAGTTTGGGGAAATAGCGTTGCTATCTTGACTGGAGATCTACTCTTTGCAAGAGCATCACAGATTGTTAGCCGCCTTGGTGGCAAAGCACTTTCATTGCAAGCAGATACTTTCGAAAGACTTTGTCTTGGCCAACTGCATGAAACTATGGGTCCTCAAAATGGTGAAGATCCAATTGCTCACTATATTCAGGTTCTTGCTGATAAGACTGGATCTCTAATTGCAGCTAGTGCTGAACTAGGTGTTGTCTATGGTGATGGTCCAGACGAATACAGAGAACCAATGAGAATCTATGGTGAGAAGGTAGGCGTTGCCTTCCAGCTAATTGACGATGTCATTGACATCGTCTCTGATGACTCAGGAAAGACCCCTGGCACAGACCTTAGAGCAGGGGTTCCAACCATGCCTACCCTGCTACTTAGAGCCCATGCAGCCACTGACCCTAAAGCTCAAGAACTAGTTGAGATAATTGATGCAGGCCTTGAAGATGATGCTCAGTTAGCGCTAGCGGTAGCCAAGCTTAGAGAGCATCCAGCTCTTGAAGAGGCTTATCAGCTAGCAAAGACTTGGGCAACAGATGCTGTTGCAGCTCTAGCTCCATTGCCAGATTCACCGGTCAAAGACGCTCTGCGAGTATTCGCTGAAGCCGTTGTTGACCGCAACCAGTAAAAAGGATTTGATTTAACTTGAACAAAATGCGTTTAGCAATTGTTGGTGCCGGCCCTGCCGGTATCTATGCAGCGGATCTAATCATCAAAGCCGAAAGAGACTTTGATGTGAGCATCGACCTATTTGATTTACTACCTGCCCCATACGGTCTAGTTCGCTATGGAGTTGCTCCTGATCACCCAAGAATCAAAGGCATCATCAGAGCCCTCTATGAAGTTCTTGATAGAGGAGACATTCGTTTCTTTGGAAACGTAAAGTATGGAACAGACATAACTCTTGATGAACTAAAGAATCACTACAACGCAGTTATCTTCTCAACCGGTGCAATCAAAGATGCGACACTAAACATTCCTGGTGTTGAACTCGATGGCAGCTACGGTGCAGCTGACTTTGTTAACTGGTATGACGCACATCCTGATTTCCCAAGAACCTGGCCACTACATGCCAAAGAGGTAGCAGTTCTAGGAAATGGAAATGTAGCACTAGATGTTGCTCGTATCTTGGCTAAGCAGCCAGAAGATCTTTTATCAACTGATATTCCAGACAACGTCTATCAAGGACTACTAGCATCTCCAGTTACTGATGTTCACGTATTCGGAAGACGTGGTCCTGCTCAGGTTAAGTTCACTCCGCTAGAACTTCGTGAAGCATGTGACATTGAAGGTGTTGACACCATCGTTTATGACGAAGACTTCAAATACGATGCTGGATCACAAGAAGCTATTGATACCAATAACCAGACTCGAGTCATGGTGAACACCCTTGAGAGCCACAGGGGTAAAGAACGAACTAGTGCAACTAAGAGACTTCACCTACATTTCTTTAGTTCACCTATAGAAATACTTGGTGAAGATGGCAAGGTAACCGGTCTAAGAATTGAAAGAACTGAACTAGATGGTTCTGGTGGTGTTACCGGTACAGGGGAAATCAGAGAGTTCCCTGTTCAAGCTGTTTATAGAGCTATTGGTTACTTCGGTTCAGAACTAGATTCAATTCCTTTTGATCACAAAGCTGGTGTTATTACTAACGCTGCCGGTCGTGTCTTAGATGAGAACGGTGAACACATTCCAGGTGTTTATGCAACCGGTTGGATCAAGCGCGGACCTATCGGTCTTATTGGACACACTAAGAGCGATGCCATGGAAACTATTGCTTGTGTAATTGAAGACAAGAGCACTTGGTGGAAGCCAGCACATGCTGATGAAAATGATGTTGTTTCACTGCTCAACTCAAAGGGTGTTCAGTTCCTAGGCTGGCCTGAGTGGCTAAAGATTGATGCAACAGAGAAGGCTCTAGGAGCAGCTCAAGAACGTGAACGAGTCAAACTTGTTGAGCGTGAAGACTTCCTAGACGCAGCATTCAAGAAAGACTAATGAGCAAAAAGACAGGTATCTCAGACAGCAGAGCTAAAACTGCTCAGTTTGCTCTAATGGTTACCTTCTTCACCCAAGGCTTCGCAACTCTCTCCTGGATGCCACGTATACCAGAATTCATTGAAAACCTCGAGGTCTCTAAAGAACTATGGGGAGCAATCATTGGTTTCAGCGGAGCTGGATCTCTTGTTCCTCTGATCTTCACAAGCCGTTTAGTCATTCGATTCGGAACAACTCCGATCATCAAGTTCTCAAGCTTTGCTTTTGTAGGAATTCTTTTGGCTTTGCCTTATCCAACGCAGTGGTGGTTGTTCCTAGTTCTCAACTTCATGTTGTCCTTTGCAATTAGCGTCTTCAACATTGCTCTGAACTCTCAGGCCGTTATGTTCCAGAAGAGAGTGAACAAGGTTCTCCTTGGTAGCTTCCACGGAGCGTGGAGTGTTGGAGCAGCAGCTTCAGCAGCTGTGACAGGCATCATTGCCGCCTTCACACCATTGAAACTGCAGATGTTCCTAATGCCTGTGCTGTGTCTAACACTGTTCCTATGGGCTGTGAAGCACATGCTTGCTCCAGCTGAGAGTGACTCTGTAGACAGAGATGTTCCAGCAGAGAGAATATCTTGGCTTAAGACACCTAGGTTCCTTTGGTTACTAGCAGCCGGTGCATTCATGGGTATGTGGCCAGAGCTAGTTCTTATGGACTGGTCGAGTGTTTATGGGAAAGAAGTTCTAAACCTAGATCCATCTAGAGCTGCTTGGCCTTACACAATCTTTGTTATCGCAATGATTGTTGGCAGATTCTCTATCGCAAGACTCACAGAGACATACAACGTAGCAAGACTCTCTCAAGTTGGTGGAATCTTCGGATCCATTGCTTTAGCTCTTGCGGTCTTCACATCAGCAACACTTGCTGATGTGAATAGAGATTTAGGACTGTTATTGCTTTGTGTGTTCTTCGCTATTGCTGGTCTTGGTATTTCATCAATGGTGCCAGGGTTCTTTAGTGCCGCAGGAAATGTTGAAGGACTATCTACTGCTCAAGCGCTAAGTCGCATGCTGTTAGTAAACACAATTGTTGTTATCTTCGCGAAGATGCTGATGGGTTCTCTTATTGATGCTTCATCATTGCCGTTGGCAATGATATTTCCGATTGCAACATTTGCTATTGCTTCTGTGATTGCAGGAATAGTTGCTAACAAGCACAAAGATATAAAGCTAAATCCAGAGATTTAGTCTTTAGCGGTAGTTAGTGAACTGAACGTCAATGTCCAAATCGCTTGAACGCAATAGATCCATCACTTCTTGAAGATCATCACGGCTCTTGCTTACTACTCTGAGCTCATCACCTTGAATATTTGCCTTGACCGACTTAGGTCCCTGCTCACGAATGATTGCTGAAATCTTTTTAGCTTCTGGCTGTTCGATGCCATCTTTTAGTGTGGCTTCGATACGGAATTCTTTACCTGAAGGAAAAGGTTTGCCATCATCAAGGCTCTTTAGTGAGATTCCACGCTTTACTAGCTTGCTCTGGAATACATCCAGAATTGCTTTTACGCGTTCTTCGCTGTTTGCCTTCATCAGGATCTTGTCGCCTGACCATTCAATAGATGCACCAACACCTTTGAAGTCATAACGCTGCTCAATCTCTTTTTGAGCCTGAGTTAGAGCGTTAGACGCTTCTTGCTTGTCAACTTTGCTGACTATGTCGAATGAGGAATCTGCCATAACGTGATTCTAACGAACTACTGGGCTGAAGCGGCTCTGGCTGTGCTACTACGAACAATTAATTCGATAGGCCATTCAGTCACATCAGGTACTGTCTGGTTTGGGTTGTCCAATAGTTCCAGCATGGTCTTAGCCATTAGCTCACCTTGGCCCACAACATTCTGGTTGATTGTTGTAATTCCAAAGAAGTCTGCAAGCTCGTGGTTATCCACCCCAACAATAGAAAGATCAGCTGGAACGCTGAGTCCAAGGTCCTTAGCAGCAAGTAATACTCCCACTGCTAATTCATCAGATGACGCAAAGATAGCGGTTGGTGCATTGTGTGGATCACCTAGAAGGTTCTTGGCAGCAGCATATCCTTCGCTAATTGCATATCTAGGTACCGCTCTATACCAACCAGGCCGTGGCTCAATACCGGCAGCCTTTAGAGCCTCCTCGTAGCCAACCTTTCTAACGTCAAAGACTTTATAGAAGTTATCGGTTGATTCACTCTGACCAATCATCGCAATCTTGGTGTGGCCCATGGAGATTAGGTGGTTAGTAGCTAGTGCTCCTGCAGCCCGGTCATTGATCTTGATGGTCTTTGCTCCTTGAACAGAACCACCTAATGAAACCAAAGGCTTATTAACATTTGTTAGAGCAGCAATCTCTTCTTCGCTCATCTTTACTGAAACACAGATAACAGCATCCACTCTCTTACGAGGTAGAGACTTAGTGAAGATAGATTTACGATGCTCATCTCCTGAGGAGAGGTTATAAAGGGTCACGTCATATCCAGCTGCAACTAGTTCTCTGTCGATAGCTTCAAGAACAGTTGCAAAGAACCAGCGGTCAACATAAGGAACTACCACACCTATGTTCTTAGTTCTACCTGTTACAAGAGTGTAGGCAGAAGCTGAAGGGACATAACCCAAACGATCAGCTACTGCTTGAACTAATTCCTTAGTCTCGATAGAGACGTAATCTTTACCACTTAGTGCTCTTGAAACAGTTGCTGTTGAGACTCCAGCCTCACGAGCAACATCAACGATGCCAGCCACTTAAAACCTTTTCTGTAAATGTATGCAAATCTCTATGTAATCTATCTACCCTTACACACCCTTACAGGTAATAGGACCACATTGAAACCTATTCGTTGCATAAAGGCGATTAGCGGGGAAAGCCTAGTTTCGGGTATTGTTGAGAAGCACCCGTCCGGCTGATTACAGGCGGCCGGGAGCACTGGCTAGTTACCCAAGCGGCCAAAGGGATCTGACTGTAAATCAGCCGGCTCAGCCTTCGGGGGTTCGAATCCCTCACTAGCCACACAAACCAAAAGACTCATCAGCTGATGGGTCTTTTGTATTTAAAGAAACACACCAATGAACTTGATATATACATACTTAGTATGTATATATTGATACATGAGTCTAAAACACAGCATCCTCGCGGTTCTAAGCATTGGTGATTGCCATGGTTATCAAATCAGGCAAGAGATTGAAAGTAGAACCGGTCAAACCTGGCAAATCAACATCGGGCAAATCTACTCAACCTTAGATCGCCTAGAACGAGACAACTTGATTGTTGCTGAAGGTCCTAACCCTGAAGGTCAGATCCGCTACTCGATTACCCCAGAGGGAAAAGCTGAGGCACTTGAATGGCTCAAGGCGCCAGTGACTCAAACTACCCAAATCAGACACGAGTTGGCTATCAAGCTAGCTCTTGCTGTAACACTGCCTGGCGTGGACACCGAACTTATTCTCCAGTCCCAAAGAATTTCAACACTAAGAAATCTTCAGACTCTCACCACAGCCAAGATGACCGCATCGGAATCACCAAGTGATCTTGCCTGGTTGCTAATTCTTGATTCCCAGCTCTTTGCATTAGAAGCAGAACTACGTTGGCTAGATCACGTAGAGGGTCTATTACTGGTTAGCGCTGCTAGAGGTCTTGAATCACAAAACGAACTAAACACAAAGTCTTCCAAAAGGGGTAGACCAACTAAATCAGTAGGGAATGGGAAATGACAAAAATGCTAATCGATTTACAGGACGTTAGAAAGACTTATGGAACAGGTGATGCCCAAGTAGAAGCTCTAACTGGGATTAGTCTCCAGGTGAAAGAAGGCGAACTTGTTGCAGTGATGGGAGCATCAGGTTCAGGTAAGTCAACCATGCTTGCTATAGCCGGTGGTCTAGAAAGACCAGACTCTGGAACAACCAGAGTTGATGGGATGGAACTCTTCTCAACACCAGAAAAAGAATTGGCAAGACTGAGAAGACAAACCATTGGTTATGTGTTTCAAGACTTTAACCTCATTCCTTCTCTAACAGCAATTGAGAATGTGGCTTTACCTCTTGAGCTAGATGGAGTTAGCAAAGACCAAGCAAGGAAAGCTGCTGAAGAGGCTTTAGAGCTTATGCAGATCAAAGAAATCGCTAAGAGGTTCCCTGATCAGATTTCGGGTGGTCAAAGACAAAGAGTGGCAATTGCTCGAAGCATTGTTGGAACAAGAAAAGTTATCTTGGCTGATGAGCCAACCGGAGCATTAGATTCAAGAACGGGCGAAGCTGTGATTAGAGCACTGCGTGAACGCATTGACGGAGGCGCTGCTGGAATTCTAGTTACCCATGATGCTAAGAATGCAGCCTGGGCTGACCGTATCCTCCTAATTCGTGACGGTTCCATAGTTGATGAAGCTAGAACCAAGCGTGACCTTAACGAATTGATGAAGAATGTCTAGGGGCTTATCTCAAAGAATCAACAGTCGTCGTGTTGGCCTCAAGATGGCCAGACGAGATGTTTCAAGAAATAAGCTTCAGTCTTTTCTAGTAATAGCTGTTATTTCAATGCCAGTTGCTCTTGGGGCGTTTGCCTTGACCTATCGTGAAAGCAGCAAGCCGACCCCTCAAGAACTAGTTGAATACTCTCTTGGAGATGCTCAAGCAAAGCTGGTTGCAACCCTACCGCCAAGCGATAAGAACTTTCAGAGCCCGCTAGAGCAAAGAGTGACATATCTAGACAACGGCGAAGGTTTCTTTGAGCAAGGAGACCCTAATAGCGAAGCGAGTCTTGTTGATCCAAGATCAACTCTTGATGGTTACACCTGGTTATCCGAGAGCGAAACAATTCAAATTGTTAAAACCAAGACGGGCCAAACAGGGATAGCTGTCTTAGAGGTTGAAGCTTGGAACAGTAGTTTGCAGGGTAGATATTTTGATTTCAAAGGACGAGCTCCAAAGACTGAAAATGAAGCTCTAGTAAATACTGCTGCTCTTGAAAGACTTGGCACAACAATAGGTGGGGAAGTCGAACTCCTAGATTTAGACAGAACACTAACTATCGTGGGAACCATTGAGGATACAACTGCAAGGTCTGTAACCTCTGAGGTATTTGTTCAACCAGGAGCTATTACTTCTCAGACTGGGGAACCAATCCAAACAAAGTACTACGCAGTTGGCGAAAAGCCAGTTACCTGGAAGCAAATTGTTGAAATCAACAAGCTAGGTATCGGTGTTATATCCAAAGCAGTGATTTTGAATCCTCCGCCAAAAGATGAAGTTCCTTACTACGCTGCAGGTGGATATGACAACTCAAATTCATTTTCCATCATCTTGCAGGTGTTAGTCCTGCTACCAGTCTTGCTCTTACCAGTAATCATTTTGACTGGATCAGCTTTCTCCTTTGGGGCTAGAAGACAAATTAGAGCAATAGCCGTGATGAGTTCTCTGGGTGCAAAGAAAGCCACCTTGAGATTCATCACCATTGCCAATGGTCTATGGCTAGGTCTTCTTGGCGGTTTCGCTGGATCAGCTCTTGGAGTAATTGCTTCTTATGTTGCTCTTCCAGCTCTCTCTGATGGTTCAAAGATGTCACTACCTGGCTTTCATGTGCCTTGGTTATTGCTTGGCGCTGTCGTACTCTTCGGAGCGTTTATTGGAGTAATCGTAAGCATCATTCCTGCCTTCACAGCATCCAAGGTTGATGTCCTAAGCACACTAAGAGGGTCCAGACGAGATGCCAAGGTAAATAAGAGATCAGGAATAGTTGGGCTAGCCATGATAGGGCTAGGCGTCACTGGCCTGCTTATTTGTGTGCCAATTTTGGTCTATCTAAATAGTTACAAAACTTACATGGAACTGGGTTGGCAAGTAGTTCAGCAGTATCAAGGCATCACAGTTATGGCAACTACTTTTGCATCATTCATAACTATCTTCGGATTGATGCTTGGCTCTTCTTGGCTACTAGTGTTTGCAAGACTCGTCTTCAGAAAACTTGGGACAGCAGCGAACTTTGCTACCAATGACCTTGTGTTTAACCGCAAGCGATTCACAGCAGTTATTGCATCGGTAATCGCTACTAGTTTTGTGGCTGCAATCATCATCTCTGTTTATTACACATCTACTAAGCCGTTGTCTGAAACTTACCAACCAGTAGGTGAAATGAATCAACTTCATGTCAACACTGACTATAACGAGAACAGGCTAAACACTGTTGAAGAACTTGATGCTTACATCAACAAACGCGGTGAAGAGCTAAGTGATGTTGTTAAGTCAGCTAGTGGGATTGCACCAGTGAGTTCTGCTGGAACCATAAACGTTCATCGCAGTTTTGGACCTCTGGGCTATAAATATTACGACACTGGTGAGCTAATGCTTGGTGCTGAAGGACAAATCCCTTACGCCAAGATTGACTTCAGTTACCTATGTCCAAACATGTCAGCAAACCCTGAATTCAAGAAATTGCAGGATGCCTACACGCAAGGTGATTGGAAAAAGGCTAAAGCGATTCTTGGTCAACCCAAGTACGTTGACTGCTACAGGATGGTTGCTTCAAATCCAAGCACGTTTGTAGTGGCTGGACCTGAAGATCTTCGCCTATTGCTTGGTGGAAGAGTTGATAGTAAAGCTGAGGCGGCACTAGATGCAGGCAAAGCAGTTGTATTTAGCGAAGGTTTCCTAACTGACGGGAAACTTCAGTTGCAGTGGCACCCATCAGGGCTAGACACTTTTGCTATTGGTAATGAGTTTTTTGATGGCGAACTAAAGTACTTCCCAGCCCAAGACGTTGATGGAAATTTGATTGACTTTAAAAAGCCATCAAGAGTTGAGAATATTGAGGCTGTAGTTTCCTCAGCGCCTAATCAATTGATCAACTTCATTATTCCGCCAAAGACAGCTCAGAGACTTGGGATTGACTATTACCCAATGACTGCAATCGTGAACTACGAGCAAGCTCTGACTCTAAGTCAGAGAGATGCTCTATCAGAATCCCTACCAGGTGGTTATGTCCTAGAACAAGGACCCTCATTCAACCTTGAAGGAATCGCTTGGCTGTTAGCTGCCCTTGCGGGTATCTTCGTGCTTGCATCAACAGCGATTGCTCTTGGGTTGTCACAGATTGAAAGCAGGGCGGATCATTCAACTCTGTGGTCAATTGGAGCATCTAAGTTGTTTAGGTCAAGGGTTGTTTCCTTCCAGGCCCTCACGCTGAGTCTGCTAGGCACAGTCTTTGGTTCAACTGTTGGATTCCTGCTTATCTATGTCTTGAGTTCGAGTCTGCAAGCCGAGTTCCAAATACCAGTGCCTCAAACACTGTTCCTCGTTCTGGGCATTCCGGTAATAGCAGCGGTCGGATTCTTGGTTGGAACACCTAAGCGATACAAGTTCAACCCAAGGTTGGCTCTGGACTAGACCAGCTAGCTCGAAGTGGATATTCAGGTATTCTTTAGAGGCACCCGTCCGGCTGATTACAGGCGGCCGGGAGCACTGGCTAGTTACCCAAGCGGCCAAAGGGATCTGACTGTAAATCAGCCGGCTCAGCCTTCGGGGGTTCGAATCCCTCACTAGCCACGAATGCCCCAGCCCTCCACGGCTGGGGTTTTCACCTTTAACCTAGGCAAATACCATTGATCTAGTGAACATCCAGACAATTACCTACCCGGCAGACCTGCCGGTTAGTGCTCGCCGTAGCGAGATTCTGGAAGCTATTAAGGACAACCAGGTAGTTGTAATCGCTGGAGCGACAGGTTCAGGTAAGACCACCCAGATTCCTAAGATGTGTCTTGAGCTGGGAAGAAACAGTATTGCTCACACTCAGCCAAGAAGAATTGCAGCAAGGGCTGTCGCAGAGCGCATTGCTGAAGAACTAAAGGTAGATCTTGGAGATCTAGTTGGCTACCAGGTTCGTTTCACAGACAAAGCAGGACCTAAGACCAAGGTAAAGGTAATGACTGATGGAATCTTGCTAAATGCCATGCAGAGAAACAGAAAGCTCGAGCAGTACGACACCATCATCATTGATGAGGCTCACGAGAGAAGCCTGAATATTGACTTCCTGCTTGGTTACATAAAACAACTTCTTCCTAAAAGACCAGATCTCAAAGTAATCATCACATCAGCAACTATTGACCCTGAGTCATTCAGTAAGCACTTCAATGATGCTCCCATCATTGAAGTCTCTGGAAGAACATTTCCAATTGAAGTCAGATACCGACCAATCAATCAGGATGAGGAAGACAATCCAGATCCTGATGCCAGCACAACTGCCAGGGATTACATCGATGGCATATTGGGTGCTCTAGATGAACTGACTACAGAACCTAAAGGTGATGTGCTTGTTTTCCTTTCAGGTGAATCAGAGATCAAAGATGCTCAAGAGGCGATTCAAGGAAGAATCACTTCTGGTGCTCTGGGTAAAGGAACTGAAGTTCTTCCTTTATATGGAAGGTTGTCTTCTGCTGAGCAACACAGAGTGTTTGAAACTAGCAAGCTTGCCGGATTACAAAGAAGAATAATTCTGGCAACTAACGTTGCTGAAACATCACTAACCATTCCAAACATCAAATATGTAATTGATGCTGGAACTGCTCGCATCTCTAGGTACTCTCCAGCAGCTAAAGTTCAACGTCTACCTATTGAAGCTATCTCTAAGGCAAGTGCTAACCAAAGGGCTGGTCGTGCTGGTAGAACTAGCCCAGGTGTAGTTATCAGGCTCTATTCCGAAGATGAGTATGAAGCTAAGTCAGAGTTCACTGATCCTGAAATTCTAAGAACCAACCTTGCTTCTGTAATTCTGCAAGCGGCTCAACTAGATCTAGGTGAGATAACTAAATTCCCTTTCCTTCAGGCACCTGAGCAAAGGGGGGTCAAAGACGGCCTTGCTCTTCTAGGGGAACTAGGTTGTCTGAAAGACCCAAAGAGCAAGGTGGTTGAGCTAACTGCAGTTGGTAAGGACTTGGCTAGATTGCCTATCGAACCTCGCTTTGGTCGCATGCTTCTTGAATCTAAGAAGCACGACCTAGTTCGTGAAGTGATGATTATTGTTGCAGGTCTTACTATTCAAGACCCTAGAGAGCGACCAGTAATCAAGAGACCTCAAGCAGATCAAGCTCATGCTCGTTTTACTGATGTGACAAGTGATTTCCTCACTCTTCTGAATCTATGGAACTACATAGAACAGAAACAGAAATCACTTTCTTCTTCTGCATTCAGAAGACTCTGCAAAGCAGAGTTCTTAAACTATCTAAGAGTTAGAGAGTGGCAAGACTTAGTTCGTCAAATAACTTCTATTGCTAAGCCTCTTGGTTTGATTCCAGGAAATGCCAAATCAGATCCTGATGGAATTCATAAGAGCTTGCTATCTGGTTTGTTATCTCAGATTGGTTTGAAACAACTAAGCGATAAAAAAGCTGGCGACTTAGTAAAGAAGAGCGATAAGCCAATCAAGACCAGTAATGAATATTTAGGTTCTAACGGTAAGAAATTCGTAATCTTCCCTGGGTCTACCTTGGCTAAGAAACCACCTGCTGCGGTGATGAGTGCTGAGCTAGTTGAAACCAGCAGAGTCTTTGCTCGTATGAACGCAGCTATCAACCCTGAGTGGGCTGAAGCTCTGGCAGGAGATTTAGTCAAGCGTAGCTTTAGTGAACCGCACTGGGAGAAATCTCAAGGATCAGTTGTTGCTTATGAGAGGGTCATGCTCTTTGGTGTTCCTATTGTTGTCTCAAGAAGAATGCAGTACTCAAGGCTAGATATGAAGCTCTGTAGAGAACTGTTTATTAGACATGCTCTAGTTCAAGGTGAGTGGGACTCTAAGCAATCCTTCGATAGAGAAAATAATGAGCTACTAAAGCGTCTAGAAGAACTCGCTGAGAATTCTAAGAAGCCTCTCTATGCTCCTGATGATGAAGATGTCTTCCGCTTCTACCAAACAAGGATTCCTCAAGAGGTTGTCTCAACCAGAAGCTTTGAGGGTTGGTGGAAGAAAGCTCAGAGAGAGAACCCAACTCTTCTAACAATGACTAGAGAAGACCTTCTCCCTCAAGAAACAACAGAACGTATCGAGATTCCAAGCACTTGGACCTTCGGAGAAAACGTCTACAAGCTTGAATACAAATACCAGCCAGGTGAGATTGAAGATGGGCTAACAGTAGTAATTCCTATTGAGGAGCTACCAACAGTATCTAGAGATACATTTGACTGGCTAGTTCCAAAGCTACGAAAAGACCTAATCTCTGAGCTGATTAGAACCCTTCCAAAGAACATTAGAAAGTATGTGGTGCCAGCTGCTGACTGGGCTAACAAGGCACTAGCAACTCTCCCAGAGAACCCAACTGAGCCATTACTGGATACCTTGGCCAAGACGTTGAGAACACTCAGTGGAACACATATGACAGGCGCTGATTTCAAACTAGATGAACTACCAGCCTCACTTCGAATCACTTACAAGCTCATCGCTGAAAACAAAGAGGTTAAAGGCGTGAGCTTGGACCTTGATGAACTCAAACAGAAGTTTGATCCTGCGTTTGTGAAGCACAAGCCAGGCATGGCTAAAGTTCTAACCCCTAACGTTGATGCATTGAAGTTGAAGCAGAAGTTTGTATCTGAAGTAGTAGCTCTAGTCAAAGCACCGGTTGCTCAGGTAACTGAAGATCTAACTAAAGAAGAGAAGCTAGCAATAGTTTCTGTTGGCTATAGAAACATTGCTGCTTTTGTTGATGATGTGATTCTTGCTCTTGTTCAAGATGGAATAGAGAATCAAACAATTGCAAATCTAAGTGCTCATGAGATTAGTTCTAGGGTTTCTGCGCAGGTTATAGAAGAGTGCAAAAGATGCATGAACCTAATCTCCGATATTGCTGTTGTTTCAAGAGATGCCAGCAAAGCCATTTCTAATATCCAAGACATCTCTTTATTGTTTGTGTTAGCTAACCAGAAGAAGCATCTTGCCCAGCTGATGACAAACAAACTGATCAGCTCAGCAACGCTTCAAAGATTTGATCGTCTTCCTGTCTATCTCCAAGCAAACAAGATGAGAACAGCCAAGCTATTGGAAGATGTTGAAAGAGATAGACGTCTAGAGATTGAACTCAATCAAGCAATTCTCTTGTTTGAGAATGCAGGCGGAGCAATACCTCTTAAAGATGGCATGCCAGAAAACATAGTGAATGCAAGATGGGCTCTAGAAGAATTCAGAGTGAGCTTATTTGCTCAAAGCCTTGGAACTAAAGAACCTGTATCTCTAGAGAGAATCAAGAAGATTCTTAACTCTTAGTCGAACCAGGTTGTTGGTGAGCCAAGAGAAACAAGCAATATAAACAGTGCTGTTAGCCCAACAACAATTACAAGCAACAAAGTAATTGGTCTTGCGATGAACCAGCGGAATAGACGATCAACAAAGCCTTTATCCCTTGGGTCATTAGAGGTAGTCGTTCTCCATGCACCTTCAAGAGAACCATTCTTCTTCACTGCCATTTCAAAAGGAATAGTTGCGAAAGGAACAATGGCTAGAGCTACGGCTAGAGCAGTCTTTCCAAAGCCCCATCTCTGGTTCACACCAGTTAGAGCTGCTGTTACGGCATAGCCCAAGAACACTGCTCCGTGGATGCTTCCAGCAATAGCCACGGTCAGTGGATCTAGACCTAGAGCTCTAGCAATAAGGGCAGAGATAAGCAGTGTCCAGGTAACGGCTTCTGCTTTAGCGAATGTATTGAATAGTTTCTTAGGGCTCATTGTTTCTTCCTGTTTGGTTACCTATCTATTAAAGACCCTTGAGCCACAGAGTCTCGTTAGGGCGGACTAGGTCGCTGACATCTTCGAGACTTGAAATCAAGATCTGACCATCAGGCATGGAGATAGCCTGAATGCCGAAGTTGTGAATTACAAGAACTCCATTGTTTCTAAAAGCAAGTGAAGTGTTAGTGCAGAGGTCAGCAACCCATTCAAATGAACCGTGTCCTAGGTCTAGTTCTTTTCTAAGAACTAGAGCTGCTTTATACATTTCAAGAGTTGAACCTTCTTTGCCTTCTTGAAGATCTCTTGAGTAGTTCTTATAGATTTCTGGTTGAGGTAGCCAAGCACTTCCAGTTGATGAGAATCCGTTAGATGCGTTTACTCCAGCTTCCCAAGGCAGTGGAACACGACAACCATCTCTTCCGACTCTTTGTCCATTGGTTCTAAAGAAGGTTGGGTCTTGTCTGAACTGATCTTCAAGGGTTGTGTGTTCAGGAAGACCTAATTCTTCTCCTTGGTAGAGATACATAGAACCAGGAAGAGCGAGAGTGAATAGTGTTGCAGCTCTTGCTTTAGTAAGACCTAATTCATTATCTGGTTGCGGGTTCTTAGGACCAATGCCATCAGAGGCTGTTGATCTTCCATAATCGCCGCCAAGTCTTGATGCATGTCTAATCACATCGTGATTAGAAAGCACCCAAGTGCTTGGTGCTCCAACACTGTCGAATGCTTCAAAAGATTCATTCACTGTTTTGAAAATAGATTCTGCAGTCCAGAGTGAATCTAGATATCTGAAGTTAAAGGTTTGGTGGAATTCATCTGGTCTAATCCAGAGAGCCATAAACGACAGCGGAAGAACATATGCTTCTCCACACATCACTCGCTCACCTGGATAGCTATCTAGGATTTCACGCCATCTTCTAAAGATGGTGTGGACAGAATCTTGGAACCACATTGGAGGGTTCTCTTCACCTTCAATGAATCCAGCACCTGCTCTATCAACGTATGGATGATCAGGTAGTCCTTTGGCTTTAGCCATTGCATGTGGCTGGTCAACTCGGAAACCATCAACGCCTCTGTCTAACCAAAACTTGAGGACATCTTCAAACGCTTCTTGAACTTTAGGGTTCTCCCAATTTAGATCTGGTTGAGATGAATCAAATAGATGGCAGTACCACTGACCAAGAGTTCCATCCGGGTTTGTGATTCTGGTCCAGGCAGGACCACCAAACATAGATATCCAGTTATTAGGAGGTAAATCTCCATTGCCATCTTTGAAGTGATAGAACTCTCGTTCAGGTGAACCTTCCGGAGAATTCAAAGCCGCTTGGAACCAAGCATGCTGATCACTTGAGTGATTAGGAACAAGGTCAACCAGAATCTTTAGTCCTAGTTCATGAGCTCTCTTGAGCATCACATCAAAATCATCGAGTGTTCCAAATAGTGGATCGACACCTCTGTAATCAGATACGTCGTAGCCAGCATCTTTTTGAGGGGATGGCATAAAGGGGGAGAGCCATATGGCATCTATCCCAAGAGAAGCTAACGATTCAAGTCTTGAAGTAATGCCTTTTAGATCTCCCATGCCATCACCATTGCCATCGGCAAATGATCTTGGATAGACCTGGTAGATAACAGCGGATCTCCACCAATCAGTCTCTTTACTAGCTGGGTGAGTAACTGCTCCAAATAACTCCATAGCCTTGATTTTAGGCTGAAAAGGGTAGGCGGGGTGCTCTGGCAAATCTAGAGTTGTTCCCGATATTCACCACTAATTCCGCTATAAAAGAGGTAGTTACGATTAAATAACGAACATTTCTTTTGATTATTTAGAACGTAAAAAAGTTACTAATCTGGCATTAACCATCTCAAAGGGGGAATTTGAATGTCTAAAAAACCAGCAAGCGCGGGGAAAATTATTGGGATCACTTGCGGGTCTCTATTCGGGGTATTTGTAGTCTTGCCGATAGCAAGCATGTTCTTTTCATTCGCAGGCTTCGACTTTCTGTCATCCGTAGTACCACTACTAATAGTTGGGCTCGTGCTCTTCCTAATCTTGCGTAATAGAAACAAGGGAGTTGAAACATCGGTCGCTCAGGTAAGCGAACCGGTTCGCACAGTGAGTGCTCAACAGCCAACTCAGCACAACTATGTTGGTGGTTCTATCGCAACGACGGTTTGCCAACACAACTTCTCTCCAGAAGATCTAGCCGGTAAGGCAACTGTTACTTGTCCTTGTGGTTACAAGTTCAAGACTAAAGATCTGCTTGATTACCAAACTCTGAGCGCTAGCTATCTGCGCATTGAGAGAGATTTGATGGCGGTCCGTCAAAGACTAGTTGCGTCAACTAACGCAACTGCTCCTACGAATTCTTCTCAAAGTGTTGCTCCAGCTGCTCCAGTTGCTAAGAAAGTTAGAAAAGCAAAGAGCTCTCTTTCACTTCAGCAGTGGTTGATTATGGGTGCTAGCGCAATCATCGTTGTTGCCGGAAGCATATTTGTTTCCACAAACCTAAACACTGTAAAAGAGGAAGGGTTCCTAGCAGTCACTCTCGGAGTGGGTATAGCAACAGGTATCTTGGCTTTCTGGGGAAGAAAGTTCTCCGTTATGCTGGCAAACTTTATGGCAACATTCTCTTCCGCCATGTTGATGTTTGCGATTCTGGTAGCAGGAGATATTTCTAGCCCAACCTTCACCTGGGAAACTGCACCAGCTTGGTTCTGGACTGCGAACCTCTTTGTCGTTTCAGTTGTTTCATTTGTGCTGGCGAGATTCAAGTCAAACTTCGGTTGGAAGATTATTTCTCTAGCTGGTCTAGGTGCTTCAGCACTTGTGTTCATGTTTGGCGAGCTAGTAAACAGATTTGAAATTGGCTCAGATTCATTCGCTTGGTTCTGCTCAACTGCAACTCTAGGAGCTGTACTAGTTTCCCTTGCCAGTAAGCGAGTTGCTCTTATCAAGTTCAAGCTTGATAAGGGAACTCCTGATCTTGAGTATGAGAAAGATTTAGCAAAGCGTGAAGATGACGCTCTGCAGAAGTTCACCTTGTTTAGCGTGGCTGGTTTTGCCTTGCTTGGTGTGGGTTACCTAGTAATGAACATGCTTCGTTTTGGCGAGACTCCAGAGCCTGTGTCATTCACTGTCTTTGCACTAGTAAGCGTTCTAGCTGTAGCAACAAGATCTGTATGGGTTGAAGCTCTTGGTACAGAAGAGAAGGTAGTTGGCCGAATCAACACTTGGCTACACATCTACGCTTATTCTGCGGTAGCTCTTGCGCTGAATACTTGGATTGTATTCATCGATCCAAACAACTACTGGCTAGGAGTGTTTGGAACCGCAGCAATCATGTTTGGCTCAGTATCTGTTGGTTACTTTGTCAAGAGAATTGGCGAGCACCCAATTGCAATTCAGGTAGCGCACTTCACTGTGGCAGCATCCTGGGTTCTTTGGTACGTGGGTGTTGAGAAAGAGATCTTTGAATACCTTGCAGCCTTGGGTATCTTCTTTGTAGCCTTCGGTCTGTCTTTGGTTTACCAGAGCTTGCTAGGTGCAAGAAGAGGTTCGATGGTGATAGCTACCGTCTTCCACTTCTTAGGTTTAGGTTTCCTATTCCTTGGGGTCACCGGTGGATCAGGTGTGATTTTCAGCTCTCTTGAGAGTCAGGTTACTTTCGGTGTTTACACGATTGAATATGCACTGGTTGCTCTCGGCATCATTGTCTTAGCTGCTTCTTACTCTCCAATAACTGCACTGGTGAATAAGAAGTTAGGGAAAGCCCTCGACTCTGGTTCTCAGATAGTCATCTTCATCTTCACTACTCTGCTTGTCTTTGGGCTTTCATTCCAGTTCGAATGGGAAGGTTTGACACCGCCTCAGGGTGGGCTGACAATTCCAGGAATGTTAGGTGGAGCTGCCCTCACAACAGGTTTGATTGCTGCCGCTTACGCAGCTAAGACCAAGGAGCTAAGTGCGGTAGTGCTTCGCTACTCATATGCATTCCAAGGAATTCTAGTTCTGAGATTGCTTCTGCTAACTCGCTTCACCGATAATGAAGAACTGCTGGTAATGGGTACTGCTATTGGTTTGCTTGCTGCAGTCAACTATGGAATTGCATGGCTTGGAAAGATCAAGTCTGCTGTTTGGTTAGCCTACAGTTTCTCGTTGTATGCACTATTCACAGTTGCTTACGCACAGAGAGATGAGTTCCAAGTAGCAGCACACCTAGGATTCGTGATTGTTACAGGTGTTGCTGTGAACTACATACTTCGAATAGTGGACAAGCGTGTATCAGGCAGATACACAATCTACTTCTCACTAATCAGTGTGTTCGTCCTAACTTTCTCATCGCTTGTGATGAACAGCGGAGATTGGATGCTCTCTGCTGATTCAACTCAGATCTATCTAGGTCTAGGAATTCTTACTTTGGTAGCTCTTCTTTCAGCAGGCATTGCCGAACTAGAGAAAGTTTCTTCTGAGAGAGTTGCTATTGCTCTTAGAGTGACTGGTTTGGCATATCTTTTCCTTGCCTTCTCAGCAGTGGCTGGCCACGACATGCTTGAAGGCCTAAAGGGAGAAGTTGGCTTTAGAAGAATTGCACTTTCTGCAATCTTTGCTGTCATTGTATTTAGACAGCTCAAGGTATCTAGTGCTTTGAAGTCTCCAACTACAAACGGTTGGTTTGCTCTTGGTTATCTTGCTCCAGCAACTATTGCTCTCATCTCAAGTGATCTACTAACCGATGTTGTTGATCTAGATAAGTTCAACCTTGAGCTTTACACACTTCCCCTAGCACTTGCTCTTGCTGTTACAGCTTTGTTCCACAAGGCAGCAAGCCAAGGCTTTAGAAGATTAGCTGGCATGGATGTTCCATTACTCTTCCCAGTAGCGGCATCTGCTATTTACTCTCTAAGTCAGAACGTAAATGAAGAAGCAACTGTCTATCGACTAGTTGCATCGACTGCAATTCTTGCCCTTTATTCCTGGTTCAGATTCTCTAAGGCACCAAGCATTCTCTGGGCTGCATTGGAATACACAGGTCTAGTAGGTCTAGGTCTTTCACTAGCTCAACTAGTTGAGGTGTTAGCTCCAGATCTAATGGATGGTCCGGATCTGTTTGGTCTAGGAGCTGCAGCGGCAATTGTGGTTGGAAACATAAACCTAAAGAAGGTTGTTGAATTCAAGTCAACTCTGCTCAGTTACGGATTGCCTTTGTTCACACTGGTATTGCCTTCGATTATCCATACCTACACAACTCTGGATATCTCGATTGCGCTAACTAACCCAACTCAGATCACTCGAATAATTGCTGTTCTAGTGATTGCTCTGGTTTCACTTATTCTTGGTATTAGAAATGGAAACCTTGGAACAGCAGTAGCTGGTGGAGCTGCGCTATCACTACTGATCTTGCCGATCACTTGGGCTAGTGCAGGTCAGAGTTCAGACTATGAAACAACAGTTGCTCTTAGAGCACTAGGTGTTTCACTGTTCCTATTCCTCTTCCTAGGTGGATTGAGAAGCATCAACAAGCTACCTGATAGCAGTTATATCTATCTAGGTATTCCTTCTGTAGTAGCCCTAGGTCCGTCATTGTTCTTGACCTTTACTTCAATCGGAAACTCATCTCTGACTCAGGTTGACTGGTGGAGATTCGGAATCTTGATGGTGGCAACAGTTACCTTGCTGGTAGTTGGAGCACTTAGATCTCTTGGTGGACTGTTCTTCCCAGGACTAGTTGGAGTTATTGTTGGTGTCTTGCCTTACGCCTTCCAGCCAATCGCTAGAGAGAGCTGGTTCCTATGGGTAGTTCTACTTCTCATCGCAGCTGTGATGGTTTGGATTGCTGTTCGTCTAGAGCAGATTCGCAAGCTTGGTAAGTCCAGCGCATCTTGGATCAAGTCTCTAAAGTAAATCGATAAGTTAAACAGAAGTGCCCGGCAAATATGCCGGGCACTTCTGCATTAACCGCTTTCTTGTTTACAACTTTATCCAAACTGTGTTGTCGTGCTCCAACTCACCTTCGACTGTGATATCGTGTTGAGTTGTTGCGAGGATTTCACCAGCAGGTATCACCACAGAGTTACCTGTGAAGTTTGATAGAACCAATACTCCATTGTTCACATAGGCAAGTGTTGATTCATCCATGAACTCAGGAGCCCAACGGAATTCACCGTTACCTAGATCATGAGACTTACGCATCTTTAGTAGTTGCTTGTAGAGCTCAAGGGTTGAACCAGCAACGCCTTCCTGCTCACTTCTTGCATATCTCTTGTATGAAGAAGGCTGCGGTAGCCAAGACTTTCCATTGCTTGAGAAGCCGTTTGATTCATTAGCTCCTGCTTCCCAAGGAAGTGGAACACGGCAACCATCACGGCCAACTCTTTCACCATTGGTTCTAAAGAAGGTTGGGTCTTGACGGAACTGGTTGTCTAGAGTGGTGTGCTCAGGTAGACCCAGTTCTTCACCTTGGTAGATGTAAGCACCCCCAGGGAGCCCAAGCATGAATGCAGTGGCCGCTCTGGCTTTTCTTAGGCCCTTAGCCTCATCTGGTTGTTCGTAGTTAGGCCCGATACCGTCACCCTGTTTAGGAACTTTATCGTAAGCCATTCTTGTTGCGTGGCGAATAACATCGTGGTTTGAAAGTACCCAAGTAGATGGAGCACCAACAGCGCCAAACTCTTTTAGAGATTCAGTTACTACGTTGTGTAGTTTGTCTTTATCCCAAGGAGTTTCTAGGTAGCCGAAGTTAAAGGTCTGGTGGTATTCACCAGGTCTAACCCAGCGGGCCATTCTTGATAGTGGAAGCACCCATGCTTCTCCACACATAGCTCTGTCATCGTATTCATCCAAGATTGCACGGAATCTCTTGTTGATTTCGTGAACACCGTTCTGACCCCAGAATGGGTTCTCAACCTGAAGACGAGCAACAAGTTCTTCTTCTGTTTCTTGAGTCTTGATAGCATCAGGTGAATCTTGACCAGACATTGTTGAGTTGTTTGAAACAACATCAGGTAGTCCATCAACCTTGATCATTCCGTGAGCTACGTCAATACGGAAACCAGCAGCACCTCTGTCTAGCCAGAATCTCAATACTGAATCAAACTCTGCTCTTACTTCTTCGTTTTGCCAGTTAAAGTCAGGCTGAGATGAATCGAAGATGTGTAGGTACCACTGACCTAGAGTTCCATCTGCCTCAGTGATTCGAGTCCAGGTAGCTCCACCGAATACTGACTCCCAGTTGTTTGGAGGTAGTTCACCGTTTTCCCCCTTGCCATCTCTAAAGATATAGCGAGCACGTTCTTTAGAACCAGGAGCAGCCTTTAGAGCTGCTTGGAACCATACGTGCTGGTCGCTTGAGTGATTAGGAACTAGGTCAACGATGATCTTCAAACCAAGAGTGTTTGCTCTGGCTACCAATGCATCAAAGTCAGCAAGGTTTCCGAATAGCGGGTCAATGTCTTTGTAGTCAGCGACGTCATAGCCAGCGTCTTTCTGAGGGGACTTGAAGAAAGGGCTGAACCAGATAGCGTCAATGCCGAGCTCAGCTAGGGACTCTAGTCTCTGGGTCACTCCTTGAAGGTCTCCCATTCCATCGCCATTGCCATCAGCAAAGGAGCGAGGGTAAATCTGGTAAATAACGCTAGTTCTCCACCATTCGGCGTCTTTTCTAGCGCTTGAGAGCACTTCGTTTGATATTCCAACCATGCTCTCAAAGTTACGCTAGGAACATGGCTCGAATGCCGATGTTTATCAAAATGTAATCGCTTACATGCTCTCTTGCTAGATTTGGTCTAAGAGTCAAATCTGACAAGACTTGTCTCTAGACCTAGCCCGCTAAGCCCAAGAACTGGATACTCATGAAATCTGCTCTAGACCTTTTTCCAAGAGGGCTTTACCCTCACCACGATGGATCTGCTCTATATGTTCCAAATCAGAAGCCGCAGGTGGGCGACAAGATCAAGCTCCGTATTCGAGTTCACGCAGCTCTTGGCAAGATCAAAGAGGTAAGAGTTCGATTCAGTGAATCAGGCGAAGCTTTCCCATCTCCACCAGCCAAAGTAGTTTCAACTAAGAATGGCTGGAGCTGGTTAGAAGCAGTTATCACCATGCATAACCCATACATGAACTACAGATGGTTTATTGAGATGACAGATGGTTCTAGTTACTGGCTAAATGCTCGAGGTCTGACAGAACTTGAAATGCCTGATGTTGAAGATTTCAGAATCAATACTTTCTCTTCTGCTCCTGACTGGGGTAAGAAGGCTGTGATGTATCAGATATTCCCTGACCGTTTTGCTAAGTCAGAAAGATTAGCAAAGCAAAAACTTCCTAGTTGGGCAATAGCTAAAGAATGGGGAGACAAAGTAATTGGTACTGGTCCTGGAACCAGCGAACAGTTCTTTGGGGGAGACATCTACGGAATTACAGAACACCTAGATCACCTAAAGGCTTTGGGCGTGACATTGATTTATCTAACTCCAGTATTCCCAGCTAAGAGCAACCACAGATATGACGCATCAAGTTTTGATGAAGTAGATCCTTTACTTGGCGGAGACAAAGCACTTATTGAATTAGCAGATGCTGCTCATAAGCAGGGCTTCAAGATTATTGGTGATCTAACTTCTAATCACTCAGGTGCTGCTCACGAATGGTTCAAAGCTTCTTATAAGAAGCCCGGGGCTAAGGAGTCTGAGTTCTATTACTTCAGTAATAAAAACAAAGACTACGACTCTTGGTTTGGTGTCCCATCTCTACCTAAGTTCAATTGGAACTCTCAGGAACTAAGAAAGAGATTCATCGCAGGGTCTAAGTCAATTGTGGCCAGATGGATCAAGAAGCCATTTGCTATGGATGGTTGGCGTATCGATGTTTCGAATATGACTGGTCGTATTCGTGAAGAAGATATGTATATGGAATTACAGGTTCTTATTCGTGAATCCATGCAGAAGATAAATCCAGACACCATTCTTCTTGGCGAATACACAGGGGATGCTGCCTACCAAATTCAAGGTGAAGGTTGGCATGGAGCCATGACCTATTACAACTTCACTAAGCCTGTTTGGAGATGGTTCTATAACCCAAACGTTAAAGCTGAAGCTGGATTCCTAGGTATTGGTAAAACCAAAATCAACGGTGTTGAGATGGTGAAACAGCATCTTGATTTTGCTGCTGGTTTCCCTTGGCATGTTCGCCTCCACAATATGAACCCTCTGGACACTCACGACATTCCTAGATTCAAAACCTTTGCAATGCCAGGAGCGCAGAAGGTAGCTGCTGGTATGCAATTCACATTCCCAGGTATGCCAGTTATCTGGGCTGGAGATGAGTTTGGTCTTGATGGTCATAACGGAGAAGAGTCAAGAACTCCTATTCCTTGGAATAACGAGAGACCAAACGATAGAACAATGCTTGTGAACTACAAGGCTTTCGCCAAGATCAGGAAAGAGAACAGTGCTCTGCACGATGGTTCAATGAGATTTGTTTATGTCTCTAATGAAGTCATTGCTTATGTTCGTGAGAACAAGAAGCAGACCATTTTGACTGTTGCCACCCGTGGCACAGACACCAATGCTTCTATTCCTTTGGATTCTGTTGCTGGGTTGAAGCAGGCTGAGAATCTCTTTGGTGGAGCCAAGCTAACTTTTGATGGCAAGGTAGCCAAACTTCCTACAGATCCACTAACAATCAACATATATAGGCTGCCTGCAGCTATCTAAGGTTTGCCTATGGTTTGCCTTGGTGGTAATCTCTAACGGTGCCTAAGCCTGTTTATTCAAGGTAGTCACGCCCCGATAGCTCAGTGGTAGAGCACTTCCATGGTAAGGAAGGGGTCGACAGTTCAATCCTGTCTCGGGGCTCTGCGGCGGGGTAGCTCAGGTGGTTAGAGCACACGACTCATAATCGTGGTGTCGCGGGTTCAAGTCCCGCTCCCGCTACCAAGGCCCTTTGGGCTCAAATATCTGCGAAACTTGAGCCATGGTAAATCCAAATGTTCAGGGTAAGAAATACCCAGAAACCAGTCCTTATTTAGTTGGGCGTGAAAAAGTTAGAGAATTCGCTAACGCTGTCTTCTCAACTAACCCAGTCAACGTAGATGTCTTTGCTGCTCAAGCAGCTGGTTACCCAGATCTAGTTGCTCCTCCAACATTTGCTGTTGTGATTCAAGAGCGTAGTCTTCCTGCAGTTTTACAAGACCCGGAAGCTGACATTGACTTTTCGAGGGTCGTGCACGGAGACCAGAGATTCGTATCTGTTAGACCAATCGTTGCTGGTGATGAACTAACTTCTGTTCTAGAAGTTGCATCAGTGAAATCTCTCGGTGCTCATTCAATGGTTACTTTCAACACTGAAGTATTTGATGCAGAAAAGAAACTTGTTTGTACGGCAATCAGCACACTAGTCGTAAGGGGGGAGTAATGACTCACATCAATATTGCTTCTCTAGAAGTAGGTCAAGAAATTGGAAGCCACACCTTCCACTTCACTCGTGATTCTCTAGTTCGTTATGCGGGAGCTTCAGGAGACTTTAACCCAATTCACTACCGTGATGACTTTGCTAAGTCAGTAGGTCTTGATGGAGTTCTAGCTCACGGAATGTTGACTATGGGGGCTGCTGTTCAGGTGGCGGTTAACTGGGTTGGCGATGCTGGCAAAGTTATTGATTACGGAGTTCGTTTCACTAAGCCAGTGTTTGTTGATGCTGTCAAAGGTGCCGATGTATTAGTGATTGGCAAAGTTGGAGCAATTGACCTTGAGAACAACACAGTTCGTCTTGATCTGTCTGCAAGTTCTGCTGATGTAGCAGTACTTGGTAAAGCTCAGGCAGTAATCAAGTTATGAGCCAACCGCTTAGCGAACTAACCACCCTCCATGTTGGTGGTAGTCCTAAGCACATCCACACTGCTACAACCAGAGATGAACTTATTTCTATTGCTAAAGATGTCTGGTCAAGAACAGATAACTGGTTAGTCCTAGGTGGCGGCTCAAACTTAGTTGTTGCAGATGATGTATCAGATCTAGAAGTTATTTGGGTAAGAAACCTAGGTGTTGAATACATAGGTCAAGGCAGAGTCAGAGTTCAAGCAGGCGAGAACTGGAGTGACTTTGTTATTCACACCGCTAAACAAGGTTTAGCGGGGATTGAATCTCTTGCTGGTATTCCAGGAACTGTTGGAGCCGCACCTATTCAGAACATCGGTGCATATGGGCAAGAACTATCTCTTACCCTTCATTCACTTGAGTTCTTAGATTTTGAAACTAATGAAGTGCAGGTTTTGACTAAAGCTGATTGCGTGTTTGGGTATAGAGACAGCATCTTCAAGCGAGGTAAAAGAGGAATAGTTACCTGGGTTGAATTCCAATTCTTCACTGACCTTCCAGCTGCACACAATGAACTACTAGAGGCAAGAGTTGAAGAGGTAGTTGGACTTAGAGCTTCTAAGGGAATGGTCTTAGACGATAAAGATCATGACACCTGGTCTTGTGGATCGTTCTTCACTAATCCAATAGTTTCTGAGAGCTTTGCTAAAACACTTCCAATGGATGCACCACAGTGGCCAACAGAAGCAGACGATGGTCTAACCGTGAAACTAAGTGCTGCTTGGCTTATTGAACAATCTGGAATTCAAAAAGGATTTAGTTTGCCAGGCTCTAATGCTGCTATCTCTACTAAGCACGCTCTTGCAATTACCAACAGGGGATATGCAACTGCGGATGAAGTTGTTGAGCTGGCTAGATATATTCAGACGCAGGTATCAAACAAGTTCGGAATCAATTTGGTTCCTGAACCAAACCTAATTGGTTTCTAACTTAGATCTGCAACGGCCAAATAAATAGCCAAGCTGAACATCACAGCAGCGATAAAGACGTCCAAGATTTTCCAGAACGCAGGCTTACTTACAAGTACCGATGCTTTTCTTGCACCAAAACCCAAACTAAAGAACCAAATGAAACTTGCTGTTACTGCTCCTATTACAAAGAACCACTTATCTTCTTTGAACTGGTTAGCAATGCCACCTATAAAGATGACTGTGTCTAGATAGACGTGAGGGTTTAGGAAAGTCAGTGCCAACACAGTTAGAACTGTTTGCTTGAGAGTACCTGAACCAGCTTCTGCTGCTTTCAGAGATTCATTCTTGGCGAATCTTCTAAGTGAAGATGATCCATACCAAATTAGGAAGGCTACGCCTACCCATCTAATGGTCTCTAGTAGCCAAGGTAAGACAGAGATCAGGGAACCTAAACCTAGAACACCTAAAACAATCAGAGTTGCATCACTGAATGCACAGATCAGCACAATTGCCAGAACGTGCTTCTTTAGAAGACCTTGTCTTAGAACGAAAGCGTTCTGAGCTCCAATGGCAACGATTAGTGAAAGACCGGTAAGTAGTCCTGGCAGGATGGCGTTCATGAGTTTTAGGATACTTGGCTCTCTCTTCAATGATGAGGTTTCGGTAGGCTAGTGCTGTGAATGAATTCCCAAGAATATCTCATCGAATTGGCGCTATTGCAGAGTCAGCGACTCTAAAAGTTGATGCCAAAGCTAAGGCTTTGCAGGCAGCTGGTAAGCCAGTTATTTCTTATGCAGCGGGTGAACCAGACTTCCCAACTCCTCAACACATTGTTGAAGCAGCAGTTCTAGCTGCTAGAGATCCTAAGAACCACCGCTACACACCAGCTGTTGGTTTACCTGAACTTCGTGAAGCTATTGCTCACAAAACAAAGATTGATTCGGGAACTGAAGTAACAGCAGCTCAAGTAGTTGTTACTAACGGTGGTAAGCAGGCTTGTTATCAAGCATTCGCGGCTCTACTTGATCCAGGTGATGAAGTACTAGTTCCAACACCTTTCTGGACGACCTATCCAGAATCAATTCATCTAGCAGGCGGTGTTCCTGTTGAAATCTTCGCTGGTAGCGACCAGGGGTATTTAGTAACAGTAGATCAACTAGAAAAAGCTAGAACTCCTAGAACTAAAGTTCTACTATTTGTTTCTCCATCAAACCCAACTGGAGCTGTCCACTCTCGTGAAGAAGTTGAAGCCATTGGTAAATGGGCTTATGAAAATGGTCTTTGGGTAATCACTGACGAGATCTACCAGAACCTTACCTATGACGGTTTAAAGGCATATTCAATTACTGAAGTTGTTCCAGAACTAATTGACAGAACCATCCTGGTTAACGGTGTTGCTAAGACTTATGCAATGACCGGTTGGCGTTTGGGCTGGATGGCTGGGCCACTGGATGTAATGAAGGCAGCAGGAAACCTTCAGTCACACCTTTCATCTAACGTTTCTAACATCAGCCAGAGAGCTGCTATCGCTGCTCTAACAGGACCTCAAGATGAAGTTCTAGCTATGCGTGATGCATTTGATAGAAGAAGAACTGTTGCAGTTGACGAACTAAACAAGATCCCTGGTTGGATTGCTCCAACTCCTCAAGGTGCCTTCTATGTTTACTCAGACGTGACTGGACTACTAGGCAGAGAATGGGGCGGTAAGAAAATTGAAACTAGCCTCGAGCTTTGTGACTACATGCTTGATGCTGCTGAAGTAGCTCTTGTTCCAGGTGAAGCATTTGGTCCTTCTGGATATGTGAGATTGTCTTACGCACTAGGTGATGCCCAACTTCTCGAAGGTATTCAGAGATTACAAAAACTATTTAGCTAAGTCGTTTCGATTCAGCGATTAGTTCGTCCCAGCTATTAGGAACTTTGCCTGACTCAAGCATTTTTATAAAGACCAGATAAGCGTCCGTTTTTGATCCATACGCACGGAGCGTCTCGTCGTTGTTAACCCAGGCATAGACAATTGCTTGGCTGCGTGTGCTGTATCTAAAGAAGATTCGGTACTGCTGCAAGAATTTTGCTCTAAACCAATGTGTGTAGCTAGTTCCCAGTGAATCTCCTAGACGATACTCTGGGTTGCTTGGATCACTCGGAATGCTCTCTCGAACTTGTTTGTTTAGGGCAATAAATTTTTTACCGGCACGGGTCTTGACCCAATCTTCGCCAACTATTGACATCGCTTTAGCTGCGAGTGCTTTGTAGTTGTTGAACTCCAATTCGAAGGCTGGATGGATTTTGGTAGTCCATTTAGTTTCAATCAACTACTTATCCTCGTCATCTTCGAGGGCCTCGTCCATATCGAATGGGAGGGGTTGAGCAATGAATTCAGCCAAAGTTGGTGGGAAACCAGGGATACCAACTCCGCGTTCACCGGAGAGCTCAAAGACCATGTCTTCGTAGTGCTTTTCATCGAGAGGGATCAATCGCTCAGGATGCTCAAGCATGTCCTTTTCCAAGAAGTCCAGCCATTGGTCGAATATTGGGTCAGCGTGGTCTGATACTGGAGCTTTCTTGCTGACTCGGATACCTCCAGACTCATCGAGTATCCACTCCAGCTTGTCTCTCTTGTTTAGACCTAGGAGTTTGCGTATTCTTGCTGGAACGGTGGTTTGGTACCGATCGGTAAGGCTTGATTCGAGTTCGTTATCGTCCATGAGCAATATGGTAATGCATGCGCATTACCTACACAAGAGCCAAGATCTCCCTTTGCATTTAGAGGGTCTCAGGGCTAAACTCGTTAGAGGTAGTTTGACAACTGCCCCAAGCCTAATCTGGCAAATTTAATCATTTTAGATATCAATCTATTAGTGTGCCCATTTGCCTCCTTAGGGCAGTGGCTCAATTGGTAGAGCAGCGGTCTCCAAAACCGCAGGTTGCAGGTTCGAGTCCTGTCTGCCCTGCAAACGATGTCACATTTGTGGCATCGAAGAAGTAACACCAGCACTAACTGAAAGAAGAGAAATGTCAGAAGAACTAGAGCAGGCATCTGAAGACTTAGTTGAAAAGTCCAATGTCAATAAAGCTGCTGCCCGCGGTCCTATCGGTCGCATCATTCTTTTCATTCAGCAGGTAATCGCAGAGCTCCGCAAAGTTAACAAACCAACTTTCGATGAACTTCGCAACTACACCGGAGTTGTTC
The DNA here is from genome assembly GCA_044373385.1 of Rhodoluna sp. Classification (GTDB taxonomy): domain Bacteria; phylum Actinomycetota; class Actinomycetes; order Actinomycetales; family Microbacteriaceae; genus Rhodoluna. Next base: position 71,020 of record JBILQF010000005.1, read on the forward strand.
TAGGTTTCGTAACTGTAGTTATGGTTATCATCTTTGGTTTTGACTTCTTGTTTGGATCAGGTGTTGCCTGGCTATACACAGTCTTCGATACCACCAACTAATTTTTAGCAACAACTAACTAAGGAAACACGTGACCGATTTCGAATCAGAGCAGAACCAGCCAGAAGAGATCAACCTAGAGGTTGGATCTTCTGATTACGCTGAAACCGATCCTGCTTACATTGATGACACCAACGCTGACGAAGCATCAGCTGAGGAGCTAGCTCTTCACGTTGAGACTGACGTTGAGGTTGCTGCAGAATCTGAAACAGCAGCAGCTGCAGATATTCACGAAGCAGCTGTTGAAGAAGAAGACCCATACGCTGCATTCAAGAAGGAACTTCGCGAGCAGCCAGGCAAGTGGTTCATCATTCACTCATACGCAGGTTACGAGAAGCGTGTGAAGCAGAACATTGAAAACCGTATGCTCTCAATCGTTGGTGGAGATAACATCTACCAGATCGAAGTTCCAATGGAAGAATCCATTGAAATCAAGAACGGTCAGAGAAAGCTTGTAACCAAGGTACGTATTCCTGGTTATGTTCTAGTACGTATGGACATGAACGAAGACTCATGGTCTCTAGTTCGCGGTACTCCAGCTGTTACAGGCTTCGTAGGCCACAGCGAATACCCAAGCCCACTACGTCCTCAAGAAGCATTCGACATGCTGAAGACTCTTTACGTTCTACCTGAAGAAGCAGCCGCTAAGGCAGCAGTCAAGGGTGGAGCTAAGGGTAAGCAGAAGTCAATCCCTGTTAACGTCAACTACAAACTTGGCGAAAGCATCATGATCAAGGAAGGTTCATTCGCTGGCCTACCTGGAACCATCAGCGAAATCAAGCCAGAGAGCGGCAAGCTTATTGTTCTGGTTTCATTGTTCGAACGTGAAACTCCTGTTGAACTTGCCTTCGACCAGGTCTCAGCTCTCGTATAAAGATTTACAAACCTAAAACCAAAGGAAACTAACAAATGGCACCGAAGAAAAAAGTAACCGGCATGATCAAGTTGCAGATCCAAGCAGGAGCTGCTAACCCAGCCCCACCGATTGGTCCAGCTCTTGGTCAGCATGGTGTTAACATCATGGAATTCTGTACTGCATACAACAATGCAACTGCAGATCAGCGTGGAAACGTTGTTCCAGTAGAGATCACCGTGTATGAAGACCGTTCATTCACATTCATCCTTAAGACTCCACCAGCAGCTGAGCTAATCAAGAAGGCAGCTGGAGTAGCTAAGGGTTCAGCAACCCCTCACACAGTGAAGGTAGCAAAACTTACTCGCGAACAGGTTCTAAAGATCGCCGAGTCAAAGATGGCTGACCTCAACGCCAATGACGTTGAAGCAGCAGCAAAGATCATCGCTGGTACTGCCCGCAGCATGGGTATCACCGTCGAAGGTTACTAAGCACCAAAAGAAACAAACGGAAGTGGGAGAGTCGCGCGCGACTCGTTCAACCACAACTGTGACCAACTAAATAAGAAGGAAAAGCAGAATGGCTAAGCGCTCAAAGGCATATATTGCCGCAGCAGAAAAAATCACTGAAGGTAAGTTCTACACACCTGCAGAAGCAGTAACACTAGTAAAAGAAACTGGCACATCTAAGTTCGACTCAACTGTTGAAGTTGCAGTGAAGCTTGGTGTTGACCCTCGTAAAGCTGACCAGATGATCCGTGGAACCGTAGGTTTGCCTCACGGTACTGGTAAGACAGCACGCGTTATCGTATTCGCAACCGGTGCAGCTGCAGATGCAGCTCGCGAAGCCGGTGCCGACGAAGTTGGTGGCGACGAGCTTATCGAGAAGGTAGCAGCTGGTTGGACAGACTTCGACTCAGCAGTATCAACACCAGAACTTATGGGTAAGGTCGGTCGTCTAGGTAAGGTTCTAGGTCCTCGTAACCTAATGCCAAACCCTAAGACTGGAACTGTTACTCCAGATGTAGCAAAGGCTGTTACTGACATCAAGGGTGGAAAGATTGAGTTCCGCATTGACAAGCAGTCAAACCTTCACTTCATCATTGGAAAGATCTCTTTCACTAAGGAACAGCTTGGCGAGAACCTAGCAGTTGCTCTAGATGAAATCTTGAGACTAAAGCCTTCATCTTCAAAGGGTAAGTACCTATTGAAGGCATCTCTAGCAACAACCTTTGGTCCTGGTATCCCACTAGACACCAGCGTTACCAAAGTAGAGTTCTAAAAAGTTTTACCTAGCGTTCACTAAAGAAAGTTAGGCTGAAGGACCAGGAGAAATCCTGGTCCTTCATCATCTTGTTAGCAGTTCGTAGAAATTCGAATGTAGATTGAAAGGTTGGGATATTGCCAACAGAACCGTTTGGTGCAGCAACTCTGCTAGATACTAAAGATCCAATGGGGCTAAGAGCAACAGCTCCGCTACTAGACGCGTGGATACGCGACATGGAGACAGACAGATCTCCTTTTCAAATCCCAGGTCATAAAGGCCGCACCAATCTAACCGGTCCCATCGTTGATGGAGACATTCCAGTTCTGCCAGGCAATCACCCATATCGAATCTCTCCATCTCTAATCCTCGAAGCAGAGAAACTAGCTGCTGATTTATGGGGAGCGGACCTTTGCAGATTCGGCGTGAACGGATCTTCAGGCTCTAACCATGCAGCTGTTATGGCTGTTGCTGGTCCTGGCGACAAAGTAATTGTTTCTAGAACTCTTCATAAGTCAGTTCTTGTTGGAATGGTTTATGCAGGAGTAATTCCTGTCTGGGTAAGACCAGAGATTAACCCAGCAACGGGACTGCCAGAGTATCTTCCATCTTCAAGACTTAGAGAAACTCTAGAAGAACATCCAGATGCCAAAGCAGTTCTAATTGGTGAGCCTTCATATGTTGGAACGATGTCTAACATTCCAAGACTTGCAAAGGTCGCTCACGAATTCGGTATTCCACTGGTTGTTGATGCCGCTTGGGCTGCTCACTATGGTTTCCACCCAGAACTCCCTGAGCATCCACTAGCTGAAGGTGCTGACATTGTTGTCACCTCAGCACACAAGACTCTTCCTGCTTGGTCTCAAGCAAGCATTGTATTGGTTAGAGAAGGACTAGTTGACCTAAATAGATTCAACAAGGCATTCGATTCGACCCAGACAACCTCAATGTCAGGAAGAATCCTGGCTTCTATCGATGCTTCCCGTGCTCTATTAGAAAAGCATGGCTATGACCTAATTGACCCAATCATTGATGCAACTGAAAAGGGCAGAGCAACACTAGTTGCTGCTGGCATTGAAGTTATTGATGGTGAATACATTGACCCTCTAAAGCTTGTTATCTTGCTTCCTAAAACAGGAGCAGATGGCAACCTAGTTGAACAAGATCTACTAAATGCGAATATCGATGTTGAGATGGCCAACAGAGACCTAATCATTCCGATGATTACCTTTGCTGACACACCTGAACTGATTGAAGATCTAGTAAACAGAATTATTGAGTCAGTGAACAAACACAGAGGTGAACAAAGATCTGTTGCAACAGCAGCAGTGTTCTCTATTGTTCCTGAGGTAGTAGTTAGCCCTAGAGATGCATTTTTCTCTAAGCAGGAAGTTGTAACAGCAGATAAGGCTGTGGGTCGAGTATCAGCAGAGATGATCTGTCCTTACCCACCAGGTGTTCCAGTTCTATCTCCAGGCGAGAGAATCACTCAACAAGCTCTAGATGCACTATTTGAAGCTAGAGATACCGGTGTGAGAATTGCTTTCGCTGCCGATAGAACTCTAGAGACTTTTGTAGTTCTTCCTGAATAACCTGTGTAAAAGTAAAGACTTGCCAAAAGCCAGAGCACAATGTTAGAGTGCTACTACTAACACCCGCCACGCCTCTCTACGATGCGCACCCGGCGGGTTACTTGTTTAAGGGGATAAATGTTTGACAAACCTGCAAAGACGACGATTGAACTCGTGCAACTGATACACGACAGAGGTTTCTTCACAGCTCAAGAGGAACGTGTTGAGGATGCACTTAAGAGAGTCAATTACTACCGCCTTAGCGCATACATGAAGAGTTTTGAGCCTACAGACAGCGATCAGCGCTCGAAAGTTGTCAGAGTGCCGTTTGATGAGCTCCTTGCGCTCTATGAGTTTGATTTCGAGCTTAGAACCCTTGCTCAACGAAGCATTCAGAAACTGGAAATTGCTTTACGGCGAAGCATCGCTACTCACCTTGCAGCATCTCATGGAGCTTTCCCACATCTTAACCCTTCCATTTTTGCAGAACGGGCAATCTGGGCTAAGACCCACATTAAAATGCTCGAGGAGTATGGCCGAAGCAGTGAACAATTTGCAACACATCACCAAAAGAAATATCCAGAGCTGCAACTACCGCCCATTTGGGTAATGGTTGAGCTTCTTTCGCTGGGCAGTCTTGTGCAACTTTTAAAAAACCTAAAAGCTAGGCAAGATCGACTGCATATAGCTAGAGACTTTGGCCTAGACGAAGCTGTTTTTGTTAGTTGGTTGGATCAGTTTGTTCAGGTTCGAAACATCTGTGCGCACCATGGCAGGCTATGGAATCGACTTCTTCATAGGGCCGCCAAAGTGCCCAGCAATATTTCTCCGGCACACAAAAAACTCCTAACTTTTGAGGGAAAAGGCTCAAAGAATGTCTTAAACGTATTCGTCATCCTTGATTATTTAGAAGTGAAGGTATTCCAAGAAAGCTCAGTAATTCGAGAGGTATGTCGCTTGTCGCGCGCACTGAATCAACAGTCGCCCCATGTTTCATTTATCCGAAGTGAGAGACTTAGAGCATTCGAGTCAATGGTCAATAGTGGGGCTTAGTCCAGAACGCACGTTGAATCTTCCCGAGTCTGTAGGGACAGCCAGCTGAGTTAATCATCCGCAGCCCATACCTCGTCTTCGATATCCATGAGGTGTGCGTTTGTCCATCCAAGTGATTTGCGGAGCTTATAACGATAGAGCGGCAAGAACCGACCAGAATAACGATTCTCTATTTTGTATTTTCGAAACTTGTTCATGTCGTCGCGCGTCAATCTCATTATGCGAAGGCGCTCGTTGACCGTATAGGATACAAATTCTTCAATCGAGATTGCTGGGTCATCGGCGATTTCATCAACGAAGTCCTGAAATTCGTCTCTTATGGTTACTTCCATGTTCATTTTCCCTCCAAAATTCTAGAATGACAAAACTCTAATTCGGCGAGGAATAATTCTCAATAGCCTAAAATTGGTTCAAACTTTTTGGGAACCTATAGCGAGTTCTTCAATCTGATCCTACAGAGAAACGAATATCTAGGTGCTCTGGGAATAATTTGATCCTCTCCTCTGTTTACACAAAGAGCGATGTCAGTGGTCAGGACTAGCATCTTATTCCCAGAGCAATTACCGATCTAGTCAGGAGATTTTATGAGCAAGAATGCAAAGAAGTTCCAAAAGCCTCAAGCTAGCAAGCACAACTCACGATGCACCCAGACACCTAGCAAAGAGCGTTACCGCGACATGAAGGAAGCAAAGCGTGATCTACGTTTCTTCAGAAGCAGAGCAGCAGAAGACATGCAGACCCAGGGTTGGACTACCTTCAACCAGAAGCGTGTCTATGAGTGCTCAGGATGTAAGGGGTATCACCTAACATCTCAGGAACTAGGCAGAGTTGAGTTCGAAGTAGTTAGAGTTCCAGAGCTAACAATTGCTGATCTCATTCTTTCCGCATAACCGGGAATAAACCTTAGTTCCAACCGGTTTACACAATTAGAGCAAGCCCATGGAAGGGGCCACCATAAACTTTTTCGACATCATTGGATTTCTAGTCCTGCTATTTCTAGCCGGTGTTGTGATCTTTGCTATCGGTATCCACTTCTTCATTGCTCTATATGCTGCCTTTGGAAACCCCAAACCAGCTCCTCGCCCCACCAATAAAAACGATTCCGAAATATAAATAATCGGGAACGGCGTGTTTGTATCTAAAACACAAAATTAGTTTCACAATAACCTTCCAACTAAATTTTCCAATCCCCTAAAGGCACACAGAAGTGTCAGAACCTTGGAGCAAAAATGACTTTCGACCCCCCTTCAGATGAAGACAACCTCTGGAACGAATTCAATGATCCGGCGACGTCGATGGCCCGTAAAGCCGCGATTCTATACGAGCTTGGACAACGAGACATGTGGAATTTCACCTCGAGAGATCCACTTAAGTACTGGCTACCTGGGCTTGAGATAGCTAGAGAACACCAGCTGGTCCGTCTTTGGGTTGAGTTCACAGAAGTTATCACCCGTGAATACATCACAAACCAGCATGAGTATGAACTTGCTATTGAGATGGCAAATGAAGGCTTAGGCCTTATTCCTGAACTTGCCTTTGATACGGACGACCGCACATCACAAGCCCATCTAACCTGGGGTAAGGCAGTGGCTTACGACAACCTTGAAAAGCACTCTGAAGCTCTAGCGTTTTTCAACTCAGGTTCAAGAATGTATGCCAACGTTGGCAATGACATTCTGGCAAACGTACTTGCTAGCGCTTCAGCATTCATTCACATCCAGCTTGATGAACACGATGAGGCTGAGAAGATAATTCCTGCCATTAGAAAGTTCTTTATTCAGAAGGAAGACCTAGCCAGAGTCGCCTACTGTGATCTAATCTCAGCAATTGTCATGATGCATAAGGGTCAGTACCAAGAAGCACTTGAACTAGCACTTGAGGTCAAATCTGTAGAGAAGCAAGTCAACAAACTAGATTCAGGAACCATGCGTTGGGTTGCTAAGGCCTACTTCTATACCGAGAACTATGAAGAAGCAGTGGCTCATTACCGTCAAGCAATCAAGATGGCAAGCAAGAAACCTGACCGTGACTATAAAGATGTGGTCAAGGCAAACCTAGGTCTTGCCGAAGTCTTTGCAGCCCAGGGTAAGGATAAAGAAGCTGCTGCAGCAAGATTCGACGCCAAAGTCATGGACAAGCGTTTGAAGAAGCCAAGACTGACTAACACCGCTAAAGCCATCAAGGAAGTTGAACAGCTGCGAGCTAAAGGTGAATACGATCTTGCTATTCAACTAACAGCTGAACTAGTTCAAGAAAGCTCAGAAGCAGGAGACATCTCTCTTCGCCTTAGAGCAGAGTGTGAACACATCATCACTAACTTCCTCAAGGAAGACTATGAAGGTGTAGCAAGCACCTGGGAAGCAATGCCAAGAGCAACTCTTGAACTCCACGATGAACTCGTAATCAAGATTAAGAATATGGTTTGCCACTCGCTAGCCAAACTAGGCAGAGTTCAAGAAGCAGCTGATTTGAACAACCAGGTACTCTCAGACATTCGTGTTGCTCAAAACAAGCAGGAGCAAGCATATGCTTTTGAAAACAGAGTTGAGATTGAATCTGATCCAAACGAAAAGAAGAAACACATCTCTTACGCAATTGAAACAAACCTAGAAGCACAGAACCCTGATCGAGCTCTAAAAATTACTCGCAAATTCCGCGATCAGTACTAAGATGTTCTTAGGTGGAAACACCAAACACAACTAAATATCTAATGTTCAAACTCGAAAGAGTTTAAGAAGAGTGCAACCTGCCGCCCATCGGCAAGGTGCCAAAGAAGTACCAATGGAACAGGTCTAGACAAACGTTTAGGCAACTAATGGTGGGGCGTATATGCCCCGATAGATCAAGCAAAAGCTTGTAGAAAGGGGCATTACTCATGTCCGAGAATAAAACAAAGAACGCATGCTACAGCTACGGTAATGGCCACCATTTCCACTACATCGCAATCAATTCAGCTAGCCGTCCAAGAGTTCCAGCAACAGTCAGAGTGTTCGGTGACGCAGCCTTTCAGGTCAAAGTAGAGGGCGTAACTGAACTTTGGTTTACTCATGACCCACAACGGCTGCTCATAGCTTTAGCCGGAGCGAAGCCAGAAAACATCGAAGCCACCAAAGGTAGAACCTGGCTCTTTGTGAAAGGTGACTACGGAGTTAGCTGTTTCAACATGGCTACTCAGCCACTAACTCCGTGTGTGCGAGAAATAGTGCAACCAGACATGAACGAAATCAACAGAATCGTCAAAGAAAGAGAAGAGAAGGCTAAGAACAATGGCAACTAAGAACTGGAGTTATGTGACTAAGTGGGAGAATCCTCAAGAAACGATCAAGGCAATAGATAACCTGTATGGCAAAATAACCTCCAGCCCAGTCTTCTTTGGCTACTGGGCTAGAGTAAGCCTCTACCGAGTAGCCCTAAGGGACTACGAGGAAGGCTTACATTCTCTAATCCAAGAGAACACCTGCAGCTGTGGCCTAAGAATAAGTAAGTCAGACAACCTACTAGCCATGATCGAATCCAAACACCACAGAAACCATAAGACCTTAGAACCAGAACCTACCCCTAAGTTCAGAGGTTTAGTAGGGAAGAGGATCGCGATGCCCTTGGTGCCTAAAGATTGGCGGCATGAAGTTGATGTGTTGTGGGATCGAATCACAGGAGTAGCTAGCACTTGCTAGCTAGTTTTGATCTTTTCCTTAGATAGAAATGATGAGTAGCTAATCTCAAGCAATTTGGGGTCAGGCCGGTCTTCTTTTGATTTGGGAACCTGGATTGTTATCCCATTCATTTCTTGAATTCCATGTTTGAGCATCGGTCCGTCAACTTCTTCAAGCAAATCTTTATCTACTTCTACTTTGTAGTCCGGTGTAATGCCAATGAACTTTTGGTCTAACGCTGCGTGATGTATTTTGCATAGAGCAAGTCCATTTGAAACCTTGGCAACTCCTAATTCGTGCTTGTCTGGAACAATGTGAGCCGCATCTAAAAGCTTTGGGTGCTTCAATCTGCAAATCGCACATTGTTCTGAGTAAGCGTAAAGGACTGACGCTCTGAATTGCGGCTGGTGCAACCTTCGTAGAGTTTGTTGCACCGCGTATTTACGTTCGCGTTCAGTACCTGGAATCTGAGTGTCAGGAGTTTCGAAATCCTCTTGCTCGATCTTTGTACTTCTAAAATCCAGGATAAATTTCTTATTTACTTGGTCATCACCGATGACATAAACATTGATTGAAGGCTTGTATATTCCTGGCTTGATTTGTTTCAAGTAAATGATTGGCGTTTTTCTGACATAGGCAAGCCTCAGCTTTGTGTTGTAGCCTTCAACACTTTGAGATTCGTAGTCGTACTCAATCATCCCGTCATCTCTGATCATGTCTTCATACTTGCTTCTTGCTGTCGACACGACACTAAGAGTTTCATCGAAACCTCGAGGATTGTGAATTCCTTGCTGAGTAGGAATCAATGGAATTCGCTGACCTCTGTATGAGTAGCCACTGAGCAGCTGCTCTTTTGAAATCCAGTCGTGTTCTATTAACTGCATCTCTAGCCATTGAAAGATGTCTAGACGGATCAGGGCTTGTTCCACAGTGTTGTACATGGGATCAGCATAAATGATCTTTTCCCAATTGGACTTGGACGTTGCCAAGCCGTGATCATCTAGCTAAGGGCAGTTACTTCATCCAAAGTAGGCGGCTCACAACCAGCTCTTTCACAAGCAATGCTTGCTGCTACTCCTGAGATTCTTACGTATTCGGCTAGATCTTGGTTTGAGAGAGTCTTTAGTTTTTCTAAGGCGTTTTCGCCTAGGTAGTTGTTGTCTTCTAGTTGACCCAGGAGGTTGGCTACGAATGTGTCACCAGCTCCTACTGTGTCTACTACCTGAATCTTTCTAGCTGGGACATCGATTGTTTCTGTTCCTCTATAGACTCTTGTTCCTTGAGATCCTCTGGTTAGCAGCACAATCTTGTCTGTGTTACCAATCCAGTTATTGATGATTTCGGTTAGATCTGCTTCTGGCTGTAGGCCATATAGCCATTCAATGTCTTCATCGCTGGCTTTGATGATGTGTGAGAAAGAGTTGACTCTTTCAACTCTTTCTCTCTCTTTGTTTCTATCAAAGCCAAGAGCTGCTCTGATGTTGATGTCGTGAGAGATTGTTAGATCATCTTTTAGATCTTTAGCCCAGGCTTCAATGATTAGGTTGCCTGGTTCCATAGCCATGGTTAGACAGCCAAAGGATATTGCTTTGGCATTGAGGCTCTTTACTTTCTCTTTGGTTGGTAGTTCGTCTTTAGTCCAACCCCAGTCAGCTGTTCCATTTGTATAGAAGTTATAAGTAGGAGAGCCTTGAGCATTAACGCTGATAACAGCAAGTGTTGTTGGTTCATCTGTGTTAATGATGTAGTCCATATTTACGCTGTTTGAGCCAAGTCTGTCTTTAATCAAGATGCCAAAGCGGTCTGAAGAGATTCTGGCTAGGAACTGGTGATCTGTTCCTCTTCTAGCTAGAGCTAGGGCTACGTTAGCGTTAGCTCCACCAACAACGGCCTGGAACTGACCTTTAGTCTCTCTGGACTCAATGAGGTCAATCAGGGCTTCACCAATAACTAGAATCATGCTTCAAGTTTATGGGGGTTAGGATGCCTATCTGGCTGTTGCCAGATAGGCTCGATGTATGAATAAAACACTAAAGACAGCAATTGCCTTCGTAATAGTAGGTATCGACATCGCATGGCTAGGTATGGTTCTAGCTAACTACGCAGGACTCTATGAGACTGCAAGATACGACGAGTTTGGTCAGCTATCTAGCGGTAGTGATGCTTTGACTAAAGCAAGCACCTACATCTTCCTTATTGCATTGGCAGGGTTTGCTCTGTTCTCTGGTCTTGCCTACCGTATGGCGGACCACCAGGTTGTGAAGAAGACTAAGGGATCTCTTCCTGTCTTTAGATTCACATCTGTTGCTGTGATTGTGGCTCTAGTGTCTCTAGCAATCTTTGCTATCTCAGCGTTCTTTGCTTCATTCAATGTTTATGGTCCAACCAAGGGTATTGGTGACCAGCTTCTAGGTGTTTACCTTCCTATTGTTCTAGCTGCTGCTATGTGTGTCGTTCTATTGCTGAGTGCAACTGTTTATAGAAAGTCAGAAGTAAAGGTTGAAGCTGTTTCTAAGGAACAGAAGAGAGCTAAGCGTGAAGCTGCTCTAGCTTTTGTTTACCCAATTGTTGGAACAACCATTGCTTTGATTATTGGTCTTGCTGTTTACTCATTCAGAAGAGAGAACCCTCAGGTCTGGATCTGGGTTCTTATTCTTGCTATCGTCGGTGGCTCTATTGCTATGGGAACCATCTATGCAGCTAGGACCAAGACCAACATTCCTAAGTCAAGAGCAGTTGCTCCTAAGAAGAGTGGCTCAGCTGCTCTTAGCTTGAACTTTGTTCTAGTTGTTATCTTCGTTGTTGTTGTGACACTTATGTCCTTCACCTTCGGTATCGCTGCTATTCAAGAACTTGGTATCTACCGGATCCAATCAGGCGACGGTGGAGAGTATGTTCTTCAGGATCCTGACCTTAAGTGGTTCATCAAGTCAATGCTTCCTGCAATTGTGATTCTTGGAATTACTAACCTAACCACCAGCATTGCTGTTCGCATCAGAAGCATTGTTGCTAGCAAGTAGGAATGAAATATTCTTGCTCAGCACTGCTGTTTGATAACGATGGTGTTCTAGTTGATTCACACCAGGCAGCTAAAGCTGCCTGGGATGTTTGGGCTAAAGAGTATTCACCTGGTTATGACCTAGATAAAGCAAATAACGCTGGCCGTAGAGCCGAAGATATGGTTCGTGAATTAGTTAGTGCTGATCTATTTGTTCAAGCTAATGATCGAATCAATGAGTTAGAACAAGAGACAGCTCATCTCACTATTCCTATGGCAGGAGCTCAAGAACTGACTGCTTCATTGAAAGCAGGTATTTGGACTGTCTGCACTTCAGCTAATCCAAACCTAGGTAGAGCAAGACTAAAGGCAGCTGGAATAGCCATCCCTAAGGAACTAGTCACTGGAGATGATGTTCAAAGAGGTAAGCCTTTTCCTGACCCATATCTTCTTGGAGCTAAGAACCTGGGGTTTGATACTCAGGATTGTGTGGTGTTTGAGGATGCTGACGCAGGAGTTATCTCAGCAATTGAAGCCGGTGTTGGGCTAGTAATTGGTGTTGGCAAGAAGGCTGTGAAATCTGATGCAGATATAGTGGTCAAGGACCTGACAGGTATTACCTTTGATGGTGAAGAGTTATTCATTCCAGATTCAATTAGATTGCGGTAGGAGATAGTCATGGCAGAGAACGTAATTGTATACGGTGCAGATTGGTGCAGCGACTGCAGAAGATCAGAGAAACTTCTAAAGACTCTAAACGTTGAATACACCAAGAAAGATGTTGAACAATCAGCAGAGTTCACCGAAGAAGCTAGAGAAATCTCTGGCAGAACCAACATTCCGGTAATCGTATTTGCTGATGGCAAACACCTGGTGGAGCCAAGTGATGCTGATCTGCATGCTGAATTGACTCTCAGAGGCCTGATTTAGGCTCAAATATTGCCTATAGGCAAAACGTTACCTTTCCGTTAGGCTTTCCAAGTCAGGGTTTCCTGACAGTAGTCGTTTGCAGCACATAGTTCGAACCTTTGGTCTGAACAAGATAAATGTGCCAGTCTTCCTATTTGTGAGAATCTGCCGTGTTGCAGATGTTCTTCTCGTGTGTGGGTCAGCGCAGTTCGACTATCCATGCGCCCTAGCACTACTCCTGCGAAGGTCACACACTATAAAGGAATATAAACATGCCAAAAAACGGCACTAATTCGCGCACGCCTAGAGCAACCGCGGCTAAAACTACCCATCGTAAAGGTGCAGCTAGTGCTGCTCCGGCTTCTCGTAAGCCACGTCACACCTCAGCAGCTCCGGCTGCAGGAGGTAGAGACAAGAGAGATTATCGTGAAGATAACGCTCGTCCTCTAAGAGAGGTCAGAAACGACCGCCCAGCTAGAGATTCTCGTCCAATCCGTGAACAGCGTAACGATCGTCCTGCAAGAAGTGATGACCGTCGTCCTGAGTGGACACCAGGTGGTTCGAGAGAATCATTTGCTGGCCGTAATGCTCGTACCGGTGGAAACGCTTCTCGTGCAGGATCAGATTCAAGATCACCTCGTAGAGAGTGGACTCCTGAGAGACCTGCTCGTGATGAGCGTGCTCCTAGAAGAGAATGGTCTGATTCAAGACCAGCTCGCGACGATAGAGCTCCTCGTAGAGAGTGGAGTGATTCTCGTCCAGCTCGTGATGACCGTGCTCCTAGAAGAGAATGGTCTGATTCAAGACCTGCTCGTGATGATAGAGCACCTCGCAGAGAGTGGACTCCAGAAAGACCACAACGTGATGACAGAGCACCTCGTCGTGAATGGACTCCTGAGAGACCTGCTCGTGATGATCGTGCTCCTCGTCGTGAGTGGAGTGATTCTCGTCCAGCACGTGATGACAGAGGTTCAAGAGATCCTCGTAGATCAGATCGTATGGAGAGAGATGACAACCGTCAGCGTTCATTCGATGGTGCTAGAGACAAGTCTCCAAACAAGAAGGCTTTCTTTGAAGATGTAGTTCTAGAAAAGCTTCAGTCAGTTGACCAGGCAGATGCAGTTATCTCAGCAGAGTGGGAAGAAATGGGTCTACACCCACGTCTTCTAGAGACTCTTACTCAGATGGGTGCTATTGCTCCATTCCCAATTCAGCAGGCAACTATTCCTGCTGCTATCTCAGGTAGAGATATCTTGGGTAGAGGTAAGACTGGATCAGGAAAGACAATTGCTTTCGCAGTTCCTCTTATTACCAAGCTTGTTGCTCAAGGCTCACAGCCACGTAAACCTAACCGTCCTCGTGCGTTGATTCTTGCTCCTACACGTGAACTAGCTGACCAGATTGATAGAACTCTTTCTCAGCTAGCTCGTTCAGTAGGTTTCTACACCACATGTATCTATGGTGGTATGCCTCAGCGTAGACAAGAGATTGCTATGGCTCGTGGTGTTGACATTCTTGTTGCCACCCCAGGTCGTCTAGAAGATCTAATGGCTCAGAAGATCGTTGATCTTCGTGATGTTGAAACACTAGTTATCGATGAAGCAGACCACATGTGTGATCTAGGTTTCATTGAGCCAGTGAAGAGAATCACAGCAGCTACCGGAGATTCTCAGAAGATGCTGTTCTCAGCAACTTTGGACCGTGAGATTGATGCTCTAGTGAAGCAGTTCCTACCGAACCCATACGTATATGAAGTTCCTAACGAAACTGAAGAAACTTCAGACATCATCCACAGAGTTATGTTTGCTGAAACAGATGCACGTAGCCCAATCTTGCTTCGTCTAGTTCAGGGTGAGGGTAAGGCGATTATCTTTACTCGTACCAAGATGACAGCAGAGCGTCTAAGTGAATCTCTAACCAGTGCTGGTGTTCCAGCAGCTCGTCTGCACGGAGACCTAAACCAGAACCAGAGAAACCGTAACCTTCAGAGATTCATGTCTGGTGAAGTTCGTGTTCTAGTTGCAACTGACGTTGCTGCTCGTGGTATCCACGTTGATGACATTGCAATGGTTATCCAGGTTGATCCACCAGAGGAATACAAGACCTACCTTCACCGCTCAGGCCGTACCGGTCGTGCGGGTAAGACTGGAACTGTTATTACTTTGGTTCCTCGTTCACGCAGACGTAAGGTTGAAGATCTTCTTCGCCGTGCAGAGCGTGACGCAATCTACATGGATGTTAGACAAGACAGCCCTATCCTTGCTGAAATCGCAGGTCCTATTGCTCCAGCACCTGCTGCTAGCTCTTTGGACTTCGGTGACAGCCGTGGCGGTTCATCTCGTGAAGGTGGCCGTGGCCGCTCAGACCGTGGTGGATCAAGAGGCGGATCTCGTGACTTCGGTTCTCGTTCAGACCGCGGTGGTTCACGTGGTGGCTCAAGAGATGGTGCACGAACAGGTGGAAGACCTGCTGGAAAGTTCGCTGGTAAATCCGGTGGCCGTCCAGCTCGTGACCGCTAAACATAAAAATTAGAAAGATGCCTCAGCCCCTAGGGACTGGGGCATCTTTGTTTAAGAAAGCAAGCCTAGACTCAAAACATGAGAAGACTTCTAGGCATTGCCATTGCTGCTGCACTTCTAATTCCTACAGGAGTTGCTTACGCAGCACCTAATGATGGTGTGCCTAGTTGGGCTAAGACGACAAATCTATATGAAGTAAATGTTAGACAATACAGCGCTAACTCCAAGTTAATATCTGTTACTAAAGATCTTCCGAGACTCAAGAAGATGGGTGTTAACACTTTATGGTTGATGCCTTTTCAACCTATTGGCAAAGCTAAAAGACTAGGTTCTTTAGGTTCGCCTTATTCAATCTCTAACTACCGTGCTGTGAATCCTGAATTTGGAACGGCAGCTGATTTCAAAGCATTAGTCAAAGCAACGCATGCTCAAGGTATGCACATCATTATTGACTGGGTTGCAAACCACACTGCTTGGGATCATGCATGGATTACATCTCATCCAGAGTGGTACACCCAGGTCAATGGAAGCATTGTTATTCCACCTGGTACCAACTGGTCTGATGTTGCTGATCTGAACTACGACAACCAAGAGATGCGTAAGGCAATGATTGCCGCAATGAAGTATTGGGTAACAAACTTTGATATCGATGGGTTTAGATGTGATTCAGCTGGGACAGTTCCAGTAGATTTCTGGGAAGAAGCAACTACTGAGCTTGCTAAGTCAAAGAAGTTGTTCATGCTTGCTGAAGATGGGTCTTTTACAAATCTTCTGGAGAATGCTTTCACAGCTAACTACAACTGGAGTTTGAAGCCTGCTTTGAAATCTCTTTCTGAAGGCACAGGCTCCGCTGCTCCGCTCTACAATCTGATTCAAACTCAGTCATTTACTTACCCAAAGGGTTCTTATCCTTTGAACTTCATCACCAACCACGATGAGAACTCTTGGAATTCAACTGTTCAAGCTGATTATGGCAAAGCAGAGAATGCTATGGCTGTATTGACCTACACACTGCCTGGTATGCCACTTCTATATAACGGTCAAGAAGTTGGTTTGGATAAGCAACTTCAGTTCTTTGAGAAAGATACCATTGATTGGGCTTCCTATAAATACAGTGGCAAATCCAGAACTGCTCTCTACACAGCACTGAACTCAATCAAACGCAACAACCCTGCCCTCTGGGCAGGGCCATCTGGTGGGTCTATTGAGCCTCTAGAAACCGACAACTTTGAAGTGATGGCTTTTGTTAGAACCAAGGGAACTAACAGAGTTATTACAGTCATCAACCTAACTGGAACCAAGCAGAGCGTGACAGTGTCAACGACTGCTGGAACCTATTACGCCCTAGGAGCTACCAAGCCAACCAAGATTTCAAAGAGTTTGAAGTTGAGTGTGTCAGCTCGTGGGTATGCGGTTTATTCCTCTAAGCGTTAGTCAGCCAGAGAGAATTCACCGGTTGCATAAAAGTGGTCAAATCTCTTTTGTGCTCTAGTTAAGAATGTTGGTAGGAATTCAATTATTTCTGCTGAGGTCATATCCAACACAGCGTTAATCAAAACAATGAGTCTTCCAAGAAGCAGAACTTCATAGTCCTCATCAGAAACCTTAGGTAGCTCAAGAACAGAAGAGTAACCAGCTTTGAGATGCTTTTCTTTTTCTCTATCTTCACGAATGTAATAGTTGCTGATTACTAAATCTTGAACTGGAAGACCAAGTCCAGCATCATCGAAATCGATGATGGCTAGCTTGTTATTGTTTTGAATTACATTTCCCATATGAAGATCGGCATGGATTGGAAGTAGTTCCTGCTCTTTAGTAAGTCTTGTGTAGACCTCATCTGAGAGTTTTAGTCCTCGAAGGATATCTTCATAAAGCTTGTCGCTAATAGGTTCAGGCTTGCTTTGAGTAAGTAAGTCTTTGCTATTCATCAGAGTGCTGTTGATCTTTGGCAAGAAAGCGGTGCCAGAAAGTTCGAGGTTTTTGGCAAACACTTGTAAGCGTGCCATGTTTTCACCGAGCTCGAATAGCTGCTCGTTGGTAGGTTCATCACCAACTTCTTCTCCTTGAACCCATTTGAAGAGCACTGCAGTTGTTTCTGTATTTAGAGGCTCAAACTGGGTACTGATAAACAGTTCTCCATGTGTAGTTCTAAGGGGTTGCGGTGCAGTGACAGAACCATCTTGGCCTAGGGCTTCTAGCCACTGCATTTCTGCAAGGACTTCATCACCTGACTTATGAGAGGCGAGATTGATTCTTAGGGCTAAGTCTTGGCCTTGGCTGTCTGTGATCTTGAAGGATGAGTTGAAGGCATGGTTCACATTCTTGATGGATTTAGGCTCAATGCCGTATTGCCTCAAGATCCCTGGCACTAGCTCCTGAACTAGGGCTACCTGGGCTTCTTCGTCCATCTGGGTGTATTCCATGGGGTCAGTTTATTAGGGGTTGCAGGGGGTGGGGGTTTCAGGCTAAACTGGGGGAAGCCAAAGACCGCCGGTTTCGGTGCAGGCAAATCCATTGATTTATCAGAGGTTTTGCATGTTTCGACGAAGGTCCGCTTAGTAAGCGGCTTCCAGCGCAGGTGAACTGAATTAGATTTTTTCTAGCTCTGGTCATTTGCGCCAGAGCTTTTTACTTTAAGACCCTAGGGCTACCGGCATCACAGATATAAGGAGCGCCATGGCGGACAAGCAAGCCTCAGTCGCCGAACTAACTGGTCTATTCCAGAGTTCAGCTGCTGTTCTGCTCACCGAGTACCGCGGACTCACTGTGGCACAGCTTAAAGAGCTGCGCCGTTCAATCAGTGGAGATGCAACTTACGCCGTAGCAAAGAACACACTGCTATCTATTGCAGCTAAGAACGCAGGAGTTACCGCATTTGACGGTCACTTCCAGGGTCCTAGCGCAGTGGCATTTGTTAGCGGAGACGTAGTCTCTGTTGCCAAAGCAATGCGTGATTTCGCTAAGGCAAACCCACTGCTAGTAGTAAAGGCTGGCTTCTTCGATGGAGTCGCTCTTACACCTGCAGAGGTTACCAAGCTTGCTGATCTTGAATCTCGCGAAGTATTGCTGGCCAAGGCCGCCAATGCTTTCAAGGCTTCACTATTCGGTGCAGCATACATGTTCCAGGCACCTCTTGCTCAGGCTGCTCGCGCAGTCGACGCTTTGCGTCAAAAGCAAGAAGCTGCATAACCAAACCCAAAGTTTCACAAACAAAACAAGGAGATACACATGGCAAAGCTGACTACAGACCAGCTAATTGAAGCCTTCAAGGAACTATCACTTATCGAGCTTTCAGAGTTCGTTAAGAAGTTCGAAGAAGTATTCGAAGTTACCGCAGCAGCTCCAGTAGCTGTTGCTGCTGCACCTGCAGCAGGTGGCGGCTCAGACGCAGCTGAAGAGAAGGACTCATTCGATGTAGTTCTAGAAGCTTCAGGCGACCAGAAGATCCAGGTTATTAAGGAAGTGCGTGCACTAACTAACCTAGGTCTAGGCGAAGCAAAGGCCGTTGTTGACGGCGCTCCAGCAACCGTTCTTGAGGGTGCTAACAAGGAGACTGCAGAGAAGGCTAAGGCTGCTCTAGAAGCTGCTGGTGCAAAGGTTACCCTTAAGTAATCTTCTTCACTGAAAAGAATTTCCCGTCTTGGCTTCAAGCCAAGGCGGGTTTTCTTTTTATTCCGCTGACTATGAACACACTCACTGCGATTAGTACATCAAGCAAGATCCACAGAATAATTGGCGGCTCTAGCTGATCGAACCAATACCCACTTGAGAAAATTGCAAGGGTGGCAAGCACGTACCAGACCTGCTGAACGTGACTCCACTTGTCAAGGGATTTGATAGTCGAAAACGCCAGAGCTGGCAAGGTGACCAATGCAATAGCACCTAGAAGTATTAAGGGGTAGCTGCCAAGATATGGGGCAAAGCCGAGTATGTTCGGGTATTGATTGAGGTTGTCAAAAGCGAAAGAGTAGCCGCACGCAATTAGTACCAAAGTAGATAATACGAATCGGTAAAGCTTGAATGCTTTCGAGGAAAAACTCAAATCACTTGGGATGGCTGCAGTAAAGAATGTCACGATTAGTAAGCAAGTAACCCAGAGCCACATGGACTTCAAAGAAGCGATAACTCCTAAACCTGCAACTAGGAAGACAACAAGTGAATTGAGATTGCTTATTGCAAGGTAGCTTTGCAGGACTCGCTTGATTGCAGTTCGTTTAGCGTTCTTGTCGGCATCCGCGTCACCTAAATATTCTTCTTTGAGCCTAGAAACTCTTTGAGGGCTTAGTCCAATGCCTAGCAAGCTGAGGAATTTAGTTGAATGTGCTTGTTTCATGATTGAACCTTTGCTCTGCTTTGGATCAGAATCGAAGTACTTTCCTTCTCAGCCACTAATTGCTTTAGCGACTTCTTCCCTACGGATGTGACTTTGTAGAGTCTTCGCCTTGCTCCACGGCGATTGTTGTCTTCTTCCCAGAACGATTCGACCCAGCCATAGGATTCAAACCGGTCTAGAACCGAATACACAGATCCAGATCCGAGCTGGGTCTCAGAGCATATCTGTAATCCCCAAGTGGAACCTGCCTTCAGGTCGGCCAGGAAGGCGGCAACTTTGATGGTTGGTTGAGTAATTCTGATAGGTGCTTTTTCAGTCATGCCTTCACTATAACCTAAAAACTTGTTTATTTGTTATATATCAAATAAGATTTTCCCGGAAGGAAAAACATGAAAATACAAAAGGGGAAAGTAGCAATCGCGCTATTGGTCTTGGTGCTCATGATCCCATTGACTAAGGGAGTCGGCCGGATGCTAGAAGAACGTGCGGGGAACCGTTGCACAGCAACGCCTACCGATTCGCCCGATTTCAGCGGGTCAGTAGACCTAAATTTTGACACTCTTAGCTGGGTATGCCACCGCGAATACACAGACGAGAATGGCGAGCCGAATGGAATCGCCTCAACGCTCATTTTTCCGCTAATTCCTTAGGGGGAATTCATAAGGGAGATCCCGTCTTAGCTTTAGGCCAAGGCGGGTTTTCTTTTACTCGGTATTCTTGAGACATGAAGTATTACAGCAATGTGGTCGAACTTATCGGCAATACCCCTTTAGTTAAGTTGAATAAGGTAACTGAGGGCATTGCCTGTACTGTTCTGGCCAAGGTTGAATACTTTAACCCAGGTGGTTCTATCAAGGACCGTATTGCAGAGAAGTTGATTGATGCTGCTGAAGGCTCAGGAGATCTAAAGCCTGGTGGGACCATCGTTGAACCTACCTCAGGTAATACAGGTATTGGTTTGGCATTAGTTGCTCAACAGCGTGGTTATAAGTGCATCTTTGTTCTTCCAGACAAAGTGGCTGTTGACAAGATTAATACTCTTAAGGCTTATGGGGCAGAGGTAGTTGTTTGCCCGACTAACGTCGCTCACGAAGATCCGCGCAGCTACTATTCAGTTTCTGACCGTATTGCTAGAGAGACTCCAGGAGCTTTCAAGCCTGATCAATACAGCAACCTAAATGGTCCTGCTTCTCACTATGAAACTACTGGTCCTGAGATCTGGAAAGACACTGACGGCAAGGTAACTCACGTTGTTATCGGTGTTGGTACCGGTGGAACTGTTTCAGGTGTCGGTAAGTATCTAAAAGAAGTTAGCAACGGGGCTGTTCAGATTATTGGTTGTGATCCTGCTGGTTCTGTTTATTCAAATGGAACAGGAAGACCATACCTAGTTGAAGGTGTTGGTAGAGGAGATGACTTCCTACCTGGAGCATATGACGATTCTGTAGTTGATGACTTTATTCCAGTTTCAGATCTTGAATCATTCATGATGACTAGAAGACTTGGCAGCGAGGAAGGATTACTAGTTGGTCCTTCTTGCGGAATGGCAGCTGTTGCTGCACTTAAGGTAGCTAAAACTCTTCCTGCCGATGCAGTAGTAGTTGTTATCCTGCCTGATGGTGGAAGAGGATACCTAGCTAAGGTATTCAATGACACATGGCTCAGAACTTACGGTTTCATGCCTCGTCTAGAAGATGCTGTTGAAGATCTAGTAACCGGTACACAAGAGAAGCCTCAGGTCGTAAGTGTGAAGACTACTGACACCATCAAGGATGCTCTTGATAAGAACTCTGAGTTTGTTGTCGTCTTCAACAATTCCCCTCCTGTTCGTGCGGGAGAGATCTCAGGTGTTCTAAGACTTGCTCACCTAAAGGCAGGGCTTGCCTCTGGTGCTTTCAAGGAAACTGATCTTGTTGAGACTCACATGGAATCAAGACCTGTTCCTCTGGGCTACACAGACACCATAGCTACAGCTAAGGAAGTACTAGCTGATGAGGATTGTGCTCTTGTGCTTAGAGAAGGCGAAGTAATCGGGCTGCTAACTGCTTCTGCCTTTAACTAAAGATTGTTGATAACTCCAAACACGAAGTTTGGAAGAGGCTAGATTTCCTTTATGTCTCTCGCAAAAAGAATTCTTTACATTTCGAATATTTCGAATACGATGAACACATGGCAAAGTTCTTTATTCCCAACTCGAGAGACATCAAGGTTGCGTCCATGATTGTAAAAGCAGTCTTGGAAAACCCCAGGGAAAAATTGATTCTTCATATAGATGGCAAAGAGTTCACTCTTTCAGATCAGATGACAAAAGCGTTCTTAAAAATTGTGTCTGAAATTTCAAAAGGCGAAACAGTAGCTATTGAAGCGCTTGAGACTCAAATGACAACTCAAGAGGCCGCAGACTACCTGGGCTACTCTCGTCCGACATTGATCAAACTCTTAGATGAATACGATGTAGAAGTTAAAAAGGTTGGCAGGCACCGCAGAATTTCCTTTAGCGAGGTTAAAAAGCTACAATTTCTAATCCAGGCGAGCCAACAACAAGCAATCAGAGACCTACAAAAATTGGAAGTGGAGCTGGGGCTTCTAGAACTCGAAAAGTAGTGCTGTGTTCTGCTGTGTTAGACGCAGACTGCTTGCATAAACTCTATTTACGAGGGCTATTGATTTGGCTTGCGAGCTACCGGTTGTACAGACCGCGTTGGACGGCGGAAATTCTTGATGAAACGATCAGAAGTATTGCGCGAAGGTTTCCATCGGACCAAGTAAGAATTGATTCTCACATAAGGTTTATGGCAGCGAGGTTTCCCGAGGCAGAGATTGTCGGCTATCAACATTTAGTGGGCACCTTAGATTGCCTAGACCCTGAAGATGAGCATGTTTTAGGTGCTGCCATAATCGGAAGGGCAGGCAGTCTCGTTACTTTCAACTTGAAGGATTTTCCTAATAATACAAAGCAACTTTACGGAGTTGAAGTTACTCACCCCGATGTCTTTCTCATGAATTTAGCCGATAAGAATCCTCAAGTGTTTCTTGATGCAACATCAAAGTGGTGCGCTGGGTATCAAAGTCCTGCCCTTTCTGTCGGTGAATTATCAGAGGCAATGAGGCAGTTGGGTTGCCCAAATTTCGCAAAATACCTTTTACTTGAAGGTGAAGCCATCTTGTCAAGGATCGGGAATTAGTGCCGATTGAAGGAACAAAATGCGATGTCTGAGAGGGCAAAGTGTGCCTTAGGCTTTAACTCAAGAGGAAGATGCCATGTCAAAGTTTGAAACCAGAGCAATCCACGTAGCCCAGCACCCGGATGAGAAGACCGGTGGAGTTATCCCACCTATTCACATGACCACTACCCATAAACAAGATGGTGTTGGCAATCTGCGTGATGGTTATGAATACAACCGTGCTGCTAACCCAACTAGAACTGCTCTTCAGGAAGCTCTAGCCTCTCTAGAAGGTGGACGTTTTGGAATGAGCTTCTCAAGTGGTCTAGCTGCTGAAGATGCAATTATTCGTGGTGTTCTGCAAGCAGGGGATCACGTCATCCTGGCTAATGATCTTTATGGGGGTTCTTACAGACTTTTCGCTCGAGTTCACAAAGCCTGGGGCGTTGACTTCACAATCGTTGACCTAAATGATGAAGCTGCTTTAGAGAGTGCTTTCATTGAAGGTAAGACCAAGATGGTTTGGATTGAGACTCCTTCAAACCCAATGATGACAATCTTTGATATTTCTAAGGTCTCTGCTGTTGCTCACAAGCATGGAGCGGTAGCAGTTGTCGACAATACTTTCGCTACACCTTATCTTCAGCGTCCACTTGAACTAGGGGCTGACATTGTTATTCACTCAACCACTAAGTACATAGGCGGACACAGCGATGTTCTTGGTGGAGCTGTAGTTCTAAACGATGGAGAACTAGCAAAGAAGATTGAGTTCATTCAGTTTGCTGTTGGTGCTGTTTCATCACCATTTGATGCTTGGCTAACACACAGATCTCTAAAGACTCTTGCTCTTCGTATGGACAGACACTGCTCAAATGGACAGGCTGTTGCTGAGTTCCTACAGGGACAGAAGAAAACGGTTTCTGCTGTTTACTACCCAGGTCTTCTAGATCACCCAGGCCACGATATTGCTAGAAAGCAAATGGATGGCTTTGGTGGAATGATTTCATTCAAGTTAGTTGGTGGCACAGCAGCTGCTAAGAAATTCTGTGAGAACACAGAACTATTTACTCTTGCTGAATCTCTAGGTGGAGTCGAATCACTTGTGAACTATCCAGCCGAGATGACACACGCTTCAGCTAATGGATCTCCTATTGAAGTTTCAGGAGATATTGTTCGTCTGTCTGTTGGTGTTGAGCACATCGACGACATCATCGCTGATCTAACCCAAGCTCTAGAGAGACTGTAAATAGATGTCCGCTTCAGAGCAAGACAGAGTTCAAGCAATTTATGACGAGTTCGCTAAGAACTACGACGATCACTACGCATCTGCTGAATTCCAAGAAGAAGATCTAGCACTATTCAAGATTCTTTCTCCTTGGATTAGAGGCAAAGTATTAGATCTTGGTTGCGGAACTGGATTGACCCTTACCTATAACGACATCAGTAAAGATGACTATCTAGGCGTTGACCCGAGTGCTGGAATGCTAGAAAAGCTACAAGCTAAGTTCCCTGGCTTTGCTACCGTGAACTCTACTTTTGAGCAGTGGAGTGAATCTGACAAGGACTCAAAGTTTGAGACCATAATTGGCCTCTTTGGAGCACCTGCTTACTTTGCTAAAGAGTCTTATGCAGAGGTTCTCGAAAGACTTAGCCCTAAGGGCCACTATTTCCTTATGTTCTATAAGCCTGGCTACTTCCCAGCTCATATCTACACCGAGGAAGATAAGGCTGCTGCTAAGGCTCGAATTGACTATGACCTGATCAATTCGACCTTTGAGACCACCTTTATCTTCACTAATTACCTAGTTGCCACCAACATTCCTGCGGAGTTTTTGCCTGCACGGTAACACTTGGTAACAGTGGTTTTTGAGGTCCAATATTTAGGGCAAAATGTATCTGAAACATACTTAAAAACCTAAAGGAGTTCACAAATGGCTTTACCAAAGAAAACGCTATGGCGCGGGTTTGCAGCAGCAGCTGCAGTGCTATTGGCTACAACACTAACTGCCTGTTCAACAGGCAGCATCGCCGGCGACACAGTCACCGAAGGCAAACTAACAATTGGAACAGGTAACCCTGCTTACTTCCCATGGGTTATTGATGACAAGCCTGAATCAGGCGAAGGTTTCGAAGCTGCAGTTGCATATGCAGTGGCTGAAAAGCTTGGCTTCGCTAAGGAAGACGTAATCTGGGTTCGCACAACTTTCGATGAGGCAATTGCTCCTGGAGTTAAGAACTTTGACTTCAACTTGCAGCAGTACTCAATCACTGAAGAGCGTAAGGCAAACATTGATTTCTCAAGCCCTTACTACGAGACAGCTCAGGTTGTTGTAACAGTAGCGTCATCTCCAGCAGCAAGTGCTACAAGCATTGCTGATCTAAAGGGATACCTAATTGGTGCTGCAACTGGAA
Organism: Rhodoluna sp.; assembly: GCA_044373385.1. Taxonomy (GTDB): domain Bacteria; phylum Actinomycetota; class Actinomycetes; order Actinomycetales; family Microbacteriaceae; genus Rhodoluna. Next base: position 95,847 of record JBILQF010000005.1, read on the forward strand.
CTACTTCATTCAACGCAATTGGTAGCGTCATCAAGCCGACTCAGGATGCACTTGCATTCAACTCAAACGATGATGCAAAGGCTGCTCTTACTAACGGACAGGTTGATGCAATTGTGCTAGATCTTCCAACTGCACTTTACGCATCTTGCTGTGAACTAGACGGTGGAAAGATCGTTGGCCAGCTTCCAACAGCTGACAAGGGTGACGAGTTCGGTCTAGTACTAGACAAGGGCTCAAAGCTAACTGCTGCAGTTAGCAAGGCTCTTGATGAACTGCGTGCTGATGGCACACTAGCCAAGCTAGAAGAGCAGTGGCTAACAGCAGATGCTGGTGTTCCAGTACTGAAGTAATCTATACCTATGAGTAATAGCGAAGCCCGTAGGTTCAGCCCAAGTGAAATTGAGCTGGACCGACGGGCTTTCCGCTTAGCTCGGAAAAGAAAGTCAACACTTGTTGCATTTCTAAGCACGATAGCTTTTGCTGTTATTGCTTGGCTTTCACTGGTTAGCTCCCCTGGTTGGCCAAGAGTTGAACAGAGCTTCTTCAACTTTGAAACTGCTATAGCAGCCCTACCTTCAGTATTAGAAGGTTTGCTACTGAATCTTCGAGTCTTGTTCTTCTCGGTAATCGGGGTTCTGGTCTTCGGTCTCACACTTGCTTTACTTAGAACTCTTCGTTCGCCTATCTTTACTCCAATCAGACTCTTAGCTCGTGGATATGTAGATCTGTTTAGAGGTCTACCTTTGATTATTGTTTTGTATCTAGTTGGCTTTGGTATTCCAGGTCTTCGTCTTGAATTCTTGGGAAGAATTCCAGTTGAGGTTCTAGGTACTCTTGCTCTTACCCTTACCTATAGTGCATATGTTGCTGAAGTATTTAGAGCGGGTATTGAAGCTGTTCACCCATCTCAAAGACTGGCGGCTAGATCTCTTGGTCTTAGCTATAGCCAGACCATGAGACTGGTTGTCTTGCCACAGGCATTTAGAAAAGTAGCACCACCTCTTATGAATGACTTTGTTTCTCTTCAAAAGGATGTTGGTCTTATCTCTGTACTAGGTGCTGTTGATGCTGTTAGAGCAGCACAGATTGAAGTTGCCCAGTTTGCTAACTTCACACCATATGTAGTCTCTGGTTTGTTGTTTGTTCTGCTAGCTATTCCAACTGTTAGAGCAGCTGACTATGTGACAAACAGGCTAGCCAAACGTGAGCAGGCTGGAGGTGTTCTATGAGTAAGTTAGAAAGCCCAGCCGAGCTTGGTCTAATGATTTTGAACGTCAAGGGTGTTCGTAAGAACTTCGAAGACAAAGAAGTGCTAAAGGGTATTGACCTTGAGGTTTATAGAGGTCAGATTGTTGCTCTTATTGGTTCTTCTGGTTCGGGTAAGTCAACTCTCTTGAGATCAGTAAATCTTCTAGAAGAAATCAGCGATGGTCAGATTCTTCTAAACGATGTTGACATCTCAGATCCAAGAGTTGATCAAGATGAGGTTAGAAGACAGATTGGTTTGGTATTCCAGGCCTTCAACCTCTTTGCTCACCTATCTATTTTGGAAAACATCACCTTGGCTCTGAGACATGTGCAAGGAATGCCGGCAGCAGAAGCCAAGACTCATGCACTTGGTTTACTAGAACGTATCGGACTTGCTGAAAAGGCTAATGACTATCCAGACAAACTATCTGGTGGTCAGCAGCAGAGAACAGCAATTATTAGAGCGGTTGCTCTAAACCCAACCTTGCTACTTCTTGATGAGGTAACTAGTGCATTGGACCCTGAACTAGTTGGGGAAGTACTTGAACTCATTAGAGATCTAAAGGCTTCAGGTACTTCTATTCTCATGGCTACCCATGAGCTCTCCTTTGCTAGGGATGTGGCTGACTGGGTTGTCTTCCTAGATGGCGGAGTAATCATTGAAGAAGGCCCTGCTAAGGACTTCTTTGAGAACCCTCAGAAGGCTAGAACTAAAGAGTTTCTCCAGAGACTACGCTCAAGAGCGGGCGAGAACTAGTCGCTTAGGTAGGCTTAAGAAAGCCAGCAACGACGTTGGCTTATAGAGACTATTTAGGTTGTGAAACAAATGCGTATTTTGCTTGTAGGAGCTGGTGGCGTTGGAGACGCTATTGCCAAGATTGCAGCAACAAGAAACTTCTTTGAAGAAATGGTCGTTAGCGACTACGACCAATCAAGAGCAGATAGAACTATCGCTTGGATTCAAAACAAGTACGGCGATGAAGTTGCCTCAAAATTTAGTTCAGTAAAGATTGATGCATCTAACGCAGCATCAATGGCAGCTCTAATCACAGAACTAAACATCACTCACGTGCTAAACGCTGTTGAGCCTAAGTTCGTACAGACCATTTTCTCTGCTTGCTACACAGCAGGCGTTCACTATCTAGACATGGCACTTAGCCTGAGCGAGAAGAACGAAGCAGATCCTTTCCACAAGACTGGAATCAAACTCGGTGACTCCCAGTATGCACTGCACGAGCAGTGGGAGAGATCTGGAAAGCTTGCTCTAGTTGGTATTGGCGTTGAGCCAGGCCTAAGCAACATCTTTGCAAGATATGCAGCAGATCACCTGTTCAGTGAGATTGATGAAGTATCCGTAAAAGACGGTGGAAACCTGAGTGTTACTGATGATGAAGGAAATGAAATCTTCGCTCCTTCATTCTCAATCTGGACAACTATTGAAGAATGCCTTAACCCACCAACACTTTATGAAAAGAAAAAGGGTTGGTTCACAACAGAGCCTTTCAGTGAGCCAGAGATCTTCGAATTCCCTGAGGGTATCGGTGCTGTTGAGTGTGTGAACGTTGAGCACGAAGAAGTAACCATGATTCCAAGAACCATGGATGTTGGCAGAGTTACCTTCAAGTTCGGACTGGGTTCAGACTTCATCGGAGTTCTAAAGACCCTACACATGTTAGGCCTTGACTCAACTGCACCTGTTCGTGTTCGTTCAGCTCAGGGTCCAGTAGAAGTAGCACCTCGAGACGTAGTTGTCTCAGTGCTTCCAGACCCAGCAACCATTGGACCTCGTATGACAGGTAAGACCTGTGCCGGTGTCCTTGTTACAGGTAAGGGTAAGGATGGAATGCCTAGAGCTACCTATCTATATCACGTAGCCGATAACGCTGTGACAATGGCTGCTATTGAAGCTCAGGCTGTTGTAGCTCAGACTGCTTTCAACCCACTAATTGCTCTAGAACTTCTAGCAACTGGTGTTTGGGAAGGCGTTGGAGTTATGGGTCCTGAAGAGTTTGATGCAAAGCCTTTCCTAGATCTAATGAACTCTTCTACTGGTTACCAGGAGAAGTGGGTTTCACAGGAACGCCTACCAGCAAGCCCACTAAGACACCCATAATCTAAAGTGTTTGTTCGTCAAGCAAGTCTTGAAGATGCCGAGCTTGTTCTCAACATCTTCAATTCAGAGATTGCTGCAGTTGATCCTGAACATGGTTTGTTTGGATTAGATATCGCTAAACACATCATTGAAAGTCCTGCTACAAATTCTCCGACATGGCTCTTTAGTGATGATGAAGAAGCTATTCCTTTTGGTTTAGCTAATCTAAATCCTGACCCGATAGCCAAAGAGATGGAAGCAGCATTGGCTGTGAGAGCAGGAGATGCAAGATATCCAGTCCTTCTTGATTGGTGTTTAACTGAAGCTCAAAGAGACTATCCAGATTTCAAGTTTCAACTAGAAATCAATCAGAAGCACACCGAGAATATGCAACATCTGGACGATAAGAACTTCAAGATTGTTAGACACTACAACTCTCTAAGAGCTCCAGTTGCTGAAAATCTTGATGATCCAGAACTTCCAGAAGGTGTAGTTATCAGGTCAGTAGATCTTGAGAATCAAAAAGATCTAACCGATTGGCACTATGTTCAGCAAACATCATTTGCTGACAACTTTGGATTCACACCAAAAGATTTTGATACCTGGGTCAAGAGAGTTCAAGAAGACCAGTTCATTCCTAGTGATGGCATATACCTTCTTTATGTCGATGAGAAACCAAGTGGCTTTATCTGGACAGATGATATGGATGCCTTTGACAAAAGAGGTTTTATTTCATATGTGGGTGTTGTCAAAGAACACAGAGGCAAAGGCCTTGGGCAAGCTCTCTTAGCTGCTGCTCTTGCTCGCTTCTCACGTAAGGGTTACGACAAAGCTGAACTAGGTGTTGATACCCAAAACGCCTCTAATGCCCTTAGAGTGTATGAAAAGATGGGCTTTACCAAAGTTTCAACCTGGGTTCTCCAAGAGAGACCAGTTGTAATCAACTAGGCAAGAGGATTCGATGGCTGTGAAGACAAGCAATCACTACGATGTGGTCATCGTAGGCTCTGGCTTTGGCGGCTCTATCTCAGCTCTTCGTCTAACAGAAAAGGGCTACAAGGTTCTGGTCATTGAAGCAGGTGCTCGTTTCAAGGACACTGACTTTGCTAAGACATCTTTTAATCTAAAGAAGTTCCTTTTCTTCCCAAGACTTGGGCTAAAAGGTATTCAGAGAATTGACCTACTTAGAAATGTGATGGTCATGTCTGGAGCAGGTGTTGGCGGAGGATCTTTGGTTTATGCCAATACTTTGTATCGCCCACCGACAGCATTCTTTAAGACCGGTTCTTGGGCGAATATGTGTGATTGGGAGAAAGAACTAGCTCCTTACTATTCACAAGCAGAACGCATGCTTGGTGTTGAAGTTAACACCTACATGTCGCCTGCAGATATTGAACTGAAGAAGGCTGCCGACAAGATGGGCTACGGCGATACTTTCCAAATGGCTCCTCTGGGTATTCACTTTGGTGAGCCAGGCAAAGAAGTTGAAGACCCTTACTTCGGTGGAGTAGGGCCTAAGCGAACTGGTTGCATCAACTGTGGTGAATGCATGACTGGTTGCAGGCATGGAGCTAAGAACACTCTGGTGAAGAACTACCTTTATCTTGCAGAACAAATAGGGGCTGAGGTTGTTGCTAACACAACAGTTACAGACATTATTGATTCAAGCTCAGGCTATGAGATTCAGGCTAGACATTCTTCTTCTACTGGATGGGTAAAGAAGAATGTCTACATAGCAGATCAGGTAATCATTGCTGCTGGTGCTTTAGGAAGTGCAAAGCTTCTACAAAAAGTCAGAAGTAAAGGCCATCTTCAAGGAATCAGTTCAACTCTTGGTTCCTTGAGTAGAACTAATAGCGAGTCTCTTCTTGGTGTTGTTGCTAAAGGTAAAGAGATTGACTTCTCTAAAGGTTCTTCTATTACATCAAGTGTGTTCCCTAATGAACACACTCACGTAGAGCCAGTTAGATATGGCAAAGGCTCTGGCTTCATGGGAATCATGGAGAGCATTATGGCTTCAGGACCTAAGGGTCAGAAGCCAACTTTCTGGAGATTGATGGTTGCCTCAATTCAGAAGTTTGGATCACTTCCAAGTATGTACAACCTCCGCACATGGCCTGAGCGAACACTGATTCTCTTGGTTATGCAGTCTAGAGATAACTCCCTAACTACTTTTAGTAAGCGTGGTTTATTCGGTAGAAAGCTAACTTCACGTCAGGGTTATGGAGAAATAAACCCAGCATGGGTTCCAGAAGGTCACAAGCTAGCTAAAGAACTAGCAGAACAGTTCAATGGAACTGCAGGTGCTGTTGTTACAGAACCTTTTGGTATTCCAATGACTGCTCACTTCCTAGGTGGATCTGTTATTGCTCCTAATGCTAAAGAAGGTGTTCTTGATGGTTACCTTCGAGCATTCGGTCAACCAGGATTACATATTCTTGATGGTTCAGCACTATCTGCTAACCCAGGAGTTAATCCATCTCTCAGCATTGCCGCTCAAGCAGAGTGGGCATGTGCGTTCTGGCCTAACAAGGGTGAGAGTGATACTCGTCCAGAACTAGGTGCTCAGTTCAAGCTAATTGCTCCTGTGAAACCAAATAGCCCTGCTGTTCCTAAAGGTGCTTTTGGTGAACTAAGACTTGATGTGAAGATCAAGTAATCACATAGCTAGAGATTTACGTCTTCTAAAGAGACCCTGTGCAATTGCTGCACCAATCAAAATGATTAGTCCACCTACTGGTTCAAACCAAGTTAGTTCTTCACCAAGAATTAATACTCCTAGAGTCACTGCTACAAGAGGTGCCATCAGAGTAACTGTTGAAGATACGGCTGATCCGACTTGTCTAAGTAGCGGGTAATACATTGTGTAGGCGATACCTGTTCCAACAATTCCTAGAACTAATAGAGCACCAGTTGATTGCCAGGTGAATGGGCCTGTTGTTAGAGGTTGAGTTAGATACACCGGTAGGAGAAGAACTGCTGCTGCAGCTATCTGACCAAAGGCAGCTACTTCCAATGGATGACCTAGTGGTTCAATGTATTTTCTGATGAATGGACCACCAAAGCCATAGCAGCATGCTGCAAAGACAATTCCAACCACCGCTAGCCAGGAATCAGTTCTAATTCCTTCCCAGACTCCAATTAGTGTCAGCACCCCAACAACACCAACCAGGAGGCCAAAGATCTGGTTTCTAGAAACTTTCTCTCCTCTAAAGACAGTTAGCAACGCAATTATGGTTGCAATCGGAGTAATGGCATTGGCCATTCCTGAGAATGCTGAAGACACATGGTGCCCACCAAAAGCGAACAGGGTGAACGGAATAGCTGTGTTGAATAGACCTACAACGAAGGAGAGCATGAAGAACCTCATGTCTTTTTGTAGCTCTATCTTTCTAAGTCTTAGAACTATGTAGAGAGTTGTTGCTCCTAGAACACATCTCCAGAATGCCAAACCTATAGGGGAAAGGGATGCGTTAGCGAACTCAATAAAGAAGAAAGAGGATCCCCAGATAAGGCCAGCACCAAAGTAGTTGAATAACCAACTACGAGATTTGCCATCATTGGCAGTTATGGTTTTGGGCACGAGAGATAGCCTAGCCAACAAGGCATAGTTGGCAGTTCATTTGGGTGGACCAATGGGCTAAACTGATAGTGGTGTGCTGGGAAGTCGGGTCGGCGAAGTAATTCGCCTTTAACCGATTGGATAAAAGAATGTTAACTATTGCCGCAGTAACCGTATTCCTCATTGCTTATGCATTTATCGCAACAGAAAAAATCAACCGTGTAGCCGTCGTCTGTGCTGGTGCAGCCGTAATGATCATCATTGGTGCAACCAATGCTGATGCTGCTTTCTATAGCCACGAGACTGGTATCGACTGGAATGTAATTTTCCTGCTTCTAGGAATGATGATTATTGTCGGGGTCATCCACAAGACTGGGCTGTTTGAGTTCCTAGCAATCAAAGCTATTCAGCTAGCTAAGGGCCGCCCGCGCCAGGCATTTGTTTATCTACTTATGCTGGTTGCCTTCTGTTCAGCACTATTAGACAACGTAACCACCATCATGCTTGCAGTTCCTATGACAATCATGGTTGCCAAGTACCTAAAGGTTCACCCTGTGCCATTCATCTTGGCTGAAGTCTTTATTTCTAACATTGGTGGAGCAGCTACCTTAATTGGTGATCCACCAAACATCATTATTGCTTCTAAAGCAGATTTGGACTTCAACCAATTCCTAATCCACATGGCACCTATGGTGATTGTGGTGTTAGCAGTAATCATTCCAATGCTGGTTCTCATGTTCAATAAAGAACTAAGAAACAACGCTGAAGATAGACAGAATGTTATGACACTAGATGCCAAAAGCTTTATTCAGGACAAAGCACTCCTCATCAAGAGCCTTGTTGTTTTGACCTTAGTGATTGTTGCCTTCGTTCTACACTCTGTACTTCACTTAGAACCATCAGTGATTGCAATGATTGGTGCTGGCGTTCTTGTTTTGATCAGCAACCTGAAGCCAAATGAGTTTGCTAGAGATGTTGAATGGGGAACTCTTGTTTTCTTCGCAGCGCTGTTCATCATGGTTGGTGCACTTGTCAACGTTGGTGCTTTGAAGATGGTGGCTGACGCTATAAGTGCTTTTGTTGGAAACGATGGAGCTCTAGCTGCTGGATCACTTGTTATTGTTTCAGCCTTAGCTTCAGGAATCGTTGACAACATTCCTTACGTGACATCCATGGCACCTGTTGTTCAGCAACTGAACGACACCATTACCACCATCAGCAACGATGGTCTTTGGTGGGCATTAGCATTCGGTGCTGACTTTGGTGGCAACATGACCATTGTTGGAGCAAGCGCAAACGTAGTCGCCATAGGCCTGGCTTATGCCAGTGGTTACAAGATCACCTTCTGGCAGTTTGCTAAGTATGGAATTCCAGTCACTGTGGTTTCAACAGCCATGGCTCTCCCATACGTGCTCATCAGGTATTTCGGCTAGCTTCCTAACCGCATAAGCGAACCTCAATTCACATGGACTGCTTCTGAGCGGGGACATATCGGCAAGGCTTAGCCCAAACCTGCGATTTGCCAAGTATTCTGCCTATATAAACAGTTGAGCTAGTAATCAGGACCAAGCATGCCTAAAGCAGTAAAGACCAGGAAAGACCCACTCTTTGAGTTCGTCGTGGTATTTGCAATCATGCTTGGCGGTGTCTTTGCTTTTGGTTCTGACACACAAAAAGTTGAAGCTGCTCCAGAAGCAAAGCCCCCTGTTGTTGAAGTCGAAGTTGTCAAGAGAAGCTACGTTGTTCCTACTGGTAAACCAGAAAATCTTGTCACAGGTCTAAAAGCACCATGGGAGCTTCTGTTCCTTCCAGATGGTCAGGCTCTAGTCGATGAAAGAGATACCGGCTCTATTCTTCTAATCAGCAGAGACCTAAAAGTTTCGAAGGTTGGCTTTACAAGAGCTGCTCCGCCATGTGAAAAGTTCTGTGAAGGCGGAACTTTAGGTATGACTTATGCTGCTGATCGCTTAGGCGGCAAGCTTTCTCTCTTTGTTTTTCTCACCACTTTGAAAGACAACAGGATTCTCAAATATGACCTAAACACAGATGATGCTGGTGTTTGGTCTCTTGCTAATAAGAGAGTGGTTCTTAAGGGTATTGAACGCAGCGGTAAATCAACCACACATAATGGTGGACGTTTGGCTATTGGTCCTGATGGAAAGCTTTGGGTAACACTAGGGGATTCTGGTATGAAAGGCGCTACTTCACAAAACTGGAACAAGCTAGCTGGTTCTGTGTTGAGAGTGAACTTAGATGGATCTGTTCCAGAAGATAACCCACGCAACTCTCTAGTTTGGGCTAAAGGATTTAGAGATACCCAGGGTATGGCTTGGGATGAGTTTGGAAACATGTGGACCACGGAATTCGGCCAAGACACCTGGGATGAACTCAACCTTTTGGAAAAAGGCAAGAACTATGGTTGGCCAATAGCTGAAGGTTTTTACAAGTTTGTTGAAACACCACTTGAACCAGGCAACCCAGGATCAGATGCCCAAGGCACAGATAAGAATCCTGCACCCAAACCAACTATTCCTGAAATGCCCTCTAAGGGTGTTTTGGTAACTGATCCTAGATACACTCAACCAATCTTCACTTGGCACCCATCAGAGGCTGCTTGCAGTGGAATCACTCACGTGCAGAGCACACTTATTTCTGCTTGTCTTCGAGGTGGAAAGCTTTGGTTTATTCCTGTACTTGGAGACAAGAAACTAGGAGAGCCACAAGAGTTCCTTAAAGGAAGTTTTGGTCGTTTGAGAAAAGCAACACTTGCTCCAGACGGATCTCTATGGCTTATTACCAGCAACAGAGATGGTCGCGGTGGTTGGTCAAGCGGTGGCGAGAATGCATTAGATGACCGAATTATTAGAGTCAAACTAAAGAACGTTTATTACGACTAAAGAGTCACTTTGTTCGATTACTCATCCAAAGAATCAGACCAACAATCGAGGCTACTGCTCCAATCGGTAGGGTAACGATAAGGAAGAACAGAGCAGTTCCACCACCATCGCCTCCAGTGCTGAACATGTTGCCACCTATTGGAGTGGTGAGTATGGCAAGAGCAATTGGGGATAGTGCCAATAGACAGCCTCCACCTGAGAGCCAGCGGCCAACTAGGTTTTTCTTGTTTTTAGTTACATCCCAGCCACAGTTAGCACAGTAACGCTCTAGGCCAACTCTATTTTCCCCACATCTCGTACATTTCTCCATTAGGACTCCCATACCTCGATAGCAACAGCCTATGTAAAGGGTTGACCAATGTGCCTCGAGATGTATCAATCGTTACCAAATAGCGGGGTAAAGTCAAGCAATTGTCACCAAGGAGGCTTTAGGATCGTCATTACATAGATGTTTTGTGCGAAGCGTCCTTCTTGAAAGGCAATACGTGTTTCGCAAAATCATCACCGGCTTACTAGCCCTTCCTCTAATTACCTCAGG
>JBILQF010000018.1:0-9569 GCA_044373385.1 Rhodoluna sp.
TACTGCTCTATTGGCTAGCTCCTCTCTGGGCATCGCCAGTAGCTATCGTCCTAGCCTTCACCTTGATCGGTTTGAATCAAGGCCTAGTTGTTTCTGCATCAGACTGGTTGCTAAATGTTGAACTTGTTCAGCCAAGCATCAACTTGGCTTCAATCTTCACCATTGCCATTCCTCTGTATTTGGTAGCCATGGCCTCTCAAAACATTCCTGGCATTGCAATCATGAACTCTTACGGTTACAAGGTTCCGTTCAGAGCATCTCTTGCAACCACTGGTTTAGGAACTGTTGTTGCATCCTTCCTAGGTGGTTTTGTCATGAACCTAGCAGCTATCACCGCAGCACTAAATGCTAACGAGCAAGCCCACAAAGACCCTTCTAAGCGTTGGATAGCATCTGTTAGCGGAGGCGTTGTCTATATCATCTTTGCTCTATTTGCGGGTGTTGCAGTTGCCTTCGTTTATCAAACACCAAGGGATCTTCTGCTTGCAGCTAGCGGGCTTGCGTTGCTGCCAACAATTGTCAATGCATTCAACACAATGGTTGAGAAAGCCCAGGAGCGATTGCCAGCAGTCATCACATTCTTGATTGCATCAAGCGGCATTGCCTTCTTCTCGGTAGGGGCAGCGTTCTGGGCAATCCTGGTAGGACTAGTTGTTATTCAACTGCTGAGACTAAAGAACCCTTTTAGTTCTAGGGCTTAAAGAAGTCCTCGACGCTTTAGTAGAGGCTCGATAGTTGCATCGCGTCCTCTGAAGTTTCTAAACATCTGCATTGAGTTGATAGAACCACCACGAGATAGCAATGTGTTTCTGAAGTGATCTCCATTGGCTCTAGTTAGGCCACCATTCTCCTTGAACCAGTCAACTGTGTCAGCATCTAGAACTTCAGACCAAATGTAGCCATAGTAACCAGCAGAGTAGCCACCAGCGAAGATGTGTGAGAAGTATGTTGAGCGGTATCTAGTTGGCACAGGAGAGTAGTTCAAACCATAAGCCTCAATGGCCTTAGCTTCGAACTCTTCAACATCAGCAACAGTTGCATTTGCATCTAGTGAGTGCCAAGCAAGGTCCAGAATTGCTGCTGCAAGATAAGCAGTAGTTGCGTGACCTTCATTGAAAGCTGCAGACGCCTTTAGGTTGTCTACCCATTCCTGAGGAATCTTCTCGCCAGTCTCATAGTGCTTGGCGTAGTTGTCAAGTACTTCTGGCCAAGTTAGCCACATCTCATTCACCTGTGAAGGGAACTCAACGAAGTCTCTTTCCACACTTGTACCTGAGAAGCGTGGGTACTTCACATCAGAAAGAATTCCGTGCAAGGTGTGACCAAACTCGTGGAACAAGGTTGTGATCTCGTCATAGGTCAAAAGTGTTGGCTGACCTGCTGGTGGCTTAGGAATGTTTAGGTTGTTCACAACAACTGGTAGCTGACCTAGTAGGTGGTTCTGGTCTACTAGGTTGTTCATCCATGCTCCACCGCGCTTTGAGTCACGTGTGTAGAAGTCACCAATGAATAGAGCTAGCTTTGAGCCATCTTCATTGAATACTTCGAATGCACGAGCATCTGGGTGGTAGGTAACGATGTCTTTGCGTTCCTTGAAAGAGATTCCAAAGAGCTTGTTAGCAGCAAAGAAAACACCATCCTGCAGAACTCTTTCAAGTTCAAAGTAAGGACGCATAGCTGATGTGTCTAGGTTGTACTTCTCTAGACGAACAGCTTCTGTGTAGAAGTCCCAGTCCCATGACTCAAGTGTGAAACCTTCGCCATTTGCATCAATAGTCTTCTGAAGTTCAGCACCTTCAAGCTTTGCGTTTCTAACTGCCGCTGGAGCGATCTGCTTAAGCATCTTGTGAACGTTCTCAGGGTTCTGAGCGTTACGGTCTTGAAGAACATGCTCAGCATGGGTTTTCACGCCAAAGAGTTCTGCACGCTTAGCTCTGAGTTTTACAATCTCCAGGATTACCTTGCGGTTGTCTTTGACATCGCAGTTTCCCTTTAGAAGAGAGTTCTTCATTACACGCTCACGAAGACCGCGGTTCTTCATGCTTGATAGCAGTGGGTGACCGGTGAAGTTCACCATGCCAACCAGCCACTTACCTTCTAGTCCTCTCGCCTTAGCAGCTGCTGCACATGCAGCGATCTCGTTCTCTGAAAGACCATCTAGTTCAGCTACGTCATCAACCTCAACTGCGAGGTCGTTTGTGTCAGCAAGTAGGTTTTTTCCGAATAATGTCTCTAACTTAGAAAGTTCTTCGTTGAGGTTGGTGAGTTCTTCACGCTGAGCATCGGTTAGGTGTGCGCCTGCGTGAGTGAAGTCCATGTAGTAACGCTCTAGTAGCCAAGCGTCTTCGTTGTTTAGCTCTAGTGAATCGCGGTTGCTATATAGCTCCTTGATTCTTCCGAATAGTGCCTGGTTTAGACGTATTGCATCCATGTGAGCAGATAGCTTCGGAGCAATCTCTTCTTCGATCTCATCTAGTCGATCGGTTGTGTCGCTTGAAGACTTGTTATAGAAAACGGTGAGTACTCGAGTTAGCATCTGACCACTTCGCTCAAGAGCAACGATGGTGTTCTCGAAAGTTACTTCATCCTGCTTGATGATTTCATGCACTTCATGAAGATGCTCTTCACAGCCAGCATGGAATGCAGGTAGATAGCTCTCATCGTTGATGCGAGTGAAATCTGGCATTTCATACTCAAGGGTTGAACGTAGGGCAAATGGGTTTTCGTTTTCAAAGGTCATGAGCAAAAGCCTAGCCTTCTAAAAGGCCACCCAAATAGATGTTTGCCGAATAGTTATTCAGTAGGAGCTAGGACAACCTCAGTAACAGCAAGCTCTTCACCTGGAACTAGAACTAGTTCAGCAATACGTCCAGCAGCCTTTAGATCAGGGGAGAGAAGCTCTAGTCGAGATAGCACTTCCTTAGGCGCTACTAGGTTCGCAGAGATAACTTCGGCCTTCATAGAAGCCTTGGCATCGCTCTTGGCCTTACGGGTTCCAAACAAAGCTCCTGATGCCAAAGGCAATAGGTCCAAGTTTGAAGCATCAAGACCATTGGTCAGTTCTGATTCTGTCGGCCATGAACTTCTGTGGATTGAACCCTTACCAACCTGCCACCAGGACCAAACCTCATCGGTTGCGAAAGGTAGGAATGGAGCAAATAGACGAAGAATAGTCAATAGAGCTTGACGAAGAGCAACTAGTGCTGACGCCTGTTCATCTGCATTGAAGCCACCTTGCCCATAGGCACGTTCCTTGACTAGTTCTAGATAGTCATCGGTGAAGTTCCAGAAGAACTTCTCAGCTAGTTCCAGAGCTTTGGTGTGGTCATAGTTTTCAAAAGCAGTTGTTGCTTCTCTCACTACTTCTGCAAGGTTAAGTAGAAGGCTCTGGTCAATTGGTTCGGTAACCTTTGCATCAGAGGCTGGGGCGTCAAAGCTCAATACAAACTTGGCAGCATTTAGAACCTTGATAGCAAGTCTTCTACCAATCTTCATCATGCCGGTGTCGAAAGCAGCATCTGTTCCTAGTCGAGCAGAAGAAGCCCAGTAACGAACAGCATCTGAAGAGTGTTCAACTAGAAGATCGTTAGGGGTTACTACGTTGCCCTTTGATTTAGACATCTTCTTACGGTCTGGATCAAGGATCCAACCTGAGATACCAGCATCTGCCCAAGGCAATACACCGTGCTCTTGTTGAGAACGAAGAACTGTTGAGAACAACCAGGTTCTAATGATGTCTTGACCTTGAGGGCGAAGAGAGTAAGGAAATACCTTGGCGAACTTCTCTGGGTCATCTAACCAGCCACCACCAAGTTGCGGTGTTAGAGAAGAGGTTGCCCATGTGTCCATGATGTCTACTTCACCAATGAATCCGTTAGCTACTCCACGCTGTGCTTCTGTATAGCCAGCAGGAACATCAGTAGATGGATCGATAGGAAGAAGTTCACTTGCTGGAACTAGTACACGATCGAAGTCTGGCTGTCCGTTTTCATCAAGTGCGTACCAAACAGGGATTGGAACACCAAAGAATCGCTGTCTTGAGATAAGCCAGTCACCAGTTAGACCATTGACCCAGTTCTCGTATCTAACTCTCATGAAGTCAGGGTGGAACTTTAGTTCCTTACCTAGTTCAAGTAGGCGAGAACGTAGGTCTTGATCACGTCCACCATTTCTTACGTACCACTGTCTAGTTGAAACGATTTCTAGTGGACGGTCACCCTTTTCAAAGAACTTAACTGGGTGGGTAATTGGCTTAGGGTCGCCAACCATGTCACCTGATTCTTGAAGAAGTTCAACGATGCGAGTCTTTGCAGAGAACACTGTCTTACCTGCAAGCTCTGCATAAACAGCAAGTGCTTCAGGTGTATTGATTACATCCGGAGCAGTTTCAAGTAGTCGTCCATCCCAACCAATGATTGCTCGGTTAGGTAGATCTAGTTCTCTCCACCAAATAACATCTGTTAGATCACCAAAGGTACAGATCATCGCAATACCTGAACCCTTATCAATCTGAGCTAGGCGATGAGCAAGTACTGGAACCTCAACTCCGAACAATGGTGTCTTTACAGTTTTTCCAAACAGTGACTTGTAGCGATCATCATCTGGGTGAGCAACAAGTGCAACACAAGCAGGAATTAGTTCAGGACGAGTAGTTTCAATAAACACTTTTCCATCAGGACCATCAAAGCCAACGCGGTGATAAGCACCAGGCTGATCTCTATCTTCTAGTTCTGCTTGAGCAACAGCAGTTCTGAAAGTCACATCCCAAAGTGTTGGTGCCATTGACTGGTAAGCCTCACCTCTAGCGAGGTTGTTTAGGAAAGCTTGCTGAGAAACTCTTTGAGCAGCAGGGGAGATGGTTTGGTAAGTCTGGTCCCAGTCAACTGAAACACCAAGCTGACGCCATAGTGCTTCGAACTGAAGTTCATCTTCAGTAGTTAGCTTCTCGCATAGCTCAATGAAGTTCTTTCTTGAGATAGGAATCTGGTCAGCTGCCTTAGAGGACTTGTTATCTCCACCTTCATAAGGAGGAGTGAAGCCTTCAACGTATGGAAGTGAAGGATCGCAGCGAACTCCAAAGTAGTTCTGAACACGTCTTTCGGTAGGAAGACCATTGTCATCCCAACCCATTGGGTAGTAAACCTCTTTGCCACGCATACGTTGGAATCTGGCAACAACGTCTGTGTGGGTGTAACTAAAGACGTGGCCTACGTGAAGGGACCCTGAAACTGTTGGAGGAGGGGTATCAATAGAGAAGACCTGAGCTTTGTCCACATCTCTTCTGAACTTGTAGGTTCCATCGGTATCCCAGGCTAGAGCCCATTTCTCCTCTAGACCTTCCACGCCTACGCGGTCAGGGGTTGAGGCTGGGGCTCTGAAATCAGGGGTTTCGTGGCTTGAGGTCACGTTGTGCTTCTCCAAAAAGTTAGGGTTCATTAAGATTAACATTGAGATTAGAACTTTTACCCCTAAACCCAGAGAGCAAGCCATGTATCCCAAAAACAATGGAGCTTCTTTTGGCATCCGCGAGCAGGTCCCAGCTAGCCCATCGTTTCCTGCCATTGAAGAGTCAATCCTCGAGTTTTGGGCTAAAGACAAGACTTTTCAGGCTTCAATAGACCAACGCAAGGATGAAAACGCTCCTGAGTTCGTCTTTTATGATGGTCCTCCATTCGCTAACGGTCTTCCTCACTATGGGCACCTGCTAACTGGTTATGCCAAGGACACTGTTCCTAGGTTCAAGACCATGCAGGGTTTCAGAGTTGAACGTCGCTTTGGTTGGGACACCCATGGTCTGCCAGCTGAGGTAGAGGCTGAAAGACAGCTAAAGATCTCTGGAAGACCTGAGATTGAAAAGTTTGGTATCGATAAGTTCAATGACTACTGCCGTACCTCGGTTTTGAAATACACCAAGGAGTGGGAAACGTACGTTACACGTCAGGCTCGCTGGGTTGACTTCGAGAATGACTACAAGACTCTTGATGCTCCATATACCGAGAGTGTGCTCTGGGCATTCAAGGAACTTCATAAGAAAGGCCTTATCTATGAAGGCTTCAAAGTTCTGGCTTATTGCTGGAGATGTGAAACTCCACTTTCAAACCACGAACTTCGCATGGATGAAGATGTTTACCAAAACAGACAAGATCAAACAGTAACTGTTACTTTCCCAATTCTTGAAGGTCAGAGATTCGCTGGAGTGAAGATTCTCGCTTGGACAACAACTCCTTGGACATTGCCAACAAACTTTGCTCTAGCTGTTGGTCCAGAGATTGAATATGCAGTTATCAACACAGAGTCTGGAAAGTATCTTCTAGCTAAGTCACTTATTGCTGGTCACCTAAAAGACTTCGGCTTTGAGGATATGGAAGCAGCTAATGCTGCAATCGAAGAAACTGTGCTTGGTAAAGATCTAGCTGGAATCAAATACGAAAGACTATTTGATTACTACGCTGATGAATCAAAGTTTGATGTAAAGAATGCCTGGCAGATCATTGTTGGCGACTATGTTGCTGACAGTGAAGGTACCGGTGTTGTTCACCAGTCACCTGCTTATGGTGAAGATGACCAGAAGCTTTGTGAAGCTGCGGGTATTCCTGTTTATGTTTCTGTAAACGAACGCGGTGAATACAACTCAGTTATTACTGACTTTGTTGGTCAGCATGTGTTTGAAGCTAACAAGCCAATCACTCAAAAGATTAAAGACATGGGTCGCCTACTAAAGCAGGCTAGCTACGATCACCCATATCCACACTGTTACCGTTGCAAGAACCCACTTATCTATAAGGCAGTTTCTTCTTGGTTTGTTGAGACAACAAAGCTAAAAGACAGAATGCTTGAACTAAACCAAGAGATCAACTGGGTTCCTGAACACACTAAAGATGGTTCATTCGGTAAGTGGCTAGAAAATGTCAGAGACTGGGCGATTAGCCGTAACCGTTTCTGGGGAGCTCCGATTCCAGTATGGAAGTCAACAGACCCTAACTATCCACGTATTGACGTCTATGGTTCTCTAGATGAACTAGAAGCAGACTTCGGTGTTCGTGTGGATGATTTCCACCGTCCAACTATTGATAACCTAACCAGAGTGAATCCTGATGACCCAACTGGTAAGTCAATGATGGTTAGAGTTCCTGAAGTTCTAGACTGCTGGTTTGAATCTGGTTCAATGCCTTTTGCTCAGGTTCACTACCCATTTGAAAACAGCGAGTGGTTTGATTCACACTCACCAGGTGACTACATCGTTGAATACTCAGGTCAAACCAGAGGTTGGTTCTACACCCTGCACGTGCTATCTACGGCACTCTTTGATAGACCAGCTTTCAAGACAGCTGTTTCTCACGGAATTGTTCTAGGTAGCGATGGGCAGAAGATGTCTAAGTCATTACGTAACTATCCAGATGTGAATGAAGTATTTGATCGTGATGGATCGGACGCGATGCGTTGGTTCTTGCTATCAAGTCCGATTCTTCGTGGTGGAACCATGTCTGTTACAGAACAAGGCATTAGAGAAGGAACCAGACAGGTTCTATTGCCACTATGGAATACCTATTACTTCTTCACTCTTTATGCCAATGCTGCAAACTATGAGGCTAAGTTTGATCTTTCTAGCGAGGACGTTCTAGATAGATACCTAGTAGCAAAAACTAGAGAGATGGTTGCTGGAGTTTCATCTGATCTCAATGGTTTTGACACCTTTGGTGCTTCTGCGAAGCTAAGAGACTTCGCTGATGTTCTAACTAACTGGTATGTAAGACGCTCTAGAGCTAGATTCTGGGATGGCGATCCACAAGCCTTCAACACTTTGTATTCAGTGCTTGAGATCATGACAAGAGTTGCAGCTCCTATGCTTCCGCTAATTGCTGAAGAAGTATTCCAAGGTCTAACCGGTATGAGATCTGTTCACTTGACTGAGTGGCCTGACCATGAAGCACTAAAAGCTGATGACAAGCTCATGACTGCAATGGACCAGGTGAGAGTTGTTTCATCAGTTGCTAATGGTCTAAGAAAGGTAAATGGACTTAGAGTTCGTTTGCCACTTGCTAAGTTGACTGTTGTTACAAAGAATGCTGATGATCTCTCTGAGTTTGTTGACATCATCGCTGAAGAGCTAAACGTGAAGTCAATAGATTTAGTTGAACTGTCCCTCGATTCAACAACAGAGTTTGGTGTTATCAAGAGACTGACTGTTAACTCAAGAGCTCTTGGACCACGTGTTGGTAAGCAAGTTCAGCAGGTTATTGGTGCCTCTAAGTCAGGCGACTGGTCACAAGATGGCGACATGGTTATCTGTGGCGGCATTGAGCTAATCGAAGGTGAATACGAGATTGATCTTGTTGCTGACCTTAGTGATGCTGCAGAGTCAGTAAACCTAATTGGTATCTTGCCTTCAGGTGGATTCGTTCTTCTAGATTCAAGAGTGACTAAAGAACTTGAAGTTGAAGGTATTGCTAGAGATGTCATTAGAGCAGTTCAGCAAGCACGTAAGGATGCTGACCTAGATGTTAGCGACCGTATCAAGCTTGTTGTTACTAGCGTTCAGGATGTCGTTGATGCGATTGCTGCTCACGAGGAACTAGTGAAGTCTGAAACTTTGACTCTTGAACTAGAAACAACTCTTGGAGATGTTGAAGGTGAAGGCGTAACCGTTGGTGAAGATCTACCTATCGGTATCTTGGTGAAGAAGATATGAGTTCAGGCTCTGACGCTCTAAAGAAGATTCAGGAGATTGAACAATCTCTTATGGCTCGAATTCCTGAGCACAAACTAAGACCACGTCTAGAACCAACCAGGAGAGCAGTTGAACTTCTAGGTGATCCACAAAAGTCTTATCGTGTTGTTCACGTAACTGGAACTAACGGTAAGACCAGCACCTCTCGAATTATCGAAAGGATTCTTAGAGAACATGGTCTTAGAACCGGTAGGTTCACTAGCCCTCATCTAATCAACCTAAATGAACGTATTGCTCTCGATGGTGAACCAATCGACAATGAAATTCTTTATGAAGTATTCAAGGACATTGAACCTGTTCTAGATATGGTTGATCAAGAACTTCTAGACCAAGGAGAGTCAAGACTTACTTTCTTCGAAGCGCTAGCCGTTCTAGCTTTTGCAGCTTTCGCTGATGCACCAATCGATGTTCTTGTACTTGAAGTTGGTATGGGTGGAGCATGGGATTCAACAAACGTTGCTGATGGCGATGTCGCAGTCTTCACACCAATTGATCTAGATCATCAAGAGCGTCTAGGTGAAACCATTGCTGAGATTGCTGAAACTAAATCAGGAATTATCAAATCTGGTGCTGCTGTTGTCTCAGCAGTGCAACCTCAAGAAGCCTTAGATGTTCTAGAGAAAGTGTCTTCAGAGATTGGCGATACCTTCAGAATCCTGGGACAAGATTTCACAGTCACCGAATACATCGAGTCTGAAGCAGGCATTACATTCTCAGTTGAGGGTCTTGCTGGTAAATATGAAAACCTCTTCATTCCATTACACGGTGCTTACCAAGCAGCTAACGCAGCGGTAGCTATTGCAGCGGTCGAAGAGTTCATTGGGGGAGCAACTACTCCTAT
>JBILQF010000013.1:0-33544 GCA_044373385.1 Rhodoluna sp.
GTAAGTTCAAGAACGCTATCGTTCCAGATGTTCAAACAACCCACGACTTTGTTGCTGAAATTCAGAGCGGTAAATATGACGACATTAAAGATCGTCCGGTAGTTACCTACTGCACAGGTGGAGTTCGCTGCGAGATCTTGAGCGCAATCATGATTGATAACGGATTCAAAGAGGTCTACCAGATTGATGGTGGAATCGTTAGATACGGAGAAAGCCAGGGAGATAAGTCTCTATGGGAAGGTTCTCTGTATGTATTCGATGACCGTCTAAACATTGACTTCACACCTGATGCTGTAACCATTGGTAAGTGTGAAAAGTGTGAAGGACCAACATCTACTTTCCGTAACTGTCTATTCCTTGGTTGTCGTGACCTAATTCTTCTCTGTGATGACTGCAACGCAGATCCTGCGAACTTAGTGCACACAGATCAACACACCAGAGGTAAGCGTCGCCAACAGGTTGGCTAAATAGGAATTACAAGAATTAATAAAATAAACCCCAGGTAATTACACCTGGGGTTTATTTCTTATCTGAAAGGAGAGGAAATGAAAATTATTTTGCTGCGGTTATGTTCTGAGTAGAAACTACGTTCACAAGTGAAACTGTGTAGTTGCCTGGGTGAGGCAACTTCAATGTGATTGTTTGTGAACCAGTTCCTGTTACAGCAACTGTGAAGCTGTGTCCACCACGAACTGGAAGTGCTGTTGGAACAGGGCTTGCAGTTGGTGCAGGACTAGCTGTTGGAGCTGGGCTTGCCTTAACCTTCTTTACTTCTGTAACTAGAAGTTGGTAGGTTCCAGTTTCTGGAACATTTACGGTTACGGTCTGAGTTACAAACTTAGGGCCCTTCTGTGGACCGTGCTTGTGTCCTTTACCTTGGTGACCTTTGCCATGCTTGTCGCCAAGCTTTGGTGCCTTAGGAGAAGTGGTTGGGGATCCAATTGGAGAAGCTGTTGGGGATGCGACTACTGAAGAAGCGGTTGGCTTCACAGATCCATTGTTTGGATTCTTGTGAGCAAGAGCTGGGGATGCTAGAAGCAATGCTGAAACAGTGATTACTGAAGTTGAAATGATTGCTGCTTTGTTTCTTAGGTTCATGTCATCTACTTTCGTTTTTGTCTGACATAGACAATTTAGGGAAGATTGCGATTTGACCTAACGAATTTCAGGTTTACTGCACCTTTTTGGCAGGTTCTTACCAGAAAGCCCTAATTTCTAAGCCCTTAGCCCTTTATTAGGGCTGTGACCTTAAACTTGTCATACAGCGAGTAAGGAAAAGTTTTGGGCTTTGTAGAGAACTTTGAACGTCGCCTTGAGTCATTGGTAAATGGTGCTTTCTCTAAGGCATTCAAATCACAGCTGCAGCCAGTTGAAATCAGTGCTGCTATCAAGGCCAAGATGGATGTCAGCGCTGCCGTAATCGGCAAAGACCGCATCCTTGCTCCTAATGAATTCAAGGTTTCTCTTTCACAACAGGACTTATTCCGCTTAAACTCCATGGGTGATCACCTGATTCCAGAAATCACAAGGCAGGTGAACTCTCACGTGAAGAGACAGCGCTACCAGCTAACCGATACCCTCAGCATCTCGCTATCTGCTTCATCTTCTTTAGCGGTTGGTCAGGTCCAGGTAGCTGCTATTGGAAGTAAAGCTGCTCAGGTTGCAAACGTAACCTGGGTTCCGGCATTAGACATTGCTGGCAAGAGATACCTTCTAGCTAAAGCACAGACAACTATTGGTAGGGATGCTGTTGCTGACATTCAGGTCAATGACTCTGGTTTATCTAGAACTCACTTTGCAATTAACTGGGATGGATCTAGTGCAACCGTTGAAGATTTAGGTTCTACTAATGGCACGAGCGTTGCTGGTAGAGATGTCAAATTACAAGACATCGGTGCTGACACAGTTATTAAAGCTGGAAGAACTGAATTTGTATTTCGAGTTATTGCTAAGAACCAAGGAGAGTCAGCATGAGTGAATTAGCTCTCTTTATTGTTCGTGCAGGTTTTCTTGTAATTCTGTGGCTGTTTGTGTTGAGCATTATTTCAATCATTAGAGCTGACCTATTCAGTGAAAGAGTTTTGTCTAAAGTAGTTGAAAAGAATTTGCCTACTTCTGTTTCTTCACCAACCACAGGTTTAACTAGCGTTGGTAATTTCTCAACTGCACCAGGATCAGCAACTATCGTTTCTGCAATTAGTGAAACTCCACAAACTCTTGTAGTTATCGATGGGCCGCTGCAAGGTCTTGAGATGGTTCTTGATCGTAAAGAAATTCGAATAGGTAGAGCACCGAACAATGAATTTGTGATTGAAGATGACTACGCGTCTTCACAGCATGCTCGTCTACAGAAGACTGACGAAGGCTGGTTGCTTCAAGATTTGAATTCAACTAACGGAACCTATGTTGATGGAGCAAGAATCGGTGCACCTGTTTCAATCAAACAGGAAATGCAGATTCGTATTGGTAAAACAATCTTTGAGCTTAGAGGTTAGTTATGGCCATCAGGATTGTTAGCTCATCTAGAAGTGACAAAGGTAAGGTTCGCGCTAGCAACCAAGACAGTGGTTATGCCGGTGTAAATCTTTACGTTGTTGCTGATGGTATGGGTGGTCATGCTGGTGGAGATATTGCGTCAGCACTTGCTACCCAGCACGTAGCTAAAGTCGATGATGTTTACGAAGATGGCGATCAGGCCATCAGTGCTCTGCTTGATTCAATGCGTGAAGCAAACAAGAATCTTTCTGAAACAGTAAGCAAGTTTGGTTACCTCGCTGGCATGGGTACCACCATGGATGCTGTTATCTTTACCGACAACATTGCAAACATTGCACACATTGGTGACTCACGTGTTTATCTTTTGCGTGATGGTGAGATGACTCAAATTACAAAAGATCACACTTTTGTTCAACAACTAATTGATTCCGGAAGACTTACTGAAGAAGAAGCTCTTGTTCATCCTAGAAGAAATGTAATTCTTAGAGTTCTTGGTGACACATCTGAAGAACCAGAATTTGATATTCATCAACTAGAAGTAAAACCTGGTGACAGGTTGTTGCTCTGTTCTGATGGGTTATGTGGATTTGTTCCTTCTTATCTAATTGAAGAGAACATGAAGATTTCCAATCTTGATGAAGCCGTTGAACTTCTCATTGATGAAACCAAAGAGTATGGTGCTCCAGATAACGTCACAGTATTACTTCTGGAAGTTCATGATGAAGCTGAGCTTGGTGAGTATCAGCAACCAACCACTTGGTTAGGTTCTGCTGCTAATGAGGTTGTAATCAAGCAGAACAGTGCTGGCCGCATCCTTGAGATGTTCAGCCCTAAAGCGTGGTTTGATGCTTTTAGAGATGTTGGCCGTAAAGAGACCTTCTATTCAGTCAATGACCCAGCCCTTGAGAAGGCTATTGGTGAGTTCAGTGGCAAGGTTAGATCTTGGAAGAAGCGTGGTCTAGCCCTAATGTTGGCCCTGGCCATAGTCACAGGTGGCTCTCTATGGGGCATCTATTCATACATCCAGACTCGCTACTACCTAGGGGTTCAAGACGGCAATGTAGCTATCTTCCAGGGAATAAAAGAGAGCTTTGGCGGAATTGGTTTCTCCTCTTTGTATAAGGAATCAGATTTGAAGGTAGTAGACCTTCCTGAATTCCAGCAAGAACTTATCTTGAAGAGCATCTCTGCCGAGAGCCTTGCAGATGCAGAAGCCAAGCTAAGCCAAATCCTTGAGAGTTCTAAAGATGGCTAGAGGGATTTCCTTACTCAAGATAATGCCAAAAAAGCGCAACCTAGAATTACTGATGTTGTTCTTTGGCTTTGGTCTCTTCGCTTTTGAAATTGCTCAAGTTCAGTTAGCTACTATTCAGATCCTTAGACCAGATGGTTGGTTCATCTGGTCGCTACCAGTTGTTGCAGCAATCGTCTTTCACATAATCCTGAGATTCAGAGCTAGTGACGCAGATCCGGTACTTCTGCCGATTGGATTCATTCTTAACTCACTAGGTATCGCGATGATCTATCGCTTGGACTTAGCTAAGACGGCAAATGCAGCTGATGTGACAGTGGGGGAAAGACAAGTTGTTTGGACTGTTATTGCGATGCTGATTGCAGCAACTGTTCTTTGGTTAGTGAGGTCTCATCTGTCTTTCAGAAAATACATTTACTCAGCAATGGCTTTAGGTGTTGTGCTTCTAGTTCTTCCTCTACTTCCTGGTATCGGTGTTAGCACAAGTGGAGCGTTTCTCTCTGTGCGTCTAGGACCAATAAGTTTTCAACCTGGAGAGTTAGCAAAGATTGCGTTCATTGTTTTCTTTGCTGGTTATCTAACTTCAAGACGTGAAGCACTAGCTGTTGTTGGAAGAAAGGTTCTTGGTATTCGAATTCCACCGGCAAGAGAACTTGGACCAATTGTTTTTATCTGGTTAGCAAGCTTAGGTGTATTAGTTTTGCAAAGAGATCTTGGTACCTCTCTTTTGTATTTCGGTTTGTTCCTTGTTCTGCTTTATGTTGCGACCGGTAGAACGTTCTACGTTCTAGTTGGTCTAGTTATGTTTGTGGCAGGTGCATTGATTGCATCGCGCTTGATGTCTTATGTTGGCAATCGCATTGCCGCATGGCTTGATCCACTTAGTGAAGCAAACTATGAAGCTATTGGTGGTTCATATCAATTAGTGCAATCAATGTTTGGTTTAGCTCACGGTGGAATATTTGGAACCGGTCTTGGTGGAGGATTGCCTACTATTGTTCCTCTTGCAGAGAGCGACTTCATCATCTCAGCTATTGGTGAGGAACTAGGTCTTGCTGGATTGTTTGCTCTTCTTTCTCTCTACATGGTTCTAGTTGCAAGAGCTTTACGAATTGCTAACACTCACGCAGATGACTTCAGCAAGTTACTTGCAGTTGGTTTAGGTTTCGTAATTGCTCTTCAGTGCTTCATTGTTATTGGTGGAGTGCTTAGAGTTGTTCCGCTGACTGGTCTAACAACACCGCTATTAGCTGCAGGTGGATCTTCATTGGTAGCTAACTGGATCATCATTGCTCTACTCTTGAGACTCTCTGATACTTTGCCTAAACCGGGGACGGTGAGCGAATGACGCCGGAGATTAGACGCGTAGCAAACTTCATCCTCATAATGTTCTTGTCATTATTTGTGGCAGCTAGTGCAATGCAGGTAGTGAATGCTGATGGACTTAATAATGATTCACGTAATCAACGAGCGGTCTATGACGGATACAAGACTCAACGTGGCGCAATTCTTGTAAACAACAAGCCAATCGCTGAATCAATAAAGACTTCAAACGCCTATAAGTACCTTCGTCAATACACAGGTGAGCAATACAGCGCTATCACTGGCTACTACTCCTTATTCCAAGGTAGAACAGGCCTTGAGAATGTCCTAGATAGTTCTCTTCGTGGCGATAACTCAGCAGCCTTCTTTGAACAACTAAATGCTCTTCTCTCTGGTAACCCAGTATCGGGGGCTTCAGTTGAACTAACTATTGATGAAGATGTTCAACTAGCTGCTTGGAAAGCATTAGGCAAGATGAAAGGCGCTGTTGTTGCCATAGAACCAGCTACAGGGCGAATCCTTGCTCTTGTCTCTAAATCAGGCTTTGATGCCAACCTACTCTCTACCCACAACACAAGCGATGCATCAGCTAACTACACAGCCCTACTAACCAATAAGAACGCTCCTCTCATCAATAGAGCTATTGGTGGAGATCTTTATGCTCCTGGATCTGTCTTCAAGTTGATTGTTGCTGCAGCAGCTTTTGAGTCCGGTAAATATGATCCAACAAGCACACTGCCTAACCCAAAGAGTTACGTGCTACCTGGTACCACTACAGCCATCACAAATTCTGGTGAAGGTAGATGTGGTGGAGCTAAGACCGTCTCTATTGCAACAGCACTAAAGCTTTCCTGCAACGTTCCATTTGCTCAGCTTGGAATTGCTCTAGGGCAGGATGCAATCGCTAGACAAGCTGAGGCTTTTGGTTTTGGAGAAGCATTCGCTATTCCATTGAAGTCAACACCAAGTAGCTATCCAGAAAACATGGATGATGCTCAAACTGGTCTAACTGCCTTTGGACAATTTGATGTGAGAGTCAGTCCACTACAGATGGCAATGGTGTCTGCTGCGATTGCTAATGCTGGAATTGAAATGAAGCCATATCTCGTGGAACAGATCTTTACTTCAAACCTCACTGTCTTAGAAGAAGGTAAACCTACTGAGTTTGGTCGTTCAATAACCACCAGCACAGCAGAGCGACTAAAGACAATGATGATTGCAGCTGTTTCATCAGGAGTTAGTTCTAATGCACGAATTCCTGGAATTAAAGTTGCTGGTAAAACTGGAACAGCAGAGAATGGTGTTGGTGATCCATACACACTTTGGTTCACAGGTTTTGCTCCTGCTGATAATCCGCAGGTTGCTGTTGCAGTTGTTATTGAAGATGGGGGCGGTATGGGGCAGTCGGGTCGAGGAAATACTTTAGCCGCACCTATCGCTAAGAAAGTAATGGAGGCGGTGTTAGCAAAGTGAAGCCCGAAGAAGGAAAGTTATACGGCAACCGATACCGACTTATCAAACGTATTGCCACCGGTGGTATGGGAGAAGTTTGGCAAGCACAAGATGAAACGATTCTTCGTCAAGTGGCTATCAAGATCTTGAAGCAGCAATACATGGGAGACCCAGACTTTGTTGATCGCTTTAGAACTGAAGCTAAGCATGCAGCGATGATTAACCATGATGGCATTGCAAATGTCTATGACTATGGAGAAGACGAAGGTAGTGCATTTCTAGTAATGGAATTAGTTCCAGGTGAATCACTGTCTTCAATTCTTGAAAGAGAAAAAACTCTTCCTGCTAAACAAGTTATTTCAATAATTGCTCAAACAGCTCTCGCTCTTGATGCTGCTCACCGTGAAGGTTTAGTTCACAGAGATGTGAAACCTGGAAACTTACTCATTACTCCTGATGGTCATGTGAAGATTACAGACTTTGGTATTGCCCGAGTTGCTAATCAAGTTTCACTAACTCAAACAGGTCAGGTGATGGGTACTGTTCAGTACCTTGCTCCTGAGCAAGCAACTGGTAAAGCTGCAACAGCAGCAGGAGATATTTACTCGCTTGGAATTGTGGCTTATGAAGCATTGGCTGGTCGCAGACCATTCAAAGGTGACACCCAGATGGCTATCGCCATGGCTCAGATCAATGACATTCCCCCAGCACTTCCAGAAGGCACTGATCCAAAGCTCGTGAGATTAGTTATGGACTGTCTGGCTAAGAAGCCAGATCAGAGACCTAGATCTGCTCTTGAACTAGCAGCTAGAGCTGAAGCACTTCTTGCTGATACTCCAGCACACGTTGCAATCAACACTGTTATTCCAACAGGTGTTGAACCAGTTAGTGATGAAACAACTGTTATCAACACAGATACCAAGCCAACTATTACTGTTCCGGCTATCTGGCCTTGGGTAGTTCTCATCTTGGTTCTACTTAGCACTATTGCAGTTATTGTTTGGGCTGGTCTTGTTGCTCCTAAACCTGTGGAACCTACTCCAACACCGACACCCACAAAGACAGAAACTCCAACCCCAACACCGACTCCTACAAAAACTGACGAGAAAGTTGTAGTTCTACTCAGTGAATATGAAGGCTTGGATGTGTCTTTGGTTGTTCCGAAGCTAAGTGACCTGGGTCTGATTGTTGAGCCAATACCTGGAATCTCTGTTCCAGCTGAAGATACTCGCATCTCTCTGGTCTATGAGATCTCTCCTCTAGGGTCTCTTGATGTGGGAAGCACTATCTCGGTTTACTACTACCAACAAGAGGTAGACCCGAACACGGTAATTAACTAGCAGGGAAGTCTAAGTTTGCTTCCCCAAAGCGAAGATAAACTTGAAGAGTTGTCGAATACAGATTGGAGCGATGAATGAGCGAGAGTAAGCGCATCATCGCTGGCCGTTATGAGCTAGGCGAACTTATTGGCCGCGGTGGCATGGCTGAAGTTCACTCCGGTATTGACACCCGTCTTGGCAGAACTGTTGCCATCAAGCTACTCAAATCAGATCTAGCTGCTGACTCAAGTTTTGAAGTTCGTTTCCGCCAGGAAGCTCAAGCCTCTGCTCGTATGGCTCACCCGACTATTGTCCGTGTCTATGACGCTGGCGATGAAGTAACTCTTGATGCATATGGTGTTGAGAGACACCTCCCATACATCGTCATGGAACTAGTAACTGGTGAAGTGCTTAGAGATATTCTTCGTCAAAGAAAACTAACTCAGCAAGAAGCTATTTTCTATGCAACAGGTATTCTCACGGCTCTTGAGTTCTCTCATGCTGCAGGAGTAATCCACAGAGATATCAAGCCTGCCAACGTAATGATTACTCAATCCAACGCAGTCAAGGTCATGGACTTTGGTATTGCTAGAGCTGTTAGTGATTCTTCAGCAACACTTGCTCACACCAATGGCATTGTTGGTACTGCTCAATACTTCTCACCAGAGCAGGCTAAAGGTGAAACAGTAGATTCAAGAACTGATCTTTATTCAACCGGTGTATTGCTTTATGAAATGCTCACAGGCAAGCCACCTTTCACAGGTGAGACTGCTGTTTCTGTTGCTTACCAGCACGTAAGTGAAACAGCTCCTGCCCCATCACTTGTGAACCCAAACATTTCTTCTGCTATTGACTCCGTAGTTATGAAGGCTTTGGCTAAAGATAAGAACGCACGTTTCCAATCAGCAGAAGAATTTAGAACTGCTCTGGCTGCTGCTGTTACAGGTAAAGCAGTAGACGTATTTGAAGATGGATCTCAGCCTCCAACAGCTCCACTGCAACCTATTGTTGATGTCGCGCCAACTGTTGTGGTTCCTGAAGTAGATCCGTTTGCTGAACTATTGAACTCAGCCAATGAAGAAGCAACATCCCCTGTCACCAGAGTTGCTGAGGTTCAAGACAATGAACCAGCTGAAATATATGAAGACAGTTTCTCACTATTAGGTTTTGATGCTGGCCTCGACGAAGATGAGAAACAAACTCGAGTTCTAACCAAACCTAAACAGGACAAGCCATCAACTGGTTTGATATGGGGTGTTGGTAGCGGTATTGGTGTACTAGTTGTAGGTTTAGTCATTTGGCTTATTGCTGGAGGAGCTGCTCTTATTTCCTTCAATGGAAATACCGATTCAAAGATTACTGTTTCTGATGTTGTCGGTAAAACATATGACGAAGCAGTTGCCACCCTCACAGCTCAAGATCTTCTTGTACTAAAAGCACTAGAAGTCAGCAGCACTGTTCCTGCAGGAACTGTTATTTCAACTGATCCACCTGCTGGTGAGGAAGTTGGAGCAAAGACAACTATTACTGTTCTAGTTTCTTCAGGACAAGAGCTATCTCTAATGCCTGATGTTTCAGGCATGACTGAACAAGATGCCATCCTGGCAATCACCAATGCGAAACTAATTCTTGGAACAATCACTCAAAGTGATTCACCAACAGTTGCTAAGAACATGGTCATGTCTAGCGAACCGGCTGCTAACACTCAGGTGTCTGCAGGAACTGTAGTGAACCTAGTGCTTTCAACTGGAAGTGTTTTAGTTCCTGATGTAGTGAACCTAGACCTAGGCGATGCTACCGCTCAGCTCACAGCACCACAGATCGGTTACACAGTTGAAACCGGTGTTGATGTGGCCTGTGAAGAAGCTGGTGGGGTTGGCGGAACTGTTGTTATTGCTCAATCAATATCAGCTGGAATCCAGCCTCAGATGCAGACAATTGTTCTGACTCTTGAGTGTGTGCCTAACTAAAGATTTACAAGAGGGCTAAGTTTCTTAGCTTTCTCAGCTGCACCCTTGAGTCCTAGAGATTCCAACCAGTTACCAAGCATTTGATATCCGCCTTGGGTAAGCACTGATTCAGGATGGAATTGAACTCCATAAATAGGAAGTGTCTTGTGCTGAAGTCCCATGATTACTCCGCCGGCAGTCTTACTAGTAACAACTAAATCTTCTGGAACCGTGTTAGCAACTACTGCGAGTGAATGATATCTAGTTGCAGTGAAAGGTTCTGGAACATCTTTATAGACCAAACTGTCATCGTGGAATACCTGACTGGTTTTACCGTGCATTAGTTCTTCAGCGCTTGTAACAGTTGCTCCCATTGCTTCAGCAATTGCTTGGTGGCCTAGGCAAACACCGAATATGGGTTGACCTGACTTTAATGCGAGTTTGACTGTTGGAACACTCAATCCTGCATCACCTGGTGTACCAGGTCCTGGGGAGATCAATACCGCATCATATTTAGCCAGTAGATCTGGTAGTTCAGCCTCGGTCACGACATCGTTACGAAGCACCTCTGTTTCAGCACCAAGCTGCTGAAGGTACCCATTCAGCGTATATACAAAGGAGTCGTAGTTATCTAGGACCAAAATCTTAACCATAAGGATTCAAGACTAACTTGCCGAGGCCCGCCTCGTAATAGAATTGTGGAATGTCTGATATCGAAAAGAAAACCGCAAAGCTTCCTAAGCGTCCAGCTAAGCCAGCCGCTCCTGACTCTGTCAAGGTAACTAAGAGCAAGGAAGGGAACCCTGCTTGGTTCCTACCTGTAACTCTTACTTTCCTCGTCGTGGGACTTGTTTGGATCATGGTTTACTACATCAGCCAGACTGTCTATCCTCTAGGTTCAGGAACACCAATCAACCTAGGTGCAGGAAACATCATCGTAGGATTCGGTCTAATGATGGTTGGCTTCGGTCTTCTAACCCGCTGGAAGTAATTAGTTATACAAACTATTTATTGGTGCATTAGCAACAAACCAAACAACCAATAGCGCTACACCTATTCCAACTAGAGAAATAGTTTGAACAGTTGGCTTAATGTGATTTCTGGTGGCAACCAAAACATATCCAACGGCTGCTCCAACAACTAATCCACCAACGTGAGCTTCCCAGGCTATGCCGGGTAGGAATCCTAGAACTAAGTTAAGTCCGATAATGATATACATCTGCCCTGCATTTAGTTTCATCACAACTAAGAAAACTAAGTAAGCACCCATCAAACCAAAGACAGCTCCGCTAGCTCCGATGACGTATCCAGGGTTAGCTAGAAGTAAGAACCCTAACCCTCCACCAAATATTGATAAAGAGTACAGGACTAAGAATCTGAGCTTGCCAAGCATTGGCTCAAGCAAAGTTCCTAATACAAACAATGAATACATGTTAAAGAGAATGTGAGTGAAGCTAGATGTTGAGTGAGCAAAACTCGACATGACTATCTGAGCCAACGAATTGTTTGGGTCAAAAGATTGATTTGAGTAGCCAATGAAGTAGTCAAACTCTGGACTTAAGAGTTGTGCCACATAAACGACAATATTTACAGCAATGAGAACGAGAGTAATTGGTGCGGCACTTATAAGCGACTTTTGGAAAGTTGCTTTTTGAATCTTGACTCTATCTTTTGCATCTTCAGGACATAGGAAACCTATTGCACCTGGAGAGGAACAATCAACGCAGATAAATCTTTCGCAGCGTTGACAAGACACCCCGGTCTCACGATCGGGGTGTCTGTAACAATAAGTAGAAAGTTCTGACACTAAGCCGCAACTGTTTCGATTGAGATGCTCTCAATTACAACTGGCTCTACTGGCTTGTCCTGAGCTCCAGTTTTTACTGCAGCAATCTTGTCAACAACTTCTTTAGAAGCATCGTCTGCTACTTCACCAAAGACAGTGTGCTTGCCGTATAGCCATGAAGTGTCTGCAACAGTGATGAAGAACTGAGAACCGTTGGTGCCAGGGCCAGCGTTAGCCATAGCTAACTTGTATGGTTCGTTGAAGTTCTGCTCGCTGATTTCATCCTTGAAGTTGTAGCCAGGGCCACCCATTCCAGTTCCTGTTGGATCTCCACCTTGAATCATGAAGTTTGGAATGATGCGGTGGAAGATAACACCGTTGTATAGGGGCTTATCTGTGTGCTTAGCTCCTGTGCGTGGGTCAGTCCACTCTTTAGTGCCGTCAGATAGGCCAACGAAGTTGGCAACTGTTACTGGGGCGTCTAAGCCGAAAAGATTGATCTTTATGGCTCCGTGGTTAGTGTTTAGGGTTGCGATGTGAGTTGTATTTGTCATGTAATCATTCTCGCACGACTCTAAACAGTCGAAATAACGCCTATATCTCCGCCAATGTCGGTGCCACACCATACAATGTTTGAGATGTTTCCAATCGGGGATATTAGGGCTCTAGGTAATAGGTGGGCATGAATACAGAAGTTCTGTTGGCACGTGGGGAGACTGTAACATCATTCGAGACACCCGCTGCTGGAAAGATCAAAGTAGCCTGGCCTGAGCCAAAAGTAATGAAGATCCTTGTTCCAGTGGGGTTGAAATTGGGACCTCTAAAGTCAGACTTCCAAGATAATTTCAAAGAAATTCTCAATCCTGAGCTGATTGAGCATCTGGATGAGGCATGGCCTAGAGACCCAGAGATAAAGATAGACCGAAAGCCAGTGGTTTTAGAGCCTTGGGATGATATTCAAATAGAGATTCTTCCTCAGAAAAAACCTCGCGCAGATAGCGTAGAAACAGAGATTGAGTTAGACAGACCTCGTATCACCATTCAAATGGGTCAAAGAGTCGATGAATTTAGTGACAATTGTAAGCAGCACCTGAAACCAGAGCTATTTGAGCACGTCGTGCGTCTATGGTCAGACCCTGACTACTGCCGGGCCGTTGTTCCTATTGGCAGAAATATACTTATCCGCGGTTGCGCTTAGGCTTAGCCGGCCAACCCAAAGCTCCAACAGCCTTTAGAAGCTCTTCTGGAGATACCTTGAGTTCTTGGCAAAGTCTTCCAACTGTGCCTGATGGGATCTCACGCTCTAGGTGGAAATATCTGCTCAAGCTTGACTTCTGCATGCCTGTAGCGATTGCGAACTGATTTAGAGATCTATAGCCTCTAGCTTCGTACTTAGATACGAACCAGTTCCATGCTGATTGAATGTTTTCTGCTGATTGCTTTTGAACCATTTAGTTTGACTTACCTGCTCGTTGAAGCCCCATGCAATTGCATCCAATACACACTTTATACACATAATCGGGAACATGCACAAACTCTCCGCAGTTTGTCAGGCTATATTTCAAAAAGTTCACCAAAGCCCTCATATTCATAGAATCTGATGTATTCCACCAGCAATTTATTGGACTCAGGTAGTTCTGGATCTAAAGGACCGCCCAAATTGCCACCAACAGCCAGGTTTAGAAGGATGTAGAAAGGGTGGTCATAAACCCATTTGTTAGGGGCCACGCTCTCTGGTGTTGCTGAGAAGTACTCTTTATTGTCTACAAACCAACTAATCTGCCCTGGTTTCCAGTTAATTGAGAACTCATGCCATTCTCCAGCCAGAGTCTGATCGAAAACTAGCTTGCCGCCGCAACCGTTGTCCCCAAAGTAACCAGGACCATGAAGAGTACCAAGAGCCTCAAGAGGGGCCTTGCCCACCCATTCCATAATGTCTATCTCGCCAGCTAGAGGCCAGCCTTCAGTGTCCATAGTGTCCCCAAGCATCCAGAACGCTGGCCATAGGCCTGCTCCTGCTGGAACCATGGCTTTGATGGCTAATCTGCCGAACTGGAAGTGAAGCTTGTTCTTAGTAACCAGCCTTGCACTGGTCCACTCAGCAGGACCGTAATAGGCCTCTCCTGCTGGCTCGTCAGTTACCTTGCGAGCTTCAAGCTCTAGCTGGCCATCTGCATTAACAAAGGCGTTCTCCGCTGTGTAAACCTGAAGTTCATTGTTACCCCAACCAGGTATCCCATGGGATGTTCCGTCACCTAAATCTCTGCCCCAAATCTTGGGATCTGGAACTGACCCTTCCCCACTAGAGAACTCTTCTGACCAAATAAGTCTGTCTTCTGGCATGATTTCTTTCTGTGGAGAATTAGGTGGATTCCCAGTTTAACTCAACCCAATTGTTACCAAAACACCCTTAGGCTAGAAATAAGTCGAAAGGCTTAAGGTATCCAGGTGATTTTGCTTATTGGAGTAAAAGTGTCAGAAACTCTAGTTGCATGACATTAACTAGATACATAGACAGAAGGAATAACATGAAGATTTCAAAGATTGCAATCGCAGTTCTATTTGCTGCTGGTTTCCTAACAGCATCAGCTACCTCAAGCATGGCTACATCATGTGCTGAAGGTTACAAAGCTGTTGAAGGTGACACTACAGGCATGATTTACGTATGCGAGCCAATTGAAACACCTGAAGAAAGCGTTGACGTCAAGCCAATTGATTCTTGCTGGACAACAGAAGACGGTTCAGAGGTGTGTGCAAGAGGATTGATGGAACCAATGCCAGCTACTGCAGAAGAAACCCCTGTTGAGGGTGGCGACTGCGCAGTAAGCGTTGATGCGGATGGCAACGAACTTAAAGCTTGCTACGACGCAGTGCCTTATGAGGTGCCTGGCGAAGAAGGCGAAGGTGTGGTTGTTGACGATGGAACAGTTGACGAGTCATTAATGTTCCAGAGTGGTGTTACCAAGTCTGGTGCAACACCTAATGATCAGACAGCTTCAAGCGCACTTGCTGCATTCGGTGTTCTAGTTGGTGCCTTGGGTGCCCTAGGAATCGGAATAAGCAGACAACAAGCTGCCAAGAAATAGATTTAGACAACAAATGGGTCTGACTGAAAACAGTCAGGCCCATTTTTGTTTATCTAAGTTTTGTTACTGAGTAGCTTCTCTGCTCATTAGACCAACGTTGTTGCCTTCAGAATCTTCAATGAAAGATAGCCACTCATTACCCGGTGTGTCAAACAGTCCTTGCGGATCAGGGAAAACAATGTGTGGCTCTTCGATGATCTTTACTCCTTGACTTCTAAGTCTCTCTGTCTCAATCTTTACGTCTTCAACATTTAGATACACGAATGAAGAAGGTCCATCTAATTGAATTAGAAGTCTTGTACCTTCAAGGTTGTAGAAAATCATTCCTGGGTTTGGAAAAACGGCTGTTGGTTCTTGTTTGAGTAATTGGGTATAGAAAGCTTTAGCCCTGACTATGTCTTTGCAACCCATAGATATTTGTCGAATCTTCATAAAGTCAAGATACACCGAGATATGCCAAGTAGATTTGTTTGGTGGCTAAAAGTTCAACGTTGAGATCATTCAAACATCGGAACTTCCGCATACTATATCCAGCTAACGCCTTGTCAAACATTGGTACTTGGAGTCAAAGAGTTGCTCAAGACTGGTTGGTTCTAGAGCTAACAGACAAGGACGCAGCAATGCTGGGTCTTGTTACAGCAATTCAATTTCTCCCAGCAATGCTGCTTAGTCTCTACGGCGGGCTACTAGCTGACCGTTTTAATAAGCGAAAACTTCTTATCCTCACCAATACAGGCGCTGCACTCACATCAGTGATTCTAGGTTTGTTAGTTATTGCTGGTTCAGTTCAGTTATGGCATGTGTTTGTTTTAGCTCTAGGCCTAGGTGTGTTCACAGCTATCGACTCTCCAATCAGGGTGAGCTTCACAAGTGAACTAGTTGGTAAGGATGATCTAGCTAACGCAGTTAGTTTGAACTCGGCAAACTTCAATGTAGGACGTTTAGTTGGTCCTGCTCTGAGTGGATATCTGATTTTCTTCTATGGCACAGGACCTTCATTCCTAATCAACACAGGCACTTATGTATTCATGGTGGCAACGCTTCTATTCCTCAGAGATAAAGATCTACACATCACCTCAAAGCCTGCTAGAGATAACAAGCTGTCAGAAGCGTTCAAGTATGTGAAATCTAGGCCTGATCTAATGCTTGTGATGCTGACTGTTTTCTTCACAACAACCTTTGGGTTGAACTTTCAAATCTTCATTGCTCTAATGGCAACCAAAGAGTTCGGGATGCAAGCGGATCAGTTTGGGGCGCTTGGAAGCATTTTGGCGATCGGTTCATTATCAGGAGCTCTAGTAGCGGCACGACTAGAGAAAAGCAGGACCACTAAGAACATTCTTATGGGAGCCACGATTTTTGGAACTTTACTAATGCTCTCTGCTTACATGCCTAGTCCGCTGCTGTTTGCACTCATGTTGCCACTCATGGGGGCAACAGCTTTGCTAACACTTATTTCCGCTAACACTTACGTGCAGAGCAATACTTCTAACGCTCTGCGTGGTCGTGTGATGGGAATTTACCTAATGATCTTTATGGGTGGCACACCTATCGGTGCTCCGCTTATAGGTTTTGTTGCAGCAGCAGTTGGAATACGACTAACTATTGTTTTGTGTGGTCTTGTTCTCGTAGTTGCTGCATTCCTGATCAGGAGAAAGTTCAAAGGGCTTGAGCCTTTGACAGTCTAGTTACTGGTTCATTCTTTCAATCTCAGCATCGACAGCATCTTTTAGAGCTTGCATGTCCACATCTGACACAGGTCCATACTCGAGTGCCCTAGTGTTCTTAACATCCTCTGGGGTTGCTTTAACGAAGAGACCGTTTGCAACTTCAAAAATAGTGTCTTTTAGTTTTGAGCCCTCTTCGGTGTAAGTAGCTTGTGTCCAAACAAAACTTCCATCATCGTTCTTCTTGACGTAGTGCTCATAGTCACCAGTGTTGTCTTGATTCGCTTCTTCCATCATGGAGATCAGATAACCAGGACCACAGGCTGTTGTTTCTAATTCATATAGAACTTGGGCAGCACCTTTTTCATCGATGTAGATTGCGCTGTAATCCAAATAGGCATCTTCTTTAGCAAGAGCAATGATTCTAGAAGGCTCGTTATTGATGAACCTCTCAACAAGTCCTTCGGTCTGGCCCTTAGTGCAGGAATCATCCGCGATCTTATAAAACTCTGCTTCTATCTCAGCTTGGGTTTGAGTAACAGTAGGTGTTGGAGTTGGGGTAGCAGTTGGTTCTGGCTCAGTTGAAGCACATCCTGCCAAAGTCAATAACAATCCAGCAATTGCTAGAGCCTTGAATGTAGTTGTTGTTCTCATTTGGGTCCCCGTTCTGTTGATATAAAGAATACTGCCGAAGTATGTTTTTATCTCTTTGCAGCTTGTTCAGGAACAAACACCAGCAACGCACAAACAGCAAAGATTCCAAAATAGACGTAGCCGAACTCTGCTCTCATAATGAATGCGAAGACAGACAGTACGGCTTGAAAGCCTACTGCCACATAGCCAACTACCTTAGGAACTTTTCTGACAGCAACAAGGATAGACAGGACAACGCTGGCAAGTGTAAGAGCGAACATCGAAAGTACTACGACCATTAAGAAGGCGGCTAGAGATTCCATGTCTTTAGTCTATGGCCTTGGGTAGATAACCAGAGTGCTTCTAGTAACCGTAGGCAACGACGAAGTAGTCGGCTAAGTCCCCGCTAAATTCTTCGTAAGAGACTTCAGTCTTAATCGCAGAATCAACTTCCTTTGAATATTGTGAGATTAATCCGTCAGTCACGTCATAGTAAACGGTCTCAAGATTCGCACCGCCCTGATGTTGTGACCAGGCATACCTAAAAGTACTAATCTTCTCGACGGTGTGCTCCAGTAGCTCAGCATTGAGATCTTCTGCCAAAGCTGCCTGTTCCTCAAGCGAACACGGATCAAACAATGTCGGCAACTCGTTGAGATATATACCTGGGATCGAGTCACCTGAGCTGTTTTCGCTGATTTGATTTTCGGCGAGCAACAGATTCTCACTAGGTCTGAAGTAAGTAATTGTTGAAGTGTTGCCGTCTGAATAATACAAATGAAGTGACTTAGTCTTTGTGAGCTCGCAACTGTTTAAAGCGATTTGAAGAAATTCTTCTTCTAATTCATTGTTAGCTAAAAGGATTTCACTTTCATAGCTGTCTGTAGGCGCAACGGTTGGTGTGACCGTTGGTGATGGGCTATCCGAAGGGGTAGCAGTGGGGGTTGCACAGCTCGCTAAACTCAGCGAACCTAATAATAGAACTACCAAACTCAATTTGCTGCGTCTAGACATAATGTTCCCCTTCTTTATCTTGGGAACATTCAAGCACATCTTTGCTTCCTCGAGCACAATTTAAATAGAAAAGCCCGGTCATTTCTGACCGGGCTTTCTTAGAATTGCTACTGCTTTTCCTGAAGAGTAACTGTCTAGCTGTCAGTGAGAATACAGAAACTATTTCTTCGCCTGATCCAAGAGAGAATTCTGATAGTCAGACAGTGGGCCATATGTTATCTCAGCGGCATAAGGTTCGTTGGCTCCATAAGCAGAAACAAGCCCGTCTTGAACTTCGTAAATGATCTCATCGAGATTTGCTCCTCCACCGTGCTGGGCCCAGCCGTAAGTATTCTCGTCGATTTTTCTCACTTTGTGCTCCCAGTAAGACTCGTCTAGTAGGCGGGACCTTGCCGCTGCTTCCAGGTCACAAGGATTGAGATTTGCCGGCCAATAGTTGCTAAATAATGTGCTGTCGCCTACCACTGTGTTTCCAGAGATGACACTCACCTCAAGAAACGGCCAGTTAGGAAATCTACCGGTCTCAGTTGGTCGGAAGTAGGATTCTCCAGAAGAAATTTTTGCTACGAAACCATGTGTCTGAGCTTTTTTGCAACTGTTAACTGCAATGGTTAGAAATTCCAATTCAAGATCATCTTTTGCAAGCACGATTGGTTGCGTGTAATCAAGCACAGATGTGAGAGGTTGAGCTTCATCCTCTGTGGGGGTTGGTGTTGAAGTTTCTGAGGGTGATGGTGACATCTTCTGTGAAACTTCTTCATTGGTATTCGTGCAACCAGTTAGTGCACTTAGCAAAAGAATTCCCGCAATTGCAGTGACGCTAGATTTAGCAAACATTTTTCCCCTTCAACAAGAGAATACTCCTTAAAGAGAGAAGCCCGGTCATTTCTGACCGGGCTTTCCACTTGCGTGGAGACTAGGGGGGTCGAACCCCTGACCCCCTGCTTGCAAAGCAGGTGCTCTACCAACTGAGCTAAGTCCCCATTCGGAAGGCCACTCTGATGAGTGAGTACTTCCTGGTGGGCCTAGGAGGACTTGAACCTCCGACCTCTTCATTATCAGTGAAGCGCTCTAACCACCTGAGCTATAGGCCCATAGAACGAAGTTAACCCTACCTGATTTGAGTGCTTGTCTCAAACTGAGGTTTAGTTATTTGTGAAACCCACTGAAACTCCGCCTGTGATACGGGCTACGATGTTGAAAATCGCTGCCCAAACTCCAGCCAGAATGGTTCCTACAAAGATCACGAAGAGAGCCATGCTTAGGGCGATTGCTAGAACTGGAGGCAATGTAACATCCAGCCCAATGTCCTTTAGCAAGGCGGTAGCACCCAAGGTGCTTAGAACGAAGTAAACCAGGGTGATGGCTATCACTAGACCAATACCGATAGCGATGTTGATTACGAAGCCAAAGCGAACTGCTGACCAGAAGCTGATCTTCACTAGCTTTAGGTTTACCGGCTTCACAGTAGATTCACTGCGTCTGACGTTGCGTGAAAAGATACTCATTTACTCTCCGCTCTCTTCTGAGACAACTACAACACTAGAGGTGTCTGTGTCAGAACTGTCTAGATTTCTTTCGCTGTTCTTTGCTAATCCTAGGACTGAATCCTCATCATCGAAACGGGCAAATACAACACCCATAGTGTCTCGACCTCTGGCAGGGACCTCACTAACGGCTGATCTCACGACTTTACCGCTAGAAAGCACTATAAGTACCTCATCATCTTCTTCAACGATTAGGGCGCCCACTATGTCTCCACGGCGGTCCTCTAGCTTGGCTACCTTGATTCCGATACCGCCTCGGTTCTGAAGTCGGTACTGGTCAACTGAGGTTCTCTTGGCGAAACCACCTTCGGTGACAACGAACACGAAGCCACGGTCAGTAATGACGTCAGCTGACAATAGGTGGTCTCCCTTACGGAAGTGCATACCGATGTTTCCACTGGTGTCTCTACCCATTGGACGAAGAGACTCGTCGCTAGCTGAGAACCTGATCGACATTCCCTTGTTTGATACAAGCAATAGATCATCGCTCTGGTTCACCAGCATTGCTGAAACAACTTCATCGTCTTCACGAAGCTTGATGGCAATCAAACCACCTGAACGAGCTGTGTCATATGCCTCAAGGGAAGTCTTCTTAACAAGACCAGACTTAGTTGCAATAACTAAGAACTCTGCTTGTTGGTAATCGCGGATGTCTAGCACCTGAGCGATCTTCTCATCAGGTTGAAGGGCTAGAAGGTTAGCTGCGTGCTGACCCTTTGCATCTCTTCCTGCTTCTTGAACTTCGTAAGCCTTGGTGCGATATACGCGACCCTTGTTTGTGAAGAAGAGTAAGTAGTGATGAGTTGTAGTAACAAAGAAGTGTTCAACAACATCATCTGCTCTAAGGCTTGCACCTTTCACACCCTTACCGCCACGGTGTTGTGAACGGTAGTTATCACTCTTTGTTCTCTTGATGTAGCCACCCCGAGTAATAGTGATAACCATTTCCTCTTCTGGAATTAGATCAAGATCCGTAACGCCATCTTCACCTGGAAGAATTTGAGTTCTTCTGTCATCGCCGTGACGCTTAACAACTTCTGCCAGTTCTTCGCTAACGATAGTTCTCTGACGCTCTGGGTCAGCAATGATTGCCTTGTATTCAACAATCAATGCTTCTAACTCAGCAGCTTCATCAATAATCTTTTGTCGCTCTAGTGCTGCTAGTTGTCTTAGCTGCATGTTCAAGATTGCTCTTGCCTGCAATTCATCAATTGAAAGAAGTTTGATCAAACCATCGCGAGCATCTTCAGCTGTTGCGCTAGCTCGAATAAGTTTGATTACTTCATCAAGAGCATCAAGAGCCTTTAGGTAACCGCGAAGAATGTGTGCGCGTTCTTCAGCTTTTCTTAGACGGAAAGTAGTTCTTCTAACGATTACTTCAATCTGGTGAGCAATCCAGTAGGTGATAAAACCATCAAGGCTCAAAGTTCTAGGAACCCCATCAACAAGAGCCAACATGTTCGCACTGAAGTTTTCTTGAAGAGGAGTGAACTTGTACAGGTTGTTTAGAACAACTTGAGCAACAGCGTCCTTCTTCAAAACGATTACAAGACGCTGACCAGTTCTACCTGAAGTCTCGTCACGAATATCTGCAATGCCGGTTAATCTTTGTTCCTTAACTAGTTCGGCAATCTTGAGGGCAAGGTTGTCTGGGTTAACTTGGTAAGGAAGTTCGGTTACTACTAGACAAGTTCTTCCCTGAAGTTCTTCAACATTTACGATTGCTCGCATTGTGATTGAACCACGACCAGTTCTATATGCATCCTTGATTCCTTGAGATCCAAGAATGGTTGCAGCAGTTGGAAAGTCTGGACCTTTGATGCGTTGCATCAAAGCATTTAGTAGTTCTTCTTGTGAAGCACCTGGGTTAGCTAATGCCCACTGAGCACCTTCTGCAACTTCACGAAGGTTGTGTGGAGGAATGTTTGTCGCCATAGCAACAGCAATACCGATTGATCCATTGATTAGGAGGTTAGGGATTCGGCTAGGAAGAACTGTCGGTTCTTGAGTTCTACCGTCGTAGTTGTCCTGGAAATCAACTGTCTCTTCATCAATGTCTCTAACCATTTCAAGGGCTAGTGGAGCCATGCGGCACTCTGTGTATCGAGGAGCTGCTGCCCCATCGTTACCAGGGGAACCGAAGTTACCTTGCCCGTTTACTAGCGGATAACGAAGGTTCCATTCTTGAACTAGACGCACCAAAGTGTCATAGATGGCAGTGTCACCGTGAGGGTGATACTGACCCATTACATCTCCAACAACACGAGAACACTTTGAGAACTGCTTGTCTGGGCGGTAGCCACCGTCATACATCGCATAGATCACACGACGGTGAACAGGCTTTAGACCATCTCTAACATCTGGAAGAGCACGGCCTACGATAACGCTCATTGCATAGTCAAGATATGACCTTTGCATTTCAACGTTAAGATCAATTTGTTCGACTCTGTCGACGGTTGGTTCAATATTTTCAGTCATAATTTTTCTCTCACTCTAGATATCTAGGAAGCGAACATCCTTTGCATTTTGTTGGATGAATGTTCTACGAAGTTCAACATCATCTCCCATGAGTGTTGAGAAAATTTCATCAGCTCTAACTGCATCGTCCAGTGTTACCTGCAGAAGAGTTCTGCGAGCTGGATCCATAGTTGTTGCCCAAAGCTCGTCATAGTCCATCTCACCAAGACCCTTGTATCTCTGGATTGAGTTCTCTTTAGGAATACGTTTTCCGGCTGCTTGACCGGTTGCAAGTTTCTCATCACGTTCTGCATCTGTGTACACATATTCGTGTTCGGCATTTGACCACTTAATTCGATACAACGGTGGTTGAGCAAGATATACATATCCGTGCTCGATCAGAGGTCTCATGAATCTGTAAAGAAGTGTTAGAAGAAGAGTTCTAATGTGTTGACCATCAACATCCGCATCAGCCATCAATACACACTTGTGGTAACGGATCTTTGATACGTCAAAGTCTTCACCAATTCCAGTTCCGAATGCTGTGATAAGTGCTTGGACTTCGCTGTTACCTAGAGCTCTATCTAGCCTTGCTTTTTCTACGTTCAAAACTTTTCCACGTAGTGGCAAGATTGCCTGTGTCTCTGGATCTCTTCCGCGCATTGCAGAACCACCCGCTGAGTCACCCTCAACGATATAGATTTCGCTAAGACGAGGATCTCTTGAAGAACAGTCTCTAAGTTTTCCAGGCATACCGGTTGACTCAAGAAGACCCTTACGACGAGTTGCTTCTCTAGCTTTACGTGCAGCTAGTCGAGCGCTTGCAGCTTGAATTGCTTTACGACAAATTTCTTTAGCCATGGTTGGGTTTCTACCAAACCAGTCAGACAATTTATCGTTAGCAATCTTTTGCACAAAAGCTTTAACTTCGGTGTTACCCAGTTTGGTTTTTGTCTGACCTTCGAATTGTGGTTCGCTAAGTTTGACTGAGATAACTGCGGTTAGACCTTCTCTAACATCGTCACCAGTTAAGTTCTCGTCTTTTTCTTTCAATAAAGATTTTTCACGGGCGTACTTGTTCAGTAGAGAAGTCAGAGCTGTTCTGAAACCTTCTTCGTGTGTTCCACCCTCGTGAGTGTTAATTGTGTTGGCGTAAGTGTGAACGCTTTCGTTGTAGCCGTTGGTCCACTGCATTGCCACTTCAAGTGACATCGACTTTTCGGCATTCTCTGATTCGAAAGCAATGATTTCGTCGTGAACTAGATCTACTTTCTTGGCTGAGTTCAAGTACTGAACGTAATCTTTCAAACCGTTCTCGTAAATGAACTTGTCGCTACGTTCATTTCTCTCATCGTGAAGAGAAATACTTAGACCCTTGTTAAGGAATGCCATCTGTTGGAATCTTGATCGAAGAGTTTCGTAATCGAATTCAACTGTTTCGAAGATTTCTGGACTTGGTAGGAACTCAATTACTGTTCCTGTGAAGTCAGCTGCTTTTCCTTTAGCTAGAGGTGCAGTTGGAACACCGGCTAGATAACTCTGGGTCCACATGAAACCATCACGAGCAACAATTACATTCAGCTGTGTTGAAAGGGCGTTAACAACTGAGGCACCAACACCGTGCAGACCACCTGATACGGCGTAACCGCCGCCACCGAACTTTCCACCAGCGTGAAGAACTGTCAGAACAACCTCAACAGCAGGCTTCTTCTCGACAGGGTGCATGTCTACTGGGATACCGCGACCATCGTCTGCGACCTTGATCCAGCCGCCTTTAGTGATGACAACGTCAATGTTCTTACAGTGGCCTGCTAGGGCCTCGTCTACAGCGTTATCCACGATTTCATAGACCAGGTGGTGGAGACCTCTAGGGCCAGTTGATCCGATGTACATGCCGGGGCGTTTACGCACCGCCTCTAGACCTTCTAGTACTTGAATATTCGAGGCATCGTAGCCTTTTGGAGAATCGGTCATATCGGGGTACAGCTCCTATTTCATCGAGTCAGGCCCTCACGACAGCGCCTTCAATAAAGCGACTTAAATCCGGGGTAACTAACCGTCTAATTCTACCCTCCAGAAGGGCTTAAATTAGGCCAAAAACGGGCATTGGGGAGCTCTTTTTAGCCTGTGGATAACTGGCTACAAGTCGCATTTTTACTAGGCAGAAGCACTTAGGGGTTGTTATCCGAAGGTATCTCTCGGACCTCTGCCTTGAACAGTCCTAAAACCCCTCTTAAAGCTCGGTGCCTGGGGTCCAACAAAGCGTATTTCTTTGACCTCAAGATCAGGTAGACGCTCTGAAATCTTTGCCAATATCTCAGGTCCCATGAGCCTTAGCTGGGTCGCCCAAGCGGTGCTTTTGCATCTCACTGTGAGTATTCCCTTGGCAAGGTCCTCTGGGAAGCTACTTTCGGCCACCCTGTCCCCAACCAGGTCCTTCCAGTTGGCAAAGAGCTCCCCTTCGGCAACCTTGGATTGCCAGCCAAAGCTCTGAATTAGTTCGTCCATTGTGTTGGCAATTGACTTAGGGTCTCTGCCGGAGTCGAAAGGTTTTGACCTTTGGCGCTGGGTTTTCTCACGCCTCTTTGTGTCTCTATCTTTCCTGCCCGTTATGGCAGCTCTCATTCGGTAGTAAAAATCAACAGCAACATCTGGCTTGTTTTCTTCAGTCATATGCCACCAACGATCCATCTCGGACATTGAATCGGGTAGCGCTTAGTTCACTCGGAACATCCTCTGCTACAGCCGCTGTAATAATCACCTGTTCATTATG
The DNA here is from genome assembly GCA_044373385.1 of Rhodoluna sp. Lineage (GTDB taxonomy): Bacteria > Actinomycetota > Actinomycetes > Actinomycetales > Microbacteriaceae > Rhodoluna. The sequence goes on from JBILQF010000013.1 coordinate 24,755, forward strand.
CGATACAAGAGAAGCCAATCTAGACCTTCTTGTTGAATCAAGCTCAGCAAACACGTCGTCCAGGATTAGGACTGGATCTCCCGCTCTTGCATCTTTGCGAATTAGATCAGCGCTAGCTAACTTCAAAGCAAGAGCGTAAGACCAGGATTCACCGTGACTGATGTATCCCTTTGCAGGTAAGGTTCCTAAGAGTAAAAGTAGATCGTCTCTATGAGGGCCAACGAGTGTGATTCCTCTTTCCATTTCTTTGCTGCGTACTTCAGCAAGTCGATCTTGGAAAAGTTTTTCTATTTCTTGTCTATCTCCAGTGTTTAGAAAAGATTCTGAATCCGTTGATTCAACGTCGTTGGTTGAGAGTGAACTTTCTATTCGGATTGATGGATCGTTCTTCTCATCGGCAATTGCTGCATAAGCTGCTTGAAGATATGGGGCCAGGCGAGCGGTAATGTCAAAACGTGCAGAGATAATCTCGCTACCGATTCGCACCAGTGATTGATCCCATGAATCTAGAGTGCTTAAGCCCGATGAGCTAGCACTCATATTCCTGGCACTTTTTAGAAGAGTGTTGCGCTGTTTAAGGACCCTTTCATAGTCGCTATAAACGCCGGCCATTCTTGGTGTGAGCTGAACGATTAGTTCGTCTATGAATGCTCGTCTGTTTGAAGGATCTCTTTTGACTATGTCTAGATCTTCAGGAGAAAAGATGACTGCGTTTACGTATCCGAGAACATCTCTGATCCTTGGGGTTGCGCTTTTATTTATTCTCGCCCTGTTACTACCCTCAGTGTTTAGCTCTAACTCAAGTAGGTTTTCTCGATCTTCAAATCTAGCGAGCAGTCGAATGATTGATTTTGTTTCACCTTGTTTGATTAGAGGTAGGTATCCACTAACTCGATGAGAACTTAAAGTTGCTGAGTAAAAAATTGCTTCAGCTAGGTTTGTTTTTCCTTGGCCGTTTTTACCAACGAGTAAATTGATTCCCTGAGCAAGCGGTAACTCAACTGTCGAATAATTGCGAAAGTTTGAAAGAGTCAGATGCTTGACGTGCATCTAAAAACTAATCTGCTTTCTTAACCGCGTGACCACCAAATTGATTACGCAGAGCTGCAACAGCTTTCATCGCTGGTGAATCATCTTGACGGCTTGTGAAGCGAGCAAATAGTGACGCTGTAATTGCTGGCATTGGAACTGCGTTTGCAATTCCTTCTTCAACAGTCCAACGGCCTTCGCCTGAGTCTTCAACGTAACCCTTGATCTTTGACAGAGATGGGTCTTCTTCAAGTGCAAGAACTAGAAGATCTAGTAGCCAGGAGCGAACAACTGTTCCTCTTTGCCAGGCAGCGAAAGTTCCGTGAACATCCTTGATGATGTCCTTCTTTTCTAGAAGTTCATATCCTTCAGCGAAAGCTTGCATCATTGCGTATTCGATACCGTTGTGGACCATCTTTGCGTAGTGACCAGCACCAACATCTCCGACGTGAACAAAACCTTCAGCACGTTCTCCCTCTGGACGAAGTGCATCAAAGATTGGCATAGCTTGTGCAACCAACTTCTCATCACCACCAACCATTAGACCGTAACCGTTTTGTAGACCCCAGACTCCACCAGAAACTCCACAGTCAAGATAACCAATTCCTGACTCAGCTACCTGAGCTGCATGGCGAATGTCTTCACTGAAGCGTGAGTTTCCACCTTCGATAATTAGATCTCCTTGACCCATGTGCTTCTGAAGTTCAATGATGACATCATCAGTAGCCTTACCGTGAGGAACCATTACCCAAACAATCTTTGGAGATGGCAGAGCTGCAACTAGTTCTTCTATGCTTCCAACATCAGCAACATTGCGGTCACGTGCGTAACCGGTTACTTCAATTCCCTTGTTGCGAAGTCGGGTACGCATGTTGCCACCCATTTTTCCTAGGCCAATTAGTCCAATGTGCATTTGTTGCCTTTCGATGTTGATGCTGTGTTTAGCGCTTGAGCATGTTCGGGTTTAGAAGGTACCGATATGTGTCAGGCGAAGCTGCGTCTTTGGAGGTTTGGCTTGACATGATGATAGGTCCAGGACGAGACGGGTCTCTCTGGTTTTTTGTGAATTCAATCTTCACAAATTCGCTGGTGATCTGAGATAGGCCATCGTGGAATAACCAAGGCTTAAATCGCAAGCTTGTTGGGTTTCCAGTAAGAGTTGCTTGAACAGATTCAGACGCGTTGTTCTCTGAACTTGTTGAATCTAGATTTACAGCACCTTCTTCGAATGCGTAACGAATGGTGTCTTCAGACTCATTAACAACTAGCTCAACACGACGAGTTGCATCAATCAGGTCTTGCTTGTTTATCACAACTGATTCTTCAAGGTTGGTTGGGAAGTACTGATCAATGTCGGGATAGTTTTCAATGTTTAGAACAACAGTTGTAACAACTCTGTTCTTAGCTTGGAACGCAACCATGCCACCATCAGGTGCAATCGAAATACTTACTTCACCTAGGTTTGAAAAAGTCTTTTCAATGTCTTGCATTGTCTTTGTAAGAACAACTGCCGACGTTTCATCAGGAACATTCTTACCAAGCCACTGAACTTGGCAACGAGCAATTCTGTTTGGATCTGCTGCGGTGAAAGTTACTGATGTCTGAGTAGCTCTTAGTTGAATACCTTTTTGGAAAGGTCTTGTGGAATCTTTAGCTGATGCAACTGAAACTCTTCTGATGGCTGAGATAAAAGCATCTCCATCAATTGTTCCATTCACTGGTGGAATCGGAGGAAGAGTCGGGTACTGCTCAATAGGTAATGTTGCTAATTCAAATTTTGATGTGCCACAAGTTAGAACTGCTTTTGTTCCGTCAATAACGAAAGTTACTGGCTGGTTAGGAAGACGACCGATAATCTCGTTTAGAAGACGACCTGACACCAGGGCTGTTCCTGACTGATCAACGTTTGCTACAACATCAGTCTGAGCTGATACGTCGTGGTCGAATACAGAGATTTGAAGTGAGTTTGCATCAGCAACCAATCTCATACCTGAGAGAACTTGGGATGTTGGTTTTGACTGAAGCATGCGAGCTGCGAAAGCTACTGCTTCTGCTAGTACATCTCTGTTGACTTGGAACTTCACAGTTCACCTTTCGTGGGATTACTTGGTTAATCTTGTCATAAAACTTAGTGACCATTGGTACAAAGCCCAACCCTAAGAGTTATGGGCATTAAATTCTTTAACTCTTTAATCTTTAATAGTCTTATTAACACCTGTGGATAATGTGGATAACCCTGTTAATACCTTTTATTTGACCTGAACTACATGGTTGGAAGTTGTATACACATCTGGGGATAATTCTGTGAATAACTTCTTGAGTTGTGGAATGGAAATTCTTACCTAACAAACTTGATTGGGTTACTAACAGAACTAAGGGGTTATTGCACAGGTTATGAACAGGTGATGTTGAAAACTTATTACTTCAAACCAGACATGATATCGGTGACAAAGTTGTAGATAGATCTACGTTCCTTCATTAGGTCACCGACCTTCTTGATTGCATACATAACCGTAGTGTGGTCTCTACCGCCGAAAAGAGCTCCAATTTTAGGAAGAGACATACTTGTCTTCTCTCGACATAAGTACATAGCAATCTGTCTTCCAGTAACAATCGCTTGAGATCTTGACTTACCGAATAACTCTTCCTGGGTGAGTTTGAAGTAGCTGCAAACAGCCCGAACAATTTCCATCGGGGCAATGCTGTTGCCGTCTTCACCTAGTGGGACAACATCCTTTAGAACAGCCTGGACCAATGGCATATCGATCTGTGTTCTGTTTAGGGCGGCGAAGGCCGTTACTCGGATTAGAGCACCTTCAAGTTCACGAATGTTTGAGGAAATTCGAGCAGCCATGTAGTCCAAAATCTCGTCACTGACGCGGATCTTGTCGTTTTCAGCTTTTTTACGAAGAATAGCGATTCTTGTCTCGAGTTCAGGAGCTTGAATATCGGTCATTAGACCCCATTCGAAGCGGCTTCTCATACGCTCATCAAAACTGTTCAGAAGCTTAGGAGACACATCGCTAGTGATAACTACCTGCTTGCCTTGTTCATGCAAAGCGTTGAAAGTAGCGAAGAAGGACTCTTGAGTCTCCTTCTTTCCCTGTAGGAATTGGATGTCATCGATCAGAAGAACGTCTACCTGGCGGTATTTTGACTGGAAATTGAAGCTGGTGTTGGTCTGGATCGCATTGATGAAGTCATTGGTGAAAACTTCACTGGATACGTAGCGGACCTTTTTAGCTGGCCAGTACTGCTGAACATAGTTACCAATAGCGTGCAAAAGGTGAGTCTTACCAAGACCTGAGTTTCCATAGATAAACAGCGGGTTATAAGCATTTGCAGGTACTTCAGCTACCGCGAAAGCTGCTGCGTGAGCGAACCTGTTTGAGCTTCCCTGGACGAAACTTTCGAATGTGTAGCGAGGGTTCAACCTCGAAGATCCATCGGTTGGTTGAGAACTATCCGTTGATGAATAAACCGGAACTACTGTTTCTGGCTCTTCTTCTAGCTCTAGGTCAGCCTGCTGGTTTGCGGAGAATGCAAGAGTAAGTTCTGGGTTTACAACAATTCCGATGTTGGTAGGTGCCTCGTCTAGTCCAACCATTGAGAGAGTTTCAATCAGTGGTTGCTTGATTCTCTGTTCAATAATTCCCCTGGTCATTTCGTTAGCGACCTGTAAATAGAGGGTTTCACCTAAAACACCTTGGACTGAGATCAAATTGACGAAACCGAGCAGCTGGTTGGTGATGCGTTCGTCCTCTCTGAGTCGAGAGACGACGTCTTGCCACTGTTCAGTGGTAATACCAGTCATTTCGGCCATGGGTTTCTTTCAAAATTCAATGATTTACTGCTCGTCATGTAGTTTTCCACAACTGAGTCCACAGATATTAACACCTGTGGAGAACCTGTGCATAACTCTAACTTTGTGTGTTTTTGAGTCTGTGGAAAACTATCTCTAGTTATTCAACTGCCTAAGTGAATGAAATTGCAAATCGAAAGTGGAAATTTTTTGACTTAAATCCAAAATGTTATCAAAAACGCCCATTTTGATCTTGCGAGAATTTCTATAAATTCAATAAAAATTTTGAATATAACTTGACCAGAGCCCCAATATTGGCGTAAGTTTAACAGGTTGCTCGGCATTGGGTTCGCTGAGCACCAGCTAACTTTACTTTCGACGTGAATCCACAAAAAGTTTTGGAGTAACACCTAATGAGCAAGCGTACTTTCCAACCTAACACCCGCCGCAGAGCAAAGACTCACGGCTTCCGTCTTCGCATGAAGACTCGCGCTGGCCGAGCTATCCTTGCTGCTCGTCGCCGCAAGGGCCGCACCGAACTGTCTGCGTAGTTTCTTTTGCTGGCTCGAGAGAACCGGCTAATAAGAGCCGAGGATTTTCGAACAACCATGAGATCTGGTCGCAAGGTAGTTGGTGACAGCATGGTTATTTATCTAAAAAGCGATAGTCAATCCAATTCAGCACGTTTTGGATTTGTCGTATCTAAATCTGTGGGATCTGCCGTCGAAAGAAATCTCACAAAAAGAAGACTTAGATCAGCTGTAAGAAATACCCTGGGCGATTTTCAGAGTGGACAGACCCTAGTAGTGAGAGCTCTGCCTTCAATCAAGAGTAAGTCCTGGCAGGATCTCGAAAATGAACTCAAGGAATGTCTGACAAACGCAGCTAAACAGGTCCATAAGTAAGAGTTGTTAATAAGGTAAACAGATGAAGACACTATTGGTAAACCTCTGGCTCTTGCCAAGGAATGCCTTTATTGCTTTCATCGTCGTTTGGAGAAAGATGATCTCTCCTCTGTATGGCGATGTTTGCCGTTTCTACCCGTCATGCTCTGCTTACGGTTTAGGCTCTATACAGCAGCACGGTTTGGTTAAGGGTTCTGTTCTAACAACCTGGCGGATCCTCAGATGCAACCCCTTTTCAAAAGGTGGGGTTGATGAGGTAGCCACAGGTCCTAAGTGGTTTGGGCTTAGTAAGCACGGGTTTGTGTTTGCTCAGCTAGCAACAGTTTCAATAGATAAGGATAAATAAATGGATATATTCGCAACGATACTCTGGCCGTTCAAATGGGTTATCGAGGCTATTCTGGTTACCTTCCACAGCGTCTTGACTACTTTGGGCTTGCCAGAAGGCTCAGGTATTACATGGGTTGCATCCATTGTTGGACTCGTTCTAGTTGTTAGAGCTGCCCTGATCCCATTGTTCGTGAAGCAGATCAAATCCCAGAGATCTATGTACATCCTGCAGCCTGACCTTCAGAAGCTTCAGAAGAAGTACAAGGGTAAGACAGACCGAGACTCACGCGAGAAGATGGCCAAAGAGCAGATGGCTCTGTACAAGAAGCACGGCTCTAGTCCATTCGCTTCCTGTCTCCCACTGCTGGCTCAAATGCCTGTTTTCTTCTCGCTTTTCACAACCCTTCAGGAAGCTCAAAGCAAGAAGCCTGGTGTGGGTCTACTAACCCAAGAGCTATCAGAATCATTTGCTCGCTCAAAGTTCCTAGGAGCCAGCCTCTCTGAAACCTTCCTAACTGCAACCAGCACATCAGTCCAGATCATCGCAGCAGTCATGATAGTTCTAATGACAGGTTCACAGTTCATTACTCAGAAGCAGATTATGGCTAAGAACCAGAACCCTGATGCTATGAACTCACAGTTTGCTCAGACCCAGAAGATCATGCTTTACGCATTCCCAGTAATCTTCCTAATCTCGGGTATTTCATTCCCTCTAGGTGTGCTTATCTACTGGCTAGTGTCCAACTTCTGGACTATGGGTCAGCAGTACTACGTCATCAAGCGCATGCCAACACCGGGCTCAATTGCCCACAACGAACGTCAAGCTAAGTTGATCAAGAGAGGCAAACTTAGCAACGAAACCCCAGCGGAAGAAGCCGAAGCCGCCCCACCAGTACAGCGTGTTCAGCCAGTTTCCAAGGCCAGAGCCAAGAAAAAGCCGAACGGCAAGAAGTAGGACAAATGTCAGACCAGATTGAAACATCAGAGAACCAAGAAGAAGTTGTAGAGCAGGCCGACGCTAAAACCTCGATCAAGGACCTCGAAGAAGAAGGCGAAGTAGCTGCAGACTACCTAGAGGAATTGCTAGACATTTTCGACCTTGATGGCGACATCAACATCGATGTTAGACAGGGCAGAGCCTATTTGGAAGTGACCGCTGACGAAGAGAGCAACCTAAGACTTGTCTCCCACCCAGACACTGTTGAAGCTCTTCAGGAGCTAACTAGGATCGCTGTTCAGACCAAAACCCAGTCTTTTAGCCGCCTAATCATTGACATTGCTGGCTCTAGACAGGTTCGTTTGGATGCATTGACCAAACTGGTAAACAAGGCAATTGACAAGGTCAAAGACACCAATGCCGCAGTTGCCCTAAAGCCAATGAGCTCTTATGACCGCAAAATCTCTCACGATTTGATTGCTGAAGCTGGGCTTGTGTCCCAGTCTGAAGGTGAAGGCAAAGAACGCCACATTGTGGCAAAGCCTGCCGAATAGTTTCACGTGAAACATTCAGCCAGGGCTTAGGTCCTGGCTTTTTGTTTAGTCCAACAGATTGGAGTTTCTTATGACTAACCTCGATGAGAACATCGATTTCACCCCAGAGGTTGAGCCTAAGGAAGCCCAAGAGGTTTATGGCGAATACATAACTCAAGCCAGACAGTACTTCGACCTTCTGGTGAGAGACGGAGACCTTCTAGGGCTAATTGGTCCTAGAGAACTACCGAAGCTTTGGTCCAGACACATCTTGAATTCCGCTGTCGTTGCTGACCTAGTTGAAGACGGACAGTTAGTTGCGGACGTGGGATCTGGGGCTGGGTTCCCAGGAATACCAATGGCAATCCTGAGACCTAAGGTCAAATTCGTGCTGATTGAACCAATGGAAAGGCGAGCGAACTGGCTGGCGGATGTAGTTGTCCCGACACTAGGGCTTGAGAACGTCAAAGTCTTGAGGGGCAGAGCTGAAGAAGCCCCACTTAGAAACTATGATGTGACAACAGCAAGAGCAGTTTCTGCCCTACCTAAGCTACTAAGAATGCTCGTCCCCTTGACTGCCCCTGGTGGACAGGTTCTAGCTATGAAAGGCTCTAAAGCCCAGGACGAAATAGAAGAATCTAGGGCTTTGGCAAAGAAACTGAAGATAGACAGCTTTGAGATTGTCACAGTTGGGGAAAATCTTCTGGTTGACCCCACAACCGTTGTTCGGGTTAGGCTACTCTAGGTAATTGGATAGGGAGATGTTTTGAGTCAAAACAGCGATGCGGATAGCGCGTCTTTATCAATGGCCGAGAGTTCATCTGTCGCCGAAAAGCAGGTTGTCAGAGGTCTTGGATACCCTAATGGGAGAGAAGAAACAAGCCCTGAAGCGGTTGGCTGGCAGCCAGTAACTGAAGAAATAACTACTATTGAGAAGCAGGTTTCACGTGAAACATCCCGATGAATTCGGCCTAGCAGGCGGCTTTAAGGACGCCCCGTTAGCCCAGGAGATCAGCGACAACACCAGACGTATGTCTCACGTGAGAAACTCAGTTATCCCCCACCCAGCTTCAACAAGAATCATTACGGTTTCTAACCAAAAAGGTGGCGTTGGCAAGACAACTACAGCAGTAAACCTAGCTGTTGCACTCGCCGATAAAGGCATGGAAGTGCTTGTAATTGACCTAGACCCTCAGGGCAACGCTTCAACAGCATTGGGTATTGAGCACAGAATTGGTGTTAAGTCAATCTACG